>NZ_JBIVUX010000001.1:1174721-1266592 GCF_044757385.1 Streptomyces sp. NPDC091282
CGTACGGGCGGTCGCGCAGTTCCCCGCGCCCCTAGGTCGGGCGGACGTCGTCCGGGATCGACACCACCCAGTGGGTGGCCTTGCGGGGGCGGAGGTAGAGGGCCCAGTAGAGGGTGGCCGCCGCGGTGATGCCGCCGGTCCACAGGAGGTAGGCGGTCTCCTGCTGGGTGAGGATGTAGGCGAGGACGGCGATCAGCAGGACCGGCATCGCCGGCCACAGGGGCATCCGCCAGGCCGGGGTGTGCCGGTGGGCGCCGCGGCGGGCCAGCAGGGCGGCGACGGCGACCAGGAGGTACATGCCGGTCACCGACACGCCCGTCACGCCGTACAGGGTGTCCAGGTTGACGAAGCAGAGCAGGGCGCCGGGGACGCCGACGGCGAGGGTGGCGACCCAGGGGGAGCCGAAGCGGCCGAGCCTGGACAGGGCCGTGTTGACCGGGCTCGGCCAGGCCTTGTCGCGGGCCGAGGCGAACAGGACGCGGGAGTTCTGGATGACCATGACGATGCCCGCGTTGATGATCGCGAGGGCCACGCAGAGGCTGACGAAGGTGCCGACCGCGGAGTTGGACCAGGCGGTGACCATGGAGCTGATGTCGCCGCCGGTCAGTTCCTTGAGGTCGGAGGCGCCCATGGTGATGGCCACCACCGGCACCAGGATGATCACCGTGGAGATCGCGAGGGTGGCCAGGACCGTCCGGGCGACGTTGCGGCGCGGGTTCTCCAGTTCCTCGGAGAGGTAGACCGCCGTGGAGAAGCCCTGGGTGACGAAGAGGGCGATGGCGAGGCCGGAGACGACCAGCATCGCGGTGACGGTGGTGGTGTGGCCGCCGGAGTCCGCGACCTGCAGGGAGGTGAGGCTGCCGGCGCCGCGGTGGCTGTGGGAGAAGCCGAGCACGGCCACCACGCCCGCGGCGATGACCTCCAGGACCAGGAAGATGCCGGTGATCCAGGCGTTCGCGCGCAGGTCCAGCAGGCCCGCGAGGGTGGCGAGGAGCATCACGCCCGCGCCGGTCATGGCCGGGTCCAGGTGGACGATCGGGGCCAGGTAGTCGGCCGTGCCCATGGCGATCACCGGAGGCACGATCATCACGACGAGCAGGGAGAGGACGAAGACCAGCCAGCCCGCCAGGCGGCCCGCCATGGTGGAGACCATCGCGTACTCGCCGCCCGCGCTCGGGATGAGGGTGCCCAGTTCGGAGTAGCAGAACGCCACGGCGATACAGAGGAGGGAGCCGATGGCGATCGTCAGGGCGGTGGCGGTGCCGAGGGAGCCGAAGAGGTCGGGCACGACCACGAAGAGCGTGGAGGCCGGAGTGACGCAGGAGAGGGTCAGGAGGGTGCCGCCGACCACGCCGATGGAGCGCTTGAGCGTCTTGGGGCCGTCGGACACCTCGGGGAGGGCGGTCTCGACGGGGCGGAGCGTGTCGGTCATGCGGCGGTTCCGATCGCGTCGTTGCGGATGCCTCCGGCGGTTGGGCTGTGCTGCATGGAACCCCGACGAAAACCGCTGCGTCAATGGCCGTTCACCTTCGGATTCCGTACTTGTAAAGCGACCGGCGTCACATCGCTTTCGCAGGGCCGAACTCGCGAATCGGCCAATCACCAAGCCTGCCGATCGCATGACCTTGCTTTCCAAGGTGAGATATCAACGGGACTTAAGTCATCCGTTTCATCCCGTCCACACGGGAACCGCAGCACCGCCGCCAAAAAAAGTCGGGGCCGTCCGGTATCCGGACGGCCCCGACGAGGTCGGTCGATCACACTCAGTGGTTGCGCGGGAAGCCCAGGTCGACACCGGCCGGAGCCTCGGACGGGTCGGGCCAGCGGGTCGTGACGACCTTGCCGCGGGTGTAGAAGTGCGTGCCGTCGTTGCCGTAGATGTGGTGGTCGCCGAAGAGCGAGTCCTTCCAGCCGCCGAAGCTGTGGTAGCCCACGGGGACCGGGATCGGGACGTTCACGCCGACCATGCCGGCCTCGATCTCCAGCTGGAAGCGGCGGGCGGCGCCGCCGTCCCGGGTGAAGATCGCGGTGCCGTTGCCGAACGGCGAGGCGTTGATGAGGGCCACGCCCTCCTCGTAGGTGTCCACGCGCAGCACGCACAGCACCGGGCCGAAGATCTCGTCCTGGTAGGCCTTCGCGGACGTGGGCACCTTGTCGAGGAGCGAGATGCCGATCCAGTGGCCGTCCTCGAAGCCGTCCACGGTGTAGCCGGTGCCGTCCAGGACCACCTCGCAGCCCTCGGCGGCGGCGCCGGAGACGTAGGACGCCACCTTGTCGCGGTGGACGGCCGTGATCAGCGGGCCCATCTCGGAGGCCGGGTCGTTGCCGGGACCGATCTTGATCTTCTCGGCGCGCTCGCGGATCTTCGCCACCAGTTCGTCGCCGACGGAGCCGACCGCGACCACGGCCGAGATCGCCATGCAGCGCTCGCCCGCCGAGCCGTACGCGGCGGAGACGGCCGCGTCGGCGGCCGCGTCCAGGTCGGCGTCGGGCAGCACCAGCATGTGGTTCTTGGCGCCGCCGAGGGCCTGCACGCGCTTGTGGTTGGCCGAGGCGGTGGTGTGGATGTAGCGGGCGATCGGGGTCGAGCCGACGAAGGAGACTGCCTTGACGTCCGGGTGCTCAAGGAGCCGGTCCACGGCCACCTTGTCACCGTGCACGACGTTGAAGACGCCGTCGGGCAGGCCGGCCTCGGCCAGCAGCTCGGCGATCTTGATCGAGGCGGACGGGTCCTTCTCGGACGGCTTGAGGACGAAGGTGTTGCCGGTCGCGATGGCGATCGGGAACATCCACATCGGGACCATCGCCGGGAAGTTGAACGGCGTGATGCCCGCGACCACGCCGAGCGGCTGGCGGATCGAGGAGACGTCCACGCGGCTGGCGACCTGGGTCGACAGCTCGCCCTTCAGCTGGACGTTGATGCCGCAGGCCAGGTCGACGATCTCCAGGCCGCGGGCGACCTCGCCGAGCGCGTCCGAGTGCACCTTGCCGTGCTCGGCGGTGATCAGCTCGGCGATCGCGTCCCGGTTGGCGTCCAGCAGGGCGCGGAAGCGGAACAGGATCTCCGTGCGCTTGGCCAGCGAGGACTGGCCCCAGGTCGCGTAGGCCTCCTGGGCGGCCTGAACCGCCGCGTCGACCTCGTCGACCGAGGCGAACGCGACCTTGGTGGTGACGGCGCCGGTCGCCGGGTCGGTGACCGGCCCGTACGTGCCCGACGCGCCTTCGACGGTCTTGCCGCCGATCCAGTGGTTGACGATCTTCGTCATGACCGGTTACTCCTTCACAGATGGCGGCGTCGGGTCGAGACGTGCCGTTCGTACAGCTCACGTGCCTTGACCGCGGACGATCGGGTCGCGGTCGCGGCCACAGGTACATCCCACCAGGCCTGCGCGGGAGGCGGGCCCGACACAGTGTCGGCCGTTTCGGTCTCCACGTAGACACATGTGGGAGTGTCGGCGGCCCGCGCCTTCGCGAGCGCCGAGCGCAGGTCGTCGACGGTCCTGGCACGCAGGACGCGCATGCCGAGACTGGCCGCGTTGGCGGCCAGATCGACGGGGAGCGGGGCGCCGGTCAGGGTGCCGTCGGCGGCGGGGAGGCGGTAGGCGGTGCCGAACCGCTCGGCGCCCACGGACTCGGAGAGACCGCCGATGGAGGCGTAGCCGTGGTTCTGCACCAGCAGCACCTTGATGGCGATCCCCTCCTGTACGGCGGTCACGATCTCCGTCGGCATCATCAGATACGTGCCGTCGCCGACCAGCGCCCAGACGTTGCGCTCGGGCGCGGCGAGTTTCACCCCGATGGCGGCCGGGATCTCGTAGCCCATGCAGGAGTAGCCGTACTCCAGGTGGTACTGGTCCCGTGACCGGGTCCGCCACATGCGGTGCAGGTCGCCGGGGAGCGAGCCGGCCGCGTTGACGAGGATGTCGCTCTCGTCGACGAGCGCGTCCAGGGCGCCGAGCACCTGCGGCTGGGTCGGCCGGACGTCCGGCTCGTCGGCCTCGTAGCAGGCGTCGACGCGCTGTTCCCAGCGCTCCTTGTCCTCGGTGTACTCGGTGACGTACGCGTCGGCGACGCGGTGGCCGTGCCGGGCCAGCGCCTCGGTCAGCCCGGCCAGGCCGCCGCGGGCGTCGGCGATCAGCGGCAGGCCGGCCAGCTTGTGGCCGTCGTAGGGGGCGATGTTGAGGTTGAGGAAGCGGACGTCCGGGTTCTCGAAGAGGGTCCCGGAGGCCGTGGTGAAGTCGGTGTACCGGGTGCCGACGCCGATCACCAGGTCGGCGGTGCGGGCGAGTTCGTCGGCGGTGGCGGTGCCGGTGTGGCCGATGCCGCCGACGTCCTGCGGGTGGTCCCAGCGCAGCGAGCCCTTTCCGGCCTGGGTGGAGGCGACCGGTATGCGGGTGGTCTCGGCGAACTCGGCGAGGACGGCCTCGGCGCGGCTGTGGTGGACCCCGCCGCCCGCGACGACCAGGGGGCGCCGCGCCTGCCTGACCGCCCGTACGGCGGCGGCGAGTTCGGCCGGGTCGGCGGCGGGCCGCCGTACCGTCCACACCCGCGGGGCGAAGAACTCCTCGGGCCAGTCGTGGGCCTCGGCCTGGACGTCCTGCGGGAGCGCGAGCGTCACGGCGCCGGTCTCGACGGGGTCGGTGAGCACCCGGACGGCGGCGAGGGCGGAGGGGATCAGCTGTTCGGGGCGGGTGATCCGGTCGAAGAACCTGGACACCGGGCGCAGCGTGTCGTTGACCGACACGTCGGCGGCGTGCGGGACTTCGAGCTGCTGGAGGACCGGGTCGGCGGGGCGGGCGGCGAAGACGTCGCCGGGCAGCAGCAGGACCGGGAGGTGGTTGACGGTGGCGAGGGCGGCGCCGGTGACCAGGTTGGTGGCGCCGGGGCCGACGGAGGTGGTGACGGCGTGGGTGGCGAGACGGTTCGACTGACGCGCGTAGCCGACGGCCGCGTGCACCATGGCCTGTTCGTTGCGGCCCTGGTGGAACGGCATCGCATCCGCGTGCTCGACCAGCGCCTGGCCGAGTCCGGCCACGTTCCCGTGGCCGAAGATGCCCCAGGTGGCGCCGATCAGGCGGCGGCGCTCGCCGTCCCGTTCGGTGTACTGGGCGGCCAGGAAGCGGACGAGCGCCTGCGCGACGGTGAGCCGTATCGTCATCGATACCCCTCGGTATGGTCCGGGTGGAAGCAGATCCGCCACTCCCGCGTCTCACCCGGCCCCGCCATGACGTTCAGGTAGTACATGTCGTGCCCGGGCTGCGCGATCGACGGGCCGTGCCATCCGTCGGGGACGAGCACGGCGTCGCCGGAGCGGACCTCGGCGAGGACGTCGGTGCCGCCCTCACGGGAGGGGAATACGCGCTGATAGCCGAAACCGTTCGGGCCGTCGATCTCGAAGTAGTAGATCTCCTCCAGCTCCGACTCCTCGCCGGGCCGGTACTCGTCGTGCTTGTGCGACGGATAGGAGGACCAGTTGCCGCCCGGGGTGACGACCTCCACGGCGATGAGCTTGTCGCAGTCGAACGCGTCCGCGGAGGCGAAGTTGCGCACCTGCCGGGCGGCGGTGCCGCTGCCGCGGTCTTCGACGGGGACCTCCGGCGCGGGGCCGTAGCGGGCGGGGAGTCGTCGCTCGCACTTCGCTCCTGCCAGGGCGAAGCGGCCTCCCGCGCCGGAGGCGATCTGGACCTGGGCGTCCCGGGGCACGTAGACGAAGTCGGAGACTCCGGCGAACACGCTCTCCCGGCCCAGGATCTGGAACTCTGTTCCCTCTGTTCGCACCGTACAACCGCCGTGCAGCGGGAGCACGATCCACTCGCTGTCCCCGGTGGTGAACAAGTGGCTTCCACCAGGCGGCAGTTCGACGATCCGCAGGCTGCTGTGCGTCCACCCGGCCCGCTTCGGGTCGATGTCGAGGACGTACTGCGCGTTCGCGGTCGAACCGTTGCTCAGGTGCAGTTCGCTCGTCGTCATCAGGGCCTCACAGCAGTCCTACGGCGGTGTCCACGGCGGCGGCCACGTCGCCGTCCGCCGGGTACAGCAGCGAGCGGCCGACCACCAGGCCGCGCACGGTGGGGAGTCTGAGGGCGCTGCGCCACTTCTCGTAGGCGCCGTCCTGGTCCTCGCCGACCTCGCCGCCCAGCAGGACCGCGGGCAGCGTGGACGTCTCCATGACCTGCGCCATGTCGTCGGGGTTCTCGGTGACCGGGAGCTTCAGCCAGGTGTAGGCAGAACTCCCGCCGAGGCCCGAGGCGATGGCGATGGAGCGGGTGACCGCTTCCGCGGACAGGTCGTTCCTGACCTTGCCCTCGGGGGTGCGGCCGCTGATGAAGGGCTCGACGAAGACCGGCAGCCGGCGCGCGGCCATGTCGTCGATGGCGCGCGCGGTGGACTCCAGCGTGGTCAGCGAGCCCGGGTCGTCGTAGTCGATCCGCAGCAGCAGCTTGCCGGCGTCGAACCCGAGGCGCTGTATGTCCTCGGCGCGGTGGCCGGTGAAGCGGTCGTCGAGTTCGAAGCGGGCGCCCTGGAGTCCGCCGCGGTTCATCGACCCCATGACGATCTTGCCGTCGAGGACGCCGAGCAGCAGCAGGTCGTCGAGGATGTCGGCGGTGGCGAGGACGCCGTCGACGCCGGGCCGGGACAGCGCCAGGCAGAGCCGTTCCAGCAGTTCGGCGCGGTTGGCCATGGCGAGCTTGTCGCCGCCCACGCCGAGGGCGCCGCGGGCCGGGTGGTCGGCGGCGACGATCATCAGCCTGCCGTCCGCCTCGACGAGCGGCCGGCGGGTCCGGCGCGCGGCGGCCTCGGCGATGGCCTCGGGGTGGTGGGTGCGGGTGTGGACGAGGGCGGCGATGTCCACGCCCGGCCGCTCGGCGGGAGCGGTGCCGTCGTGGTGCGCGCCCGCGACCCGGCCGCCCCTCACAGCACCGCTCCGGCGGCGAGCGCGGCCGTGATCTCGTCGCCGGTCGGCATGGCGGAGGAGCACTCCAGGCGGGAGGCCACGATGGCGCCGGCCGCGTTGGCGTGCCGCATGGTCTTCTCCAGGTCCCAGCCTTCGAGGAGGCCGTGGCAGAGGGAGCCGCCGAAGGCGTCACCGGCGCCGAGCCCGTTGAGGACGGTCACCGGCAGCGGCGGCACCTCGGCCGTCTCGCCGTCGCGGCCGACGGCGAGGACGCCCTTGGGTCCCTGCTTGACGACGGCGATCTCGACCCCGGCGTCCAGCAGTGCCTGGGCCGCGGCGCGCGGCTCGCGCACGCCGGTCGCCACCTCGACCTCGTCGAGGTTTCCGACGGCGACGGTGGTGTGCTTGAGGGCCTCGGCGTAGAAGGGGCGGGCCGACTCCGGGTCGCTCCAGAACATCGGCCGCCAGTCGAGGTCGAAGACGGTGGTGCCGGCCTTGGCGCGGTGGGCGAGGGCCGCGAGGGTCGCGGTGCGGCTGGGCTCCTCGCTCAGGCCGGTGCCGGTGACCCAGAAGATGCGGGCCTCGCGGACGGCGTCGAGGTCCAGGTCGTGGGCGTCGATCTCCAGGTCCGGGGCCTTGGGCTGCCGGTAGAAGTACAGCGGGAAGTCGTCCGGCGGGAAGACCTCGCAGAAGGTCACCGGGGTGTTGAGTCCGGGGACCGCGGTGACCCAGCGGTCGTCGACGCCGAAGCCGCGCAGCGCCTCGTGCAGGTAGGCGCCGAAGGCGTCCTGGCCGGTGCGGCTGATGACGGCGGTGCGCCGGCCCAGGCGGGCGGCGGCCACGGCGACGTTGGTCGCGGACCCGCCGAGGAACTTGCCGAAGGACGACACCTGGGCGAGCGGGACACCGGTCTGGAGCGGATACAGATCCACCCCGATCCGCCCCATGGTGATCAGGTCGTACGCCATCGGCTTCCCTTCGTCACGGCTCTCCCCCGGTTTGTAGTCCTGGACAGGAGGTCGTGTCAATGGTTTGTCCGGACATTCGGACCAGACACTGTCGCGGGCCGGATCCGCGGCGCACGCTCCGGCCGCGTCACACCGCCCCCGCCCGTGTCAACGCGCCCCGCCCGTCACCCGGCCCGCGGCTGTGCTTCAGCTGTGTCACAAACACCCTCGTTGTGTCACACATGTCGCGCCTACGCGGGCTCTCGGTCACACCAGGTCGACAGCCGCTTGCCCACCGTCACGCTCCGTCGTTCACCGGGCACAGGCTTGGTGATCGCCAAGCGCAGCGCCCGGCTCCCCCGACGACCGCCTCCGGTCGCCCCCGCGGCGCGCGCAGGGAGGTGCATCTCATGACCGACCGACGGCTCTGGTCCTACAAGGAGATCGCGGCACACATCCGGGTGCAGCCCGACACGGTCCGCTCCTATCGCAAGCACGGACTGCTCCCGCCGCCCGACCACGTGGAGGGCGGCAAGCCCTACTGGTACGCCGACACGGTCCGTGCCTGGGTCGCCTCCCGGCCGGGCAACAGAAACCGCAGAGAGGACTGAACCGCGCCCGGCGGGGCGCTCAGGCCCACGGCTCGATGACCGTCACCCCCGCCCCCGGCGCCCCGTCCATCGCCGCCAGGGCCCGCGGGGCCGTGTCCAGGGTGATCGTCGAGGTCACCAGGAGGTCGGGGCGCAGGGTGCCCGCGCGGACGAGTTCGAGCATGCCGGGGTAGGCGTGCGCCGCCATGCCGTGGCTGCCGAGGAGTTCCAGCTCCAGGGCGAGCGCGCGGGCCAGGGGTACGGGGGTGCTGCCGTCCGGGGACGGCAGCAGGCCCACCTGGACGTGGCGGCCGCGGCGGCGCAGGGAGCCGACCGAGGCGGCGGCGGTGCCGGGCGAGCCGAGGGCGTCCAGGGAGAGGTGGCTGCCGCCGCCGGTCAGTTCGCGGACCGCCGCCGCGGGGTCGTCGCCGGCCGCCGCGTCCACGCAGTGCGCGGCGCCGAACCTCCGTGCCAGGTCCAGGGCCCGGGGCGAGACGTCGACCGCCACCACCCGGGCTCCGGCCGCCGCCGCGATCATCACCGCGGACAGGCCGACGCCGCCGCAGCCGTACACCGACACCCACTCGCCCGCCGCGACCCGGCCGCGCTGCACGACCGCGCGGAACGCCGTCGCGAAGCGGCAGCCGAGGGCGGCGGCGGTGGTGTACGCCATGTCGTCCGGGAGGGTCACCAGGTTCACGTCGGCGTGGTCGAGGGCCACGTAGTGGGCGAAGGAGCCCCAGTGCGTGAAGCCGGGCTGGGTCTGGCGTTCGCAGACCTGCTGGTCGCCGGCGGCGCAGGACGGGCAGCGGCCGCAGGCGCACACGAACGGGACGGTGACCCGGTCGCCGGGGCGCGCGCCGGTCACCGCGGCGCCCGCCTCCTCGACCACGCCGGCGAGTTCGTGGCCGGGCACGTGCGGCAGCGCGATGTCCGGGTCGTGGCCCATCCAGCCGTGCCAGTCGCTCCGGCACAGGCCGGTGGCCTCGACCCGGACCACCACGCCGTGCGGGGCCGGGCGCGGGTCCGGCACCTCCCGTACCTCGGCCGGACCGCCGTAGCGGTCGAAGACGACTGCGCGCATGAGCGGCTGCTCCTCTCGACGACTGCGCGAAGGCTAAGCGGCGCGCGGACCGCGGCACAGCACCGGTTCCGGCCCGCCGCGGCCGCCGCGGCACCCGCGCCGGTTCCGGACTGCGACATTTCGCGCATATGCCTAGAGTGCGGGTAATCGCCTCATCACTGTTCGTCAGCCCCGATCCGTCCGGCGCCGCGCCGCGCCCGCAGGAGCACCCAGGGGGAGCCCGCCCGTGACCCACTCTCCGTCGCCCCGCCGGCCGCAGGCCCGCATCCCCGGTCCGCAGCAGCCGCCACCGCCGTACCCCCGCATCCGCGCCGGTCTGTGGCGGCGCGGCCTCGGCGGCGGGCTGGCCCTGTGGGCCCTGACCGCGGTCGTGACGTACGCGACGGGGAACACCACGCTGCTGCCGACGCTCATCCTGCTCGGCAGCTTCCTCGTCCCGGTCGTCTTCGTGCTGTGGGCGTACGAGCGGCACGGCCGCGACCTCGGCGTCAGCGCGATCCTCGGCTGCTTCCTGACCGGCGGCACGCTCGGGGTGCTGGGCGCCTCCCTCATGGAGTCCTACCTGGTCCGGCCCTCCTGGGGGATGTTCGTGGGCGTCGGGCTGATCGAGGAGGCCGTGAAGCTCGGCGCGCTGGTGTTCGTGCTGCGCCGGCTGCCGGGCATCCGGGGCATGCGGGCCGGGCTGGTGCTCGGCGCGGCCGTCGGCTTCGGCTTCGCGGCCCTGGAGAGCGCCGGCTACGCCTTCGACGCGGCGGTCTCCACCGAGGGCGTCGACCTGCGGGCGCTGATCGAGACGGAGATCCTGCGCGGAGTACTGGCCCCCTTCGGACACGGCCTGTGGACGGCGATCGCCGGCGGGGTCCTGCTCTCCTGCCGCCGCCCGAACGGCCGCTTCCGGGTCACCGCCCCGGTCGTGTCCACCTGCCTCGGCGTCGCCCTGCTGCACGCCCTGTGGGACTCCACGCACGGCATCGCGATCTGGCTGGCGGAACGGCTCGCGGGCACCGCGCTGGACCGGCGGTTGTTCGCGGAGGGCTACATCCCGCGTCCCACCGCGGCGCAGGAGCACCTCTTCACGCTGTTCTCGGTGGGGCTGCTGGTGCTCGTGTCGCTGCTCGGCATCGCCTGGGCCAACTCGCTGGCGCGCCGCGACACCTCTTGGAGAAATACCCCCTAGGGGTATAGTGTGGCGACAGTGGGGTTCCCTCGCGGGCCCCACCGGCCCCACACGCCTCGACGAGGAGAACGACATGACCGCTCAGACCGACACCCCGGGTTCCGTGACCGCCGTCTACCAGGTGACCGGCATGAGCTGCGGACACTGCGAGGGTTCCGTCTCCGCCGAGATCTCCGGGCTGCCCGGCGTCAGCTCGGTGAAGGCCGTCGCGTCCAGCGGCGAGGTCACGGTCGTCTCCGCGGCCCCGCTCGACGACGAGGCGGTCCGCGCCGCCGTCGACGAGGCGGGCTTCGAACTCGTCGGCCGCGCCTGACATCGAGGCCCCGGCAGGCGGTACCCGCACCACGAGCAGGACGTACGACGGAAACGTATCTCTCCGCCGGGCCGTGCCGACCAGCTGATACTGGATCCGTACGGTCCGGTCCGTTGTCTGGAGTCCGGACATGACCAGCACCACCACCGCACAGACCCGGATAGCCGAGCCGGCCACCGGCCCGACCGCCGAGGTCGAGCTTCTCATCGGCGGGATGACCTGCGCCTCCTGCGCGGCCCGCGTCGAGAGGAAGCTCAACCGGATGGACGGCGTCACCGCCGCCGTGAACTACGCGACCGAGAAGGCGAAGGTCACCTACCCCGAGGGGGTCAGGGTCGCCGACCTGATCGCCGTGGTCGAGAAGACCGGCTACACCGCGGCCGAACCCGCGCCGCCCGAGCCGGAGCCGGACCGGGAGCCGCGGCCACCGGCCGGGCGGGATCCCGAACTCGCCGCGCTCCGCGAACGCCTGCTGGTCTCCGTCCTGCTGGCGGCTCCCGTGGTGCTGCTCGCCATGGTCCCGGCCCTGCAGTTCGACAACTGGCAGTGGCTGTCCCTGACGCTCGCCGCTCCGGTCGTCGTCTGGGGCGGCCTGCCGTTCCACCGGGCCGCCTGGACCAACGCGCGGCACGGCGCGGCCACCATGGACACGCTGGTCTCGGTCGGCACGCTGGCCGCGTTCGGCTGGTCGCTGTGGGCGCTGTTCTTCGGGCACGCGGGCATGGCCGGCATGCACGAGACGTTCCGGTTCACGGTCTCCCGGGCGGACGGCGGCATGGGCGGCGCGTCCTCGGTCTATCTGGAGGTCGCCTCCGGGGTCGTCGCGCTGATCCTGCTCGGCCGCTATCTGGAGGCCCGTTCCAAGCGGCGCGCGGGCGCGGCCCTGCGGGCGCTGCTGGAGCTGGGCGCCAAGGACGTGGCGGTGCTGCGGGCCGGGCGCGAGGTGCGGGTCCCGGTGGCGTCGCTGGCGGTCGGCGACCGGTTCGTCGTACGGCCCGGCGAGAAGATCGCGACCGACGGGACCGTGGTCGAGGGCGCCTCGGCGGTGGACGCGTCGATGCTGACCGGCGAGTCGGTGCCGGTGGACGTGGGCGTGGGCGACGCCGTCACGGGCGCGACCGTCAACGCGGGCGGGCGGCTGGTCGTGGAGGCCGGCCGGGTCGGGGCCGACACCCAGCTCGCGCGGATGGCCCGGCTGGTGGAGGACGCGCAGAACGGCAAGGCCGAGGTGCAGCGGCTCGCCGACCGGATCTCCGCCGTCTTCGTCCCCGTCGTCATCCTGATCGCGCTCGGCACCTTCGGGGTCTGGCTCGGCGTCACCGGTGACACGGCCGCCGCGTTCACGGCCGCGGTCGCCGTGCTGATCATCGCCTGCCCGTGCGCGCTGGGCCTGGCCACGCCGACCGCCCTCATGGTCGGTACCGGGCGCGGCGCCCAGCTCGGCATCCTCATCAAGGGCCCGGAGGTGCTGGAGTCCACGCGCCGGGTCGACACCGTCGTCCTCGACAAGACCGGCACGGTGACCACCGGGCGGATGAGCCTCCAGGAGGTGTACGCAGCCGACGGCACCGACCGGGACGAGGTGCTGCGGCTGGCGGGCGCCCTCGAACACGCCTCGGAGCATCCGGTCGCGCGGGCGATCGCCGCCGGGGCCGAGGAGCGGGTCGGGGCGCTGCCGGCGGCCGAACACTTCGAGAACGTTCCCGGCCGGGGCGTGCGCGGGCGGGTGGAGGGGCGTGAGGTGGCCGTGGGGCGGCTCTTCGACGTCGTCCCCGAGGAGTTGGCCGCGGCCCGCTCCCGGGCCGAGCAGGAGGGCCGTACGGCCGTGCTGGCCGGCTGGGACGGCGTGGCACGCGGTGTCCTCGCCGTCGCGGACACGGTCAAGGAGTCCAGTCCCGAGGCGGTGCGCGCGCTGCGTGCCCTCGGCCTGAGGCCGGTGCTGCTGACCGGCGACAACCGCGCGGTGGCCGACGCGGTCGCGCGCGCCACCGGGATCGACGAGGTCATCGCCGAGGTGCTGCCCGAGGACAAGGTCGACGTCGTACGGCGATTGCAGCGCGAGGGAGGCACGGTCGCCATGGTCGGCGACGGCGTCAACGACGCGGCCGCCCTGGCCGCCGCCGACCTGGGGCTCGCGATGGGCACCGGGAGCGACGCGGCGATCGAGGCGGGCGACCTGACGCTGGTCCGCGGCGACCTGCGGGTGGCGGCGGACGCGATCCGGCTCTCCCGGCGGACGCTGGCCACCATCAAGGGCAACCTCGTGTGGGCCTTCGGCTACAACGTGGCCGCGCTCCCGCTGGCCGCCGCCGGGCTGCTGAACCCGATGATCGCCGGGGCCGCGATGGCGTTCTCGTCGGTGTTCGTGGTGACCAACAGTCTGCGGCTGCGCACCTTCCGCTGAAAGTTACCGCCGGTTCGTGGCAGCGGATGCGGAAGTCCCCCTGGAGTCCAACGCGCACCTCACATAAGCTCTTCACAAGGCTCGCGCATCATCCTTACGCTTGAGCTCCGATCGCCGTATCGGGGCTCTTGCGCATCTAACGGACATATGCAAGAGACGCAGATCACAGTGGTGTGAACGTAACCATCGAAGGGGTTCGAGGGTCTAAGTTGGCGATGTCAGACCAGCGTCTTGGGGGGCGCTGACCTGGCATCTGGGGATGTCTTGGGGGACTTCCTCAGAGATGCGTTGCCGGGACACGTACGACGGGAAGCTTTGAGCGGCCCTCCCGTGCGGTACGCGTCCCGGCAGACCGCACCGCACCACTGGAGCACAACAGCAGTTCGGCACGTAGTACGGCGAGTTCTGCTCGTTGTGCTCGATCGAAGCAGCGAATTCAGGCGCTGCCGCACCGAGCGCCCGGCCGGATCCCGTGGGGGGAATCCGCACCGGGACACGGGAAGGCGCCCTGGTCGCCGGCCCGTGGGGGGACCGGCGCTCCAGGGCGCCTTCTGCTGTGCTCCGAGGCCGCGCGAGCGCGGGGCCAAGACGGGGGCACCGATGACTCTCGGCGCCCCCTGACCGCTGAGCGGCTGGTGTCAGCGCTCCTCGACCGGCACGAAGTCGCGCTCGACGACGCCCGTGTAGATCTGGCGCGGACGGCCGATGCGGGAACCCGGCTCCTTGATCATTTCCTGCCACTGGGCGATCCAGCCCGGCAGCCGGCCGAGGGCGAACAGGACCGTGAACATCTCGGTCGGGAAGCCCATGGCCCGGTAGATCAGGCCGGTGTAGAAGTCGACGTTCGGGTAGAGGCTGCGCGAGACGAAGTAGTCGTCGGAGAGCGCGTGCTCCTCCAGCTTGAGGGCGATGTCCAGCAGTTCGTCGGACTTGCCCAGCGCGGAGAGGACGTCGTGCGCGGCGGCCTTGATGATCTTGGCGCGCGGGTCGAAGTTCTTGTAGACCCGGTGGCCGAAGCCCATCAGGCGGACGCCGTCCTCCTTGTTCTTCACCTTGCGGATGAAGGAGTCGACGTCGCCGCCGGAGGTCTGGATGCCCTCCAGCATCTCCAGCACGGACTGGTTGGCGCCGCCGTGCAGCGGGCCCCACAGCGCGGAGATGCCGGCCGAGATCGACGCGAACATGTTCGCCTGCGAGGAGCCGACCAGACGGACCGTCGAGGTCGAACAGTTCTGCTCGTGGTCGGCGTGCAGGATGAGCAGCTTGTCCAGCGCCGAGACGACGACCGGGTCCAGCTCGTAGTCCTGCGCGGGCACCGAGAACGTCATGCGCAGGAAGTTCTCCACGTAGGAGAGGTCGTTGCGCGGGTAGACGAACGGGTGGCCGACCGACTTCTTGTACGCGTACGCGGCGATCGTCGGAAGCTTGGCGAGCAGCCGGATGGTGGAGAGGTCGCGCTGCTTCGCGTCGAACGGGTTGTGACTGTCCTGGTAGAAGGTGGACAGCGCCGACACGACCGACGACAGCATGGCCATCGGGTGGGCGTCGCGGGGGAAGCCCCGGTAGAAGTTCTTGACGTCCTCGTGCAGCAGGGTGTGCCGCGTGATCTCGTTCTTGAACGTGGTGAGCTCGTCCACCGTCGGCAGCTCACCGTTGATCAGCAGGTAGGCCACCTCCAGGAAGGTGGAGCGCTCGGCCAGCTGCTCGATGGGGTAGCCGCGGTACCGGAGGATGCCCGCCTCGCCGTCGAGGTAGGTGACGGCGGATTTGTACGCGGCGGTGTTGCCGTATCCGCTGTCCAGGGTCACCAGACCGGTCTGGGCGCGGAGCTTCCCGATGTCGAAGCCCTTGTCGCCGACGGTGCTGTCGACCACCGGGTAGGTGTACTCGCCGTCGCCGTACCGCAGTACTACAGAGTTGTCGCTCACGTCTTCCCTCACCGACGTAGTGCCTCATCTTCGAGGTGCCCTGACTGTCTCTACCATCCCCCATTTGGCTCAGGAGAGTGCACTCGGGGTCGACCATTAGGCCCATCGGCGGCACTCAGTGCCGCCAACCTGCTCATCCTGCCCCCTCGTCTCGCTATCTGGAAGTGGTCTGTGACCTTCACGACTCATTTGATCGATCATTTTTCGTGATGGCCCCCGCGGAGCCGGAAATCCAGCGCCGTACAGCGCCGGCCTGCCGACACCGTGCGCACCGCCTGGCCGATCGCCTTGCGCGAACCGACGAGCACGACCAGTTGCCTCGCGCGGGTGACCGCCGTGTAGAGCAGGTTCCGCTGGAGCATCATCCACGCGCCGGTGGTGACCGGGATCACCACCGCGGGATATTCACTCCCCTGTGAACGGTGGATGGTCACCGCGTACGCGTGGGCGAGTTCGTCCAGTTCGTCGAAGTCGTACGGGATCTCCTCGTCCTCGTCGGTCAGCACCGTCAGGCGCTGGTCGACCGGGTCGAGCGAGGTGACGACGCCGACGGTGCCGTTGAAGACGCCGTTCTCGCCCTTGTCGTAGTTGTTGCGGACCTGGGTGACCTTGTCGCCGACCCGGAAGACCCGGCCGCCGAACCGCTTCTCGGCGAGGTCGGGCCGTCCGGGCGTGACGGCCTGCTGGAGCAGCCCGTTGAGCACGCCCGCGCCCGCGGGACCGCGGTGCATGGGCGCGAGCACCTGCACGTCCCGCCGCGGGTCGAGGCCGAACTTCGCCGGGATGCGGCGGGCGGCCACGTCGACGGTGAGCCGCCCGGCCTCCTCCGTCTCGTCCTCGACGAAGAGGAAGAAGTCCTTCATGCCGTCGGTCACCGGATGCTGTCCCGCGTTGATCCGGTGCGCGTTGGTCACCACCCCCGACTGCTGCGCCTGCCGGAAGACGCGGGTGAGCCGGACCGCCGGGAGCGGGCCGCCCTCGGCGAGCAGATCGCGCAGCACCTCGCCCGCGCCCACGCTGGGCAGCTGGTCGACGTCCCCGACGAACAGCAGGTGCGCGCCGGGCGGTACGGCCTTCACCAGCTTGTTGGCGAGGAGCAGGTCCAGCATCGACGCCTCGTCCACCACCACCAGGTCGGCGTCCAGCGGCCGGTCCCGGTCGTAGGCCGCGTCGCCGCCGGGCTTCAGCTCCAGCAGGCGGTGCACGGTGGAGGCCTCGGCACCGGTCAGCTCGGCGAGCCGTTTGGCGGCCCGGCCGGTGGGCGCCGCGAGGACCACCTTGGCCCGCCTGGCCCGCGCCAGCTCCACGATCGACCGGACGGTGAACGACTTGCCGCAGCCGGGCCCGCCGGTCAGCACCGCGACCTTCTCGGTCAGCGCCAGTCTGACGGCGGCCTCCTGCTCGGGGGCGAGGTCGACGCCGGTGCGGTCCTTCAGCCAGCCGAGCGCCTTGTCCCAGGCCACGTCCCGGAACGACGGCATCCGGTCATCGCCGGTGCGCAGCAGCCGCAAGAGCTGGGAGGCCAGCGCCACTTCGGCGCGGTGGAAGGGGACGAGGTAGACGGCGGTGACGGGTTCGGCGTCCGGTTCCGGTCCCGGCAGCCGCTCGCGTACGACACCCGGGTCCTCGCCGTCCGCGGGCGGCGCGGCCAGCTCGGCGAGGCAGTCGATGACGAGGCCGGTGTCGACCTGGAGGAGCTTCACCGCGTCCGCGATCAGCCGCTCCTCGGGGAGGTAGCAGTGCCCCTGGTCGGCGGACTGCGACAGCGCGTACTGGAGCCCGGCCTTGACCCGCTCCGGGCTGTCGTGCGGGATGCCCACCGACTGGGCGATCTTGTCCGCGGTGAGGAACCCGATGCCCCACACGTCGGCGGCGAGCCGGTAGGGCTGGTTCCGCACGACGGAGATCGACGCGTCGCCGTACTTCTTGTAGATGCGCACCGCGATGGACGTGGACACCTCGACGGTCTGGAGGAAGAGCATGACCTCCTTGATCGCCTTCTGCTCCTCCCAGGCGTCGGCGATCTTCCCGGTCCGCTTCGGCCCGAGCCCCGGCACCTCGATCAGCCGCTTCGGCTCCTCCTCGATGATCCGGAGGGTGTCCGTGCCGAAGTGCTGGGTGATCCGGTCGGCGAACACCGGCCCGATCCCCTTGACCAGCCCCGATCCCAGGTAGCGCCGGATCCCCTGCACGGTGGCGGGCAGCACGGTCGTGTAGTTCTCGACGGTGAACTGCTTGCCGTACTGGGGATGCGACCCCCAGCGGCCCTCCATCCGCAGCGACTCCCCCACCTGCGCGCCGAGCAGCGCGCCGACGACGGTGAGGAGGTCGCCGGCGCCCCGGCCGGTGTCGACACGGGCGACCGTGTAGCCGTTCTCCTCGTTGGCGTACGTGATCCGTTCGAGCACGCCTTCGACGGTGGCGAACCGCCGTTCACCGTCGGGGGTCCCCGTGTGCTGAGCCATGTCCCGACGGTACCGGTGACCACCGACAGGGCCGCGGCCGTCCGGCGGCCCGCGTGAACGGGCAGTTCACCGACCGGGCCGCGCGGACCGCTCCTTCACCGCTTCGACGAACGCGACGAAGGCCTCGACCGGGAAGGTCAGGGTGGCCCGTGCGGGGGCCTTGGAGTCGCGGACGGCTGTGCGGGTGGCGGTGGCCGCGATCTCCACGCAGTCGTTGCCATCGCCTTCGCCCGAGTACGACGACTTCCGCCAGGTGTCCATGGGATGCCTCACAGTTCCTTCGCCAGGTTGTGGATGAAGTCACGCGAGCGTCCGGGCTCTAGTGACACCGCCTCAAGCCTACGGAAACGCGTTCGATAGACATCCAGCTGAGCCTCGGAGTTGATGAAGAGTGAGCCATGCGGCGCGTCGCGCACAACCGTGTCCAGTTTGCGCACGGAGCCGCCTACGTAAGTCATGCTGCTCGACGCCGCGGCGAACCCGTCCAGGTCGAAGGGAATGACACGCAAGGTGATGTGGTCCGCCTCCGAGACTTCAACGAGTTGTGCAAGTTGGGCTCGACAAGAAGATCGGTCACCGACCCTGATGCGCAGGGCCGACTCGTGGATCACCAAGTCGTAAGGGACGGCGATCCGCTGGCGCCGAAGACGATGCTGGACACGCAGTTCCAACTCGTCAGAGGTGAGTTCGGGGAGCCTGGCGGCAAAGACGGCACGCGCGTAGTCCTCGGTCTGAAGCAGACCCGGCACATAGAGGATGGCGACCTCGTGCCGGAACGAGCTGTGATGATCCAGCTCGGAAAGGTCCAGGAACGACGTGGGCAAGTGCCCGCGAAACTCCTCCCACCAGCCCCTGGTGCGGTCGACCGCCATCGCGACCAGGGCGTCGATGAACTCCGCATCCGTGCACATGTAGTGCGCGGCAAGGCGTCGGAGTCGCTTCTCACTCACGCCGGTGAGGCCCGATTCGATCTGACTGATCTGCGCGGCACCTACGCCGAGCAGCGCCGCCGCCTCACGTGCCGTCAGCCCTGCGGCCTCGCGAAGCCGCCGCAGTTCGACCGCCAACCGCATCTGACGTGCCGTTGACTCCTGCCTCAGCGCCATCGGGCACCCCTCCCAACACCCCTGTGCACAAAACTCGTTCGGTGTCAGATTACGCGACCGGCTTGCTTGACCTAAAAAGCTAGGTCTACTGTCGGTGACGCACATCTCACGCAGCGCGGAAGTGCACCGCCTCGTCCTGCCCGGACGGCTGCGGCAATGCCACCGTGCGCGAATACCCCCAACCCCAACGGAGTGATGACGCATGTCCGAATCCTGGGAGTACACGCTCAGCATCCCCAACGACCTCCGTGCCGTCACCGTCAGCCGGCACGCGCTGAGACTGATCCTCACCGCGCACGGGCTGACCCGTCTTCTGGACGTCGCCGAACTCCTCGCCACCGAACTGGTCTCCAACGCCGTACGGCACACGAAGGGGCCCGCGGCGCTCAGGGTGCGCTGGTCGCCGCCCGGCACGCTGCGGATCGGCGCGTGGGACGCGGATCCCGGACCGCCCGAGCCGCCGGTCCCGCTGGAACGGCTCGGGGAGGTGGAGGACGGGCGGGGCCTGGCGCTGGTGCGGGCCTGTTCGGACCTGTGGGGCTGGCAGCCGCTGTCGAGGTTCGGCAACCGCGGGAAGTACGTGTGGTGCGAGCTGGCCGCCGCGTAGTCGCTGTCAGTCCCGCAGCGCTCGCAGGGTCGCGTGGAGATCGGCGGTGCGGGGCTGGTTGTAGGGCAGTCTGGCGAGGACGGCGGCCATGCCGCAGGTGTCGGTGACGGCCGAGAGGACCAGGCCGCCGCCGACGGCCGCGGAGAGCAGGCGGGCAGGACGCCGGCGAGTGCCGACGGCGAGGCCGAGGACGACGAGGGCGCCGGCGGCGAGGCGGACCTGGCGTTCCATGGGCCAGACGCGCGTGGCCCCGTCGGGGCGGTGGAGGGTGCGGCCTTCGCCGGCCCAGGCGGTGGTGCCGCCGACGAGGGTGGCGGCGGGGACACCGGCCGCGGCGAGTTCGGTGCGGGCGGTGGCGGAGCGGTTGCCGGAGGCGCACACCAGGAGGAGGGTGCCGCGGGCGGCCGCCGCCTTGAGCGCGGGCAACGCGGTGCGGAGGTGGTCGAGGGGGATGTTGTGGGCGCCGGGGAGGTGGCCGGAGGCGTACTCGCCTGGGGTGCGCACGTCGATGACGGTGCAGTCGTCGAGGCGGGCGGCGGCCTGGGCGGGGACGAGGGCGTCGGTGGCGGTCATGCGGGGGTGATCCTTCCGCTGGCGTCCCGGGAGCGGATACCGAACCCGGTATCATACCCCTCGGGGTATTTATGGAGGTGGACGGTGGAGCTTGAGATGGCGGCCGACGAGCTGAAGTCGGTCCTCAACCGGCTGCGGCGGGCCCAGGGCCAGATCGCGGGGATCATCAAGATGATCGAGGAGGGCCGGGACTGCGAGGACGTGATCACTCAGCTCGCGGCGGTCTCCCGGGCGCTGGACCGGGCCGGGTTCGCGATCATCGCGACCGGGCTTCAGCACTGCATGGCCGAGGGCGCCCAGACGGCCGGTGACCGCGACGCGATGCGGGCACGGCTGGAGAAGCTGTTCCTCTCCCTGGCCTGACGGACGCGGTGGCCGGGGTCCTCATGCGATCACGTCGATCAGCATGAACACGGCCACCGCCAGGAGCACCCCGGCGAAGACCTTCTGCAGGCCGTCGCCGGAGACCCTGGCGCCGAGGCGTCTGCCGTCCCAGGCGCCGAGGACCGCCGCTCCGCCGAACGGCCCGATCATCGCCCAGTCGAGACCGGCACCTGTCCCGGTACGGGCGACCAGGGCGGCAAGCGAGTTGACGGTGATGACGAGCAGGCTGGTGCCCACCGCCCGCCGCATGGTCAGGCCGAGCACGCTCACCAGGGCCGGGACGGCGAGGAACCCGCCGCCGACGCCGAGGAAGCCGGTCACCGCGCCGAGTCCGGCGCCCGCCCCGGCCGCTTCGGTGGGACGTGTCCGCCGCGGCGGCCTCGACGCGGACGGGCGGAACATCCGCAGGGCCGCCAGTGTCGCGATCACCGCGAAGGCGGCGGTCAGCACGGCTTCCGGCACCCGTCCGGCGGCGGCTCCCGCGAGGTAGGCGGGGAGGATGCCGGCGGCGGCGAAGAGCGATCCGACGCTCCAGGCGACATGCCCGTCGCGGGCATGGGCGCACAGGGCGGTGGCGGAGGTGGCGGCCACGATGACCAGGCTGGCGGTGGTGGCCGCCGACGGGGTGAAGCCGAGCAGGTAGATCAGGGCGGGTACGGCCAGGACGCTGCCGCCGCCGCCCAGGGCCCCGAGGGCGAGGCCGACGACGGCTCCGGCGACTACGGCGAGAACTATGGCGGTCACGCTGTCCGGCCGTGCTGCCGGCCGCGGTGGAAGAGGACCATCGGGTTCTCCCCCTTTCCTTCTCGTGCGGTGGGCGGGTGTCAGCCGGCGGTCAGGGGCAGGCCGGCGTCGGTGGCGGCGTCGAAGCCGTCGTCGACGGCGACGACGTCCCGCCCGGCGGCGTCCAGCAGGGACGCGGCGATCGCGGCCCGCATACCGCCGGCGCAGTGCACCCACACCGTCCCGGGCGGAATCTCCGCGAGGCGGCCGTGGAGCTCATGGACGGGGATGTGCACCGCCCCTTCGATCCAGCCGTTCGCCCGCTCGGAGTCACGGCGCACGTCCAGGACCACCACCCCCTCGCCGCCGTGTGCGGCGAGCCCGGCGAAGGTCGAACGGGGAAAGGAGGCCGGGGCCTGTCCGGCGGGCAGCCAGGCGGCGGGGGTGCCGGTGGCGGCGGCCGCCGGGCGGTCGATGCCCACCCGCACCAGCTCGCGCTGGGCGTCGGCGAGCTGCTCGGCGGACTCGGCGAGCAGGGTGACCGGCCTGCCCCAGGGGATCATCCAGGCGAGATGGGTGGCGAGCTTGCCGTCGGCCTCGAAGTTGAACGACCCGGCCACGTGCCCTTCCGCGAACGCGACGCGGTTGCGCAGGTCGACGACCCATTCACCGGCCGCGAGGCGGGCGGCGATCTCGTCGGCGTCCGCGAGGCGGGGCGGGGTCAGGTCGAGCGGCGCGGGGCCCGCGGCGTTGGCCGGGCCCATGTGCGCGTAGTAGGCGGGCACGACCTCCAGACCGGCCAGCAGGTCCGCGACGAAGGTGTCCACGTCGACGGTCAGCGCGGTGTTCGTGCTCTTCTCCTTGCCGATCGTGGTCTGCTCCCCCTCCGTCCGGGCCGCGGAGCAGAAGCTGCCGAAGCCGTGGGTGGGCAGCACCGCCGTCGCGTCGGGAAGGTCGGAGACGAGGCGGTGGGCGGAGGCGTGCTGGGCGCGGGCCAGCTGTTCGGTCAGCCGAGGCTCGACCAGGTCCGGCCGTCCCACCGTGCCGTTCAGCAACGACCCGCCGGTGAAGACGACCACCGCGCGCCCCGCCTCGTACAGCGCGTAGGAGGTGTGGTGCGGGGTGTGTCCCGGGGTCGCGATCGCCTTCAGCGTCACCCCGCTGCCGGGGTCGACGTCCGCGGTGTCGCCGTCCGCCACGGGCACGCGGTCGAAGGCGACGTCCGCACCGGCCGGTACGAGGTAGCGGGCTCCGGTGATCCGGGCGAGTTCGAGGCCGCCGGTGACGTAGTCGTTGTGGACGTGGGTCTCCACGACGTGGGAGATCCGCACACCGCGCCGGGCGGCGGCCGCCAGGACCTGGTCGATGTCGCGCGGCGGGTCCACCGCCACCGCGGCGCTCTCACCGCCGGCCACATAGCCGCGGTTGCCGAGCCCTTCCAGCTCGATGGTGTCGACGAAGAACACGTCGGTACTCCTTACGAAGGAAAATTACCCCGGGGGGTATCTGTTCCCACCGTAACACCGGTACCCCCGGGGGTATATTTCGGGTCAGGGGCCGCCCAGGTCGGATGCCGGGCACCGGGCCTTCACGGGTGCGGGTGGGGAAGTCCGCTACGCCCGGTGCCGGTGGGGAAGGCCGTCCGAAAGTACCTTCTGTCCCGGCCCGGGTGGCGGGAAGCGCCGCGGGCGGTGAAGGTGGGCGGCGGGGAAACTTTCCGTGCGCAGGGAGAGCCTGAGATGCCCGAGATCACCACTCCGTACGCGACCGGCACCCCGTGCTGGGTCGACTTGATGGCGCAGGACCAGCAGGCCGCGCTGGACTTCTACCGTGACCTGTTCGGCTGGCAGGGCGAGATCGGCCCGGGCGACTTCGGCGGGTACGCGGTCTGCACGCTGCACGGCAAGCCGGTGGCGGGCATCGGTCCTGCCATGGCACCCGAGGGGCAGCCGGAGCCGCCGACCGTGTGGACGACCTATCTGGCCAGCACGGACGCACCGGCCACCCAGGACGCCATCGTGTCGGCCGGCGGCACCCTGCTGGCCCCGGTGATGGACGTCGGCGACCTCG
Organism: Streptomyces sp. NPDC091282; assembly: GCF_044757385.1. Taxonomy (NCBI): domain Bacteria; kingdom Bacillati; phylum Actinomycetota; class Actinomycetes; order Kitasatosporales; family Streptomycetaceae; genus Streptomyces; species Streptomyces sp. NPDC091282. The sequence continues at coordinate 1,197,988 of NZ_JBIVUX010000001.1, forward strand.
GCCGGATGCTGATCGCGGCCGACCCGCAGGGCGCGGTGTTCGGGGTGTGGCAGCCGGGCGCGTTCCACGGCGCCGGACTGGTCAACGAGCCGGGCGCACTGATCTGGAACGAGCTGAACACGAACGACGTACCGGCCGCCACCGGCTTCTACGGCGAGTCCTTCGGCATCGAGATCCAGCCGATGGAGGGCGCCGACGGGACCTACTGGTCGCTGAACATCGGCGGCAAGGGCGTCGGCGGGGCCACCGAACTCGGCGACGACCGGCCGGGCGTGCCGCCGCACTGGCTGACCTACTTCGCGGTGGACGACGTCGACTCGACCGTGGACGCGCTGGTCAAGCGGAACGGAACGGTGCTGGCACCGCCTTTCGAGATGATGGCGGGCCGGATGTCGGTGGTCGCCGATCCGCAGGGCGCGACCTTCGCGGTCTTCAAGCCGAAGCCGATGTGAGGGACCGTCGGCGGCCCAACAGGCCGTCGGCGCGACCCCGTTCGCCCATGGTGCGCGCCGGCCGCGGCGGCGAAGTCCCCGCCCGGCGCGCACCGGCGACAGGATCTCCGGGACCGGCAGGAGCGGCGGGAGCGGCAGGAATAGCCCCGCCGCCGTGCCGCGTTGCGCGGTCATGACGACGAACGCGCCGCACCCCGAGGTCCTGCGATACACCGCCTTCTCCGCACGCCCCGAGGGCGGCAACCCCGCCGGTGTCGTCCTGGACGCCGACGGCCTGGACGACGCCGCCATGCTGGCGATCGCCGCGGACCTCGGGTACTCGGAGTCCGCGTTCCTGACCCCCGGCGCGGCGCAACGGTCGTACGGCATCCGCTATTTCAGCCCGAAGGCGGAGGTGCCGTTCTGCGGGCACGCCACCATCGCGACGGCGATCGCGCTCGCCGAGCGGATCGGGCCCGGCGAGCTGGTGTTCGCGACCCGCGCCGGCACCGTGCCGGTGACGGTGGCCGAGCGGGACGGGACGGTCACGGCGACCCTCACCAGCGTCGAGCCGCACGTCGAGGAGGTCTCGGGCGGCGACCTGGCGGAGGCGCTCGCCGCGCTCGGCTGGCCGGGCGCCGACCTGGACCCGGCGTTCCCGCCCCGGATCGCCTTCGCCGGTGCCCGCCACCTCGTGCTGGCGGCCGCGAGCCGGGCGCGCCTCGCGGACCTCTCGTACGACTTCGCGCGCCTCGAAGCGCTGATGCACCGCCTGGACCTGACCACCGTGCAGCTGGTGTGGCGGGAGTCCGCCACCGTCTTCCACGTCCGCGACCCGTTCCCGGTGGGAGGCGTCGTCGAGGACCCGGCGACCGGTGCCGCGGCGGCGGCGTTCGGGGCGTACGCCCGTGAGCTGGGCCTCGTCCCCGAGGACGCCGTCCTCACCCTGCACCAGGGCGAGGACCTGGGCCGTCCCGGCGAACTCACGGTCACCCTGCGCGCGGGCGACCCGCGAGTCCGGGTCAGCGGCACGGGCACCCGCATCGACTGACGGACACGATCGGGCCGCCGGGCCACCGTGGTCGGCCGCGGGTGCGTCGGGGCCGGTCGCGCAGTTCCCCGCGCCCCTTGCAGGGCGCTTCACCGCAGCGTCCCCAAGGGGCGCGGGGAACTGCGCGATCAGCCCCCACCGGCCCGCGGCCGACGACGCACCGCCCACCCCACGGTCACGATTCGGTTTCGGCCGCCTCGCACCTCTTGCAGAGCCCTCGTGTAATCGTTTCCAATCCTCGGTACGCAGTGCGTGTAATCGATTCCACGAGTTCCACGAGGAGGTGGAGCGGCGATGGCGAGCATCAAGGACGTGGCCGCCGCGGCGGGCGTTTCCGTCGCCACGGTGTCCCGTGTCCTGAACGACCACCCGTCGGTCAGCGCCGACGCCCGTACCCGTGTGCTGGCCGCCGTCGAGACGCTGGGCTACCGCCCGAACGCCGTCGCCCGCTCCCTGCGCACCGACCAGACCCGCACCCTCGGCCTGGTCATCAGCGACGTGCTCAACCCGTACTTCACCGAGCTGGCCCGCTCGGTCGAGGAAGAGGCCCGCGCGCTCGGCTACAGCGTGATCATCGGCAACGCCGACGAGCGGCCCGAACTGCAGGACCACCACGTACGGACGCTGCTGGACCGCCGTATCGACGGCCTGCTCGTCTCCCCCACCGACGGCGGTTCCCCGCTGATGCTGGAGGCGGCGCGCGGCGGGACACCGATGGTGTTCGTCGACCGGTGGATCCCGGGCGTCGACGTGCCCGTGGTCCGGGCGGACGGGCAGCGGGCCGTACGGGACCTCGTGGCGCACCTGTACGGGCTGGGCCACCGGCGGCTCGCGATCATCGCGGGCCCCGCGGCCACCACCACCGGCAGTGAGCGGGTGCGGGCCTTCCGGGAGGCGCTCGGCGAGTACGGCGTGCCCCTTCCCGACGCCTACATCGGCCAGGGCGACTTCCAGGCCGAGAGCGGCCGGCGGGTCACCGAGGGATTCCTCGACCTGCCCGAGCCGCCCGAGGTGGTCTTCGCCGCCGACAACCTGATGGCGCTCGGCGCGCTGGACGCCGTCCGCGCCCGCGGCCTGCGGGTGCCGGACGACATCGCGCTCGCCGCGTTCGACGACATCCGGTGGTTCGTGCACACCGACCCGCCGGTCACGGCGATAGCCCAGCCGACCGGCGAGCTGGGACGGGCCGCCGTCCGCGCACTGATCGACCGCATCGAGGGACGGCCTCCGCAGTCCGTCACCCTCCCCGCCCGGCTCGTCGTCCGCCGCTCGTGCGGCGCGCGCCCCGCAATGAACCAGACCCCTGTGCAAAGGAGCACGTCGTGAGCAACCCGGACGAGTTGCTGCGCATCGAGGGCATACGGAAGTCCTTCCCCGGAGTGGTCGCGCTCGACGGCGTCGACTTCGACCTCCGCCGGGGCGAGGTGCACGTACTCCTCGGTGAGAACGGCGCGGGCAAGAGCACCCTCATCAAGATGCTCTCCGGCGCCTACACCCCCGACGAGGGGCGCATCCTGGCCGCGGGCGAGGAGGTGCGCATCCACGGTGCGCAGGACTCCGAGCGCCTCGGGATCGCCACCATCTACCAGGAGTTCAACCTCGTACCCGATCTCACCGTCGCCGAGAACATCTTCCTGGGCCGGCAGCCGCGCCGCCTCGGGATGATCGACCGGAAGCGGATGGAGGCCGACGCCGAGGCGCTGCTGAAGCGGGTCGGCGTGCACGTCTCGCCGCGGGCCCGGGTGCGGGAACTGGGCATCGCCCGGCTCCAGATGGTCGAGATCGCCAAGGCGCTCAGCCTGGACGCGCGCGTGCTCATCATGGACGAGCCGACCGCCGTGCTCACCTCGGAGGAGGTGGAGAAGCTCTTCGCCATCGTGCGGCAGCTGCGCGAGGACGGCGTGGGGATCGTCTTCATCACCCACCACCTGGAGGAGATCGCCGCGATCGGTGACCGGGTGACGGTCATCCGGGACGGCAAGAGCGTGGGCCAGGTGCCCGCCACCACGGGCGAGGACGAACTGGTCCGGCTCATGGTCGGACGGTCCATCGAGCAGCAGTACCCGCGGGAGCGGGCCGAGACCGGCGCCGCGCTGCTGTCCGTGGACGGGCTGACCCGGGACGGTGTCTTCCACGACATCAGCTTCCAGGTGCACGCCGGCGAGGTCGTCGGCATCGCGGGCCTGGTCGGTGCCGGCCGCACCGAGGTGGTGCGGGCCGTGTTCGGCGCCGATCCCTACGACGAGGGGGCCGTACGGGTCTCCGGGACGGCGCTCAGGCGCCACGACGTCAACGCGGCCATGGCCGCCGGGATCGGGCTCGTCCCCGAGGACCGCAAGGGGCAGGGGCTGGTCCTGGACGCCTCCGTGGAGGAGAACCTGGGCCTGGTGACCCTGCGCCGGGCGACCCGGGCCGGGATCGTCGACCTCAGGGCGCAGCACACCGCCGCCGAGCGGATCGCCGGGCAGCTGGGCGTGCGGATGGCCGGGCTCGGCCAGCACGTGCGCACGCTCTCCGGCGGCAACCAGCAGAAGGTCGTCATCGGCAAGTGGCTGCTGGCCGACACCAAGGTGCTGATCCTCGACGAGCCGACCCGCGGTATCGACGTCGGCGCCAAGGTCGAGATCTACCAGCTGATCAACGAGCTGACGGCCGCCGGAGCCGCGGTCCTGATGATCTCCAGCGACCTGCCCGAGGTGCTCGGCATGAGCGACCGGGTGCTGGTGATGGCCCAGGGCCGGATCGCGGGCGAACTCTCCGCCGACCAGGCCACCCAGGACTCCGTGATGGCGCTCGCCGTCTCCACCCCCACCACCACAACCGACAAGGAGGCCGGACGTGGCCGCTGACACGCTCAAGAGCAGGAACACGGGCGCCGGTGGCGTCTCCGGTGTGCGCCGGCTGCTCCTCGACAACGGCGCGCTCACCGCGCTGATCGTCCTCGTCATCGCCATGTCGGCGCTGTCGGGCGACTTCCTGACCACCGACAACCTGCTGAACGTCGGCGTGCAGGCGGCCGTGACCGCCATCCTCGCCTTCGGTGTCACCTTCGTGATCGTCGCGGCGGGCATCGACCTGTCGGTCGGCTCGGTCGCGGCCCTGTCGGCGACCGTGCTGGCCTGGAGCGCCACCTCGCACGGGGTACCGGTCTTCCTGGCCGTGGTCCTGGCGGTGGCCACCGGCATAGCGGCCGGTCTCGTCAACGGCTTCCTCATCGCGTACGGCAAGCTGCCGCCGTTCATCGCCACCCTGGCCATGCTGTCGGTGGCCCGCGGTCTGTCGCTGGTGATCTCCGAGGGCTCCCCGATCGCCTTCCCCGACTCGGTCTCGCACCTCGGTGACACGCTCGGCGGCTGGCTGCCGGTGCCGGTCCTCGTGATGGTCGTCATGGGTCTGATCGCGGCCTTCGTGCTCGGCCGGACCTACATCGGGCGCTCGATGTACGCGATCGGCGGCAACGAGGAGGCCGCGCGCCTCTCCGGGCTGCGGGTGTCCAAGCAGAAGCTGGCCATCTATGCGCTGTCCGGCCTGTTCGCGGCCGTCGCCGGCATCGTGCTGGCCTCCCGGCTCTCCTCGGCGCAGCCGCAGGCCGCCAACGGCTACGAACTGGACGCCATCGCGGCGGTCGTGATCGGCGGCGCGTCGCTGGCCGGCGGTACCGGCAAGGCCTCCGGCACGCTGATCGGCGCGCTGATCCTCGCGGTGCTGCGCAACGGCCTCAACCTGCTGAACGTCTCGGCGTTCTGGCAGCAGGTCGTCATCGGTGTCGTCATCGCGCTGGCCGTGCTGCTGGACACCGTGCGCCGCAAGGCCGGTGCCACGCCCGTGGCCGCCGGTACCGGCGGGAGCAAGGGCAAGCAGGCCGGGACGTACGCGCTGGCGGCGGTCGTCACCGTGGCGCTGGTGGCCGCGACCTCCCTGCTGCACACGGGCTCCGGCGGGAACAACCCGAAGGTGGGGCTGTCCCTGTCCACCCTGAACAACCCGTTCTTCGTGCAGATCCGGTCCGGCGCGCAGGCCGAGGCGAAGAAGCTGGGCGTGGACCTGACCGTCACGGACGCCCAGAACGACGCCTCCCAGCAGGCCAACCAGCTGCAGAACTTCACCAGTTCGGGCCTGGGCGCGGTCATCGTCAACCCGGTGGACTCGGACGCGGCGAGCAACTCCGTGAAGGCCGCCAACAAGGCGGACATCCCCGTCATCGCCGTCGACCGGGGCGTCAACAACGCCAAGACCGACGCGCTGGTCGCCTCCGACAACGTGGCCGGCGGTGAGCTGGCCGCCAAGACGATCGGCGACAGGCTCGGCGGCCACGGCAAGATCGTGATCCTGCAGGGCCAGGCCGGCACCTCGGCCGCCCGCGAACGCGCACAGGGCTTCGCCAGCGGCCTCAAGGCCTTCCCCGGCATCCAGGTGGTGGCCCAGCAGCCGGCCGACTTCGACCGCACCAAGGGCCTGGACGTCATGTCGAACCTGCTCCAGTCCCACCCGGACGTACAGGGCGTCATCGCCGCCAACGACGAGATGGCGCTCGGCGCGATCAAGGCGCTCGGCTCCAAGGCCGGCAAGTCGGTGTCGGTGGTCGGCTTCGACGGCACCCCGGACGGCCTGACCGCGGTCAAGAACGGCACGCTGTACGCCTCGGTCGCCCAGCAGCCCTCGCAGCTCGGCAGGATCGCCGTGGACAACGCCCTGAAGGCGATCCAGGACAAGAAGGTCGACTCGACGATCAAGGTGCCGGTGAAGGTGGTCACGAAGGAGAACGTGGCCGGGTTCACGGGCTGAGGTACCAAGGAGGCGGCCGGGCGGCATCTGCCGGGCCCGGCCGCCTCAATTCGTTCTCTTAGGGAGTCACTTCATGTACGACTACGACCTCCTGGTCGTGGGATCGGCCAACGCCGACCTGGTGATCGGGGTCGACCGGCGGCCGGCCGCCGGTGAGACGGTGCTCGGCGGCGACCTCGCCACGCACCCCGGCGGCAAGGGCGCCAACCAGGCGGTCGCCGCCGCCCGCCTCGGTGCCCGCACCGCCCTGCTGGCCCGGGTCGGCGACGACGCGCACGGCACCCTGCTGCTCGACTCGCAGCGGGCCGCGGGCGTGGACACGGCGGGTGTGCTGGTGGGCGGGGCGCCGACGGGCGTCGCGCTGATCACCGTGGACCCCTCCGGGGACAACAGCATCGTGGTCTCGCCGGGCGCCAACGGGCGGCTCGCCCCGGCGGACGTGCGGGCCGCGGCCGGTCTGCTGCGGGCCGCCCGGGTGGTCTCCGCGCAGCTGGAGATCCCGCTGGAGACGGTCGTGGAAGTGGTGCGGAACCTGGCCCCCGGCAGCCGGTTCGTGCTCAACCCTTCGCCGCCGCGGCCCCTTCCGGACGAGGTCCTCGCGGCCTGCGACCCGCTGATCGTGAACGAGCACGAGGCGAAGGTGCTGCTCGACGGGGCCGACCCGGGCGAGGACCCGGCCGACTGGGCCCGCCTCCTGCTCGCCAGGGGCCCGAAGTCGGTCGTGGTGACGCTGGGCGCGGCGGGCGCGCTGGTCGCCGACGGGCACGGGAGCGAGTCCGTGCCGTCCGTGACGGTGGACGCGGTGGACACCACGGGCGCCGGGGACGCGTTCACGGCGGCCCTCGCGGTACGGCTGGGAGCGGGCGCCGCCCTCGCGGACGCGGCAGCGTACGCGGCCCGGGTCGGTGCGGCCGCGGTCACCAGGCGCGGTGCGCAGGACTCGTACCCGACGGCCGCGGAGGTCGAGGCGCTGTGAGGAAGAGGGGAATCCTCAACCGGCATCTGGCGGGCGCGCTGGCGGAGCTGGGGCACGGGCACGGGGTGCTGGTCTGCGATGCCGGGATGCCGATCCCGCGCGGGCCGCGGGTCGTGGACCTGGCCTTCCGGGCCGGGGTGCCGTCCTTCGCCGAGGTCCTGGAGGGCCTGCTGGACGAGCTGGTCGTGGAGGGCGCCACCGCGGCGACCGAGATACGCGAGGCCAATCCGGCCGCGGCCGGTCTGCTGGACGGGCACTTCCCCGGCCTGGCCCTGGTCCCGCACGAGCGGCTGAAGGAGCTGTCGGGCGGCGCCCACCTGGTGGTCCGCACCGGCGAGGCCCGGCCGTACGCGAACGTGCTGCTGCGGTGCGGGGTGTTCTTCTAGCGACGGGCCGCGGGCCGCGGGGTCAGGGCTGCGGGAAGACCAGCGGCACGCCGTAGCGGCGCTGGGCCGCGCGCAGGGCCGGGACGAGGGTGGTGCGCACCGCACGGACCGCGTCCGCGTGTCCGGGTGCGGCCAGGAAACGGGTGCGCAGCTCGGCGCGGGCGGGCTCGCGCACCGCTTCCACCGGGCGCATGCAGGCGGCGTACGCCCGCCCCAGCGCGTTGTCGGGTCCCTTGGGACCGGAGGTCTGCATCCTGGCGTCGGCGAGGGCGAAGAAGGCGTTCTCGTCGCGGGCCCGGACGCCGTACCGGGCCAGGCAGTCCGGCAGCGTGCCGAGGGCGTCGAGGGTGGCCGGATCGCGGCGCAGCGTGGTGAGCGTGCCGAACCACTGGCCCTGGACGGCGGCGTAGCGGTCGCGCAGGGCCTGGGCGGCGGCCGTGCCCTCGCCGAGACAGGCGCGCACGTCGGCGGCGGATCCGGTGCGGGCCGGGGCGGGGCTCGCCGACGGGGCGGGCACGGCGGCGCTCTCGCTGGTGCCGTGCCGGGCGATGAAGTCCAGGTCGGGGAGTTCGTAGTAGCGGATGAAGGCGAGCGGGACCTGTTCGGGCAGGGTGAAGCCGCGGTCGCGGGCGCAGGAGGTGGCCGCGACGCGCTGCACCTGCCGTACGAACACGTCCAGGCCCTGCGTCCAGCGGGACTCGGCGCCGGTCGCGGGCAGCACCATCCGCACCGGGTCGGCCGGCAGGGTGTCGCTGAGCCGGGCCGGGGTCACGGTGGCCGCGCGGGGACCGGCGACGGGCTGCCGAGCCGGGCCGGCGGTGCAGGCGGTGGCGGTGACGGCGGTGAGCAGGGCGAGAGCGGCGGCGGGGCGGGCCGCGCGGAGCATCCGGGTCATGGGGTCCTGCCTGCGGGTGTGGGAGCGGGTGCCGCGGGCCGCTGCGGCCCGCGGCACCCCTGGAGCTGCGGCACCGCGTCAGTGCGTGATGCGGACGGTGTCGCCGCCGTCGTAGTAGCTCGCCACGGTGAACTTCGTGCCGCCGGACACGTCGGTGCACAGCCAGTAGGTGGAGTCGTTGACGCTGTGGCTGCCGTCGGACGCCCAGACGTAACCCTTGCTGCAGGTCACCCAGGAGCTGCTGGACGTGTGGTACAGACGCCCGGCGTACTCGTCGCCGTAGGTGGTGGTGGAGTCGTCCGAGTAGGTCAGGTTGAGGTCGCCGCAGCTGCTGGACGACGACTTGGTCGCGGTGCCGCCGACGCCCTGGTAGGCCCCCGTCTTCAGCGTCACGGTCACACAGGCGGCCGGAGCGGCGGACGCGGCGGGCGCGAGCACCAGACAGCCTGCGGCGGAGACGAGCGCGAGCGCGCCCGCGGCGATGGCCTTCCTCATGGTTCCCCCTTGGGTAGATCGGTTGTGGCCGGATCGAGCAGTCGAAACGCTCGCAGAGCACCCGCCCCGTGGACCACGCCCTTCGACGGGGTTCTAAAGTCCCGCGCCAGGCAGCGGAGTCCGCTGCTCCGGCGGTGCCTCCGTGACTCCTGTGGGCGGCGATGCGGACGCCGGTCTGAGCATGGCGGCGCCGAGCGGGGTGAGGGAGTGCAGCACCGTGTTGTGGTGGCGGTGGCTGAAGACCAGGCCGGCGTCGCGCAGCACGGTGGTGTGGTGGGAGGCCGTGGGCACCGACACGCCCAGCAGCCGGGCCAGTTCGGAGGTGGTCGCGCCGAGCGCGAGGCAGCGCAGCGCGGCCGCCCGGGTCCGGCCGAGCAGCGCGGCGAGCGTGGCGTCCGGCGGGACGTCGGGGGCGGGCGCGCGGACGCCGTGCACGGGATAGACCAGCACCGGCCGGAGGGTGTCATCCGCCATCGAGATCGGTGACTGCCAGCAGAAGTAGGAGGGGATCAGGTGCAGTCCGCGGCCGGCCAGGTGCAGGTCCCGGTCCTCGACGTAGTCGACGTGCAGGACCGGGGGCCGCCAGCGGACGGCCGGTGACAGGCCCCGGAGCAGTCCGTCGAGGCCGCCGTCGAGGGTGTGGCGGGCGAGCAGGGCGCGCTCGCCGGCGAGGGCGGCGCCGACCCGGCTCTCGTGCGGGGCGATCACCGCTTCGTGGTAGGTGCGCAGGAGCTTGGCGAGTTCCTCCCGGGTCTCGCGTTCCAGCAGGCGGGGCGCCCAGTCGGGGGCGCCGGTGATCCGGTCCAGGGTCTGTATCTCGCGCACGACCCGGTCGGGCGGGGTGTCGACGATCGCCGCGAGGCCGCGGTCCAGGCCGTCTGCGGACTCGTGCGGGGTGAGGAAGTCGGGCAGGTAGCGGGCCCTGGGCAGCACCGGGACCAGGAGCCGCCGTACGGCCGCGCCGAGCTGGGTGCCGGACAGGGTGGTGCGGGTCTCGCGGTACCAGTCGGCGTACGCCCACCGGCCCCGGGAGGTCTGCAACCGGTGCAGGCTGCAGGTGATCTCCCAGAGCGGGTCGGGGGCGTTGGCCACCCGGACGCGAGCCAGGTCCTGAGGCGTGAAATGGATCCGCAGCACGAGAACCGCCCCCCGAGTCGAACATTCGTCTCGTTCAGGCAGCAGCCTGCGGCACCCGGCCCCCACGAACAACACCGGAACCGGCCGGACGCCCCGAGAACGCCGGGACGTGCTTCGAGGGGGCTCGATCCGTCGCGGTCGACGGAAGGTTTTTCCGGGTACCGGCGGCCGGGCGGGACGAACGTGCCGTCAGTCGTCCAGCCTGACCGGCATCAGGAGCGAGAAGGCACCCTCGTCGTCGGGGCGGCGGATCGTGATCGGCGCCGTGGGCGCACCGAACTCCAGAACCAGCCGGTCGCGGGCGCCGGCGGCCAGCGCGGCCAGCAGGAACTCACGGTTGACGGCGACGAGGTTCGGGTCTTCGTCGGCGCCGGCTCCCTCGCCGTCGGTGCAGAGGGTCACCGCGCCGCCGTCTTCCACCCGGAGCACGCTGAGCTCGTGCCCCCCGGGTTCTTCGGAGCGGACCGGACCCGTCTCCAGAGCCTGCCGGAAGGCCGCCACCTCGACGACGGTGCCGCGCCCGCCGGGCCGGGGCAGCAGACGGCGGTAGTCGGGGAACTCGTGATCGAGGCACTGTCCGGCCGCCTGTCCGTTCCCCGCCTCCAGTGCGACACGGTCACCGTCGAGAGAAAGACGCACGGATCCCTCGCCGTCCGCCAGCGCACGCATCGCGTCGACGAGCGGCGTGGGCACGATGACCTGCACCCGGCTTCCGTCGTGCCCGGCCACGCCTGTCCGCGCGACCGCCATCCGGTACCGGTCGGTGGCCACCGTGTGCAGGCTCTCGCCCTCGACGTCGAACAGGACCCCGCCGAGCATCGGCAGCTCGGGGTCGGTGCCGGCCGCGAAGCGGACCGCGTCCAGCGCGGCCGCCAGCTCCGGCGCGGCGACGGACAGACGGTAGGTGGCCCTGCGGAACGAGGTCATGGCATTCTCCCGGAGATCGAGTCGGTCACGGAGGGCGGCGAACTCACCGCGGGCGTCGGACAACCCCTTTTCGAGGCGGCGCAGGTGCTCCCCGAGCAGTTTCCGGACCAGATCGGAGTCCGCTCCGGACCAGCTGGCCAGCACCAGCCGGATGTCGGCCAGCGGCATGCCGGCGCGGCGCAGGCAAGCCAGCAGACGGGCCTCCCCCAGCTGGCCGGGCTCGTACCAGCGGTACCCGCTCACCGGGTCCACCCAGGCCGGAACCAGCACACCGGCACGGTCGTAGAACCGCAGGGCGCTCACGCCAAGGCCGCTGTCGCGGGCCAGCTCTCCGATGCTGCGCATGTCGTTCTCCACATCCGGCACTCTGGGCCCTGCACAAGGTCGAGGGTCAACCCGGGCAGGTCAGTCAGCACGCGGCAACCGTGCGCCCCTGCTCTCGGCGACCCGCTTGACGTCCTTCAGCGACTCGCTCAACCGCCGCGCGAGGTAGTGGAGTTCGTCGCGACTCAGCCGCTGCTCGGCGAGGAGTTCGGCCGCGTGGTCCAGCAGATCGCCCGCCATGCCGAGGTGCATGCTCTCGATGTGGTCAGCGAGCCGTGAGACGTATCCCGTCCCGTCGCCCACGAGGTAACCGGGCTTGCCGTCCGCGCCGGTCCAGGGAAGCAGGCGCCCGCTCATGCGTAGGTCTCCACGAGGTCGAGATAGGGGCGGACGAGCGGACTGTCCTCACCGCGCATGGATGCTTCGCCCCTGCGGTACGCCGTCGGACGACCGACGTACGGGCACGAGTACGGATACGTGTACGCGAACGACACGACCGGCCTGCGGCGCCGCCGCCCACGAGCGGGCAGGAAGAGCCGGAGCAACGGCTCGACCAGCCGGGCCAGGAGATACATCATGCCGACCTGCTTTCTCAGCTGCGATGACTTCGCCGTGTAGCGATTCCCTCACAGAGTGGGGTCGCGACTGGCTACGCTTCCAGAGGCGGGGACTTGACAGAGCCTTTGTCAGGAACGGGAGTTGGCCGCATGAGCGAGCGCCAGAAGCCTCGGACGCAACGGGAGAGGTACGGAGAGGAGCTGAGGCTGCGGCGCGTTGCCGCCGGTCTCACTCAGGAGGGACTGGGCGAGCTGGTCGTATGCTCGCCGACATTGATCAGCCACTTCGAGGCGGGGCGGCGGCTGCCGAAGCCGGATGACGCGCGCCGGATCGACCGGGCCCTGAAGACGGACGGGTTCTTCGAGCGGTGGCTGGAGGATCTGGGGTCGAAGTACAACGACTACTTCGCAGCTGTGGCCGAACTGGAGCAACAGGCCACGCTGATTCAGCAGTTCGCGCTCTCGCTCGTGCCAGGTGTTTTCCAGACCGAGGGCTACGCGCGCGCCCTGTTCCGCGCCTACCGGTCGAATCACACAGCGGAGGAACTTGACGAAGCCGTTGTCATTCGAACAAAGCGCGCCCGGATTCTCGACGGGCCGTTGAAGCCGGTCGTCTGGACCCTGCTCGACGAGTCCGTGCTACGGCGCCGCGTCGGCGGCCCGCAGGTCATGGCCGAGCAGCTGCACAAAATCGCGGTAATGGCGGAGGTCGGGCGGCTGCGCCTGCATGTGCTGCCGTACGGCGTCGGAGCGCACGCGCTCATGGAGAGCTACCTCACGCTCATGAGCTTCGAGGACTCCGCCCCAGTGGCGTACGTCGAAGGCTTTCTCACCGGCCACTTGATGGATGACCCGGCGATGGTGGCGGCCAGCCAGACCTCCTACGCTCTAGCTCTGAGCGACGCGTTGTCGCACCAGGAGTCGGTGGCCCTCGTCAGAGCGGCAGCGGAGGAACATGCACATGGTCAGCAGTGAGCACACGGTCGCCGACTCGTCCACCCTCACCGGGTGGTACAAGTCCAGCTACAGCGGCGGCAGCCAGGGCGACTGCCTCGAAGCAGCCCGTGGCCACGCCGCCGTGCCCGTCCGCGACAGCAAGGCCGGGACCACCGGCCCGGTCCTGGTCTTCTGCTCCGGCGGCTGGGCCGCGTTCGTCGGGGCCGTGCGGGACGGTCGCATCGGTAGCTGATGCTCCGGAGGTCCAGGAACGCGGTTAGCCGTTCGACATCGCGGAGGAGGCCAAGGATCTCCTCCTCCCCCGCGAACAGGGCATCGGCCGCCGGATTGGCCTGCCTGTCCTCACCAGACGTGGGCAGGCCACCGACCCGTCAGTCCGCCACGTGCTCGACGAACCGCATCGCCGTCTCCTTCAGCACCTCGCGGCCGTCCCTGGCCCACAGCCCCTCGTTGAACAGCTCGACCTCGATGGCACCCGTGTAACCGGCCGCCTCCACGTACCCCCTCCACTCCCGCATGTCGATCACGCCGTCACCGATCTGGCCGCGGCCGTTGAGGACACCCGCGGGCAACGGCGTGGTCCAGTCGGCGAGCTGGAAGGTGTGGATGCGGCCGCCCGCACCGGCGCGGGCGATCTGCGCCGGCGCCCGGTCGTCCCACCACAGGTGGTACGTGTCCACGGTGACGCCGACCTGGTGGGCGGGGAAGCGTTCCGCGAGGTCCAGGGCCTGGGTGAGGGTGGAGACCACGCAGCGGTCGGCTGCGTACATCGGGTGCAGGGGTTCGACGGCCAGGCGGACGCCGTACCGCTCCGCATACGGCCCCAGCTCCCCGAGCGCGTCCGCGATCCGCTCCCGCGCCCCGTGCAGGTCACGGGAGCCCGCGGGCAGGCCGCCGGAGACCAGCACGAGGGTGTCGGTGCCGAGGGTCGCGGCCTCCTCGACGGCCCGCCGGTTGTCGGCGAGCGCGGCGGCCCGCTCGCCCGGGTCGACGGCCGTGAGGAAGCCGCCCCGGCACAGGGTGGTGACGGTCAGGCCCGCGTCGCGGACCAGCTCGGCGGTCGCGTCCAGGCCGTAGGCCCGCACCGGCTCGCGCCACAGGCCGACGCCCGGCACGCCCAACTCCACGCAAGCGGCGGCGAGTTCGGGCAGCGACAGCTGCCGCACCGTCATCTGGTTGATCGACAGGCGGGACAGGTCACCGGTCACCGGGTCACTCCGTACAGGGCGAGGAGGGTCTTCATCCGGTCCTCGGCCAGCTTCGGGTCGGGGAACAGGCCCAGGCCGTCGGCGAGTTCGTAGGCGCGGGCGAGGTGCGGCAGGGAACGGGCCGACTGCAGGCCGCCGACCATGGTGAAGTGATCCTGGTGGCCGGCGAGCCAGGCCAGGAACACCACGCCCGTCTTGTAGAAGCGGGTGGGAGCCTGGAAGAGGTGACGGGAGAGGGCGACGGTCGGGTCGAGCAGCGCGCGGAAGCCCGCCGTGTCGCCGGTGTCCAGGAGCCGTACCGCCTGCGCCGCCAGCGGTCCCAGCGGGTCGAAGACGCCGAGCAGGGCGTGGCTGAAACCTTGCGCGTCGCCGGCGATCAGCTCGGGGTAGTGGAAGTCGTCGCCGGTGTAGCAGCGGACGCCCCGCGGCAGCCGCCGCCTGAGGTCGACCTCCCGTCCCGCCTCCAGGAGCGACACCTTGACGCCGTCGACCTTGTCGGGGTGGGCGGCGATGATCTCCAGGAACACGTCCGTCGCCGCGTCCAGGTCGTCTGCCCCCCAGTAGCCCGTGAGCGCCGGGTCGAACATCGGGCCGAGCCAGTGCAGGACCACCGGCGCGGTCGCCTGGCGCAGCAGGTGGCCGTAGACCTCCAGGTAGTCCTCGGGGCCGGTGGCGGTGGCGGCGAGCGCCCGGGAGGCCATCAGGACGGCCTGCGCGCCGGAGTCCTCGACGAGCGCGAGCTGCTCCTCGTAGGCGGCCCGGATCTCGGCGAGCGTGCCGCCGGTGATCTGGTCGGTGCCGACCCCGCAGGCGATGCGGCCGCCGACCGCCCCGGCCTCGGCGGCGCTGCGGCGGATCAGCTCGGCCGCGCCCGTCCAGTCCAGGCCCATGCCGCGCTGGGCGGTGTCCATCGCCTCGGCGACGCCCAGTCCGTGCGCCCACAGGTGGCGGCGGAAGGCGAGGGTGGCGTCCCAGTCGACGGCGGCGGGCGCGTCCGGGGAGACGTCGGCGAACGGGTCGGCGACGACATGGGCCGCCGCGAAGACCGTACGGGAGGTGAAGGAGGCGCCTGCGGCGACGGCGAGCGGCTCGGTGCGCGGCTCGTAGGCGCGCAGGGTCCCGCCGGCGCCCGGGAGCTGGATGGTCACAGGGAGATCTCCGGTACGTCGATGCGGCGGCCCTCGGCCGAGGACCGCAGGCCCAGCTCGGCGAGCTGGACGCCGCGGGCGCCGGCCAGCAGGTCCCAGTGGTACGGGGTGCCGGCGTACACGTGCCGGAGGAACAGCTCCCACTGGGCCTTGAAGCCGTTGTCGAACTCGCCGTTGTCCGGGACCTCCTGCCACTGGTCGCGGAAGACCTCGGTGGCCGCCACGTCCGGGTTCCACACCGGCTTGGGGGTGGCGGAGCGGTGCTGGACGCGGCAGGTGCGCAGGCCCGCGACGGCCGAGCCCTCGGTGCCGTCGACCTGGAACTCGACCAGTTCGTCGCGGTGCACGCGGACCGCCCAGGAGGAGTTGATCTGGGCGACGGCACCGCCGTCGAGTCCGAAGATGCCGTAGGCGGCGTCGTCGGCGGTGGCGTCGTAGGGCTTGCCGTTCTCGTCCCAGCGCTGCGGGATGTGCGTGGTGGCGACCGCCTGGACGGACGTCACCCGGCCGAACAGCTCGTGCAGCACGTACTCCCAGTGCGGGAACATGTCGACGACGATGCCGCCGCCGTCCTGCGCGCGGTAGTTCCACGACGGGCGCTGCGCGGGCTGCCAGTCACCCTCGAAGACCCAGTAGCCGAACTCGCCGCGCACCGAAAGGATCCGGCCGAAGAAGCCGCCGTCGATCAGCCGCTTCAGCTTCAGCAGGCCGGGCAGGAAGATCTTGTCCTGGACGACCCCGTGCCTGATGCCCTTCGCGTTCGCCAGCCGGGCCAGCTCCAGGGCGCCCGCCAGGCCGGTGGCCGTCGGCTTCTCGGTGTAGACGTGCTTCCCGGCGGCGATGGCCTGCCGGAGCGCCTCCTCGCGGGCGGAGGTGACCTGGGCGTCGAAGTAGATGTCCACGGTCGGGTCGGCGAGCACGGACCGCAGGTCGGTGCGGACGTGCTCCCCGGACAGGCCGTGCCGGTCGGCGATGGCGCGCAGGGCGTGCTCCCGGCGGCCCACGAGGATCGGTTCCGGCCACAGCACCGTGCCGTCGCCGAGGTCGAGGCCGCCCTGTTCGCGCAGCGCGAGGATCGACCTGACGAGGTGCTGGCGGTAGCCCATGCGCCCGGTCACGCCGTTCATGGCGATACGCACCGTCTTGCGTGTCACGTGAGTCCCTTCGTCCGCATGCGCCCCAGCGACGCAGCAAGCGCTTTCTACATGGTCTGAAAGCTAGCCTTTACCGCTGGTCCGTACAAGACCGTGATGGGGTCGAGTTGTTCGAGGGGGCGAACAACGGGAGTGAATGGCCTTATGGTCTGCACGGCAAGGGGGCTTCCTTTGATCAGGCTGTGTACGACGGCGTACGACGAGACGCGCGACCGGAGGACGACGAGATGACGGTGACCCTGGCGGACGTGGCGGCCCGCGCCCAGGTCTCGCCCGCGACGGTGTCGCGCGTACTGAACGGCAACTACCCGGTGGCGGCGTCCACGCGGGAACGGGTGCTGCGGGCGGTGGACGAGCTGGACTACGTCCTCAACGGCCCGGCCAGCGCGCTCGCGGCGGCCACCTCCGACCTGGTCGGCATCCTCGTCAACGACATCGCGGACCCGTTCTTCGGGATCATGGCGAGCGCGATCCAGGCGGAGATCGGCGGTCCGGGCGGACGGGCCGGCGGCGAACGGCTGGCGGTGGTCTGCAACACCGGGGGCTCGCCGGAGCGGGAGCTGACGTATCTGACCCTGCTGCAGCGGCAGCGGGCGGCCGCGGTGGTCCTGACCGGCGGGGCCGTCGAGGACGCGCCGCACGCGGCGGCGGTGGCGGCGAAGCTGCGCAAGCTGGCGGAGGCCGGGACCCGCGTGGTGCTGTGCGGACGGCCGCCCGCGCCGGAGACCGACGCGGTGGCCCTGACCTTTGACAACCGCGGCGGCGGGCGGCAGCTGACCGAGCACCTCATCGGCCTGGGCCACCGGCGGCTCGGCTACATCGCGGGCCCCGAGGAGCGGACCACCACCCGGCACCGCCTGGAGGGCCACCGGGCGGCACTGGCGGCGGCCGGGATCGAGGAGGACCCGCGCTGGACCGTGCACGGCCGATACGACCGGCGGGCCGGCTACGAGGCGACGCTCGAACTGCTGCGCCGCGACCCGGCGCTGACGGCGGTGGTGGCCGCGAACGACTCGGTGGCGCTCGGCGCGTGCGCGGCGCTGCGGGAGTCGGGGCTGCGGATCCCGGCGGACGTGTCGGTGGCCGGGTTCGACGACCTGCCGTTCAGCATCGACGCGGTGCCGTCGCTGACGACGGTGCGGCTGCCGCTGGCGGAGGCCGGCGCGCGGGCCGGCCGCATCGCCATGGGCCGCGAGGAGCCCCCGCCGGGCGGCATCGCCACGGTCCGCGGGGAGCTGATGGTACGGGGCTCGTCGGGCGTGCCGCGGAGCTGACCGGGACGCGCCGCGGACTGCCTGGAACCCACCCCGCAGGAACGGTTCATCAGGCAAGTCGGACTACGAAGGACCGCACGGGAGCCGCCCCGCAGGAACGGTTCCTCACGTCGTTCGTCCGTGGGCCGGCGGGGCAGACGCATGGGTCCGGGCGCCCGAAACACCGGGCACCCGGACCCATTCCTTTGCTGTCAGGGAGCGTCAGTCACCGACCGCCGCCGCCACCGCCGTGGCCGCCACCGCCGCCACCGCCGTGACCGCCGCCGCCACCGTGACCGCCGCCGCCATAGCCGCCGCCACCGTGACCGCCGTAGCCGCCACCGCCCCAGCCGCCATAGCCGTTGTCGCCCCAGCCGCCCCAGCCGCCACGGCCGTAGCCGTTGTCGCCCCAGCCGCCGTAGCCGTAGCCGCCGCCACCGCGACCGCCGTAGCCGCCGCCACCGTGACCGCCGCCGTAGCCGCCGCCACCGTGACCGCCGCCACCGCCGTGGCCGCCGCCACCGCCGCCGTGGCCACCGCCACCGCCGCCGTGACCGCCGCCACCGCCACCGTTGTCCTGGAAGGTAACAACGTGGTCAGGCGCCGACGAGTGGGTTGCCGCGCTGGCGACACCGACTCCGGCGCCGAGCGCCAGGATGGGTGCCGAGATCGCAGCGATGGCGACCCTCTTCATACGTGTGGTGTGCGCGCGCATGATCGCCCCTCTCCGAGGGTGTGGTTGTGTTACGACGGCCGCTTCGGTGCCGCCTTGCGTGCACTCCAGAGCCTGCGCGCAGCTCCGAGCGCGTCCGCCGCCCTTGATGCCGGTTCTCCGCACCGCACGGGCCCTTCGGCGGACCACGTCATATCCGATTGAAACGGACATTAGTGACGTTCGTGTATAAAGCTACGGCGCGGACGCGACGAAGTCAAAAGCAGGACGGAACCCAGCCGAACGAGAACAAGTGAAGCCAGCGGGAACGCCGTTCGGGCCGATGCCTTCCGGCCCGGCGGGGCCGCGGGATAGCCTCGGTGGCACGGTATCTCTGACTCAGTCAACCATCGGGGTCCAGCCATGACCGTCCAGGACGTCCGCGCCTTCAACCGCTTCTACACCAACCTCATCGGCGCCCTCGACTACGGCCGCCACCTCTACGCCCCCTACACCCTCACCGAGGCCCGGGTGCTGTACGAGCTCGCGCACTCCGCCGACACCGACGCGGCCGACCTGCGGGCCGATCTCGCGCTGGACGCCGGGTACTTGAGCCGGATCCTGAACAGGTTCGAGGAAGCCGGCCTGATCGAGCGCGCACCCTCCGCGAAGGACCCGAGGCGGCGCCGGGTCTCCCTCACCGAGCGCGGCCGGTCCGCCGCCGAACTGCTCGACGAGCGCGCCAGGGACTCGGTCGGCACGCTGCTGGGCGGCGTCGACCCCGGTGCGCGGCCACGGCTCGCCGAGGCCATGCACACCATCCGCACGATCCTCGGCGACCCCCGCGCCGGCGGCGACGGCGTCGGCCGGGCCGAGGTGGTGCTGCGCGACCCGCACCCCGGCGACCTGGGCTGGATCGTGCAGCGCAACGCCGCGCTGTACGCGGCCGAGTACGGCTGGAACACCGACTACGAGGGCCTGGTGGCCCGGATCGTCGCCGACTACGCCGAGGACCACGACCCGCACCTGGAACGGGTCTGGATCGCCGAGCGGGCGGGACGGCCGCTCGGCTGCGTGATGTGCGTCCGGGACGACGCCCCGGGCACCGCGAGGCTGCGGCTGCTGCTGGTCGAACCGGAGGCGCGCGGCCTCGGCATCGGCGACCGGCTGGTCACCGCCGTGATCGACTTCGCCCGCGGGGTCGGCTACCGCGACCTGGTGCTGTGGACCAACGACGTCCTCTCCGCCGCCCGCCGCCTCTACCGGCGGCACGGGTTCGTCCTCAGCGCCGAGAAGCCGCACCGCTCCTTCGGCAGGGACCTGGTCGGACAGGACTGGCGACTGGATCTGCACACGGCCGCCGAGTGAGACGTAGGTTGGTGCCATGAGGCTCGCCTTCTCCACCCTCGGGGTCCCCGGCCTGCCGGTGCCGGAGGTGGTGGCGCTCGCCACCGCCCACGGCTACCACGGCGTCGAACTGCGCGCCCATCCCGAGGAACCGGTGCACCCCGGCCTCGGCCCGGCCGCGCGGGCCGACGTCGCCGCCGAGTTCAAGGCGGCCGACCTGGAGGTCCTGGGCATCGCCGGCTACGCGCGCGTCGCGGCTCCGGGCGAGGACGGGCCGGTCCTCGACGAGGTGCGCGGGCTCCTCCAGCTGGCCCACGACGTGGGCGCCCCCTTCGTCCGGGTCTTCCCGGGCGCCGACCCGGCGCTGCCCGCCGCCGAGTCCGACGCCGTCGCCGCCCGGCGTCTCGGCACGGTCGCCGAGGACGCCGCCGCGCTCGGTGTCCGGGTCCTGCTGGAGACGCACGACTCGCACCGCACCGGCGCCGCCGCGATCCGCGTCCTCGGCCCGGTCGGCCACCGCATGGCCGGGGCGCTGTGGGACGTCATGCACACCTGGCTCGGCGGCGAGCAGCCCGCCGAGAGCTACGCGGCCCTCGCCCCGCACCTCGGCTACGTCCAGGTCAAGGACATCGCCTCGGCCGAGGACACCGCCCCGCTGCCGCTCGGGGCCGGGACGCTGCCGCTCTCCGACTGCGTGGAGGAGCTGTCCCGGCACGGCTGGGACGGCTGGCTGTGCTGGGAGTACGAGAAGCGCTGGTACGAGACCGCGGCGCCGCTGCCCGGCCTGCTGACGGCGGGCCGGGACCACCTGGCCCGGCTGCTCAACGAGTCGGCCTGAGCCGACGGCCCGCCCCGGCCCGCGCGCGTCCCGGCGGCCCCGCCCGTCCCCCCTCCCCCGGCCCCGGCGGGCCCTTCTCCGCCCGGGAACCGCGCGCCCTCCTCGCCCGTCCAACGCGCAGGCTGTCGGAAGAGTCCGCGTGGTGCGGTCTCGGCACTCGGCGCCGGCCGAGGTCGCCGACCCACCCTCTCCGCCGCACCGCGCCCGCCGGCCCGCCGCCATCGGCGCGCCCCCCTCCCTTGCGCCGATGGCGGCCCCTCTGCCGAACGGGTGCCGTTCCCGTCCTGCGGACGGACGCGCCGGACCGGCCCTGTGCATGGCCTTGACGGAAAGAAACTTCCCGAATATTGGTGTGCCTACGGAAGTTTCCTTCAGCCGGTTCCCCACCGGAAGGAGCGCAGGTGCCCTCCAGACGCACCGTCCTCGCCGCCACCGCGGGCGTCACCGCGGGTCTGACCGTCGGCAGCGGCGCGTACGCCGTCGGCTCGGGCGGCGAGAACGCCGGCCACCGCGACGCCGACGACCGGACGCTCCGCGCCCTCGTCTCCCGCATGAGCCTCGAGGAGAAGGTCGGCCAGCTGTTCGTGATGCGGGTCTACGGGCACTCCGCCACCGACCCCGACCAGGCCGACGTCGACGCCAACCTCGCCGAGATCGGCGTCCGCACGGCCGCCGAGCTGATCGCCCGGTACCGCGTCGGCGGGATCATCTACTTCACCTGGGCGCACAACACCCGGGACCCGCGGCAGATCGCCGAACTGTCCAACGGGATCCAGCGCGCCGCGCTGGAGCAGCCGCGGGGCCTGCCGGTGCTGATCGCCACCGACCAGGAGCACGGCGCCGTCTGCCGGATCGGCAGGCCCGCCGCGCTCTTCCCGGGCGCGATGGCGATGGGGGCGGGCGGCTCGCGCGACGACGCCCGTACCCTCGGCCGCGTCTCCGGCGCGGAGCTGCGGGCGATGGGCATCCGCCAGGACTACTCCCCCGACGCCGACGTCAACGTGAACCCGGCCAACCCCATCATCGGCGTGCGGTCGTTCGGGGCCGACCCGGAGGCGGTCGGCGCGCTGGTCGCCGCCGAGGCGCAGGGGTACCGGGACGCCGGGGTCGCGGCCACCGCCAAGCACTTCCCGGGCCACGGCGACACCGCCGTCGACAGCCACACCGGCTTCCCGGTGATCACGCACAGCCGGGACCTGTGGGAGAAGCTGGACGCGGTGCCGTTCCGGGCCGCGGTGCGGGCGGGCATCGACTCGATCATGACCGCGCACATCCAGTTCCCCGCGCTGGACGGCTCCGGCGATCCGGCGACCCTCTCCCACCCGGTCCTCACCGGCATCCTGCGCGGCGAACTCGGCTACGACGGGGTCGTGGTGACCGACTCGCTGGGCATGGAGGGGGTGCGCACCAAGTACGGCGACGACCGGGTGCCGGTGCTGGCCCTGAAGGCCGGTGTCGACCAGCTCCTGAACCCGCCCGCCCTGGACGTGGCCTGGAACGCCGTCCTGGCGGCGGTCCGGGACGGGGAGCTGACCGAGGCGCGGCTCGACGAGTCGGTCCTGCGGATCCTGCGGCTCAAGTCCCGGCTGGGGCTGCTGGAGCGGCCGTACGTCAACGCCAAGGACGTCGGCCGGGTGGTGGGCGCGGCCCGGCACCTGGCCACCGCCGACCGGATCGCCGAGCGCACCACCACCCTGCTGGTCAACGAGGGCGGGCTGCTCCCGCTGTCCCGCCGCACGCACGGTCGGCTGCTGGTGGCGGGCGCCGACCCGGCCTCCCCGTCCGGCACCACCGGCCCGCCCACCGCCGTGCTCGCCGCCGCGTTCACCGAACTCGGCTTCACCGTGCGCACGTCGGCCACCGGCACGGATCCCTCGGCGGCGGCCGTCGACGCGGCGGTAGCGGCGGCCGCGGACGCGGACGCGGTGATCGTCGGGACGTACAACGTGACGGCGGACAGCGGGCAGCGGCGGCTGGTGGAGCGCCTGGTCGCCACCGGCCTCCCGGTGGTGGCGGTGGCCGTGCGCAATCCGTACGACGTCGCCCAACTGCCCACCGTGCGGGCCTGCCTGGCGTCCTACTGCTGGACGGACGTCGAACTGCGGGCCGCGGCCCGGGTGATCGCCGGCCGGGTCGCGCCGCGCGGCAGGCTGCCGGTGCCGGTGCAGCGGGCGGACGATCCGGCGCAGGTGCTGTACCCGATCGGCCACGGGCTGACGTACGAGAGGTACGCAGCGGATCGGGCGTAACAGGCCCAAAGGGCGGAAAGCATCCCGTACGGCCGGTGCGGGCCGTGAGGGCCCGCACCGGCCGAGGGGGTCGGTATGAGGAGCGGGCGTTTCGCGGGCGTGGCGGTGGCGGTCGCCGCCGTGCTGCTGTCGGCCGGATGCCGGCCGTCCTCGTCCGGGGAGCCGGCGGGCGGCGCGCGGCCGTCGGCGAGCCGGACGGCGTCCGGGTACGGCGCGCGGTTCCTCGCGGTCGGCGAGTGCAGCTCGTTCGGGACCGTCAGCTTCACCGAGGTGCCGTGCGGGAGCGAACGGGCGGCGGCCCGGGTGACCGCGCGGTACGACGGCACGGTCGCCGCCGGACCGCCCTGTCCGGCCACCACCGACTTCGTGCTGCGCATCGGCGCCCAGCGCACCGGCGGTGCCGGGGCGGTCCCGCCGGGCTACGCCTGCATGCGCGACCTGGAGCCGCCGCACCCCGGCGACCCCGGCAGAGGCGGCGGACCGCACACGATCGTCGGTGACTGCGTCTACGGCTCGGGCCACGGCCGGGTCCGGGAGACCGCCTGCGACGGCTCCGGGCCGCACAAGCCGCAGTACAAGGTGGTCAGGGCGGTGACCGCGCGGGATGGGTGCCCGGCCTCGACGGCCCTGTACGTCCATCTCGGCGGCGCGCAGCCGGTGGGCTGCGCCACCCGCGTGTGAGCGCGCCGGCCCGGTCTCAGCAGAGGATCCAGCCCGAGCTGGCCGAGGACCCGCCCACCGCGCCCTTGATCCAGACGCAGCGGTGCCCGGCGTGCACGCTCACCGGGCCCGCGTGGTAGCGGTACCTGCCCCGGTCGACGACCGGCCGGTTGCCGCGGGCCTGGACGCTGACGGACATGGTGCGCGTGCCGCCGGAGGCCCTGGGAAGCGTGATCGCGCAGACGTAGCCGCCCTGCCGGTAGATGTGCACGGTGCCGGTGGCGAAGGGCAGCGTGCGCACCTGGCGCCCGGCGCAGTCGGCGGCCGTCACGGCACCGGCCTGGGCCGGGGCCACGAGGGCGAGCGTCCCGGCGGCGGTCAGCACGGCCGCGCCGAGCGCCAGCCGCCGCCGTATCGCACCACTGCTCACAGTCGTCCCCTCCCGTACCGCCACTCCGCACCGCGTCCGTACTGATGTACGGACGCACGACATATGTCGGATGGTTGCACGGCCGTCAGGAACCCCACGACGCGCCCCGGTCGCACCGGGCCGGGGCGCCGTCGGTTCAGCGGGTCGCGGCGACGGGTTCCTCCGGCTCCTCGGACGACCGGCCGATGAAGGTGCGCCAGAGTTCGGCGTAGTGGCCGTCCAGGGCGAGGAGCTCGTCGTGGGTGCCGTCCTCGGCGACCCGCCCGTGGTCCATGACGACCACCCGGTCGGCGCGGGCGGCCGTGGTGAGCCGGTGCGCCACCACGAGGGTGGTACGACGGCCCGCCAGCCGGTCCGTGGCCAGGTTGACCTGGGCCTCCGTCGCCAGGTCCAGGGCCGCCGTCGCCTCGTCGAGGAGCAGCACGTCGGGGTCGACGAGTTCCGCGCGGGCCAGCGCGATCAGCTGGCGCTGGCCGGCCGAAAGGTTGCGGCCGCGCTCGGCCACCTCGTGCAGGTAGCCGCCTTCGAGGGTGGCGATCATCTCGTGGGCGCCGACCGCGCGGGCCGCCGCCTCCACCTCGGCGTCGGTGGCGTCCGGGCGGCCGTAGGCGATGGCGTCCCGAACGGTCCCCTGGAAGAGGTACGCCTCCTGCGGGACGACCCCGAGGCGGTGGCGGTAGGAGGTGAGGTCCAGGGCGCGCAGATCCGTGCCGTCGACCGTCACCCGGCCGCCCGTCGGGTCGTAGAACCGCGCGACCAGCTTGACCAGGGTGGACTTGCCGGCGCCGGTCTCGCCGACGAAGGCGACCGTCTGCCCGGCGGGGACGGTCAGGTCGATGCCGTCCAGGGCCGCGTCGCCGTCGTCGTCGGCGCCGTACGCGAAGCGCACGTCCTCGAAGGCGATCTCGCCCCGGAGCCGGGCCACCTCGCGCGGCTGCTCGGCGGCCCGCGTCGAGGTCTGCTCGCGGAGCAGTTCCTGGATGCGGCCGAGGGAGACGGTGGCCTGCTGGTAGCCGTCGAAGACCTGGGAGAGCTGCTGGACGGGCGCGAAGAACAGGTCGATGTAGAGCAGGTAGGCGACCAGCGCGCCGGTGGTGAGCGTGGCCGCCTCCACCCGGTGGGCGCCGGCCATCAGCACGCTCGCCGCGGCCACCGACGACAGCAGCTGCACGAACGGGAAGTAGACCGATATCAGCCACTGGCCCCGGATGCGGGCCTTGCGGTAGCTCTCGCTGCGCTCGGTGAACCGGCGGCCGCTGTCCCGCTCGCGCCCGAAGGCCTGCACGATCCGCAGGCCCGCCACCGACTCCTGGAGGTCGGCGTTGACCACCGACACCCGTTCGCGGGCGAGTTCGTAGGCCTTCACGCTGGCCCGGCGGAAGAAGAAGGTCGCGACGATCAGCGGCGGCAGGGTGGTGAAGACGACCAGCGCGAGCTGTACGTCGATCACCAGCAGGGCCACCATGATGCCGAAGAAGGTGACGACGGAGACGAAGGCGGTGACCAGGCCGGTCTGCAGGAACGTGGAGAGGGCGTCGACGTCCGTCGTCATCCTCGTCATGATCCGGCCGGTCAGCTCCCGCTCGTAGTAGTCGAGGCCGAGCCGCTGGAGCTGGGCGAAGATCTTCAGGCGGAGCGAGTAGAGGACGCGTTCGCCGGTCCGGCCCGTCATCCGGGTCTCGCCGATCTGCGCCGCCCACTGCGCGAGGACCGCGAACAGCCCGAGCAGCGAGGCCGCCCAGACCGCGCCGAGCGCCATCTTGGTGACGCCCTGGTCGATGCCGTGCCGGATCAGCACCGGCAGCAGCAGGCCCACGCCGGCGTCGACGGCGACCAGGGCGAGGCTGACGAGCAGCGGGCGGCCGAAGCCGCGCAGCAGCCGGCGCAGCCCGTAGGAGTCCTCGGGGCGCACCGCCCGGTCCTCGTCGATGTCGGGGACGTCGGCGGCCGGCGGCAGCGCGTCGACCTCGGCGAGCAGTTCGGGCGTGGCCGGGGTGCCGGCGAGGGCGAGGTCCCGGGGGGTGCGGTCACCGGTCCACAGGCGCGGGGTCACGCCCCGCTCGGCGTCGAACTCCGCGTCCAGTTCGTCGCGGACGGACGTGTCCTCGGGCGGGACGGCGGGCAGCGCGTGGCCCGGGGAGACACCGCCGAGTTCGTCGGGGTCGGTGAGCAGCCTGCGGTAGAGCGCGGACCGCTCCTGGAGTTCCTCGTGGGTGCCGATGTCGGCGAGCCGGCCGCCGTCCAGGACGGCGATGCGGTCGGCGAGGTTGAGGGTGGAGCGGCGGTGCGCGATGAGGAGGGTCGTCCGGCCGCGCATCACCCCTTTGAGCGCCTCGTGGATCTCGTGCTCCACGCGGGCGTCGACGGCGGAGGTGGCGTCGTCGAGGACGAGCAGCCGGGGGTCGGTGAGCAGGGCGCGGGCCAGGGCGACGCGCTGGCGCTGGCCGCCGGAGAGGGTCAGGCCCTGCTCGCCGACCTTGGTGTCGTAGCCCTCGGGCAGGTCGGAGATGAAGCGGTCGGCCTGGGCGGCGCGGGCGGCCGCCAGGATCTCCTCGTCGGTCGCGCCGGGACGGCCGTAGGCGATGTTGCCGCGGACGGTGTCGGAGAAGAGGAAGGAGTCCTCGGGGACCAGGCCGATGGCGGCCCGCAGCGAGTCGAGGGTCAGCTCGCGGACGTCGTGGCCGCCGACGAGGACGGCGCCGTGCGTGACGTCGTAGAAGCGCGGCAGGAGCAGGGAGACGGTGGACTTGCCGGAGCCGGAGGAG
Organism: Streptomyces sp. NPDC091282; assembly: GCF_044757385.1. Classification (NCBI taxonomy): domain Bacteria; kingdom Bacillati; phylum Actinomycetota; class Actinomycetes; order Kitasatosporales; family Streptomycetaceae; genus Streptomyces; species Streptomyces sp. NPDC091282. The sequence continues at coordinate 1,224,613 of NZ_JBIVUX010000001.1, forward strand.
CCGACGACGGCGACGGTCTCGCCCGGCCGGATCTCGAAGCTCAGCCCCTTCAGGACCGGGCGGTCCGGGTCGTACCCGAAGGACACGTCGTCGAACTCGACGGTCGCGGGCGCGTCGGCCGGCAGCTCCTTCGTGCCCTGCGTCAGCGTCGGCTCGGTGTCGATCAGCTCCAGGACGCGTTCGGTGCCGGCGCGGGCCTGCTGGCCGACGGTGAGGACCACGGCGAGCATCCGGACCGGGCCGACCAGCTGGGCCAGGTAGGAGGAGAAGGCGACGAAGGTGCCGAGGGTGATGTGTCCGCGGACGGCCAGCCAGCCGCCGAGCGCCAGCATGGCGACCTGGCCGAGGGCCGGGACGGACTGCAGGGCCGGGGTGAACCTGCTGTTCAGGCGGATCGTGCGCAGCCGCCCCGCGAACAGCCTGCGTCCGACCGCGCGGAGCTTGCCGGTCTCCTGGTCCTCCTGGCCGAAGCCCTTCACCACCCGCACGCCGCTGACGGCCCCGTCGACCACGCCGGCCACCGCGGCGGCCTGCGCCTGGGCGTACCAGGTGGCGGGGTGGAGCTTGCTGCGGCTGCGCTTGGCGATCCAGTACAGGGCCGGGGCGACGGCGAGGGCGACCAGGGTGAGCGGCGGCGACAGCCAGGCCATGATCCCGAGGGAGATCACGAAGAGCAGGACGTTGCCGATGGTCATCGGCAGCATGAAGAGCAGGCCCTGGATCAGCTGCAGGTCGCTGGTGGCCCGCCCGACCACCTGGCCGGTGGACAGCTCGTCCTGCCGCCGTCCGTCGAGCCGGGTGATGGTGCCGTACATCTCGGTCCGCAGGTCGTGCTGGACGTCGAGGGCGAGCCGGCCGCCGTAGTAGCGGCGCACGAAGGTGGCCGCGTAGACGAGGACGGCGGCGCCGATCAGGGCACCCGCCCAGGGGCCCATGGACCGGCTGTGGTCGCCGACCACATCGTCGATGATCACCTTGGTGATGAGCGGTACGACGGCCAGGACGGCCATGCCGGCCAGCGAGGACCCGAGCGCGAGGACGACGTCCTTGGGATGCCGCCAGGCATACCCCGCCAGCCTGCGCGCCCAGCCCTGCCGCTCCCCCTGTTGCGCTGCCACGCGGTGCCTCCCGTTCGCCCTCTGCTTCCGCTCGGCCACAACACGGACGGAACCGGATTTCATCCCTCCGCAACAAACCTCGGCCGATGGTCGCAGGGCGGCTCGGTCTCCGGACCTGGGCCGCCGCGCCGGTGACGGGCCGGGCTTGACCTCAAGTGAGGTCGAGTTCCTACGGTCGGACCGCACCGCACCGCACCGAGGAAGGGACCGGCCGTGGAGTACTCGCACAGTGACGCCGAACTGATCCGCCAGCCCATCGGGTACTGGAGCTGGGCCGCCTCCAAGGCCGTCGTCACCCGCACCAGGGCCGCTCTCGCGCAGGTGGGCACCACGCAGCCGCAGTGGTGGATCCTGGCCCAGGTCGCCGGGGCGGGCGGCGCCAAGGCACGCGCCGAGGTGTCCCGCGTCCTGCGCGGCTACCTGGACACCGGCCCGCGGGCCCTGGAGGAGGAGATCGACCGCACCCTGGCCCTCGGCTGGCTCACCGAGGACGCCGACGGCCGGCTGGAGCTGACCGAGCAGGGCCGGGCCCGCCACGACGAGGCCGCCGCCGTCCAGGCCGGTCTTGAGGCGGAGCGCCGGGCGGGCATCTCCGACGAGGAGTACCTGACCACCCTCAAGGTGCTGCAGCGCTTCATCCACAACACGGGCGGGAGCGCCTGGCACCACTAGGGCCTGCTCGGTGCCTGGGCCTGTTCCGTGCCGGCGCCCGTTCCGTTCGCGGAATCGCGGTGGAGGCACCAGGATGTCGCCATGGGGACGTTGCTGTCCGTCAATGTGGGCCTGCCGAGGGACGTGCCCTGGCAGGGGCGGACCGTCCGCACCGGAGCGTGGAAGGCGCCGGTGTCCGGGCGCCGGATGGTGCGGCGGCTGAACGTCGACGGCGACGGCCAGGGCGACCTGGCCGGGCACGGCGGCGAGATCCGGGCCGTGCTCGTCTACCAGGCGGACTCCTACCGGTACTGGCAGAAGCAGCTCGGCCGCGACGACCTGTCCTTCGGGAGTTTCGGGGAGAACTTCACCGTCGACGGCCTGCCCGACGACGAGGTGTGCATCGGCGACCGGTACCGGATCGGCGAGGCGGAGTTCGAGGTCACCCAGCCGCGCGTCACCTGCTACCGCGTCGGCATGCGCCTGGGCGAGCCCGCCATGGCCGCCCTCCTGGTCGCCCACCACCGTCCGGGCTTCTACCTGCGGGTGCTCACCGAGGGAAGGGTCGGCGCGGGCGACGAGATCACCCTGGTCCGCAGGGGGCCGGGCGAGCTGAGCGTCGCCGACACCGACGCGCTGCTCTACCTCCCCGGCCGCGACCCCGCGACGCTGCGCAGGGCGCTGGAGATCCCCGCCCTCAGCCCCGGCTGGCAGCAGTCGTTCCGCGAACTGGCCGGCGCCGCGCAGCCCGCGGAGCAGCCGGGCTGGCCGGGCTTCCGGCCGCTCAGGGTCGCCCGGATCGTCCGCGAGAGCGCCGACGTCTCCTCCGTCAGCCTCGGCACCGCCGACGGCACGCCGCTGCCGGACGCCCGGCCCGGCCAATACCTCTCGCTGCGCCCCACCGCCGGCGCGGCCGCCCACGAGGTGCGCAGCTACTCCCTGTCCTCGGCGTCCGCGGACGGCGGCTACCGGATCAGCGTCAAGCGCGAGCCGCACGGGCGGGTCAGCGGCTACATCCACACCGGGCTGCGCGCCGGCGACCTCGTGGACGTCGCCGCTCCGCGCGGCACGTTCGTCCTCGAAGCGGGGACCGGAGCGGTCGTCCTCGCCTCCGCGGGCATCGGCGTCACTCCCGTGCTCGCCATGCTGCACCGGCTCGCCGCCACCGGTGACCCGCGGCCCCTGTGGTGGCTCCACACCGCCCGCGACCGGGCCCACCACGCCTTCGCCGCCGAGGCCCGCGGCCTCCTCGCCCGGCTCCCCGACGCCCACGAGCACGTCTTCTACACGGCGGACGGCCCGCTGCCCGGCGAGGAGCACGTCACCCGGGGCCGCCCGACCGCCGCCGCGCTCGCGAGCCTGGGCGTCCCGGCCGGCGCCGACACCGACGCCTACCTGTGCGGGCCCACGGCCTTCATGGACGACCTCGGCGCGATGCTGCGCGAGCTGGGCCTCCTTCCCGAGCGGATCCACACGGAACGGTTCAGCGCGCTCGCGGCCGTCAACCCCGGCGTCACCTCCACCACCGCGGTCCGCCCGCACCAGCCGCCGGGGCCCGCGGGCACCGGCCCGCTCGTCACGTTCGCCCGCAGCGGCGTCACCACCGCTTGGTCGCCCGAGCACGGCTCGCTCCTCGGCCTCGCCGAGGCCTGCGACGTCCCCACCCGCTGGTCGTGCCGGACCGGCGTCTGCCACACCTGCGTGACCCCGCTGGTGACCGGCGACGTCGTCTACACCACCCCGCCGCTCGAACCTCCGGAACCGGGCACCGTCCTGGTCTGTTGCAGCGCACCGGCCGCCGAGACCGTCCTCGACCTCTGACCCGGACCGCGCCCGGTGCCGCAACGCGCCGATAACGACTAGTCAAACCCTTCGGGCTCCGTACAACCATTCGGGCGAACCCGCGAGTCAATCCGGTCATGACACACCGGATATCGAGACGCGCCAAGGTGCTGGTGGCGATCGCAGGCGGGGCCGCGTTCACCGCGGGGGTGGCCGCACCCGCCTCGGCAGCCGCTCCCACCGTGAGCTGCACGTCCGCGAAGGCGGGCCTGGCCGCCAAGCTGAAGAAGGACATCACCGCGGCGATGGCGAACCGCAAGGGCACCATCGCCGTCGGCCTCTACGACCGTTCCACCAAGACCACGTGCACGCTCCGTTCCACCACGCACTACGACTCGGCGAGCACCGTGAAGGTGACCGTGCTGGCCACGCTGCTGTGGGACGCCAAGAAGCACAACCGCTACCTGACGACCACCGAGCAGTCGCTGGCCACCGCCATGATCACCAAGTCGGACAACGACGCGACCACCAAACTGTGGAAGCAGCTCGGCATGACCAGGATCAAGGGGTTCCTGACGGCCGCCGGGATGACCCAGACCACGCCGGGGGCCGACGGCTACTGGGGGCTCACCCAGATCGACGTCCACGACGAGCAGCGGCTGCTCACCCTGATCACCGCCGCGAACACGGTGCTGAGCGACAACTCGCGGGCCTACATCCAGAAGCTGATGGGGCAGGTCGTCTCCTCGCAGCGCTGGGGCACCCCGTACGGCGTTCCCTCCGGGGTCTCCGTGCACGTCAAGAACGGCTGGCTGTCGCGGTCCACGCACGGCTGGCGGGTGCACAGCCTGGGCACCTTCAAGGGCGGCGGCCACGACTACATGATGACCGTGCTGACCCACGACAACAGCACCATGAGCTACGGGATCAGCACCATCCAGGGCATCGCGAAGGCCATCCACAAGGACCTGGCGGCGAGTTGAGCCCTGCCGGGTGGCGGCCGGGGCACGCTCCGGGCACCACCCGGCCCTTCACGGGCGGGTCTCCCGCCCGTCACCGACCGGCCCTACGGTGGCGGCCATGCGCCTGCGAAACGTACTCGCCACCGTCACCGCCGGCCTGGCGGCCGCCACCTGCCTGTCCGCCGCCGGGCCCGCCGCCGCGTCGGCCGAGCCCGCCCCGGTCCACGCCTGTTCGCCGACGGTCTCCCTCGACGGCTTCTCCGACGCCCTCGACAAGACGACCTTCCAGGGCACCTTCGTCGGCAACTTCTCGGCCCTCGCCCTGGACCGGCACGGCTCCCTCGCCGCCCTCTCCGACCGGTCCTCGCTCTTCGACCTCGACGCCAGGACCCTCGCGCCGCGGAAGGCCGTCCAGCTCGCCGACGAGAACGGCGCCGCGCTCGACTCCGAGGGCCTGGTCGTGGACCGCGACGGCACCCGGCTGGTCACCTCCGAGACCGAGCCGTCGATCCGCCGCTACTCGGCGGACGGCCGGATCCTGGACCGCCTGCCGGTCCCGGCCTCCCTCCAGGTCGCCCCGGCCGGCCGGGCCACCTCCAACCAGACCTTCGAGGGCCTGACCCTCCTGGACGGCGGCCGCACCCTGCTGGCCTCCATGGAGTACGCGCTGTCCGGCGACACGGCCGGGACGGTCCGCTTCCAGACCTGGCGGCGGACCGCCGGCAACCACTTCCGGCCCGCGGCCCAGTACGCCTACCGCACCGACGACCCGATCCTCGGCGTCCCCGAGGTCCAGGCGCTGCCCGACGGCCGCCTGCTCGTCCTGGAGCGCGGCTTCACCGCGGGCGTCGGCAACACCGTCCGCCTCTTCCTGGCCGACCCGCGGCACGCCACCGACACCAGCCGCGTCGCGAACCTCACCGGCCAGAGCGGCGTACGGCCGATCAGGAAGACCCTGCTCACGGACATCGCGACCTGCCCGACCCTGGGCGCCACGGCGAAGCAGCCGCAGCCCAACCCGCTCCTCGACAACATCGAGGGCATGGTGGTCACCGGCCGTTCCAAGGGTGCGTACCAGGTCCTGCTGGTCAGCGACGACAACCAGAACGCGGCGCAGACGACGCGGTTCTACCGGCTGTCGGTCCGCACGCACTGACACACCGGCCCGCGGGTGAGGGGGCGGCACCGGCCGCGACCTCCCACCCGCGGGCCGCCGACGCACAGCCTGCGCCCAGGACCGCCACAGCCCTCACCCATCGGCCGCCCGCAGGGTGGAGTGGTGACATCTGCCACCGATCCCATTCCCCCCACGACCGTGTCCCCCGACTGGGCGCCGCCCACCGCGGCCTCCGCGGCTCCCCCGCCGGACAGCGCACCGCGCTGGTCGCTGCCCGCGCTGCTCGCGATCCTGGTCCTGGCGGCGGTGCTCTACTCCTGGAACCTCTCCGGTTCCGACATGAACACCTTCTACAGCGGCGCCGTCTGGGCCGGCACCGAGAGCTGGAAGGCCTGGTTCTTCGGTTCGCTGGACCCGGGCAACTTCCTGACCGTCGACAAGCCGCCGTTCGCCACCATGGTCATGAGCCTGTCGTGCCGGGTCTTCGGTTTCGGCACCTGGCAGATGATGCTGCCCCAGGTCGCGGCCGGCCTCGGCACGATCTGGATCCTGCACGCGCACGTGAAGCGCGTCTGGGGCCACGGGGCCGCGGCCGTCGCCGCGCTGGTGCTCGCGCTGACCCCGATCACCGTCGCGATCAACCGCGACAACAACCCCGACACGATCCTGGTCCTGCTGATGGTGGCGGGCGCGGCGCTCGCGTTCCGTGCCACCCGGGACGAGCGGCTGCTCCCGCTGCTCGGCTCGGCGGCCTGCTTCGGCCTCGCCTTCAACACCAAGCTGCTGGCGGGCTGGATCGCGCTGCCGGCCGTCTTCGCCCTGTACCTGTACGCGTCGAAGTCCCCCTGGGTGAAGCGGATCGTCGGCCTGGCGCTCGCCGCGGCCGTGCTGGCCGTCGCCAGCTTCTGGTGGGCGATCGCCGTCTCCCTGGTCCCGGCCTCCGAGCGGCCGTACATCGGCGGCTCCACGGACGGCTCCGCCTGGGACCTGATCATGGGGTACGACGGACTCGGCCGCGTCTTCGGCGGCGAGGGCAACGGCGGTGGAGGCGGGGGCGGAGGCGGCGGCTTCTCCGGATCCGCCGGTCTCGGAAGGATGTTCAACGACGTCCTCGGCGGGCAGATCTCCTGGCTGCTGCCCTTCTCCGCGATCGCCCTCGTCGGCGGCCTCGTCCTGTGCGGCCGCGCCCCGCGCACCGACCCGCGGCGGATGGCCCTGGTCCTGTGGGGCGGCTGGACGCTCCTGCACTACGTGATCTTCGCGACCGCGCAGGGCACCATGCACCCGTACTACACGACCGCGCTGGCCCCGGGCGTCGCGGTGCTGTGCGGCGGCGGTGGCGCGATGCTGCTGCACGCGTTCCGCACCGACGGGCGGTGGCGGTGGGTCCTGCCGGCCGCGTTCGGCGTGACCGGCGTGTGGGCGGTCGTCCTGCTCCGCCGGGCCTCCGGCTGGAACACCTGGCTGTGGCCGGTGATCGGCGTCCTGACGGTGGCCGGCATCGCCGGGATGCTGCTCCTGCGGTCCGGCGGCCGGGCCCGCCTGCGCACCGCCTCGGTTGCGGTGGCGGTCGTCGCGGCGCTGGCCGGGCCGACGGCGTACGCGGTGGCGGAACCGTTCGGCGGCTCCGGCGGCGGTGGCATGGGCGGCACGAACCCGACGGCCGGACCCTCGACCGGCGGCGGCTTCGGCGGTCCCGGTGGCGGCCGGGGCGGTTTCCCGGGCGGTGCCCGCGGGGGCCAGGACACCGAGGCGGGCGGCGGAACGGGCGGCTTCCCGGGCGGTACGAACGGCGAGGCCCCGACCGGCGGCTTCCCAGGCGGCGGCAGCGGGCAGCTGCCGCCCGGCGGCGAGCTGCCGAGCGGCGGCACCGGAAACGGTGAACTGCCCGGCGGCGCGGGCGAGATGCCCGGCGACGGCACCGGAACCGGCACCACCCGCGGCGGCTTCCCCGGCGGCGGCATGGGCGGCGGCGTGAGCAGCGACCTGATCGCCTACCTGAAGAAGCACCAGGACGGCGCCACCTGGCTGCTCGCGGTCTCCAACTCCCAGTCGGCGGCGCAGATCGAGCTGAGCGCGAAGGAGCCCGTGATCTCCATGTGGGGCTTCACCGGATCCGACAAGGCCATGACGGTCGCCAGGCTCAAGGAGCTGGTGAAGGCGGGCAAGCTGCACTACATCCAGGTCGGCGGCGGCGGGATGGGCATGGGCGGCACCAACACGCTCAGCTCCGCCGTGACGAGCTGGGTGCAGAAGAACGGGACGGCGGTGAAGGAGAGCGCCTACACCAAGAGCACGAGCGGCGGATCGACCTCGAACTCGTCGTCGTCCTCGTCGTCCTCGTCGTCCTCAAGCTCCACCACGTCCACGCTCTACCGGCTGGACCCGTCGGACGTCGGCTGACGCATCGGCACCGAGAGGCCCCCGACCACACAGGCGGGGGCCTTTTGTTACGTCCCGTTCACCACATCGCCAGCATGTTCATGTCACTCTCGTCCTTGCCGCCTCATCAACCCGCGTAGATGGGAATCTCTTTATGCTGGCGACACGTATCCGGCACTGGAAGCCGGTGGCGCTGACGACCGCCGCCGTTCTGGTCGGCCTGGCCGCCCCGGCGCTGACGGCGACTCCGGCCGCCGCGACGACCACCGCGTACGACTCGACGTACTACAAGAACGCGATCGGCAAGACGGGGACGAGCCTCAAGTCGTCCCTGCACACGATCATCAGCGCGAACGTCACCAAGCTGTCGTACTCGGCCCTGTGGGACGCCCTGAAGAAGACCGACCAGGACCCGAACAACAGCGCCAACGTGATCCTGCTGTACTCGGGCATCTCGCGCAGCAAGACCCTCAACGGCGGTGACAGCGGCGACTGGAACCGTGAGCACGTCTGGGCGATCTCGCACGGCGACCTCACCACGTCGACCGGCCCCGGCACGGACCTGCACCACATCCGTCCCGAGGACGTGGCGGTCAACGGCAAGCGCGGCAACCTCGACTTCGACGAGGGCGGCTCCACGTTCACCAACAGCGGCGGCAGCAAGGCCGACTCGGACTCCTTCGAGCCGCGGGACGCGGTCAAGGGCGACGTGGCCCGCATGATCCTCTACATGGCGGTCCGTTACGAGGGCGGTGACGGCTTCGCCGACCTGGAGCCCGACGACAAGGTCGGCAACGGCTCCACGCCGTACATCGGCAAGCTCTCGGTCCTCAAGCAGTGGAACGACGAGGACCCGCCGGACTCCTTCGAGGAGAACCGCAACAACGTCATCTACGGCACCTACCAGCACAACCGGAACCCGTTCATCGACCACCCGGAGTGGGTCGAGGCGATCTGGTAGGCCGGTGACACGGCCTCCCGCTTCGCTCCCACCGGTGAGGTCGGTCGTGGACTCGGGCGTGTCCGTGTGACCGCCAGGAGCATGCGGGGAGCGTGCCGTGGCCCGGACCGGCGGGTCCGGGCCCGGCGCCGCGCTCAGCCCAGGTGCGTCGGTGCGAACATCCGCAGCAGTGCGGGGAGGACGACCACCGAGGGGCCCGGCGCGGCCAGTGCCTTCGCCAGGTCCGTCTCCAAGGTCTGCGGGGTCGTGCGGAGCGCCGGTACGCCGAAGGACTCGGCGAGGGCCACGTAGTCGGGGCGGGCCAGTTCCGTGGCCGTGGGCTCGCCGAAGGCGTCGGTCATGTACTCGCGCAGGATGCCGTAGCCGCCGTCGTCCACGATGAGCCAGGTGACCGGCAGGTCGTGCTGGCGGGCGGTGGCCAGTTCCGCGATGGAGTACAGGGCACCGCCGTCGCCGGACACCGCGAGGACCGGGCGGGTCGGGTCGGCCGCGGCCGCGCCGAGCGCCGCCGGGAAGCCGTAGCCGAGGCCGCCGGCGCCCTGCGCGGAGTGCATGAGGTTGGTGCCCCGCGGGTCGAACGCCGACCAGGCCCAGTACGCCAGGATCGTCATGTCCCAGAAGGACGGGGAGGCCGCCGGGAGGGCGCGGCGCACGGACGCCAGCACGCCCTGTTCCAGGGTGAGTTCCTGGGCGGCGATGCGCTCCGCGACCCGGGCCAGCACCTCCCGCACCCGGTCGGCCGCCGTGTCGTCCTCGCGCAGCGACACGGTCTCCAGCAGCGCCTGGAGGGCGAGCCGGGCGTCGGCGTGGATGCCGAGCGCCGGGTGGTTGGCCTCCAGCTTGCCGAGGTCGGCCTCGATCTGGATCACCCGGCCGCGCGGCTTGAACGTGTGGTAGTTGGAGGAGAGTTCGCCCAGGCCCGAGCCGACGACCAGGAGGACGTCCGCGTCCTCCAGGAAGTCCGTGGTGTGGCGGTCCTCCAGCCAGGACTGGAGGGAGAGCGGGTGGTGCCAGGGGAAGGCGCCCTTGCCGCCGAAGGTGGTGACGACCGGGGCGTTCAGCTTCTCGGCGAGCTGCCGCAGCTTGCCGGAGGCGTCCGCGCGGACCACCCCGCCGCCCGCGACGACCGCCGGGCGGGCGGCGCGGGAGAGCAGGTCGGCCGCGACCGCGGTCAGTTCGGGGCGCGGCGGCAGGTCGTCCGGGGTGGCGTCCATCGCGGTGACCACCGGCAGCTCCGTCGGCGCCAGCAGCACGTCCTGCGGGATCTCCACCCACACCGGGCCGTGCGGGGCGGACAGGGCCGACTCCCAGGCCGCCGCGAGCGCCGAGGGGATCTGCGACGGGGTGCGGACGGTGTGGACGGACTTCACCACGCCCCGGAAGGAGGCCGCCTGGTCCGGGAGTTCGTGCAGATAGCCGTGGCGGCCGCCGCCGAGTCCGGCCGTCGGGATCTGGCTGCTGATCGCGAGCACGGGCGCGGAGGCCGAGGCCGCCTCCTGGAGCGCGGCCAGCGAGGTCAGCGCGCCGGGACCGGTGGACAGCAGCAGCGGGGCCGCCTCGCCGGTGATCCGGCCGTAGGCGTCCGCCGCGAAACCCGCGTTGTTCTCGACCCGCAGGCCGACGTAGCGCAGCGCGGAACGGCGCAGGGCGTCGAACATGCCGAGGGCGTGCTGGCCGGGCAGGCCGAAGACCGTGGTCGCGCCGAGCCCGGCGAGCGTCTCCACGACCAGGTCCCCGCCGTTGCGGCCGGCCGGAGGGTTCAGTGCGGCTGCGGTCTGCGCCTGCGTCGGACGGAGAACCAGGTCGTGGTCGTGGGTCACTTCGAACGAGCCTCGGCAATCTGGCGGGTCATGATCGTGGTCAGTTCGTAGGCGGTGTGCGAGGCCGCCACCGACGTGATCTCCGCGTGGTCGTACGCGGGGGCCACCTCGACGACGTCGGCGGACACCAGGGTGCAGGAGGAGAGTCCGCGCAGGATCTCCAGCAGCTCCCTGGACGTCATACCACCGGCCTCGGGCGTGCCGGTGCCCGGGGCGTGGGCGGGGTCCAGGCAGTCGATGTCGATGGAGATGTACAGCGGACGGTCGCCGATGCGCTGGCGGAGCTGGTCGGCCACCTCGTCGGCGCCGCGGCGGTAGACGTCCGCCGAGGTCACGATGCCGAAGCCCAGCTTCTCGTCGTCGGTGAGGTCCTGCTTGCCGTACAGCGGGCCGCGGGTGCCGACGTGCGAGAGGGCGGAGGTGTCGAGGATGCCCTCCTCGACGGCCCGGCGGAACGGCGTGCCGTGGGTGTACTCGGCGCCGAAGTAGGTGTCCCAGGTGTCCAGGTGGGCGTCGAAGTGGAGCAGGGCGACCGGGCCGTGCTTCTTGGCGACCGAGCGCAGCAGCGGCAGGGCGATGGTGTGGTCGCCGCCGAGCGTCATCAGCCGGGCGCCGGTGCCGAGCAGCTGGTCGGCGGCCGCCTCGATGGTCTCGACCGCCTCGTTGATGTTGAACGGGTTCACCGCTATGTCGCCGCCGTCGGCGACCTGCGCCAGGGCGAACGGGGACGCGTCCTGCGCCGGGTTGTAGGGGCGCAGCAGCCGGGACGCCTCACGGATCGCGTTGCCGCCGAAGCGGGCGCCCGGCCGGTAGGAGACGCCGGAGTCGAACGGCACGCCGACCACCGCGACGTCGGCGGCCGGGACCTCGTCGAGGCGGGGCAACCGCGCGAAGGTCGCCGGACCGGCGTACCGCGGGACGCGGGAGGAGTCGACGGGCCCGCGGGGCGTCTCGTTGCTGCTCATGAGGTCATGCCTTCTTTCCTGCGCTTCGTCGCGTATGCGCTGATTCCGCCTACGACTTTACTGGGCGGCCGGGACCGGTTCGGACGCGCGTTCGGGGGTGCCGCGGCCCGCGAGCCGTTCCCGCCAGGTGGCCAGTACCGCCGCGTCGGTCGGCCTGGTCGCCAGCGAGACGACGACGTAGGCGGCCAGGGAGGCGAGCAGGCCGTAGTAGACCGGCTCGTTGGCGAGGATGCCGTAGCCCGCCATCAGGCCGACCACCGCGAGGCCGCCGACGGTCACGGCGGCGAGGGCGCCCTGGACCGTGCCGCGCTTCCACAGCAGACCGCCGAGGATCGGCACCAGGAGGCCGCCGACCAGCAGGTTGTAGGCGACGGTCAGCGCCTCGACGACGTTGTTCAGCGCGATGGCCGTGCCGATCACCGCCACCCCCATGATCAGGATGAAGGCGCGGTTGCCCCGCACCTCGTCGTGGTCGCCGGACCTGCTCCGGCCGCGGATCCGGGACCAGATGTCGTTGTTGGCGACGGTCGCGCAGGCGATCAGCGCGCCGGAGGAGGTCGACATCACGGCGGCGAGCGCCGCCGCCAGCACCAGGCCCCTGACGCCGACGGGGAGTTCGTCCTTGACGATGGTCGCGAACGCGTCGTCCGGGCTGCCCAGCTTCGGGTACATCACCTTGGCGGCCGTGCCGATCACGGCGCCGGCCAGGGCGTAGACCAGGCAGTAGGTGCCGGCGACGGTGCCGCCCCACTTCGCCGTCCGGTCGCCGCGGGCGGTGAACACGCGCTGCCAGATGTCCTGGCCGATGAGCATCCCGAAGGTGTAGATCAGCACGTACGTGAAGATCGTCTCGCCGCCGATGCCCAGCGGGTCGAAGTACGAGGTCGGCAGCTTCGCCTTCATCTCGGAGAAGCCGCCCGCCTTCACCACCGCGATGGGCAGCAGCAGGAGCAGGACGCCGATGGTCTTCACCACGAACTGCACCATGTCCGTCAGCGTGATCGACCACATGCCGCCGAGCGTCGAGTAGGCGACGACGATCGTGCCGCCGATGACGATCGCGAGCGTCCGGTTCATGTCGAAGAGGACGTCGAAGATCGTGGCGTAGGCGATGGTCGAGGTGACGGCGAGCATCAGGGTGTACGCCCACATCACGACACCGGAGATGACGCCGGCCCGGCCGCCGTAGCGCAGGTCCAGCATCTCGGAGACCGTGTACACCTTCAGGCGGGCGATGCGGGCCGAGAAGAAGACCGACAGGGCCAGCAGGCCGAGGCCGATGGTGAACACCATCCAGGCGCCGGAGAGGCCGTACTGATAGCCGAGGCCCACACCGCCGATGGTGGACGCGCCGCCGAGGACGATCGCGGCCATGGTGCCGGAGTACATGGCGGGACCCAGGCGGCGGCCGGCCACCAGGAAGTCGCTCTTGGACCGGGCGCGACGCATGCCCCACCAGCCCATGGCCAGCATGCCGGCCAGATACAGCACGATCACTGTGTAGTCGACGGCCATGGGACCTCCCTCGATCGCGTACCCGGACTCGGACGACGTGCCTCGACACTAGGTGGCCGGAAAGCGACTGCGAAGTGTACGTTTCATCCATTCCAGCCCCGCCGGACGGAGGGAACGCACACCATGCCGGACCCCGCCGTGCCACCCACGCCCGCCGTGCCGCTCGCCGCTCTCCTGGCCCGCGAGGACCTCGCCCTGCGCCGGATCGCCGGCCCGTCCGACCCGGCCCTGGTGATCCACGCGGCCCACACCTCGGAGATGTCCGACCCCTACCCGTACCTGCTGGGCGGCGAGCTGCTGCTGACGGCCGGGGTGCACATCCCCGCGGCGGCGGACTCCGGGGCGTACTTCGACGCGTACGTGTCCCGGATCGTGGCGGCCGGCGGCGCCGCCCTCGGCTTCGGTCTCGCCCCCGTCCACGACACGGTCCCGCCCGCCCTGGTCGCCGCCTGCGACCGCCACGGCCTCCCGCTGCTCGAGGTGCCGCCGCAGACCCCGTTCACCGCCGTGGCCCGCGCGGTCTGGCAGCTGCTGGCCCGGGCCCGCCTCGCCGAGCTGCGCCGGGTCAGCGAGGCCCAGCAGAGCCTCGCGGCCGCGGCGGCCCGTCCCGACCCGGTGCCGTCCGTGCTCCGGCAGCTGGCCCAGCGGCTGGGCGGCCGGGCCGCGCTGTACGGGCCCGAGGGCACCGGGATCGCGGCGGCGGGGCGGGAGCCGGACCCGGCGGTGCGCGACGCGCTGGCCGAGCTGACCGAGATCGTCCGGCCGTCGGGCCCCGGCACGCCCACCTCGGCGACCCACGCCACCGCGGACACCCACCTCGCGGCCTACGCCCTCGGCAGCGGCTTCGTCCTGGCGCTGGCCACCCCCGGCCGCGAACCGGGCGACCACACCATCGCCTCGGTGGCCGCGGTCCTCCTCACCCTCCTCACCGGCGAACAGCACAGCGGCTCGGGCGCGACCCGCACCGCGGCCCTGGTACGGCTGCTCCTGGGCGGCACGGCCGAGGAGGTCGCGCCGCTGCTGGGGGAATGCGGCGCATGGTTCGTCGTACACGCCTGTCCGAACGACCTGCGCGACCGCCCCGCCCCGGGGGCGCGGGGAACCGCGCGACCGGCCGCCGGCCCGCCGCACCCGCCCGACATCGTGGCCACCACCGCACTGGGCGCCGCGCTCGGCTCGCCCCTGATCGACCCCGCGGGGGACGTCGTCCAGCTCCTGGTCCCCGCCGACCGCGAACCCGCACCGCACCCCGGCTGGACCCTCGGCGTCAGTGCCCCCGTACCCGCGGAGCAGCTGCCGGCCGCCGCCGCGCAGGCCGCACGCGCCCTCGCCCGCGCCCGCGCGACCCGCGCCCCGCTGGTCCGCCACGGCACCCGCGCGGGCCTCGACGACCTGGTCCCCCGCGAGGACGCCGAGGCCCACGCCCGCGCCGTCCTCGGCCCCCTGGCGGAGCACCCCGCGCTCGCCGAGACCCTGCGCACCTGGCTCTCTCTGCACGGCAGCTGGGACCGTACGGCGGTCGCCCTGTCCGTGCACCGCAACACCGTGCGCCAGCGCATCGCCCGCTGCGCCCGCCTGCTCGGCGCCGAACTGGACGACCCCGACGTACGGATGGAGCTGTGGTTCGCGCTGCGGCAGCGGTGAGTGACGCACGTCCCAGCGGGCGATACGCAGGGGAATCGCACAGCGCCCTGCCCCACAATGGGAGCCATGCCGATACCCGGGACACCCAGCCGCGCCGAGCTCGTCGAGCACCTTGTGAAGACCCGTATCGCGGGCGATGTCGCCACGCCGCGCGAGAACAACCTGCTCCACTACCGCAAGCTGGCCAACGGCGAGCGCAACTGGTGGCTCGGACTGGAACTCGGCGACCGCTGGACCGACGAGCAGGACGTGCTGGCCGTGATGGCCGAGCGCGTCGGGGTCAACGACGACCCCGAGTACCGGTACGGCCAGGACACCATCGACCCGGAGCTGACCGTGGACGGCCTGGAGCGGCTGGCCGCGCGGCTGCGCAAGGCGGCCGAGGGGCGGCAGCGGGTGCTGTTCGCGACCGGGCACCCGGGCGGCCTGCTGGACGTGCACCGGGCGACGGCGGCCGCGCTGCGTGCCGCCGGCTGCGAGATCGTGGTCATCCCGGACGGGCTCCAGACGGACGAGGGATACGTCATGCAGTTCGCCGACGTCGCCGTCCTGGAGCACGGGGCGACGCTGTGGCACACCCACTCCGGTGAGCCGATGAAGGCGATCCTGGGCGGTCTGGAGCGCGCGGGCCGGCCGCGGCCCGACCTGGTCGTCGCCGACCACGGCTGGGCGGGGTACGCGGCGCAGGCGGGCCTGGACTCCGTCGGGTACGCCGACTGCAACGACCCGGCGCTGTTCCTCGCCGAGGCGGAGGGCACCCTCCAGGTGGCCGTGCCGCTCGACGACCACGTGGTCAGCCCGCGCCACTACGACCCGATGACCGCCTACCTGCTGTCGGAGGCGGGACTGGCGTAGCCGGGCACCAACGGGCGAGGTGCGGCCCCCCCCCGGATCCGGGAACCGCACCTCGTGGCCTGGCCTAGACCCTGAGTTCAGTGGACTGTTCGCGCTCGGACGGCTCAGAATCCGAGACCGCCGTATCCGAATCCGCCGTAGCCGAGGCCGCCGAAGCCGTAGCCGACGGTGGGGACGACCACGACCGGGACGACCGGGACGACGCCGATCCCGCCGTAGCCGTAGCCGTAGCCGCCGTAACCACCACGGCAGCCGTTGAAGCCGCCGAAGCGGGAGTTGCAGCCGAAGCCGCCGGTGACCACGTTCTGGTGAGTGGAGGCGGGGGCCGCCGAGGCGGTTCCCGCGGCGCCGATCGCCGCTCCACCGGCCAGCATCAGGCCGGCGGCGGACATCGCGGCGATGCGCCTCGCGCGCTGTACTCGCATGGGAAATACCTTTCTGCCGGACTCACGTCCGCTACGCGGCACGTCCGCTATGCGGCACATGCACTGTGCGGCATTTCACTCATAGAGCTTAATCCGCCACAAAGCGCGCGGCACGTCGGACGATCACCGGCCGTGATCCTCCGAGGTGGCGGGCCCCGGAGTGGGGTCCAGGTAGACCCGGCCGATCATGGGGAACGCGGCACGCAGCCGCTGTTCGGCCCGGTCGCAGGCCCGCTCGACCTCGGCCGCGGTGGAGACGTCCCGGAAGTCCACCTTGGCCGCGACCAGCGCCTCGTTCGGTCCCTGGACCAGGGTGGTCAGCTCCAGCACGGCCACGATGTGCTCGGACTCCAGCAGCTCGGCGCGGATCCGCTCGCGCACCGCCTTCGGCAGCGGCCGTCCGATCAGGAACTCGGCGTTCGAGCGGCCCAGCACCCAGGCCACGTACAGCAGGAGCACGCCGATGAGCAGGGAGGCGAGGCCGTCCCAGACACCGGAGCCGGTGAGCTGGCCGCCGAGCAGTCCGCCGGCGGCCAGCACCAGGCCGACCAGGGCCGCCGAGTCCTCCATGACCACGGCCTTCACTGCGGTGTCGGGGGTGCGCCGGAGATACCGCAGGAACGGCACCCGGAACCGGGCCGCCTCGCCGTACGCCTGCCTGAGCCCCGTGCGCAGCGAGAACCCCTCCAGCACGAAGGCGACCGCGAGCACCACGTAGGACACCAGCGGGTCGCCCGGCTCCTCGCCGGCGGCCAGGGTGTGGACGCCGTCGTAGAGGGAGAAGACCGCGCCGCCGACGAAGGTGGCGACGGCGGCCAGCATGGCCCAGATGTAGCGCTCGGGGCCGTAGCCGAACGGGTGCTCCTCGTCGGCGGGCTTCCCGCTGCGTCTGAGCGCGGTGAGCAGCAGCAGTTCGGTGACCGTGTCGGCGAACGAGTGCGCCGCCTCGGAGAGCATCGCGCTGGATCCGCTGATCACCCCGGCGACCGCCTTGGCGAGCGCGATCCCGAGGTTGGCGACGGCGGCGACGATCACCGTGCCGGTGCTCTCACCGCCGCTGTGTTCGGCTTCGGACATGCCCCCAGTTCTACCTGGGGACGCGGACCACACCCTCCTGGATCACGGAAATGGCCAGGGATCCGTCCTGGGTATAGATCCGGGCCTGGCCCAGCCCGCGGCCGCCGTGGGCGGACGGGGACTCCTGGTCGTACAGCAGCCACTCGTCGGCGCGGAACGGCCGGTGGAACCACATGGCGTGATCCAGCGAGGCGCCCACCACGTCGCCGACGGCCCAGCCGCCCCGGCCGTGCGCGAGCAGCACCGAGTCGAGCAGGGTCATGTCCGAGACGTACGTCGCGAGCACGACGTGCAGCAGGGGGTCGTCGTCGAGCTTGCCGTTGGTGCGGAACCAGACCTGGCTGTGCGGGTCGCGCGGCTCGCCGAACCTCCCGAACGGCGGCTCGTCGACGTACCGCAGGTCGATCGCCTCGCGGGCCTCCAGGAACTTCTCCACCACCGTGGCCGGCAGGTGGTCGTAGCCGCGCAGCCGCTCGGCCGAGGTGGGCAGGGTCGCCGGATCGGGCGCGGGCGGCATCGGCGTCTGGTGGTCGAGGCCGTCCTCGTACACCTGGAAGGACGCGGAGAGCGTGAAGATCGGCCTGCCGTGCTGGACGGCGACCGCGCGCCGGGTGGTGAAGGAGCGGCCGTCGCGGATCCGCTCGACGGTGTAGACGATGGGCGCTCCCGGGTCGCCGGCGCGCAGGAAGTACGCGTGCAGCGAGTGGGCGTGCCGGTCCGCCGGGACCGTGCGGCCGGCGGCGACCAGCGCCTGCGCCGCGACCTGTCCGCCGAACACCCGCGGGACCACGGCGGACCGGGACTGGCCCCGGAAGATGTTCTCCTCGATCTGCTCCAGGTCGAGCAGATCGAGGAGATCGTGCAGTGCCTCGTTCATGGCACCTTTTCTACTGGCAGGTAGTTGCGCGGGCCTTACAGGCCCATGTCCTTCGCGATGATCGTCTTCATGATCTCGCTGGTGCCGCCGTAGATACGGTTGACGCGGTTGTCCGCGTACAGGCGGGCGATCGGGTACTCGTTCATGAAGCCGTAGCCGCCGTGCAGCTGGAGGCAGCGGTCGATCACGCGGTGGGCGACCTCGGTGGTGAACAGCTTGGCGCTGGCGGCCTCGGCCGGGGTCAGCTCGCCGGCGTCGAGGGCCTCCGTGGCGCGGTCGACGACGGCCTCGGCCGCGTCCACCTCGGCCTGGCAGGCGGCCAGCTCGAACTTGGTGTTCTGGAAGGCGGCGACGGGCTGGCCGAAGACCACGCGCTCCTGCACGTACTGCTTGGCGAACCGGACCGCGGCCCTGGCCTGCGCGTAGGCGCCGAAGGCGATGCCCCAGCGCTCGGAGGCGAGGTTGTGGCCGAGGTAGTAGAAGCCCTTGTTCTCCTCGCCGAGGAGGTCCTCGACCGGGACCTTGACGTCGACGAACGCCAGCTCGGCGGTGTCGGAGGTCTTCAGGCCCAGCTTGTCGAGCTTGCGGCCGACCGAGTAGCCCTCGGCCTTGGTGTCCACCACGAACAGGGAGATGCCGTGGCGGCGGTCCTCCTTGGTGGGCGCGGAGGTGCGGGCGCAGACGATCATGCGGTCGGCGTGCACACCGCCGGTGATGAAGGTCTTGGCGCCGTTGAGGACGTAGTGGGTGCCGTCCTCGGAGAGCTTGGCGGTGGTCTTCATGCCCGCGAGGTCGGAGCCGGTGCCCGGCTCGGTCATCGCGATGGCCCACATCTCCTCGCCGGAGACGAACTTCGGCAGGTAGCGCTTCTTCTGCTCGTCGGTGGCCAGCAGCTTTATGTAGGGCAGGCCGAGCAGCACGTGCACGCCGGAGCCGCCGAAGGAGACGCCGGCACGGGCGGTCTCCTCGTACAGGACGGCCTCGAACTTGTAGGAGTCGATGCCGGCGCCGCCGTACTCCTCGTCCACGCGGATGCCGAAGACGCCCAGCTCGGCGAGCTTGTAGTAGAAGTCGCGGGGCGCCTGGCCGGCCGCGAACCACTCGTCGTAGACGGGGACGACCTCGGCCTCGATGAAGGCGCGGAGGGTCTCCCGGAACGCCTCGTGATCCTCGTTGAACAACGTACGGCGCACGGCCGCCACCTCCACCGGCTTCGAATGTCTAAGCGCTTGCTCAGACTCCAAGGTACCGGTGAGTACGTTCAGGCGTCCAGGGTGAGCTTGCCCACCCGCGCGGGCACGGACGGGCCCGGTCGCAGGTGTCAGTCGCCGGCCTTGCCGTAGCGGCGGAAGGCGGAGGTCTCCACCGTCCAGGGACCGAACGGCACCGGGTCCCCGTAGATGTACGACTCCTTGCGCGTGTAGCGGCCCTTGCACGGCTCGGAGTGCACCTCGATCGTGCCGGTGCGCGGGTCGACGATCAGGTACTGGGCGATCCCCATGGCCGGATAGTCGTCGAGCTTCTCGACGTATTCGTTGTTCGGGTTGGAGGGCGAGACGATCTCGACGGCCGCGAGCACCTGGGTCGCGTCGACGGCGATGCCCTCCTCGTCGAGGGATTCCTCGGGGATGACGACCGCGTCGGGAAGGCGCATGCGGCCGAGGGCGGGGTGTTCGATCTCGGGACCGCTCGCACAGATGTAGCCCGGGTGACTGGACGAAAGCTGTTCGTCCAGCTGTTTGCAGATACGGCGGATCGTGCCCTCGTGCCGCTTCGACGGGCACATCATCGCCAGTATCGGGCCGGACGGGCCGATCTCGATGCTCCAAGCCCCTTCGAGCCGCTCGGCGTAGGTGCCGAGCTCCTCGGCGATCGCGCGCATCTTCGCGTAGTCCATACCCATGGATTCAGCGTAGCGAGACGGTACGACACCGGCCCGCGTCCCGGCTCAGCCGCCGTCCGCCGCCGCCTCGAAGGCGCCCCGTGCCATGCGGTGCAGGAGGACCGCCGTCACCCCGCGGCCCGGCAGGGCGCCCGGGCGGCCCAGGTGCGGGGTCGAGTTCAGCAGGCCGAAGACCGAGTGGACCGCGGAGCGGGCCGCGGGCTCCAGGAGCGCCGGGTAGACCTCGCGCAGGACCTCCACCCACAGTTCGACGTACTGGCGCTGGAGCTGGCGCACCAGCTTGCGGTCGCTGTCGCGCAGGCGGTCCAGCTCCCGGTCGTGCAGGGTGATCAGCGGGCGGTCGTCGAGGGCGAAGTCGATGTGGCCCTCGATGAGGGAGTCGAGGACCGCGGCGGGATCGGTTCGGCCGCCGGCCTCCGCCAGCCGCCGCTTCGCGCCCGTCAGCAGCTGCCCGCTGATCCCCACCAGCAGCTCCGCGAGCATCGCGTCCTTGCCCGCGAAGTGCCGGTACAGACCGGGGCCGCTGATGCCGACCGCCGCGCCTATCTCGTCCACGCCGACACCGTGGAAGCCGCGTTCGGCGAACAGCCGGGCGGCCTCCTTGAGGATCTGCTCGCGCCGGGTCGGGGCATCGGTTCTGGTGACCATGAGGCAATTCTAGACAGGGAGGTTAGCGGTCGTTAACCTGAAGGCGAATGCGTTAACGCTCATTAACAAAGTGAGGGGATCGCGGGCATGGACCAGGCACCGGAGCTGACGAGCGCGGCAGACCCCGCCTCGGAGGCCTGGCGGGCCAACGAGGAGGCGCACCGCGTCCTCGTCGAGGAGCTGCACGGCAGGCTCGCCGTGGCCGCGCTGGGCGGCGGGGAGAAGGCGCGCACCCGGCACACCGCGCGCGGCAAGCTGCTGCCCAGGGACCGGGTGGACGCGCTGCTCGACCCCGGCTCGCCGTTCCTGGAGCTGGCCCCGCTGGCCGCCGAGGGGATGTACGAGGGGGCCGCGCCGGCGGCCGGCGTGATCGCCGGGATCGGGCGGGTCAGCGGACGCGAGTGCGTGATCGTCGCCAACGACGCCACGGTCAAGGGCGGCACGTACTACCCGATGACCGTCAAGAAGCACCTGCGCGCCCAGGAGGTGGCCCTCGACAACCGGCTGCCCTGCCTCTACCTGGTGGACTCCGGCGGCGCCTTCCTGCCGATGCAGGACGAGGTCTTCCCGGACCGCGACCACTTCGGCCGGATCTTCTACAACCAGGCCCGGATGTCGGGCGCCGGGATCCCGCAGATCGCGGCCGTCCTCGGCTCGTGCACCGCCGGCGGCGCCTACGTCCCGGCGATGAGCGACGAGGCCGTCATCGTCCGCAACCAGGGCACGATCTTCCTCGGCGGCCCGCCGCTGGTGAAGGCGGCCACCGGCGAGGTCGTCACGGCGGAGGAGCTGGGCGGCGGCGAGGTGCACTCCCGGGTCTCCGGCGTCACCGACCACCTCGCCGAGGACGACGCGCACGCGCTGCGGATCGTCCGGAACATCGTCGCCACCCTGCCCGCCCGGCGCGCCCTGCCCTGGGAGGTCACCCCGGCCGTCGAGCCGAAGGTCGACCCGCACGGCCTCTACGGCGCCGTCCCGGTCGACTCCCGCACCCCCTACGACGTCCGCGAGATCATCGCCCGGATCGTCGACGGCTCCCGGTTCGCCGAGTTCAAGAGCGAGTTCGGGCAGACGCTCGTCACCGGCTTCGCCCGCATCCACGGCCACCCGGTCGGCATCGTCGGCAACAACGGCATCCTCTTCTCCGAGTCCGCCCAGAAGGGCGCCCACTTCATCGAGCTGTGCGACCAGCGCGGCATCCCGCTGGTGTTCCTGCAGAACATCTCGGGCTTCATGGTCGGCAAGGACTACGAGGCGGGCGGCATCGCCAAGCACGGCGCCAAGATGGTCACGGCCGTCGCGTGCACGCGGGTGCCGAAGCTGACCGTGGTGGTCGGCGGCTCCTACGGCGCCGGGAACTACTCCATGTGCGGGCGGGCCTACTCCCCCCGCTTCCTGTGGATGTGGCCCAACGCCAAGATCTCCGTCATGGGCGGCGAACAGGCCGCGTCGGTGCTGGCGACCGTCAAGCGGGACCAGCTGGAGGCGCGCGGCGAGGACTGGGCGGCCGAGGACGAGGAGGCCTTCAAGGCACCCGTCCGCGCGCAGTACGAGCGCCAGGGCAGCGCCTACTACGCGACCGCCCGGCTCTGGGACGACGGGGTCATCGACCCCCTCGAAACCCGCCAGGTGCTGGGCCTCGCCCTGACGGCCTGTGGCAACGCGCCGCTGGGTGAGCCCCAGTTCGGCGTCTTCCGGATGTGAGGAGGGGACTCGTGTTCGACACCGTACTCGTGGCCAACCGGGGCGAGATCGCCGTCCGGGTCATCCGTACGCTGCGCTCGCTCGGCGTCCGCTCGGTGGCGGTGTACTCCGACGCCGACGCCGACGCCCGGCACGTCCGGGAGGCCGACACGGCAGTACGGCTCGGCCCGGCCCCGGCGAGCGAGAGCTACCTGTCCGTGGAGCGGCTGCTCACGGCGGCCGCCGTGAGCGGCGCCCAGGCGGTCCACCCCGGCTACGGCTTCCTGGCCGAGAACGCCGCGTTCGCGCGGGCCTGCGAGGAGGCGGGCCTGGTCTTCATCGGGCCGTCCGCCGACGCGATCGCGCTGATGGGCGACAAGATCCGCGCGAAGGAGACGGTGAGCGCGGCCGGAGTGCCGGTGGTCCCGGGCGGCCGCGACCCCGAACTCGCCGAGGCGGCACGCGCGCTGGGCGCGCCCGTCCTGCTCAAGCCCTCCGCGGGCGGCGGCGGCAAGGGCATGCGGCTGGTGCGGGACCTTTCCCTGCTCGACGAGGAGATCGCCGCCGCCCGCCGGGAGGCACGCGTCTCCTTCGGCGACGACACGCTCCTGGTCGAGCGGTGGGTCGACCGGCCCCGGCACATCGAGATCCAGGTACTGGCCGACGGCCACGGGAACGTGGTGCACCTGGGCGAGCGCGAGTGCTCGCTCCAGCGCCGGCACCAGAAGGTGATCGAGGAGGCGCCGTCGGTCCTGCTGGACGAGGGGACGCGGGCCGCGATGGGCGAGGCGGCCGTCCAGGCGGCGCGGTCCTGCGGGTACCGGGGCGCGGGGACGGTGGAGTTCATCGTGCCGGGCGGCGACCCCTCGTCGTACTACTTCATGGAGATGAACACCCGCCTCCAGGTGGAACACCCGGTGACCGAACTGGTCACCGGCGTCGACCTGGTGGAGTGGCAGCTGCGGGTGGCGGCCGGCGAGCGGCTCGGGTTCACGCAGCGGGACGTCCGGCTCACCGGGCACGCGGTGGAGGCCCGGATCTGCGCCGAGGACCCGGCGCGCGGCTTCCTGCCCACCGGCGGCACGGTGCTGCTGCTGCACGAACCCTCCGGGGACGGCGTCCGCACCGACTCGGGGCTCAGCGAGGGCACCGAGGTCGGCAGCCTCTACGACCCGATGCTGTCCAAGGTGATCGCGTACGGCCCGGACCGGGAGACCGCGCTGCGCAAGCTGCGCGGCGCCCTCGCCCGGACGGTCACCCTGGGCGTGCAGACCAACGCCGGGTTCCTGCGCCGGCTGCTCGGCCACCCGGCCGTGGTGGCGGGCGAGCTGGACACCGGCCTGGTCGAGCGGGTGGTGGACGACCTGGTCTCCACCGACGTACCGGAGGAGGTGTACGAGGCGGCGGCGGCCGTACGGCTGGAGGCGCTGCGGCCTTCCGGCGAGGGCTGGACTGATCCGTTCTCGGTGCCCAGCGGCTGGCGGCTCGGCGGCACCCCCCGGCCGGTCGCCTTCCACCTGCGGGCGCAGGACCCGGTGGAGTACGTCCCGCGGGGCACGCACGCGGTGGCTCCGGGCCGCGTGGCGGTCACCCTGGACGGCGTCCGCCACACCTTCCTGCACACCGCCGACTGGATCGGCCGGGACGGCGACGCCTGGCAGGTCCGCGACCACGACCCGGTCGCCGCGTCCCTGAACCGGGCCGCGCACGCCGGTGCCGACTCCCTCACCGCGCCCATGCCGGGCACGGTGACGGTGGTGAAGGTGTCGGTCGGCGACGAGGTGACGGCGGGGCAGAGCCTGCTGGTGGTGGAGGCGATGAAGATGGAGCACGTCATCTCCGCCCCGCACGCCGGCACGGTCGCCGAACTCGACGTGACACCGGGCGCCACGGTCGCCATGGACCAGGTGCTGGCGGTCATCAACCCGGTGGAGGAGGAGAAATGACGCTCCCCATGGTGGTACCGGCCACCGATCTGCCCGCCCGGGTCCGGATCCACGAGGTCGGCGCCCGCGACGGCCTGCAGAACGAGAAGTCGACGGTCCCGACCGAGGTCAAGGCCGAGTTCGTGCACCGGCTGGCCGACGCCGGCCTGACGACGATCGAGGCGACCAGCTTCGTCCACCCGAAGTGGGTACCGCAGCTCGCCGACGCGGAGGACCTCTTCCCGCGGCTCGCCGGTCTGCGGGAGGTCGCGCTCCCGGTCCTCGTGCCCAACCAGCGAGGCCTGGAGCGGGCGCTGGCGCTCGGCGCCCACCGGGTCGCCGTCTTCGCCAGCGCCACCGAGTCCTTCGCCAAGGCCAACCTCAACCGCACGGTGGACGAGTCGCTGGCCGTCTTCGACCCGGTCGTCCGGCAGGCCAAGGACACCGGCGCCCATGTCCGCGGGTACGTCTCGATGTGCTTCGGCGACCCGTGGGAGGGCGCCGTCCCGCTGCACCAGGTGGTGCGGGTCTGCACGGCGCTGCGCGACATGGGCTGCGACGAGCTGAGCCTCGGCGACACGATCGGCGTGGCCACCCCCGGCCACGTCCTCGAACTGCTCTCCCTGCTCAACGAGGAGGGCGTGCCGACGAACGTCATCGGCGTGCACTTCCACGACACCTACGGCCAGGCGCTCGCGAACACCTACGCGGCCCTGGAACACGGCGTGACGACGGTCGACGCGTCCGCCGGCGGGCTCGGCGGCTGCCCGTACGCCAAGTCCGCCACCGGCAACCTCGCCACCGAGGACCTGGTCTGGATGCTCCAGGGCCTCGGCATCGAGACCGGAGTCGACCTCGCCAAACTCACCGCCACCAGCGTGTGGATGGCCGAACGACTGGGCCGACCCAGCCCGTCCCGCACCGTCCGCGCCCTCTCCCACCAGGAGTGACGACCATGGACCACCGCCTCTCCCCCGAACTGGACGAACTGCGCCGCACGGTGGCGGAGTTCGCCCGCGACGTCGTGGCGCCGAAGATCGGCGACTTCTACGAGCGGCACGAGTTCCCGTACGAGATCGTCCGCGAGATGGGCCGCATGGGCCTGTTCGGGCTGCCGTTCCCCGAGGAGTACGGCGGCATGGGCGGCGACTACCTGGCCCTCGGCATCGCCCTGGAGGAACTGGCCCGCGTCGACTCCTCGGTGGCGATCACCCTCGAAGCGGGCGTCTCGCTCGGCGCCATGCCGATCCACCTCTTCGGCACCGACGAGCAGAAGCGCGAGTGGCTGCCCCGCCTCTGCGCGGGCGAGATCCTCGGCGCCTTCGGCCTGACCGAGCCCGACGGCGGCAGCGACGCGGGCGCCACCCGTACGACGGCCCGGCTGGACGAGGCCACCGGCGAGTGGGTGATCAACGGCACCAAGTGCTTCATCACCAACTCCGGCACCGACGTCACGGGGCTGGTCACCGTCACCGCGGTCACCGGCCGCAAGCCCGACGGCAAGCCGCTGATCTCCTCGATCATCGTCCCGTCGGGCACGCCCGGCTTCACGGTCGCCGCGCCCTACTCCAAGGTCGGCTGGAACGCCTCCGACACCCGCGAGCTGTCCTTCGCCGACGTCCGGGTGCCCGCCGCCAACCTGCTGGGCGAGGAGGGCCGGGGCTACGCCCAGTTCCTGCGCATCCTCGACGAGGGCCGGATCGCCATCGCGGCCCTCGCCACCGGGCTGGCCCAGGGCTGCGTCGACGAGTCGGTGAAGTACGCGAAGGAACGCCACGCCTTCGGCCGCCCGATCGGCGCCAACCAGGCCATCCAGTTCAAGATCGCCGACATGGAGATGAAGGCCCACACGGCCCGTCTGGCCTGGCGCGACGCGGCCTCCCGGCTGGTGGCCGGGGAGCCCTTCAAGAAGGAGGCGGCCCTCGCCAAGCTCTACTCCTCCACCGTCGCCGTGGACAACGCCCGCGACGCGACCCAGGTGCACGGCGGCTACGGCTTCATGAACGAGTACCCGGTGGCCCGCATGTGGCGCGACTCCAAGATCCTGGAGATCGGCGAGGGCACGAGCGAGGTGCAGCGGATGCTGATCGCGCGGGAGCTGGGCCTGGTCGGCTGACCCGCCCCGCGGCCTGCCCTACGGCACGCAGGCGCCCGTCCCGGTGACCGGGGCGGGCGCCTTCGCGTGCGGCGGCGCGGACGCACCGGCAGGGCCCGCAGACCGGCTGATTCCGCCCGCGCCCTATGACGTCTCTCACAGATCGTCGGCATTTCGCCGTCGTGCTTAGTAGACACGGCACGGTAGACATTTAGGCATTTGTCCGTCTTGGGGTGAATGTCGATCCGGGCGCGCGCGGCGGGATCCGGCCCGGCCCGCGGGCACGCCCGATCGCCTGCCCCGCTTGGCTTCTGACGTCAGGTCAGCCCCTGGGGGCACGCCCGTCC
Source organism: Streptomyces sp. NPDC091282 (assembly GCF_044757385.1). Classification (NCBI taxonomy): domain Bacteria; kingdom Bacillati; phylum Actinomycetota; class Actinomycetes; order Kitasatosporales; family Streptomycetaceae; genus Streptomyces; species Streptomyces sp. NPDC091282. The sequence continues at coordinate 1,251,365 of NZ_JBIVUX010000001.1, forward strand.
GCGGCCCGTCGCCCCGTGGACCGCTCCGGAGCGGCGCGGGGGCCTACGAAGCGGCGTAGTAAAGGGACCCCTTTGCGACCCTTTGCGCTCTCTGTGCGGCGGTTCTAAGAATGTCGACCCACAAGGACGTCGCCGCAGCTCGGAACCGGTGTTCTCGCACAGCCGACAACGCACCGGGCGCTCGGCGTCACCGAGTGAGTAGGAGCCCCCCACATGAAGTCGTCCCGAATGTCCGCGAGACTCCTCACCCTCGCTGTCGGCCTGGGCCTGGCCTCCACCGCGCTGGGCGCGGTGGTGCCGGCGAGCGCCGAACCGTCCGCCGCCCCCGCGGGCGACCCGTCCGCGGCCGGCACCACCACCGCCCGGTACGACGGGTCGGCCGAGGAGTCCGCAGGCAACAAGGCGTTCTTCGCGGCCGTGCTCAAGTCGGTCGCCGCGAAGGGCGCCACCCAGTCCGGCTCACAGGCGGTGACCGTCACCTACGACGACTCCCACGCGCCGAGCTTCCGTTCCCAGATAGCGAGCGCGGCCTCGATCTGGAACGGCGCCGAGACCAACGTCAAGCTGAAGGAGGCGTCGAGCGGCGCCGACTTCTCCTACTACGAGGGCAACGACCAGCGCGGCTCGCACGCCTCCACCAACGGGCACGGAAGCGGCTACATCTTCATCGACTACACGCAGGCCAGGCAGAACGACTCGATCCGCGTCGTCACCCACGAGACCGGGCACGTGCTGGGCCTGCCGGACGACTACAGCGGCCCGTGCAGCGAGCTGATGTCGGGCGGCGGCCCCGGCCCGTCCTGCAAGAACCGCCAGCCGGACGCCGCCGAGCGCTCGCGCGTCGACCAGCTGTGGGCCGACGGCGGGACACAGGCCCCGGACACGGCACAGCAGCCGGGCACGACCCAGCCGGGCACCACACAGCCGGGTTCGACCCAGCCGGGCGCCACGCAGCCGGGAGCCGCCCAGCCGGGCATGCCCCAGCCGGGCATGCCTCAGCCGGGCATGCCTCAGCCGGGAGCCGGCGGGCCGAACGCCGTGCCGCCGATGCAGCCCGTGATGCCGGCGCAGCCCGCCATGCCGGGCCGGCCCGCGATGCCGGGCCAGGGCACCTGGGGCACGCTTCCCGGCACACCCTGGGGCTGAGCCGCACCCCCCGGCGGGGATCCGCGCTCCGGCGGACCGCCGGGGCCGCGACCGGCCACGAGACCGAGGACGGCGCACCGGCAGCGGAGCCGGTGCCCGCTCCGGCCGTACGCCACCGCACCGGGACGGCACACAGTCTGGCGCACCGTCAACGGAGGTAAAAACAAGAAGAGTTGGGTGCCGTGCGAGGACCTCGCACGGGAGGTGCGGGGGCCGCCCCTGGACAGCCTCTGAGGTTAGGCTAACCTAATCAACGACTTGTCCGGCGGTGATCCCGCACGTCCGAAAGCAGCCACACCTATGTCCAACGTCAGAGCAGCCCACCTCACTCGCCGCGGCATCCTCGCCGCCGGTGGCGCCCTCGGCCTCGGTGCCGCGCTCGCCGCCTGCGGGGACGACGACGCGAAAAGCGCGGGTTCCTCCGACAAGGGGACGACGGCCGCCAAGTCCGGTCCCTGGAGCTTCAAGGACGACCGCGGGACCACCGTGAAGCTGGACAAGGCCCCGGCGGACATCGTGGCCTTCGTCGGCGTCGCCGCCGCGCTGTACGACTACGGCGTCGACGTCAAGGGCGTGTTCGGCCCGACGAAGACCAAGGACGGCAAGGCCGACGTCCAGGCCGGCGACATGGACGTCAGCAAGCTGACCGTCCTCGGCAACACCTGGGGCGAGTTCAACGTCGAGAAGTACGCCGCCCTCGCGCCGCAGGTCCTCATCACCACGATGTTCGACGGCGCGGGCACCCTCTGGTACGTCCCGGACGAGTCCAAGGACAAGATCGCCAAGCTCGCTCCGAGCATCGGCATCTCGGCCTACGACCGCCAGCTGACCGTCCCGCTCCAGCGCGTCTGGGCGCTGGCCGAGTCGCTCGGCGCGGACATGACGGCGAGCAAGGTCACGGACGCCAAGAAGCGCTTCGAGGCGGCCTCCTCGCGACTGCGCGCGGCCGCCAAGGCGCACCCCGACATCAAGGTGCTGGCGGGCTCGGCCGCCCAGGACCTGTTCTACGTCTCCGGCACCAACCTCTCGGTGGACCTGGAGTACTTCAAGGCCCTCGGCGTGAACTTCGTCGAGCCCTCGGCGTCCGTGCTCAAGAAGAGCGGCGGCTGGTACGAGGACCTGAGCTGGGAGAACGTCGACAAGTACGCGGCCGACGTGATCATGATGGACGACCGCTCGGCGACCATCCAGCCGGCCGACATCACCGAGGCCACCTGGAAGAAGCTCCCCGCGGTCAAGGCCGGCCAGGTCATCGCCCGCTCGCCCGAGCCGATCTTCTCCTACGACAAGTGCGTCGCGATGGTGGAGAACCTCGCCAAGGCGCTGGAGACGGCGAAGAAGGTCAGCTGACCAGGTCCGGCCCGCACCACCCGACAACTTCCTGAGTCCCAGGAGCTCATATGACGACGGCCGTAGCCGCCCCGTTCCGTTTCTTCTCCCTCCAGGTCGTGCGGACGAGGCGGCTCGGTCCGTCTCTGGTCCGGGTCACCTTCGGCGGCGCCGACCTGGCGCACTTCCGCTCCGAGGGGCGCGACCAGTCCCTCTCCCTGTTCATCCCGGCCGAGGGGCGCACCGAGCCCGCCGTCCCCGTCGAACTGGGCGAGGGCTGGTTCCAGGGCTGGCGCGAACTCCCCGACGACGTACGGGCCGTGATGCGCTCGTACACGCTCCGGGAGTTGCGCCGCGACCCGGACGAGATCGACATCGACTTCGTGCTGCACGGCATCGAGCCGGGGGCGGCCACCCCCGCCGGACCCGCCTCCCGGTGGGCCTCGCGGGCCGCCGCGGGCGACCGGGTGATCCTGATCGGCCCCGCGGTCGCCGACAACCGGGCCATCCGCTTCCGGCCGCCCGCCGACACCGACCTGGTGCTGATCTGGGGCGACGACACCGCCGTCCCCGCGGCGACCGCCATCCTCGAATCCCTGCCCGCTGGCACCCGTGTCCGCGCCTGGCTGGAGGTCCCGCGGGCCGGGGACGTCCAGGAGGTGGTGACGGCGGCCGACGCCGAGATCGACTGGCTGGTGGGCGGCACCGCCGAGGCCGCGATCCGGGGCGCCGCGCTGCCCGCCGCGGACCACCCGTACGTCTGGATCGCCGGCGAGTCAGGGCGGGTGAAGGAGCTGCGCCGGCACTTCGTCGGGGAGCGCGGGGTGGACCGGCGCCGGGTCACCTTCGTCGGCTACTGGCGGCAGGGCCTGACGGAGGAACAACTCCGGGAAGCCGGCGAGTAGTACGAGGCCGACGTGACGGCTGTCACGGGAGGGGCAGCGTTTCCGCCGCGTTACTTAGGTTAGGCTAACCTAAGTGGAGCCGATCGCTCCCCTCCCCCGCACGGATCGTCCCCGGAGGACCCCCACATGCGCTCGCACCTGCTCAATGACCTGACCGCGGAGCACTACCGCCGCTCCGTGACCGAAGGAGTAGAGCGGGTGGCGGCCAAACTCGCCACCACCGAACGGCCGTTCACCGGCGTCACCGCCGACGCCCTCGCCCCGGTCATCGACCGCATCGACCTCGACCGGCCGCTGCACGACACCACCGCGGTCCTGGACGAGCTGGAGGACGTCTACCTCCGGGACGCCGTCTACTTCCACCACCCGCGCTACCTCGCCCACCTCAACTGCCCGGTGGTCATCCCCGCGGTGGTCGGCGAAGCGGTGCTCTCCGCCGTCAACTCCTCCCTGGACACCTGGGACCAGTCGGCAGGCGGCACCCTCATCGAGCGGAAACTGGTCGACTGGACGACCGCCCGCATCGGTCTCGGCGAGGCCGCCGACGGCGTGTTCACCTCGGGCGGCACCCAGTCCAACCTCCAGGCGCTGCTGCTGGCCCGCGAGGAGAGCAAGACCGACTCCGCGGCGAAACTGCGGATCTTCGCCTCCGAGGCCAGCCACTTCAGCGTGCAGAAGTCGGCGAAACTGCTCGGCCTCGGCCAGGACGCGGTGGTCTGCGTACCGGTCGGCCAGGACCGGCGGATGCAGACCGTCGCCCTCGCCCGCGAACTGGAACGCTGCGTGAGCGACGGCCTGGTGCCGATGGCGGTCGTCGCCACCGCCGGCACCACCGACTTCGGCTCCATCGACCCGCTGCCCGAGATCGCCGAACTGTGCGAGCAGTACGGCACCTGGATGCACGTCGACGCGGCCTACGGCTGCGGCCTGCTCACCTCCCTGAAGCACCGGGACCGGATCGCCGGCATCGAACGCGCCGACTCGGTCACCGTCGACTACCACAAGTCCTTCTTCCAGCCGGTGAGTTCGTCCGCCCTGCTGGTCCGGGACGCCGCGACCCTGCGCCACGCCACCTACCACGCGGAGTACCTCAACCCGCGCCGGACGATCGCCGAGCGCATACCCAACCAGGTCGACAAGTCCCTCCAGACCACCCGCCGGTTCGACGCCCTCAAGCTGTGGATGACGCTGCGCACCATGGGCGCCGACGGCATCGGGCAGCTCTTCGACGAGGTCTGCGACCTGGCCGCGGAGGGCTGGCGGCTGCTCGCCGCCGACCCCCGCTTCGACGTCGTCGTCGAGCCGTCCCTGTCGACCCTCGTCTTCCGGTACATCCCGGCGGCCGTCACCGACCCCGCCGAGATCGACCGCGCCAACCTGTACGCCCGCAAGGCGCTGTTCGCCTCCGGCGACGCGGTGGTCGCGGGCACCAAGGTCGGCGCCCGCCACTACCTCAAGTTCACCCTGCTCAACCCCGAGACCACGACGGCCGACATCGCCGCCGTCCTCGCTCTGATCGCCGGCCACGCCGAGCAGTACCTGGGAGAGTCCCTTGACCGCGCGTCCTGACAACCCGTCCGCCGTCCTCGACTTCGTCGGCATCGGACTGGGGCCCTTCAACCTCGGCCTCGCCTGCCTGACCGAGCCGATCGCCGCACTGGACGGCGTCTTCCTGGAGTCGAAGCCCGACTTCGAGTGGCACGCCGGCATGTTCCTGGAGGGCGCCCACCTCCAGACCCCGTTCATGTCGGACCTGGTCACCCTGGCCGACCCCACCTCGCCGTACTCCTTCCTCAACTACCTGAAGGAGAAGGGCCGGCTGTACTCGTTCTACATCCGCGAGAACTTCTATCCGCTGCGCGTGGAGTACGACGACTACTGCCGCTGGGCCGCGAACAGACTGACCAACGTCCGCTTCGGCACCACGGTGACCGAGGTCCGGTACGAGGACGAGCTGTACGTCGTCGGCACCGCCGCCGGTGACACCTACCGCGCCCGCCGCCTGGTCCTGGGCACCGGCACCCCGCCGTACGTCCCCGAGGCCTGCCGGGGCCTGGGCGGGGACTTCATCCACAACTCGCGCTACCTGCGGCACAAGCAGGAGCTCCAGTCCAAGGAGTCGATCACGCTGGTCGGCAGCGGCCAGTCCGCCGCCGAGATCTACCACGACCTGCTCAGCGAGATCGACGTGCACGGCTACCGCCTGAACTGGGTGACCCGTTCGCCGCGCTTCTTCCCGCTCGAATACACCAAGCTCACGCTGGAGATGACCAGCCCCGAGTACGTCGACTACTACCACGCCCTGCCCGAGGAGACCCGCTACCGGCTCACCGCCGAGCAGAAGGGCCTGTTCAAGGGGATCGACGGCGACCTGATCAACGAGATCTTCGACCTGCTCTACCAGAAGAACCTCGGCGGCCCGGTCCCCACCCGCCTGCTCACCAACTCCAGCCTGAACACGGTCTCCTACGACAACGGCACGTACACCCTCGGCCTCCGCCAGGAGGAACAGGGCAAGGACTACGAGCTGGACACCCAGGGCCTGGTCCTGGCCACCGGCTACCGGTACGCCGAGCCCGAGTTCCTCGCACCGGTCCGCGACCGGCTGCGCTACGACGCGCACGGCAACTTCGACGTGGCCCGCAACTACGCGATCGACGTCACCGGCCGGGGCGTGTTCCTGCAGAACGCCGGCGTCCACACCCACAGCATCACCAGCCCCGACCTGGGCATGGGCCCCTACCGGAACGCGTACATCATCCGCGAGCTGCTCGGCTCGGAGTACTACCCGGTGGAGAAGACGATCGCGTTCCAGGAGTTCGCCGTATGACCACGATGACCACGACGTTCACCTTCCGGCCGCTGGACCCGCTCCGGGACGGCGAGCTGCTGCACTCCTGGGTCACCCATCCCAAGGCGGCCTACTGGATGATGCAGGACGCCCGGCGCGAGGAGGTCGAGCGCGCCTACATGGAGATCGCCGCCGACGAACACCACCACGCGCTCCTCGGCCTCGGCGAGGACGGCGGGCCCGCCTTCCTCATGGAGTACTACGACCCCGCCCACCGTGAGCTGGTCGGGCTGTACGAGCCCGAGCCGGGCGACGTCGGGATGCACTTCCTGACCCCGGCCACCGACACGCCGGTGCACGGCTTCACCCGGGCCGTCATCACGGCCGTGGTGGCGCGTCTCTTCGAGGACCCGGCGACCCGCCGGATCGTCGTCGAACCGGACGTGGAGAACACGGCCGTGCACGCACTGAACGAGGCCGTCGGGTTCGTGCCCGTGGGCGAGATCCAGAAGCCGGAGAAGATGGCGTTGCTGAGCTTCTGCACCCGGGAGCGGTTCGAGCGGGCGGTGGCCGCATGACCCTCGCCGACGCCGTGGCCCACCTCTCCCCCGAACGCTGGGAGAAGGCCAACCGGCTCCTGATACGCAAGGCGCTCGCCGAGTTCGCGCACGAACGCCTGATCACCCCGGAGCCCGACGGGGAGTCGTACGTCGTGCGCAGCGACGACGGGCTCACCCGCTACCGCTTCACCGCCGTCCGCCGGGCCCTGGACCACTGGCAGGTGGACGCCGATTCCGTCAGCCGGGTCCGCGACGGCGCCGAACTCCCGCTCGCCGCGCTCGACTTCTTCATCGACCTGAAGGACTCGCTGGGCCTGAGCGACGAGATCCTGCCGGTCTACCTGGAGGAGATCTCCTCCACGCTCTCCGGCACCTGCTACAAGCTGGCCAAGCCGCAGGTCCCGGTCGCCGAGCTGGTACGGGAAGGGTTCCAGGCGATCGAGACCGGGATGACCGAGGGCCATCCGTGCTTCGTCGCCAACAACGGCCGGCTCGGCTTCGGCGTGCACGAGTACCTGTCGTACGCCCCCGAGACCGCGAGCCCGGTCCGGCTGGTCTGGCTGGCGGCGCACACCTCGCGGGCCGCGTTCACGGCGGGCGTGGGCATCGAGTACGAGTCCTTCGTGCGCGAGGAGCTGGGCGAGAAGACCGTCGAGCGCTTCCACGGGGTGCTGCGCGACCGGGGCCTGGACCCGGCCGACTACCTCTTCATCCCGGTCCACCCCTGGCAGTGGTGGAACAAGCTGGCGGTCACCTTCGCGGCCGAGGTGGCCCGCGAGCACCTGGTGTGCCTGGGCGAGGGCGACGACGAGTACCTGGCCCAGCAGTCCATCCGCACCTTCTTCAACACCAGCCATCCGGAGAAGCACTACGTCAAGACCGCCCTGTCGGTCCTCAACATGGGCTTCATGCGCGGTCTTTCGGCCGCCTACATGGAGGCCACCCCGGCGATCAACGACTGGCTGGCGCAGCTCGTCGACTCCGACCCGGTGCTCAGGTCCACCGGCCTGTCGATCATCCGGGAGCGGGCGGCCGTGGGCTACCGGCACCTGGAGTACGAGCGGGCCACCGACCGCTACTCGCCGTACCGGAAGATGCTGGCCGCGCTCTGGCGGGAGAGCCCGGTGCCGTCCCTCGGGGAGGGCGAGACGCTGGCGACGATGGCCTCCCTGGTCCACGTGGACCACGAGGGCGCCTCGTTCGCCGCCGCGCTGATCGAGCGGAGCGGGCTGGCGCCGAGGGACTGGCTGCGGGCCTACCTGAAGGCCTACTTCACCCCGCTCCTGCACAGCTTCTACGCCTACGACCTGGTGTTCATGCCGCACGGCGAGAACGTCATCCTGGTCCTGAAGGACGGCGTGGTGCAGCGCGCGGTGTACAAGGACATCGCCGAGGAGATCGCGGTGATGGACCCGGACGCGGTGCTGCCGCCCGCGGTCGAGCGGCTGCGCGTCGAGGTCCCCGAGGACAAGAAGCTGCTGTCGATCTTCACGGACGTCTTCGACTGCTTCTTCCGGTTCCTCGCCGCGAACCTCGCGGCCGAAGGGGTCCTGACGGAGGACGACTTCTGGCGGACGGTCGCCGAGGTCACCCGTGAGTACCAGGAGTCGGCTCCCGGACTCGCCGACCGGTTCGCGCAGTACGACATGTTCGCACCCGAGTTCGCGCTGTCCTGCCTGAACCGGCTCCAGCTGCGGAACAACCGGCAGATGGTGGACCTGGCGGACCCGTCGGGCGCCCTCCAGCTGGTCGGAACCCTGAAAAATCCCGTCACGGGGTTCTGACCGGGGCCGGCGGCTCCCCCGAGTACGGTCCTCGGAGGAGCCGCCGGTCTTTCCCGGTCCGCCTACGCGGCGGGCCAGGGCACCTGCGGCGAGCGGTAGTAGCCGATGCCGAGGGCGTCCCAGCGGGGCGCCTGCGCGGCGAGCCGCACCTTGTAGGCGTCCCAGTCGTGCGTGGCCGCCGGCGACCAGCCCAGTTCGGCCACCCCGGGCAGCCGCGGGAAGGCCATGACGTCGATGTCGGCACCGGTCACGAGGGTCTCGGACCACAGCGGCGCCTCGACCCCCCGGACCGCCGAACCCGGGGCGCCGGGCAGGTAGTCGCCCGGGTCCCAGTCGTAGGAGCGCTTCACCTCCACCAGGCCGGCCCAGTCCTGGCCGAGCGGGGTGTCCTCGGTGTACTTCATGTCGAGGTAGACCCGGTCGGCGGGCGAGAGGATCAGCCCGGTGCCGTTCCGGGCGGCCTCGGCCACCTGGGCCTTCTCGTCCGCGCCCGTGTCGTCCAGCCCCCAGTACTGCGCGATCGCCCCGGGCACCGGATGCGCGCCGGTCAGCTGGTGCCAGCCGATCACCGTCTTGCCGTACTTGGCGACGAGCGGCTGCACCCGGTCCATGAACGTGACGTAGTCCGCGTGGCTGGTGGAGTGCGCCTCGTCGCCGCCGATGTGGAGGTAGCGGCCCGGGGTGAGGGCGGCCAGTTCGCGGATGACGTCGTCCACGAAGTCGTACGTCACCTGCTTGGAGACGCACAGCGAGCTGAAGCCGACGTCCGTGCCGGTGTACAGCGGCGGCGCGGTGCCGTCGCAGTTGAGGCCGGCGTAGGAGGCGAGGGCCGCGTTGGTGTGGCCCGGCATGTCGATCTCGGGGACGACTTCGAGGTAGCGGGAGGCGGCGTACCGGACGATCTCCCGGTACTGGGCCTTGGTGTAGTGGCCGCCCGGTCCGCCGCCGACCTCGGTGGAGCCGCCGTAGGCGGCCAGGCGCGGCCAGGAGTCGACGGCGATCCGCCAGCCCTGGTCGTCGCTGAGGTGCAGGTGCAGTTCGTTGATCTTGTAGAGGGCCAGTTCGTCGATGTACCGCTCGACCTGGGCCACGGTGAAGAAGTGCCGGGAGACGTCGAGCATCGCGCCCCGGTAGGCGTAGCGGGGCCGGTCGGTGACGGTGCCGCCGGCGACCAGCCAGGGTCCGGGCTGCACGGTGTCCTTCTCGACGGCGGCCGGGAGCAGTTGGCGCAGGGTCTGGACGCCGTGGAAGAGGCCGGCGGGCGCGGACGCGGTGAGGGTGACGCCGTCGCGGCCGCTGTCGAGGCGGTAACCCTCGGCGCCGTACGGGCCCTTGGCCAGCCTCAGCCGGATGCCCGCGGTGCCGTGCCCGGTCAGGGGCAGCCGGTAGCCGGTGGACGGGCGCAGCACGCCCGCGAGGTAGGCGCCGACCCGGCGGGCCTCGCGGGAGCCGTCGACGCGGATGGCGGTGTCACGGGTGATGCGGTACGGCGCTCCGCCGGGCCGGACCGAGGCGGGCGCCGGGACGACCCGGCCGAGCGGCGACGGGCCGGGCGCCGGCGTGGCCGGGCCGGCGCCGACCGTGACCGCGCCGGCCGCCGCGACCAGCAGCAGGGACCCGAGGATCCGGGCCAGGCGGGGGGTACGGGGAGGACGGGGAGTCGTTCTGTGGTGCGGTCGCACATGCGCTCCCTTCGGCAGAACTCGGTGCAGGGGACTCGGCCGAGGATGCACCACCGGCCCGGATTGGTCGAGACCACCCGGCGGTTCTCGCGGTGGAACAATTCCCCCATGGCGGAAATCATCCAGAAGGAGGCCACCTGGTCCTTCGAGGGAGACGCCCTGCGGCTGACTCCGGGACGGGACAGGAACGTCAGTGTGCTGCGCCGGGCACTGGGTGAACTGGTCGTGCCGCTGGGCGCGTTGGCGGGTGTCTCGTTCGAGCGGGGCCGGCGGTCGGGGCGGCTGCGGCTGCGGCTGCGGGACGGCTCCGATCCGCTGCTGCACGCCACCGGCGGCCGCCTCACCGAGCCCCACGACCCCTACCTGCTGACCGTGGAACCGGACCGGTACGGCGTCGCCGAGTACGTCGCCGACGAGGTGCGCGACGCGCTGGCGGCCGAACGGGTCCCGGGCGCGCCCGTGGCCGGGTACCTGCTGCCGGGTCCGCGGCTGCCGCTGTCGGTCTCGGCCGGGGACGGCACGGCGGGCTTCGACGGCGAGCGGGTGCGGCTGGAGTGGAACTGGAAGACGGAGGACGTGAAGGCCGCCGCGGGACCCCGCACGCTGGCCCTGGCGGACATCCTGGCGGTGGAGTGGCAGCCCTCCGCCGGGCTGGAGAACGGCCATCTGCGATTCCGGGTGCGCGGCGCCCCGGCCGGGGTGCGGGCCAAGCACGACCCGCACGCGGTGGAGCTGTGGGGGTTCCGGCGGGACCCGCTCATGGCGCTGGTCGCGGCGGCGGTGCAGGCGCGGCTGCCGCATCCGTCGGCGGCCGGGCCCGGCGGGTCCGGGGCGGCGCGGGAGCCGGAGGCCGATCACGACGCGCTGCTGCGGCGGCTGCGCGAACTGGGCGAGCTGCACCGTGCGGGCGTGCTCACGGACGAGGAGTTCGCGACGGCCAAGCAGGCGGTGCTGAGGCGGATGTGAGACGGATGTGAGACGGAGGGAGCGGGTGGTCCTCGTACGGCCGCGGGACCACCCGCTCCCCTTCCGCGGGGTGTTGTCCGGGGGTGTTACTTGGCCTTGCGGGCCACCGTGAAGTGGTCGATGCGGTCGCCCGTCTCGGCGATGCCCGACACCTTCAGCTTGGCGTACTGGCCGCGCGGCGCCGGCTCGACGTCCACGCGCAGGAACGAGTAGTTGAGGTAGCGCACCCGGGACCAGGTGACGGTCTCGTTGACCTTGCCGTCCTTGGTGTTGATGAAGGAGGCGACGGAGTCGACCTCGTTCAGGTGGCCCTCGTAGGAGTCCGGCGCGGTGAACGCGTACAGGCTGCGGCCCGCGGCGCCCGCCGTGACGTAGACGACGCCCTCGGTCTCGGAGTAGGCCGTCTCGCCGATCGGGAGCTTCTTGACGACCTTGTCGCCCTTGATGACGTCGGTGCGCTCGTACTGGTGGTTGTGGCCGTTGATGACCAGGTCCACCGTGTACTTCTCGAACAGCGGCACCCACTCCTGGCGCACGCCCCCCTCCGAGGCGTGCGCCGTGGAGGTGCAGTAGGCGCAGTGGTGGAAGAACACGACGATGAAGTCGATGTCCTTCGAGGCGCGGAACTTCTTGAGCTGCCCCTCGAACCACTTGGTCTGGGTTCCGCCCGAGATGCCCAGGTTCGCCGGGATCTCGAAGGAGACGTCGTTCGGGTCCAGCGAGATGATCGCCGTGTTGCCGTGGACGAAGGAGTAGACGCCCGGCAGGTTCTTCTTGTCCGGCCCGTTGTCGGGCAGGGTGAAGCGGGCCTCCTCGCCGCCGTAGCCGTTCGGCGAGTACCAGGCCTCCATGTCGTGGTTGCCGTAGGAGACCATCCACGGCACGGACTTGGCGACCGACTCGGTCTGGGCCAGGAACTGGTCCCACACACGGGAGTCGAAGCCGGTGTCGGCGGTCTTGCCGGCGCCGGACGGGTCGGCGTAGGCGATGTCGCCGGCGTGCAGGTGGAAGCTGGGGTTCTGGCCGAGGATCAGGGCGTCGTTGGCCAGGCCGTGGTAGCTGACGCCCTGGTCGCCGAAGGCCGTGAAGGTGAACGGCTCCTTGTGGCGCGGGGCGGTGGTGAAGGTGCCGATGGTGCTGGCGTACTGCGGGGCGGCCGGGTCGAAGCCCTCGTGGCCGACGCCGTAGAAGTACTGCCGGCCCGGCTTGAGGTTGGCCAGCTTGGCGTGCACGTAGTACTGGGTGTGGTCGCCGCTGGCACCGATGCCGGCGGGGGTGTAGAGGGTGCGGATCTCGGCCGGGATCTTCACCGAGAGGTGCGAGGCGTGGGTGCCGATCCGGACGAAGGGCTTCTTGACCGCGACCGGGACCTGCCAGGAGATCGTCATCTCCGTGGCGGCGTCGTTGCCGAAGGCCAGGTGGCGGCCGAACGGCGCCACGTAGGCGCCGTCGACGTACTGGCCGGCGGGGGCCGAGGACCGGGTGGGGGCGGCCGCCTGGGCGGTGCCGCCCAGGACGAACGAGCCGCCCGTGACGGCGCCGACGGTCACGGCCCCGCCTCTGATCATGGAGCGCCGGGAGAACCTGGCGCGGAGGTACTCGTGCTGCTCGGCCATGCTCATGCGGTCGGCGAGCTCATCGGGTACGCCCATACGAGGAATGTCCATGGCGTCTGAAACTCGTCTCCACAAGCGACGTGGCGCAAGACACAGGATGGACAGGCTGCGAACAGAGCCCCATAAGAGATTCAACAGGCCGTTGCCCGGAATCGGGCAGGATTCTTGCTAAACCGTCGCCTCGTACTCCAGGATCTACGGGTGCACGACGAACTTGTTGATCATCTGACGCGCTCCACGCCGCTGAGCCGCGGCGAGGCGCTGCGGGTGATACAGGACGTGCTCGCCTACTTCGACGAGACGGCCGGCGACTACGTCCGGCGCCGCCACCGCGAACTCCAGGCGGACGGCCTGGTGAACGCGGAGATCTTCGACCGGATCGAGGCGGATCTGAAGTACAGGGCGGTCGCCCCGCCGGAGCTCACCCTCCGGCAGCTGCGTCGCATGGTCTACGGCTGAGGGATACGGAACACCCATATATGTGCGGAATTGTCGGATACATCGGTAAGCGTGACGTGGCCCCTCTGCTCCTGGAGGGCCTGCAGCGGCTGGAATACCGCGGCTACGACTCGGCCGGCATCGTCGTCTCCTCCCCGAAGGCGGCCGGCCTGAAGATGGTCAAGGCCAAGGGCCGGGTCCGGGACCTGGAGGCCAAGGTCCCGGCGCGCTTCAAGGGCACCACCGGCATCGCGCACACCCGCTGGGCCACCCACGGCGCCCCCTCCGACGTGAACGCGCACCCGCACATGTCCACCGACCAGAAGGTCGCCGTCGTCCACAACGGCATCATCGACAACGCCGCCGACCTGCGCCGCAAGCTGGAGGCGGACGGCGTCGAGTTCCTCTCCGAGACCGACACCGAGGTCCTCGTCCACCTGATCGCCCGGTCCCAGGCGGAGACCCTGGAGGAGCGGGTCCGCCAGGCGCTGCGCCTGATCGAGGGCACCTACGGCATCGCCGTGATGCACGCCGACTTCCCCGAGCGCATCGTGGTGGCCCGCAACGGCTCCCCGGTCGTCCTCGGCATCGGCGACAAGGAGATGTTCGTCGCCTCCGACATCGCCGCCCTGGTCACCCACACCCGCCAGATAGTGACGCTGGACGACGGCGAGATGGCCACCCTCAAGGCCGACGACTTCCGCACGTACACCACCGAGGGCACCCGCACGACCGCCGAGCCGACCACCGTGGAGTGGGAGGCCGAGTCGTACGACATGGGCGGCCACGACACGTACATGCACAAGGAGATCTTCGAGCAGCCCGAGGCGGTCGACCGCGTGCTGCGCGGCCGCATCGACGACCGCTTCTCCACCGTGCACCTCGGCGGCCTCAACCTGGACGCCCGGGACGCGCGGGCCGTGCGGCGGGTGAAGATCCTCGGCTGCGGCACCTCGTACCACGCGGGCATGATCGGCGCCCAGATGATCGAGGAGCTGGCCCGGATCCCCGCGGACGCCGAGCCCGCCTCCGAGTTCCGCTACCGCAACCCGGTCGTCGACCCCGACACGCTGTACATCGCGGTCTCCCAGTCGGGTGAGACCTACGACGTGCTCGCCGCCGTCCAGGAGCTGAAGCGCAAGGGCGCGCGGGTGCTGGGCGTGGTGAACGTGGTCGGCTCGGCGATCGCCCGCGAGGCGGACGGCGGCATGTACGTGCACGCCGGGCCCGAGGTCTGCGTGGTGTCGACCAAGTGCTTCACGAACACCACGGTCGCCTTCGGCCTGCTCGCCCTGCACCTCGGCCGCATCCGCGACCTCTCGGTCCGCGACGGCAAGCGGATCATCGAGGGCCTGCGCAGGCTGCCGGCCCAGATCTCCGAGATCCTCGACCAGGAGGCGGAGATCGAGAAGCTGGCCAAGGAGTACGCCGACGCCCGCTCGATGCTCTTCATCGGCCGCGTCCGGGGCTACCCGGTGGCCCGCGAGGCCTCCCTGAAGCTCAAGGAGGTCTCCTACATCCACGCGGAGGCCTACCCCGCGTCCGAGCTGAAGCACGGCCCGCTGGCCCTGATCGAGCCGGCACTGCCCACGGTGGCGATCGTCCCCGACGACGACCTGCTGGAGAAGAACCGCGCGGCCCTGGAGGAGATCAAGGCCCGCAGCGGCAAGATCCTGGCGGTGGCCCACCGGCACCAGGAGAAGGCCGACCGCACGATCGTCGTCCCGAAGAACGAGGACGAGCTCGACCCGATCCTGATGGGCATCCCGCTCCAACTCCTCGCGTACCACACGGCGAAGGCGCTCGGCCGCGACATCGACAAGCCGCGGAACCTGGCGAAGTCGGTGACGGTGGAGTAAGGCCGTTCATCCGGTGCCGGCCGGTGGGGGCTTGTCGCGGGGGTGCCCCCGCCCCCCCCCGGGGGGGGGGGGCCCCGCGGGCGCCCCCCCCCCCCCCCCCCCGGGGCGCCCCCCCCCCCCCCCCCCCCCGGGGGCCCCCCCCCCCCCCGGGG
>NZ_JBIVUX010000001.1:1266602-1545337 GCF_044757385.1 Streptomyces sp. NPDC091282
GGGGGTGCGGGGGGTGTACGGCCGTTCAGCGGGGGCGGGCGGGGGGGGGCTTGTCGCGCTGTCCCCCGCGCCCCTTCAGGGGCGCGGGGAACTGCGCGAGCGACCACGACGTACCCGCAGGGGCCGGACAGCCGAACGGACCCCCACGTGTGCCACCAAGCCACGAAGGGGTCCGCTCATTGGATCGCCGGGGACGCCCAACTCCCCGGCGTCGGCTGCCGTATCAGCCGGTGGCCGTCACCCCCCGGCCGGCAGCCCGCCTCGGAAGCACCGTCGGCCAGTGCGCGAGCGCGGCCGTCGCGGCGTACCAGGCCACCGCCCCCGCCGCCACGGCCACCCAGCCGCCCGCCTTGACCAGCGAGGAGCTGTCGGCGAAGTTCGCGACGGCCAGCAGCAGCATCGACAGGAACAGCAGCGCGTGCATGCCCTGTCCGAGCTGGTCGCCGCCCGCGAGGGTCAACGACAGGGCCACCAGGGCGAAGAGGAGCAGGAAGAGCCCGGCCGCGTTGGCCGAGGCGTTGGAGCCGGACGAGACGGCCCAGGTGAACCAGAGGGCCCCGAGGGCGACATAGCCCGTGCCGCTCACGGCGTCACGGTCACGGAAGGCCAGCAGGCCGACGAGGAAGAGGGCGACTCCGCCCACGTAGTGGGCGACTGACACGGCGTCGGACGTGGTGACGTCGTCGATCACGCCGGTGGTGCCGATGCCGAACGCCAACAGGGTGATCCCCAGGGCGAGTCGGCCGGCCACGGTAGTGGTTCCGCTTCCCGCAGGAACGTCGTTGTCCACGGCGGGCTCCCTTCATGCTCTGTGCAGTTGTGCGCGGTGACCGATATATGCCCTTCACAAGGGCACAAACACCTCTACGCACGAGTAATCTGCGCGCGGCACAAAGGGAGTCGGGCCGTACCCACGGCGCATCTCACCTGGGAGAACGGGGAGTCACGGAATGACAACGACGGGCCGCTTGGCCCGCTTGGCGAGTCTGCCCGCGACGGAGCCGAAGATCCGCCCGACGATCCCGTGGGTCGACCCCACGACGATCGCGTCGGCCTCGTACTCCCGCCCCACCTCTTCGAGTTCGTGGCAGATGTCGCCGCCGCGCTCGACGAGGATCCAGGGCACCTCGGACAGGTAGTCGGCGCAGGCGAGTTCGAGACCGAGCACCTCGGTGCGGTGGTCCGGCACGTCGACGAAGACGGGTGGCTCGCAGCCGGCCCACACGGTGGTCGGCAGTCGGTTGGCGACATGGACGATGATCAGCCCTGCGCGGGAGCGGTGTGCCATCCCGACCGCATAGGCGAGGGCGCGCTCACTGGAGGTGGAGCCGTCGAAACCGACGACCACTCCGTGCTGGAAGGCGGGATCGCAGGAAGGGCGTGCCTCTTCCGCCGCCAGCGCGTCGGCCGCCGTGGGGTCGGCGACCGGCCGCTTGCGGTCCGCTGGATCGAAGAATTCGTGACCGGCCATGGCTGTCTCGGCGTTGTGATCCTTTGTGGAGGGGACGACAGTGTGCGGCGGAGCTGTGTCCGGGAAACATCTTCCCAACCCCTTACCCCCAAGGGTACGGCGGCACGCCTCCTCGGCCCAGATCCCGCGCACTCTCCGTAGGGGACGTCCCGCGGAGTCCGTCGGGGTTCCAGGGAGCATGCACGAGCCGCGCCCGTAACGCAATGGTTGCTGCCCCGTACAGGCGGTTTGCACAGGATTCGGACAGCGGCGGGGCGTACCCACGGTGACCGACCGCTCGAACCCGCGTTGAACCCGGCGGCGGCACCGCCGGGAGCCGGCGGGAGCCACGCCAGGGAGAGCAGGGAGTCACCCGCATGTCCGGACCGCGCCCGAAACCCGAGCCGCACTCCGCCCAGGACGCCGCGAGCGACGTCGTCCGCTGGGCCGCGTTCTCCTGCGTCCTCGTCCCCGTGGTGCTCCTCTGGTACGGCACCTCGCCGGCCGCCGCCGCGGGCACCACCGTCGGCCTGACCGCCGTCACCGTCGCCTGCCGGTACCTGCTGCGCCGCTCGGAGCGCCCCCTTCCGCCCGGGACGGAGCCGCACAGGGAGCCGGGAACACCGCACCGCGCGCCCCGCCGGGCGCCGCACCGGGCCCCCCGGCAGGCGGCCCGGGGAGGCGGACGTCACACTAGGAGCGGTACACCGGTCGACTGACCGGTTTCCGCGCACGGGAACGCTTCTTTTCAGCCAACTTCCCGCCCCTGTGCAAGAGGGGTCCCGACCACCCCCCAACCCCCGTTCCACCTGCACGGAAAGGGTCCCGGGGACCCCGCGCACCCTACGCGGTTTGGCCACTGCCACGAGGCGCACTTCCCTGCACGGCCCGTGAGTGCAACGCTTCGTGATCGAATGCTTCACGCCAAGTTGTCATGTCGACAATCTGCGGCGTGTCGAACTGGTCAACGCGACATCGTGGAAACCAGTAGATTCGATCTTGACGTCTTACGGCGGGGGACTCGTGCAGGACCGAGGGGAAACGTGCAGGAGCGACACAACCGAGGAGCCGCGACCACCGAGGGGGGCTTAGCAGTATGAGCCACGACTCCACTGCCGCGCCGGAAGCCGCGGCCCGGAAACTCTCCGGGCGACGCCGCAAGGAGATCGTCGCGGTGCTGCTGTTCAGCGGCGGCCCCATCTTCGAGAGTTCCATACCGCTGTCGGTGTTCGGGATAGACCGCCAGGACGCCGGCGTACCGCGCTACCGACTGCTGGTGTGCGGAGGCGAGGAAGGCCCGCTGCGGACCACAGGGGGCCTGGAACTCACCGCGCCACATGGCCTGGAGGCGATCTCACGCGCCGGCACGGTCGTCGTACCGGCCTGGCGCTCCATCACCGCGCCACCGCCCGAAGAGGCACTGGACGCGCTGCGCCGCGCCCACGAGGAAGGTGCCCGCATCGTCGGGCTGTGCACCGGCGCGTTCGTACTGGCCGCCGCCGGGCTGCTGGACGGCCGGCCGGCCACCACCCACTGGATGTACGCGCCGACGCTGGCCAAGCGCTATCCGTCGGTCCACGTCGACCCGCGCGAACTCTTCGTGGACGACGGCGACGTCCTGACGTCCGCCGGCACGGCGGCCGGAATCGATCTCTGTCTCCACATCGTGCGGACGGACCACGGCAACGAGGCGGCCGGCGCGCTCGCCCGCCGCCTGGTGGTACCGCCGCGCCGCTCGGGCGGTCAGGAGCGCTACCTCGACAGGTCTTTACCAGAGGAGATCGGCGCCGACCCGCTCGCCGAGGTCGTCGCCTGGGCGCTGGAGCACCTCCACGAGCAGTTCGACGTGGAGACCCTGGCGGCACGCGCGTACATGAGCCGCCGGACCTTCGACCGCCGGTTCCGCTCGCTGACGGGCAGCGCCCCGCTCCAGTGGCTGATCACGCAGCGGGTCCTCCAGGCGCAGCGCCTCCTGGAGACGTCCGACTACTCGGTGGACGAGGTGGCGGGCCGCTGCGGCTTCCGCTCCCCCGTCGCCCTGCGCGGTCACTTCCGGCGCCAGCTGGGCTCGTCCCCGGCGGCGTACCGGGCCGCGTACCGGGCCAGGCGTCCGCAGGCCGAGCGCGCCGACACGCCGGAACCGGCACCGCTGCCGCCGACGGGCCCGCTGACCGTGCAGTACCCCGAGGGAGTACTGCCGATGCAGACCCGCAGGACCGCGGCGGTGGGCCTGTCGGCCAGCCTCCCCGGACCGCGCACCGGCAGCTGATCCGCGCCTCCGCCCACCCGGTCCCGCCGGGTGGGCGGTCGCCGTTTCGCGGGGCCCGCCGCGCGATCTCCCGCACAAGGTCACCGCACGGTCGGTTCAGCTCACAGCGGCGCGCCGTAAGGTTAGACACATGAACGATCGCATGGTGTGGATCGACTGCGAGATGACCGGCCTCTCGCTGTCCGACGACGCGCTCATCGAGGTGGCCGCACTGGTCACCGACTCCGAGCTGAACGTGCTCGGCGAGGGCGTGGACATCGTCATCCGTCCGCCGGCCAAGGCACTGGAGACGATGCCGGAGGTGGTGCGCCAGATGCACACCTCGTCCGGCCTGCTCGACGAGCTGGCCGGCGGCACGACGCTCGCCGAGGCCGAGGAGCAGGTCCTGGCCTACGTCCGGGAGCACGTCAAGGAGCCCGGCAAGGCCCCGCTGTGCGGCAACTCCGTCGGCACCGACCGCGGCTTCCTGTCCCGGGACATGCCGGACCTGGAGGGATACCTCCACTACCGGATCGTCGACGTCTCCAGCGTCAAGGAGCTGGCCCGGCGCTGGTACCCGCGGGCGTACTTCAACAGCCCGGAGAAGAACGGCAACCACCGCGCCCTCGCCGACATCCGCGAGTCGATCGCGGAACTGCGCTACTACCGGGAGGCCGTCTTCGTACCGCAGCCCGGCCCGGACTCGGACAC
This sequence comes from Streptomyces sp. NPDC091282, assembly GCF_044757385.1. Taxonomy (NCBI): domain Bacteria; kingdom Bacillati; phylum Actinomycetota; class Actinomycetes; order Kitasatosporales; family Streptomycetaceae; genus Streptomyces; species Streptomyces sp. NPDC091282. The sequence continues at coordinate 1,271,012 of NZ_JBIVUX010000001.1, forward strand.
CGCGCGGACGATCGCGGCCAAGCACGTCCTGCCTGCGGAGTAGGCGTCCGGGAGGCCCCGGCGGGTGCTCCCGTAAAGCCGTGCGCGAGCACCCCTTCGGACCCTGTACACTTTTTCTCGGCCGGTCGGAGAAACCACAGAATGACCGCCGGTCATGGTGGGTGTAGCTCAGCTGGTAGAGCACCTGGTTGTGGTCCAGGATGTCGCGGGTTCGAGTCCCGTCACTCACCCTTTATGTAGAGGCCGGTGATCTGCGGAAACGCAGATCACCGGCCTCTATCGTCTCTTCTGTGGGTCACACCGGTGGCCACACGGGATCTTGAGGACCGTCGTCGCCTACCGGAAGGGGAAGCCGGAGGAGGCCGCGGTGGCACCGCCCCAGGAATCCCCGGAGCCGGCCGCCGCGAAGGACGACTCCCCCGAGGTCCTGGAAGCCCTGCGGAAGGTCGCGGAGCCCCACGCCCACCTCTCCGCCGTCGCCAAGGCGCTGGGGACCGACACCGCCCACGTGCGGGAGGTCCTCACCCAGGCCGGTGTCCCCATTACCGACGTGCGGATGAAGGGCCGGGGCGTGAGCACGGGCGTGAAGGCCGCCGACATCCCCCTTCCGAGCCCCTCCCCCGAGGGCCCCGGACCTGTTGTTGGTCCTGGTCAGGCCAACAACAACGACACCGAGCTGACCGTGACTCGCCTCCCGGGCGGGGCCCAGATCATCTCGGTTTCCGACCCCGACAACCCTGCCCGGACCCACGTACGGGTCATCGGGCCGATCGGACAGTGAGGCGCCCATGGAGTACTGCGGCAAGTGCGGCTGGTGGACCAAACCCGGCTGCGGGCACTAACCCGACGACCGGATCAGCCGCGCGGTTGATCCTCCGTCCGGCAGGATCTTCCCTATGGACGCAACCGTAGCGGCAGGTTGGATAGGTGGTCTTGCGGCACTAGGAGGTGCCGTGATCGGCGCCTGGATCGGAGGAAGTACCTCACTCAAGGCCACTAAGATCACACTCCAGGCCGAGAACGACCGTCTACGCGAAGAGCGATTGGCCGAGCAAGAACGCCAAGCGATATCCAACGCCATGACGCACCTATACGCCCTGAGGACAATCTCGCGCGACTGGTATCAGAGCGACGACGAGAGGCAGCAGGCGCTAGAGGCCCAAGTAGCCGAACATCTAGGGCAAATTGGGATGGCCGTACTCCTAATCCGCGATCCCATCGCGCGCGAGCGTATGGACAACGCTACCTACATGGTGCGCGTCTGGCACCACGCCGACACGAAGCGGGGGGAGTGGGTTTGGATCACCTTCACAGCCGCCTTCGCGCTTGCCCTGCTAAGCACCTACGCCCGAGGCGAATCAGGGGTTCCGGAGATGAAAGGTGAGGCACTACGTGCCTACCGGCTACGTGTGCAGGATCTGGAAGAGCGAGGCGCAACCGAGAGGCTCGCGGTTCTGAAGAAGCTCATGGCCTCCGGCAGCAACGTCGTAGGTCCTGGAACTGCCTGACGTCGGCTGAACGTGGTTCTGGGATGGGCCTATGGGTACGTCCCGACGTACTCTTGGCGTCGGCCAACATGGACTTGACGGGATTAGCCCCACGAGGGCCGGTCCCGTCGGCATGATGACCGGCATGCAACCAGAAGTGCTTTCGGGCCTGATCGGCTTCGGCGGCGCCGTCGTCGGTGGTGCGACGTCCCTCGGCGGCGTGTGGCTGACGCTGTCCCACCAGACGAGGGAAGCGCAGAAGGCCCGTCTCCAGGACATCGGCCAGGCAGCAGCCGACAAGGCCCTGAACGAGCTGATCGCGCTCACCGAGTTCCTGGGGTCGGTCACGGGCGAAGTAGCCACGATGCGTATGGACGAGAGCGCGTCGTACCTGGACACCGTGTTCGGCCACGTGCAGAACATCGACAGGGCCGTGGCCCGCATCCCGGACCGAAAGCTTCGTGAGCGCGTGCGGGACCTCATGATCGTCATGCGGAAGTACAGGGCTGCCGGTGTCCGGCACTTCTTCGCGGTGAGCTGGCTCGCGGAGCTGACAGGCGAGCTGACCGAACTTCTGTCGGCCTACATCCTCTCCGAGCCCCTTCCGCCACTCTCCCAACGGACGGAGTCGAAGCGGCAAAGGGCCATCCAGCACGAACTGGCCCAGCGGCGCCGCTTCGAGCAGTTGCACGACCCCGACCCTGCCAACGTCGACCCGGGTGAAGAGGAGGCCATGCGCCACTCCGCCCCGTCATGACGCCCGTCAGAGAGAGTGCTTGCAATTTGAATCAAGGCGACCGCATACTTCGTGTCAGCAGGACACGTACGTGCTCGTGCAGGCCCCGACGCCACTGGCGGACCGGGGCCTTTCGCATGTCCGGGAGGGCTTCAGTGGAGGACGAACTCTGGCTGACGGCCCGGGAGGCCGCCGAGCTGACGGGCGTCAGCATCGTGACGGTCTACTCGTGGGTCCGCCGAGGACACCTGAAAGTCGAAGGCCTCGATCACCGAGGCCAGAAGCTCTTCCGCCATCTGTCCGTCGCCCAGGCCGAGAAGGCCACCAGAGCGAGGGCCAAGCGCGTGCTGGTGTCCTCCGCCTAGAGCTGCTTCGCGCTCTCCACGCCCAGGTTGACGGCCTCGATGAAGAACATCCTGTACAACCCGTTCAGGTGTTCCAGGGTGTCACCGAAATTCAGACCGACGTAATCCCGCCACGCCTTTAGCGCTGTTTCCAGCGCGCCGGTGACAACCGCGACGGCCATCATGACGGTGGCCGCCTCGCCCACCAGGTCATCTTCAGAGCCCTCGGCCAGCATTCGCGCGCGGTTCGTCATCCATGGGCGCCCGTGTGCGGCCCCCGAGAGGATCCGGTAGGGCGCTGGCAGGTGAGCCGGCATGGCCTTGGCCTCTTCGGTGATGTTGATGTCCAGACCGGAATTCTCGCCGTCGACCTCGTAACCGATCAGCCGGCCTTGCGCGTTGGTTCGCTCCACAGCCCCAACGTCACGGAGTGCCGTCAGCACGTAGTCCCTGGTCTTGGCGATCTCTGCCTCCTGAGCCGGCCCGAATGCCTTCGCCGCCTTCTCCATGTGTTCGACGTCGGTCCGCCAGAGGCCAGCACAGCGTGCCAGCCGCTTGGCAGTAGAGATGTCCGGATCAATCAGGTAGTGCAGGAATAGGCAATTCTCCATCACGGCCCTGCTCAGCGTCAGCGGCGACCAGACTGGCGGCGGCTGCATGACCACATCCTGTTCGAGAGCCCTCACATGATCGAGAGCGTTGGACCATGACAATTGGGCCAGGTCGAAGATCATGCCGAGCATTGACCGACGGGCTTCGCGTATCGGCTCAGGCTGCGCATCGATAGCCGCCGCGTCTCGCCTGAACGGCGCGTCCGGGCCACCGACCTCATCGGGAAAGGCATTCGCGGCCAACTCCCGCAGGTCCTTGAGCGCCGCAGCAGCAGCCTGCGCGAACGGCTCGCTGACGGGCACGGTAAACGTGATGGGAATGCCGTCTTCGGCCTCAGCCTGGTCTGTCATGCCTGGATCGTAGGCCGTATGACGAGCGTCAGGAACTCGCTGACTCCGACTGCTGGTGCGGGACCGTCCCGTTGGTGCGTGGCTCCGGAAGGACCTCGATCGTCTTCAGGACGCCGCCCAGCTCGGGGAGCTTCGCCGCGGAGAACTTGAGAATCAGCGCGGCTTGGAGATGAGCCCGGAGGGCCGGATCGTCCACGTCCTCCAGGAGCTTGATGGCCTGACCCGCATCCCGCTCGACCTTCATGTCCTGTCGGAGCGACTGGGTCTGGGACTCCATGTGCTTCAGCGCCAAGTCCGCACGCCGGTGGAACAGGGTGCCGATGACCGTCATCACGAGACCGGCCACGCTCGCCGTGACGGAGGCGTACTGGTCTCCGTCACTGTTGGCCCTGAGGATCGCCGTGCCAGCGCCGGAGATCAGGACGAGCCCGCCCAGGATCGAGCAGGACAGACTGACGCTGAAACTCCGGCGGGCCTGGGTAAGTCCATAGGCGTAGTACTCGATCAGGAGCTTGGCGAACCTGGTCTCCGGGGTCGGTTCAGCCCTTTCGACGCCAGTCGGCTCAGCTCCGTCGGGCCCGAGCACTTCTTGTTTCAGCCGGACACGCTCTTGATCGACATCCTTGGTGAGTCTCCGTTGCTCGCGAGAGGCCTGATAGACAGCGACGAGCAGGCCTACAACTGCCGCTCCAAATCCCACAATCGTTGCAAAATCGCTTACCGACGTATCGACCTTCACTCCTCCAAGATGACATAGCTGACGCCCGTCAGCGCCTGACCGGTCACCCGTCACCACACGCACGTGAGGGGGTGAGCCGGCCGCACCCCTGGAGCATGTCATGCAGATGACCCCTGAGCAGCTCGTCGAGGAGTACCGGGACACCGTCCTGGAGTTGCACCTCACCCGGCGCCGCATGGCCGTCCTGGAGGCCGAGAACGAGGCCCTCAGGGCCCAGCTCGGCCCCGAGGTGGAGCACGGCCACAGCCGCTCTTACGACGAGGACGGCGGCCACTCGCACGGCTCCTGACCTAGCTCCCGGCCCCGGGAGTTCCTGGGGGTGGTTCGCCCTGGGGCCGGGTCTTTTTAAATTCCATCGCCCTGTACTACAGGTGGCGGTTACCGTCCATCCATGAACGATTCGCTCTCTTCTGAGAGCTTCTATCAGGGCGCCAAGAGGGCCGCCCACAGAGCCATGGACGACCATGGACGCCCGGATTACGAGGACTTCGCGCTCCACGCCGGTATAGCCGTCGAGAAGCTCGCCAAGGCGGTCCTCGCTGCGAAGAACCCGGTCTACGTCGCGGAGATCCGCAACAACAGCGCGGACATGACGATGTACCTCGGCGGGCACCTCCAGTTGGACGAGGAGAAGGTCCGCACGGTCGGGGCCACAGAAGCCCTTGCCCGTCTCCGTAAGATCGGGGTGCTCCAGAAGGACGACCAGCTCGATCTGCTGATCGCCATGCGCAACGGGGCGGCTCATGCCGCACCGGACAGCGCGCTGGCCAAGGGGATGATCTCTCCTCTCGCCGGGACCATCGAGACTCTCCTCAGCGATCTCGGCAAGCCGCTGGACGAGTTCTGGGAGCGGTGGACAGACCCGCTCAAGAACGCGGTGAACGAGCAGGAAGATCAGGTCTTCCGGGACGTACAGCTCCGAATCACTCAGGCTCGGCACGCGTTCGAGGACCGGTTCGTGGGTCTTCCGGCGGAGGTCAAGGAGCGGGCTCTCAAAGCGCCTCAGCCGTCCAGCGCAGAGTGGTTCGCCCAGCCCATGGATTTCCTCGTGAACGGGGAGATCGCGTTGAGGGCCTCGGGCGGCGAGTGTCCCGCTTGTGGCGGGCAGGGCCTCCTCACCTTCACACCGGCCAAGGAGTCGGCGAGCGGTCGTGCTTTCACCCCGACCCGTTTCGGCTGCTATCTATGCAACTTCGAGGTGATCGGACCCGAAGAGATGGCCGCCTTGCGGAAGGCCAACACTCCGCTGAATACGACCGGAGTGACCGAAGTGTTTCTCTCGCACGGGCCCACGCTCACCCCGGAGGAAGCCATCGCGAAGTTCAAGGCCATGAAACCCTGATCTGCCCAGAAGGCCCCGGCTCTCAGAGTCGGGGCCTTTCGCATGCCCAGCTAGGAGGTCCTCTTGCTGATCCCCGAGCTGCTGAGACTCGCCGTGCCGGAGGACTCCGGCCCCGACGTCGGGAAGCTGCTGGGCCAGTTCGTCCAGTACGGCATCGTCGGCGAGGTGGTCGTCCTCCTGATGATCGGCATCATCGTGCCGAGGTACGTGATGACGGGCCTCACGGCCGACAGGGACCGGTGGCGCGACGCGTTCGAGAAGGAGCGGGACGCCCACCAGCTCACCCGCCAGCAGCTCGCCAAGGCCGAGGAGCGCGGGGACGTCGCGGTCGAGCAGGGCAAGACCCTGACCCATCTACTCGAAGAACTCGGCCACCGTCCCGCCCTGCCCGGGAGCGCGTGACATGCGGCTCTTCACCCGACGTACCAAGGTGTCTCCCGAGGCGGAGACCGCGATGAGGGCCGCCGAGAAGTCCCTCCAGCAGGCTCAGGCCCACTACCCCGAGGTCGAGGCCAAGCTCACCGAGAGCCGCCGGGTGAAGGAGCAGCTCAGAGCACACAACCGGGCCAACCAGTACAGCGACTGGATCGAGGCGGTCGTCCTGGGCCGGCTGTCCGACGGCTGACACAAGGAGGCCTGATGCTCTACTCCCTCGCCCTGTACGTCCTCCTGGGCGTCGGCCTGGCCGCCTCGGCCGGGTTCCTCGTCCTGCACCACCCCCGGCACCCGTTCCGGATCACCGAGGTCAACTCCTCGGGCTGGGTCGTCATCATCGGCCTGATCTACGCCCGGTCGCTCCTGCTGCTGGGAATCCGCGGTGGTGGACCCACCGGGCCCTGGTGGGACACCGTCCTGTCCCTCGGCCTCCTGACGGCCACCACGGCCCTGCTCCTGATCCGGTTCGTCTCCTACCTCCGGTACCTCCGGGCTCATCCCGAGGACCCACCCACGGCCGACTGAGCCCTCCCCCAAGCCGCCCCCTCCGGCCCCTTCCCCCCTGCCGGAGGGGCTTCTTCATGCCCGCCAGACCCCTGAGGAGCACCCATGAAGCTCGTGACCAAAACCCAGCTCGGATGGCCCGCCTCGGCCGCTCCGACCCAGACCTCCACAAAGGGCGTGAAGGTCCACTACGAGGGGACCGAGGTCTCCACCAAGCTCCTCACGGACCATGCCGCGTGCATCGCGGAATGGCAGGCCATACGTAAGAGCCACCTGGCCAACCAGAAGGAGCACTACGCCGATATCGCGTACAACTACGGCGCCTGTCCCCACGGCTACCTCCTGGAGGGCCGGGGCATCGGCAAGCGCACCGGCTCCAACGGCAACCAGCCACTGAACGTGGCGCACTACGCCATCATCGGCCTGGTCGGAGACGAGGGCCTCACGAAGCCCACGGACGCCATGCTGGGCGGGATCCGGGACGGCATCGAGCTGCTGTGCCAGCACGGTGCGGGCAACGAGATCAAGGGCCACCGCGACGGCTACGCCACCGAGTGCCCCGGTGCGGAGCTGTATGCGTGGGTGCAGGAGGGCGCTCCTCGCCCCAAGGGCACTGAGCCGGCCGCCCCTGCGAAGACATACGAGCCCTTCCCCGGGGCCGCCTGGTTCTCCGTGGGCCGGAAGTCCCCGATCGTGGCGCGCATGCACGACCGCCTGGTGGCGGAGGGATGCGACCGGTACAAGAGCAGCACGAACAAGGACACCATCGGCTCCGGCGACAAGGCCTCGTACGAGGCGTTCCAGCGCAAGCTGGGCTTCACAGGCTCGGCGGCCACCTGGCCTCCTGGTCCCACTTCCTGGGCAGAGCTGAAGGTCCCGAAGGTCTGATTCACATAGTGTGCCCCGTGGTGTCTCTCTGGCGGGAACACCCCCCTCTCGGCTCCGGCCGCGAGGGGGCTTTTTGTCGTTCCGACGGTGGTCTCGTGAGCGCCCATGCGCTATTGACCGCGAGGGCCCGATGGGTGACCGTCGTAGAAGTCTGTAGAAGCCAGAAGATTCGGAGAGAGCCATGACGTTACGGTTCATCGCTAAGGACCCGAACACGAACGGGGACAACTGCCCGACCATCTGGGTCGATGAGGAAACGAAGGACCTCATCATCCAGGGCTGGAAGGCCGACGAGGCGACGGAGCGCGAGTGCCTGGAGACGGGAGGCATCCCCGACACCGAAGCAGTCGTCCGGCTCCCCGCCCGCATGGTGGCCGCGATCAGGGAGGCGTGCGATGCCGCAGACGGTGCCGCCGTTCGCTGATCTGCTCGCCAACTGCCGTCACAGCGCTGTCCACTTGGAGACCCACGACGTCTACGGGGTCGAGAACGAGGACGAGGACTTCGCTGCCTGGCGAGCCGGCCAGCGGCACACGCCTGAGAACCGGGACGAGTGGTGGAATGACTTCCACACCACCGTGGCCGAGGCCGTGGAGCGGGGCGTGAAGGTCCGCCGGGCCCGGATCGTCTCCGAGCCGCTCTCGGAGTACATACGGTACGAGCACGCGTCCACGTTCCAGAACGTCCTGGCCGGGGAGGAGGTCCGGTGGCTTCCGCGCCGGTTGGCCTCGGATCTGCTGATCCCGGGCAACGACCTCTGGCTCTTCGACCAAAAACTGGTCCGCTTCGGCCTCTTCTCCGGTGACGGGGCCTTCGTGGGCCACACTCTCAGCGACGACCCCACCCTGATCAAGAGTGTCTCCGAGGCGTTCGAGACCATCTGGAACAGAGCCCTCCCGCACGACAGCTACTGCACCTGAGCGAGGAATGACCGAGTCACCGACAGCCGCCGTACAGGCTGCCCGACGCCAGCTCGCCGCCCGCCTGCGGGAGATCCGCAAAGAGGCAGGTCTGACGGCAACCGAGCTTGCGCGGCGGCTGGACTGGTACCCCTCCAAGGTCTCCCGCATCGAGCACGCCCGGACCCCACCGGCCATCGCCGACATCCGCGTCTGGTGTGCGGCGTGCGGAGCCGAGAGCGCGGCGAACGACCTCGTGGCCTCCGCCCAGTCCGCCGACTCGATGTACATGGAGTGGCGCCGGGTGCAGCGCACCGGTCTGCGGCACCTCCAGGAGTCCCGCGTCGAGCTGTACGAGCGCACGCGGCAGTTCCGGATCTACTGCTCCACCGTGGTCCCCGGGCTCCTCCAGACGCCCTCGTACGCCACCGCGCTGCTCAACTCGATCTCCCGCTTCCACCGGACACCGAACGACGTGGAGGAGGCGGTGGAGGCCCGGATGCGCCGCTCCCGGGTGCTGTTCATCAACGGCAACCGGTTCTCCGTCCTGGTGGAGGAGTCCGTCCTCCGCTACCAGATTGGCGACTCGGAGACCATGGCGGGCCAACTGGGCTACCTGCTCACTCTGATGTCTCTGCCGTCGGTGAGCCTCGGCGTGATCCCCTTCTCCGCTCCACGGCCGCTCTGGACCCTGGAAACCTTCAACGTCTTCGACGACGCCCGGGTCCATGTCGAACTGCTCTCAGCGGCCGTCAAGATCACCGCTCCGGGTGAGGTCGAGCAGTACGTCAGGGCCTCCAAGGAGATGGCCGAGATGGCCGTGTACGGCAGTACCGCGCGGGATCTGATCACCGGAGCCATTGCTCATCTTGGGTAGTCACCGTAGAAAAGCATAGAAAATTGTGGAGACACCGTCTTCGCCTTCCCTAGGGTCGCAGCACCGCTTGCTGCCGGGTCATCTCGCGCCTCTGGAACGGTTTGTGACGCACGGCCGGGCGGCATCCCTGAACGCTCGACAGCGGACGAGGTCCAGATGATCGTGTCAGCGAAGCCGCACCCGACGGGGCACCCCGGATACTCCGAGACGCTTCCAGGCCTGGAGGAGAGCGCCGAGGTCGCCCGGAGGCTCGTACGGACGGCCCTGGCCGTCTGGCACCTGGAGGAGCTGTCGGACCCCGGGATACTCCTCGTCACCGAACTGGTGGCCAACGCGGTCAAGCACACCAACACGCGATACGTCCGGGTCATCGTTTCCCGGCCCAGCCCGCGGTTCGTCCGGATCGGCGTGGTCGACAAGGCCCGCTTGATGCCGGAGATGGCCAAGCCGGGAGACGACCTCCTCACCAGCGGCCGGGGGCTTCTCCTGGTCGACGCCCTCGCCGAACGCTGGGGGACCGACCTGTACCGCTGGGGCAAGCAGGTCTGGGCCGAGCTGATCTGTGAGCCGGCCGCGTGACCGACGAGTACCGGGAGGCGTACAAGGTCCTCTACGCCTACGTCCTGGAGTGCCCGGACTGCCCGGAGAACTGCGCCGACGCAGCCACCCTGCACAAAACCCTGAGGGAGGCCCGGTGACCAGGTGCATCCACGGCGACCATGAGTTTCCGATCGAGGACGCAACCGGGGCCTACTGCCCGAAGCACGGCGTGACTCTGCTGTGGACCTCCGCGCACTTCGACTGGGAGGACCTGCTGTCCGAGCCGGGCCTCCCCCACAACGCCCAGGAGCCGGCTCCGGACAATGCTCCACAGGGCTCGTGAGGTGAGCAGAGCTCCGGTCGTCTTCGGACTGCTGGGGCTCTCCTTTTGATCAGACCTCATCCTCGAAGACGAAGTCCTCGTCGTCGAAGTCCTCGATCTCCGGGTCCTCCCCATTGGCGTAGGTGATCGGCTCCGGATCCCAGTGTCGGTACTCCCAGCGCGCGTGAGTGGTGATCTGCTCAATGCTGTCCGCTGGCATCTCGGCACGAGCCGCCTTCATGGCGGCGATGACCACCTCGCCGTACGTGTTCTCCAGGCGGCTGGAACGGGTCACCTTCTCGTTGACCTCGATCTCCAGTTTGATCGTCAGCACCTTCTTGACGCCCACGGGCCCCTCCCTCGTCAGTGGAGGACTAGTCTGCTCAGCCACGCGATCGGGCCGCTAGTGTTCTCGGAAGTCGGTCTTCGGCATTGAGCAGGTGGCCGAGACGGTGTGGACGCGGCCACACGCGTGGCCACACTGACGACATCCACGGCAACCGAACACTCATCGAAACGCACCAGCATGTCTTGGTGAGCGAGGATCCCAAGGTCAAGCCTCTTCCAAGGATTGGGTTCGAGTCCCGTCACTCACCCTTGAGGAAAAGGCCCCTGGCCCGCGGAGACGCGGGCCAGGGGCCTTTTCGTGCAATTCCGGTGCCGCCCGAGGCAGTTCGGCGCGGGCGGCCTTCCGCACCGTGGCGCACCGGTGCGCCGGCCGGGTTCAGCAGGGGCTGCGCCAGCGGCCCAGGGCGAGCCTCTTGCGCATGGAGTCGAGGCCGAGGCGCTTGGCGAGCGGGCAGAACGTGCTCTCGGGCACGTGGTATTCCACGTGGAAGACGGCCTTGCCCGCTGCTACGAAGGGGCTCAGCGCCTGGCATTCGTGGTACTCCGCGCACTGCTCGTTGACCGCGAAATCGTAGTCGCCGACCAGGTCGGGAATCTGTTCCAGGTCGTTCTTGAGACCGACCGCCAGGCCCCGTTCGTGGGCCAGGTCGGCGATCATGCGGTTGTACGCGAGCTGGTCGGCGGCGGTCAGCGGGAAACCGGTGTCGTTGCTGTAGGCGTCCGCGAGGTCGGGCTCGACGGCGTCGAAGCCCTTCGCCCGGCACATGTCGAACCGTGCGGCCATGAGGGGGCGGAGCAGCGAGCGGCGGCGGATGTCGAGCCAGCGCTCGCCGCGCCAGCCGTCGGAGCGGCCGAGGACGGACGCGGGGAAGGCGGCGCGGTCGGGACGGAAGGACTCCCAGGCGCCGGCGTTGATGTAGCAGATGACCTTGCGGCCGCTCCTGTGCAGGCGGCTCACGACCTCCGCGCTGTTCGTGAAGCCGTCGATGTCGTAGACGGGGACGTCCACGCCGGTGTCGACGCGGCCGCTGAGCTGCCACTGCCAGGCTGTGCCGGGGCGTGGCTGCCAGCGTGTCGCCGGACGTCCGTCCCGGGCCCGGTCCGAGGGCCGGTCCGGGACGGTGGCGCACCCGGCGAGCAGTCCCGCGAGCAGCGCCGCGACCAGCGGGAACAGGGCCGGCAGCCGGAGCGGCCGACGGATCGTGCACCTCATGTGACTCCCGTCCTCACGGCAGGGGGCAGGGCGGCCCAGGGGTTCGCGCCCGTGCCCGGCACCGCGCAGTGGACGCCGGCACGGCGGTTGCGCGCGGTGCGGGCGGCGAGATCACACAGGCCGTCGGGGACGCCGTGGATCAGATGGCAGAAGCTCTCCGGCGGGTGCGCCTCGGTCCAGGACGGCGCGCCGGAGGTGAGATAGGTGTGCCAGTCTCCTTCGAAGGTGACCAGCAGATCGGCGACGGAGGCGTAACCGGGGTCGGGATGGACGCCCGGGTTGAGGACCACGGTGGCGGCGCCGTCGTCGCGGGCCGCGTCGGCCAGCGCACGGTAGTACGGCAGCAGGCCGGCGTCGGCGCCGGCCTGGTCGAGGAAGACGCCGTCGGTTCCGTACCAGGCGGTGTGGCGGCGCAGCTCGTGCAGCACCGTCGGGTGCGGGCGGGTGCCGTAGGCGGTGTCGAGGTAGCCGAGCACGCGGACGCCCGCCGCGCGCAGCGCCCCTGCGGCGGCGGCGAAGGCCGGGTCGCGGGTCGCGCCGGGGCCGTCGGCGACGTTGAGGACGACGCCGTACAGCCGCGACGGGACCCGCGTCAGGGCCTGCCACGCCGCCGGGTCCACAGCGGGGTGGACGTACAGCGGGACCAGCAGCCGGCCGTGTGTCATGCCGGGTGCGGGATCGCGGGGGTGCCGGTGCGTGAGGTCCACAGGTCGGCGAGCGAGGTGGCGAGGGGCCGCTCGGGGTGCCAGCCCAGCGCCGAGGCGGCGGCCGTGATGTCCGCCTGCTGCCAGGAGACGGCCGACGAGCGCTCCGAACCGGCGCCGTTCTCGTCGATCCGGCCGCGGAATCCGCTGACCCGGCTCAGGCCTTCCGCGACCGTGCGGACCTGGGTGGCGCTGCCGCCCGCGATGTTGAGGATCCGGGGCAGCGGACCGGGTGCGGTGGTGGCGAGGACGGCGGCACGGGCCACGTCCCGCGCGTCGACGAAGTCGCGGTAGGCGGACAGGTCACCGACCCGCACCGTGCCGTCGGGCCCGGCGCGCAGCAGTTCGTCGGCGAGCCGGCCGGGCAGGCTGGTGCCGGGCGAGCCCGGCCCGAGCGGGTTGAACACCCGCAGGACGACCGCGTCCAGCGCGGCCTCGGCGACGGTCAGCGACCCCGCCAGCTTGGTGGCCCCGTAGGCGCCCTGCGGGCAGGTTGCCGAGTCCTCGGCGAGCGACCGCCCGGTGGTGGTCCCGTACTCGCCGGCGGACCCGAGGTGCACCAGGCGGACCGGGAGGCCGGCCGCGGTCAGGGCCTCGCAGAGGACGGCGGGGCCCCGGGCGTTGGTCTCGGCCAGCAGCAGCGGGCCGCCTCCGACGGCGCCGGCGCAGTTGACGACGGCGTCCGGGGCCAGCGCGCGCAGCCCGGCGGCGAGCTCGGGGACGGTGGCGGTGGCGAGGTCGACCCGCAGGTCGGCGCCCGGGGAGCGGCCGGCGCGGAGCACCCGGACGCCGGTCAGGGCGCGCAGGTGTTCCGTGATGTGCAGGCCCAGGAATCCGGTGGAGCCGAGGACGAGGACGCGCATCGGGTCAGGCCCCCTTCAGCAGCAGGTCGCGGTGGGTGGTGAACTCGGCGTTGGCCCGGTCGTAGTCGTCCGGGCGGCCGATGTCCAGCCAGTAGCCCTCGAACTCGTGGGCGGCCGGCGGGGTGCCGTCGCGGAGCAGGTCGAGGACGAGTTCGTCGAAGCCGAGCGGCAGGCCGGGGGTGTAGCCGTCGAGGGTGGACCGGGAGAGCCCGTAGACGCCCATGGAGACCCGGTAGTCCAGGGTCGGCTTCTCGGTGAAGGCGACGACCTGCGCGCTGTCGGTGGTCAGGACACCGAAGTCGATCCTGACCTTGCGGCAGTAGGTGGCGATGGTCAGCGGGGCGCCGCCGGCCTGGTGGCCGCGCAGGACGGCGCGGAAGTCCAGGTCGGTGAGGATGTCGCCGTTCATGACGAGGAAGTGCTCCGGCAGCCGGTCGAGCATGGTCAGCAGCGGGCCCATGGTGCCCAGCGGGCTGTCCTCGGTCGAGTAGTCGACGCGCATGCCCCACTGGGAGCCGTCGCCGACGTAGGCGCGGATGATGTGGCCGAGGTGGCCGATGGCGATGGTGCAGCTGGTGAATCCGGAGTTGGCGAGCTGCCGCATCACGATCTCCAGGATCGCGTGCTGGTCGCCGATGGGGACGAGCGGCTTGGGCAGCGCGGTGGTGTAGGGGCGCAGCCGGACACCCTTGCCTCCGGCCAGAATGACTGCGTGCATGGCGGACTCCGTGGTGGGTCGGTCGGTGGTCGACGGGGGCGGCCGGCGACCGGGACGAGTGGTCAGACGTTGTAGATGGCGGTCTTGTAGCGGGCCAGGTTCGCCGGGTCGGAGAAGAACCGGATGGTCTGCTCCAGGCCTTCCTGGAGGCTGTGGGCCGGTGCCCAGCCGGTCGCGGCGCGCAGCCGGGAGGCGTCGCAGACCAGCCGCATCACCTCGGACGCGGCGGGCCGGATGCGCTGCGCGTCCTCGCGGACCTCGATGTCGGCCCCCATGAGCTTGCCGACCAGCGTCACCAGGTCGCCGACCGAGATCTCGCCGCCGGTACCGGCGTTGAACGTCCTGCCGACGACCGCCTCGGCGGGAGCGGTGCCCACGGTGAGGAACGCCCGCGCGGTGTCCTTGACGAACAGGAAGTCCCGGGTGGGCCGCAGGTCGCCCAGGGCGATGGTGCGTTCTCCGGCGGCGACCTGTCCGATGACGGTGGGGATCACCGCCCGCATGGACTGGCGCGGCCCGAAGGTGTTGAACGGCCGCAGGGTGACCACCGGGGTGCCGAAGCTGGCGTAGTAGCCGTCGGCGAGCCGGTCGCCGCCCGCCTTGGAGGCGGAGTACGGGGACTGGGTGTTGATCGGGTGGTCCTCGGTGATGGGGACGGTCTGCGCGGTGCCGTACGTCTCGCTGGTGGAGGTGTGCACCATCCTGGGGATGCCGAGCCGGCGCACGGCCTCCAGCACGTTGAGCGTGCCGGTGACGTTGGTGGCCACGTAGCTGTGCGGTGCCTGGTAGGAGTACGGGATCGCGATCAGCGCGGCCAGGTGGTAGACGGCCTCGGTGCCGGTGAGCAGGTGCTGCACCGACCCGGCGTCGCGCACGTCGCCGAGGACGACCTCCACGCTGTCCATCACGTCCTGCGGCAGGGTCTCCAGCCAGCCGTACGACGAGAAGGAGTTGTACTGGGCCATGGCGCGCACCCGGTGGCCCGAGGCGACGAGCGCCTCCACCAGGTGCGAGCCGATGAATCCCTCGGCACCGGTTACTGCGACGGTCGCGGGAGCGGACGAGGTCACGGGATCTGTCTCCTCTGAATCTGGTGAAGCCGGGTCTGATGACGGCGAGTTGGATGGAAGCGGGTTCGATGAAGGCGGGCTCGTTGAAGGCGGGCTCGTTGAAGGCGGGCTCGTGAAGGCGGGTTCGATGAAGGCGGATCCGGTCGGGGCGGATCCGTGGGGGCCGGGGCGCGTGGGGGGAGTGGTGCCGCGGGTTGTGGTGCCGGGGGCCGCTCAGCGGTGGGCCGTGGCCCGGCCCATCCGGGTGCACGCGACCGCCAGCAGCACCGCCGTCGCGCAGCCGCAGGACGCCAGTTCGGCGGCGGCCGGGCTGAGCGGGCCGGCCGCGTGGGTGCCGTCCGACAGGGCCGCCTCCGCCGCCGCGGCGGCGAGGCAGGCCACGGCGGACGGCCAGGCGATCCCGGCCGCCTGGAGCAGCAGGGCGACCCAGAGCGCCGCGCCGAGGGCGAGCAGCGGCAGCGACGGCACCCCGGTGACCAGCGCGGGCGCGGCGAGCGCCGCCAGGTATCCGGTGAGGCACAGGCCGAGCGCGCCGGCCGCCCGGAGCCGGAAACCGCGGGGGGTCCTGCTGTGCCGCAGGGCGGTGAGCGTCAGGCTCCGGTAGCGGTAGAGCAGCCACTCGGCCACGCCCATGCTGAGCGTCAGCACGACCGCGGCCGGCCGGCCCGCCGCCGGGGCCATCAGCGTCAGCGCCCCGCCGGCGAGGCCGAACAGTCCGTACGGGACGGAGGCGCCGAGCCGGGCGGTGCCCGGTGCCGGGGAGCCTTCGGTGCGCAGCGACCGCACGGTCTCCCGTACCGCCGACAGCACCGCCGCCACGACGGTGGCCAGCAGCAGCACGGCGGCCGGCACCGGGCCGGGGCGCCACAGCGGCAGGCAGGCCGCCCCGGCCGCCGTCGGCACGAGCGCGATCAGCAGGTGCTGCTCGCGCCCCAGCACGAGCAGCACCGTGGCCGCCGCCAGGTAGAGCGACTCCCCCGCCGCGAAGGCCGGGACGGCGCCGGGACCCGAGACGGCCAGTGCGGTCGCCGCCGCCACGGTCACCCCGGCCGGGGCCCCGAGCAGCAGGCAGCGCGCGGCCGCCCGCCGGCCGCCCGCGGCGAGCCGTACGTAGGCGCGGTGGGCCAGACCCTGGTTCCAGGCCCAGGCGACGAGGGCCGAGGCGGCGAGCCCGGTGACCCGTCCCGGCAGCAGTCCCGCGCCCAGCAGGTAGGCCAGTCCCGGCAGGCCGAACAGCATTCCGCGCAGCAGGCACTGCCACGGGCTGGTCCGCCACGGGTCGGGCACCGGTGCGGGGTCCGGGAACCGGCGCGGCACCCGGGCGTACAGCTGCTCCGCCATGTCGAACAGGTCCCGTCGCGCGTAGCGGGTGGTGATCTGTTCGTGCGTCAGCCCGTCGGACTCCAGCACCGCGGCGATCTCGTCCGGGTGAACGGCGGCTCCGCACACGTCGGCGAGCCGTTCGGCGAGTTCGTCGAGCGGGTCGTCGTCCCAGGCCGGCGGCAGCGGCGACGTCGGCAGGCGCAGCAGCAGGGTCGGTTCGTCGTCCAGCCGGTTCACCACGCACCTCCGGCCCGTCGGGCGTGCGGCGCCGGGACCTCGGCGGGGCGGACCGGGTCCTCGCCGGCCGCCAGCGCGCCGTAGATCTCCCGGAAGGAGTCGATGGTGTGCCGGAGGGTGAACTGGTCGATCACCCTCAGCCGGGCGACCTCGCCCATCCGGGCCCGGCGGGCGGGCGCGCGCAGCAGTTCCAGCGCCGCCCGCGCCATCGCCTCCGGTTCCCTCGGCGGTACGACGAGTCCGGCGTCGCCCACGGCCTCACGGACCCCGCCGACGTCGGTGGAGACGGTGGCCCGGCCGCACGACATGGCCTCGATGAGGGTGAAGGGAAAGCCCTCGCTGATGCTGGAGAGCATGACGACGGTGCCCGCCGCGTAGGCGTCGCGGATGTCCTCGACCCGGCCCTCGAAGGCCACGGCCTCGGCGATGTCCAGCTCCCCGGCGAGGGCTCGGCAGCGTTCCCGGTAGGCCTCGCCGCCCTTGGGTGTGCCGCCGAACAGCCGCAGCCGCACCTCGGGCATCTCCTGGCGGACCAGGGCGAAGGCCCGGATCAGCGTCTCCAGGTCCTTGATGGGGTCGACGCGTCCCGCCCAGGCCAGCGTGGGGATCTCCGGCTCCGGCCCGGCGGGCGGGAAGGCCCCGGGGTCCACGCCGTTGTAGACGGTGCGGATCCTGTCGGGTGCGGTGCCGCCGCGTTCCTCCCAGCGCCGGTTGTAGTGGCTGCCCGGCGTGACCAGCGCGGCGCGGGCGTAGGTCTCCTGCGCCAGCAGCCGGAAGAAGCCGAGGAGCAGCGCCTTCACCGGCCAGGGGTAGCCTCCGGCGCCGTAGCCGAGGTAGCGCTCGCGCAGGTAGACGCCGTGTTCGGTGAGCAGCAGGGGGGTGCCGTGCAGGTGCCGGGCGAGCAGTCCGGGCAGGGCGGCCAGTCCGCCGCTGACGGCGTGGGTGATGCCGTGCCGGGGCGGTACGGCCGCGAGTGGGCGCAGGGCGTGTTCCAGCAGGTCGGTGGCGGTGACCACGTCGTGCATGGTGGGCCGGGCGGCGTGCGTGGGCAGGTGCGGACGGTTCCAGACGGCGGCCAGGGTGCGGATCGCCGCCTCGCTGCGCAGCGCCGCCGTCAGTTCCCCGTACCGGGCGCGTGCCGCGAGGCCGTACAGCCCCTCGGCGAAGCGCTCCCGGGTACCGGGGCCGGCCCGGGTGCCGGTACCCGGGCCGGGGTCGAGGAGGGCCAGCAGGAACATCTCGAAGGTGTCGAGGAAGGTCCGCAGCCGCCGGCCGCGCGGTGCGCGGCCGGCCGGCGTCGGTCCCCAGGTGGGGATGGAGGTCACCTTGCTGACGTGCGCGGGTGTCTCCCAGGTGAGGGACTCGCGGCCGTCACCGGTGACCGCGAGTATCTGGAAGTCCACGTCGGGGATGCCCTGGACCAGCTGGTCGCACCAGACACTCACGCCGCCGTGGCTGTGCGGGTAGGTGCCCTCGGTGAGCATCGTGACGCGTGTCGCGCCGGTGTCGACGGCCGTGACGGCCCTGGCCGTGCCGGACGGCGGGGTGTTCCCGCCGTCCGGCACGGTGCGATCGGTCCCTGCCACGGTCCCCGCATCCTCGTGTCCCCGTGTCCCCTCGGGCCGGTGGGGACGTCTTCGCCCGTCGTGCGGGTCGTGCGCGGTGATCACGGTCAGCGCTTGCGGCGGACGGTGTCGCCGGGGCCCGCCGGGACGGGGGTGGTGACCCCGCCGGGCACCCGCAGCGCCGGCGCCGGTGCGGCCGCCTTCGCGGTGCCGGTGGCGGTGGCGGTGGGAGCCGCGGGCGTGCCCTGCGCGGTCAGTTGCAGGGTGATCGAGCTCTGCAGCAGGCCGGGGGCGGTCCAGCCGGACAGCTGCCCGGCGTAGGCGGTGCCGAAGGCGGTGCTGCCGAGCAGCTGGCTCTGGGTGGTGCCGACGGGCATGGTCGCGGTGGCCTGGGTGCCGCTCGGCGAGGTGATGGTCACCGTGTTGCCGATCCGGTAGGCGGTGACCTGGTTGTTCTTCACCGCGGTGGACCAGGCGGCCCGGTTCTTCAGCTCGGTGCCGATGTCCTTCAGCCGCAGGTTGACCAGCGGCGTGTTGGCGGCGTAGAGGCTGCCGTAGTCGCCCAGGATCTTGTTCAGCACCGGGTAGGCGATGCGGTCCTCGGCGAGGTTCGACTGGTGCATGTACACCGGCCGGGGGTCGTTGGAGAGGGCGTGCCCGAGGGCGATGCGGCTCTCCAGCGGGACGATGTACGACGTGTAGCCGGTCTGGGGGTCCAGCGGGGCGCTCAGGCAGGTGGTGGTCGCGGAGCCCTCGCAGATGCCGCTGCCGCCGTCGGCCTTGCTGGTGTAGATGTAGTTGTACTCGTCGACTTCCTCGGCGGCGTGGCCCGCGTTGTAGTAGACGTTCATCGGGAAGCGCGGCACGGTGAGGGCGGGGCCGACCTGACGCTGCTGCGGGTCCCGGGAGTTGTCGCTGGCCAGCCACTTCACGCCGGTGGAGGTCAGGGACGGGGCCAGGTTGGGGTTGTCGTCGGGCTGCTGCGGGAGCACCTTCATCCCGGAGTGCTCACCGGTGACCAGTTCGGTGTTGTCGAGGGTGAGGCCCTTGCCGCTCGCCCAGGTGCGGTTCTGGGTGATCTGCGAGGTGATGTCGGACTGGCTGACCCACTTGGTCTTTCCGTTCGCGTCGGTGGCGCACTTCCACGGCACCACGCTGACGTCCTGGACGCAGCCGAGGAACGGGTGCTGGTAGGTGTGGTTGACCCAGCGGTAGGCGTTCTTGTCGGCGATGAGCTGGGCCGCCGTCGGGTCGGCGCCGCCGTGCTCGGCCTTGTAGTCCTCGCTGCCGCCGCCGTTGAACACCATGTCCAGGGTGAGGCCGTGGGCGGCGGACCACTGCTTGGCGTACTGGGCGTCCGCCGCGGTCATCCGGATCGGGTCGGGGGTCGCGCCGCCGCCCGGGGTGCAGTCGACGTCTCCGGGCGTGCAGTTGAGCGTGGTGTTCCACCGGTCGTCGGCGAGGAAGACGTCGTCGACGTGGACCGCGAAGTAGTTGCGGTCGGCGCCCAGGTGGATGCCCTGGGTCAGCCACTCGACGATGCCCCGGGTCAGCAGCCGGTACTGCTCCTGGTACTGGTTGTAGACGAAGTTGACGACCAGTTCCCGGCGTCCGTCGTGGGCGTACTCGCCGACGAGTGATCCGCGCGCGCTGCTGCCGGGGATCGGGGCGTCCACGTAGCTGGTGAACGTGGCGCCGGCCTGCTGCTGGGCGAGCGGCACGGCCAGGTAGCCGTAGCTCTCGGCCACGTCGGGCGCGTTGTCCTCGAAAGGAACGTTCCCTCCCAGGTAGCCGAAGGGTCCGGCCTTGCCGGCGGACGTCACCTGGCCGGTCATGCCGTCGAGCGAGCCGATGTACCCGGGCGACTGCGCGTAGTTGAGCCCGACCTCGGGTCTGGCGTAGGTGTAGGCGTCGGCCTGCCGGATGCCGAAGGTCTGCTCGAAGGCCGTGAGGGCCGCCATCTCGGCGGAGCCGGCTCCGAACGGGTTGTCGTTCGGCAGCACGACGGCCTGGTACTTGGCCCTGGGCCGGCCGCTGACGGTGTCGCTGAGGAAGGCGGCGTTGATCTGCGGCCGCCCGCTGTCGGCCAGGTTCACCCTGGTGTACGGGGTACCCGCCGAGTCCAGTTCGGCGGTGATGGCTCCGGTGGCCGGGCCTCCGTCGTCGACGACGAGCACCTTCAGGTCGATCCTCGGGTCCGGCGTGGCCGCCTTCGCCGTTATGGGCGACGTGACGAGTGCGAGCGCGGCGGCGCTGCCGCACACACCGGCTTTCAACAGCATGGAACGCATGACGAACTCCCCCCAGCGCCGCGGTTCGACGCGGCGCGGCATGACACAGATCGGATACGGATCAAAAAGCGATAGGAATTGCGCAGGTCCGCCTACGTGCGAACACGACCGTGCCGCCGGCGAATACGACCGCGCATACGTGAATCCCCCGATTCCCGCTCCCCCATCGCCCAGAGGTATATCACCTCCCGATCCGCCGCCGGGAATTCCCGCCGGCCCCTTCGGAGGCGCGGAAGACGGGGTCCGAAGAAATCGCGCAGTGTGCGATTAACCCTCGCCGAATGAATAAATGATCAAAGACATGCGCAGCTCAGGGCGCGTTCGACACGGGAGGGGTGCGCCGGTGAATGCGCCGGCGAATGCGCCGGAGCCGCGCCGGGACTTCACGGAACGGCCGGAAATCGGATCACCCGATGGTGCGATTCCATCGGGTCCGTCGTGCGGATAATCCCCGCATCCGCTAAACGACCGCACGCGGCCGCCGCGTCCGGTGCGCGGGCACGCACGGGCACCGGCCCGTGGTCCGGCGGCGGACATGCCGCTGCCGGGGGCGCGACGCACCCCCGGCAGCCGTGACGACCCCGGTGACCCCGGTGACCCCGGTCAGGACGAGGCGCGGATCACCAGTTCGGTGGGGAGCACCGCGTGGCGGCGCTCGGTGACCCGGGCCGTGGCCGGACGGCGGTCGGCGATCTCCGCCAGCAGCAGGTCGATCATCGCCCGGCCCATCTCCTCTATGGGCTGGCGGACGCTGGTGAGCGGCGGCTCCATGTGCCGGGCGATCGCCGAGTCGTCGTACCCGACCAGCGCCACGTCGTCCGGGATGCGGCGGCCCGCGCCGCGCAGCACCTGGCGGGCGCCGGCCGCCATCACGTCCGACCCGGCGAAGACCGCGTCCAGGTCCGGATGCCGCTCCAGCAGCACGGACATCGCCCGGCGGCCGCCCTGCTCGGTGAAGTCCCCGGGCTCGACGAGGAGTTCGTCCACCTCGTGGCCCGCGTCCCGGAGCGCCTCGCGGTAGCCGTCGACGCGGCGCTGGGCGCCGTACACGTCCAGCCGGCCGGTGATGTGCGCGATCTTGCCGCGGCCCCGCGACAGCAGGTGCTCCACCGCAGAACGCGCGCCGCCGTAGTTGTCCGAGTCGACGGAGGTCAGCGTCTCCCGAGCCGAACGCGGGCCGCTGATCACCGCCGGGATCTCCAGCTGGGCCAGCAGGTCGGGCAGCGGGTCGTCGGCGTGCACCGAGACCAGCAGCACGCCGTCCACCCGGTGCGCGGCCAGGTACTGGGCGAGCCGCCGCCGCTCGCGGTCGCTGCCCGCGAAGATCAGCAGCAACTGCATCTCGGTGTCGGCGAGTTCGGCGCCGACACCGCTGACCATGTCGGAGAAGTACGGCTCCGCGAAGAACCGGGTCTCCGGCTCGGGGACGACCAAGGCGATCGCGTCGGTGCGGTTGGCCGCGAGGGCGCGCGCGGCGGTGTTCGGCACGTACCCCAGCTCCGCGACGGCCGCCTCGACGGCGGCCCGGGTGGCGTCGCTGACCCGTGGCGAGCCGTTGATCACCCGCGACACCGTGCCGCGGCCCACGCCGGCGCGGACGGCGACCTCCTCCAGGGTCGGCCGCCGCGCGCCCCGCCCCCGTTCGCCCTTCACCGTCATGGTCGCCGCCTTCCGTTCGCAGCCTTCAGGCCAGGAATGTAACAGCCGTGATCCGGCCGTTCCCGGCCCTGTCGTCCCCCCGCAACCGTGCCGGTCAGCCCCGCTCGCCGGCGCCCGGCAGCGCGTTCCGGCGGATCACGTCCGCGTACCAGT
This sequence comes from Streptomyces sp. NPDC091282, assembly GCF_044757385.1. Taxonomy (NCBI): domain Bacteria; kingdom Bacillati; phylum Actinomycetota; class Actinomycetes; order Kitasatosporales; family Streptomycetaceae; genus Streptomyces; species Streptomyces sp. NPDC091282. Next base: position 1,293,231 of record NZ_JBIVUX010000001.1, read on the forward strand.
GTGCGCTGGCCTTGGGGATGCGCCGCTGGGTGGAGTAGTCGACGTAGACGGCTCCGAACCGCTTCGAGTAGCCGTAGGACCACTCGAAGTTGTCCAGCAGGGACCACAGGAAGTAGCCGCGCACGTCGGCGCCGTCGGCGACCGCCCGGCGGACGGCGTCCAGGTGCGCGTGCACGTAGGCGATCCGCTGCGGGTCGTTGACCAGACCCTCGGGAGAGACGTAGTCGTCGAAGGCCGCGCCGTTCTCGGTGACCATCAGCGGCAGACCCGGGTGGGAGGCGGCCAGGCCGGTGAGCAGGGTGTGCAGGCCGCTCGCGTCGATGGCCCAGTTCATCGCGGTGAGCTGGTCGTTGGCCAGGTGGAAGGCGACGTCCGCGGCGCCCGTCCACGGCGAGTGCTCGCTCGCGCCGTGGCCGTCGTCGCGGGTGCTGGCGCCGCCCTCGGCCGCCGCCGAGACCACCGTCGGGGAGTAGTAGTTGACGCCGAGCAGGTCGATCGGGCGGGAGATCTCCGCCAGGTCGCCGTCGTGCACCAGCTCCGCCCAGTCCACGATCTGCGCGGTGTCGGCGAGCAGGTCCTCGGGGTAGGCGCCGTCCAGGACCGGGCCGGTGAAGATCCGGTTGCCGACCGCGTCGATCCGGCGGGCGGCCTCGGCGTCCGCCGCGCTGTCGCCGAGCGGGCGCACCTGGTGCAGGTTGAGGGTGAGGGAGAGCTGCGCGGTCGACGGCAGGTGCTCCCGGAGCACCCCGACCGCCTTCCCGTGCGCCAGGTTCAGGTGGTGGGCGGCGCGCAGGGTGGCCGCCGGGTCGGTACGGCCGGGGGCGTGCACGCCGGAGCCGTAGCCCAGGAAGGCGCTGCACCAGGGCTCGTTGAGGGTGGTCCACACCCCGACGCGGTCGCCCAGGGCGCGGGCCATGATCTCGGCGTAGTCGGCGAACCGGTGCGCGGTGTCGCGGTGCGGCCAGCCGCCCGCGTCCTCCAGCTCCTGCGGCAGGTCCCAGTGGTAGAGCGTGGCGACGGGGGTGATGCCCGCCTCCAGGAGCCGGTCGGTGAGCCGCCGGTAGAAGTCGAGGCCGCGCTCCACGGCGGGCCCCCGGCCGGTCGGCTGCACCCGCGACCAGGAGACGGAGAACCGGTAGGCCTGCAGCCCCAGGTCCTTCATCAGCGCCACGTCGTCGCCGTAGCGGTGGTAGTGGTCGGCCGCGATGTCACCGGTGTCGCCGTTGCGGACCTTGCCGGGGGTGTGGCTGAAGGTGTCCCAGATCGACGGGGTGCGGCCGTCCTCGGCCGCGGCGCCCTCCACCTGGTAGGCGGCGGTGGCGGCCCCCCAGACGAAACCGGGCGGGAAGGAGGCGTCGGAGGCCGGCTGGGCGCTGGACTCGGTTCGTACGGCGGTCATGGTGAGAACGCTCCCGAAGTGGCGTGGGGAAGGGGTGGGACGGGTGCTGCTGCGGCGGGAACCGGTCGGGGCGCGCACGGCGCCGTCCGGCCGGGTACGGCCCGCGTGCGGGGCGGGCCGTACGGGACGGGACGGGCGGGGCCGGCGCCGGTCAGGACGGGGCCGGCGCCGGCCCGCGGCGGCGTCAGCCCTTGACGGCGCCCGCCATGATGCCGCCGACGATCTGCTTGCCGAAGATCACGAAGACCAGCAGCAGCGGCAGGGTGCTGATCAGCGCCCCGGCCATGACGATGGACTGGTCGGGGGTGTAGGAGGCGCTGAGCTGGCCGAGCGCCACCTGGAGCGTCGGGTTGTCCTGGTTCAGGGCGAGGAAGGGCCAGAAGAAGTCGTTCCACGCCTGGACGAAGGTCAGCATGCCGAGGACCATCATCGCGGGCCGGGCCGCGGGCAGGACCACGTTCCACACGATGCGGATGTTGGTCGCGCCGTCCACCTTGGCCGCCTCGATCAGCTCGTAGGGCAGCGCCTCCAGCAGGTACTGGCGCATGAAGAAGACACCGAAGGCGCCGACCAGGGTCGGGAAGATCACCGACTCCAGCTTTCCGCCCCAGCCGATGTCCGACATCATCATGAACAGCGGGACCACGCTGAGCTGCGGCGGGATCGTCAGGGTCGCGATGACCGCGGTCATCAGCGCGCCCCGGCCGCGGAACCGCATCTTCGCGAACGCGTAGCCGGCCAGCGTGCAGAAGAACAGCGTCGCCGCGGTGATGCATCCCGAGACGATGACGCTGTTGACGATCGCCTTGCCCAGGTGGGCCTGTTCCCAGGCGGTCTGGAGGTTGCTCCACAGCCGGCCGCCCGGCAGGAGCGGCGGCGGGCTGTCGAGGACCCGCTGCTGGTCGTGCGAGGCGGCGACCAGGGTCCAGTACAGCGGGAAGACGGAACCCAGGCCGACGACGACCAGGGCGAGGTAGGTGAGCGGGCCGCCCTTGAGCTGCTGCCCGGCGCCGAGCTTGAGGCGGACGCGGCCGGTGGACGGGGACGCGGCCGGCGGTACCGGGCCGAGGTCAGGCGCGGTCTTGGTGGGGCTGGTCGTGGTCATCGAGGTCGCTCCCGTCAGGCCGCGCTCTTGCGCACGAACCGGCCGACGATCAGGTTGATCAGGGCGATGAGCAGCAGCAGGGCGAGCATGGCCCAGGCCACGGCGGCGGCCGGACCGAGGTGCCCGAGCTTCCAGCCGTAGTTGTAGAGGTAGATGCTGAGGGTCTCGTACTGGTGCTCGCTGCCTCCGGTGGAGCCGAGCGTGCCGCCCTGGAGCAACAGCGGCTCACCGAACAGCTGCATGGAGCCGATCGTCGAGATCACGATGGTGAACAGGATCGTCGGCCGCAGCGAGGGGACGGTCACCTTGCGGAACTGCTGCCAGCGCGTCGCCCCGTCGATGGAGGCCGCCTCGTACAGGTCGGTGGGCACGGCCTGCATGGCCGCCAGGTAGATCAGCGCGTTGTACCCGGTCCAGCGCCAGATCACGATCACCGAGATGGCGATCTTGGAGGTCCACTCGCCGTTGCCCCAGTCGGTGTTGCCGATCCCGACGAAGTGCAGCACCCAGTTCAGGATGCCGCCGTCGGCCCGGAACACCAGCGCGAAGACCAGCGCCGCGGTGGCCACCGAGGTGGCGTACGGGGTGAGGACCACCGTCCGCCAGAACGTGCTGGCGCGCAGCTTGTAGTTGAGCAGGTGGGCCAGGCCGAGGGCCACCAGCAGCTGCGGGACGGTGGAGATGACACCGATCAGGAAGGTGTTGGTGACCGCGGTCCAGAACTCCGAGTCCTGGAGGATCCTGGTGAAGTTGTCGAAGCCGACCCACTCGGACTGGCTGAGGCTCGTCATCTCCACCCGGTGCAGGGCGATCCAGCCCGTGTACAGCAGCGGGTAGAGCCCGAAGGCGCCGAAGACGAGGAAGAACGGGGCGATGTACGCGTACGGGGAAGCCAGGTCGTCGAAGCGCCACAGCCGGCTGCGCCAGGTGCCGCGGCCGTCCGGTGCGGCGGCGGTGCCGCCGGCGGGCGGGGTGGGGGCACCCCGTGTGGGAGTTGTGGTGGCCACGGGGGAGTTCCTTCCTGGAATCACGGCCGGGGGGTGGGCTGGCGACGCCGGGGCGTCCCGCCGGGTCGAAGCCGGGCGGCCGTGCGGGGGGAGCCGCACGGCCGACGCGGCACAGCGCGGTGCGGGCGGCCGCAGGGGCCGCCCGCACCGCGGGTCGTCAGCCGATCACCTTGTCGATCTGGTCGGTCGCGGCCTTCCACGCGTCGGCGGGCTTGGTGCCCCGCTGCTCCATGTTGTTGATCTGCGTGGAGATGGTGTCCTTGATGGTGGCGTCCTTCGGGCCGAGCACCGCCTCGGGGATGGACTTGGCCTCGTCGGCGTAGATCTGGCCGATCGGCGCGTCACTGAAGTACGGGAGCTTCGCGTCCTTCACGCTGGCCAGGTCGTAGGCGCCCTTGTTCGACGGGAAGACGCCGATCGCCTTGAACACCTCGGCCTGCTGCTCCGGCGCGGTCAGCCACTTGACCAGCTCGGCGGCCTCCTTGGCGTGCTTGCCGCTCTTGGGCACGGCCAGGAAGGAGCCGCCCCAGTTGGCCGCGGTCGAACCGGGCGCCTTGGCGATGTCCCACTTGCCCTTGAAGGCGTCACCGGAGTTGGTGGAGATCTGGCCGGCCATCCAGGCGGGGCAGGCCACGGTGGCGACCGTGCCCTTGCGCAGCGCCGCCGTCCAGGCGTCGGTGAACTGCGGCAGGCCCTGGGTCAGCTTCTTGGACGCGGCCTCGGCGGCCAGGTTCCAGCCCTGCTGCACGGAGGGGCTGTCCTTGTAGATCGCCTTGCCGCTGGCGTCGTAGTACTGCTGCGGGGAGGAGCTGACCACCGCGTTGTACATGGCGCTCGCCGAGTCCATGAAGTAGGTGCCCGACGGCGCCTTCTTCTTGAACTGCTCGCCGAGCTTGAGGTAGTCCTCCCAGCCGCCGGCGACGGCCTTGGCGACGGCCTCGCGGTCGGTGGGCAGACCCGCCTGCTTGAAGAGGTCCGTGCGGTAGCACAGGGACATGGGGCCGATGTCGGTACCGGCGCCGATGACCGTGCCGTCCGCGGCGGTGGCCTGCTTCTCCTTCCAGGAGACCCAGTCGTTCACGTCGATGGTCTTGCTCAGGTCGGTGAACTTGGCCGCCTGGGTGTCCACGACCTCCTTGATGCGGCCCACCTCGATACCGGTGACGTCCGCCAGACCGCTGCCCGTGTTCAGCTGCTGGAGCAGCTTCGGGTAGTAGTCCTGCTCGTTGGCGGTCGTCTGCTCCTTCACCGTGATGTTCGGGTGCAGCTTGTGGTACTTGGCGAACAGGTCGGCTTCCTTGTAGCCGAACTGACCGAAGTCGGCGACCGTGAGAGTGATGTTCCCGTTGGAGTCCGAGGCGTCCGAGCCGCTGTCGTCGCTGCAACCGGTCAGCAGCAGGGCCGAGGCCGTCAGGGCCGATGTGGCCAGGACCGCCGCTCTGCGGCCGCTCCTGCCGGTACGGGTGATGCGCATTCCACTACTCCTTGTTCCAGTGGGGAACGGGATCTCAGGAATCAGACCGCCGGGGTCTCGACGGTCCGGACCTGCCCTCTTGGTGCGAGCAGCGGCCGGCCCACCGCACGCGGCGTGCGATGAAAAGGTGCTGGTCAACGAGGTGCGGTGACGACAGAGGGATAGGCCATGAGGTGGTTCGGTCCACACGGGAGAAGCTCCCCCGTCTACCCGTGGGACCGCTCCCACGCGGCATGCCGGAAGACTGGTTCCTGCCGGGCCAGCTGTCAAGACTTGAAAACGGCGTTGTTGCGCAAGCGTGTTCAGCACGTCACGGGAACGTGTCGCGCCGCGGCGGTTCACCCGGCGGACATCGGCGCGTCTCACGGGGGAATCATGCAGGTCACCGGGGTGACGATCCCCTGGCGCCCCAGGCGCCCCACGGACCGACGGGACGGTACGGAGGTTTTCCGGAGCCGGAGCCTCCGCACCGGAACCGCCCGCCGGAAGGTGAACGGTGCCGTCAACTCCGGCCCGCGCCGGGACAGTCGGCACCGGCCCCCGCGGAACGGCGCCCGGCGGGCGGGAACGGCCGGTCACCGCCGGTCCGCCGCGCGCCGACACCCGCCGACCCGGACCGGCCGCCCCCGCGAGGGCTCCCGGCCGAGGACCGCACCGCAGCCCGGGAACCCGAACGGCGGGCCACGCGCACCGGCCGACATCCGGCCAACGCGACCGGGCACACCGACCTGCCGCCTCCCCGCACCCCTCCCGGCGACACCCCTCCCCCGCCTCCCCGCACCTCGCTTCTGCTCGACCCTTTCCGGTGGGAGCGCTCCCATGCATAATGAGGGCCTACCGACTGTGGGAGCGCTTCCATGCCCGAATCGCTGACCGAGAGTTTTCCGCCCGCCTTCCTCTGGGGCGCCGCGACCTCCGCGTACCAGATCGAGGGCGCGGTCCGGGAGGACGGCCGGACGCCGTCCATCTGGGACACCTTCAGCCACACGCCGGGCAGGACGGCCGGTGGTGACACCGGTGACATCGCGGTCGACCACTACCACCGCTACCGCGACGACGTGGCGCTGATGGCGGACCTCGGCCTGAACGCGTACCGGTTCTCGGTCTCCTGGTCACGGGTGCAGCCGACCGGCCGGGGCCCGGCGGTGCAGGTGGGCCTGGACTTCTACCGGCGCCTGGTCGACGAGCTGCTGGCCAAGGGCATCCAGCCCGCGCTCACCCTCTACCACTGGGACCTGCCGCAGGAGCTGGAGGACGCGGGCGGCTGGCCGGAGCGGGACACCGCCTTCCGGTTCGCCGAGTACGCGCGGATCGTCGGCGAGGCGCTCGGCGACCGGGTCGACCTGTGGACCACCCTCAACGAGCCCTGGTGCAGCGCCTTCCTGGGCTACGGCTCCGGCGTGCACGCCCCCGGCCGTACCGACCCGGCCGCCGCCCTGCGCGCCGCGCACCACCTCAACCTCGCGCACGGCCTGGGCGCCACGGCACTGCGCTCGGTGCTGCCGGCCCGCGGCCGTGTCGCCGTCAGCCTCAACTCGTCGGTGGTACGGCCGCTGAGCCAGAGCCCCGCCGACCTGGCGGCGGCCCGGACCATCGACGACCTGGCCAACGGGGTGTTCCACGGCCCGATCCTGCACGGCGCGTATCCCGAGACGCTGCTCGCGGCGACGGCCTCGGTGACGGACTGGTCGTACGTCCTGGACGGCGACCTGGCCACGGCGCGGCAGCCGCTGGACGCCCTCGGCCTCAACTACTACACGCCGGCCCTGGTGTCGGCGGCGTCCGGCACGGCCGGCGGTCCCCGGGCGGACGGGCACGGCGGCGGCGACCACTCGCCCTGGCCGGGCGCCGAGGGCGTCGCCTTCCACCAGACGCCCGGCGAGCGCACCGAGATGGGCTGGACGATCGACCCGGCGGGCCTGTACGAGCTGATCATGCGCTACTCGGCCGAGGCGCCGGGGCTGCCGCTGTACATCACGGAGAACGGCGCGGCCTACGACGACAAGCCCGACCCGGACGGCGCGGTCCACGACCCCGAGCGCATCGCCTACCTGCACGGCCACCTCTCCGCGGTGCGCCGCGCGATCGCCGACGGCGCCCGGGTGCGGGGCTACTACCTGTGGTCCCTGATGGACAACTTCGAGTGGGCGTACGGCTACGGCAAGAGGTTCGGAGCGGTGTACGTCGACTACACGACCCTCACCCGCACCCCGAAGTCGAGCGCCCACTGGTACGCGGAGGCGGCCCGGACGGGAACCCTGCCCCGGCCGGCCTGAGACCGGGGGCGCGGCCTTGGGGGACCGCGCCCCCTTCCGCGTTCCTCCACCGGCCCCGGGCGTCATTCCGCCGTGAACAGCTCCTCGGCGCCGGTGGCGGTGACGGCACGGTCGAACCAGACCCCCAGGGTGTCGAGGTCCTCACAGGCCAGGACCCGCTCACGGTCCGCCTCGGCCACCGCGACGCCCCGGAGATCGAGGATGCGCAGGATGTCCTCGGCCCGCCCCTTGGCCTCACCCTCGATGAGCGTCTCCTCGATGAGGGTGCCGCTGCCCGGGAACCGGGGAGTGTACGTGGCCATCAGATGCCTCCACAGTGCACGGGCCCGAGTGTCCCCCGACCGATACGACCCGAACCTAGCCGCACCCCGGCAGCCGTGCGGGCCGGAGGCCGGGGTTCAGTCCTGGGGGTGAACCTGCCTCCGGCCCGTGCCGGTGGTGCGGTGGGCCGGGCGGTCAGCCGATCGTTGCGAAGGCCTTGGTGAAGGCGTTCTGGGGCTGGGTGATCGAGCTGCACGTGGCGTCGGCGGTGGGCTTGGCGCCGCCCGCGCACTGCTTGTCGCGGGTGGCCGACCACATGGAGAGCCAGCCGATGCCCTTGGACTTGGCGAAGTCCACGAGCTGGGTGGCGTCGTCCACCGTGAAGACCTCGGCGGAGACGTCGTTGACGCCGATCATCGGGGTGACGGCGACCGTCTTCCAGGCGGCCGCGTCGGAGAGGCCGAGGACGCTCTTGACCTGGGCCTGGGTGGCGGTGGCCGCCTGGATGGCGTAGGTGCCCATGTCGCCGTTGTAGGAGGGGCCGTAGTCCATCGCCATGATGTTGACGTTGGCGATCTTCACGCCGTTGGCCTTGGCGTCGGAGAGCAGGTTGACGCCGTCCTGGGTCAGGCCCTCCGGCATGACCGGCAGGGTGAAGGAGACGTCCAGGTCCGGGTGGCTCGCCTGGAGCTTGGCTATCGCCTTGGCGCGGTTGGTGTTGGCCGTGGTGTTGGGCAGCGCGCCGCCCTCCACGTCGAAGTCGACCTTGGTGAGCTTGTAGGCGTCGACGACCTTGCCGTACGCGGTCGCCAGCGCGTCCGCCGAGGAGCAGGTGGTGGCGAGTTCGGAGCCGGAGGCGCCGCCGAAGGAGACCCGGACGTCGCCGCCCTTGGCGCGGAGCGAACCGATCTGGGCGGCCACGCCGTCGCTGGACAGGTCGCTCACCCCGCCCCACTTGGGGGTGCAGCCGCCGCCGTCGGTGACGAACGCGAGGTTGTAGTTCTTCACGCCGGTCGCGTCGGCCGCCGCGAGGAGGTCGAACGCCGGGTAGAGGGAGGTGTCGACGTAGGGCGCGAACGCGGCGGAACCGGTGGTGCCGGACCCCGTGCCGGTACCGGTACCGGTACCCGTGCCCGTGCTCTGCGAGGGGGTCGCGGTGGGGGTCTGCGTCTTCGTCGCCGTGGGGGTGGGCGTGGGGGTCGGGGTGGCGGACTGGGTGGGGCGGCCGCTCGGCTCGGGGGTCGCCGAGCCGTCCGCGGAACAGCTCGCGGAGTCGATACGGCAACCGGTCGGGTCGCCACTGCCGTTGACCACGAAGCCGACGGTGACCGACTCGTCGGCGGCGAGGCCGTCCGTGTCCCACTTCGGCGGCTTCACGGTGACGTGCTGCCCGCTGACCGTGGACTCGGCGTTCCACAGCGAGCTGAGCTTCGCGCCGGCCGGCAGGTCGAACTCCAGCGTCCAGTCCTTCTCGGCGGCACCGCTGTTGTTGGTGACGACGTACTGCGCGGTGTACCCGGTCGACCAGTCGCTGGTCTTGGTGTAGGCGGCGCCGACCCCGGCCGCGTGCGCGATGCCGGTGAACAGGACCGCCCCGCCACCGACCACGGCCGCGGCGACCAGACCGCCTATCGCCTTGTTCCTGCCACTGATGCTGCGCCGGTGCGTGCTCATGCGCGTGCCTGCCTTCGCCTGCCGAATGGGGGGGTGCGGCAGCACGCTAGCGACCGGGAATCGGACAAACGGCCTGATCGGCGCGGTCGTCGGGGATCTTAGGCCGCGCTTAAGGAAGGGATCGGGACCGATTAAAGGTCGAGACCATTTTCCCCGCCGGCTCGCCGCTCCCCCTCCTGCCCGGCTCCCCCGGCTGCCTGCGCGAACGGCGCCTGCGCATGGAACCCCGGTGTCCCTTGCGCTCCGGTGTGCCGCCGTCCAGCTGGATCCAGATCCGCACCTCGGTCCCGCCGAGCACCGACGAGCCGATCCGCACGTCCCCGCCGGTCGACTCGGCGAGCCGGCGCACGATGTCCAGGCCGAGGCCCGTCGACCCGGCCGTCCCCGATCCGCGCCCCCGGGCCATCGCCGACTCCGGGTCCCGGATGCCCTGTCCGGCGTCGGAGACCAGCATGATCACCGCGTCGTCCCCGTTGTGCACGTCGACCGCGAAGGCGGTGCCCTCGGCGGTGTGCCGGAAGACGTTGCCGAGCAGCGCGTCGAGCGCGGCGGCCAGGTCGGCGCGGGCCACCGGTATCCGCACCGGCCGGTCGACCCCGGCCACCCGCCACTTGCGGCCCTCGTCCTCGGCGAGCGCCGACCAGAAGCCCATCCGCTCCCGCACCACCTCGGCCGCGTCGCACCCGGCGCCCGGTCCGGCGGTCGCCGTCTGCGGCTTGGCCTCGCGGGCGGTGCGGATGATGGTGTCCACCTCGCGTTCCAGCTGGGCGACGGCGGCCCGGGTCTGCTCGGCGGCCGGCCCGTCCCCGAGCGAGGCCGCGTTGAGCCGGAGCACGGTGAGCGGGGTCCGCAGCCGGTGCGAGAGGTCGGCGGCCAGCTCCCGCTCGTTCGCGAGCAGTTGGACGACCTGGTCGGCCATCGAGTTGAACGCGGCCGCCGCCAGCCGCAGTTCGGTCGGGCCGTCCTCGGGCACCCGCGATCCCAGCTTGCCCTCGCCCAGTTCGTGCGCGCCCTCGACCAGCCGCCGGGCCGGGCGCACCATCCGTACGCCCAGCCGGTCGGCGACGGCGACCGAGCCGACGATCAGGGCCAGGCCGACGGCGGCCAGCACCGCCCAGGCCGTGAAGACGCCGTGGGTCACCTCGGACTCGGGGACGTACACCTCGACGACCGCGATGGCGCCGGAGCCGAGCGCGACAGGCTGGAGCAGCGTCGAGCCGCCCGCCACCCCGGTCGTGGAGGCACGCCCCAGCTTCCGTACGGTCGCTATGTCCCGGCCGGCGGCGCGCTGTTGTCCGATGTCGACGGCGGCGCCGCCCGCGGACGCGGGGATGTGCACGGCCATGCCCCGGTCGGCGCCGGCCGAGGCCACCACCCGCTCCAGCTTGTCCCGGTCGGTGGTGATGGACAGGGCGGGCGCGACGGCGGCCGCCTCCCGCTCGGCGTTGGAGAAGGCGCGGTCCCGGGCCATCTCCTTGACCACCAGGCCGAGCGGGACGGCGAACGCGACCACGACCATCGCGGTGACCGCAAGACAGACCTTGACCAGTGCCCATCTCATCCGACCGGCCTCGCTTCCGCGCCCGGCGGCTCCAGCTTCACACCGACCCCCCGAAGGGTGTGCAGATAGCGCGGGCTGGCCGCCGTCTCCCCCAACTTCCGCCGCAGCCAGGACAGGTGCACGTCGATGGTCTGGTCGTCCCCGTAGGACTGCTGCCAGACCTCCGCGAGCAGTTCCTTGCGCGGGACGACGACGCCGGGCCGCCCCGCCAGGAAGGCCAGCAGGTCGAACTCGCGCCGGGTCAGGTCGAGGCGTGCTCCGTCCAACTCGGCCTGCCGGCGCAGCGGGTCGACGGTCAGGCCGCCGACCCGGAGCACGCTGGAGGGTGCCGCCTCGCCTCCGCCCGACCGCGCCCGGCGCAGCACGGCGGCCATCCGCGCCGACAGGTGTTCGACGGAGAACGGCTTGGTGAGGTAGTCGTCCGCACCGGCGTTGAGCAGCCGGACGACCTCCGACTCGTCGTCCCGGGCGGTGGCGATGATCACCGGGACGTCGGTGATCCCGCGCAGCATCTTCAGGGCCTCGGAGCCGTCCAGGTCCGGGAGTCCGAGGTCCAGGACGACCACGTCGAAGCGGAAATGGGCGACCTCGCGCAGCGCCTCCAGTGCCGTGCCGACGCTGCGCACCGTGTGCGAGGCGTCGGTGAGATGCCGGATGAGCGCCGAGCGGACGAACTGGTCGTCCTCGACCACGAGCACACTTGCCATGCGCCGCACCGTACGCCATGCGGCCGGTGCGGGCCGGAGCCTGTGGACAACTCGGGTCGGGTGCGCACGGCGGTACGGCTGAGGCAGTATGGCCCGCGATGCGCAGAGGACTCGTACACGTACTGGCTTGGCTGCTCGCCACGGGCGCGGCCGTCACGCTGTCGTGGTGGGGTGTCCACACGGTGATGGCGGGCACGGCCTACGACCCGCCGCGCGCCCTGCCGATCACGGCGGCCGACGACGGTCCGACGACGCAGGGCTCCAAGCCGCTGGCGCCTGCCACGTCCCGGCCGCCGGTCCCGTCGCCCGCCGTCTCCTCCCGTGCGCCGTCGGCTCCCGCCCCGACGCCCAGCCGCACCGCGCCGACCTCGGCGGCCCCGTCCGCGTCCGCCGCCGCGTCCGGCGAGGTCAAGGCCTACGACACCGACGGCGGCCGGGCGGTCTTCGACCTGGGCGACGCCGACGCGACCCTGGTCTCGGCGACGCCGGGCACCGGCTGGTCGATGCAGGTGTGGAAGACGGAGACCTGGATCCGCATCGAGTTCAGCAGGAGCACCGACCGGGTCTCGGTGTTCTGCACCTGGCACGACGGTCCGCCGCACGTGCAGGTCGAGACCTACTGACCGGGCGTCACCGGAACACCGACGGCGGCGGCGACGGGGAGGCCACCGCCACGTCGTCGTGCACGGCGGCGGCGCCGCCCGTGAAGTCCCGTAGCGCCCGGCCGTGTTCGACCCGGGCGGGGTGCGAGTCGGAGGCGCAGCGCCGGGTCAGTTCCGCGACTGGCAGCGGTGTGTCGGCCGCCACCAGGACCGCGTTGCCGAACCGCTTCCCGCGCCACACCGCCGCGTCGGCGGCCACGGCGGTCTCGGCGAACCGTGCCCCCGCCGTGGCGATCTGCGCCTTCAGGTAGGCGAGCGGCGGGCCGTCCGCGAGGTTCGCCGCGTACGTGCCGCCCGGCCGCAGCACCCTGCGCACCTCGTCGAGGAACTCCGTGGACGTCAGGTGCGCCGGTGTGCGCGCTCCGCTGAACACATCCGCTATGACCAGGTCCGCCCAGCCCTCGGGCACCTTGGCCAGTCCCTGGCGGGCGTCCGCGGACCGCACCCGTATCCGGGCGTTCGGATCCAACGGCAGCTCCCGTCGTACCAGTTGGACGAGGGCCGCGTCGCGTTCGACGATCTGCTGGGTGGACCGGGGCCGGGTCGCCGCGAGGTACCGGGCCAGCGTGAAGGCGCCGCCGCCGAGGTGTACCGCCTGGACCGGCCGGCCCGGCGGCGCGACCAGGTCGATCACGTGGCCGAGGCGGCGCTGGTACTCGAAGGAGAGGTGGGCCGGGTCGTCGAGGTCGACGTGCGACTGCGGGGCGCCGTCGATGAGCAGGGTCCAGGCCCGGCCGCGCTCGGGGTCGGGGATCAGCTGGGCGAGGCCGCCGTCGACGGCCTCGACCACGGCTTCGGCGGTGGCCGCCGACCGGCGCCGTGCGTTCCTGGACTTGCCCATGGGGCCATTTTCGCAGGCCGTGGCGGCACCGGACATTCAGCAGCAGCTGTCGGCCGCCTCGATCAGCCGGGCCGCCTCCCCGAGCGCCCTGCGCAGCACCGCCGGGTCGGTCGCCAGGTCGGCCTCGCCGGGCGGCAGCAGCCAGTCGGAGCCCTCGACCGGCGGCTCGGGGCAGAGCCGCAGACCGCGTCCTTCGGTCCCGGTGCAGGTGCTCCCCGGCACGTCCCAGGCCGCCGCCGTACCGGCCGGCACCACGAAGCCGAGGGTGCCGCCCCCGTCGTCGTGGAGCACCGGCCCCACCGCGTCCCCGGATCCCCGGCGCAGGATGTCGACCGCCTCCAGCCCCTGCCGGGCCGGCACCGTGACTAGGTCGCACCCCGTGTCGTCTGCCGCCGGATCCGGCGGCGGCGTACAGGGATCGTTGCTCTGGCTGGTCTCCATCCCGGCCTCCACCGCGCAGCCCTCTTGCCGTCCGTGACGTCCAACGCGCCACGGCGTCAACGGCTACGGCGAAAGTCAGCCGCAAAGGATGGCAGTTCATGGCAGATCGTGCATGAGATATCCGGTTTGTAGCCAAACCCTGCGTCACGGGTCCACCACAGCAGGTACGTTCTTGCCCGCCGGAATCAGGGGTCCACTCGGACAACTCACCACAAGTCCGGCATGGTTCGACGGTTCGCACGAGAGGACCCGGCCATGACGTCGTCCATCACGACCTCGTCGCAGCCCGATCGGCCGGTACGGCCGAACCACACCTTCCGGCAGCTGCGCGGCCGGCACTCACCGGCCGAGTTCGCCGCGCTGGTGCGGCGCGCCGCCCGCGAGATCGGCGAGCGTGTGAGCTGTGACGCGCGCTACATCGGCCGGGTCGAAGCGGGTGAGATCCGCTGCCCGAACTACGCGTACGAACGGGTGTTCCTGCACATGTTCCCCGGTCGCACGCTCGCCGACCTCGGCTTCGCGCACCGCTCCGCGGTCCGCGGCCGCGGCGCGCGTCCGGCCGGGGACGTACCGCTCGTCCTCGCCGTCGGTGAGACGCGCGGGCCGGTCGATCCGTATGACCCGCAGGACGGGTCCGAACAACAGGACAGGTTTGAAGAGCAGGACAGGCATCACCCGCACAACACGTACGAGACGCACGACAACTACGAGGAGAGCGACGTGCTGCGTCGCCTATTCATGACCGGCGGAGGCGCCACGGTGGCCGCCGCCACGCTGGGCCCCCTGGGGTCCACCATCGACGCGGTGGCCGCGAACCGGCCGCTGCACCGTGCCGGGTCCTCGCACGCGGCCGCCCTGGAAGAGGCCGTACGCCGGATCCGGCTGCTCGACGACCGGCACGGCGCGGACGGCCTGTACCGGCGCGCGGCGGCTCCGCTGCGCGCGGCGTACGCGCTGCTGGACGCGGGCGCGACCCGGCAGACGACCGCCGAACGCCTGCACTCGGGCGCCGGTGAACTGGCCATCTCGGTGGGCTGGCTGGCCCACGACTCCGGCCGCTTCGACGACGCCCGCTCGCACTACGCGGAGGCGCTGGCGACGGCCCGGATGACCGGGGACCAGGGGCTGGAGGCGCACGCCTTCTGCAACACCGCGTTCCTGGCCCGGGACGCGGGCCGGCCGAGAGAAGCGGTGCGCGCGGCCCAGGCCGCGCAGCGCGTCGGCCGGCCCCTGGGCTCAGCCCGCCTGATGTCGCTGCTGGCGCTGCGCGAGGCGGGCGGCTGGGCCGGGCTCGCCGACCGCACCGGCTGCGAGCAGGCCCTGGCGCGGGCGCAGGCACTCTTCGAGCGGGGCCACTCGGACGCCGACCCCGAGTGGATGAGCTTCTACGGAGAGGCCGAACTGGAGGGCCTGGAGGCGCAGTGCTGGTCCACGCTGGGCGACTGGCGGCGGGCCTCCCGGCACGCGCGCCGGGCCGCCGAGCTGCAGGATCCGCACTTCACGAGGAACATCGCGCTGTACACGGCGGAACTCGCGGACGACCTCGCCCGCGGCGGGCGCCCCGACGAGGCCGCGCGGGCCGGACTGCGGGTCCTGGACCTGCTGGACCAGGTCCAGTCGTCGCGGATCCAGGGGATGCTGGCGGGGACGGCCCGGGTGCTGCTGCCGCACCGCAGGGCCGGCGGGGTCCAGGAGTTCCTGGACCGGCACGCGTCCACTCCGCGGGTCGTGTAGCGGCGGCCGACCGTACGGCGCGGGTGCGCGGGAGCCGGTCGCGTGGCTCCCCGCGCCCTCGCGGGCGCCCCGCGGGCGCCGTCAGCCCGCCAGGTGCCCCAGGTCGTTCCAGCTCTCGATCGCGGGCTCGCCGTAGGCCCAGCCGAGCACCGACAGCGACGTCGGGTTCAGCCGGATCCGCGCCGCGAAGTCCAGCGGCAGGCCGAGCCACCGGGCGCCGATCGACCGCAGCACGTGCCCGTGGGCGAAGACCAGCACGTCCCGGTCGGCGGAGCGGGCCCACGCCACCACCTCGTCCGCCCGCGCGGTGACCTCGGCGGTCGTCTCGCCGCCGGGGACGCCGTCGCGCCAGATCAGCCAGCCGGGGCGGACCGCCTGGATCTCCGCCGGGGTCAGGCCCTCGTACGCCCCGTAGTCCCACTCCATCAGCGTGTCCCAGCGCTCGGCCCGCTCGCCGAATCCGGCGAGTTCGCACGTCTCGCGCGCGCGTGCCAGCGGGCTGGTGCGCACCTCGGCGTCCGCGAGGCCGTCGTACGGCGGCCGGTGCAGCCGCTCGCCCAGCAGCTTCGCCCCGCGCCTGCCCTCCTCCAGGAGCGGTACGTCGGTCCTGCCGGTGTGCTTGCCGGACAGCGACCACTGCGTCTGTCCGTGCCGGGCCAGCAGGATGCGCGGTGCCATGAGAGACGAAACCCTTCGGGAAATATTCGCAAGCGGGACCCCTCCATCATCGCCCACGCTGGGTAGGCGCCTGGAACGGGCAACCCGGCGGGCGGTCCCGGCGTCTTTGAGGGCTGAGCGCCCCGCATGGCCGGGAATGCGCGCGACGTAAAGTGTCACGGTCGGTGCGCCGGGTGCCGCGCGGACAGGGACGAGAAGGGGGAGGCAGTCGGATGCCGCAGACCGAGAAACCGGGCACCGAGGTGATCGCGCCGACCCGGCTGCGCTGGTGGACCGAGCTGCCGCTGATACTGCTGGTGTACGGCTGCTACACGGCCGGCCGGCTGCTCGCGCGCGGGGACACCTCGACCGCCGTCGACCACGGCCTGGCCCTGCTGCGCATCGAGAAGGCCCTGCGTCTGAACGCCGAGCACCCGCTCAACCGCCTGTTCACCCGCGAGCCCTGGCTCGGGATACCCGCCGACTTCTGGTACGCCTCGCTGCACTACGTGGTCACCCCGGCGATCCTGGTCTTCCTGTTCCGCAGGCGTGCCGAGGTCTACCGGCGGGCCCGCACCTGGCTGATGACGTCCACCTTCATCGGCCTGATCGGCTTCACCCTGCTGCCCACCTGCCCGCCCCGGCTGCTGGAGGCGAAGTACGGCTTCGTCGACACGATGGCGCAGTACAGCTCGTACGGCTGGTGGGGCGGCGACGCCAGCGCCCCGCGCGGTCTGGGCGGCATGACCAACCAGTACGCGGCGATGCCGAGCCTGCACTGCGGCTGGGCCCTGTGGTGCGGGGTCATGCTGTGGCGGCACGGCGGCAACCGGCTGACCAAGGTGCTCGGCGTCGCCTACCCGCTGCTCACCGCGCTCGTGGTCATGGGCACCGCCAACCACTACCTCCTGGACGCGGTGGCGGGCGTGTTCGTGATGGGCGTCGGCTACCTGCTCGCCCCGTACGTGATGCGGGCCGCGAACGCCGTCCGGATCCGGATGACCCGCGGCACCTCACTGGTCGCAGCCCGCTCGGACGGCGCAGTTTCCCCGATTGTCAGTGACGGATGCCAGACTTCGGCGGGTGAGCGAATCCCATCGCAGCGCGAGCCCCGGCTCGCCTCCGGAGCCGAACCGGACGTCTCCCCCACCGACGCGGGGGACGGCGCTCCGGCACCGGCTCGCTGAGCTGCGCGGCCCCGACGTCCCCGCCAAGGCCCTGGACGCGCGCGCCCTCGCGGCGCTCGCCGCGAACCCGGGCTGCAGACGGCGGGCGATCCTGGACGGCGCCGGGGTGGACAAGACCGCGCTGGCGAGCGCGCTCGGCTCACCGTCGGCCTTCGGCCAGTCCCAGTTCGCGCTGACCCGCGGCAACGCCTTCGAGGCACGCGTGAAGGCGGACGGCGGGGCGGAGTTGCTGCGGCTGGTGCGACGGCATCTCGACCCGGGCGCCGAGCCGTCCGACCGGGCCGCCGTGCCCGACCTGTCCGCGACCGGCCCCGAGGGACGCACGGCCCGTACGGCACTGGCGCTGCGCGAGGCCGGCGAGGCGGGCGGCTGGGTCCTCCTCGACCATCCGATGCTCGCGCTCCCGGTGGCCGGCTCGCCCGCGTTCCTGGAGCCGGACGCCGTGGTCGTGCACCCCGACGGCAGCTGGACGGTCGTCGAGATCAAGTCCTTCCCGATGCTGGACGGTTCGGCGGACCCGGCCAAGGTCGGGGCGGCCGCCCGGCAGGCCGCGGTGTACGTGCTGGCCCTCGAAGAGGTCGCGGCCCGCCTGGACCCCGCGCCGCGCGTGCGCCACGACGTGCTGCTGGTCTGCCCCAAGGACTTCTCCAACCTGCCCACCGCGGCCGCCGTGGACGTCCGCAAGCAGCGCGCGGTCACCGCCCGCCAGCTGGCCCGGCTCACCCGCATCCAGGACATCGCGGACACCCTCCCCGAGGGCACCTGCTTCGCGCCCGGCCTGCCCGCGGAGCAGCTGGCCGAGGCCGTCGAGGCGGTCCCGGCGGCCTACGCGCCCGAGTGCCTGTCCGCCTGCGAACTGGCCTTCCACTGCCGGCAGCGTTCCCGCGCGGCCGACGAGGTCACCCAGCTCGGCCGCGCGGTCCGGGCCGAGCTGGGCGGACTGGCCACCGTCGCCGACGTCCTGTCCGCGGCGCGCGGCGACAGCGGCGACCCGGACGACCCGGCGGTGGCGGCCCTGCGCCGGGCGGCGGCCCTGCGCGCCGAGGCGCTCGCCGTCCAGGGGGCCGTGTGTCCCTGATCACCACCCTCGCCCGGCTCGAAGCCGTGAGCACGGGCACCGCACGGCCCGCCGCGACCGTCCGCCACCGGCACCTGTCCGCGCACCCGCTCGTCTTCGTGCCGCTCACCACCTCGGGTGAGGCGGGAGCGCCGCTCGGCGCCCTGGTCGGCACCGACCGGGACGCGCCGCGGCTGCTGGCCGTACCGCAGCCGCGCGACCGTGACCTGCGGTTCGCGTTCCTCGCCGAACTCGCCGACGTCGTCCTGCCGTACCTGGAGTCCTACGCCGCCTCGGTCGAGGCGGCCGAGCGCACCGAGACCGACCCGGAGACCGGAAAGCGGGTCAAGGTCGAGGTGGAACTGTGCGCGGACGCACCGCAGTTGATCGTCCCGGGCCGCGCGGGCATCGACTACGTACGGCTGCTCGGGCGGTCGATGCGGTTCCGTCGTACGGCGGAGCAGGACCCGGAGACGCCCTACCCGGCCCCGCCGCGGGTCCCGCTGCTCGGCCGCTGGCTGACCCACTTCGGCGAGCGCGCCCGCGTCCCCGGCTCCTCGCTCCTGCTCGCCATGACGGACCTGCTCTCCCGGCACTGGGCGACCGGGCAGTCCGGCGTCGAGGACCAGCACCTGGGCGCGCTGCTGGCCTGGATCGCGCCTCCCGAGGGGAGCACGGGCGCGGCGGCCGCACGGGTGGCCGAACTCGCCCGGGACGGCGACGGGCAGCTGCTGTGCCCGCCGGCCGGCCCGGCCACCGACCCGGCGTTCGACAACAAGCTGCTGGCTCCCGCCTTCGAGCGGTACGACCGCGCGCGTACCGCCCTGGCGGGCGCCGAGGACGGCCTGCAGGCCGACGCACGGCTCGCGGTCCTCACCGCCGCCGAGCGGGAGATCCGCGACCTGGTCGCGAGCCGGACCCGGCCCGCCTGGGACGCGGTCTGGCAGGGCCTGGACCTGCTGCGCGGGCTGCCGGAGGGTGCCCGGGTCGAGGAGCGGTGGACCCGCGACCGCTGGTCGTTCACCGGCCACCGGGACCGGGTGCTGGCCGGCGAGCCGCCGCAGCCCCGCCGTGACGACGCGGTCACCGCCGCCAACAAGCTGGCCGGCCGGGAGCGCGAGCAGGCCCGTCTGGACGCCCAGGAGGCGCTGGACGACCCGCTGGTGATGGCGGGCCGGCGGCTGTCCGGGGAGGCGTTCGCGGGCGAGGTCCTCGACGTCGTCATGGCGTACAGCGAGGGCAAGCGGCCCAGCCCGCGCCCGCTGGTGACCGTGCGCACGGAGGACCGGCCGCACCTCGGGGAGCGTGCCAAGGCGTACCGGTCGCTGGACGGCAGGCCGCAGTCCATGGAGTTCGCCGGGTACGAGGCGGAGGGGGTCCTGGTGCTCCGGGTCCTGGACAAGATGGGCCGGGGCAAGGAACCGGAGGAGGGGTCGGTGCCGGAGAAGG
Organism: Streptomyces sp. NPDC091282; assembly: GCF_044757385.1. Lineage (NCBI taxonomy): Bacteria > Bacillati > Actinomycetota > Actinomycetes > Kitasatosporales > Streptomycetaceae > Streptomyces > Streptomyces sp. NPDC091282. Next base: position 1,312,723 of record NZ_JBIVUX010000001.1, read on the forward strand.
GCGACCGGCTCGTCTGGACCCTGTTCGAACACGAGCAGCGCGGCGGGGCGAAGCTGCCCGACCCGGAGGCGACCCCGTGGACCCACGGCGGGCCGCCCGGCGAGGCCGCGGCGGAGAGGGCCGACACGGTGACCGAGGAGGACGTGCTGTGACCGTCGACGCCGGCTTCGACCCGGGTGCCGCCGCCGGGCGCGCCACCGACGCGATCCTCCACGACACCCTGCACGGCACCGACCGCGGTGTGGTGGTGGACTCCCCGCCCGGTGCGGGCAAGTCCACGCTGGTGGTTCGCGCCGCCCTGGAGCTGGCCGCCGCGGGCCGCCCGCTGATGGTGGTCGCGCAGACCAACGCGCAGGTCGACGACCTGGTCCTCAGGCTCGCCGAGAAGAACCCGGAGCTGCCCGTCGGCCGGCTGCACAGCAGCGACGCCGACCCGTACGACAAGGCGCTGGACGACCTGCCCAACGTCCGCAAGTCCGCGAAGGCGGCCGACCTGCGCGAGGCGCCGGTGGTGCTGTCCACCGCGGCGAAGTGGGCGCACGTCACGGTGGACGAGCCCTGGCGGCACGCGATCGTCGACGAGGCGTACCAGATGCGTTCGGACTCGCTGCTGGCCGTGGCCGGGCTGTTCGAGCGGGCGCTGTTCGTGGGCGACCCGGGCCAGCTGGACCCGTTCGCGACGGTGGGCAGCGAGCAGTGGGCGGGCCTGTCGTACGACCCCTCGGCCTCGGCGGTCTCCACCCTCCTCGCCCACAACCCGGACCTGCCGCAGCACCGCCTCCCCGTCTCCTGGCGGCTCCCGGCGTCCGCGGCGCCGCTGGTCTCCGGCGCGTTCTACCCGTACACCCCGTTCCGCAGCGGCACCGGCCACGGCGACCGGCGGCTGTCCTTCGCCGTGCCCGGCGACGGCTCGGGACCCGACCGGGTGATCGACGAGGCGGCGGAGTCCGGCTGGGGCCTGCTGGAGCTGCCCGCCCGGCACACCCCGCGCACCGATCCGGAGGCGGTCCGGGCGGTGGCCGCGGTGGTACGACGGCTCCTGGACCGGGGCGGTGCGGCGCTGTCCGAGCGCTCGCCCGATCCGTCCCCGCTCACCGCCGAGCGGATCGCGGTCGGCACGGCCCACCGGGACCAGGCGTCGGCGGTCCGCGCGGCCCTCGCCGAGCTGGGCGTGACGGACGTCACCGTGGACACGGCGAATCGTCTCCAGGGCCGCGAGTACGACGTGACGGTCGTCCTGCACCCGCTGTCCGGCCGCCCCGACGCCACCGCCTTCCACCTGGAGACCGGCCGCCTGTGCGTCCTGGCCTCCCGGCACCGCCAGGCCTGCATCGTGGTCTGCCGCGCCGGCGTGACCGACCTCCTGGACGACTACCCCTCGACCGAACCCGTCCAGCTGGGAACGCTGGTGAAGTTCCCGGACGGCTGGGAGGCGAACCACGCGGTACTGGCCCACCTCGCCGAACACCGCGTCACCTGGCGCCCCTGAACCCGGCGGGCGCCCACCCCCACCCGCCGGACGGAGTCCGGCACGCCGCCGCAGGCGGCCGAAGAACACAGCCCGGACGGCTGGGAGGCGAACCACGCGGTACTGGCCCACCTCGCCGAACACCGCGTCACCTGGCGCCCCTGAACCCGGCGGGCGCCGGGGTCGTGAGCGGAGAGTGAGACGGCGGCCTCGGGGTGGGCTTGCGCGGGCGCGAGAGAATGGACGGTGGCCATCGAGCCGCAGGCACCGAACCGTACGAGGAGGACCAGACATGGCGGAGCCCACGCCGCGTCGGAACGAACCGCGGCTACGCCCCGCGCACCTGCTCTTCGAGCCGGTGGCGGCGGTCGCCGACCCGGAGCACTTCTTCGGCCTGGAGTCGATGGACGACCCCGGGGCGCTGCTGGCGCGTGCGACCGAGCTGACCCAGGCGTTCCGGGGAGCCACCGACCGGGCGGTGGAGTTCCAGGCCATGGCCGCCGCGCAGCTCGCCGACCCGCGCCGCTTCGACCGGCTGACCGCGGCCGACATCGCCGCACGGGCCGAGTGGACCGAGGACTACGCGAAGAAGATGGTCGAGTTCGGCCGGGACCTGCTCAAGGGCAGCGAGGACGCGGAACCGGCGGAGCCCGTCTAGAGCGTCGGCATATGCCAGGCGGGTGCCAGGCGGGCAAGATACCCGCTCCCTCGTCGGGCGTCCCGGTTTTCCACAACTCACCGCGAGCGGCGGCTCACGGTCGGTATCAATTCCTCATGAGCCGCACACCGTACGAGACGCCCCCGCAGGCCCCCGGCGACCACTCCGACGCCGCCGGGGTCACCTCCGACGGAGCCGCCTGGCTCGCCTCGGCAGGAACGTATCCGCGGAGCACGCTCGCCCTCTGGGAGGAGCGGCCGGACGCCCCGGTCGTGCTGCCCTGCGGCGCGGTGTTCGACGTGGTGAACACCCCGGCGGTGTTCGGCCGCCGCATGCTGGACCGGCTGTGGGACGAGGGGCCGGGCTCCGGGCCGGTCGCGGTGCGCCGGGGCCGGATGCTCCTGTTCGCCGCGCCCGGCACCGCCGCCCGGCTGCCGTCGCTGCTGGACTGGGAGGAGTGGGGCGGCCGCGGCCAGGCCGTCCCGCCGCTGCTGTGCCACGGCACCGGCGACGCGGTGACCGTGCCGGCCCTGCGCGGCGGCCCGTCCCCGGCCGACACGCGCTGGCTGGTCGCCCCGGACACCCGGCACCCCTGGCTTCCCGGGCCGGAGATTCTCCTCTGGGCCGCGGTACGGGCGGCCCGCTCGGCCGTGCGGATATCGATTTTTCCTCCCGCCGATCAGGATGCTAAGGTCTACGACGTCAGCAGGCGCCGCTAGCTCAGTTGGTTAGAGCAGCTGACTCTTAATCAGCGGGTCCGGGGTTCGAGTCCCTGGCGGCGCACGCGAAGAAGACGAGAGGCCAAGCTCCTGTGAGCTTGGCCTCTCGCGCGTGCGGCCCCCGTCCCCCGGCGCCCGGGGATCAGCCCAGCTCTCCCGGCGTGATCTTCACGTTCCACGCGCCGGACGCCGTCCGCCCCTCCACCTCGACCTTCACGCCGTCCCCCGGGACCGTGAAGCTCTCGCCGAGGGCGACCGGGGCGTCGGCCAGCGGCGGGTAGACGGAGTTCTCCCAGCAGGCCTCGGTGCGCGGATGGGCGTCGATCACCTCGATCGGGCCACCGCCGGAGGCCGTCTCGTCGCGGACCCGGTAGACGAGGACGCCCTCCCGGCAGCCCGCGCTGTCGTTGCCGGACGTGCCGCGCGCCTCGAAGGCCAGCACGGTGTCGGGCCCGGTGCGCACCACCGCCAGCTTGGTGCCGCCGCCGAGCCCGAAGGCGGGCGCGCCCGCGGCGCCGCTGTCCGCCGCCCCCGGCCCGGCGGACAGCGTCTCCAGGGTCAGCCGGCTCGCGCCGGTCCCCCGTACGCACACCACCTGGCGCGGATCCAGCCAGCCCAGCTTCCACTTGTGCCAGGCGAAGAGGTCCGGGGACAGCCCGAACTGGCTGCCCATCAGATCCCAGTCACCCACATAGGTGTCCCAGTCGCCCTTGCCGTCCACCGGGCGGTGGTAGAGGTCCGGGAGGTCGAAGACGTGCCCGGTCTCATGGGCGAGAACCAGCCGGTCCGGCGGATGCTTCTCGAAGACGGTGACGACCCGGCGTACGTCCGTGCCGTCGACGTGCACCGGGGCGTCCATGTTGACGACCTTCGTGGCGTCGGAGTCGACGCCCGGCGCGTCCGGGTCGGCGACGAAGTACACGACGTCGTAGTGCGAGAAGTCGACCTCGGGATCGGCCGCGGCGAACGCGTCCCGCAGGTAGGCGGCCCGCAGCGCGAGGCTCCAGTCGCGCTTCATGCCGTAGGCGACCGAGGGCCGGGGCATCCGCAGCCAGTGCGTCAGCGGGTGCGGCCGGATGGTGAACTTCCCGTAGGAGGCCTGCTCGAAGTAGCGGCTGGTCGCCGGGAAGTGATCGGCGGCCAGCTCGGCGGGGGTGGTGCGCGGGACCCCGTCCGGGAAGGAGAGGAAGACCATCACGGCGGAGAGCGGCCGGGTGGGGCGGGTGTAGTCCGCGTTCCAGGTGTCGACGCCCTCGGAGTGATGGGCGTCGGTCCGGTGCAGGGCACAGGGAGCCGTGGAGAACGGCTCGGCGGCCGACGGTCCGGTGAGGATGGTCGTTGCGACGAGCGCCGACATCGTGGTGAACACGGCGGCGGTGCTGCGCAGCAGGAGACGCGGCACGGAAGGACCTCCGGGGCGGTTCGCGGGACACCGCCACCCAGCCTGTGTGCATTTGTCATCTTATGACCTGTTTATCTGCCCCAGAAGGGTGAGGAACCCGAACGGCCGACACCCCGGGAAACTCACGGAACGTCACAAGTGACCAGACGACTCAAGAACCCGTCCAGGTGCGGGCAGAAACGATCTGTCAGAACCGGTGCTTCATCGTGGACACTGGACTGTGGCTGGAAGGCCCTCGGGCCAGCCTCTATGATCGGCACACTTTCCTGCACGGACAGAGATCGAGTGCACTGCGGGAGCGAGCGGTGAGCGGAACGTCCGAAGGGCCGACGCCCGCGGCAGACCTCGACCGGTCCGCCGTCACAGACAGTGACAACATCTGTCGGAAGTCGTACGACGAGGCGACCGACCCGAAGCCAGACGAGACAACAGAGATCACCACGACGCCAGCGACGACCGACGGGACGCCGGATCCGAAGACGTACGAGCACGTCTTCACGTCCGCCGCGCTGCCCATGGCCGTCGTCGGCCGCGACGGCCTGGTCAGCACCGCCAACGCGGCGTTCGGCTCGCTGATCGGCGCCGACCCGGCCGGTCTGACCGGGCGGATCGCCGCCGATCTCCTGGACCTGGCCTCCGACGCCCGCACCTGGCACGCCTACCGCGAGGTCCTGCGCGGCCGCCAGGCCCGGCTGCGCTGCGCCCGGCGCATCAAGCACCCCGACGGGCACTCGCTCTGGGTCCAGGTCACCGTCTCCCCGCTGGCGAAGGACACCCCGGGCGTGCTGCTGTCGGTCTCCGACATCAGTGCCCGCCGTGAACTCCAGGCCCGGCTGCGGCACTTGCAGATGCACGACCCGGTGACCCGGCTGCCCAACCGGACGCTCTTCTTCGAACGGCTCTCGGCCGCGCTGGAGACGGAGTCCTACGAACAGAGCGGTACCGGCCGAATCGGCCTGTGCTATCTGGACCTTGACGGTTTCAAGGCGGTCAACGACACCCTCGGCCACCGGGTGGGCGACCGGCTGCTGGCCGCCGTCGCCGAACGGCTGACCCGGATCGCCGACGACGCGGGCTTCGCACGGACCGGGGTGCCGCTGGTGGCCCGGCTCGGCGGCGACGAGTTCGCCCTGCTGGTCGAGGACTCGACGGGCACCGAGCAGCTGGCCGATCTGGCCGAGTCGGCGCTGGCGGCCCTGCAGGCGCCGTTCGACCTGGCCGGCCAGCGGCTCTCCCTGTCGGCCTCCATCGGGGTCGTGGAGCGCCACGCGGCCGGGACCACGGCCACCGGCCTGATGCAGGCCGCCGACACGACCCTCTACTGGGCGAAGGCCGACGGCAAGTCACGCTGGACGCTCTTCGATCCGGAGCGCAACGCCCACCTGGTCACCCGGCAGGCCCTGTCCTCCACCCTGCGCCCGGCGATCGAGCGCGGCGAGTTCGTGCTCGAGTACCAGCCGCTGGTGGGCATGGAGGACGGACGGCTGAGCGGGGTCGAGGCGCTGGTCCGGTGGAACCACCCGCAGTTCGGCACGCTGACGCCGAATCGGTTCATCGGACTGGCGGAGGAGGACGGCTCGATCGTCCCGCTCGGCCGCTGGGCCCTGACCACCGCCTGCCGCCAGGCCCGCCGCTGGCAGCTGGACCACCCCGGCGAACCGCCGATCTTCGTGAGCGTCAACGTGGCCGTGCGCCAGGTCTGGGACTCCGACCTGGTCGCCGACGTGGCGGAGACCCTCGCCGAGACCGGCCTGGCGCCGCACCTGCTCCAGCTGGAGCTGACGGAGTCGGCGGTGATGGGCTCGGCCGGCCGGCCGCTGCAGGCCCTCCAGGCCCTCAGCGACATGGGCGTCCGCATCGCCATCGACGACTTCGGCACCGGCTACTCCAACCTCGCCTACCTCAGCCGGCTGCCGGTGTCGGTCCTCAAGCTCGACGGCTCCTTCGTCCGGGGCTTCCAGTACGACGACCCGGGCGACCGTCCGAACCCCGCCGACGAGGTCGTGGTGGAGGCGATGATCCAGCTGGCCCACCGGCTCGGCCTCACCGTCACCGCCGAGTGCGTGGAGACCTCGGCGCAGGCCTCCCGGCTGCGGCACATCGGCTGCGACACCGGCCAGGGGTGGCTGTACTCCCGGCCGGTGGCACCGGACCGCATCTCCGAACTGCTGGACGGCCGGACCTACGCGGAGACCCCGGCCGGCAAGCCGTAGGCGTCGGCGATCAGTTCGTAGGAGCGCAGCCGCAGCTCGCCGCGGTGGGCGTGCGTGGTGAGCATCAGCTCGTCGGCGCCGGTGCGCTTGTGCAGGTCGTCGAGACCCGCGCGCACCTCGTCGGCCGTGCCGTGCACGATGTTGGCGGTCCAGGACTGCACGAACTCCTCCTCCATCGGGGAGAACGTGTGGTTCTCGACGTCGTCCGGGTCCGGGAACAGACCGGGGCGTCCGGTGCGCAGCCGCAGCATGTTCACCGCGCCGGCCCGCACCTGGCGCCGGGCCTCGCGCTCCTCGTCCACGGCGAGCGCGGAGACGCCGATCAGGGCGTAGGGCTCGTCGAGGACGGCGGACGGCCGGAAGGACTCGCGGTACAGGTCCAGGGCCGGGACGGTGTTCTGCGCGGAGAAGTGGTGCGCGAAGGCGAACGGCAGTCCGAGCATGCCGGCGAGCCGGGCGCTGAAGCCGGAGGAGCCGAGCAGCCAGACGACCGGCCGGTGCGGGGACTGCACGCCGCCGGGGCTGGTGCTCTGCACGGGCCCGGGGATGGCGTGGATCCGGCGGTAGGGGTGGCCGTCGGGGAAGTCGTCGTCGAGGAAGCGGGTGAGTTCGGCGAGCTGCTGCGGGAAGTCGTCGGCGCCCTCGTTGAGGGTCGGGGTGCGGCGCAGCGCGGCCGCGGTCGCCCCGTCCGTGCCCGGCGCCCGGCCGAGGCCGAGGTCGACGCGGCCCGGGGCCATCGCCTCCAGCGTGCCGAACTGCTCGGCGATGACGAGCGGCGCGTGGTTGGGCAGCATGACACCGCCCGAGCCCAGCCGGATGCGTTCCGTGTGCGCGGCGAGGTGGGCGAGGATCACGGCGGGCGAGGAGGAGGCCACCCCGGGCATGGAGTGGTGCTCGGCGACCCAGTACCGGTGGAAGCCGCGCGCCTCGGCGAGCCGCGCCAGCCGTACGCCGGTGCGCAGCGCGTCGGTGGCGGTACTGCCGGTGCCGACGGTCACCAGGTCCAGTACGGAGAGGGGGACGGGGGCCGTCCCGTGCGTGGTGCCCCGGATCTCGTCTGCCGACACGGTGAGAGCCTCCTGTTACGACCGATCTGTACGGAGGGCCATAACAGGAGGATGGCTCCGGTTATTCCCGGTCCCGCGGACGGGACCGGGCGCACCCCGCGGGCCGGTCAGGCCTGGACGATCGGCTGGCGGGTGAAGAGGGCGCCGAGCGCCGGTTCGTTCACCCGGCGGTCGGCCAGCCGCAGGCCCTCCCAGACGGTCACCTGGTTCGCCGTGAGCACCGGCTTGGACAGCGTCTTCTCCAGGAGCGGCAGGTGGGCCGCCGTGTGCAGGGCGGTGTCCGGGAGGAGGACGGCCTCGGCGCCGGTGTCGTCGGCGGTCCTGGCCAGGGTGAGCACGTCCTCCTCGCCCCACGTGCCCACCTCCGCGGCGGTGACGATCCCCGACGAGCGGACCGCGGTGACCTCCAGGCCGCCGGCCCGCAGGAAGTCCGCGAAGAGCCGGGTCACGTCCTCCGGGTAGGTCGCGCCGACCGCCACCCGCCGCACCCCGAGCTCCCGTGCCGCGTGCACGAACGCGAAGGACGTGGACGACGCCGGCAGCCCGGCCGTCCGGGCGAGGTCGCGGATCTGCTGGTGGGCGCCCTCCCATCCGTACACGAAGCTGCCGCTGGTGCACGCCCACAGCACCGCGTCGGCGCCCGCGAGCCGCAGTTCGTCCACCCCGGCCGCCAGCCGGATCGCCGATCCCATCTCCCGCAGCGCGTCCTCCCGGTGCGCGTCCTCGCCGATGTCGGTGTGGACGACGTCCAGCCGGATGTCGCTGCCGAGGAGCTGCTCGATGCGCGGATAGTCGTCCTCCGCGGAGTGTCCCGGATAGAGGATTCCGAGCGCTGTCATGTCCACCCTTCCTGCTGTTCTTCCGGCAGTACGGGCCACTCCCGCGGCGCGGATCCGTCGGGATGACGGATCAGCGTCTGATAGGGCCCAACGGCTCGGGTACCCAGCCTGCGCAGCGCCGCCCACATCGTGACCTGGTTGGCCGACAGGACGGGCAGCCGCAGCTCGGCCTCCAGCTGGGGGATGACGTCGTAGGTGGGCAGGTTGGTGCAGGAGATGAACAGGGCGTCGGCGGCTCCGGGTCGCACCGCGCGCCGGGCCATGGCGACCACGTCCCGGTACGGCACCCGCCAGATGTGCCGGGTCAGCCCCATGAACGCGCAGCCGGCGACCTGGACGCCCGCCTCGGAGACGTACTCCTCCAGGACCCGCGTGACCGACACGGTGTACGGCGTGACCAGTGCGAGCCGTCGTACGCCCAGCTCGGTCAGCGCGTCCAGCAGCGCGCCGGAGGTGGTGAGCGCGGGCACGGCGCCGGAGCGGGTCATCGCCTCGCACATCGCGCGCTCCCCGGCGATCCCGCCGACGAAGCTGCCGGAGGTGCAGGCGTAGGCGACCACCTCGGGGGCGACGGCGGTCAGCGCGCGCACCGCCTCGCCGAGCGTCTCGTGCTCGCTGACCAGCCGGGCCAGGTCGAGGCCGACCTCGACCGGTACGAACGGCGTCCGGGTCAGGTGCAGGGAGACGTCGTCGGGCACCCAGCGCCACAGCTCACGGTCGAGCGCGAAGTCGAACGGCGCCACGACGCCGACACCGCGCTGGGGACGGGGTCCGCCCAGAAAGGAGACGTCCATGGGAAGTCACCGGCCTCACTGGAAGTCGAGGGGCAACGGTCGATGGTCACGCCCGTGTTGACGAAGGTAGGTTCGGGTGCGAGCGTGGTCAATCCGCACATCTCAGACGCTCGATCCGCCCATGTCAGACGCTGCCGGACGCCGGGAGACCGCCCCGAATGACGCCGCCCGTCCCCACCGTGCTGGTCCTCGACGCCGACCCGCCCCCGCGGCTCGGCAGGCTCACCGGCCGCGCCCGGATCGTGCACACGGACGCGGCGGGCCTGGCGGCCCGGCTGCCCGCGGCCGACGCCCTGCTCGTCTGGGACTTCACCTCGCACGCCGTCCGCGAGGCCTGGCCGGGCGAGGGGCCGCGGCCGCGCTGGGTGCACACGGCGAGCGCGGGCGTCGACCACCTGATGTGCCCCGAACTCGCCGCGTCCGACACGGTCGTGACGAACGCGCGCGGAATCTTCGACCAGCCCATCGCCGAGTACGTGGCCGCGCTGGTCCTCGCGCTCGCCAAGGACCTGCCGGGAACCCTCGGCCACCAGCGGGAGCGGACCTGGCGGCACCGCGAGGCGCGCCGGGTGGCCGGCACGCGCGCGTGCGTGGTGGGCTCGGGGCCGATCGGCCGGGCCGTCGTCCGCACCCTCAAGGCGCTCGGTGTCACCACCGCGCTGGTGGGCCGCGTCCCGCGCACCGGCATCCACGGTCCCGGCGATCTGGACCGGCTGATGTCCCGTGCGGACTGGGTGATCGCGGCCGCGCCGCTGACCGAGCAGACGTACCGCATGTTCGACGCGCACCGCTTCGGCGTGATGCAGCCCTCCGCCTCCTTCATCAACGTCGGCCGGGGCCAACTGGTCGACGAGGACGCGCTCGTGACGGCGCTGGCCCGGCGGTGGATCGCCGCAGCGGCCCTGGACGTCTTCGCCACCGAACCGCTGCCCGCCGACAGCCCGTTGTGGCGGGTGCCCGGCCTCCTCGTCTCGCCGCACATGAGCGGGGACACGGTCGGCTGGCGGGACGAACTGGGAGTTCAGTTCGTGGAGTTGTACGAGCGGTGGGCGGCGGGCAGGTCTCTGGTGAACGTGGTCGACAAGAAGCGCGGTTACGTGCCCGGTCACTGACCCTCGGGAGGATGCCCCTCATGCAGCTCACCGACCTCACCGCCCGGCAACTCCTCGACGGCTTCCGCACCGGCGAGTTCGGCCCGCAGGAGGCCGCGCGGGCGGCCCTGGACCGGGCGGCCCGGATCCAGCCGGAGGTCAACGCCTTCGTCCGGCTCACCGAGGAGGAGGCGCTGGCCCAGGCGGCCGAGTCGGAGCGGCGGTGGCGGCGGGGCGAGCCGAAGGGCCTGCTCGACGGGGTCCCGGTGACGGTCAAGGACATCCTGCCGATGCGCGGCCACCCGACCTTGCGCGGCTCCAGGACCATTTCCCCGGAGGGGAGTTGGGACGAGGACGCGCCGTCGGTCGCCCGGCTCCGGGAGCACGGCGCGGTGTTCGTCGGCAAGACGACCACGCCCGAGTTCGGCTGGAAGGGCGTGACCGATTCCCCGCTGACCGGGATCACCCGCAACCCGTACGACCCCTCGCGCACCGCAGGCGGTTCGAGCGGGGGCAGCGCGGCGGCCGTCGCCCTGGGTGCCGGGCCGCTGTCGCTGGGCACGGACGGCGGCGGCAGCCTGCGCATCCCGGCGGCCTTCTGCGGGATCTTCGCCCTGAAGCCGACGTACGGCCGGGTGCCGCTCTACCCGGCGAGCGCCTTCGGCACGCTGTCGCACGTGGGGCCGATGACCCGGGACGCGGCCGACGCGGCCCTGCTGCTGGACGTCATCGGCGCGCCGGACGCCCGGGACTGGTCGGCGTCGGCGCCGGCGCCGGGTTCGTTCGCGGCGGGGCTGGACGGGGGCGTGCGCGGACTGCGGGTGGCGTTCTCGCCGGCGCTGGGCGGTCAGGTGGCGGTCCGTCCGCAGGTCGCGGCGGCGGTGCGGCGGGCGGTGGCGGGGCTGGCCGGGCTGGGCGCGTACGTCGAGGAGACCGACCCGGACTTCAGCGATCCGGTGGAGGCCTTCCACGCCCTGTGGTTCGCCGGGGCGGCCCGGGTGGTCCAGCGTCTCTCCCCGGAGCAGCGGAAGCTGCTGGACCCTGGGCTGCGGGAGATCTGCGGGCAGGGGGCCCGGCTGAGCGCGCTGGAGTATCTGGCGGCGGTGGACGCCCGGATGGACCTGGGCCGCCGGATGGGTCTCTTCCACGAGCGGTACGACCTGCTGGTGACGCCGACGCTGCCGGTCACGGCGTTCGAGGCGGGCGCGGAGGTCCCGGAGGGCTCCGGGCTGCGGCGCTGGACGGGGTGGACGCCGTTCACGTACCCCTTCAACCTGACCCAGCAGCCGGCCGCGACCGTCCCGGTGGGCGTGGACGGGGACGGGCTGCCGGTGGGGCTGCAGCTGGTGGCCGCCCGCCACCGGGACGATCTGGTGCTGCGGGCGGCCCACGCGCTGTACGAGGCGGGCCTGGCCTCGGTACCGCCGGACCGCGCCGTGGCGGCCTGACGGACCGGCGCGTGTCAGGCGGCGCCCGGCGCCGGGCGCCTCACGCCCTGCGGAAGGCCAGGGTCTCCCCCGCCGCTCCCGTCCGCCACAGGTCGTTGCAGGCCTCGGCGAGTTCCGGCAGTCCGGTCACCACCTCGCCCCACACGATCCCGGGCACCCAGCCCACATCGCCGTTGAGCAGCAGGTTGTTGCGTTCGTAGAAGAGGGCCAGGTCGACGACGGTGGATCCGGCGCGGACCTCGCGGTCGTAGCCGTAGGCCTTCGTGCCCAACTCCGCTCCGGCGAAGGAGAAGTAGCAGAGGTCGCCGGGGACGGGGGTGACGGTCGGGTTCTCCAGGGGCGGTTCGGTCGCCGCGAATGGCGGGAACAAGGCGTAGATCTCGTTGCGGGCGTACTTCGCGTGGTACACGTCACCGGCGAGCGGCAGCGCGTCCCAGACGGCGGCGCAGGTCACCGGGGCCCGGTCGTCCAGCAGCCGGGCCGTGGCACCGACCCCGCGGGTGACCAGCGAGACTTCGATGAATCGATCGGCCATGCCGTCCATCATGCATAACTCGAATGGCCTCGGGTAGCCGCGCCGCCATGGCTCCACCACTTACGAACGATACAGACACATCTGGGTATGAATCCAGACAAACCAGGAGGGCAGTGCTCGCGGGTGCCGCCGCACTCGGCGCACTCGCCGCCGCCGGCTGCACCCGGGTGGCCGCCACGACCGGCTCCGGCGGCGGTGACCTGCTGGAGCGGCTGCGCGCCCAGGGTGTCGTACGGCTCGGCATAGCCGGTGAGATCCCCTTCGGATTCATCGACAGGAACGGCGAACTCACCGGTGAGGCACCGGAGCTGGCGAAGGCGGTCTTCAAGCGGCTCGGGGTCGACAGGGTGCAGCCGGTGCCGACCGAGTTCGGCTCGCTCATACCGGGCCTGAACTCGCAGCAGTTCGACGTGGTGGCAGCCGGGATGTACGTGAACCCCGAGCGCTGCGAGCAGGTGATCTTCGCCGATCCCGACTACCAGATGCTCGACTCGTTCATCGTGCGCAAGGGCAACCCCAAGGGTCTGCACAACTACAAGGACGTCGTCGCGAAGAAGGCGAAGTTCGCCACCGGCACCGGGTACGCGGAGATCCAGTACGCGGTCGAGGCCGGGTACAAGGAGAGCGACATCCTGATCGTGCCGGACCAGGTCGCCGGGCTGAACGCGGTGGAGGCCGGGCGCGTGGACGTCTTCGCCGGAACCGCGCTCACCACCCGCGAGGTGGTCAAGAAGTCCGCCAAGGCCGAGGCCACCAAGGCCTTCGCGCCGCTGGTCGACGGCAAACCCCACGTCGACGGCGGCGCCTTCGCGTTCCGGTCGGCCGAGACGAAGCTGCGGGACGCCTTCAACGTGGAACTGCGCAAGCTCAAGAAGAGCGGCGAACTCCTCCGGATCCTCAGGCCGTTCGGCTTCACCGAGGCCGAGATGACCGACCTGACGGCCGAGCAGCTGTGCGGGGGAGGGAAGAACGGATGACCTCGGGACTCTGGGACCTCGTCCTCAAGGGTGTCTGGACCACCGTCCAGCTCCTGGTGCTCAGCGGGCTGCTGATGACGGCCGTGGCCTTCGTGGTGGGCGTGGCACGGACCAGCCGGCTCTGGATCGTGCGGTTCCTCGCCGGCCTCTACACCGAGGTGTTCCGCGGCACCTCGGCACTCGTGATGATCTTCTGGGTGTTCTTCGTGCTGCCGGTGGCCTTCGGCTGGCAGCTGGTACCGCTGTGGGCGGGCACCCTCGCGCTCGGACTGACCTACGGCGCCTATGGCTCGGAGATCGTGCGCGGCGCGCTGAACGCGGTCGACCCGGCGCAGCAGGAGGGCGGGATCGCCCTCAGCTTCACGCCCTGGCAGCGACTGCGGCTGATCCTGCTGCCGCAGGCGGTGCCGGAGATGATCCCCTCCTTCTGCAACCTGCTGGTCGAACTCCTCAAGGGGACCGCGCTGGTGTCGATCACCGGCATGGGCGATCTGGCGTTCAGCGGGAACCTGGTGCGCCTCGCGCTGCAGGAGAGCGCGCACATCTACACGTATCTGCTGCTGATCTACTTCGTGATCGCGTTCGCCATCACCCGGCTGATGCGTGGCCTGGAGAAGCGCCTGAAGGCCGGGATCGGCAAGGACCCGGGCAGTGAACGCAGCGCGCGCGAGGAAAAGCGCGCGCGGACGACCGGGGTCGGTGGTGTCGCGTGAAGTGGGACTGGAGTGCCGTCAGCGAGTTCATGCCGCACTTCTGGGACGGCCTGCTGGTCACCCTGCAGGCGCTGGTGCTCGGCTCGCTGATCTCGTTCTCGCTGGGGCTGGTGTGGACGCTGCTGATGCGCGCGCCGACGAGGTGGGTGCGCTGGCCGGTGGGCGTGGTGACCGAGTTCGTCCGCAACACCCCGCTGCTGGTGCAGCTGTTCTTCCTGTTCTACGTGCTGCCCGAGTGGGGCCTGACGTTCTCCGCGCTGACCACCGGTGTCTTCGCGATCGGCCTGCACTACTCGACGTACACCATGCAGGTCTACCGGGCCGGCATCGAGGCCGTGCCCGTCGGCCAGTGGGAGGCGGCGACGGCACTGAACCTGCCGGCGCGCCGGACCTGGACGGTGGTGATCCTGCCGCAGGCGCTGCGCCGGGTCGTGCCGCCGCTCGGCAACTACGTGATCTCGATGCTGAAGGACACGCCGATCCTGATGTCGATCACGGTCCTGGAGATGCTCGGGCAGGCGCGGCTCTTCTCCCAGCAGCACTTCCAGTTCACCGAGCCGGTGACGGTGATCGGCGTGGCCTTCATCGTCATCTCCTACCTCGCCTCCCTTCTTCTGCGCACCCTGGAGCGTCGCCTTGTCCGTTGAGACCAGCAAGCAGCCGAACACCCCCGACACGACCTCCGGCGAGCTGATCCGCATCGAAGGGGTCACCAAGCGGTTCGGGGACAACACCGTCCTGGACGGCCTCGATCTCAGCGTGCAGGCCGGCCGGCACGTCACCCTGATCGGGCCCTCCGGCTCCGGCAAGACCACCATCCTCAGACTGCTGATGACGCTGACCAAGCCGGACTCGGGCACCATCACCGTCGACGGGCAGCGGCTCTTCCCGGCGTCGGAGAAGGAGCTGCGGGAGGCCCGCAAGCAGATCGGGATGGTCTTCCAGCAGTTCAACCTGTTCCCGAACATGAGCGTGCTGCGCAACCTCACCGAGGCCCCGGTGACCGTGCTCGGCCTGCCGAAGGAGGAGGCGGAGGCGCGCGCCCGGGAGCTGCTGGACCTGGTGGGCCTCGCCGACAAGGCCGACGAGCGGCCGACCCGGCTCTCCGGCGGCCAGCAGCAGCGGGTGGCGATCGCCCGCGCCCTGGCCATGCGGCCGAAGGTGCTGCTCCTGGACGAGGTGACCTCCGCGCTCGACCCGGAGCTGGTCGCGGGCGTCCTGGACCTGCTCAGGGACATCGCCCGCACCACGGACATCACCATGCTCTGCGTGACCCACGAGATGAACTTCGCCCGGGACATCTCCGACCAGGTCCTGATGTTCGACGCGGGCCGGATCATCGAGGCGGGTCCGCCGGAGCAGATCTTCAGCGACCCGGAGCAGGAGCGGACCCGGGAGTTCCTCAGCGCGGTGCTGTAAGCGTGCCACCACGAACCGTCGTAAAAGATTCCCGGCGCCGGGCCGTGGTTACAGGAAGTGAACGCTCGATCACCCGAGGTCCGGCGGTCGGCTCATTCCGCTGACATATGCCGGACGGTCTTCGCCGCAGCTCGGAGGGCCGGAATCTCGCCAACACCCCCTCCGTTTCGGGCCGGTGGCCGTTATCGTGGAGAGGATCCGCTGTCCGGATCACGGCCCAAGCAGTGCTGCCGGAGCAGCATCGCCGAGCGAGCGCAGGGGGATTCACCGTGGCGCTGAAGCACGAGCCGACCGCCCCGTACCACTCCGCCCAGGACGCACTGCGGGTCCTGGAGACGGTGGCGGGGCACGCCGACGGCGTCACCGACACCGAGCTGGCACGCCGCAGCGGGCTCGGCCCCGAGCGGCTGACCGCGCTGCTGCGCATGCTGCGCCGCGAGGGCTACGTCGAGCAGGCCGGGGACGGCGCCTGGGTCACCGGCGAGACCCTGCGCCGCCTCGGCTCCGCGCACGACCGGGAGCACGCCCTCGGCGAGCGGCTCCAGCTGACCCTGGACCGGCTGCGCGACTCGGTCGGCGCGGCGGTCTACCTCAGCCGGTACGTCGACGGCGAGGTGCGGATCGGCCCGTACGCGGCCGGCCCCGGCACCCCCGCGGTCAACGAGTGGGTGGACTTCCGCTCCTCCGCGCACGCCACCGCGATCGGCAAGAGCCTGCTCACCCAGCTCGACCACGACGGCCGCCGCGACCACCTCTCCCGGCACAAGATGGCCCGCCTCACCTCGCGCACCATCACCAGCGACAAGCTGCTGCTGTCCCGGCTGGCGGCGCAGCCGCCGACCGTGCCGGTCCTGGACCTCCAGGAGTACGCGATCGGCACGGTGTGCGCGGCGGTGCCGATCACCGCCGGCTCCGCGGTGGGCTGCCTGGCGCTGTCCCTGCCGGTCGAGCACGCGCACCGGCTGCGGCAGGCCGCCGACGCCCTGAACCGCGGCGCGGCCCCGGTGCTGCTGTCGCTGGCCATCTGAGACCGGCCGAGGCTGGTCGGAAGCACCCCCGCGGACCAGGTAGTATTTTCTTCGTCGCCGACCGCGAGACACCGATCGAACGGTCCGGCGTGAGTCATGCGCCGCTAGCTCAGTTGGTTAGAGCAGCTGACTCTTAATCAGCGGGTCCGGGGTTCGAGTCCCTGGCGGCGCACTGCCCCGAAGGGCCCCTCGTCGAGACGAGGGGCCCTTCGGCGTCCTCGGCGGTCAGTCTGCGGTAGGTCCGCTCCCCCGGCGGCCGCCACCACACGGGGTCGGCGCACCGCACCCCTTCCCGCCGCAGCGCGGCCCGCTGGATCTTGTTGGTCGCCGTCACCGGCATCCGCTCCACCACCCGTACGAACCGGGGCGCCATCTTCGTGCCCAGGTCGGGCTGGGCCAGCAGGAACTCGGCGAAGTCCAGCGGCTCGAACCGTCCGGCCAGGGTCGCCATCACCTGGTCGCCGGTGACCGGGTCCGGCACCCCGTACACGGCGACGGCGTCCGCGCCCGCGTACCGCGCCACGATGTTCTCGATCATCGCGGCGGCCAGGTTCTCCCCGTCGACCCGGATCCGGTCGTCGGTGCGCCCCGCGAAGTACAGGTAGCCGTCGCCGTCCCGGTAGAACAGGTCACCGGTCCAGAACCACCCGCCCCGGCGCCGCTCGGCCTCCGCCTCCGGGTTGCGCCAGTACCCCTCGAACGGGTTCGGCGCCCGGTTCACCAGCTCCCCTATCGCCCGCTCCCCGTTGAGCAGCCGCCCTCCGGAGTCGAAGGCCGCGGCCGGACACTCCGCCCCCGTCTCCCGGTCGAGCACGGCCAGGCCGGGTGCCGCGCGCCCCACCGCCCCGCGGGGCGTCCCCGGCGTCCACTGGACCGCGGCCCCGCCCTCTGAGGACCCGTACCCCTCGACCAGCCGGACCCCGAACCGTTCCTCGAAGGCGGCCGCGTCCACCGCACCGGCCTCCGTGCCGAAGCCGAGCCGCAGCGGATTGTCCCGGTCGTCGGCGCGCCGCTCGGTGGCGAGGACGTACTGCACCGCACGGCCGACGTAGGTGAAGTAGGTCGCCCGGTAGCGCCGTACGTCGGCCAGGAAACCCGACGCCGAGAACCGCCGCCGCAACGCCACCCCGGCGCCCGCCGTCAGCGCCGGCGCCCAGTCGGCGATCACGGCGTTGCCGTGGAACATCGGCATGCAGACGTAGTGCACGTCGTCGGGCCCGACGCCGAACTGTCCGGCGAGCGACCGGCCGGCCGCCGCGAGCCTGCCCTGGGAGCAGAGGGCGGCCTTGGGGGCGCCGGTGGAGCCGGAGGTGAAGCAGAGCATGATCCGGTCGCCGGGCGCGGCCCGCGAGGCGTCCGGGAAGGCGCCGAGATGGGGCGCGAGCAGCGTGCCGTACGCCGGGTCGTCGGTGACCAGGAGGCGCACGCCGGGCAGGTCGAGGCCGTCGAGCAGCGGGAGGTGGGCCCGCTCGGTGACGAGCACCGGGCACTCGGTGTGCCGTATGTCCCGCGCGAGTTCGGCGCCGCGCCGGGTCGGGTTGATGCCGGCGACGGCCGCTCCGGCGAGCGCCGCGGCGGACAGCCAGAGCGGGAACTCCGGTGTGTTGTCCAGCAGCACGCCGACGTGCGGCACGGCACCGGCGGGCAGCAGGTCCCGCAGCAGGGCGGCGCGGGCGGCGGCGCCCGCGGCCACCTCGTGGTGCGTCAGCACCTGCTCCTCGAACCACAGACCCGGCCGGTGGTCACCCCACCGCGCGGCCACCGCCTCAGCGATCGTGCGCCCTTCGAAGGCCATGACGCGGCAGCGTAACTGATGCTCCGTCAGTTCAACAGCCCGCGGTCTGGTACGACGCGCACGGCCAGTCGTCCGGGCCGGTGTCCGTCCCCGTCTCCGAGAAGCCCCAGTGCACCCCGATCATGAACGCGACCGCGAACCCGACGAACACCAGGAGGAACAGCACCAGGCAGCCGGTGCCCACGGCCAGCTTGCGCTGCGCGGGCGGCTGCCCCGTCGCCAGCTCCGGGCTCTCGGGCAGGTAGTACACGGTCACGAAGTCGCCCTCGACGACGGTCGACGGGCCGTCCGTCTCGTCGATGCGGACGGTGCGCCCCTCGGCCGTGGTGAACTCCAGGACCTGGTGGAGCGTGGTCCGCACGGCGCTGTCCTCGCCGCCGCCACTGGTGGTCGTGTACACGCGCAGGCAGCGCGCCTCGGCCGTACGGCCGTGCCGCCAGGTCCGGCTGATCCGACGCGAACGCTTCAGTGTCCTGATCACCCCGTACACTCCGCCGACGACGAAGAGGCCGGGAATGACGTAGAAGAACGCCTCCAGCAGGCCCATGGCAACCCCCCGGTTCCGAACACCGGTCCGACCGACCGGCGTGTGCGGGAACGTACCCCCGGGGGCTGCTGCGGGGCCTCAAGCGAAGCTCAGACCAGCCGGATGTTACCCAGCCGTCGAACAGTGCCGGTCAGAACGTGACGTCGGAGCAGGCGTAGAACGCGTTGCCCGTGTCGGCGATCGTCCAGACCGCCAGGATCACGTGGTGACCGCTCAGCCCCGACGGCAGCGTGCCGCTGTGGCTGAGGGTGGCCGGCGGGCGCTGGCCGTTGTAGGGGACGGTGAGGAACGGGGTGGTGTTGAGGTCCGAACGGGCGAGGGCGTGGTTCTGGTTCCAGCCCGCCTTGGTGACGTAGTACTTGAAGTCGGTCGTCGCGTGCATGGCCGTGAACTGCCAGCGGAACGTGTACGACTGACCGCCCGTCACCTTGGTCGTCGGCCACGCGCCGCCGCCCGGCTTGGTCGGCGAGCTGAGCTGGGCGAACCGGCTCACCCCGCCGTTGCAGAGCTGGCCGTCGGCGGGACCGGAGGCCGGGAAGCCCTTCGGACCCTCGACGCTCTGCGGCTCCCACTGGATGTCGCCGCAGTTGGCCACGGTGCCGTTGGCGCAGAGCTTCTGCCTGCTGATGGGCAGGTCGGTGTAGCCGTGCCCGCTGGCACCGCCGGTGGAGAGCGCGAAGGCTCCGGCGGTCGCCACACCGAGCACGACGGCCGAGATCTTGGTCCGTTTACGCATGCTGCCGCTCCTGGAGAACGTGGGGGAGGTTCTGTGAGCCGTGCAGGTCTAGACCAAGTCACAGATTATTGCCATCCGTTGACCGTGTCCATATCAACGACAGTTCCCTGCCGGTCAGGGTGCGGAGTCGGAACGCCCCGAGCAGAACGCCACCGTGAGGTCGCGCACCAGCACCTTGCGCTCGTAGTCGTCGAGTTCGACCAGGCCGCGCATGGTCAGCCGGGTCACCGTGTCCTCGACCGAGTCCACGACGGAGGCGAGCATCCCGGACCGCTGCTGGGCGTCGAGCGCGGCGATCCGGCGCCGGTGCATGGCCGCGGCTACCTCCGGGGCGTACTCCACCCGTACCGGCTGCACGGAGAACACCTCCAGGCCGATCCCGGCGGCGTCCCGCGTGACCAGCCGGGTCAGCGCGTCGGTGGCCATCTCCACCGAGCCTCGGGTCCGGCCCGGCACCTCCACCGGCACCCGCGCCAGTGCCGCCTCCACGCACTCCCGCAGGTAGGTCTCGTGGTCGTCGAGGCCGAGCACCGCCCGCGCGGTGTCCCGCACCCGCCACACCACCAGGACGACGACCCGCAGCGCGACCCCGCTGCCGTCCGCCGCCGGCATCTCCTCGCTGCGCCAGTGCCGCAGCCGGACGTCGACCCGGCGGCGCAGCAGCAGCGGGTTGACCCAGAGCAGGCCGGTGCGCCGCACCGTCCCCCGGTAGCGGCCGAACAGGCCCAGCACCCAGGCCCGTCCGGTCGCTCC
Organism: Streptomyces sp. NPDC091282; assembly: GCF_044757385.1. NCBI lineage: Bacteria > Bacillati > Actinomycetota > Actinomycetes > Kitasatosporales > Streptomycetaceae > Streptomyces > Streptomyces sp. NPDC091282. The sequence goes on from NZ_JBIVUX010000001.1 coordinate 1,332,925, forward strand.
GCGGGCGAGCCCGGCGAAGCCGAACAGGCCGAGCGCGCCGGCCCCGGCGTACGCGGCCCACTGCGCGGGGCCCAGCCCCGCGCCCGCGTACGCCGGAAGCCGCAGCGCGTGCACCGCGAGCGGCGGCAGCACTCCGGCCCACCAGGACGTGGCGAGCCCGCCGGCCGTCCCGGCCAGCCCGGCGGCGACCCCGGCCGCGCCGGGCAGCACCCGGGCGGGGCGCTCCACCAGTTCGGGGTCGACGGCGGCGACCGGCCGTGGCTTGGCCGGGGCCGGCCGCCGCAGCCGGGGCTGTTCGCCGGTGCCCTGCCGGCGGCCGACCACGGCGGGCCGCAGCGGCACCGACACCGGGTCGGGGTCGTCGCGGAACAGCAGGTGGACCGGGATCTCGGTGGTGGCCTCGTTCTGGATCAGCCGTGGGACGGGCCGGGCGGGCGGCCCGCTGTCCAGGGGATCGTCCGATTCAGGGGTGTGTGCGGTCGTCGTGCTCATGCCTGCCTCCAGCCTCCGCGCCAGATGCGTCACGTGATCGTTCGGGTCGTTACAGGAACAGCCGGCGCCAGGTCTCCGGCCCCGGGTAGCCGTCGGCCGCGCCGCCGCGCCAGCCCTGGGTGCGCTGGAAGGCCTCGACGGCCCTGCGGTCCGCCTCGCCCCAGGCGGGTCCCGGTCCGTCGGTGTAGAAGCGGCCGAAACCCTTCTCGACCAGCCGCCGGCCGAGCCGGGTGACGAAGTCGTTGTCGGCGCCGGGCCGGAAGTAGTTCTTGCCGGGGTAGCCCGGGACCCCGTGCGAGGCGGGGGCGGGCGTGGGCGTGGTGGCGGGCTTGATGTTCCGGCCCCTGCCGGTGGCGAGGAGTTCCCAGGTGCGCGGGCCGGGCAGACCGTCGGCGGCCGAGCCGGTCCAGCCCTGGGCGAGCTGGAAGGCGCGGGTGGCCTGCTGGTCCGCGGTGCCCCAGACCGGTCCGGGGCCCTTGCTGTAGTGGGCGCCGGCGCCCCGGGTGATCAGCAGCCGGCCGAGCAGGGTGACGTACTTGTTGTCGGCGCCGGGCCCGAAGTAGGCCGCGCCCGGATAGGGCACCGCCGTCTTGCCGGCCTGGGCGCCGGACGCGCCGGGGTCGGTGGCCAGGCCCTTGTAGCGGTAGGGGACGTACTTGGCCGAGTTGCTCCAGTAGGCGTACGGCGTGGACTGGCGGCGGGCGTTCGGGGGCGTCTGCTCGTACGCCGTGTAGGCGGTGTGCGTGTAGTCCGTCCAGCCGCCGAAGATCACGACGTGGGACCCCTTCTCGGGGTTGTCGGGGTTGTGGAAGAGCAGGATGTCGCCGGGTTGCAGCTCCTCCTTGGTGATCTTCGTGCCGAACTGGCCGAGGCTGCCCGTCCACTCGTTCCCGGTCAGCCCCCAGGCCATCGAGACGTAGCCGGAGCAGTCCTGCCGGTACCCGTCCGTCCAGTAGAGGGACATGCTGTAGGGCACCTTGGCGGTGACCCAGGTCTTGGCCCGGTTGATGATCTCAGTACGGGTGATGGGGGGCGTGGTGACGGGGCCGTGGACGGGTTTGCCTGCGGGGCCGTGCAGGGGTGATTTCGCACCCTGCGGGGTGTCCGGCTCGCCGTCCGCGGGGGCGGCGGGGCGGTGCGGGGCGGGCGGGGTGCTGTGGGCGGCGGCCGTGGGGGCGCTCGCGGCGAGGGCGGCGGACGCGGCGGCGGCCACGACCAGGACTCCCCGGGCGGCCGGGTGACCGCCGAAGCGTCCGGGCAGCGGGTACGGGCCGACCCGCCGCCAGTGGACGCATCCGGGGCATTCGCAGTCGTTCGCGGGGTCGAATTCCTCGAATACGGGGGCCGGCATGCGATTCCCCTCACACTTCAGGTGGATATGTCCGGGACTGTGCACATTAATCACTTTCCCAACTGTCGTCCCGGTGCGCATGCTGACGGTCCGAATGATGTACGGCAGGGGGCGGACGGGGGTCCCTCCGGTGGCCGCCGGTCCGGAGCACCGCCGCACGTCGGGTAGAGTTCTCCTGTCAGCAGGCGCCGCTAGCTCAGTTGGTTAGAGCAGCTGACTCTTAATCAGCGGGTCCGGGGTTCGAGTCCCTGGCGGCGCACAGACACCCAGAAGGCCCTCCGCATCGCGGAGGGCCTTCTGGCATAGACCCCACGGATCGCACCCGGCTACTTCGACAGCAAGTGCACCGTTTTGTCAATTACCAACACGGTCGTTCCACTCCCTCACCAGAGATTCCACAATGAACACCTATGACCGGTAAACACCGTGTTTCGCTCTTGCGATCATGCTCGGCACCGTAGAACCCTGGATGCCCAAAGTGCCGACGATTCACGGCACTTGGGGGGATTGATGGACGGCCCCGGCCCGATCGAGGGGGATCCGGCCGGCGGCGGTGAGACCGACAGACACGCGCCGATCCGCGCGTGTGGGGGGAATGACTCATGACGTCGACGCCGACGGGCGCCCGCCAGGAGCAGGAACACGACCCGTCCGATCCGTACGACCCGTCACGGACCGCGCAGCTCCGCATACCGGTGCAGCGGGGCACCACCGGCGCCCATCACCGGCACGGGAGGACACCGCCCCGCTACGACTACGAGCACTACAGCAGGCTCGCCGGCCCCCTCACCGAGCCCGCCCCGGGCACGCCGTACCGGGTGCGGTACCGCTCGCTGCTCTCCCAGGAGCCGCACCGCCTGCGCGCCGCCCTGATGCTGGGCGCCGCCCCGCTGCTCTCGCTGGTGCTGCTGGCCTGGCTGCTGCGGCCCGAGCACTGGACGCACCGCGACCACCCGGCCCACGGCTTCCTGCCGGCCCTGGACGTCGTGATGCTGGTGTCGATCGGCCTGATCGAGCTCTTCCGCTGCCTGAACGTGCTGTCCAACGCGCACGCCACCCTGGTGGCCCGCGACCCGGTCCCGGTGGTCCCGGAGACCGGCACCCGGGTCGCGTTCGTCACCACGTTCGTGCCCGGCAAGGAACCGCTGGACATGGTCACCCGGACCCTGGAGGCCGCGGTCCGGCTGCGCCACCGGGGACTGCTGCACGTCTGGCTGCTCGACGAGGGCGACGATCCGGAGGTGAAGCAGGTCTGCGCGCGCCGGGCCGCTGGGTGATCGCCGCGCCCGGATCCGCGGGTCCCGGACGGTCGTCGCCGCCGGCGCCCGGGGAACAGCCGGCGAGCAGCAGCGCCGCTCCCAGTGCCCACGCCCAGGCCGGCGGCCCGGCCCCCCTGCCGTCGTCCATCCGATTCCCCCCTGGCTGTACCCGACCAGGCCCCAATCGTGACATACCCGCCGCACTCGCCACGAGTTCGCCCGGTCTCGGCCGGGAGTCGTCACCGGCCGGGGACCGCGGGGAGGAGGCAGGGCGGGCGTGAACCTAGGCCCGGGCGCCGGTTCCCCTCTAGAGTCGCTTGCGGGTGGCCCGGCCCCCGTCGTGCTTCCCAGCCTCCCGCGCCAGCCGCCGGGTTACTCCCGCAGCCCGAGCGCGCGCGGTCGAGGGCCGGCCCGGCCGGCGGTCTCAGGGGAGCGGACTGCCGACCGGGCCAGGTGCGTCCGGTGCGGATCACACGCGGTTCACGTGCTGGTTCCGGTGAGGTAGGCGGAGACGACCACGTTCGCCGTGTAGCTGTGGCTGGTCCGGTCGAAGGTGCCGCCGCAGGTGATCAGCCGGAGTTCGGCACGGCCCGACTCGCGTGCGCCGTAGGCCTGTCGGGCGTCGAAGTGGTCGCGCGGCAGGACCCGTACGTCGTCCACGGTGAACCGGGCCACCGTGCCGTCGGTGCGGACCACGCGGATCGTCTCGCCGGGGCGCAGGGCGCTGAGCTTGTAGAAGACCGCGGGCCGGGTCTCGGTGTCGACGTGGCCGACCAGTATGGCGGTGCCGGCCGCGCCCGGTTCGGTCCCGGAGCCGTACCAGCCGACCACGCCTGGCTGGTCGAAGGGCGGCGGGTCGATGCCGCCCTTGGCGTCCAGGCCGCGGGCGACCACGGGAGCCTGCACGCCCAGGTCGGGTATGTCGATGCGCTCGGGTGCCGCCGAAGTCAACGGCTCTGCGGCGGGCGGTAGTTCGGCGCCGACGGGGCGGCCTACCGCGGCCACGTCGCCCGTGGTGGGGCCGGACATGCCGTCGGGCACCTCGGTCACCCCGCGGCCCCACAGCCAGAGCCCGAGCAGCAGGATCGCCCAGGCCACGCCGGTCAGCAGCCGCCCGGTACCGGCGGGTCGTTCGGTGTCGTCGTCGGACATCGTCGTGCCGTCTCCTCAGCGTGAGCCGTGCCTCCGCCGGGCGCCCAGCAGCCCGACTGCGGCCGCGGCGAACCCGACGAGAACGAGACCGGTGACCGCCTGCGCGGTGTCGGGACCGGTCGAGCGGGGCTCGACCGAGGCGAACGGGGCGGTGCCGCCGCCGCCCGCGTGCACGGGCGCGACCGGCGTGGCCTGCAGCGCGCCGGAGCCGTCCGGCTGCGCGAGGGCCGCCTGTCCCACGACGGTGACGGTGCCGGTGACGACCTGGCCGCCGCAGGTGACCTTCACGTCGTAGGCGCCGGCGCCGATCGTGGAGCGGACCTGGCTCTGCCCGGTCAGGGTGCCGTCGTAGCCGCTGACGGGGGCGTCCGAGACGAAGGCCGTCGAAGCGGCGGCGCCGGTCGTGCCGGAGCAGCCGCTCACCCGCAGGGCCACCACCGAGCCCGGGGCCGGGGAGGCCGGGGTCACGGTGACTCCCTGGCCGTCCGCGGCTCGGGCGGCCGTCGGGGAGAGGCCGGCCGCGCAGGCCAGGAGTCCGGTACAGAGAGTGAGGCGAAATGAGCCCATCGTGAACCTCCAGATATCTGGAGGCTCCCCCGCACGGGGCGCCCCCGCATCCTCGGGGGGCGCCTTGTTGCTCCGTACGGGTGAGATCAGGTTTGGGACGGGCGGGTCTGACCTGGTCAGATCCGGTCGACGAGGTCCGCGATCGAGTCCACGACCTCGGAGGGCCGGAACGGGTGGCGGTCGACGTCGGCCGGCTGGGTGACGCCGGACAGCACCAGGAAGGTGCGCATGCCGGCCTCCAGGCCCGCGAGGACGTCGGTGTCCATCCGGTCGCCGATCATCGCGGAGGTCTCCGAGTGGGCGCCGATCGCGTTGAGCCCGGCCCGCATCATCAGCGGGTTGGGCTTGCCGACGAAGTACGGCTCCTTGCCGGTCGCGGCGGTGATCAGGGCGGCGACCGACCCGGTGGCGGGCAGGTCGCCCTCGGCGGACGGGCCGACGTTGTCGGGGTTGGTGGCGATGAACCGGGCGCCGCCGTTGATCAGGCGCACGGCCTTGGTGAGCGCCTCGAAGGAGTACGTGCGGGTCTCGCCGAGGATCACGAAGTCGGGCTCGTGGTCGGTGAGGATGTAGCCGATGTCGTGCAGCGCGGTGGTCAGGCCCGCCTCGCCGATGACGTAGGCGCTGCCGCCGGGCCGCTGGTCGTCCAGGAACTGGGCGGTGGCCAGGGCCGAGGTCCAGATGTTGTCCACCGGCACGTCCAGGCCCATCCGGCGCAGCCGCGCGTGCAGGTCCCGGGCGGTGTAGATGGAGTTGTTCGTCAGGACCAGGAAGGGCCGCTCGGAGTCCCGCAGCTTCTTCAGGAAGGCGTCGGCCCCGGGGATCGGGACACCCTCGTGGATGAGGACGCCGTCCATGTCGGTGAGCCACGACTCGATGGGCTTGCGGTCTGCCATGTGGTGCGTCTCCTGGCGTGCGGGGCGTGCGTGGGCTGGGGGCGCCGGAACCACGGCGTACCGACGCCCCCAGCCTAGTCAGGACTGCGTGAGAGCGACCCCGTCGATCACCCAGTACCAGTTGTTGCCTCCGGTGTAGCGGAAGCGGATCCGGGCGGTGGTGGCGCCGGCGGGGACCTGGAGGGTGACGGTCTCGGTGCGGGAGGGCACGTCGGCGGTGTAGGTCCGCACGGAGACGGGGGCGGCGCCGTCGTAGGAGACGAGGACCTCGCCCTTCTGCGGGGACTCCTGCCGGTAGAAGGTGGTGTAGGTGAGGGTGGCGGTGCGGCCGCCGGTGACCGGGTAGGCCGGGCTGACCAGCGTGGAGTCGAAGGTGCCGGTGACGGCCTTGTCGTTCCACTCGTCGCCGTCGGCGACCGCGAAGACGCCCCGGGCGCGGACGTTGCACTCGCGGTTCTGGTCGCGCTGGGCCTGGGTCCAGAACTCGTCGGTGGTGAAGGACCAGCCGCGCCACTCTGTGACGCCGCCGGTGCCCATCGCGGAGTTGTCGACGGACCAGCCGGCGGGCGGGGTGTGGGTGAAGCCGAGGACGGAGGCGGCGATGCCGGTCTCGTCGACGCGGGACTGCAGCCGGCCGCGCAGGCCGTCGAAGGCGTCCGGCGTGGGCTGCTGGACCGGGCGGCCGTCCAGGCCCCAGGCCGGGTCGATGGCGACGCCGAGGTGGGCGAGGGCGGAGGCGGCGACGTCCGGCATCTTCACGTCGTACCGGACGGAACCGGCGGCGAGCGCCGAACCGGTGGCGATCATGAAGGTCTGGCGTTCCTGGAGGGTGGAGCCGCCGTGGCCGCCGGGGTCGGTGTGGCCGTGGTCGGCGGTGACCATGACCAGCCAGTCCTCGTTCGCGTAGGTCGCGCGGGACGTGAGCGCGGCCACCATCTGACCCACCTGGGCGTCGACGCCGTGGATGGCGTCCAGGTACTGCTGGGAGGCGGCGCCGTAGCTGTGCCCGGCGTGGTCGACGTTGTCGAGCTGGACGAAGACGGCGTCCGGGTTGCCGTTCTTGAGCACGGCGACGGCGCGCGAGGCGGTCCCGGTGTCGTACTCGGCGCTCGGTGTGGAGACCCGGGTGTCGACCTTCGCCGAGAAGACGGTGTCGGTGATCGGTGCCCAGGAGGAGACGGCGTACGTCGACAGGGCGGGCCTGGCGGTCTCGATCCGGGTGAGGAAGTCCGGGTACTGGGGAAACTTGTTGCCGCTGAGGGTGTTGTCCTTGACGTTGTGCTTGTCGGGCCAGACACCGGTGATGATCGTGGACCAGCCGGGGCCGGACAGGGTCGGGGCGAGCGGGTCGGCGTAGATGCTGCTGGGCGCGGTGAGGCCGGCCGCGGTCAGGGCGTCGAGGTTCGGGGCGTCGGCGTCCTTGATCCGGCTGAGCAGGCAGCCGTCGAGGCCGATGACCAGGACCTTGGGGGTGCGGGCGGCGGCACGGGCCACGGCGGCGAGCGGGCCGGCGGTGGCGGCGACCGCGGCGGCGGAGACGAGGAAGGTGCGACGGGACACGCGGTACGACACGGGGTCCTCCGTAGCGGGGGGGTGCGGGCAGGTGCGCGGTGCGGGCACGCCGACGCCCCCGGTGGTTCCAGGGGCGTCGACGGTCGTGCGGGAGGGTTCAGCTGCCGGTGGCGGACTTCCAGGCCTCGACGTAGGAGGTGAGGTTCTTGTCCACGTCGTTCCAGTCCGGCGAGAAGACGTCGACGCCGTCCATGAGCTTGGTCAGCGCGATGGCGTTGGCGTCGACGGCCTTGACGTCGGTGCGGGCGCTGAAGCCGCCGCCGATCGAACTGACCTCCTGCTGCTGCTTCTGCGCGAGCATGAAGTCGAGGAGCTTCTTGCCGTTCTCGGTGTGCGGGGCGCCGGTGAGCAGGCCGGCCGCGTACGGCAGCGCGAAGGTGGTGGGCTTGCCGCCCTGGGCGGCCGGGAACCAGATGCCGAGGTTCGGCATGGTCTTGGACTGGGCGTAGTTCATCTGCACGTCGCCGTTGGCGACCAGCAGTTCGCCCTTGTCCACCTTGGGGGCGAGCTTGCCGGTGGAGGCGGACGGTCCGACGTTGTTGGCCTGGAGCTTCTTCAGGTAGTCCAGCGCCTGCTGCTGCCCGCTGAAGTCGTGCATCGCCTTGATCAGGACGGCGGTTCCGTCGCCGGCGACACCGGGCGTGGAGTACTGGAGCTTGTTCTTGTACGAGCCGTCGAGGAGCTGCTCCCAGGTGGTCGGGGCCTGCTTCAGCTCCTTCTTGTTGTAGACGAAGCCGAAGTAGTTGTTGACGACGGAGGTCCAGGTGCCGTCGGCGGCCTTGTCGCCGCCGCTGACCAGCTCCGAGTCCTTCGGCTCGTACTTCTGCAGCAGGCCCTTGCTGTCGGCCTGCTGGACGAAGGGCGGGAGGGTGACCAGGACGTCGGCCTGGGTGTTGCTCTTCTCCCGCAGGGCGCGCTGCACGACCTCGCCGGAGCCGCCCTCGACGTACTTGACCTTGATGCCGGTCTGCTTCTGGAAGTCGGCGAAGACCTTGTCGTACCAGCCGTCGTTGTTCTCGCCCTTGAGGCCGTCGGCGCTGTAGACGGTGACGACCTTCTCGTCGGCGGCGGCCGAGGAGCCGCCGCAGGCGGAGAGCAGCGGGGTGGCGAGGAGGGAGACGGCTATGGCGATCTTGAGCGTGTTTCTGGGCATGGCGAGGCGAACTCCTTGCATCGGTGGTGACTTCGGATCAGCGAACGGTGATCAGCGGTACGAAGCTCGGTTGCGGACGCGGGAGACGGCGAACAGGGCGATCAGGGTCGCCGTCATGAGGACCACCGCGAGGGCGGAGCCGGCGAACAGGGCGCCGCGGTCGGTGGCCGAGTAGATCAGGACGGGAAGCGTGGTCCAGTCGGGCGGATAGAGCATCATCGTGGCGCTCAGCTCGCCCATGGAGAGGGCGAAGCAGAGGCCCGCGGCGGCGGTCAGGGAGGGCAGCAGGAGCGGCAGCCGGACCCGCCAGAGCACGTAGGCGGGCCGGGCGCCGAGGGAGGCGGCGGCCTGTTCGTAGGCCGGGTCGAGGCGGGTGACGGCGGCCGACACCGACTGGTGGGCGAAGGCGGCCACCAGCACGGTGTGGGCGAGGATCACGATCCACCGGGTGCCGTTGAGCAGCATCGGCGGTCGGGAGAAGGCCACCAGGAGCGACAGTCCGACCACCACCGAGGGCACGGCGACCGGCAGCACGAACAGGGTGTCGACCAGGGCCTTGCCGCGCCTGCCGAGGGCGTGGGCGGCGAGCGCGGCCCAGGTGCCGACGGCCAGCGCGAGCACGCTCGCGGTGACGGCGGTGACGAGGCTGGTGGTGAGGGCCTGGAGGGCGTCGCCGCGGGTCGCGGAACGGAAGTTGCCGAGGGTCGCCCCGGACGGCAGGGCGCCGGACCAGTGGGTGGCGAAGGAGGCGCCGAGGACGACGAGGAGCGGGAGGGCGAAGAGCGGCAGGAAGAGGACGAGGAACAGCGCCCACACCGCCCATCGGGTCTTGCGGCTATGCACCAGCACGACGGCTCACCACCCGGTAGAGGCCGTAGAGGCCCACGGAGATCAGGACGTTGACGACGGCGACGACGCAGGCGCCCGGGTAGTCGGACTCCAGGATCGCCTTGCTGTAGACGAGCATCGGCAGGGTGGTGACCCCCTTGGCGCCGGTGAACAGCACGATCCCGAACTCGTTGAGGCACAGCACGAGCACCAGGCTCCCGCCGGCGGCCAGCGCGGGCAGCGCCTCGGGGAGGATCACCTGCCGCACGATCCGCGGCGCCCGCGCCCCCAGGCTCGACGCGGCCTCCAGCTGCGCGGTGTCGAGCTGGGAGAACGCGGCGAGCAGCGGCCGCATCACGAACGGCGTGAAGTAGGTGACCTCGGCCAGCAGCACGCCCCAGGGCGTGGTGAGGAACTGGAACGATCCGATGATCCCGGTCGTGCCGTAGATGAAGAGCAGGGCGAGGGTGATGAGGAAGGAGGGGAAGGAGAGGTAGACGTCGACGAAGCGGGCGACGGCCTTCGCGCCGGGGAAGGGGACGAAGGCGATGATCAGGGCGAGCACGAACCCGAGGACCATGCACCCGACGGTGGAGGAGACGGCGATCCAGACGGTCGTCCACAGCGCGGTGCGGAACGAGTCGGAGGCGAAGACGTCGGCGTACGCCTGGAAGGACGTCCCCCCGGTGTCCGGCTGCAGCGACTGCCGGACGACGAGGACGAGCGGATAGAGGAAGAACAGACCGAGCAGCGCAACAGGCGGCAGGATCAACGCGCCCCGGAAGGGGCGCGGGGAGCGGCGCGACCAGCCACGCATCACCCGCACCCGGGAGACGACCTCAGTCACGGCCGACCCCCGCGGGCAGCAACACCGCATCCTCCGGCGCGAAATGCAGACTCACCGCGTCCCCGAACCCGGGCGGATCCCTCAGCTCCCGCAGATCGGCCATCACCACGTGCCCGTCCACGTCGACGTGGAGCCGGTGCGTGGCCCCCCGCCACTGGATCTCCCGGACGACACCGGTGAGTTGGTTGGGCCCCCGGCCCAGCCCGACCAGATGCGGCCGCACGCACAGCGTGGCCCGCGCCCCGGCGACGGCACCGCCCGTGGCCACCTTCACCGCGGCTCCGGCGAAGTCGACGCCGTCCGCCGCGACGGTCACCGGCAGCAGGTTCGCCCCGCCGACGAAGGACGCGGTGAACGCGTCGGCGGGCGCCCGGTACAGCTCGGCCGGTGTCCCGCAGGCCCGCAGCCGCGCCGTGTCCATCACCGCGATCCGGTCCGCCAGCGTCAGCGCCTCGACCTGGTCGTGGGTGACGTACAGGATGGAGACGTCCGGCAGCTCGCGGTGGAGCCGGGCGAGTTCGGCGAGCATCCCGGACCGCAGCTGCGCGTCGAGCGCGGACAGCGGCTCGTCCAGGAGCAGTACCTCGGGCCGGATGGCCAGCGCCCGCGCGATGGCCACCCGTTGCTGCTGCCCGCCGGACAGCTCCCGCGGATAGCGGCGCCCGTACGCCGCCATCCCGGTCATCTCCAGTGCCTCGGCGACCCGTTCGCGGATCTCGCCCCTGGGGGTCCGGCGGGCCTTGAGGCCGAAGGCGACGTTGTCGGCGACCCGCAGGTGCGGGAAGAGCGCGTACTGCTGGACGACCATCCCGATCCCCCGCCGGTACGGCGGCAGATCGGTCACGTCACGGTCGCCGAGGAACACCCGCCCGGAGGCGGGCCGTACGAACCCGGCGACCGCCCGCAGCGCGGTGGTCTTGCCGGACCCGGACGGCCCGAGCAGGGCCATCACCTCGCCGGGGGCGACGGTGAGGTCCAGGGAGTCGAGGACGACGTTCCCGTCGTAGGCGACCGTGACGGAGTCGAAGCGGATGCCGCTGGTCATCCGAGGACTCCCGGCAGACCCGCGACGGAGTCCAGGACGTGGGTGGCGCCGGCCGCGCGCAGTGCCGGCGCGTCGTGCGCACCGGTCAGCACGCCGGCGACCAGGCCCGCTCCGGCGCGGACGCCGGTGAGCATGTCGTAGGAGGTGTCGCCGACGACGGCGACCTGGCGGACGTCGTCGGCGGCGGCGGTGCGCAGCAGCGCGGTGAGGACCATGTCGGGGTAGGGCCGCCCGCGGCCCCCGGCGTCGGCGGGGCACAGGGTGAGCGGGACCAGGTGCCGCCAGCCGAGGGCGCCGAGGATGGCGTCCTGGGTGGCGCGGGCGAACCCGGTGGTGAGGACGACGGTTCGGCCGTCCGCCTGGAGCTTCTCGATGGTCTCCCGGGCGCCCGGCAGCGCGTGCACCCGGCCGCCGTCGACGAGGTCCGCGTAGGCCGCCTCGAAGGCCCGGTTGGCCTCCTGGGCGCGGCCTTCGTCCCCGAACAGGTGCCGGAAGACGGAGATCTTGGACTCGCCCATGGTGGCGCGGACGTAGTCGATCATCTGGCCGGGGTCGGCGCCCAGGTGGCGGGCGGCCGCCGTGAACGCCTGCTCGACGAGCCCGCCGTCGGCGACGGTCGTGCCCGCCATGTCGAGCACGACGAGCCGGATGTCTTCGGTCTTCTCTGTCATGTCGGTCATCTCTCTCACCAGCCCAGTTCGTTCGCGGTCGTCTCGGCTATCGCGGGCGAGCAGGTCATGCCGCGCCCGCCGGGCCCGGTGACCAGCCACACCCCGTCGGCCAGCTCCTGCCGGTGCACCACCCGGGTGGTGTCGGTGCACTGCGCGTACACCCCGGCCCAGCGGCGCCGGACGCGCGGCAGCGGCCGGCCGAGCAGGGACTCGACGACGCCGGTGAGGTGCTCGTAGGGCTCCTCGACGGTGTCGAAGGCGAAGGGGTGTTCGTACTCGTGGGTGTCGCCGATGGTCAGGCCGCCGTCGGCGCGCTGCACCATCAGCAGCTGCATGCGGTGCACGGCCGCGGTCGTGGCCTGCGGCCGCCCGGCGTTGAGGGCGTCCAGGGCCGGGGAGGCGTAGGCCGGGTAGTAGCGGAAGCTGTCGGCGTCGGCGACCGAGGTGGGCAGGGGTTCGCCGAGCGGGTCGGTCTGCATCATCTGGAGCCGGACCCGGCGCACCGGCAGACCGGGGCCGGCGAGTTCGCGGACCAGGCCGCCGAGCCAGGCGCCGGTGCACAGGACGACGGCGTCGGCGTGGTGGACGTCGCCGTGGTCGTCGCGGACCGTTCCCGGGCCGGTCACCTCGCGGACCTCGCGGCCCGGCAGGAAGGTGTAGTTCGGCGACCTCAGCAGCTCGGCGCGGAGGGCGAGCTGGGCGGTGCGGGGCTCGACGGCCGCGTCCCGCTCGCAGTACAGGGCCGCGTCGAACTCGCCGCGCAGGGCGGGGTTCAGGGCGCGGGCCTCGGCGGGCGTGAGCAGCTTGTGGCCGCGGGCGGCCGCGTCCTGGCGGGCCACGGCGGCCTCGGCGACGGCGAGCTCGTGGGCGCCGCGCACCGGGGTCAGCGACCCGTTGGCGCGGAAGCCGAGCGCGGGCACCCGGGCGCCGATCTCCTCCCACATCTCCCGGGCCCGCAGGGCGGTCTCCAGTTCCTCACCGCCCGCGCGCCCGCTCACCCAGATCTGCCCGAAGTTGCGCAGCGAGGCGCCGCGGGCCTCGGCCTCGCGCTCGATCTGGACGACCTCGTGGCCGCGTTCCACTGCCTGCCAGGCGTGCATGGTGCCCACCACGCCTGCTCCAACGACTGTCACTCTCACGACGGCAACGCTCCTCGCAATGGGGGAACCGGAAGGGACCGGCTGACAACGAAAGCGTGAACTGGTCATCACGTTTGGGCTAGACCCGTTATCTTTTCGTGACACCCAGGAAGGGTCGAAAGAGGCAAAAATTGGTACTTTTCAGCCGCCCAGGTGAGCGGTGAACGAGAACCGGTCGCCCCGGTACAGCGACCGCACGCGTTCCAGCGGCAGCCCCTCGGTGTCCCGCGACACCCGGTGGATCAGCAGCATCGGCAGCGCCGGCGGGGTGCCGATGAGCAGGGCCTCGCGCGGGGTGGCCAGCACGGTCTCGATGCGCTCGTCGGCGTCCCCGAAACCGATGCCCTTCTCGTGCAGGTAGCTGTAGAAGGAGGAGTCGGGCTCGAAGTCGGCGTCCAGGCGGGGCACCCGGGCCACCGCGACGTAGGTGCTCTCCAGGCCGACCCGCTCCTCGTCGGCGAGCAGCACGCGCTCCAGGTGCCAGACGGGCTCGCCGCGCTCCAGGCCGGTCTCGGCGGCGAGCGCGGGCGGGCAGGGGAAGCGGTCCAGGGTGACCAGGCCACGGCCCGGGGTGCGGCCCTGCCGCCGCACGCCCTCGGTGTAGCTGGCGAGGGAGAGCGGCTGCTCCAGCTTGGGTCCCGCGACCACCGTGCCGCGCCCCTGCCGGCGCAGCTTGCCCTCCAGCACCAGCTCGCGCAGCGCCTGCCGTACGGTCTCGCGGGCGACGCCGTACGCCTCCGACAGGTCGCGCTCGGTGGGGATGACGTTGCCCTCCCCGAGGTCGCCGACGAGATGGTCGATCTGCGCCTTCACCGCGTAGTACTTCGGGATGCGGCCGTGCTCCGGGATGCCGGAGCGGACGGGGGCGCCGGGGGCCTGGTCGTTCGGGTAGTCCACGCAGGGATGGTCGCAGACGGCGGCGCCCGGCGTCGGGCAGGGGTTCGGGGCGCAGCTCAGCGCCGTCCGCGGGCCAGCGCGTACCCGGCGCCTCCCGCGGCGAGCAGGGCGACGGCGGCCGCGAGCAGCGCGTGGGCCGCGCCGAGGCCGGTGCCGGCCAGTTCACGGGCCCGTTCAGCGGCCTCACCGGCCTCCCCGGCCTCTCCGTCCTCTCCGGCCTCTCTGTCCTCCCCGGCCTCCGCCTCGAACGGCGGGTCGCCGTCCGGGGAGGCCGCGGAGGTGCCCGCGGGCGTGGCTCCGGGCGAGACGCCGGAGGTGGCACCGGGGCCGGTATCGGAGGTGGCTCCGGGGCTGGCATCGGAGCCGGCTCCGGGGCTGCTCGCGCCGGAGGAGCCCGGGGCGGTGAGGCCGGCCGTCGGCGGGCCGATCTCGGCTCCGACGGAGGGCACCGCGGGCGCCAGGCTCGCGGGCGGCGGCTCGCCGCCGATGCCGAACCGGTAGCCGTTCGACTCCCCCACCCAGTCCCCGTCCGAGCCGCGCCGCTGCACGACGGCCGCGTTCGCCGTGACCGCGTTCCGTACGGCGTCCGAGGCGACGGCGAGTCTGACCTTGACCGAGACGGTCGCGCCGGGCGCCACGGTGAGCCCCGGGAAGCCGTCCCCGTCGAACACGCCGACCAGCTCGGACTCGTCGGTCTCGGTCAGCGGCACCGGCCGGGTGCGCGGGCCGTCGTAGAACTCCAGCTCGGCCTGGGACGGCTTGAGGACCCGTTTGTCGTCCACGAGGACGACGACCGGGTGGACGTCGGCGCAGACCCGGCCGGTGGTGTTGGTGAGGTCCAGGTACCAGGTGCCGTATCCGCCGCCGGCCTCGTAGGACGTGGGGCCGTCGTGGATGCGGGTGGTGAGGGGGAAGCCCTGCTCGTCGGCGGCGGCGCAGGAGGTGCCGGAGGCACCGGCGGAGACGGTGGCCGCCGGGCGCGGGAGCACGGCGCGCTCCGGGGACGGCCGGGACACGGCGGCCGCCGGCGGCACGGGGGCGAGAACGGCGGCTGCGGCCACGCAGAGGGACGGTAACGCGCTCAGTCGCATGATCATATGATCATGCCGGGTGCCGGCGGACCCGGCCCGGTGCCACTCCGCGCGGGCACACCGACACCGCTCGATCGGCCCCCTCAGCCGTCGGCCCGGCCGAACAGCGGGGCGAGCAGCAGCTGGGCCGCGCCCTCCGCGACGCGCCGGTCGCTGCCGGGGGCGAGCCGGACGGGCACGGTCGTACCGAGGCTGCCCTCCCGGCGCGCGCGGGCGTCGAGGACGTCGGCGACCCCGCGGACGAAGGTCTGCGGTGCGGCCGCGATCGTCCGGCCGCCGAGCAGCACGAGGTCGATGTCGAGCAGCGCGGCCAGGTTCGCGGCCCCGGCGCCCAGCACCCGCGCCGCCTCCTCGGGGTCCGCGCGGTCCACCGCCGCCAGGCACAGCGCCTCGATGCAGCCCCGGTTGCCGCAGTGGCACGGCGGTCCGTCCAGCTGGATGACCTGGTGTCCGAACTCGCCCGCACCGGTCCGCGCCCCGCGGTGCACGCTGTCGCCGATCACCAGTCCGGCGCCCAGGCCCGTCCCGAGGTGGAGGTAGGCGAAGGAGCCGCCCTCGCCGCCGACGGCGAGTCCGAGGGCGGCCGCGTTGCTGTCCTTGTCGACGACGACGGGCACGCCGAGGCGCTCGGCGAGCGCGTCCCGCAGCGGGAAGCCGTCCCACTCGGGGAACCCGGTGACCCGGTGCAGCACCCCGTGGACGTGGTCGAGCGGTCCGGGCGCCGCGACCCCGACGCCGAGGACCTCCTCGGGGATCTCCTCGCGCAGCTCGCCGACCAGGGCCGAGGCGGCTTCGAGCACCGCCGCCGCCCCCGCGCCGAGGTCGAGGCCGCCCTGCCGTTCGCCGACGACCGTGCCGTCGAGGTCGACCAGCACCGCGCGCAGCTCGTCCCGGTCGAGCTGCAGTCCGACCGCGTGCCCGGCCTCCGGCACCAGCCGCAGCACGGTGGCCGGCTTGCCGCCCGTGGACGCGCGCCGCCCGGCCTCCGCGGCCAGGCCCTCCTCCCGCAGCCGGGCGGTGATCTTGCTGACCGCCTGCGGGGTGAGCCCGGTGCGCGCGGCCAGTTCCAGCCTGCTGATGCCGTCCGCGCCCGCCGTGCGCAGCAGGTCCAGCACCAGCGCGGTGTTGTGACTGCGCACGGCGAGCAGATTCGCCCCGGCCGCGTCCGGGCGTCCGCTCCTCGTCGTCCTGTTCACGCCACTCATTCTCCCTGCCGCTTGCACTTTGGCAACAGCGTTGCCAAAGTGGGACGCATGACAGCTGCCCCTCCCCTCCGCGTCGGCCTCATCGGCTACGGCCTCGCCGGCTCGGTCTTCCACGCCCCCCTGATCGCCGCCGCCGAGGGCCTCGCCCTGGACACGGTCGTCACCTCGAACCCCGAGCGGCAGGCACAGGCGAAGGCCGAGTTCCCCGAGGTCCGTACCGTCGCCGGCCCCGACGAGCTGTTCGACCGGGCCGACGACCTCGACCTGGTCGTCATCGCCTCCCCGAACAAGACGCACGTCCCGCTCGCGACCACCGCGCTCGAGGCGGGCCTGCCGGTCGTGGTCGACAAGCCGGTGGCCGGCACCGCCGCCGAGGCCCGCGAGCTGGCCGCCCTCGCCGAGGAGCGCGGCCTGCTGCTCTCGGTCTTCCAGAACCGCCGCTGGGACAACGACTTCCTGACCCTGCGCAAGCTCCTGGCCGACGGCGAACTCGGCGACCCGTGGCGCTTCGAGTCCCGCTTCGAGCGCTGGCGCCCGCAGCCCAAGGGCGGCTGGCGCGAGTCCGGAGACCCGGCAGAGATCGGAGGTCTCCTCTACGACCTCGGCAGCCACGTCGTCGACCAGGCGCTGGTCCTGTTCGGCCCGGCCACCGAGGTGTACGCCGAGTCGGTGATCCGCCGCGCCGGCGCCGAGACCGACGACGACACCTTCATCGCCGTCACCCACGCGAGCGGCGTCCGCTCCCACCTCTACGCCTCGGCGACGGCGGCCCAGCTCGGCCCGCGCTTCCGCGTGCTGGGCTCGAAGGCCGGGTACGTCAAGTACGGGCTCGACCCGCAGGAGGCGGCGCTGCGCGAGGGCGAGCGCCCGGGTCCCGGCTGGGGCGCCGAACCGGAGTCCCTGTACGGCACGGTCGGCGCGGGCGAGTCCCCGGTGACCGGCGGCGGCCGTACCGTGGCGACCCTGCCCGGCGACTACCCCGCCTACTACGCGGCCGTCGCCGCGGCCCTGCGGGGCGAGGGCCCCAACCCGGTGACCGCGCTGGAGGCGGCCGCCGCCCTGGACGTACTGGAAGCAGCCCGCCGCTCGGCCCGAGACAAGGTGACGGTGACCCTCTGATGCACCACCCGCAGATCACCCCCAGGTCCACCCCTGAACTCACCCCGTCGGTGGAGGAGCTGGAGAAGCAGGAACGCCGGCTGGTCTTCCGGCAGTTCACCTACGACGACGCGTGGGCGCTCGGCTCCCTGCTGGTGGAGATGGCACGGGAGCGGCAGGCTCCGGTGGCCGTCGACATCCACCGCGGCGGCCAGCAGCTCTTCCACGCGGCCCTGCCCGGCTCCACCCCCGACAACGACGCCTGGATCGCCCGCAAGCGCCGGGTGGTGGAACGCTACGGCGCCGCGTCCTACCTGGTGGGAGCCCGATTCCGGGCCAAGGGCACGACGTTCGAGGAGTCCTCGCGCCTGGACCCCGACACCTACGCCGCGCACGGCGGCTCCTTCCCGGTCACGGTCGAGAACGTCGGCGTGATCGGTTCGGTGACCGTCTCCGGCCTGCCCCAGCTCCAGGACCACCGCCTGGTGGTGGAGGCCCTGGAACGCTTCCTGGACCGGTGACGCCCGTGCGGGGCGCCCCGCAGGGGGCAGCCCCGCAAGGGGCGCTGGGGGTCCCCCCGGCCGGAGCGTCTACGCGTCCTTGAACTCCTGCCGCTGCCTCCCGAGCCCCGCGATCTCCAGCTCCACCACGTCACCGCCGCGCAGGTACGGCTTCGGCTCGGGCGCCCCGAGCGCGACGCCCGCGGGAGTCCCGGTGTTGATGACGTCACCGGGGCGCAGCACCATGAACCGGCTGACGTAGCGGACGACCTCCGCGACCGGGAAGATCTGCTCGGCCGTGGTCCCGTCCTGCTTCAGCTCGCCGTTGACCCACAGCTTCAGCGACAGGTCCTGGGGGTCGGCGACCTCGTCCGCCGTGACCAGCCACGGCCCGAACGGGTTGAACGTCTCGCAGTTCTTCCCCTTGTCCCAGGTCCCGCCGCGCTCGATCTGGAACTCCCGCTCGGACACGTCGTGCGCGACCGCGTACCCGGCGACGTACGCCAGCGGGTCCTCGTCGTCGGTCAGGTAGCGGGCCGTGCGCCCGATGACGACGGCGAGTTCGACCTCCCAGTCGGTCTTCACGGACCCGCGCGGGACCAGCACGGTGTCGTCCGGCCCGACGACCGTGTCCGCGGCCTTGAAGAAGACGACCGGTTCGGCGGGCGGCTCGGCCCCGGTCTCGCGGGCGTGGTCGTGGTAGTTGAGGCCGATGCACACGATCTTGCCGATGCGGCCCAGCGGCGGTCCGACCCGCACTCCGTCCGCGTCGAGCGCGGGCAGTGTGCCGGCGTCGGCCGCGGCCCGGACCCGCCCGAGGGCGGCCTCGTCGGCGAGCAGGGCTCCGTCGATGTCGTCGACGATCCCCGACAGGTCCCGCAGGACCCCTTCGGCGTCGAGCAGAGCGGGCCGCTCCGCTCCCGCCGTACCGACTCGCAGCAGCTTCATGGTCGTCACCATCTCCTTTGACAGCAGTCGCCCGGCCGATGGGTGCAGCCATCGGAGGACTGGTCGATCGTCCAAGATTCGGATGCAGCGGGCAATACCCTGTTCATGTACTGGACCGCGGGCGGGTGGTCAGGGGTACAGCACGGCCCGCTCCACCGCGCTCCACGTCGTGCTGGTCACCACGTACAGGGCGGCGGCCAGCGGCACCACGGCCACCGTGAGCAGCGTGAGGTACGACAGGTACGGCGCGGCCTTGGTGACCGCGCCCAGCCCCGGCAGTTCCTCGCCCTGCGTACCGCCCGCGCCCGGCGTGTCCGCCGCGGCCCGCCGGGCGCGCACGAGGTTGAACGTGGCGACGGCGGCGACGAGGACGAACAGCACCGCGTAGACCAGGGCGGCACCGCCGGAGCCGCCGCCGAGGACGTCGGCCCCTCGGCCGCCGAGCGGGGCGCCGAGCAGCGCGTGGTCCAGCAGGCCGTTGCCGTGGCCGCCGATCGTGGAGCTGGAGAAGAGGTGGTAGAGCACGAAGAAGGCGGGCAGCTGGAGCAGGCCGGGGAGGATGCCGGACAGCGGGGAGACCTTCTCCCGCGTGTGCAGCTCCAGTACGGCCCGCCGCAGCGCCTCCTGGTCCTTGGCGTGCTTCCTCCGCAGCTCCGCGAGGTCCGGCCGGAGCCGGGCCTGGGCCCTCCGGCCGCGGGCGGCGGCGCGGGACAGCGGGAGCACGAGGAGTCGTACCAGTGCGGTGAACAGGACGATCGCGGCGGCGGCCGCGGAGGCGTGGAAGAGCGGCTGGAGCAGGTCGGCCAGCCGCTCGACCAGAGCAGCGAAAACGGACATGGGTGGGAGCCCTCCGGGGGTCTCGTCGTGCCGTGGGTGAAGAGGTGCGACGGCATGACGACCCGCGCGAGGACACCCGCCGGGTGCCGACGGGTGTCTACACGGTGGTCGCCGGGAGGGCGGGTCCGGGGGCTCGGGGGCGGCTGCGGCCCCTGGCGTCGGGGTCGCGCTGCGGCAGGAAGGCCGTGCGCCGGGCCCGGTCGCGTATCGCCGTGCGGACCCGGGTGGGCGGCACGGCGGGTGCGGAGCGCGCGGCCCGGAAGGCGGCGACGGCGAGGGCCGAGCCGGCGGCCGCGGTCGCGGCGAGCGCGACGGTGGTGAAGAGGCTGCCGGAGTCGAGCAGCAGCAGGTCGAGCAGGAGCAGCAGCAGGAGGGCGGCCGGGCGCGACCGCAGGGCCCACCGGCCGTTCATCCGCATGTCCGCCCCCTCCCCCTTCTCGCCCGCTACGCGGGATCCGTCTCCAGCGGCTCCAGGAGCCGCTTGGGCTTCAGGAGCGCCCGGCTGACCGGATCGGCCGGGTCCGGGTCGAGTCCCGGGCCCGGTGTCACGACAACGTCCGCGACGGGCACGAGAGTTCCGCAGGCGGGACATTCGCCGTACGAACCGAGTTCGGTGCCGCAGGCCGCGTGCCGGAAGTAGCGCAGCCGCCGGTCCGTCAGGTGGTCGCGCCCCCAGACGGCGAGGGCGCGCACGGCGGGCCACAGCTCCGTCCCGCGCTCGGTGATGACGTACTCGTCGCGGGGCGGCGCCTCCTGGTACCGGCGCTTCTCCAGGATCCCCTCCTCGGTGAGCGCCTTGAGGCGGGCCGACAGGACGGCGCGCGGGATGCCGAGGTGGACGAGGAAGTCGTTGTAGCGCCGTACGCCGTAGAGCGCGTCGCGGATGACGAGCAGGGTCCACCGCTCGCCGACCACCTCCAGCGCGCGGGCGATCGAGCACTCCTGCGTCGCATAGTCCTTGCCCAGTGCCATGGGGACCACCTTAGCCAGCCCGTCCATTGCAGGTTCAATGAACGAACCTACGGTGCTACGGTACTCCCATGGCTGAGTTCAATGAACGAACCCTCGCTGCGTCCGAGGCGCCGGACACCCGGCACGAGCCCCCGGCACCCCATCCGGGCCCGACGCCCCGCGCCCGCGCCACCCTGGCCCTGACCAGCGCGGCCACCGCGGTGAGCCTGATGACGTACACCGCGCCCGTCGTCACCCTCCGGGACACCGCGGCCGACCTGCACACCCCGCTCTCCGCCCAGGCCTGGCTGATCAACGGCACCCCGCTCGGCCTCGCCGCGCTCCTGCTGGTGGCCGGCAGCCTCGCCGACGACTTCGGCCGCCGCCGGATCTTCCTGCTCGGCACGCTCACGCTCGGCATCACCACCGCCCTCGGCGCGTTCACCGGCTCCACCTGGCTGTTCACCCTGGCCCGCATAGCCCAGGGCGCGGCCAGCGCGGCGATCCTCGCGAGCAGCCTCGGCCTGCTCGTGCACGCCTACCCGAGCCCGCGCGGCCGGCTGCACGCGACCGGCGTGTGGGGCGCCTTCGTCAGCGGCGGCATCGCGGTCGGCCCGCTCCTGGCGGCCGCGCTCCCCAACTGGCGGGTGGCCTACGCGGTCCTGGCCGCGGCGACGCTGCTGGTGGCGGCCCTGTCACCGCGCGCGCTCACCGAGTCCCGCTCACCGCGGGGCGGCCGCCCCGACATCCTGGGCGCCCTCACCTTCGGCCTGGCGCTGGTCTCCCTGGTGGCCGCGCTCACCCTGGGCCGCGACGGCTGGCTGCGCACCGAGGTGGACCTGCTGTTCCTGGCCGCGGTCGTCCTCCTGGCCGTCTTCGTCCTCGTGGAGCGCCGCACCGCCACCCCCATGATCGACCTGGGCCTGCTGCGCCGCCCGGCCTTCCTGGCCTCCTCCGCCGGCGGCCTGTTCACGGGCTTCGCGGTGATCGGCCTCTTCAGCTTCCTGCCGGTCCTGTTCCAGCAGGTGCTCGGGCTGACCCCGCTGGACACCGCGTGGCTGTTCCTGCTCTGGTCGGGCCTGTCCTTCACGGTGGCGCTCCAGGCCAAGCGCCTCGCGGGCCGCGTCCCGCCCCGCCACCAGTTGGCGGCCGGCTTCACCCTCCACGCGATCGGCGTCCTGAGCATGCTCGGCGCCATCGACTCGGGCTCCTGGCAGCGCCTGCTGCCCGGCCTGATCCTCGGCGGCATCGGCAGCGGCCTCCTGAACGCGGCCCTGCCCCTGCTCTCCGTCGAATCGGTCCCGGCCGCCCGCGCCGCCATGGGCTCCGGCGCCCAGCAGACGTTCCGCTACATCGGCTCCTGCGCGGGCGTCGCCCTGACGATCGCCATCGTGACCTCGTCCACCACCGGCCCGGGCCACGGCGCGAACATCGCCCTCGCGGTGTCGGCGGGGCTGGCGGGGGTGGCTGCGGGGGTGGTGTGGGGGGTGCGGGAACGCCGGGGGGACTGAAGGGAGTCGGCGGGCGCCTACTCCGGCCCGACCGGACCGGACCGGCGGGCGCCGAGCCGGGCCCCGGCGGCCCGGAACCGGATCCCGGACTCCTGCCACCCGAGGCGTACGTCGTACCCGTCCTCCGCACCCCCGGACACCCGCACCTCCCGAGCCTCCGCGGCTCCCCACCCGGTGACCCGCAGACCCTCGGTCTGCGTGAACACCACGTGGAACGCGAACCCCTGGCCGTCCGCGCTCCGCCGGAAGCCGAGGGTCACCGAGTTCTCGCGTTCGTCGAGGTGGACGGAGGACAGGGACCAGTCGTGGGCACCGAGGACCTCCCTCACGTCAGCGCTCATAAAAGGTCTCCTCATCGGTGGGGGGAAGGAAGGTGTGAAGCCGCGAGTCGAGTCCGCTGACGAACCGCTGAGGCCCGTCGTCCTCCCCACCGGCCCCGCGGCGGAACGCACTCACGTGCCGTACGGTCGCCGACTCATGGCTCTCGAAACGCAGATCGACCCCTCGCCCCGCGACTTCGACCCGCATCCGCCGCCCCCCGCCGTCGCCGCCGAGCCGCATCATCCGCACGTCCCCGAACGCCGGCGGCTCCCACTCCGCCATCGCGATCCGCTCCACCGCGAGAAACTCCAACTGACACTGCACGGTGTCCAGATCGCCCCAGTCCACGGGGGACGTCCGCGGAAGCCCCGGCAGATCGATCCGCAACCGAGCCGTGGGCCCTCGCCAGTCGAGATTGACGGAACGGATCCGCACGCCGGCCAGCACCTCGGGCAATTCCTCGCCGTAGAGGGGCAGCAGCAGCTGCGGGTTCGCCAGGTGGTCCTTCAGAGCCAAGAGTCCGCATCCTCCTCAGAGATCGAGCTCGGACCCTACAGACGGGCGGACTCTCCCCGGGCGGCGCCCAGGCGACGATCCGCTCTCTCCTCCTCCTGCCGACTCAGCGTGTGCTCGCGGCGACCCAGCCGTCGGCTCCGGCGAGCCTCGGGCCCGCCACCTCCTCACCGCCCGCGACGTACGCCAGCCACCGAAGCTCGTCGCAGGCGAAGAAGGACTCACCCCACGTGTCGACCCAGATCACGGCTTCTCGATCACCCGAGGACGTCAGATCCCACCAGGCCCATCCCCGGAACTCGGATTCGGGATCGAACTGGTACAGCCATTCCTGAAGTTCCCACCGCCCCCCTCCGATCGCAGAGACATAACGCTCCACGCCTCTGCTGGTGAACTCGGGAACCGGCCGTCCGTCACCGGCGGCGGCGAACCAGTCGGGAATCGTGTCGACGGGAAGGTCCTCACCGTCGAACGAGTGCGACAGCGCCAGCCGGAGAGCGGGGTCCAGGACGGAGCGGAGCCTGTCGTGAAACTCCGGCACCGGGCAGCTCGTCCGCACCTCGAAGGCACACAGCACCGGAGGAGCCTCCTCCGGTCCCGGCCTTGCCGTCAGCCTGCCACACTCTCGACCGATGTCCTCAATTTCGTGAATCATTTTCGAGAAATCTCCGTCAATTCTCCCGAACTATCTTGCCCGGATACTTTGCCACTTCACGCCTGAATTCATCAAGCATCCCGCTCGGGATTCCGTACAGATCGTCACCCATTGTCGGGTCTGATATCTCAGGACAGATCCTCTTCAGCTGCTTCCACTCATCCTTGGTGAAACCCAATCCATCCGGCTGCTTCTGAGGGATCGCGGTCCTTCTGATCTGCTCCCGGAACTCCGAGGAGATCTGGAATTCCACGATCTGGCCGCCCTCACCACGGAACCGTACCGTGTGCCCGATATCGCCACTGAGGTTGACGTACAGCGCCCCCTTGCCGGTGATCGTGACCTTGCCGTCCTCACCGATGTGGATCCGCCGGCTGAGCGGGTGATCCGTCTGCTTGCGGAACCCGGGAATCAAGTCCTCGCAACGCGGAGCGAGCCCCAACGGGTCCGTCCACGCGTGCGGGTTGTCGACGTAGGCGGATGGATTGGGAGCCGGCGCGAGGCCGAGGGGATCGGCGGTGAGATAGCGGGCTGTCGCCGGGTCGTAGTACCGGTGGTAGTTGTAGTGGAGTTCCGTCTCCGGGTCGAAATACTGACCGGGGAACCGCAGAGGCGTGTACGCGGTACTGCCGGACAGCCAGGTCGTCGTGCCCCAGAGCGTGGCCCGGGAGCGCCAGGCGACGTGCCCTGTGTCGTCGACGAGTTCGGTCGGGGTGCCGACGACATCGGTGACGACGGCGAAGAAGCGACTGTCGATCTCGTCCTGCGTCGCCCCGTCGGCGCCCGCGCGTTCGATCTGTGCGGTCGGATGCAGCCCTCGGTGGTCCCAGGTGAGAGTCACCGGACGTGGCGACTTGGCCGACGACGTGGTCTGTTCGCAGAGCGTGGCTCCGTCCCAGGTGAACGTGGTCCGCTCGGCGACCGTGACACCGTCCGAGGCCAGTCGCGTCTTCGCGATACGCCGCCCGAGCGGGTCGTACACGTACCGGTACCGGGTGCCGTCGGGCACGGTGACCGAGACGAGGCGGTTCTCGGAGTTCCAGGCGTAGCGCCAGGTGTCGGGCTTCCGGGACACGCGGGTCTTCTGGCGCAGGACGATGCGCCCCGCGGCGTCGTGCTCGTACCGGATGCTCCCCGCACGGGTGATGCGCGTCCCGACGTAGTCCCTCGGGCCTGTGGCGTCGTGACCCGCGTGCGCGTCGGGCCAGTCGGCGCTGGTCTGATTACCGGCCTCGTCGTAGGTGTAGCGTTCCGTCCACTCCCGGGCACGGACCTGCCTGACACGGCCGACGGCATCGAGATCGAAGTGACGCGTGCCGTTCAACCGGTCGTCGATGCGGACGAGGTGGCCGTCAGCCCGGTAGGCGTAGCCCCGCTCCACCACCGCGTCACCCGCCGTGTCCAGCAAGGACTGGGCGGTCAGGCGACCGCAGGCGTCGAACCCACTGGTCAGCGTGATGCTCCCGACCGAACGGCCGAGTTCCTGGCCCGCCGCGTCGTAGGCGAAGCTCATCGTGCGGCCGGCGTTGGTCGCCTCGACACAGTTCCCCGCGGCATCGTGGTTCCAGCTGCTGACCAGGCCGGTGGGTGTCGTGCGCCTCGTCCGGCGGCCTGTCAGGTCGTACTCGTACGCGATGGCACGACCATCGACGGTCTCGGACAGCACCCGGCCCGCGAGGTCGTACGTCCGCGACAGGGCCGCTTCAGCCGTGGTGGCGGTGGCGAGACGGCCCGAGGACGTGTACGTGAAGTCCGTGACCTGATCAGGGGCGGTCTTCCGTGTGACCTGCCCCAGGACGTCCCGTTCGAACCGGCTGGTCTGGCCCAGGGCATCGGTGCTGGTCGTAAGGCGCCCGGCGGGGTCGTGTGCGTAGGTGACGGCACGACCGTCGAAATCCGTCTCCGCCACCAGCTGGCCGGAAGGGTCGTACACATAGCTCCACGACAGTCCCTGCGGGTTGGTGACCCGCGTGAGGCGGAGTTCGGTGTCGTACGCGTAGCTGTGACGCACACCGTCCGGCGTGATCCGGGCGGCGAGGAGATCGAAGTGGGTGTACTCGAACCGGGTCAGCGCACCGGTGGCGTCCTCGTGCGTGACGCAGTTGCCCTCGGCGTCGTAAGCCCACGCCTCACTGGATCCGTCCGCGGCGGTGCGGCGGACGAGTCTGCCCTCCACGGTCCACTCCTGACGCGTCACGTGTCCGAGAGGATCGGTGATCACGCCGGGGCGGCCGAAGAAGTCACGCGTGTACCGGGTGGACGCCCCCAAGGGGTCGGTGATCTCGACGGGGAGTCCCGCACCGTCGCACCGCACGCGTGTGGTGTGCCCCAGGGCGTCGGTGACGGTGACCAGATGCCCCCTGGCATCGTGGGTGAAGCGGGTGGTTCCGCCCGCCGGGTCGGTGACCGCGACACGGTCGCCGCGGTCGTTGTACTCCTGACGCCAGACCGCACCGTCAGGCCCCGCGATGAGGACCGGCAGGCCGAGCGAGTCGTACTCGGAACGCAGTTCCCGGCCGTCCGGACGCACCACGGACGTCACACGACCGTGCTCGTCGTAGCCGTACCGCCACTGGGCGCCCAAGGGATCGGCCACCGAGACAAGTTGAAGGTCGCCGTCCCACTCCCGGCGGACGCTCCCGCCCAGCGGGTCTGTCTCCCGGACCAGACGCAGCGCCTCGTTGTGCTCGTAGACCCGAGCATGACCGAGGGAGTCCGTGACCCTGGTGGTGCGGCTGGCCTCGTCGTAGCTGAGGGTGGAGGCGAGGGCGTCGCCCATGCCTCCGGTGGCGGTGACCCGGCCCCGGTCGTCGTACCGGTACCAGTACCTGGTGTCGTTCCGGTCGGTCCAGGAGGTGACGCGGCCTTCGCTGTCGTAGGTGTACCGCATCGGCAGGCCCGAGGAGTTGGTCTCCTCCGCCAAGTGGCCGGACTCGTCGTAGCCGAAGCGAAGCAGGGTCGTACCGGGCCGCTCCGGTCGGGCGGGGTCGACCAGGCGCAGGCCGGTGACGCGGGAGCGGGCCTGGTCGTGGTCGAGGGCGATGCGGTAGCCGCCGGAGTGGACGACCGCGGACGGGATGTCGCCCCGCGCGTAGACGACGGTGAGGCGGTTGCCGTTGCGGTCGACGACGTGCTGGAGGGGCAGGTCGACGGCCGTGTCGCCGGCCGCGGCGACCGGCGAGTGGAAGACGGTGGCCAGTCCGGTGTCCGGGTCGGTGACGCGGACCGCTCCGTCGGTCTCCTCGTCCCAGGAGAGGGTCAGCCGGGAGCCCGGCGTCAGCGGACGCACGGGGTCCGCGCGCTCCGGGTCCAGCGGCGGGAAGCACAGACGCGCGCCGTCCGCCGCCGCGTACACGAAGCCCTCGTCGTCCGCCTGGACACGCTGGTCGAGGGTGGACGCCCAGGAGGGGCCGAACCAGCCGCCGTGGCGGTACGACGAGACGTGCGTGCGTTCCAGGATCAGGGGCAGCACGCCCGGCAGGGACACGTCGGTGCGGGACAGCACCATGTCACCGGTCGCCACGTCGATCGGGTCCCGCACGAACGTCTTGACCATGTTGCGGATCGAGGCGGGCAGCTTGTCGAACCCCGGCCGCATCGACAGCCGTTCGAAGGCCGCGCAGTCCAGGCCCATCGACTTGCCGAGCCCGGCCAGTGCCGCCGGCCCCAGCGCCTTCAACCCCTTCCCCAACGCCTTCCCCAGCACCCCGAACCCGACCCCCATCGCCGCCCCCTCGGCGAGGATCCCGGCCAGCTTCTCCGGGTCCTTGAACGCCCCCGGGTCCTCCAGCAGCGTGGTGAACGCGGTGAACGCCGCGCCCTCCTTGGCCATTTTGGCCACCGCCGCGACCCCGCGGATCTCCTTCAGCGCCTTCAGCGCCCGCTCCACCCCGCGGATGACCTCCATGACCCCGCGCACGGCGGTGCCGAGGGCGGTGCCCTCCTCCTCGATCCGCCCGACCAGCGCCACCACCTTCAGCGCCCGCTCACCGGCCATCAGCGTGGCGGCCACGTCCGAGGCGCCCGCGGTCAGCACCGACAGCGCCAGACCCGCGATCTCGAACTCGGCGATCTCCGCGAGCATCACACCGATCTCGGACAGCAACTCGTGCGCCTTGTCCGCGAAGTCGTCCAGCGCCTTGGCGCCCTCGCGCAGCGCGTGCGCCATCTCGGTCGCCTGCTTGCGGGCCGCCTTGTTGCGCTTGCCGAACTCCTTGGCGGTCTTGCCCTCCCACTCCACACCCCGCAGCGACCGCTCGGCCGCGGTCGCCGCGTCGTCCAGCCCCGTGGCCAGGCTCCGCCACTTCTTCGCGATCTCCCGCACGCCGTCCGGATCCACCGCGGGATCCGAGATGCCCAGGAACTCAAGACCACTGGCGACCGAGTCGCCGAACATGTGGTTGAACTTGCTGACGTAATGCAGGGGGTTGAGGTCGACCACGTCCGGATCAGCCCTTCTCGCCCCGGGCCGCGGCCGCGATCAGCACGTCCAGCAGGTCGAACGCGTCGGACACCCCGCCGATCAGCTTCGCCTCCGCGTCCCACTCCTCGCCCAACTGCCTGGTGAGCCCGGCCAGGGTGGTCATGCCCTTCTCTATCTCGCCCTTCGCCCCGAGCAGCGACCCCAACGCCCCGAGCGCGCCCAGGTCATGACTCTGCGCCTCGAACTGCTGCAAGGGCTTCGCCGTGTGCTGCCCCACACCCCGCAGCCCCGACGCCGCCTTGTGCATGGACGCGGCTTCCTTCTTCAGGTCCGACATGCCGCCCACCCCCGTACTTCACTCTGTGCACATGCCAACCCAAGACCCTAGGGAGGGCGGTTATGCGGAAGGCATGGTCAGACCCAAGGGATGGCAAAGACCGGGCGCGCTACCCCCGTGCCCGCACCGACACCAACTCCCCCCACAC
Source organism: Streptomyces sp. NPDC091282 (assembly GCF_044757385.1). Lineage (NCBI taxonomy): Bacteria > Bacillati > Actinomycetota > Actinomycetes > Kitasatosporales > Streptomycetaceae > Streptomyces > Streptomyces sp. NPDC091282. Next base: position 1,361,332 of record NZ_JBIVUX010000001.1, read on the forward strand.
CGCCATCCGGTACCGCGAGGTGAACTCGGGCGTGCAGGTGGTGAGGGTGATGTAGTACCCCGGCTTCTCGTAGCCGTACGACGGCTTCACGATCGAGCGCGGTACGGCCCTGATGACCCCCGAGTCCCGCGCCGAGGTCTGCGGCAGGATCTGGTCCACCGAGTAGGTGTAGGTCGCCGTCTCCGTCTCGACCTCGACCGTGTCCTCTCGCCGCAGGCGCGGCAGGTACCGGAACGGCTCGCCGTGCGTGTTCCGGTGCCCGGCGAGTGCGAAGTTCCCCCTCTCACCGGGCTGTTGGGTGCCGGGATAGTGGCCGACGTACCCGTGGTTGAGCACGTCCGGCTTGCTCACGCCCTCGGCGACCGGGACCCGGAGGCCGAGCCGGGGGATGACGAGGATCGCGTACGCCTGAGAGGCGACGACGCGGGCGGGGTACGACGTCCGCCGCCGGCCGGAACCGGGGGCCCCGGCGGACGACGAGGAGCCGCCCGCGCTCGGCTCGCGCTGCCCGGAGCCGCCCGATCCGACGGGGCCGCCCCACTCCCGCTCCAGCGCCTCCACCTTCCGTTCGGCCCCCTGTTTCGCCTCCCGGTTGGTCCACCACAGCTGGTGCACGACGAGCAGCATCAGCACCACGCCCACCGTGACGAGGAGTTCGCCCCCGCTCCACAGCACCCGCCGTCGCCGAGCCCGCCACCGCCGGTCACCGTGCCCCACGACCCGCCGCACCGCACACCTCCCGCCGCACCGGTTGGGCCCGCACGATAGGGCGGCCACCGCCAAGTCACCAGAGCCGTAGGGCTCCTGGCCGCGGGCTAGCGCGCTCCGCCACCCGCACCGACGCCCTGACCTGCGACGCGCCGCGCGGCACCCTGGTGACGTCAACCGGCCCGCCGCACGTGGCGGACCAGCCACATGAGCAGGGCGTCCAGGTCGGCGGCGGCCGCCAGGACCCGGTCGACCGCCTCGGGGGTGTGCAGCCACTCCGCGCAGCCGAGGGGACGGGCGGCGATCAGCGAACGGTGGCGCAGCAGATCCGTGCGGCTGTGGTCCGTCGGGTAGCCGCGCGGGGGCCGTTTCATCACGTCCCCGGAGACGTCGTACCCCTTCGTCCGTACGTCCTCGACGAGGGCGGCCAGTTCACGGCCGCTCCCCTCGGCGGCCACGGCTTCGCGGAAGGCGTCCACCTGGCCGGGATCGGGGTACCACCAGGCGCCCTGGATCCGCAGGCCGTCCAGGTCGAACCGGAGACCGATCTCGATCTTGCGGCCGAGCCGGATCACCGCGCTCTGGTGCTGCCACCACCAGGAGTCGGTGCGGTAGTGCCAGACGGAGAAGTCCTCGTACCGCGGCTCGGCGTCCGCGACCTCGTTGAGCAGCGCAATCATCGGCTGCCTGACCAGGCGTTCGCGGTCCGCGCGACAGCGCTCGCGGGTCGCGTGGCTCGGTTCGCCCTGGAGCTGCCACAACACGTCCATGGCCTGTTCCGGCCAGCCGCTGAACCGTCCGCGCATGCGCGCAGGCTAGCTCACGCATGGCGGAACCTCCCCGACTCCCCTTTCTCCATTGGTTTTAGCAAGCACTGTCACAACCCTCGACAACCTCACGCGCCGCACCCGATGCTTCCTGTTGGCACGCGCAGGGGGGACGAGTCGACGCCGGTACGGGACACGGCGTTCGAGCCGCACGGAGAGGCGGAGAGACAGCCATGATCCGACGCAGAACACTCCTGACCGCGGCGGGCGGCGGCCTGCTGGGCAGCGCCCTGGCCACCGGCACGGCCCGCGCCGACGCCACCGTCGCCGTCAGCCCGTCGACGTCGTACGGCACCTGGGAGGGCTGGGGCACCTCCCTGGCCTGGTGGGCGAACGTCTTCGGGGCCCGCGACGACTTCGCCGACATCTTCTTCACCACCAAGTCGACGACGTACAACAACACTTCGCTCCCCGGTCTCGGCCTGAACATCGCCCGCTACAACCTGGGCGCGTGCAGCTGGAACAGCGTGAACGGCGAGTCGATGGCCGCCTCCGCGAACATCCCCGCCTTCAAGCAGATCGAGGGCTACTGGCAGGACTGGAACAACGAGGACCCCACCTCCGCCGCCTGGGACTGGACCGCGGACGCGACACAGCGCGCGATGCTCGTGAAGGCGGTGAACCGCGGCGCGCAGGCCGAGCTCTTCGCCAACTCCCCCATGTGGTGGATGTGTTTGAACCACAACCCGTCCGGAGCGGCCGGCGGCGGCAACAACCTCCAGTCCTGGAACTACCGCCAGCACGCCTCCCACCTCGCCGCCGTCGCCCTGTACGCCAAGAACCACTGGGGCGTGAACTTCGCGACGGTCGAGGCCTTCAACGAGCCCTCGTCCTCGTGGTGGACCGCGACCGGCACCCAGGAGGGCTGCCACATCGATGCGACGGTCCAGTCGGCCGTACTCCCCTATCTGCGCAGCGAGTTGAACGGCAGGGGCCTGACGGCCACGAAGATCTCCGCCTCGGACGAGACCAGTTACGACCTGGCCCGCACCACCTGGAACTCCTTCTCGTCCACCACCAAGGGCTACGTGGACCGCGTCAACGTCCACGGCTACCAGGGCTCCGGCGGCCGCCGCGACCTGCTCTACACGGACGTCGTCAGCACGGCGGGCAAGGCCCTGTGGAACTCCGAGACCGGCGACGACGACGGCACCGGCTACACCCTCGCCTTCAACCTCCTCTACGACTTCCGCTGGCTGCACCCCACCGCCTGGGTCTACTGGCAGGTCATGGACCCGTCCACGAACTGGGCGATGATCGCGTACGACGCGAACACGCTGGCGGCGGGCGCCGTCACCACCAAGTACTACGTGATGGCCCAGTTCAGCCGGCACATCCGACCGGGGATGACCGTCCTGGACACCGGCGTGAGCAACGCGGTGGCGGCCTACGACGCGTCGGCCGAGCGCCTGGTCGTCGTGGCCCTGAACACCGCCGCCTCCGCCCAGACCCTCACCTTCGACCTCTCCCGCTTCACCAAGGTGACCGGCGGCACGGGCGGCCTGGTCCCCCGCTGGAACACGGTGACGACCGGCGGCGACGCGTACAGGGCGTACGCGGACACGTACGTCTCGGGAAAGACGGTGGCGGTGCAGGTCCCGGCGAAGGCGGTGCAGACACTCCAGATAGACGGGGTGAGGATCTAGCCGCACCGGCGGCGCCGGGGCCCACCGCGCCCCGGCGCCGCTACCGCAGCAGAACCCGCATCTCCACCCGCACCTCGTCCCCCGCCCCCAGCCCCTGCGGCCCGCGCACGGCGTTCTTCAGCGGCAGCAGATACCCGCCGTCCCGGGGAAACAGGGACGTCTCGAAGGCCACCCCGCCGACCCTCGCCTCGACCGGAATCACGCCCCACCCGTACGAGGCCATGGCGGCGACGCCCCGGATCTCCTCGGACTCCTCCTCGGGCACGGGAACGAAGTAGTACGGCGCGGGGCCCCGCCACTCGACGACCTGCCCACCGAACACGAACTCCACGGAACGACTCCCCTCGCAGGCGACTGCCCCCCATCTCTATCTCTTCTTTGTCACCGCCGGGCAGTACGGTGTCGTTCATGCGCCCCGACACGCCTGCCGAGAACGTCGACCACTCCGCCGAAGCGGCACGCCTGGAGCGGACCGCCGGCCTCTACCCCGAGGACGCCGAGGCCCTGCTCCTCCAGGCCGCGGCCCACCTGGAGCTGTCCGACGCCCGCCCCGCCGCGACCGCGCTCTACGACCGCCTGCTGTCCACGCCGGACAGCCTGGAGAACGCGCCGCTGGTGCGAGCCCTCAAGGCCTCGAACCTGTGGGAGTACGACCACGAGGCCGAGGCGCGCGCGATCATCGACGGCGTCCGCACCACGGCACCCCGCGACCCGGCCCCCTGGGTGATCGTCGCCGAGTCCCTGGAGTCGCACGACGAGCTGGAGGCGGCGCACGACACGTTCACGGAGGCGGCCACGCTGCTCCTCACGGACGTGGCGGAACCGCCGCGCGCCACGCACCCGGTGCTGTTCGGCCGCCACCGGGTCCGCCGCATGCTGGGCCTCCCCCACGACGAATGGGACGCCCGCGCCGACACCCTGCACTCGTCCTCGGTCTCCCTGGACGAGCTCCACGACCCGAAGCGCGTGTGGTCGCTCGGCTCCGACAACCCCGCGGAACTGGAAGCGGAGATCTCCCGCCTCCGCGCGGAACTCGGCACCTACCGCGAGGCCCTCTCCCGCCCCTTCCCGGTCGCGGTCCTGCACTGGCCGGCGCAGGAGCTCACCGAACTCCTCTCGGCCTACCCCGACCTGGCCACGGAGTACCCGTCCCACCCCGAACACCTCTCGACCATAGAGTCCTCCCTGCGCGAACTCTCCGCCTCCGGCACGGCCAACCTCGGCATCGTGACCGCCACGGTCCCCTCCTACGAGGCCTTCGCCGCCTCGGAGGGCTCGTCCCCGTCGGACACGACCCTGCTCCCGCAGTACGCGACGACGCTGGCGGCCCGAGGACGAGCGGTGGCCTGGCCGCCGCAGCGGGCTTCGGAGTGCTGGTGCGGCGAGAGCGAGGCGTACGACGCGTGTCACGGCGGGCCGGCCTCCTGAGCCGGTCTCTTGCCGAAGGCGTCAGGGACGGCCGTCACCGGAGAAGCGCAGGCTTCGCAGCACACCGGCGACGACGGGTGCGTAGCACTTCTCCCAATGGGCGGGCTGAGGCGTGGAGAAGGCCAGCAGGCACATGTGTTGTCCTTCTCCGTCCGCGGTCGCCGGTGGAATCGGGATCATGGCGTGGAACTGCGCGGTGGTCACCTCGGTGGGCCCGGTACCTGCCTGCGGCGCGAGCGGAGCGGGCAGGCTCAGCGTCCGGCCACCGGTGAAGACGGCGGCCGGACCGCACGGCGCGTGCACCACCCGTCCGCTCCAGCCCCCTCCCCTGGATCCGAGGACGGCGTGCACGGCTCCGCGTGCCGCCGTGGTGGCGCTGCGACCGTACGGCTGGTCGACGACGGCGACAGCGAGCGACCCGAGTGAGGGGCGGCCCTCGAAGGTGTGCAGACAGTCGGCCGCGTACACCACGCCGACATCGTTCAGGAAGCGTGAGACGCGACGCACGACCTGAGTCGCGTCGGCCGCCGGCTCCGCTTCCTCACCGGCCGTGGCGACCGTCTCCAGGGAGATCTCCTGGAACTCCACGGGCAGCGAGAAGTCGACCCGTATCACTGTCCTACCCTCTCTGCCCGAAGCGGTCGGGCGGAAGTGGCGGAGGCCCCACGGCGCCGGCCCGCTGCCGGTCGTGGAGGTCCACCAGTCGTCGGTTCTTCTCGTACCAGCGCCTTGTCAGCGAGGGAACGAGTGCCGCCGCCACGGCCAGGGCCACGGCGAACAGGACCGCCGCCACGACAGCTCCGACCGGTCCGTTGCGCAGTGCCCAGGCGAGGACGAGACAGCCCGCGCCGAGCACGGAGGCGAGAACCACCAGCCCGCGGACGCCGTTGCTCTCGTAGGCGGCGAGACCTCGGCGTTTCGACGCCAGCTCGACGGCGGTGAGAGGGGGCTGCGACGCCGCCTGTCCCGTGCCGGGCACCGGAACCGCCCATGTCATGAGCAGCGGGCCTCCGGCGCGCAGCCGGTCCTGGGTCTGCGCGGCCCGTCGACGAGCGGTCGGGGAGTCGTTCCGTACGAAGACCAGGCGCATTGTGCTCCTGCTCCGCACTTCGGTCGCCGCGAGGTCGTAGCCGAACTCGAACGCGATCGCGCTGATCGTGTCCGACTGTCCGGCCTCAAGTCCGCTCAGGCTGAACTCGACGCGCCCCCGCCCGTCGAAGTGGCCAGGAATCTCCGCTTCTTTCATCGCGACGCCTGCTCCTTCTCCCGAGCCGCCCTGTCCTTCTCGCTTCCGGCGTGCCAGGCGTTCTCGAAGGCCACCAGGAGCGCCCCACCGGGAACGACCACGTCCTCCGCGACCTGCCGCTCGTTCGCCGGAGCCCAGTATCCGAGTGCCGTCGGATCCCCCATGAACGCCGCGACGGTGTCCACCAGGCCGAAGTTGGCGGCGCCGACGGCGAGACGGCTTTCGGCGGCCACGCGGGACACGCCCCTCAGAACGCCTCCGAAGGGAAGCACGCCCAGAGCGTCCTCGGCCAGGGTCCGATCGGAGACCACGGCATCTCCCCCTACGGCACGTGCCGTGCCGTGCACCGCCAGCGCGCCGAGTGAGAAGCCTCCCGAGGCGAGCCCGATCACCTCGGCCCCGCCCAGGAGCAGAGACGCCAACGGGCCTGTCTCGGGAGCGGCGAAGGCGAGGCCGAGTGAGATCGCTCCGAGACCCGCGCTGACGGTCCCCAGTACGTCTCCGAGCGCCGCGATGGAGTTCGCGTGCTCGGTGAGCCACTCGACGGCATCACCCAGCGCCGCGCTCGCGGCGTCGTCGGCGGCTCGGTTCATCGCGTCCAGAGCTTTCCCGATCCCGGCGACCGCGTCGCCCAGCCTGTCGAACACGCCGGGCTCGTCCGGAGCGATGTTCATCGCCTTGTCGAGGCGTCTCGCGACGGCCCGGCCTTCGAGGTCGAAGTCGATCGCGAGATTGCGCGCCTCGGCGAGCGCTTTGTCGAGGTCCGCCCGGGCGGTGGCGATCGCCAGCTCCGCGGAGGCCCTGTCCTTCTCGTTCTTCTGCCGTCTGAGGAACCCGGCGTCGTCCTCCGCGTCCGGGTCGGACGGAAAGGCCGGCGGGAGACCGGCCAGCCGCCGTTCGGCCGCGTGCCGGGCAGCGAGAGCGTCCCGCGCCCGCTGTTCCAGGACAGCCGCCTCGCGCTGCCACTCGGGCATGGCATCGGCCCAGCCGCGCAACGCCGTCGCCGCCTTGCCGAACGACCGCCTCGCCTGATCCACCCGAGGCCGGAAGTCGTCCTCGAACCGCTCCCGGAAGGCCTCGGCGTGGTGCCCCTTCCAGTCGCCCTCCCCGGTGCCGTGCAGCACGTCGGATATCTCGTGCAGCGCGTCGGCCGTACGCCGCACGATGTCCGCCACCTGCCTCGCGGCGTGCGGATCACCGGGGCAGGGGACGAACCCGAGGGCCGTGAATTCCTCCCGCAGAGGCGAGCACTGCGTGGGAGAGGGCCACGAGAAGAGATCGCTCATACCGAGCCGACCTCGGGTGACCTCCGCAGTTGCTCGGCCAGCCGGTCGTCGAGGCCTTCGAAGGCCCGCTGTATCCCGTCGAGGGCTTTGACGGCCGCGTCGGAGAACTTCTCGATCTGCTTGATGCCGTACGACCACTCGTCGCCGAAGTCGTTCATCCGCACGGCCAGCGCGAACACCCCCATGGCCGCGCCGTCGACCTCGTCCATCTCCCGGCCGGGGCGCCGCATGATCTCGCCCACGTGCCGGATGTCGTCCCGAACGCGCCGAAGCACGTCGAAGTCGACGAATATGTCACCACCGCCGCCGCTCATCCCCCTCCTCCACGCCTGCCGCGCCCCCGGTTACCGATGACACGCAGGACGACACGAGTGACTCGACGCTAGCGGCCCGGCAAGGTCCTACTCCAGCCGGATTTCCGTCAAGATCCACTCGCACAGTGGACATGGACGCGAAAGCACCAGGGCGGGAGCACCATAAGGAGTGCGACCCGACAGACAAAAACAATCTAAACGTCTGATATGGACCCAGCTGCCAACTAGTTGCCCTTCGACCCCGTAAACAACACGAAGTGGGCCAACTGTCGCATCACCCTGACACTCCAGGCTCACCTGCAAGGCTTCTTGGGAACTTGCGATGACATCATCTAAGTATGACAAGCAGACCGGATGACACGACGATAAATCCTGGCGATATCGTCACCAGGGCCGAGATCTCGGCGGTGTTCGGAAATAGCAGACAAGGTGGAATCTGCGCATCCATACCAAAGCGGTCCGTCAACCTGTTTTCCGACCGAAGCGTAGGCGAGAAACTGGGCTACTACGATGGCTGGCTTGCAGAGGATGACGACCTGGGACCGGTCTTCGAGTACACGGGCGCCGGAAAGACTGGAGACCAAACCTTCGAAGGTCAGGTCGGCACCGGGAACAGGGCCGTTCTGCGGCATGCCATAGAAGAACGAACGCTGAGAGTTTTCGCACAAGTAGGCAAAAAGCCGCACAGTGATACAAAAACACATGAATATCTCGGCGAGTTCACTCTCGACCAACTGGAGCCCTACGTCTGGCGTCGAGCACCTAGCGAGAACGGCCCCGATCGCAACGTAATCGTTTTTCGACTGCGTCCGGAATCAAATAGCACTATAGGGCGTTCACCGAGAACCGTGATTCCGGTCGCCAAAAAGACCACCGCCGAACTTGTAAGTATCCCAGTTACGGCGGCACTGCTTCAGTCTGATCCACTCACAAGCGGACCGCTGTCGACGCCGAAGCGGCGTCGAAAGAACTTGACGTCACAAAAGACGTCCCTCCACGCTTCAACAGAAGGCACGTTTGTGATGCCGGAAGCATTTAACACGAAAATGAGCCTGCGTTCCGCATCTGCCTCTATCGTAGCTGTGCGCCGCGAGGCAGAACTGACCCAGCAATACATTGCGCACCTTCGATCCCTGGGCCACTCTGTAGGCGCCTTTCAGATAAAGGTCAAGGGCCTGAGTTCAACGCTTCGAACCGACCTCTACGACGCCACTGAACACCGACTCTATGAAGTGAAGGGGGCTCACGCCCGAGAAGATGTGAGGATGGCTCTTGGTCAACTCCTCGACTACAGCCGCTACGTCAGCACAGATCAGCACCCCAATCCTCCAGAGTGCACCATCCTCCTTCCTGCTCAGCCCGATGCAGATATGTACGACCTCTGCAGAAAATACGAAGTCGAAATAATTCACCGCGCGGAAGATGGAAACTTCTCCCGTGGAGCCAGCACTGCGCCTGCCTAGGGATTCTCCAGTTCCCTGGTTTGAGATCGATGCTTCATACCGACCCCAGGCCATCGCCGTGTCATCTCCCCCAACAAGGTGGCTCCTGAATACGGAACGAGGTCCAGCGGATTCATCCATGCATCTGAGAAGCGAATATTGAGGTGCAACGCCAGGGCCAGCAGGATGTCCTGAGCGGGTATCGCGTCTATCTGCACGAGCGATGCCCCAGGAACCGGCGACGCATCAATGAGCCCAGTATGTGGATTCTGCCACTGCAGTTGCCCCTTACCGAGCACCCAGATGCTGTCCGGCCACTCAGCAACGTCTCGCTCATTGCACCACGCCACGAGATGTGCGCCAATGGTCTCCAGCTTCAAACTGTCGAAAGCGACGATGACGCCGGACGTCGGAAAGAAGTCCTGAACTCTACCGTACGCTGACGTAGATCTGGGAATCATTCCGGGAGTGGGACGATACGATGTCTTGGGTAAGCTTCGCAGTTTGCTAATCTTACTACAAGCATCTTCGAGTTGAGCACCGTCCAATTTCGTCTTGACCTCAACCATTCCATAGACGCATTCATTAGGAATGATTCGATAGCCGGCCAGATGAGTAAATGGAGGAGCGCCTCGGTCGGTCAGAACGATGTCGCATTGCGGAGAGGTTTCTCCGGAAGCGGTAACAACCTCTGCGTTGTGCACAGCTTCGACATGGGACGGAAGATAGCTGGCGAGAAATTCACGGACGAGTAGCTCGCGCGAAGTTCCAGCTTCACCGCTGTGCTTGAAATTCCTGGACTGCTCAAAATCTGCCCGCATTTTCATTGCGACGGAGCTGAGAATTCTACCAAGCTTCTCTTGAGTCATGCCAAGATCGTAGATCATTCGGCCTAGCGCCGGCACGAAGGCCGCTCCCTCCATCCTGCGTGCCCTGCTGTCAGTGGCCTCTGTTACACATGGCACGGCGTTTGAGCGATCGAGGGGAGCTGACGTGCCTGAGCCGGAGGAGCCATTGCGCCCTGTTGCAGGTGTGTACGAGGAGTTGATCACTCTCCGAGTGGAGCAACGACTCAAAGAGCTCAGTGATCTCGGCTGGCGCCCGCTGGTCGACCACGTGGGGAGTGAATCTGTCCCTCAAGTACTGGCAACCCACGTCGCCAGAACCGTCCGGCGGGTACTCCACAGCCTGTCGGTCGAGGAACGGGTCCATGCGGCCAACCACATCTTGGAGTCCATCAGCACGCTTGAGGGAGCCAGGGAGTGGGTCGACCTCGTATCAGAGGGACCTCGCCAACTGCTGGCGCTCACTCACCAGGAGGCTCAGGGCGTCTTCGCGATCCGCCCTGCCACACCCCTCTCCGACACGGCACTCCTGACGAACGCTCCCGAGGATCCGAGCCTCGGCTTCGAACTGCGCGCCGAACTCGCCACCGCTGACCGCGTCGACCTACTCTGCGCCTTCGTGAAGTGGCATGGCCTGCGTATCATCGAGCCGTCGCTGAGGGCCGCCCGTGAGCGAGGTGTGCCGATACGGGTCATCACCACCACCTACATCGGTGCCACCGAACGGCGCGCGTTGGACCGACTGGTGACGGAATTCAACGCCGAGGTCAAGGTCAACTACGAGACCCGATCTACCCGACTGCATGCCAAAGCTTGGTTGTTCCGCCGTGCAAGCGGCTACGACACGGCTTATGTGGGCAGTTCCAACCTGTCTAAGGCCGCGCTCCTCGACGGCTTGGAGTGGAACGTACGCCTGTCCTCCGTCGCCACACCCGACGTACTGCGGAAGTTCGAGGCCACTTTCGAGGCCTACTGGAGTGATCCTTCCTTCGAAATCTACGACCCTGAAGCTGACGGCGGTCGTCTTCAGGAGGCGCTAGCAGTCGCAGGCGGCGCATCATCCAAGCTTGCGGCGGGCCGCATTACCTTGTCAGGTCTGGAAGTGCGTCCGTACCCGCACCAGCGCGACATGCTGGAGCGCCTGGAGGTTGAGCGGGAGGTGCACAACCGGCACAGGAATCTCCTGGTCGCCGCTACCGGTACTGGCAAGACAGTCATGGCTGCTCTCGACTACAAGCAGATGCGAAAGAAGCTCGGCCGTGACCTGCGTCTCCTGTTCGTGGCTCATCGCAAGGAAATCTTGCAGCAGTCTCTGAGGACCTATCAAGACGTTTTGGTCGAACCGAACTTCGGCGAGTCCCTACATAGCGGCGAGATCCCGGAGCGGTGGACGCATGTGTTCGCCAGCGTGCAGTCCTTGAACGCGCGGGCGTTGGATCAAATCTCACCCGATCACTTCGATGTGATCGTGATCGACGAGTTCCATCATGGCACCTCCCCCACTTACCGAAAGATCCTCGATCGCTTCGAGCCTTTGGAGTTGCTCGGACTGACAGCGACGCCTGAGCGCATGGATGGCAGGAACGTCCAGGACGAGTTCTTCGACGGCAGAATTGCCGCCGAGATGCGACTGTGGGAAGCACTAGAAAACGATCTCCTCACTCCCTTCCACTATTTCGGCATCACCGACAATACTGACTTTCGCGCTGTGGCATGGAAGCGTGGTGCTTACGACACTGGCGCGTTGAGCAAGGCAGTGTCCGGCGATGGGCCCCGGGCGAGGCTGATCCTTAAGGCAGTTCAGGAGAAGGTTTCCGAACCGGGAGCTATGCGGGCGCTCGGATTTTGTGTTTCGGTACAGCACGCGAGGTTCATGGCGGAGGCATTTCGCACAGCTGGACTCAATGCCGCCGCTCTGTCAGGCGAAACTCCTCCAGCTCAGCGCGAGCAAGCACTGATCGACCTGAAGTCCGGTGTGCTGCAAGTGATCTTCTCCGTTGACCTGTTCAATGAAGGGCTCGACATTCCCGACGTGGACACCTTGCTACTGCTACGTCCGACGTCCAGTGCCACCGTTTTTTTGCAACAGCTCGGCCGCGGGCTGCGCCGCACGGATTCCAAGGCCGTGCTGACCGTACTCGATTTCATCGGACAGCACCGCAAGGAGTTTCGCTTCGAGAACCAGTTTCGGGCACTCATCAATCTCAGCCGCAAGCGCCTGCTGGACCACATCGAGCACGACTTTCCGCAGTTGCCCTCCGGTTGCCAGATCATCCTTGAGGAGAAAGCAAAGAACACTGTCATCGCCAATATTAGGGAGCAAATTGGCGTCAACGTCGCAGCGCTGGCTCGTGAGGTGGCCGAGTATGCAGAGCCAACTCTCAGCCGCTACCTGAACGAGAGCGGTCGCGATCTCAAGGAGTTGTACCGGGGCAACGGCAACTCCTGGACTGGGCTGCTCCGCCGCTCCGGGATCCTTGAGGGGGATGCCCCGGAGGGGGAAGCGGCGCTCCTGAAGCGCATCTCCTCGTTCTTGCACGTGGACGACCCTTTGCGCGTTGCCGCCTATACACGACAGTTGCACGATGACGCCCCCACTTATCACGAGCTCGACGAGCAAGGACAGGCATACGCTCGCATGCTCTTCTTCCAGCTCTGGCCGCTCGGTGGCGTGACGAGGAAGGGATTCGCACACTACGATGCCGGGTTCGCCGTGCTGCGAGAGCAGCCTGCGGTGCGCAGTGAGCTACGACAGGTATTGGCGTACAACCTGGCCCGCACCGAACGCGTTCCGATCCCACTCCTGGAAATCGGCGACCATGCAGGTATCCCGTTGACTGTGCACGCCTCCTACACACGCGAGGAGATCCTGCCCGCTCTTGGTCAGTCCGCTATCGGCGGCTTCATGCCAAGCGACTTTCGCGAGGGGGTTAAGTGGTGTGAATCGCTCAAAACCGACGCCCTCTTGGTCACTCTGGACAAGGATGAGAAGGACTTCTCTCCACAGACCCGGTACCACGACTACGCGCTGAGCGAGACCCTCTTTCACTGGGAGTCTCAGAACCAGACGTCGGAGACCTCCCCCACTGGCCTGCGTTATCAGCAACACGTGGCGCACGGGAGTCACGTACTGCTCTTTGTTCGCCGGTACAAGACCACAGACGTCGGTGGCGCACAGCCATGGATGTTGCTGGGGCCAGCTGAGTACATGGAGCACACCGGAAGCAAGCCGATGGCGATCACCTGGAAACTGAAGCACGAGATCCCAGCGGATGTCTGGACGTACTCCGCGATCGCCTCCGGGTGACGCGCCAGGCATCACCGTCGGTCGAAGCGCGTGCGGCCTCACACCCCACGCAACCCCCGATCCGCGAACCCGATCAGCCACTCGAAGCTCTCGTCGATGTTCGCGGACCACTGGAACGCGTTGCCCGCCTGCAGCGTCGCGAAGCCGTGGCAGAGGCTGCGGAGGGTGCGCAGGGCGTGGTCCGCGGCGGGCTCCGGGATGTCGTAGCCGCGCAGGACCGCCGTGAAGGAGTCGAGGAGGCGGCCGCCCGCGGTGGCGAGCGGGTCGTCGGGGCCGGTCGGTTCCATGCCGATCGTCGCGGCGTAGCGGCCGGGGTGTGCGAGGACGAAGGCGCGGAAGGCGCGGGCCGCGGCGGCCAGGGCGTCGCGGCCCGCGTAGCCCTGGATCGCACCGCCGACGGCGTCGGCCGTCTCGTTCAGGGCGAGGACCGCGATGCGGCGGGTGAGGTCCTCCTGGCCGGCCACGTGCTTGTACAGGGAGGGGGTGCGTACACCCACCCGTTCCGCCAGTAGCCCCATCGTCAGGTTGGCCAGGCCCACTTCGTCGGCGAGGGCGGCGCCGGCCGCGACCACGGCCGCCGGGTCCAGGCCGGCCCTAGGCACGGGCGGCGTCCGACGGGAGGGATCGCAGGAAGGAGAGCATGAGGGAGGCCACCTGGTCGGGGAACTGGTCGTGCGGATAGTGTCCGGCGCCCTCGATCATCTCAAGGCGGCCGAGGCCGGAGGGCAGGGCGTCGACGATCGCGGCTCCCTCGGCGTGCGGGTCGGCCCAGTCGGGGTCGAGCGTGCCCATGACGACCAGGACCGGGCTGCGGACGTTGCCGAGCTGGGCGCCGGCGTCGGCGGGGGTCGTGCGGCCCATGCCCTGGAGGGCCTTCATCCGGCCCGGCTCGCGCAGCAGGGCGTCGATGCGGGCGAGCCGCTCGGTCCAGTCGGCCGGCTTCACGCCGGGAGTGGCCACGTCGAGGTACGAGCGCCAGAGCGGCACGCTGCCGAACACACCGGTGCCGAGCAGCCGCAGCATCCCCTGCCGGAAGCGCCTGACCCGCAGGTCGCCGAGGCGGACCGACTGCTTGCGGGTGAACGGCGCCAGCTCGACGACGGCGGTGATCAGGGAGGGTTCCCGGGCGGCGGCGATGGTCGCGGCCCCGCCGGAGATCGAGTGGCCGACCAGTACGGCCGGGCCGCCCAGATGGCGGACGACGGCGAGCAGGTCGCCGGCGACGGCCGTGCGGCTCCAGTCCGTCCAGGCGGCGTCGGACTCGCCGCAGCCGCGCAGGTCGACCGCGGCGACCCGGTGGCCCGCGGCCACCAGGTGCGGGATCACGGCACGGTAGGCGGCGCGGCTGTCGCCCATGCCGTGGGCGAGGACGATCAGCGGGCCGGAGCCCGTGACCTCGTAGGCGATCGTGCCGCCGTCGACGGCAAGGTGCTCGGTCATGACGTCCCTCCGAAGGACTCACTGGCTAATCTTGTTAGCTAAAAGCTAAGGCTATTAGCTCCAGCTGTCAACGGTGGACTTCGCGTGAACGTCCTGAGGAGGGTGGGGCGGCCCAAGTCGGCCCCGTCCGAGCGAGGTTGACTTGACCTCGCTCGAAGGGAGAAGGTCACGGAGCCGCGCGGATGCCGGTCGTCCGATGAACCGATGGTCCGGCCCGCGCATCTCCCATTGCGCCACAGCCATTTGATCTTCCGAGGTCGGGGACTCCATTCATGAGAACAAGCAATCCGAGACGCGGGACCGCGTCGAGGCTCCGTCGTACGGCCCTGCTCAGCACGGTCGCCGCGCTCGCGATCGGCGGCGGCGCCGCCGTCCCGGTGCCGGCGCTGGCCGCCGGTGGCGGCGCCGGTGAAGCGGGCGGTCTGCAGCGGGACTTCGTGGCCGCCGCCGACGCCTACCACGTCCCGCTCCAGGTGCTGCTGGCCGTGGCCTACCAGGAGTCCGCCTGGGACGCGCACGCCGGGCAGCACAGCACCGACGGCGGTTACGGGCCGATGCACCTGACGGACGTCACCCCGGCGATGATGGCCGGCGGGGACGCCGGTGCGGTGG
Organism: Streptomyces sp. NPDC091282; assembly: GCF_044757385.1. Taxonomy (NCBI): domain Bacteria; kingdom Bacillati; phylum Actinomycetota; class Actinomycetes; order Kitasatosporales; family Streptomycetaceae; genus Streptomyces; species Streptomyces sp. NPDC091282. The sequence continues at coordinate 1,376,433 of NZ_JBIVUX010000001.1, forward strand.
GGCGCCAGGACCTGAAGCGGATGGCCGCCGCTCCGGCGCTGCACACCCTGCGGGCCGCCGCCGAGCTGACCGGTCTGCCGGCGGAGCGGCTGCGTACCGACCCGGCCGCCAACATCCGCGGCGGTGCGGCGCTGCTCGCCTCGTACCAGAAGGACGTGACCGGCTCGGTCGCCGCCGGGCCCGGCAACTGGTACGGCGCGGTGGCCCGTTACAGCCAGGCCGCCGACCGGCAGGGTGCCGCGGCCTTCGCGGGGCGGGTGTTCGCCACCATCGAGAAGGGTGTCGGCCGCACCACGGCCGAGGGCGAGCGCGTACGGCTGGCGGCCGACGGCGATGTCGCCCCGGCCACCGGCCAGTTGAAGGCCCTGGACCTGAAGTCGGCGGACACCGCGGACACCGAGTGCCCGGCCACCGTCGCCTGCACCTTCGTACCGGCGGCGGCGTCCAACGGGCAGGTGTCGAACCGTCCCGCCAACGGCATCCGGATCGACAGCATCGTCATCCACGACACCGAGACGTCGTACGACACCGCCGTCAGCCTCTTCCAGCAGCCGGGCGGGTCCGCCGCGCACTACGTCATGCGGTCCTCGGACGGCGCGGTGACGCAGATGGTGCCGACGAAGGACCTCGCCTTCCACGCGGGCAACTACTCCACCAACATGCACTCGATCGGCATCGAGCACGAGGGCTACGCCGCGCACGGTGCCACCTGGTACACCGAGGCGCAGTACGAGGCCACCGCCGACCTGGTGAAGTACCTCTCCGCGCGGTTCGGCATACCGCTGGACCGCGAGCACATCGTCGGGCACGACAACGTTGCCGGGCCGAACTCCTCCCTCGTCTCCGGCATGCACTGGGACCCGGGCCCGGCCTGGGACTGGAACCGCCTGATGAGCCTGGTCGGCGTGCAGGCGCGGCGGCACGGCGTCGGCCCGGTCGGCTCGGTGGTCACCATCGCCCCTCGGTTCGAGACGAACCTGCAGACCGTGCAGATCTGCCCGTCCGACGACCCGACCGGCGCGACCACCGCGTGCACCGAGACGCAGCAGGCGTCCGACTTCCTGTACCTGCGCACCGGGCCCAGCGACAGCGCGCCGCTCTTCGGGGACCAGGCGCTGCACCCGGGCGCGGCCGGCACCGACCGCATCAACGACTGGGGCGCCATGGCCGCGGCCGGGCAGCAGTTCGTGGTCGCCGACAAGGACGGCGACTGGACCGCCGTCTGGTACGGCGGCTCGAAGGTGTGGTTCCACAACCCGCACGGCTGCAACACCACCCCCGCCCACGGCGTGCGGGTGATCACGGCGGCCGGCACCTCGCCGGTGGCGGTGTACGGCTCCAGCTACCCGGACGCCGCCGAGTACCCGGCGGGCCTGTCGCCGTCCACGCAGGCGCCGCTGAGCATGTACTCCGTGCCGGCCGGCCAGGCCTACGTGGCGACCGTGGCGCCGTCCCTCACCGACGACTTCTTCCCGTCCAGCGGCAAGGTCGTCACCGGCGCCAAGGCGATGTACACCATCCAGTACAACCACCGGGTGGGTCTCGTGTACGCCTCGGACGTCACGGCGACGGACGGCTGACGCTCCGCGGGCCGTACGCCGTACGCCGCAAGTGAAGCGGTGCCCGGGAGGCCGCGGTCTCCCGGGCACCGCTTTGCCGTACCGGGCATGTACACGCGTGACCGCGGTGCCAGGATGAGGGCATGACGACGGTCAACGGGGAAGTCGCGGTCGGGTTCGAGGGTGTACGGGAGGCGTTCCGCGCCGGTTTCGAGGAGCGCGGGGACGTCGGGGCCGCCCTGTGCGTGTACCGGGACGGGCGGCCGGTGGTGGACCTGTGGGGCGGGGTCGCCGATCCGGAGACGGGGCGGCCCTGGGAGCGGGACACCCTTCAGCTGGTGTACTCGGCCACCAAGGGGGCGACCGCCACCGCCGCCCATCTGCTGGCCCAGCGCGGCGAGTTGGACCTGGACGCTCCGGTGGCCGCCTACTGGCCGGAGTTCGGCGCGCACGGCAAGGCGGAGATCCCGGTGCGGTGGCTGCTGTCGCACCGGGCCGGGGTGGTCACGGTCGAGCCGCCGGTGCCGCTGGACGAGGCGCTGCGGTGGCGGCCGATGACCGACGCGCTCGCCGCGCAGCGGCCCGCGTGGGAGCCGGGGACCGCGCACGGCTATCACGGGCGGACCTTCGGGTGGCTGGTCGGCGAGGTGATCCGGCGGGTCGGCGGGCGCACCCCGGGACGGTTCTTCGCCGAGGAGGTGGCGGGGCCGCTCGGGCTGGACTTCTTCATCGGCCTGCCGGACGCGGAGCGCGGCCGGGTCAGCCGGATGGTGTACCCGAAGCCGGAGTACGACCTGAGCACCGTACCGCTGGCGGCCGTTCCGCCCGAGGCGCGGGAGTTCGTGGCCGCGCTGCAGGATCCGGGGTCGCTGAACAACCGGGCGTTCGCCGTCACCGAGCCCGCCGAGATCGACTTCGACTCCCCCGCGGTGCAGGCCGCGGAGCTGCCCGCGTCCAACGGGATCGGTACCGCGCGGGCGCTGGCGCGGATGTACGCGGCGCTGATCGGAGAGGTCGACGGGGTCCGGCTGTTCACGCCGGAGACGCTCGCCTCGGCGACCGCCGAGCAGGCCGCCGGGGCGGACCGGGTCCTCATGATCCCGACCCGGTTCGCGTCGGGGTACATGCTGCCCGTCGAGACGTCCCCGCTGACCGGTCCGCGCGCGTTCGGCCATCCCGGGCGGGGCGGCTCGCTGGCCTTCGCCGATCCCGGACACGGCATCGCCTTCGGGTACGTCATGAACAGCATCGTCGAAGGGGCCGAGGACCCGCGCGCCGGCGCCCTCGTCGAGGCGGTACGGGAGGCGCTGGGCCGGTAGCGGGCACCTCGCGGCGATCCCCCGGGAATTCCCTGAAACATTTTCCCGGGCCCACCGCATCAGTGAGGTGTAACGGCAGGGCACCGCAGGCGGGGGAGGTTCGCGGATGGGTCAGGCGGTGAGGGAGGACTTCGCCGCGTTCGCCGTGGCGCGGACCGGGCACCTGTACCGGTCCGCCTGCCTGCTCACCGCGGGGGACACGCATCTGGCCGAGGACCTGGTGCAGGAGACCCTCGGCCGGATCTACCTGCGGTGGAGCCGGGTCTCGCGGGTGGAGAACCCCGCCGGGTACGCGCAGACCGTGCTGACCCGGACGTTCCTCGCGCACCGGCGGCGGTTCAGCAGCAGCGAGCGGGCCAGCGACTCGTTCCCGGACCTGGCCGCGGCCGGCGCCGATCCCTCGCTGCGCCTGACCCTCCTCGACGCGCTCGCGCGGCTGCCCGCCAAGGACCGGGCCGTCGTCGTCCTGCGGTACTGGGAGGACCGTTCGATACACGAGACCGCGGACGCCCTCCACGTGAGTTCGGCCGCCGTCCGCACCCGGTGCGTCCGCGCCCTCGCCCGGCTGCGGGACCTGCTGGGCGAGGACCTCGCCGAGTACGCCCGCCCCTGACATCCAGTGCATCGACCTTGTGGAGACGGTGGTCCGCCATGCCCAGCGACCGACAGAACACGGAGCGACCGGACTTCGAACGGCGGCTCTCCGACGCCCTGCACGAGACCGGCGCCGCCTTCGACGCCGACCGGAGCGCTCTCGTCGCCGCCGGTACGGCACGGGGCCGGCGGCTGCGGCGGGGGCGCCGGGCCGCGGTGCTGGGGAGCGTGGCGGGCGTCGCGCTGGTGGGGGTGGGCGGCGCCCTGGTGGTGGCGGACGGCGGGTCCTCCGACCGGCTGCCTGCCTCCGTGACCGGCACGCCGAAGCCGTCCGGCGCCTCCTCCCCCGCGCCGGTCACCGCGGACCGGATGATCAGCACCCTCGAAGCGCTGCTGCCCGAGGGCAGGTTCAGCAAGGCGGAGGGGCGGGGGGTGGACCCGAACGAGCCGCTGGTGGCGCCGTACGCGCAGGTCGTGTACGACGACGGGCACGGTGCCGCCGCCGTCAGTGTCACGGTGGACCGGGTGGCACCGGGCGGGTACGACGCCCAGCAGGCGGTCCGCTGCCCCGACAAGGTCTACGCGCCGTACGACAGTTGTGTGACCAGCCGGCTGCCGGACTCCTCCGTCGTGACCGTCGTCAAGGGGTACGAGTATCCCGACCGGCGGTTGGACACCAAGCTGTGGACCGCCGCCCTCGTCACACCCGACGGTCATCACGTCTCCGTGAGCGAGTGGAACGCCGCCGCGGAGAAGGGCGCGCCGGTCAGCCGGGACCGACCGCCGCTGTCCGCCGACCAGTTGAGGACGCTCGCGGCGGCGCGGGAGTGGCGGGGCGTGGTCGACGCCGTCCCGAATGACCTCCGGCAGACCCAGGAGCCGCCCGTCGCGCAGGACGACGGCACGGCGCTGCGGCACACCCTCGCCGCGCTGCTGCCCGCGGGGCTGAAGGTCGTGGCGCACGGGGCGGACGACGACTCCCAGTTCACCTATCTCGTGGTGGACGACGGCCGGGGCAGGAGCCTCGTCCAGATCAACGTGCAGCCGGACATGTCCGACGTCGCCGGGCAGTTGTTCGGCGCCGGGTCCGAGACCCTTCCGGACGGGACCCTGGTCGCCGAGCGGAAGGCGCCCGGGGAGAAGGGCGGCGACGGGGTCGTCATGTGGACCGTCGACACCCTGCGCACCGACGGGTTCCGGGTGGTGATCAGTGCGTTCAACTCCGGGTCCCAGGGGACCGCGGCGACCCGTACCGCGCCGGCGCTGACCCTGAAGCAGCTCCGTGGCATCGCGCTCAGTCCTCGGTGGAGGCGGTGACCGGGTCGCTCGGCCTCCGGGTTAGCCTCGGGAAATCAGGCAGATGGTGACAGAAGGAGTCAGGCATGGCCAGGGTTCCCGGTTCGGTGATCGCCGCGGGTGGGCTCGTCGGAGGGTACGGCGTGGCCCGGTGGACGAAGAAGCGGCCGCTGGGCGGCGCCGTGCTGGCCGTCGCGGGGGCCGCGGCGGCGCAGCAGTGGCGGCAGCGGGCGGGCGGGAAAGCCGCCGGGGCGCTGACCGTGGCGTACGTCGCCGCGTTCGCCGGTTCGCATCCGCTGGCGAAGAAGGTCGGCGCCTGGCCGTCCGTGTTCGGCGTGGCCGGTGCGGTGGCCCTGGCGTCCTGGGCGGTCGCCGACCGGCGCGGCTGAGCCGGACCCGGCCGGGCGCGGCCGGACCAGCGGGGCGCGGCCCGGGACGCGGACCCGGCGGGGCGTGGGCTAGGGCCTGCTGCGAAAGTGCATGCTCAGGCCCGTGCCTGTCTGACGCTTCGTAAGCTTCATCGGGTGACCGACATGCCCAACGAATCAAATTGGACGCCTGCCCACAGAGCGGTGGAGGGCAGTGACTATGAACTGCTCACCTTTCATCTCGCGTCTGGAACAGATCCGAACGAAAGGTGCTGGGGATTCACGCTGCTCACCCACGCTCTCGACGTGGAGGGTGACGGCCACCTGCAGACGGGGCACCCGTGGAACACCGCGGCGACGGCCATTCTCCTCGCCTATGGTGCAGACCCTCTGCTGCCTGCGGATGACGGAGAAACGCCTCTCCAGCTAGCCGAACGCTACGACCACTTCATGGCGCAAGCGCTACTCAAACGGTTCATAGCCACTCGTTGAGGACTGCGACCAACACGGTGGGCCTCGTAGCAAACAGCAAGCTTGTCGTACCTGGTGGCCACAGCCCGGTGCCGTTTGAGACGGTTGATGCCGCACTCGACCGCATGGCGCTGGCGGTGGTCGACCAGGTCGAAATGCGGCGGCCGGCCGCCTCGGCAGCCGAGCTTCTGCCGGTTGCGCGCCTGGTCGGCCTGGTCCGGGATGGTGCAGCGGATCCCGCGTCGGCGCAGATTGGCGCGATTCTTGCGGGAGGCGTACGCCTTGTCGGCCCGCACCCGATCGGGGCGGACGCGCGGTCGACCCGGCCCGATGCGGGGTACGCGGACCTTCTTCAGCACGGGCTCGAACTGCGGCGAGTCACCGCACTGCCCGGCCGTCACCACGATCGCCATGGGCTTCTGCCCCTGCTCGACGGCCAAATGGAGCTTGGTCGTGAACCCGCCACGCGACCTCCCCAGTCCGTGATCACGGGGCTCGGTAAAGATGCCGCCCGGCGGTTCCTTCTGAAGGTCGCCCTCCTTTCGGGCCCCGGCCGCATGCTGGTGCGCGCGGCACACCGTGAAGTCGACGCTCAGGTCCCATGTGATCGCACCCTTCGTGTCGGCCAATGACTGGAGCCGCGTGAGGATGCGGTGCCAGGTGCCGTTGCGCTGCCACTGGCGGAACAGGTCGGCAGCAACGGCTCCAGCACTGCCCACTGCTCATCGGTGAGATCACCCCGGCCCATGAACCGTGATCATCCACGGCTCAAGATCCACTTTCGACACACGGCCTAGGACGCCTCGGCGCCGCGGAACGCCCGGCGGTAGGCCTGGGGGCTGGTGCCGACGACTCTGCGGAAGCGTTCCCGGAACGCGGTCGGGGAGCCGAAGCCGGACTGGGCCGCGATGCGTTCCACGGGGTGCGCGGTGGTCTCCAGCAGGTGCTGCGCCCGGCGCACCCGCGCCCGGTGCAGCCACTGCAGCGGCGTCGTGCCGGTCTGGTCGCGGAAGCGGCGGTTGAGGGTGCGGGTGCTCATGCCGGCACGGGCCGCGACCTCCTCCAGGGTCAGGTCGCGGTCGCAGTGGTCCTCCAGCCAGGCCAGCAGCGGCTCCAGGGTGGTGCCGGCCGGGGCCGGCGGCTGGTCGTGGACGATGAACTGGGCCTGGCCGCCCTCCCGTTCCAGCGGCATGACGGACATCCGGGCGGTGTGCGCGGCGACCGCCGAGCCGTAGTCGGTGCGGACCATGTGCAGGCACATGTCCAGGGCCGCGGCCGCGCCCGCGGAGGTCAGCAGCCGGCCGTTGTCGACGTAGAGGACGTTCGGGTCGACGTCGATGTCCGGGTGCAGCGCGGCCAGGGCGTCGGCCGCGGCCCAGTGGGTGGTGGCGCGCAGGCCGTCGAGGAGGCCGGTGGCCGCGAGGACGAACGCGCCCACGCAGACCGACGCGATCCGCGTGCCGTTCGCCGCGGCCGCGCGCAGGGCGTCGGCGACCTCGTCCGGGAGGGCGTACGCGGGATCCGCGACACCCGGCACGATGATCGTGTCCGCCTCGGCCAGCGCGTCCAGCCCGTACGGCGCCCGCACCGTGAACGCGCCGCCGGCCGCGGTCACCTCGCCCGCCCGCCCGCACACCCGGACCCGGTAGGCGTCCCGGCCGTCGGGCAGCCGGGCCCAGCCGAAGGTGTCGATCGGGATCGCGAAGTCGGAGGGGATGACCTGGTCCAGGACGAGTACCGCGACGGTGTGCATGGCAGGAACCTAGCCGCTCGACGGAATTCCGCCCATCCCGGTCCCCGTCTCCAGGGACGGCGACACGAGTGCTGGCGAGAATCCGTGGACCGGTGGCAGTATTGCCGCTTCTCCATGATCCTCCGGCCGCCTACGGTCGTCGCCGTGACCAAGTTCCTTCTCGCCGTCCATGTCCTCGCGGCGATCGTCGCGATCGGTCCCGTCACCGTCGCCGCCAGCATGTTCCCGCCCGCCGCCCGCCGGTCCTTCGAGGCACCGGACGACGTCCGGGCCCAGGAGACCCTCCGGCTGCTGTACCGGATCTGCCGGGTGTACGCCGTCGTCGGCGTCGTCGTCCCGGTGTTCGGGTTCGCCACGGCGAGCAGCATGCACGTGCTGGGCAGCGCCTGGCTGATCATCTCCATAGCGCTCACCGCGCTCGCCGCGGCCGTCCTCGCCGTCCTGGTGCTGCCCCGGCAGAGCGCCCTGCTGGAGAGCGGCGGCGGGCCCCGGGAGGCCACCGCCCGACTCGCCATGTTCACCGGGATGTTCAACCTGCTCTGGGCGGCCGTGACGGTCCTGATGATCGTACGGCCGGGGTCGACGACCGGCGCCTGATCCGGTCCGTCTCCGGGCTTCCGGCACACCGGCCGCCGGGCCCCGGGAGGGTGGCGGGTTTGCTCCACCCGTGGGGCCTGACCACCCGTTCGGCCGCATGCGGGCGGCTCAGGGCTTCTCTCGCCGCCCGGAGCCGCCAGGATGGCCCGAGGATCACGCCATGGTGCGGGCGAACCGCGAGCGTCTGGAGACACACACCGGTGACCGTTGTCAACGACCCCGAGCCCTCCGCCGTCCCCCATTACGACAGCGAGGTGCCGCTGCGAGGCCGGCAGCCCGGCAATGTCGTGGTGAAGTGGCTGACGACCACCGACCACAAGACGATCGGCACGCTCTATCTGGCCACGTCGTTCGCGTTCTTCCTGATCGGTGGCGTGATGGCGCTGATCATGCGCGCCGAGCTCGCCCGGCCGGGTCTGCAGATCATCTCGAACGAGCAGTACAACCAGGCGTTCACCATGCACGGCACGGTGATGCTGCTGATGTTCGCGACGCCGCTGTTCGCGGGCTTCACCAACTGGATCATGCCGCTGCAGATCGGCGCGCCCGACGTCGCCTTCCCGCGGCTGAACATGTTCGCCTACTGGCTGTACCTGTTCGGCTCGACCATCGCGGTCGCCGGCTTCATCACGCCGCAGGGTGCCGCGGACTTCGGCTGGTTCGCGTACTCGCCGCTGTCGGACGTGGTCCGCTCGCCGGGCATCGGCGCCGACATGTGGATCATGGGCCTGGCCTTCTCCGGCTTCGGCACCATCCTCGGCGCGGTCAACTTCATCACCACGATCATCTGCATGCGCGCACCCGGCATGACGATGTTCCGCATGCCGATCTTCGTGTGGAACGTGCTGCTGACCGCCGTCCTGGTCCTCTTCGCCTTCCCGGTCCTCGCCGCCGCGCTGTTCGCGCTGGAGGCGGACCGCAAGTTCGGGGCGCACGTCTTCGACGCCGCGAACGGCGGGGCGCTGCTGTGGCAGCACCTGTTCTGGTTCTTCGGCCATCCAGAGGTGTACATCATCGCGCTGCCGTTCTTCGGCATCGTGACCGAGGTGCTCCCGGTCTTCTCCCGCAAGCCGGTCTTCGGCTACATGGGCCTGGTCGCGGCGACCATCGCGATCGCGGGCCTGTCGGTGACGGTGTGGGCGCACCACATGTACGTCACGGGAGGCGTGCTGCTGCCGTTCTTCTCCTTCATGACGTTCCTGATCGCGGTGCCGACCGGCGTGAAGTTCTTCAACTGGATCGGCACCATGTGGAAGGGCTCGGTGTCGTTCGAGACGCCGATGCTGTGGGCCACGGGCTTCCTCGTGACGTTCCTGTTCGGCGGTCTGACCGGTGTCATCCTGGCCTCGCCGCCGCTGGACTTCCACGTCTCCGACTCGTACTTCGTGGTGGCCCACTTCCACTACGTGGTCTTCGGCACGGTCGTCTTCGCGATGTTCTCCGGCTTCCACTTCTGGTGGCCCAAGTTCACCGGCAAGATGCTCGACGAACGGCTCGGCAAGATCACCTTCTGGACGCTGTTCATCGGCTTCCACGGCACGTTCCTGGTCCAGCACTGGCTGGGCGCGGAGGGCATGCCGCGCCGGTACGCCGACTACCTGGCGGTCGACGGGTTCACCGCCCTCAACACGGTGTCCTCGATCGGCTCCTTCCTGCTCGGCCTGTCGGTCCTGCCGTTCCTCTACAACGTGTGGCGGACCGCCAGGTACGGCAAGCCGGTCGGCGTCGACGACCCGTGGGGCTACGGCCGTTCGCTGGAGTGGGCGACCTCCTGCCCGCCGCCGCGGCACAACTTCGTGACCCTGCCGCGGATCCGCAGCGAATCCCCGGCGTTCGACCTGCACCACCCGGACATCGCCGCGGTCGAGGCCGAGGCCCACGGCGTCCACTCATGACGGACGCGGGGCATCGCGTGGGCGGCGGACCGCGCCGGGAAGCCGGCCAGGACCTCGGCAACCAGGTGGAGGGATACCTGCTGTGGCGGGCCCGGATCGCCGAGGCCGAACAGCGGGCGCGGGAGTTCACCCGCCGCATGGACTGGCTGACCACGTCCCAGCGCGACGAGATCGAACGCCACTACGTCGACGACAGCCTGCGGCGGGCCCGGCAGGACCTGGAACGCGTCGCCGCCCGCGCGGTGTCCCTGCGGGGCGAGTACGAGCGGCGCTACCGCGCGCTGCGGGCCCGCTGCGCGGGCTGGACGCTGGCCGTGTGCGGGGGCGCCGCCTTCCTGACGGCGGCGGTGTCACTGGGGCGCTGAGAGCCCCTTCGCGCCACCCGCCGGCGCCGCCGTCAGCGGGGTGGCGATGTCCTCCAGCGACCGCCGCTCCGCGTTCACCGCGCAGAACGCCGCCACCAGCCCCGCCGCGCACATCAGGCCCGCGCCGATCTCGAAGGCGAGCACCGTGTCGGAGACCTTCCCGGTGCCCGTCAGGTCGGCGAACAGGAGCGGGCCGCTGATGCCGCCGGCCGCCGTGCCGAGCGCGTAGAAGAAGGCGATCGACATCGCCCTGGTCTCCATCGGGAAGATCTCGGACACCGTCAGATACGCGCTGGAGGCTCCCGCCGAGGCGAAGAACAGCACCGCGCACCAGCACGCCGTCAGCGTCCCCGCCGTCAGCACGCCCCGGTCGAACAGCCAGGCCGTGCCGAACAGCAGCAGCCCCGACAGCAGGTACGTCGACGAGATCATCACCCGCCGGCCCACCGTGTCGAAGAGCTTGCCGAGCAGCAGCGGGCCCAGGAAGTTGCCGACCGCGATGACCACGAAGTAGTAGCCGGTGTCGCCCGTCGGCACGTCGAAGAACGTGGTGAGGATCGTGCCGAAGCCGAAGGTGATCGCGTTGTAGAGGAACGCCTGGCCGATGAAGAGGGAGAAACCGAGGACGGCCCGGCGCCGGTAGTCGTGGAAGACGGTGCGGGCGATCTCGCCGAAGGTGACGCCGGAACGCTGATGGATGACCAGTTCCTTCTCCGGTTCCGGCAGCCGCTCGCCCTTCTCGGCCTCCACCCGGCGCTCGATCGAGGAGACGATCTCCTCCGCCTCCTGTTCCCTGCCGTGGATGAGCAGCCAGCGCGGGCTCTCCGGGACGTTGCGCCGTACCAGCAGGATGACCAGGCCCAGCACCACGCCCAGCGCGAACGTCAGCCGCCAGCCGACGTCCTTGGCCAGGAAGTCCGTGTTCAGCGCGACGATCGAGAGCAGCGAGCCGCCGACCGCGCCCACCCAGAAGCTGCCGTTGATGGCCAGGTCCACGCGGCCGCGGTAGGAGGCGGGGATCAGTTCGTCGATGGCGGAGTTGATGGCCGCGTACTCGCCGCCGATGCCGAAGCCGGTCAGGAAGCGGAAGGTGAAGAACCACCAGGGGGCGAAGGAGAGCGACGTCAGAGCGGTGGCGGCCAGATAGACCACCAGGGTGATCATGAAGAGTTTCTTGCGGCCGTGGCGGTCCGTCAGCCGGCCCCAGAAGAGCGCTCCGACACAGGCGCCCGCCACGTACAGCGCGGCCGCCAGGCCGGTCACCTGGGAGGAGGAGATATCGAGTCCGCTGCCCGGCTCGGACAGGCGGCTCGCGATGTTGCCGACGACCGTGACCTCCAGGCCGTCCAGGATCCACACGGTGCCCAGGCCGACCACGATCGTCCAGTGCCAGCGGGACCAGGGCAGCCGGTCCAGGCGGGCCGGGATCCGGGTGGTGATCGTCCGGCCGGAGCCGTCCGCCCCGTGCACGCCCACGTCCGCACCCGTAGCCATCCGCGCCTCCTCGACCGGGAAGGGAACCGACATCCTGGCTCGGGTGCCCCGCCCCCGGCCCTCGAAGCGCCTACGCGCCCAGCGCCCGCGACACCGTGAAGATCAGCACTCCGGCCAGCGACCCCACCACCGTGCCATTGATCCGGATGAACTGCAGATCACGCCCGATGTGCGCCTCGATCTTCCGGGTGGTGTGCTCGGCGTCCCAGCCCGCCACCGTGTCGGTGATCAGGGAGGTGATCTCCTTGCGGTAGGTCGACACCACGTGCACGGCCGCGCCCTCGACCCAGCTGTCGACCTTGTCCTGGACCTTGGCCTCGCCCGCCATCCGGGCCCCCAGGGAGATCAGCGAGGCGCGCACGCGCAGCCGCAGCTCGCTGCGTTCGTCCTCGGCCGCCGAGACGATCATGGACCGTACGGCCGTCCAGGCCGAGGCGATCAGGTCCTGCACCTCGCCGCGGCCCAGCACCTCGCCCTTGAGCCGCTCGACCCGGGCCCGGGTCTCGGTGTCGGACTGCAGGTCGTTCGCGAAGTCGGCCAGGAAGCGGTCGAGGGCGCCGCGCGCCGGGTGCGAGGGCATGTCCCGCATCTCGGTGCAGAAGCGCAGCAGCTCCTTGTAGACCCGCTCGCCGACCTTGCGGTCCACGAACCGGGGGGTCCAGCCGGGCGCGCCGCCCTGCACGGCGTCCATCACCGAGTCCGCGTGCAGCTCCAGCCAGTCGTGCGCCCGGCCGACCACCAGGTCCACGACCCGCCGGTGACCGCCGTCGGCGACGACCCGGTCCAGCATCTTGCCGATGCCCGGGGCGATCTCCTGGGCGTCGGCCCGCCGGGTGATCGCCTCGCCGACCACCGCCTGCACGTCGGAGTCGCGCAGCACGGTCAGGGCGCCGCGCAGCGCGGTCGCCAGTTCCGCGGTGACCCGGTCGGCGTTCTTCGGCTCCGCCAGCCACGCGCCGAGCCGGCTCGCGATGCCGACGGCGCGCAGCCGCTGGCGCACGACGTCCCGGGAGAGGAAGTTCTCGCCGACGAACTCGCCCAGCGAGACGCCCAGCTGGTCCTTCTTGGTCGGGATGATCGCGGTGTGCGGGATCGGCAGGCCGAGCGGGTGCCGGAACAGGGCGGTCACCGCGAACCAGTCGGCGAGCGCGCCGACCATGCCCGCCTCGGCCGCCGCGGCCACGTAGTCCGCCCAGGAACCGGCGCCCGCGCCGGACGCCCACTTGGCCAGCACGTACACCACGGCGACGAACAGCAGCAGGCCGGTCGCCGTCGCCTTCATGCGCCGCACCCCGCGCCGGCGCTCCTCGTCGGCGGGTGTGAAGGCGTTCATGGACTTGTAGGACGGGGCGCTCTCCGTCCCGCCGTCCGGCGCTTCCGTACGTTCCGCCATCTGCTCCACCCGTTCGCAGCCGGTCCACCCTCGTGGTGATCCCGCACATATTGTCTCTTCCTGACCTACTCCTGGAACGGAACAGGAGTTCCCACCGTCTCTCTCTTCGGAAAACTCCGGCAGGTCCGCGCGACGGCGCCCTGCCCGTCGTTCGAGGAGAACTGAACACGCATGCCCCGGCGTCACCACGGTTACGCCCTGCTCAGTGCGGTCGCCGCGCTGATCGTGGCCCTGTCCGCCGCCCTCTACGCCGGTGTAGCCGCCGGCGGTACCTCCCCGCGCGCCGCCGTCCCGGACGGCGGCCGCCGTCACGGTGTCTCGGCGGCACCCGTCTCGGCCGGCACCTGGGTCGGCGCCTGGTCGGCGTCCCCGGTGGGCGGCGAACCCGGCACCGAGACCGAGGGGCTGGCGGGCCGCTCGGTGCGCAACGTGGTGCACCCGACCGCCTCCGGTACGAGTGCCCGGATCACGCTCTCCAACCTGTACGGGCAGTCGGCGCTCACCTTCTCCGGCGCCTCGATCGCCCTCGCGGCCGGTCACGGCACGGCGGCCGCCGACGCCGGGACGCTGCGGCGGCTCACCTTCGGCGGCTCGGCGTCCGTCGTGGTCCCGGCGGGCGGGCAGGTGGTCAGCGACGTGGTGCCGATCCGGGTGGAGCGGGGCGACGACGTGCTGGTCACGACGTACTCGCCGACGCCGTCCGGGCCGGTCACCTACCACCCGCGGGCCCGTCAGACGTCGTACGTCGCCGACGGCGACCACACGCAGGACGCGGGCGCGGACGCGTACACCGGGCAGACGCCGTACTGGCGCTACCTCACCGCGCTGGACGTGCTCAGCGACGACTCCGCCGGCACGGTCGTGGTGTTCGGGGACTCGCTGACCGACGGGATCACCTCGACGACGGGAGCGAACCGGCGGTGGCCGGACGTGCTCGCGGCGCGGCTGCGGCAGGCCCTCGCGGCCGGATCCGACGTGCCGCGCTACAGCGTGGTCAACGAGGGGATCAGCGGCAACCAGGTCCTCGCGGACGGGCTGGGGCGGCCGGCGGAGAACGAGAGCGGGGTCGGGCGCTTCAGCCGTGACGTCCTGTCCCGTCCGAACGTCAAGGTCGTCGTCATCGACCTCGGGATCAACGACATCCTGCGCAACCGCCGGCTGGCCGACCCGGACGCGGTCGTCGCCGGGCTGCGCACGCTGGTCCGTGCGGCGCATGCGCGCGGGATCAAGGTGGTGGGGGCGACGCTGATGCCGTTCCAGGGGCATCTGGGCTGGTCACCGGCCAAGGAAACGGTTCGCCAGGAGATCAACGCGCGGATCCGGTCGCGGCGGGTGTTCGACGCGGTGACCGACTTCGACAAGGCGCTGCGGGATCCGTACGCGCCGGACCGGCTCCGGCCGTACTACGACTCCGGGGACCATCTCCACCCGAACGACGGGGGTTTCGCGAGGATGGCGGAGGTGTTCGCGCTGGCGGATCTGAGGGGTGGGGGGTCGGTGACGCTCTGACCTCGCCGGAGGGGGCTGCCGGGGCTGGGGTCCTGCGAGGCAGGGGGTTCCTGCGGGGCAGGGGGTTCCTGCTGGCCGTGGGGATCTGCGGGGCCGTGGGGGCTTGGCGCGCAGTTCCCCGCGCCCCTGGGTGGGGTGGGGTGAGGGTGGGAACAAGCGGGGCTCGGTGGGGCGGGGCCCAGGTCAGTGATCGTCGCGGCGGTCGCGGCGGGACTCGTTCAGTTCGCGGCGGGAGGATCTGCGGTCCAGTTGTTCCTGGCGGCGTTCCTCCTTGAGGCGTCGGCGTTCCGCCCTGGTGACCTTGTGCTCCACCTGGACGCCGCCCCAGAAGGCGAAGCCCGTCACGATCACCCGCGGCGCGGCCGGGTCCGGCACGGTGCCCTCCTCGCGGTGGTCGAAGCCGCCCATGACACCGATGCCGCGCATCACGACCTCGACGCCCGGCGGCACGATGACGTTCACCCCGCCCATGATCGCGACGCAGTTGATCTCGATCTCGTGGTCCGCGAAGTTCGCCTCGCGCAGGTCGATCTCGCCGCCGCCCCAGAACGCCACGCAGGTGAAGCGCCGGGGCGCCGTCCAGCGGCCCTTGCGCTGGAAGCCGGACATCACGGCCACCGCCCACGTCGACGAGCCCTCGCCGCCCACGATCCGGCCGCCCCAACCGCCCCGGTCCACCGGCGCCTTGTACAGCGAGACCGCCGGTGCCGCCCCAGCCGGAAGGTCCCTGGTGATCGGCGTCAGGTCGCCGTACGTACGGGCCTTGTACGTCGCCTCCAGCCGCTCCTCGAACTCCTCCATGTCCAGCCGGCCCTCCGCGAGGGCGTCCCTGAGGATCTCGGCGACCCGTTCGCGGTCGGCGTCGGAGGCGCGCAGCTGAGGGGCTTCGTCGGTCATGAGTGCAGACTACGAGTTCCGGTCGCCCGGCACTACGCCGTCGGGCTCCCCCAGCGGACCGCGCAGCATCTTCGCGATCACCGTCTCGATGTCCGGTTCCCGCACCGACAGGTCGGCCAGCGGGTACTCCGCCGCGATCCGCGCCACCAGCGGCGCCGCCGACTCCGACGCCGGGAACGCCAGCCACTGCCGCGGTCCCTCCACCTTCACCACCCGCGCCGAACCGCCCGCCACCACCGGCGGCAACTCCCGCTCCAGGTCGACCACCAGGGTCCGTTCGCTCTCCCCCGCCTCGTGCAGGCCGGCGAGCGGACCGTCGTACACCAGGCGCCCGTGGTCGATGACCATCACCCGCGAGCACAACTGCTCGATGTCCTGGAGGTCGTGCGTGGTCAGCAGGACCGTGGTGCCGCGCTCGGTGTTCAACTCGCGCAGGAACTCACGGACCTTGGCCTTGGAGATGACGTCCAGGCCGATCGTCGGCTCGTCCAGGTACAGCACCTCCGGATCGTGCAGCAGCGCCGCCACGATGTCGCCGCGCATCCGCTGGCCCAGCGAGAGCTGCCGTACCGGAACGTCCAGCAGGCTCTCCAGGGACAGGAGTTCGACCAGCCGGTCCAGGTTCTGCCGGTACCGCGCGTCGGGGATGCGGTACATGCGGTGCATCAGCCGGTAGGAGTCGATGAGCGGCAGGTCCCACCACAGGGTGGTGCGCTGGCCGAAGACCACGCCGATGCGGTGGGCCAGCTTCGTGCGCTCGCGCGACGGATCGATGCCCGCCACCCGCAGCCGGCCGCCGCTCGGCGTCAGGATCCCCGTCAGCATCTTGATCGTCGTCGACTTCCCGGCGCCGTTCGGACCGATGTAGCCGACCATCTCACCGCGCGCCACCGTGAAGGAGAGCGCGTCCACCGCCCGTACCTGCCGCCGCTCCCGTTTCAGGAAACCGGTCCTGCGCCGGACGTCGAAGACCTTCTCGACCCCGTCCACCTCAATGAACACCGTCAACTCCCCGTGCTCCGTTCAACTCCCCGTGCTCCGATACGACCTGAGCCCCGCCCGCCACGCCAGGCCCGAAAGCGCACAGCACACCACCGCCACCAGCGGCGGAGACCACACCGTCCACTCCGGCAGCCGCAGCGGATACGGCCGCCCCAACAGATGAGCGGCCGGGATCCAGTTGACGAAGGCCAGCGGCAGCAGGAAGGTCACCCCTCGCACGAAGTCCCGCCCGAACACCGTCGGCGGGTACTGGAGCAGCGTCGTCCCGCCGTAGGTGAACGCGTTCTCCACCTCCGCCGCGTCCTGCGCCACGAACTGGAACGTCGCCCCCACCAGGAACAGCGCGCAGAAGATCACCGCGCCGCTGATCACGGTCACCGGCACCAGCAGCACCTTGGCCGCCGTCCACTCGACGGGCACCGCGGCCAGCGCGTACCCCAGCACCAGAGCGCCCTGGACCACCCGGCCCAGCCGGCGCAGCGCGAAACGGTCCGCGCCGAGCTGCGCGAGCACCGGAGCCGGCCGCACCAGCAGGATGTCGAAGGAACCGTCGCGGATCCGGGCGCCCAGCACGTCCATCGAGCCGAAGACCAGGTCGGCGAGGCCGAACGCGGTCGTCGACAGGCCGTACAGCAGGGCCACCTCGGGCATGGACCAGCCGCCCAGCCGGTCGACCTGCGTGAACATCAGCAGGATCGTCGCGAAGTCCAGGCCGGTCACCGTCAGGTTGCCGAGCATCGTGAGGACGAAGGACGTGCGGTAGGTCAGCGACGACCGGATCCACATCGCGGCGATCAGCCGGTACGCCCGCACGCCCTCCGCCGGCCGTGACGCCCGCGGCCCCACGACGCTCTCCGGCACCCGCTCAGCCACCCTGCACCACCACCCGCCGGGTCGCCGCCGTCTGCAGCAGCCGCCCCGCCGTCAGCAGCGCCACCGCCCACGCCGCCTGGAAGGCGTACGCGCTCCACGGCACCGTCTCGCCCAGCAGGACGTCCGCCGGCACCTGAAGCTGCGCCGCCCACGGCAGGATCCGCACGACGTCGCCGAGGGCTCCGGGGAAGACGTTCAGCGGCAGGGTCATGCCCGAGCAGAAGATCCCCAGGACCATCAGGACCTGGTTGACACCCATGCCGTCCAGCAGCCAGAACACGCTCAGCGCCGCCAGGTGCCGGATGCCGAAGCTGACGACCATGGCCAGCAGCAGGGAGACGGCGAAGGCCGCCCAGGTCGCCGGGTCGGCGGGCAGCGCCATCGGGAAGAACAGGGCGCCGAAGGCGAACGGGATCACCCCGCGGCCCAGCAACTGGAACAGCGACCGGCCCAGGTCCGTCGCCAGCCACCACAGTTGCAGATCGGCCGGACGGTACAGATCGATCGCGATCTCACCCGTACGGATCCGTTCCATCAGGTCCTTCTCCACGCCGCCGCCCTGGATGGCGAGGGTCGCGTACAGGCACTGCCCGAGCCACACGTAGGTGACCGCCTGCGCCTGGTCGTAGCCTCCGAGATGCGGTTTCTCGTCCCACAGCGCCAGATACGTGTACACGAGAATGATCCCGAAGGCGGTGTTCGTGAACACCCCGGCGGCGGTCGCCGCCCGGTACGTCGCATATCGCCGGAAACCTCCCGCCGCGACGGCGGCGTACAACCGTCCCGCGCCCACACCCCATCCCTCCCCGGCCCGTCGGCACCGAAGCGCCGAAGCCTATGCGCAGACCCGGCCGCCGCGCCTTCCCTTTTCCGGGAGTGCGCGAGGTCACCCGACGCGTGCCGTGGTAAGGGAACTGATCGGCGGATGGGACAGTCTTCATCAAAGGAGGCATGAGTAGCCTCCCGTAACGAAGGCGCCGTTTGCGCCGAAGACGTACCGCCCGCCGGGACGTACGACGCACCGCACCACAGGAGTCCGCGCACACCATGAGTGACGAGCCGCAGCCGCAGCAGCCGAACCAGAGCGGCGAAGGCCCGACAGCACCGTCGACGGCGGTCCAGGAGACGAAGGGGGGCGAGAAGAAGATGAAGCGGCCCAAGCGGACCGGATGGCGGCGGATCCTCCCCACCTGGCGCATGCTGCTCGGCACCTTCGTGATCGGCATACTCCTGCTGATCGGACTGTTCTTCCTCGGCTACTCGATGGTGAAGATCCCGGCGGCCAACGCGTTCGCCACCAAGCAGTCCAACGTGTACCTGTACGCCGACGGCTCCCAGCTGGCCCGGGACGGCGAGGTCAACCGGGAGAACGTGACCCTCGCCCAGGTCTCCAAGGACGCCCAGCACGCCGTGCTCGCCGCCGAGGACCGCGACTTCTACACCGAGTCCGCCGTCGACCCCAAGGCGATGCTGCGGGCCGCCTGGAACACCGCGACCGGCAAGGGCACCCAGTCCGGCTCCACGATCACCCAGCAGTACGTGAAGAACTACTACCTCGCGCAGGAACAGACCGTCACCCGAAAGGTGAAGGAGTTCTTCATCTCGATCAAGCTGGACCGCAGCGAGTCCAAGGACGAGATCCTGGAGGGCTACCTCAACACCAGCTACTTCGGCCGCAACGCCTACGGCATCCAGGCCGCCGCCCAGGCCTACTACGGCAAGGACGCCACCGACCTCGACCCGGCACGCGCCGCCTACCTCGCGGCCCTCGTCAACGCGCCCAGCGAGTACGACGTCGTCGCCCACCCCGAGAACAAGACGGCCGCCGTCGCGCGCTGGAACTACGTCCTGGACGGCATGGTCAAGAAGGGCTGGCTCAGCGCCTCCGACCGGGCCGGCATGAAGTTCCCGATGCCCAAGGAGCAGACCGCCTCCACCGGCATGTCCGGCCAGCGCGGCTACCTCGTCGAGGCCGTCAAGAGCTACCTGATCAAGAACAAGATCGTCGACGCCGACGCCCTGGAGGCCGGCGGCTACCGCATCACCACCACCATCGAGAAGGACAAGCAGAACGCCTTCGTGAAGGCGGTCGACGACAAGCTGATCTCCCAGCTCGACAAGAAGAACCGCAAGGCCGACACCTACGTGCGCGCCGGCGGCGCCTCGGTCGACCCGAAGACCGGCAAGGTCGTCGCCATGTACGGCGGCATCGACTACGTGAAGCAGTACACCAACGGCGCCACCCGCGGTGACTTCCAGGTCGGCTCCACCTTCAAGCCCTTCGTGTTCGCCTCCGCCGTCGACAACGACTCCACCACCCAGTCCGGCCAGACCATCACCCCGAACACCTACTACGACGGCACCAACAAGCGGCCCGTGCAGGGCTGGCCCGGCGGCAGCTACGCACCGGAGAACGAGGACGAGAAGTCCTACGGCCAGATCACCGTCCGCAAGGCCACCGACCTGTCCGTGAACGCCGTGTACGCGCAGATGGCCGTCGACGTCGGCCCGTCCAAGGTCAAGCAGACCGCCGTCGACCTGGGCATCCCCTCCGACACCAAGGACCTCCAGCCGTACCCGTCCATCGCGCTGGGCACCGCCACCGCCAGCGTCCTGGACATGGCCGAGGCCTACGCCACGCTCGCCAACCACGGCAAGCACGGCACGTACTCGATGGTCGAGAAGGTCACCAAGGACGGCACGCAGGAGATCACGCTGCCGAAGAGCAGGAGCAGGCAGGCCGTCAGCCGGCAGGCCGCCGACACCACCACCTCCATCCTGCAGAGCGTGGTCGACAACGGCACCGCCACCGCCGCCCAGGGCGCCGGCCGCCCGGCGGCCGGCAAGACCGGAACCGCCGAGGAGGACACCGCCGCCTGGTTCGCGGGCTACACCCCCGACCTCGCCACCGTCGTGTCCGTGATGGGCCAGGACCCGGTCACCGCCGCCCACAAGCCGCTGTACGGCGCGCTCGGCCTGGACCGCATCAACGGCGGCGGGGCCCCGACCGAGATCTGGGCGCAGTACACCAAGGCCGCCCTCAAGGGCGTCGTGGCCTCCGCCTTCGACCTCGACCTCCAGTCCGGCGCCGAGACCGTCGCCCCGGCCACCCAGAGCCCGGAGACCCCGGGCACCGGCGGCCAGGACAACGGCGGCACCACCGGCGGCGACCAGGACAACGGCGGGACCACGAACGGCGGCCAGGACAACGGCGGCACCACGGACGGCTCCACCACCGCGGGCACCACGGACGGCTCCACCACGGACGGCTCCACCACCGACGGCTCCACCACGTCCGGCACGACGACCTCCGGCACGGACGCCGGTACGACCACCTCGGGCACCGACGCCGGCACGTCCACCGGCACCACCGACGGCTCCAGTACCGGCACGACCAGCGGAACCGGCGACAACGGCGGCCCGGCCGGGACGACGGCCGGCGACGACGGAGGCGGCGGCGGCTTCGGCATCCCCTAGGTCCGGCCCGACGCCATGACCGCGGTACCGGTCAGTGACCGCTGGTCGCCTTGAGCCCCACCACGGCGACCAGCAGCAGGCACACGAAGAAGATCCGCGCGGCGGTGGCCGGCTCCCCCAGCACCAGCATCCCGAACACCGCCGCCCCGGCCGCCCCGATCCCCACCCACACGCCGTACGCGGTACCGATGGGCAGGGTCCGGGCGGCGTACGAGAGCAGCAGCATGCTGGCGACGATGCCGGCGCCGGTGAACAGACTGGGGACGAGCCGGGTGAAACCGTCGGTGTACTTCATGCCGACCGACCAGCCGACTTCGAGCAGACCGGCGACGACGAGCAGGACCCAGGCCATGACAGGCACCTCCGAGATGTTTCGCTGAACGGGGGTGCGTCGTCTTTTCCGCTACGGTCCCGGTACGGCGCGTCTCGTCGGGCTGGCTCCTTCGAAGGTAGCAAAGAAACGACAAAGGGGCCTGGTGACCGCAGTCACCAGGCCCCTTCCGGCCACCGAATCAGAGATACAGGCCGGTCGAATCCTCCGAGCCCTCGAACCGGTCGGCGGCCACCGCGTGCAGATCGCGCTCACGCATCAGCACGTAGGCCACCCCGCGCACCTCGACCTCGGCACGGTCCTCGGGGTCGTACAGCACCCGGTCGCCGGGTTCCACCGTGCGCACGTTCTGTCCCACCGCGACCACCTCGGCCCAGGCCAGCCGGCGCCCGACGGCCGCCGTGGCCGGGATCAGGATCCCGCCGCCGGACCGGCGCTCGCCCTCACCGGTGTCCTGCTTGACCAGGACCCGGTCGTGCAGCATCCGGATGGGCAGCTTGTCGTGATGGGTGTCGTTCCTGTTGGCGCTCACGCCTCTGAACCTACCTGCTTCCGCTCAGCCCCTGCGCCGTCGGCCGCCGAACACGAGCAGCCCGGCCACGCCCACAACGACCAGCGCGACCGGCACGACGCGCTCCAGGCGCGGCGCGCCCTCCTCGTCCACGAACTGGGCACGCACCTCGCTCACGGCCCGGTTGACCTGGACGTAGGCCCGCCCGAGCGTGTGATCGACGTTGGCCGCGACCTTGGCCTTCGCATCGCCGACGATGGTCTTCGGGTGCACCCGCACCCCGATCTCGTCCAGCGTCTCGGCCAGCACATCGCGGCGTCGCCTGATGTCCGCCTCGATCTGCGCCGGGGTTCTGGTGTCCGACGTCTCCGCCACCGTAGGCCTCCGAAGTCTGCCGTGCTGCATGTTCTGGACAGTCTGTCAGTTCTCGTCGCCGCCGCACTGTCAGGACCCCCCGTTACGCTGGACCGATGAGCGAGCGACTCCAGCCCGGGGACGTGGCCCCCGACTTCACCCTCCCCGACGCCGACGGCAACGAGGTGTCCCTTTCCGCCCACAAGGGCCGCAAGGTCATCGTCTACTTCTACCCGGCGGCGCTGACGCCCGGCTGCACGAAGCAGGCGTGCGACTTCACCGACAACCTCGACCTGCTGGCCGGCGCGGGCTACGACGTCATCGGGGTCTCCCCCGACCAGCCGGAGAAACTCGGCAAGTTCCGCGACAAGGAGAACCTCAAGGTCACCCTGGTCGCCGACCCCGACAAGAAGGTCCTGGACGCGTACGGCGCGTACGGCGAGAAGATGAACTACGGCAAGACGTACCTGGGCGTCATCCGCTCCACGGTCGTCGTGGACGAGGAGGGCAAGGTGGAACGGGCCCTCTACAACGTCCGCGCCACCGGCCACGTCGCCAAGATCATCAAGGACCTGGGCATCTGACCCCCTAGACCTGCCACCGACGGCCCGCACCGGATCCCCCCGGCGCGGGCCGTTCCCTCTTCCCCGGCCCCCGTGGGCGTGACTGTCCGATAACCGGTTCGTTACTCCGTACGAGCTGCGAACGCGCGGCCGGAACGGAGGGGGTCCGATGGGGGCCGGTACGTACACCAGGGAGCGGCTGGCGCTGGAAGTTGCCGAAGCACGCAACTGGGCCGAGCTGATGCGGCGATTGGGCCTCAATCCGAGTGGCGGTCAAAGGCGGGTGCTGCAGGAGCATGTGACGCGTCACGAACTCGATACGAGCCACTTCACCAAGCACAGCCCATGGCGCAAGTACCCCGACACCGCTATCGCGGAGGCCGCCGCATCCTCGTTCTCCCTGCGGGAAGTTGCGCTCAAACTGGGTGCCACACCAGCCACGGGGACCCTCTCGCACATCCGACGTCGCCTTGACGCCGCAGGCATCGACATCAGCCACTTCCCCGGCATGGATCGCCCCGAACTGGATCTACCCTTCACTTCAAAAGAACTCCGAGCGGCCGCAGCGACGGCTACCAGCGTGCGCGGCGTAGCTCGCGTTCTGGGAGTTCCCGACGACAGCCGGTCACGGGGGACACTGCGCCGCATGCTGGCGGACCAGCTCATCGACACCAGCCACTTCCCACATCGACGTGCAGTTATTCCCGAGGACAAGCTGCGCGAACTGGTGCTGACCAGCACAAGCTACGCAGAGGTCATGCGTGGACTCGGAATGGATGTCAACGACACCAACCACCGACGCGTACGGCGCACGGCTTCCCGCCTTCGCCTCGAAACCGGCCACTTCACGCGCCGATCCTGGGGTCGGCCCGAGCGGCCGGCCCCTTCAGCGACGGCCCATCGAGTGCTGGTGATCCTGCCCCAGCAGGCCGGACGGACGAACAGATCTCGTCTTCACCAAGCCCTGGCCGAGCTCGGAGTGCCGTACGCGTGTGTAGAGTGCGGCAACCTCGGCGAGTGGCGTGGGCATCAGATCACCCTGCAGATCGACCATGTCAATGGCGACTGGCGGGACAATCGCCGGGAGAACCTTCGCTATCTGTGCCCCAATTGCCATGCGTCCACGGACACGTGGTGTCGCCAGAAGAGCAGAGTCCCACTCGCCGAGCGTCCCGGAAGCCCCGTACACTGAGTGCCGCCGGTCGAGCATGATGACCGTTTTGGGGCGGCCGTGATGGAATTGGTCAGACATGCTGCGTTTAGGGCGCAGTGGGCGAAAGCCCGTGTGGGTTCGAGTCCCACCGGCCGTACATGCGCCGAGGGGCGCCCGGTGGGCGTCCCTCGACTGCCTCTCAGCCCAACAGCTCCCGCACCACCGGTACCAGCCCCCGGAACGCCTTGCCCCGGTGGCTGATCGCGTTCTTCTCGGACGGGGTCAGTTCCGCGCAGGTTCGTGTCTCGCCCTCCGGCTGGAGGATCGGGTCGTAGCCGAAGCCGTTCGTGCCGGACGGGGTGTGGCGGAGGACGCCCTCCAGCCGGCCCTCGACGACGCGTTCCGTGCCGTCGGGCAGGGCCAGGGCCGCCGCGCAGGCGAAGTGGGCTCCCCGGTGCTCCTCGGCGATGTCGGAGAGCTGGGCCAGCAGGAGGTCCAGGTTGGCCTTGTCGTCGCCGTGGCGGCCGGCCCAGCGGGCGGAGAAGATGCCGGGGGCGCCGTTCAGGACGTCGACGCAGAGGCCGGAGTCGTCGGCGACCGCCGGGAGGCCCGTCGCCCGGGCCAGGGCGTGGGCCTTGAGGAGCGCGTTCTCGGCGAAGGTGACGCCCGTCTCCTTGACGTCGGGGATGTCGGGGTAGGCGTCGGCGCCCACGAGTTCGTGGGGCAGTCCCGCCTCGGCGAGGATGGCGTGCAGCTCGGTGACTTTTCCGGCGTTGCGGGTGGCGAGGATCAGGCGGGTCGTCATGCCAGGCAGTATCCCAAGGGCGGGGACCGGCGGTTACGGCGTGCAGACCTTGGTGAGTTCGCCGGCCGCGTCGGTGACCGGGGTGACGTCGGGGGTGGAGTCGCCGTTCTTCAGGGCGGTGCGGACGTTGTCCACGGCCTTGTCGAGGTCGTCGACGGCCTTGTTGACGTCGGCGTCGTCGGTCCTGTCGCCGATCTTCCCCAGGTTGCTCTGGATCGAGTCGAGGGAGGCGTCCGTTTTGGTGGGGTCGTCGGCGGCGTTCTCCACGGCCTGCTGGAGGTCGGTGACGCTGTCGGCGATGGAGTCGGCGGTCTGGACGCAGTCCAGGGCCTTGTCGACGGCGTCGCAGCCGGTGAGGCCGAGGGTGAGTGCGGCGGTCGCGGTCACGGCGGCGATGGCGGTGATGCGGCGGCCTCGGCGTCGGCTGGCGGCCATGACGGTGTTCCCCTCCCGTTGACTGACTGGCCGGGCGCACGGTTGTTCATGCCGTGCGCCCGTACCTATGGGGACGCGGGGTCGGCCGCCCGGGTTGCCGCCGCGTACCTCGGGATTTTTGTTTCCCTTTACTTGGCGGTGCCCGTCCTAGTGGGGCAGGTTCGCTTCGAGGGCCGCGCGCTGGATGGCGGCGAGGTCGGTGCAGCCGGCGACGGCGAGGTCAAGGAGGGCGTTGAGCTCGTCGCGGGCGAAGGGTTCGGCCTCGGCGGTGCCCTGGACCTCGACGAAACGGCCGTCGCCGGTGCAGACGACGTTCATGTCGGTCTCGGCGCGGACGTCCTCCTCGTAGCAGAGGTCGAGGAGCGGGACCTTGCCGACGATGCCGACGGAGACGGCCGAGACGGTGCCGGTCAGGGGCTGGCGGCCGGCCTTGACGAGTTTGCGTTCCTTGGCCCAGGTGACGGCGTCGGCGAGGGCCACGTAGGCGCCGGTGATCGCGGCGGTGCGGGTGCCGCCGTCGGCCTGGAGGACGTCGCAGTCCAGGACGATGGTGTTCTCGCCGAGGGCCTTGTAGTCGATGACCGCGCGCAGGGAGCGGCCGATGAGGCGGGAGATCTCGTGGGTGCGGCCGCCGATCTTGCCGCGGACGGATTCGCGGTCGCCGCGGGTGTTGGTGGCGCGGGGCAGCATGGAGTATTCGGCGGTGACCCAGCCTTCGCCGCTGCCCTTGCGCCAGCGGGGGACGCCCTCGGTGACCGAGGCGGTGCAGAAGACCTTGGTGTCGCCGAAGGAGACGAGGACGGAGCCCTCGGCGTGCTTGCTCCAGCCGCGTTCGATGGTGACCGGGCGGAGTTGTTCGGGGGTGCGGCCGTCGTGTCGAGACATGGCCATGAGCCTATCGGGAGCGGCACAAGGGGCTCGCTCCCAGGAGGGAGGAGCCCCTTCGGGTGAGCCGGGGAGGCTCACATCATGTCTTCGATCTCCGCGGCGATGGGGTCGGCGTCGGTGCCGATGACGACCTGGATGGCGGTTCCCATCTTGACGACGCCGTGGGCTCCGGCGGCCTTCAGGGCGGCGTCGTCGACCTTCGAGGCGTCGTGGACCTCGGTGCGCAGCCGGGTGATGCAGCCTTCGATCTCGTCGATGTTCTCGATTCCGCCGAGGCCGGCGACGATCTTCTCAGCCTTGCTGGCCATGTTCCTTCTCCCTGATTCGAACCGCTTTGTCGCAGTAACCCACAGTTGGCCCAACTTTTCGAGCGGCCGTGCCGCGCCTGCCGAATGATGGCGAGCACTGCGGCGGAACCGTCGCCAACTGGTCTACACCAGCGGACGGGCGGTCGCCAAACCCCTGCGGTGGAGCCGAGCGGCCCGGAGGACGCGCCCATGAGTGCCGAGAGCGCCGACAGCACGGTCAGTCCCGGACGGGAGCGGTGGAACGCTCTTTTCCAGGGGCTGCAGAAGATGGGGCGGAGTCTGCAGCTGCCGATCGCGGTGCTGCCGGCGGCGGGGATCCTGAACCGGCTGGGGCAGCCGGACGTCTTCGGGGACCGCGGGCTCGGCTGGACGGACGTCTCCAAGGTGATGCAGGGCGCGGGCGGTGCGCTGCTCGACGGGTCGGTCGGGCTGCCGTTGCTGTTCTGCGTGGGCGTCGCGATCGGGATGGCGAAGAAGGCGGACGGGTCGACGGCGCTGGCCGCGGTGGCGGGCTTTCTCGTCTATTACGGGGTGCTGCATCAGTTCCCGGAGGACTGTCCGGGCGGGTCGAGGGTGCTGCCGGGGATCGGCTGCCAGGTGGGCGACGGGTCGGTGTCGACGTTCACGTTCCAGAACCCGGGTGTCTTCGGCGGGATCGCGATGGGGCTACTGACCGCGTATTTCTGGGCCCGTTTCCACCGTACGAGGCTGGTGGACTGGCTGGGTTTCTTCAACGGGCGGCGGCTGGTGCCGATCATCATGTCGTTCGTCGCGATCGTCTTCGCGGTGGTGTGTCTGTGGGTGTGGCCGCCGGTCGGTGCCGGGCTGGAGAGTTTCAGCCACTGGCTGCGGGAGGCGGGTGCCTGGGGTGCGGGAGTGTTCGGGGTCGCGAACCGGGCGTTGCTCGTCATCGGGCTGCACCAGTTCCTGAACGTGCCCATCTGGTTCCAGTTCGGCAGTTACACGACGCCGGACGGTCTGACGGTGCACGGTGACATCAACATGTTCCTGGCGGGTGATCCGGACGCGGGTCAGTTCACGTCGGGGTTCTTCCCGATCATGATGTTCGCGTTGCCCGCGGCCGCGCTCGCGATCACGCACTGCGCGAAGCCGCACCGGCGCAAGGAGATCGGCGGTCTGATGCTGTCGGTGGCGCTGACGTCGTTCGTCACCGGGATCACGGAGCCGCTGGAGTACTCGTTCCTGTTCATCGCGCCGCTGCTGTACGCGGTGCACGCGGTGCTGACCGGGGTGTCGATGGCGGTGACGTGGGGGCTGGGGGTGCACGACGGGTTCAGCTTCTCGGCGGGGCTGATCGACTACGTCATCAACTGGAACCTGGCGACCAGGCCGTGGGCGATCGTCCCGATCGGGCTGTGCTTCGCGGTGGTCTACTACGCGGTCTTCCGGTTCGCCATCACGCGGTTCGATCTGAAGACGCCGGGCCGGGAGCCGGAGGACGAGGTGGAGGACGTCACCAAGGCTTAGCCGCGGGGTCACCGGACGGCGTACAAAGCGTGATTCTTCTGTTGCGGAATTGACGGGTTCCTTATAACGCCCCCATCGTGTACAACAGGTCTACACCACTGAGTGGTGTAGACCACCACCGATGGAGGAAGTATGACAACCGCCACCACGACGGCGGCTCCCACAAAGAAGTGGGGTTCCGGTCTGTTCCAGGGCCTGCAGAAGGTCGGCCGCAGTCTTCAGCTCCCGATCGCCGTGCTGCCGGCCGCGGGTCTGCTGCTCCGCTTCGGTCAGCAGGACATCCACGACAAGCTGCACCTGCCCGACAAGGTCACCGCGGTGTTCGCGACGGCCGGTGGCGCGATCTTCGACAACCTCCCGATGCTGTTCTGCATCGGTGTCGCGATCGGCTTCGCCAAGAAGTCCGACGGCTCCACCGCTCTGGCCGCCCTGGTCGGCTTCCTGGTCTACAGCAACGTCCTCAAGGCGTTCCCCGTCACCGAGGCGAAGGTCCAGGCGGGTGCGGACATAGCCGCGACCTACAACAACCCCGGTGTGCTGGGCGGCCTGATCATGGGTCTCCTCGGTGCGGTGATCTGGCAGCGCTTCCATCGGACCAAGCTGGTCGACTGGCTCGGCTTCTTCAACGGCCGCCGGCTCGTCCCGATCATCATGGCCTTCGTCGGCACGATCATGGGTGTCTTCTTCGGCCTGATCTGGAAGCCCATCGGTGACGGCATCTCCGACTTCGGCGAGTGGATCACCGGTCTCGGCGCCTTCGGTGCCGGTCTGTTCGGTCTGATCAACCGTGCGCTGATCCCGGTCGGCATGCACCAGTTCGTGAACACCGTCTCCTGGTTCCAGATCGGTGACTTCAAGAACGCCTCGGGCCAGATCGTCCACGGTGACCTCACCCGCTTCTTCGCCGGTGACCCGACGGCCGGTCAGTTCATGTCCGGCTTCTTCCCCATCATGATGTTCGGCCTGCCGGCCGCCGCCCTGGCCATCGCGCACACCGCCCGCCCGGAGCGCCGTGCCGCCGTGATGGGCATGATGCTGTCGATGGCGCTGACCTCGTTCGTGACCGGTGTGACCGAGCCCATCGAGTTCACCTTCATGTTCATCGCGCCGCTGCTGTACGCGATCCACGCGGTGCTGACCGCCCTGTCCATGGCGATCACCTGGGCGCTCGGGGTCCACGCGGGCTTCACCTTCTCCGCGGGTGTCATCGACTACGCGCTCAACTGGAACCTGGCGACCAAGCCGTGGCTGATCATCCCGATCGGTCTGGTCTTCGGAGCGATCTACTACTTCGTCTTCCGGTTCGCGATCATCCGGTTCAACCTTCCCACCCCGGGCCGCGAGCCCGAGGAGGAGGTCGAGGACCTCACGAAGGCGTGAGTCCGGCCCGGCCATGACGAGGCCCCCGCAGCCCGGCGGCTGCGGGGGCCTTTGCCGTACCGACAGGCCTGAACCCCGTGGTGCGGCGGGTCAGATCTCGTAGACGACGCGGGGCGCCGCCAGGTCCACCGGACCGTCGAAGACCTCGCGCGCGTCGGCGAGGTTCACCGCCGGGTCGGTCCACGGGGGGATGTGGGTGAGGACCAGGCGCCTGGCGCCGGCGCGGGCCGCGGTCTCGCCGGCCTCGCGGCCGTTGAGGTGCAGGTCCGGGATGTTCTCCTTGCCGTGCGTGAAGGCCGCCTCGCACAGGAACAGGTCGGTGTCACGGGCCAGCGTCTCGAGCGCCTCCGTGACGCCCGTGTCGCCCGAGTACGTCAGCGACTTCCCGGCGTGTTCGACGCGGACGCCGTAGGCCTCCACGGGATGGCGGACCCGTTCGGTGTGGACCGTGAAGGGGCCGAGGTCGAACGTGGACGGCTTGACCGTGTGGAAGTCGAAGACCTCGCTCATCGAGGAGGCGCTCGGGGTGTCGGCGTAGGCCGTGGTGAGACGGTGCTCGGTGCCCTCGGGTCCGTAGACCGGGATCGGCGGGCACGGGCCGCCGTCGTGGCGGTAGTAGCGCGCCACGAAGTAGGCGCACATGTCGATGCAGTGGTCGGCGTGCAGATGGCTCAGGAAGATCGCGTCGAGGTCGTAGAGACCGCAGTGGCGCTGCAGCTCGCCCAGGGCGCCGTTGCCCATGTCGAGGAGCAGCCGGTAGCCGTCGGCCTCTACGAGGTAGCTCGAGCAGGCCGATTCCGCGGACGGGAACGACCCCGAGCAGCCGACGACGGTGAGCTTCATGAAGCAGAAACCTCCGTTGGCGGAACACCCGGAACGACCGGGAACTGGAGTCGGAGAACAGAGAGGTGAGCGGGGGGTGAGCGGGTCGTGCGGTTTGTCGAGCGTAAGGCGCAAAAGGGCCGGTCGCTCCTCTGCCAGGGGCCGTTGTGGGCGAACTCACCTGTGCTGTCACCGGTTCGGCTGGACTAGGGGCGCACAAGGATCGCGCAAGGGCGCGCGTCGGATATCCCGCGCCGGTAACGTCGTCGTATGGACACGTCATGGTGGCTCGCGCTCGCGGCAGTCGTCCTGCTGGCGCTGGTCGCCACACTCGTCGACGGGTGGGGCCGGGGTCATCGTCCGCGCGGGCACCGGACCCGGCCGCCGGGGCATCCGCGTCCCCCGCGCGCGCAGACCGGGCGGCCCCGGCCCGGGGACATCTGGTGGGCCAACGTGCCCTACGAGGACGGTCCGGGCGCCAAGGACCGGCCCTGTCTGGTGCTCGCGGTGCGCGGCAGCCGGGCGACCGTCGCGAAGATCACCAGCAAGTACCACGACGAGCGGGCCGGTGTGATCCCGCTGCCGCCGGGTTCGGTCGGGGACGCCCGGGGCCGGCCGAGCTTCCTGGAGACGGACGAGCTGCGCGAGGTGTCGGTGGGCGAGTTCCGGCGCCGGGTGGGCGTGGTGGACCCGGTGCTCTGGGACCAGGTCCGGCACCTGGCGCCCTGAGCGCCACCGCGCCCTGAGGGTCACCGCACCCGCACGGTGACCTGCCACTCCTGGATGCCCTTGCAGGAGACCCCGCCGGGCGTGGCGGGCTCGGCGCACAGCGGCCGGGACGAGGTGAGGGTGACGGTGCCGGGTGCCACGGCGTCGTAGGCGGCGGTGGCGTCGCCGGGCTGGAGCACGATCCCGCCGTTGGTGGCCCGCAGCCCGTCGCCGCTGACCGTGACGGCCTTCCAGGGGCGCTGCCGGGTGCCGTCGAGGGTGAGCCGGAGCTGTCCGCCGACCGTCACGCAGACCGTGCCGCGGTTGTCGGCGGCGGTGAGTTCGGAGGTGCGGGGCGCGCAGCCGCCCGGGGAGCCGCTCGCGCCGGGGCCCGTGGCCGGGCCGGAGGACGGCGGCGGGGCGGAGACCTTGCCGCTGCCCTGGCCGGTGTCGCCGCTCTGCGAGCCGCAGCCCGCCAGCAGGAGGAGGGTGGCCGCGGCGAGCGAGGTGCGGTGGACCGTCGTACGGCGCATGGGGTGTCCGCCTTTCCGTCGGGGAACGGAACCCTTGATGCCGATGTGACGTATGCCCCGGACATACGGATCCCGCACCCGGACGGCTTCCGGGTGCGGGATCCGGTCATGTCACGGACGGATCAGCCGGTCGTGACGGCGGTGTCGTCGACGACGAAGCTGGTCTGCAGGGAGGAGTCCTCCACACCGCTGAACTTCAGGGTGACGGTCGAGCCCGCGTAGGACGACAGGTCGAAGGACTTCTGGGCGTACCCGGTGGCCTTGTTGAGGTTGGAGTAGGTGGCCAGGGTCGTCGAACCGGCGGTGACCGTCAGCTTGTCGTACTGGGTGCTGGTGCTGGTCTCGGCGGTGTCGACGTGCAGGTAGAAGGTGAAGGTGGCCTTGCAGCCGGACGGGATCGTCACCGACTGGGAGAGCGTGTCGGTGTGGGTGGAGCCGTAGCCGTCGAGCCAGGCCTTGTAGGAGCCGGCGTGCGCCGCCTCGCCGGTGTCGTTGGTGATGACCCCGCTGGAGGCGCTCCAGGTGGTGTTGCCCGACTCGAAGCCCGGGTTGCCGAGCAGCTGGGCCGAGGTGCAGGTGCCGCCGCCGCCGCTGGTGCTGACGGTCCAGCCGAACGACGTCGAACCGGTGGCGCCGGTGGAGTCCTTGGCCGTCACGGTGACCTGGTAGGTGCCCGCGGTGGACGCGGTGCCGGAGATCAGGCCGGAGCTGCTGATCGACAGGCCGGTGGGCAGGCCGGTCGCGCTGTAGGTGAGGGCGGCGCCCGCGCTGTCGGTCGCCGAGATCTGGAGGCTGACCGAGCTGCCGGTGACGGTCGACTGGCTGCCCGGGTTGGTGACGGTCACCGTGTTGCCGGTGCTGGTGCCGGCGGTGAAGGCGGTGGTGCCGTTCGGGGTGCCCCAGCCGGTCGGGCCGTCGTAGCCGGTGCCGGCGGTGCAGAAGTACGACGTCGAGCAGGAGCCGTTGTTGCCGCTGGTGACGTCGTACAGGTTGCCGGTGTGGGAGTAGGGGTACTTCGCCGGGTAGTCGCTCGCGCCCGGGGTGCCGGCGAGGGCGTAGACGCCGGCGATGATCGGCGAGGAGGCGCTGGTGCCGCCGTAGACGGCCCAGCCGGATCCGCCGTAGGTGTCGTAGACCGCCACGCCGGTGGCCGGGTCGGCGACCGCGGAGACGTCGGACTCCATGCGCTTGGAGCAGCCGGTGTCGGTCTGCCAGCTCGGCTTGGCGTCGTAGGCGGAGCAGCCGGAGCCGGTGCCCTCGGAGGAGCTGGTCTTCCACACCGACTCGGTCCAGCCGCGGGAGTTGGACGAGGTGGACAGCGCGGTGCCGCCGACGGCGGTCACGTACTGGGAGGTCGCCGGGAACTCGGCGCCGTAGTCCTCGTCACCGGCGGAGACGGTGATCGCCACGCCCGGGTGCTTGAAGTACGAGGTGTCCTCGCTGGTCTGGGAGGAGGACTCGGAGCCGCCCCAGCTGTTGGAGACGAACTTGGCGCCGAGGGTGACGGCCTCGTTCTCGGCGGTGCCGAGGTTGGCGTCGGTGGGCGACGTCGCCTCGACGAGGATGATGCTGCAGTTCGGGCAGACCGCGCTGACCATGTCGATGTCGAGCGCTTCCTCGCCGGCCCAGCCGGAGTCGTTCGTGGGCAGCGAGGTGGTCGAACCGGTCTGACTGACCTGCTTGAAGCAGCCGTTGGCCTTGGTGCAGGCCGACAGGCCGAACTGCGAGCGGTAAGTGGCCAGGTCCGACTCGGCGTTGGGGTCGTTGTAGGCGTCGACCACGGCGACGGTCAGGCCGGAACCGCCCGTCGAGGGCAGGTTGTAGGCGCTGTGCAGGTTCGAGGGGCTCAGGCCGGAGGGGGCGGCGGCGAGCGCGGAGGCCAGCTGCTGCTTGATGTCGGTCCGGCGCTGTGCGAAGCAGGAGACCTGGCCGGCCTTGGTGGCGGTGGCGCACAGGTGCTCGGTGGGCACCTTCTGGCCGGCCTTGCCGGTGCCGTGGACGGCCTGGCGGGCGGGGTCGGTCAGGGCCTTGGCGTTCTGGGTGGCCTTGGTGGTGGCGTGGGGTGCCGCGGTCGCGGGCTGGACGGCTCCGGCGGTGGGTGCCGCGGCGAATCCGGAGACGGCGAGGGCGAGGGCGGGGAAGGCGACGGCCAGGAGTCTTCGCAGGCTCCGTCGTGATTCACGCATGGGGGTACTGCCTCCATCGGTGGGGTTACAAGGCAGGCCCGTGACGCGCGTAGCGGCGGCAGAGTGCGCGCAGTCATGAGCATGACACTTCGAACACCCTGGGATGCCGACATGCATGGCATGAACAGGACGAGGAGAAGCTAGCCGGGTTCGGTGAGGGCCGGTCCCCCCGGACGAAGATCTTTGCTACGGCATGGACAGCGCTTAGCCCCCTCATAGGAGGGGGTTGGCGCGTGCATGATGAGGGCTATGCCCAGAGCTGACCCTGAAGGGTCTCGATGGCTTCCTCGGTCGTGGCGGCCGTGTAGACGCCGGTCGACAGGTACTTCCAGCCGCCGTCGGCGACGACGAACACGATGTCCGCGCTCTCGCCGGCCTGCACGGCCTTCTTCCCGACGCCGATCGCGGCGTGCAGCGCGGCGCCGGTGGAGACGCCCGCGAAGATGCCCTCCTGCTGGAGGAGTTCCCGGGTCCGGGTCACGGCGTCGGCCGAGCCCACCGAGTAGCGGGTGGTGAGCACCGAGGCGTCGTACAGCTCGGGCACGAACCCCTCGTCGAGGTTGCGGAGCCCGTACACGAGGTCGTCGTAGCGGGGTTCGGCGGCGACGATCCGCACGTCCGGCTTCTGCTCGCGCAGGTAGCGGCCGACGCCCATGAGGGTGCCGGTGGTGCCGAGCCCGGCGACGAAGTGCGTGACGGAGGGGAGGTCGGCGAGGATCTCCGGACCGGTCGTCGCGTAGTGCGCCCCCGCGTTGTCC
Organism: Streptomyces sp. NPDC091282; assembly: GCF_044757385.1. Taxonomy (NCBI): domain Bacteria; kingdom Bacillati; phylum Actinomycetota; class Actinomycetes; order Kitasatosporales; family Streptomycetaceae; genus Streptomyces; species Streptomyces sp. NPDC091282. The sequence continues at coordinate 1,410,518 of NZ_JBIVUX010000001.1, forward strand.
GGGTTGCCGTACTGGTAGAGCATCACCCAGTCCGGGTGCTCGGCGGCGATCTCCTTGGCCACCCGCACGGCGGTGTTGGACCCGCCGGCCGCCGGGCTGGAGATGATCTCCGCGCCCCACATGCCCAGCAGGTCCCGGCGCTCCTGCGAGGTGTTCTCGGGCATCACGCACACCATGCGGTAGCCCTTGAGCTTGGCCGCCATCGCCAGCGAGATACCGGTGTTGCCCGAGGTCGGCTCCAGGATGGTGCAGCCCGGGGTGAGCCGGCCGTCCTTCTCCGCCTGCTCGATCATGTGCAGAGCGGGGCGGTCCTTGACCGAGCCGGTCGGGTTGCGGTCCTCCAGCTTGGCCCAGATCCGCACGTCGGCGGAGGGCGAGAGCCGCGGCAGGCGCACCAGGGGGGTGTTGCCGACCGCGGCCAGCGGGGAGTCGTAGCGCATGCCGATCTCAGGCCATGCCGCCGGCGACCGCCGGCAGGATCGTGATGGTGTCGCCGTCGGTCAGCTTGGTCTCGATGCCGTCGACGAACCGCACGTCCTCGTCGTTGAGGTACACGTTGACGAAGCGGCGCAGCTTGCCGTCGTCCACGATGCGGGCCTGGATGCCCGGGTGCCTGCTCTCGAGGTCGGCGAACAGCTCGGCGAGGGTGCCACCGCTGCCGTCCACCGCCTTCTGACCGTCGGTGTACTGGCGGAGGATGGTCGGGATGCGGACCTCGATGGCCATGGCTCAGGGCTCCTGTCGGAAAGTCTGGGTGGGTGGGCGCGCGGCGGCACGCCGCGGCTCACGGCCGTACGGCGGCAGGGAAGGTCAACAGATGGCGCTGTTCAGCCTGCACAGGTCGACGTGCAGCCGCGCCACGAGCAGGGTGCTCCGCGCCTTGTCGCTCACGTCGTTCAGAACCATGGGGTCATCGTATCGATTCCCGGTGCGGGTTCTGGAGTGTGATCTCGGAGTACGGACAGTTTTCGACCGCAGGATGAGATGGCCCGTCGAGGGCGCAGCGCGTGGTCAGTAGGCGTCCACCGTGGTGATCTCCTCCTCCGTGACCTCGCCGTCGACGATGCGGAAGGACCGGAACTGGAAGTCGCCGCCGCCGTCGGTGTCGGCGGTCGAGACCAGGACGTAGTGCGCGCCGGGCTCGTTCGCGTAGCTGATGTCCGTGCGGGAGGGATAGGCCTCGGTCGCGGTGTGGGAGTGGTAGATGACCACCGGCTCCTCGTCGCGGTCGTCCATCTCGCGGTAGAGCCTGAGCAGGTCGCCGGAGTCGAACTCGTAGAACGTCGGCGACATCGCCGCGTTCAGCATCGGGACGAACCGCTCGGGGCGGTCCGAGCCGGCCGCTCCCGCCACGACGCCGCACGCCTCGTCGGGATGGTCCTTGCGCGCGTGGGCGACGATCCGGTCGACGAGTTCCTGGGTGATGGTCAGCATGTCCGCCAGGATAAGCAGAGGGCCGCCCCGTACCGAAGGCTGGTACGGGGCGGCCCATATGCCGGACGTCCTGAGCGGCTGCCGCGGGGGGCGCCACGAGAGCTCCCCGCGGCGGGACGTCCTGAGGGGGTGGCGAGGGGGTCAGCTCACCTTCTCCAGCGGCGTCCCCTCGCGCCGCTCGGTGACCTCCGGATGGCGGTTCTTCAGGACCAGCCAGCCGGCGCCGAGCGCGGCGGCCCAGCCGGCCATCACGTACAGGCAGACCCGGGAGTCTCCGTCGTAGGCGATCAGGCCGGTCACGAAGAGCAGGAAGACGATGGCGATCCAGCTGCACACCGCGCCGCCCGGCGCCGGGAACGGGGAGGCGGGCAGCCTGCCCGCGTCGACCGCGCGGCGGTACAGGACGTGGCTGATCAGGATCATCAGCCAGGTCCAGATGCCGGCCGCGGTGGCCACCGAGGTGACGTATCCGAACGCCTTCTCCGGGACGATGTAGTTGAGGATCACGCCGATGCCCATGAAGAGCACGGAGACGGTGATGCCGAACGCCGGGGTCTTCGACGCGGACAGCTTCCGGAACGCGGCCGGGGCCTCGCCGCTGTCCGCGAGGTTCCGCAGCATCCGGCCGGTGGAGTACATGCCGGAGTTGCAGGAGGACAGCGCGGCGGTCAGGACGACGAAGTTGACGATGCCGGCGCCGGCCGGGATGCCGATCTTCGCGAAGGCCGCGACGAACGGGGAGACGCCCGGTGCGAACTCGGTCCACTTGACGACGCACAGGATGACCGTGAGCGCGCCGACGTAGAAGAGGGCGATGCGCCAGGGGAGGGTGTTGATCGCCTTGGGGAGGGTCTTCTCCGGGTTCTCGGACTCGCCGGCGGTGACGCCGACCAGCTCGACCGCGAGGTAGGCGAACATGACGCCCTGGAGGGTCATCAGGGAGGAGCCGACGCCCTTGGGGAAGAAGCCGTCGAACTGGTAGAGGTTCGCCACCGACGCGGTGTCACCGGCGGCGCTGAAGCCGAAGGTGAGGACGCCGAGACCGATCACGATCATGCCGATGAGGGCGGTGACCTTGACCATGGAGAACCAGAACTCCAGTTCTCCGAAGACCTTCACGGAGATCAGGTTGACCCCGAAGAGGATCACCAGGAAGACCAGCGCGGTCACCCACTGGGGGACGGACGGGAACCAGTAGTTGACGTAGATCGCGGCGGCCGTCAGTTCGGCCATGCCGGTGACGACCCACATCAGCCAGTACGTCCAGCCGGTGAAGTAGCCGAAGAACGGGCCGAGGAACTCCCGTGAGTACTCGGCGAAGGACCCGGAGACCGGGCGGTACAGGAGCAGTTCGCCGAGCGCCCGCATGATGAAGAAGATGATGCCGCCCGCGAGGGCGTACATCAGGATGAGGCTGGGACCGGCCTTGGCGATGTTCGCCCCGGCGCCGAGGAAGAGGCCGACGCCGATGGCGCCGCCGATGGCGATCATCTGGACCTGGCGGCTGCCGAGTCCGCGCTCGTACCCCTCTTCCGAGGCTTCGGAGGACTGCTCCGACGTGTCGACCTGAGCGGAGGTCATGTGTGGTGTGCGCCTTTCTCCATGCCGACCCGGGCCTCTGGTCGGCCGCGGATCGGGTTTCGATCCCCCCGGATTGCTGGAGTGGTGCCTGGCCGACGATGGTCGGCTCGGTGGCGCACCCGGACGGGCACGTGGGTGGTGCCGCCGGGCGGTCGTGAAGATTTATCACGGCCGCCACACTGATCACAGGGAGCGACCGGCAGGCGTTGTGGCGCACACCACAGGAAGAACCGGACAAAGTCGGGCCGAAACGGCCATACCGGGCCACAACGGTGACTGGATCGTTATCCGGATTTGAGCGTCCTCTGAGCGAACGCGAAAGCGGGACGGATTACGACATAAGGGTGGCGACCAGGGTCTCCTGGAGGCCGCCGAGCCACAGGTAGGCCATCACCATCGGCTTGCGCGCGTCCTCGTCGGGAAGCTGGTACAGCAGATCGGTGTCGTCCTCGTCGGTGATGTCGAGGCGGGCGCCGATGGCCAGGCGCAGGTCGTTCAGGGCGCCGAGCCACTGCCGGGACTCCTGCGGCGCCAGTTCGAGGACCGCGCCGCCCTCCCCCACCGGAGCCAGCGCGTCCAGGGAGCGGATGACCGCGAGCGCGCTCTCCCGCTTGCCGGCCCGCAGGTCGTTCTCGGTGTAGCGGCGGAACTCGGCCGAGTGCGCCGTGCGCTCCTCGGCCTCCCGCGTGGAGCCGGGCAGCCGCTCCGGGTCGGAGTAGGCGTCCGGGAAGAGCCGGCGCAGCACCGGGTCGGTGGGCGCCTCGCTCGGTCCCTCGGCGAACAGCTCGGCGAGCGGGTCGTCGGGCGCGTCCTCGGCGGGGCCGGGGCCGATGAGCTCCAGGAGCTGGACGGCCAGCGACCGGATGATCGAGATCTCGACGTCGTCGAGCGCGACGGCCGCGCCGCCGCCGGGGAGCGGTTCGAAGATTCCTGGCATGAAGGGGGTTCGCTGCTTCCGGTCCTGGTCGAGGAGTCGAGTCGAGGAGGGGGGTGACTACTTCCGGTCCTGCTGGAGGGTGGCCCACAGGCCGTAGCCGTGCATCGCCTGCACGTCGCGCTCCATCTCCTCGCGGGAGCCGCTGGACACGACCGCCCGGCCCTTGTGGTGGACGTCCAGCATGAGCTTGGTGGCCTTGTCCTTGGGATAGCCGAAGTACGTCTGGAAGACGTACGTCACGTAGCTCATGAGGTTGACGGGGTCGTTGTGCACGATCGTCACCCAGGGGACGTCGGGCTCGGGTACGGCGAAGACCTCCTCCGCCGACTCGGTGCGTTCGATCTCTACGGGAGCGGGTGACGTCACAGGCCCATGCTGCCACGCGGCCCACAAATCGTCACACTGACGAAATGGGGGTAGCATGCTTGCCATGAACACAGCGGACCTTGGGCTGCCGGTGGATGTTCCCTCGACGGCACTCTTCACGGACCAGTACGAGCTGACGATGCTGCAGGCCGCCCTCAAGGCCGGAACGGCCGAGCGGCGCAGCGTTTTCGAGGTCTTCACCCGGCGGCTCCCGGAGGGGCGCAGGTACGGCGTCGTGGCGGGCACCGGACGCGTCCTGGACGCCGTGGAGAACTTCCGGTTCGACCCGGACGTCCTCGGCTTCCTGGCCGACCGGGAGATCGTCGACGAGCCCACCCTGCGCTGGCTCGCCGGCTACCGCTTCAGCGGTGACATCTGGGGCTACCCGGAGGGCGAGGTCTACTTCCCGGGCTCGCCGGTCATGCGGGTGGAGGGCTCCTTCGCCGAGTGCGTGCTGCTGGAGACGGTGATCCTCTCGATCCTCAACCACGACTCGGCGATCGCGGCGGCCGCCTCCCGGATGGCCTCGGCCGCCGGCGACCGGCCGCTGATCGAGATGGGTGCCCGCCGCACCCACGAGCTGGCCGCGGTCGCCGCCTCCCGCGCCGCCTACGTCGGCGGTTTCGCCACCACCTCCGACCTCGCCGCCGGCTTCCGCTACGGCATCCCCACCGTCGGCACCTCCGCCCACGCCTTCACCCTGCTCCACGACCGCGAGCGGGACGCCTTCCGGGCCCAGGTCGACTCGCTCGGCCGGGGAACCACCCTGCTGGTCGACACCTACGACGTCGCCGAGGCGGTCCGCACGGCCGTCGAGGTGGCAGGACCCGAGCTGGGCGCCGTCCGCATCGACTCCGGCGACCTGCTGCTGGTCGCCCACCGGGTCCGCCAGCAGCTGGACGAGCTGGGCGCCCGGGACACGAAGATCGTCGTCACCTCCGACCTCGACGAGTACGCCATCGCCTCGCTGGCCGCGGCCCCCGTGGACGCGTACGGCGTCGGCACCCAGCTGGTCACCGGCTCCGGGCACCCCACCTGCTCCATGGTCTACAAGCTGGTCGCCCGCGCCGAGTCCGCCGATCCGAAGGCACCGCTGCTGCCGGTCGCGAAGAAGTCCACCGGCGGCAAGACGTCCGTCGGCGGCCGCAAGTGGGCGGCGCGGCGGACGGACGCCGAGGGGGTCGCGGAGGCCGAGGTCGTCGGCACCGGTGAGGTGCCGGCCGAGCTGGTCGACCAGCAGCTGCTGGTCGAGCTGGTGAAGTCCGGCGAGGTCGTCGCCCGCGAACCGCTGGACGCCTCCCGCGCGCGCCACGCGGCGGCCAAGGTGAGCCTGCCGCTGTCCGCGACCCAGCTCTCCCGCGGAGAAGCGGTCCTTCCGACGGAGTACGTCCAGGGGCGCTCGGGTAGCTAGAGCGGGTGCCCGCGTACGCGCCGTACGCGCCCCGCGAAGCCCCCTCCCCTAAGCCTCCGTAAGTCTCTACGCTCGGAGGTTCAGGCCGGGCCCGCACCCTGTTTCTCTGCGTCTCCCCCCTCGACAGACCCGATACCGAACGCGAAGGACACCGACCATGCGCCGCGCCTTGATCGTCGTCGATGTGCAGAACGACTTCTGCGAGGGGGGCAGCCTCGCGGTCTCGGGCGGCGCCGATGTGGCCGCCGCCATCACGGAGCTGATCGGACAGGCGCCGGCGGGCTACCGCCACGTGGTGGCGACCCGCGACAACCACATCGCGCCGGGCGGCCACTTCGCGGACAACCCCGACTACGTGCACAGCTGGCCGGCGCACTGCGTGGCCGGCACCGAGGGCGTCGGCTTCCATCCGAACTTCGCCCCGGCGGTCGCCTCCGGCGCGGTGGACGCGGTGTTCAGCAAGGGCACGTACGCCGGGGCCTACAGCGGCTTCGAGGGCGCCGACGAGAACGGGGTCCCGCTGGGCGACTGGCTGAGCGCCCGGGAGATCACCGAGGTGGACGTCGTCGGGATCGCCACGGACCACTGCGTGCGGGCCACCGCGCTGGACGCGGTCCGCAGGGGCTTTCGCACCCAGGTGCTGCTGGATCTGACGGCGGGGGTCTCGGAGGAGACGACGGAGCGGGCGCTGGAGGAGCTGCGCGCGGCGGGTGTGGAGCTGACGGGCAAGCCGGTGGTGTGACCGCCGCGTCTGCCCTCCGGGGGGATGCGGTGACCGGGCGGTGTGCGTCTGCGGGACGGTGGGGGCCGGTCGCGCAGTTCCCCGCGCCCCTGAGGTCGGGCGCTGCCCCGGCGATCAGCGGTCTCGGCCTCTTTCCGGCGCCACAGCAGGCCGCTCCCCGGCTGCGGGCCGGTGGGGGCTGATCGCGCAGTTCCCCGCGCCCCTCAGGGCGGGCGTGGACCCGGCGATCGGCAGTTCGGCTCGCTTTCCGGGGGTCAGGCCGCTGCTGATCTTCGGAGGAGGGCTCTGATCGGGTGCCACAGTTCGGTGGCGGTGACACCGTTGTCAGGGGCGGTTCGCCATATGAGGCCGTCGGGGTGGTGCAGGACGGCCGTGATCTCGTCGGGGGTCGGCGGGGCCGCGTTGCCCCGCAGGTAGACCGCTCGCATGCCGAGGTTCCTGAGCCTGGTCAGGGCGCGGGCGCGGTTCTGGGCGAGGACCAGTACCCGGACGCCCGAGGCGCCCCCGGCGGGGGCGGGGCTGGGCAGGTTCAGTGCCACCACCACGCTGCCGTTCGGCAGCTTGCAGAACCCTCCTGCGGCCATGCGGTCATACCCCCGTACGAGTAGGTGTCAATAAGAAAGCCACAGGACGCACCTAAACACGATCGGCGGCGACCCGCCAGGGGGTCGCCGCCGATACGTCTCTGACCTGCGAAGATGCGTGTTACTTCACCGCAGGGCCGACCTGGAGGGACATCGTGGAGCCGTCCTTGGCCTCCGTGACGATGTTGATCTTCGTGTTGGTGTCAGTGATCTTGACACCACCGGTCGGGTTCGAGGCGTCGTAGTAGTCGCTCTTGTGGTCGTTGAAGACCGACACCCCGGAGGACTGCCTGATCTTGGTCGCCACGTCCGCGTTGTGCAGCGTGATCCCGTCGCTCGCGTAGAGGCTGAACGGCGAGTCGTAGGCCTGCACGCGGTTGCGCATCAGCGTGCCGTTGGACCACTTCAGCGTCGTCGGGTGGGAGTCGATCGGGAGGATCAGACCGGTGCCGGGGTGGCCGCCGTCGCCCAGGTGCGTGTTGTTGTCCGCCTGGGAGGTGTCCCACTTCCAGATCAACAGGCCGTTCTGGTACGGGTAGTGCTCCACCCAGTCCGGACGGGTCGTCGAGAAGCCGAAGTTGTACGGACCGGTCTTCAGGGTCGTGTCGTACGACACGTACTGGCGGTTCTCCGCGATGTAGTACTGCGCGTAGTCCTTGGTGAAGGACTCGCCGATGCGGGAGAAGCCGGCCGCGGTCCACGCCGGGTCCGCGGACTCCGCGTTGTCGGAGAAGAGCGCCGAACCGTCCGCGGTCACCGTGATCTCGTCGGCCGCGAAGCCCTTGAGGGCGACCCCGCCGTCGGTCTGGTAGCGGAAGCGCAGCTGGATCTTCTGGCCCGCGTAGGCGTTCAGCGGGTACGACAGCTTGGTGTACGCGTCGACCGAACCGGTGAGCGCCGGCTTGTCGCTGCCGTCGCGCGGGATGGCCTGGCCGTCGGCCGTGCCGTCCAGGGCGGTCCAGTTGGCGCCGCCGTCGGTGGACACCTCGGCGTAGAGGTAGTCGTAGCCCGCCTCGATGTCGTACCAGCCGTCCAGGCTCAGCGTCGCCGAGGACTTGCCGGTCAGGTCGACGTCACGGGTCAGCGTGTTCTTGAGGTTGTCGCCGCTGCCGCTCCACCACTGGGTCGCGCCCTGGGCCGGGGCGACGACGGTGGTGGTGACCGCCTTGTCGGGCAGCGAGACCACGAGGGCCTGCTTGTCCTTGGTGTTGTACTCGGCCACGCCCAGCTTGTGGCTGGACTTCTTGCCGGCCTTGGCCACGTCGTAGTTGAGCCAGCCGAGCTGGAGCTTGTCCCAGGCGTTCATGTCGCCGGGCAGGTCGCCGATGGCTTCCTTGCCGGTGCCGAGCCAGGAACCGGAGGACATCAGGGTCCAGAACCCGGTGGAGTTCTCGCCGCCGTCGGTGTCGTACTCGTCCGGCAGGCCGAGGTCGTGGCCGTACTCGTGCGCGTAGACGCCGAGTCCGCCGTTCTCCGGCTGCATGGTGTAGTCGCCGACCCAGACGCCGGTGTCGCCGACCTGGGTGCCGCCGAGCTTGTTGTTCGCGGGGCCGGTCGCGCCGGCGTCGGTGCCGAAGGCGTACCAGCGGTGCGCCCAGATGGCGTCCGTGCCCTGGGCGCCGCCGCCCGCGGACTCGTCCTCGCCGGCGTGCACGATCTGGAAGTGGTCGACGTAGCCGTCGGGCTCGTTGAAGTTGCCGTCGCCGTCGTAGTCGTAGCGGTCCCACTGGTCGTACTGGGCGAGGTCGGCCTTGATCGCCGCGTCGGACTCACCGGCCGCCTTCTGGCCGGCGACCCAGGAGTTCAGGCCGTCGCGGACCAGGTTCCAGACGCTGGAGCAGGTGGTGGAGCCGCAGGCGTTGTTGCCGTAACGGGCCTCGTTGTAGGGGACCTTGACCCAGTCGGTGACCTCGCCCTGGACCGAGTAGCGGCCCGAGGACTGCTTCTCGTAGTACTTCTTGAGCGACTCGGTCTTCTTGCCGGTGCCGAAGTACAGGTCCTGGAAGTGGGCCTGGTTGTAGTCCTTCTGCCAGGCCGTGGAGTTGTCCTTGGTGCGGTCCGGCTTGGCTATCTGGTTGTGCAGCGGGCCGACGGTGCCGCCGTAGCGGGGGTCGGTCTGGTCGCCGAACTCCACCAGGATCGTGAAGATCTTGTCGGTCTTCTCCCGGCCGAGCTCGACGTACTTGCTGTCGCCCTTCTTGCCCTTGAGCTGGACGACCTTGGAGCCGTCCCGGTCCTTGACCTGGGCCTTGCCGGATATGACCTGGTCGAGGGCTTCCTGCCGCTGGGCCTCCTGGGTCTTGCTCAGGGGCCCGTCCAGGTCGTGCTCGTCCTGCTTCGTCGACGGGTCCTTCCGGTCGACGGTGTGGGTCGCCGGTTTCGTCGCGGCCTGGGCCACGGCGAAGGTGGTGAAGCCCGCGGACGCCGTCGCGAGGGTCACCCCGATGGCGAGCGCTCTCAACGTCCAGGATCTGTTGGTCACTTGAGGTCCTCCCCTGCGCCGCGCGCACGGAAGGGGGGTCCGGATACATGGAAGGATCCGTGCGCGCACGTTCAACGCGTCGATTCAAGTGACGTCATTTGACTACTGGTTTACGAGAAAAGACAGACCTTGACTTGGACAGTTCAACTGCACTATGCGGAGAGGAAGTTCGCTTTACGGACACCGTGATAGAGGAGGCCCCCGCGGACCTCGCTCACCCGGCGCGCATATGCCGCCGGGCGCCGTATGCCATGCGACCGTGCGCCCCCTGTGCACCGGTACCGTGGGTTAGGTCACGCTTACCGGACGTTCCAGTCGGGCATGCACGCGAATAGAGTCGAACGGTGGAACGCCCGGAAGCCGGTGGAAAGCAAGGCCGGCTCCCCGTCTCACCCCACATCTTCCGAGGACACGATTGCCATGCCTCGTCCGACCCCGGCACAGCTCGTCTACGGTTCGTGCACCGTGATCTGCTCGACGCTCGCCATGCTGCTGCTGTCACAGACGAGTTCGGGCATCGGGATCGCGGTCATCGCGCTCGCGGCGCTCGGTCTGGGACTGCTGGTCGCCATGACGGTCCCGCTCCCCCGGCCGCGCGCGGCCGCCGAGCCCGAACCCGCTCCGCTCGCCTCCCCCGAGGTGCGGGTCCCCCGCCACCGGGAGACCGTGGCCGCCGCCGCGGCCGACTCCGTCCGGGAGCCCTGACGCCCGTACCCCCGACAAGCACCGCGCGCACGAGAAAGCCGGCGGGTCCGTGAGACTGACGGACCCGCCGGCTGCTTGTGCGCGCCGCGAGGTCAGTTCCGGGTGCTGACCACGACCGTCTTGGCGGCCTTGTCGTGCAGCCCCTGCTTGTACGGCTTGTCGAAGAAGCTCCAGCCGCCGCAGATGACCGTCCACACGCAGGCGCAGCAGAAGGCGAACGGCAGCCACAGCACGAGCGCCCGCACCAGCGAGGTCTGGGCCGAGGGCGTGGACCCGTCGGACAGGTCGGCGACCCGCATGCCGAGCCACTTCTTGCCGAGGGTGCGGCCCGACCTGGCGGTCATCAGGGTGTCGTAGCCGACGAACAGGACGGCGGCGACCAGCGACTGCGCGAAGGACTTGCCGACCTCCATCTTGTCGCCGTTCACCTCGTACTCGCGCACCCCGAACGCCCAGGTGAGCAGCCAGACCACGATGAGCACCAGGATCATGTCGATGATCCGGGCCAGCGTGCGCCGGCCGCTGTCGGCGAGCGGCGGCATCCCGGCGAGCGGATCGGCCGGACGGCCGCCGGCCCCCGAGTCGTACGGGCCGCCGCCGGCTCCGTAGGGGCCGCCGCCGTAGGAGGGCGGCGGGGGCTGCGCGCCGCCGTACGGGGTGTCGTACGGCGAGCCCGGCCCCTGGCCCTCGTCCGGCGGCCCGGACGGGGGCTGTTTCCTGAACGGGTCGTCCTCCGGCGGCTGTCCGGAGCCCGGGGGCGGTTCGGTGCTCATGGCCCGAGTGGACCGCGAAGCCGCCCCGGCCGCATCCGGCGCGAGGCCGTACGGGGTACGACGCCCCGTCAGCCGGCGACGAAGGTGTGCGCCGCCTTGTCGTGCCAGCACTGGTGCCAGGGCCGGTCGAACAGGCACCAGGCGACGCCGACGATCCCGATGCCGAGCAGACCCGGCACCGTGTACACCAGCCAGCGGCGCAGGGCGGTACCGAACGCCGGGGGCTCGTGGCCCTCGATGTCCCGCACCTCCAGGCCGAACAGCTTCTTGCCGAGGGTGCGGCCCCATTTGGCGGTGGGCCACACCTCGTACAGGACGCCGGCGGCGACCAGGACGGCGAGGACGACGCCGAGGTAGAGGCCGGTGGTGCCGTCGAGCAGCCAGACGGTCTCGGTGCGGCCGGAGAGCTTGGCCGCGTCGATCTTCTCCTGGACGTGGTCGGCCGCGCGGCTGCCCAGCGGCACGGCGGCAACGGCGGTCAGCACGCCGACGATCAGGCTGTCGACGAGCCGGGCGGCGAACCGCTTGCCGAGCCCGGCGGGACGGGCCGCGGCCTGCCGCCGGGCGGCCGCCTGGAAGACGTCCTCCACCGGCGGCTTCCAGGGCGCGGCCTGCTGGTCGCCCGCGAGCCGGTGCACCTGCTGCGCCCAGGAGGACTGGCCGCCGCCGGGCCCGGAGGTCATGGGCGCGCCGGACCCGGGCCGGGAGCCGGCGGACTGCGGGGGTACGGGCGGGGCGACGGCCTGGGGCGCGGCGGGCGACGGGGCCGCGGCGGCCCGTTCGGCGGCGGCCTTTCCGGCGCCGAAGCCGGGGCGGGCGCTCGCGGGAGCGCCCGCCGGGCCCTGCGCGCCGGATGCGCCCGCGCCGGACGCGGCGCCCGTGCCCGGGGCGCCGTCGGTGCGGATCGGACGGAAGGTCCGCGTGCCGTCGTCCAGGGGCGGCCGGTCGGCCTGTGGAGCGGACGCGGGGCCCAGGGTCGGCCTGCGGAAGATGAACGTGCCGCCGGAGTCGACGTCCCCCTGGTCGGCCGGCGGGATCGTCGCCGAACCGTCCGTGTGGGAGGAACGGCCGTCGGGCTGGGACGGCGGACCCGCCGCCGCCCGCGGGTCGGTGCCCCACGGAGTCCCCTCGGCCGCCCAGCCGGAGCCACCCCGCTGCGGGTCCTCGTCGAAGAAGTGCGGGCCGGTCTCCTCCACCACCGGGGTCGAGGGGCGGGAGCCGGGCGGCGGGGCGAGCTGTTCGCCGCCGGACGGGGCCGGGCGGCTGGTGCCCGGCACCCACGCGGCGCCGTTCCAGTAACGGACGTAGCCGGGGATGGACGGGTCCGGGTAGTAGCCCTCGCGGGGCCGTTCGTCACCGGGTGCCGGGGTAGGGGCGGTCATGTCCGTCATCCCGTATCTGCTCGGGGGTCGTGTGGGAGGCTCCACATCTATCAGACCCGCGTCCCCGCCACCGCCAGTCCCGCAGGACCCGCCCCTTTCCGGGCATTCCCGTGCGCCCCCGCGGCCCGGCGGAAAAACTTCCCGCGACCCGCGTAATGCTCGCGGCCCCGGCTCCTCTCTCCTCGTACGGGCCCGTCCCAGGCGCCCGCACGACCGGCCGAGAGGAACGAACGTCATGCAGCACACCGTGGTGGAGCGCGAACTGGAGCTGCGGCTCATCCTGTCCCCCGAGCGGAGCATCCCGGTCCCGGCCCGGCTCTGCTACCGCTCCGACGACCCGTATGCGGTGCACGTCGGCTTCCACGTCACCTCCGACGCCCCCGTCCACTGGACCTTCGCCCGGGACCTGCTGGTGGAGGGGGTGTTCCGGCCGTGCGGGCACGGGGACGTGCGGGTGTGGCCGACGAAGGTGGAGGGCCGCAGCGTCGTGCTGATGGCGCTGAGTTCACCCGACGGGGACGCCCTGCTCGAAGCGCCGGTCGCCCAGGTGTCCGCCTGGCTGGAGCGGACGCTGCGGGTGGTGCCGCCGGGGACCGAGGCCGGCCGGCTGGGCATCGACGACGCGCTCGACCAGTTGCTCGCCCGGTGAGGGCCGGTGGTCGCGGTCTAGAACAGCTTGCCCGGGTTGAGGAGGCCCAGCGGGTCGAAGGCGGCCTTCACGGCCCGCTGCATCTCCACGCCCACCGGTCCGATCTCCCGGGCCAGCCACTCCTTCTTCAGGACGCCGACGCCGTGCTCGCCGGTGATGGTGCCGCCGAGTTCCAGTCCGAGGGCCATGATCTCGTCGAAGGACTCGCGGGCGCGGCGGCACTCGTCGGGGTCCTGCGCGTCGAAGCAGACCGTGGGATGCGTGTTGCCGTCGCCCGCGTGGGCGACCACGCCGATGGTCAGCCGGTGTTTCTCCGCGATGCGCTCGACGCCTTCGATCAGGTCGCCGAGCCGGGAGCGGGGCACGCACACGTCATCGATCATCGTGGTGCCCTTGACGGCCTCCAGGGCGACCAGCGAGGTCCGCCGGGCCTGGAGGAGGAGTTCGGACTCGGCGGCGTCGTCGGCCGGGACCACCTGGGTGGCGCCCGCCTCCTCGCACAGCGCGCCGAGCGCGGCGAGGTCGGCGGCCGGGTCCGCGGTGTCGAAGGCGGCCAGCAGCAGGGCCTCGGTGGACTCCGGCAGGCCCATGCGGGTGAGGTCGTTGACCGCCTTCACGGTCGTACGGTCCATCAGTTCGAGGAGGGACGGCACGTGCCCGCCCGTCATGATCTTGCACACCGCGTCGCAGGCGGCGGCAGCGGACCCGAACTCGGCGGCCAGCACCAGCTGCCGCGGCGGCTTGGGCTTCAGGGCGAGGACGGCCCGTACGACGACACCGAGCGAGCCCTCGGAGCCCACGAACAGCCGGGTCAGGTCGTACCCGGCGACGCCCTTGGCGGTACGGCGGCCGGTCGACATCAGCCGGCCGTCGGCGAGGACGACGTCCAGGCCGAGCACGTACTCGGCGGTCACCCCGTACTTCACGCAGCACAGCCCGCCCGAGGCCGTGCCGATGTTGCCGCCGATCGTGCACATCTCCCAGCTGGAGGGGTCCGGCGGGTAGGAGAGGCCGTGCTCCTCGACGGCGCGGGAGAGGACGGCGTTGACGACGCCGGGTTCGACCACGGCGATGCGGTCGACCGGGGAGATCTCCAGGATGCGGTCCATCCTGGTCAGGGACAGCACGATGCAGCCCTCGGTGGCGTTGGCGCCGCCGGACAGGCCGGTGCGGGCACCCTGCGGGACGACCGGCACCCGCAGGTCGGTGGCGGTGCGCAGGACGTGCTGGACCTGCTCGACCGTGCGCGGCAGCACGACGACGGCCGGGGCGCCCGCCGGGCAGAAGCTCGCCATGTCGTGGGCGTAGGAGGTGGTCACGTCGGGGTCCACGAGAACCGCGTCGGCCGGCAGACCCGCGAGGAGCCGGTCGGTGAGGTTGCCGGTGGTCCCGTCCCGAGGCGCTTCGATACGGCTCATGATCACAGCGTCGCACCCGGGGCCATCGGTGTGAACCCCGCGGGCGCCCTCCTTGGGCCGCCGGGGCGCGGTCGCCGTGTTGACGCACAGTGTCGGGCATGTGCGCGCTCGATAACCGACCGTCAGGGCCCACCACCTCGCTGTTCACGGACCAGCAGCCGCCGCGGCCCGGGCGCCGGGTGCTGCGGCGGCTGCTGGTCGTCGCGCTGGCGGGCTCGGCGGCGGCCGGTGCGGCGCTGATGCTGTGGCCGCACGCGCCGGACCACCGGGGTGCTCCGTCCCCGGCGGCCGGGGCGCAGGCGAGGGCCAGGGCGAAGGCGCAGGCCGCGGCCCAGGCGGCGGCGCAGACGGCCGTCCTCGACGGCCTGCCGGCCGCGGGGCCCGACCTCGCCTCGCTGATCGGCGCGCGCGAGAGCCTGGTGCGGGCGCGGCCGAAGGACGGGCGGGCCTGGGCGGTGCTGGGGGCCGCGTACGTGGAGCGGGCGCGCAGGACGGCGGACACCGCCGACTATCCGCGGGCCGAGCACGCCCTGCAGACCTCCTTGCAGGTGGCGGCCCAGGGCAACACCGACGCGCTGGCCGGCCTCGCGGCGCTGGCGAACGCCCGCCGGGACTTCCCGGCGGCCAGGCGGTTCGGCGAGGAGGCGCTGAAGGCGGCGCCGAAGCGGTGGTCGACGTATCCCGCGCTGATCGACGCCTACGACGGGCTCGGCGACTACAAGGCGGCCCGCTCGGCGCTCGACAGGCTGACGGCGCTGAAGCCCGGGGCGGCCGCGAAACCGGCGGTGATGGCGCGGGCCGCCGCGGTGTACCGGGACCGGGGCTGGCGGGAGGACGCGGCCGCCCAGATCACCGACGCGGCGGCGGCCGCCCAGGCCCCCGCCGAACAGGCCGCGTACCTGACCCAGGCCGGGGACCTGGCCTTCGAGCGCGGGGACCGCGACGACGCGCTGCGGCACTTCACGGCGGCGGTGCGCCTGGACCCCGGCCAGGCGCAGGCGCGGGCCGGCCAGGGCCGGGCGCTGGCCGCGCTGGGCCGCACGCAGGAGGCGCTGACCGCGTACCAGGGAGCCCTCGCGCACCGGCAGGCTCCGGACGTCACGCTGGAGCTGGCCGAGCTGTACGAGTCGCTGGGGATGGGGCAGCAGGCGGAGGCGCGGTACGCGCTGCTGCAGACGCAGGTGCGGCACGAGACGGACGCCGGGGTCGACGACGAACTGCTGCTCGGGCGGTACGAGGCGGACCACGGGGACGTCGAGGAGGCGGTGCAGCGGCTGTCGGCGGAGTGGGAGCGGCAGCCCGGCATCGAGGTCGCCGACGCGCTCGGGTGGGCGCTGCACCGGGCCGGTGACGACAAGGAGGCGCTGGTCTATGCCTCGATCGCGACGGACTCGACCAAGGGCGGCGGGGTCCGCAGCGCGTCCTACGCCTTCCACCGGGGCATGATCGAACGCGATCTGGAGCTGGACGCCTCGTCCCGCCGTCATCTCCAGGACGCGCTGCGCATCAACCCGTACTTCTCGCCGCTGCAGGCCCCGGTGGCCCGCGCGACCCTGGCCACCCTGGGCGACCAGCCGCCCAACGAGGACCTGCCCCGCTGAGCGGCCGGTGACGGTCCCGGCCGGGGCCGTCGAGCGGTCAGAGGTTGCCGCGGCGTTCCTGCTCGCGCTCGATCGCCTCGAAGAGGGCCTTGAAGTTGCCCTTGCCGAAGCCCATGGAGCCGTGCCGCTCGATGATCTCGAAGAAGACGGTCGGGCGGTCCTGGATCGGCTTGGTGAAGATCTGCAGCAGGTAGCCGTCCTCGTCACGGTCGGCCAGGATCCGCAGCTCGCGCAGGGTGTCCAGGGGCACGCGGGTGTCGCCGACCCATTCGCCGAGGGTGTCGTAGTAGGAGTCGGGGGTGCCGAGGAACTCGACGCCGGCCGCGCTCATGGTCCGTACGGTCTCGACGATGTCGTTGGTGTTGAGCGCGATGTGCTGGACGCCCGCCCCGCCGTAGAACTCCAGGTACTCGTCGATCTGGGACTTCTTCTTGGCGACGGCGGGCTCGTTGATCGGGAACTTGACCTTCAGGGTGCCGTCGGCGACGACCTTGGACATCAGCGCGCTGTACTCGGTGGCGATGTCGTCGCCCACGAACTCCTTCATGTTCGTGAAGCCCATGACCTTGTTGTAGAAGCCGACCCACTCGTTCATGCGGCCGAGTTCGACGTTGCCGACGCAGTGGTCGACGGCCTGGAAGGTGCGGCGGGCGGGCGGCTCGACGATCGGGGACGCGGCGACGTATCCCGGCAGGTACGGGCCGTCGTAGCCGGTCCGCTCGACGAGCGTGTGGCGGGTCTCGCCGTAGGTGGCGATCGCGGCGAGGACGACGGTGCCGTGCTCGTCCTTGACCTCGTAGGGCTCGGCCAGCGACCGGGCGCCGTGCTCGACGGCGTAGGCGTGCGCGGCCCGCGCGTCCGGGACCTCGATGGCCAGGTCGACGACGCCGTCGCCGTGCTCGGCGACGTGCCGGGACAGGAAGGTGCCCCACTCGGTCTCCGGCCGGACGACGGAGGTGAGGACGAACCGCGCCGAGCCGTTCTCCAGGACGTAGCTCGCGGTCTCCCGGCTGCCGTTCTCCGGTCCGGAGTAGGCGACCAGCCGCATGCCGAAGGCGCTGGAGTAGTAGTGCGCCGCCTGCTTGGCGTTGCCGACGGCGAAGACGACCGCGTCCATTCCCTTGACCGGGAAGGGGTCGTCCTGCCGGGTGGTCGCGTCGGGAGTGTGCTCTGTGGTCTGCGTCATGGTCGAAGGGTGACCCTGGCACACAAGGTGCGCAATAGTTCTCGTTTCGAGTGGGCAACATGTTCAGCGGTACGGCCGTATCGGCGGACTTTCTGTACAGGATGACCAACCATCCGGAGGCGGGTATGGCGATCGATCGTCTGGACGGGCGGATCCTGGTGCTGCTGGCCAGGGAACCGCGGATCGGCGTGCTGGAGATGTCCCGCCGGCTCGGGGTGGCGCGCGGGACCGTGCAGGCGCGGCTGGACCGGCTTCAGTCGAATGGAGTGATCCAGGGATTCGGTCCGCAGGTGGATCCGGCGGCCCTCGGCTACCCGGTCACCGCGTTCGCCACGCTGCAGATCCGGCAGGGCCAAGGGCCCGACGTGCGGGCGCACTTGACGACCGTGCCGGAGGTGCTGGAACTGCTCACCACCACCGGCACCGGGGACATGCTGTGCCGGCTGGTGGCCCGCTCCAACGCCGATCTCCAGCGGGTGATCGACCGGGTCGTCGGTTTTGATGGCATTGTCCGGGCCTCCACGGCGATCGTCATGGAGAACCCCGTTCCGCTGCGGATCATCCCGCTGGTGGAGCAGGCCGCGGCGGACAGCGAAGGGACGACCTGACCCGTCCACAGTCGGGGGTGAGCGCGCGTGAGCTTCTGGGAGTACCTCGGCAACCGGCACCAGACCCTGCTCGCGGACGCCTACCAGCACGCCAGCGCCGTCTTCCAGTGCATGGTCGCCGCGACCCTCATCGGCGTGCTGATCGGGGTGGTCACCTACCGCAGCGAGTGGGCCGGCAACCTCGCCACCACCGCGACCGCGACCATCCTCACCGTGCCGTCCCTCGCCATGATCGGCCTGCTGATCCCGGTGGTGGGCCTCGGCGTCCCGCCGACGGTGATCTCCCTGACGCTGTACGGGCTGCTGCCGGTGGTGCGGAACTCCATCGTGGGCCTGCGCGGGGTCGACCCGATGCTGGTGGACGCGGCCCGGGGCATCGGCATGTCGCGGGCCGCCCGGCTGCTGCGGGTGGAACTGCCGCTGGCCTGGCCGCCGATCCTGACCGGCATCCGGGTCTCCACGCAGATGCTGATGGGCATCGCCGCGATCGCCGCGTACGCCTCGGGTCCCGGCCTCGGCAACGAGATCTTCCGCGGACTGGCCTCCCTGGGCAGCAAGAACGCGCTGAACCAGGTGCTCGCGGGCACCGTCGGGATCATCATCCTCGCGCTGCTGTTCGACGCGGCGTACGTCCTGCTCGGACGGCTGACCATTCCGAGGGGGATCCGTGGCTGAGTCCCATGGCGCCTCGATCGAGCTGGAGCACCTGACCAAGCGCTATCCGGGCAGCGCCCAGCCGGCCGTGGACAGCGTGAACATGGAGATCGGGGCGGGCGAGACGGTGATCTTCGTCGGCCCGTCCGGCTGCGGCAAGTCGACCACGCTGAAGATGATCAACCGGCTGATCGAGCCGACCGGCGGCCGGATCCGGATCGGCGGCGAGGACGTCACCGACATCGACGCGGTGAAGCTGCGCCGCAAGGTCGGGTACGCCATCCAGTCCGCCGGTCTCTTCCCGCACATGACGGTCGCGCAGAACATCGCCCTGGTCCCGAAGATGCTCGGCTGGCCGAAGGCCCGGATCCGCGCCCGCGTCGAGGAACTGCTCGACCTGGTGGGCCTGGACCCCGGCGAGTTCCACGGCCGCTATCCGCGCGCGCTCTCCGGCGGCCAGCAGCAGCGGGTGGGCGTGGCGCGGGCCCTGGCCGCCGATCCGCCGGTCCTGCTGATGGACGAGCCGTTCGGCGCCGTCGACCCGATCACCCGCGACCATCTCCAGGACGAGCTGATCCGGCTCCAGCGCGAGCTGCACAAGACCATCGTCTTCGTCACCCACGACTTCGACGAGGCGATCAAGCTGGGCGACCGGATCGCGGTCCTGCGCGAACGCTCGCACATCGCCCAGTTCGACACCCCGGAGGCGATCCTCACCAACCCGGCCGACGACTTCGTCTCCGGTTTCGTCGGCGCGGGCGCGGCCCTGAAGCGGCTGAACCTCACCCGGGTCCGGGACGTGGAGATGGGCGACTATCCGACGGTCACCCTGGACACCCCGCTCCAGGAGATCTTCAACCGGCTCCGGGGCAGCGGCACCAACGAGATCCTGCTGCTCGACAAGCGTGGCCGTCCCTACAAGTGGCTGCGGCGCGGCGACCTGATGCGGGCCAGGGGCTCGCTGGCCCGCGCCGGGACGCTGGTGCACGACACGGTGACCCGGGACGCGACCCTGCGGGACGCCCTGGAGGCGGTGCTGACGGACAACGCGGGCCGCGTCGCGGTGACCGGGCGGCGCGGCGAGTTCATCGGGGTCGTGGACATGGAGACCCTGATGAACTCGGTGCACGAACTGCTGGAGGCCGACCGCCTCGAAGCGATGGAGCACCAGCACGAACTCCAGGAGGCCAGGGCCGACCGGACCCATGCCGAGCAGGAGGGCGAGGAAGGGGAGCAGAAGGCGTGAGCGCGTCTCCCGACGCCCGGCCCGAGGGCGGGCACGAGGCCGAGGACCTCGCCTTCCGCGACGAGGCCGAGGCGGAGCGGGAGGCCCCGCCACCGCCGCAGGGCCCGCCGGGGAGGCGGATCACGTGGCGGAAGCTGACGTTCCTGCCCGCGTTCCTGGCGGCGCTGCTGCTGGCCACCTGGCTGTGGTTCCGGCAGGCCCGTCTGGACACGATCTCCGCGAACGCCCTCGCGCACGGCCAGGTCTCCACGTGCCTGTGGCAGCACGTGCAACTGACGGTGATCTCGACGTTCTTCGTGCTGGTCATCGCGATCCCGCTGGGCGTCCTGCTGACCCGCAGGGCCTTCCGCAGGGCTACGCCGGTGGCGATGGCCGTCGCCAACACGGGCCAGGCGACCCCGGCGATCGGCCTGCTGGCGCTGCTGGTCATCTGGCTGGGCGTCGGCGAGAGGGCGGCCCTGATCGGCATCATCGTGTACGCGATCCTGCCGGTCCTCTCCAACACCATCGCGGGCCTGAAGGCGAACGACCCGACGCTCCTGGAGGCGGCACGCGGTATCGGCATGTCCCCGCTGGGCGTGCTGCGCAAGGTGGAACTGCCGCTGGCGGTGCCGCTGATCCTCGCGGGCGTCCGTACGGCCCTGGTCCTCAACGTGGGTACGGCGACGCTGGCCACCTTCGGCGGGGGCGGCGGACTGGGCGTCCTGATCACCACCGGCATCACCAACCAGCGCATGCCGGTCCTGGTCCTCGGCTCGGTCCTCACGGTGGCGCTCGCGCTGCTGGTGGACTGGCTGGCCTCGCTGGCGGAGGTCCTGCTGCGGCCGCGGGGCCTGGAGGCGGGCCGGTGAGCGGGCTCCGGGCGCCCACGGCGCTGCCGCTGGCCCTGCTGCTGGCCCTGCTGCCGGCCGCCGGCTGCGGTCTGACCAGCGGCTCGCCCATGGTCGACGACGTGTCGCCGGGCTCGATCGGGGCGGGCCGGCCGCTCAAGGGCGCCCATCTCACCGTCACCTCCAAGGAGTTCACGGAGCAGCTGATCCTCGGCGCCGTCATGGGCATCGCCTTCGAGGCGGCGGGCGCCCAGGTCCTCGACCGGACCGGGATCCAGGGCTCGGTCGGCGCCCGCGAGGCGGTCAAGTCCGGCCAGGCCGACGGGATGTACGAGTACACGGGCACGGCGTGGATCACCTACCTGGGCCACGGCCACCCCATCACCGACCCGCAGCAGCAGTGGCAGGCGGTGCACGACGCGGATCTCGGCAACGGCCTGACCTGGCTGCCGCCCTCCCGGCTCGACAACACCTACGCGCTGGCCATGAACCATGCCAACGCCCGGAAGTACGGCACGAGGACGCTGTCGGACGTGGCGGCGCTGTCGAGGTCGGACCCCGGGGCGGTGACCCTGTGCGTGGAGGGCGAGTTCGCCAACCGGGCCGACGGCCTGCCCGGCATGGAGAAGGCGTACGGCATGAGCGTGCCGGCGAAGAACATCACGCAGATGGACACCGGGATCATCTACACCCAGGTGCGAAAGGGCAGTTGCACCTACGGCGAGGTCTTCACCACCGACGGCCGCATCAGGTCCATGAACCTGGTGCTGATGCGGGACGACCGGAAGTTCTTCCCCAACTACAACGCGGCACCGGTGATCAACACCAAGGCCCTGGAGAAGTGGCCGGCGATCGCGGCGGTCCTGGACCCGGTGACGGCGAAGCTGGACAACACGGTGGCCCAGACGCTGAACGCGAAGGTGGACGTGGCCGGGGAGGACCCGCACCAGGTGGCGCTGGACTGGATGAAGGCGGAGGGGTTCGTCAAGTAGCGCACACCGGAGCGGAGTTACCTCGAACTCTATGCAAAGAAGGCGTTGCAAAAGGTCCTTTGCACGGCTACCTTCGTACGCATGACGGAGCACCAGGACCGCACACCGCGCCGGCTCGACGCACGTTCACTGCGCGGGCTCGCCCACCCGCTGCGGATGCAGCTGCTGGACACCCTGCGCTACCGCGGCCCCGCCACCGCGTCCCAACTGGCCGCCCGGCTGGGCGAGTCCAGCGGCTCGACCAGCTATCACCTGCGCCAGCTGGCCGAACACGGCTTCGTCGAGGACGACCCGGAGCGCGGCAAGGGCCGGGAGCGGTGGTGGCGGGCGGTGGACCAGGGCCTCACCTTCGACAGCGCCGACTTCGAGGACGCGGGCCCGGAGGTCCGCGGACTGACGGAGGTGTTCCTCCAGGAGGGCGCCGCACGGCACGCCCGTGAGCTGTCGGCCTGGCTCGGCACCCGCGAGAGGTGGCCCCAGGCCTGGTCCCACTCCACCGACATGAGCGACATGACCCTGCGGCTCACCCCGGAACTCGCCGTCGAGCTGATCGGCAAACTGCACGCCCTGGTCGACGGCTACCGCGCCCTGGCCCCCGCCGAGGACGACCCGCACGCCGAGCAGGTACGCGTCCACACGCACCTCTTCCCCATCGAGACGGACTGAGAGGCACCGCATGCACACCCAGACCCAGCTCGCCCGGCACCGGATGACGGAACTGCACCGCCAGGCGCGGGCCCACCGCCTGGCGGCCGAGGCCCGGCCGCCACGGCAGGAACTGCGCACCCGCCTGGGCTGGACCCTGGTGGAAGTGGGCCTGCGCCTGGCGGCGCCGGCACCGGCGACTCCCTGACCGGCACGGCAGGACCGCGCGACCGGCCCCGCCCGCCGCGCCCCGGACTCAGCAGCCGGGGACCTTCGTCCCCTTCTCCAGCTTGACCAGGTCGGACACGGCACCCCTGAGTGTCGTCACCGGCACCAGCCGCAGCCCCGCGGGCAGCTCGGACTTCGCGTCGGCGCACTCGTCCTTCGGCACCAGGAAGACGGTCGCCCCGTCCCGCCGCGCGGCCTGCGTCTTCAGCGCGACCCCGCCCACGGCGCCCACCGTGCCGTCGGCGCTGATCGTTCCCGTACCGGCGATGTTCCTCCCTCCGGTCAGGTCACCGCCGCTCCCGTTCCCGTCCAGCTTGTCGATGATCCCGAGCGAGAACAGCAGCCCGGCGCTCGGTCCTCCGACGTCCGCCAGCTTCAGGGTCACCTTGACCTTGTCGGCACTGAGGTTCAGGTACCGCAGCGCGGCCTGCGCCGCCGCGTCCTGCGACTGCTCCATCTGCTCGGTGTTGTGCCGCTCGATCTCCTTGACGTCGCCGCCGCCCGGATACACCGAGTCGCGCGGCATCACCGCGCGGTCCGTGCGGAACCAGTTGCCGACGACGTCGCCCAGCGACACCCGGGCGTCCGGTCCGGTCGCCTCGATCGTCGTCATCCGCAGCTGCCCGCCGGTCGGCCGGACGGGCGCCCCGGCGATGGTGATCACCGGGGTGCCCTGGTTCTCGCCGAGCACGTTCGCCGTCATCCCGGGCTGGGCCACCGAGAACGGCAGCGGCGCGAGGACGGCCGTGGCGATCAGGGCCGCGACGGGAATCGCGCAGACGGCGACGGCCTGGAGACGTGTGAGACGTGAGAGCACGGAGTCAATCTAACGCGGCGGCCACGCCGGGCCATCGCCCCGGCCCCTCAGCGCAACGCCTCCGCGACCTCCCGCGCCGCGTCCATGACCCGCGCCCCGACCCGCTCGGGCACGGCGTCGGCCAGCATCACGACCCCGACGCTCCCCTCGACCCCGGTGACACCGAGCAGCGGCGCGGCCGCACCGCTCGCCCCCGCCTCCAGTTCACCGTGGGTCAGCGTGTACCCGGGGTCGTCCTTAGGCGAATGCCGCGCGGACAGGATCGCCTTCCCGGCGGCCCCCCGGTCCAGCGGATGCCGGAAACCGGCCCGGTAGGCCACGTGGTAGTCGGTCCAGGTCGGCTCGACCACCGCGACGGCGAGCGCCTCGGTCCCGTCGACCAGCGTCAGGTGCGCCGTCGCCCCTATGTCCTCGGCCAGCGACCGCAGGGCCGGCAGGGCGGCCTCCCGGACGAGCGGGTGCACCTGCCGTCCCAGGCGCAGCACGCCGAGGCCGACCCGGGCTCGCCCGCCCAGGTCACGCCGTACCAGCGCATGCTGCTCGAGCGTGGCGAGCAACCGGTACACCACGGTCCGGTTCACGCCCAGTTTGGTGGAAAGCTCGGTGACGGTCAGCCCGTGGTCCGTGTCGGCGAGCAGCTTCAGGACCCTGAGGCCCCGGTCGAGCGTCTGAGAGGTCTCCGCGGTCACGACGCCCACTCCTTAAGTGGTGAGGCCGGCAGCCTCCGACGCGGCGGATGCGTCGCCGAGTCCCGTCAGCGACGCGCTTCAGAGGCCGCCGATCGGCAGAAGGGCCCGGTGGCTCCGGGCCCAGTCGCTTCACGGCTGCGCTCCGCGGCGGCGCTGCCACGGGGCGTGTGCGTAGGCGGACAGTAGCGAAGAGGGTTCGCTGAGCGGAAGCCTCCGTCCAGAATCCGGTCACGCTCCGGTACGGACTGCTTCGCTATGTGCTGGTATGTACGCCGTACGCCCCGAAGTCACCACAGGGCGCCGCGGGTCACCGCATGCGGGTGGCCCACTCCTGCACCTTGGCGATCCGCTGCCGCAGCTGCCCCGCCGTGGCCTCCGCGCTCGGCGGCCCGCCGCACACCCGGCGCAGCTCGGTGTGGATCACGCCGTGCGGCTTGCCGCTCTGGTGCACATACGCGCTGACCATCGTGTTCAGCTGCTTGCGCAGCTCCATCATCTCCTTGTGGGAGACGACCGGCCGCCGTTCCGCGGGCAGCTCCAGCAGGTCGGCCTCGTCGTCCGGCTTCTTGCGGCTGTGCGCGATCTGCCGGGCCTGCCGCTTCTGCAGCAGCAGCTGCACCTGATCCGGTTCGAGGAGCCCCGGGATGCCGAGGTAGTCCTGCTCCTCCTCGCTGCCCGGGTGCGCCTGCATGCCGAACTCGGCGCCGTCGTACAGCACCCGGTCGAAGACGGCCTCGGACTCCAGCGCCTCGAAGGCGAACTGCTCCTGCTCGCCGGTGTCCTCGTCCTGCTCCTTGTTCGCCTCCTCCATCTCCTTCTCGGACTCGGCGTACGGGTCCTCCTCGCCGTCCTTCTTCGGCTTGTCGAGGGCGTGGTCGCGCTCGACCTCCATCTCGTTGGCGAAGGTCAGCAGGTCGGGGACGGTCGGCAGGAACACGGACGCGGTCTCGCCGCGCCGCCGGGACCGCACGAAACGGCCGACGGCCTGGGCGAAGAAGAGCGGGGTCGAGATGGTGGTGGCGTAGACGCCGACCGCCAGCCGGGGCACGTCGACGCCCTCGGACACCATCCGCACCGCGACCATCCACCGGTCGTCGCTCGCGCTGAAGGTGTCGATCCGCTTGGACGCGCCGGTGTCGTCGGAGAGGACGAGGGTGGCCTTGGTGCCGGTGATCTCGCGGATGAGCTTGGCGTAGGCGCGGGCGGATTCCTGGTCCGAGGCGATGACCAGGGCACCGGCGTCCGGGATCCCCTTGCGCACCTCCGTCAGCCGCTGGTCCGCGGCCCGCAGCACCGCCGGCATCCACTCGCCGCGCGGATCGAGCGCCGTGCGCCACGCCTGGCTGACGGCGTCCTTCGTCATCGGCTCGCCGAGCCGGGCGGCGATCTCGTCGCCGGCCTTGGTCCGCCAGCGCATGCTGCCGCTGTAGGAGAGGAAGATGACCGGCCGCACGACATGGTCGGCGAGCGCGTTGCCGTACCCGTAGGTGTAGTCGGCGGCGGACCGCCGGATCCCGTCCTGCCCCTCCTCGTACGTCACGAAGGGGATGGGGTTGGTGTCGGACCGGAACGGCGTACCGGTCAGCGCCAGCCGGCGGGTGGCCGGCTCGAACGCCTCCAGGCAGGCCTCGCCCCAGGACTTGGAGTCACCGGCGTGATGGATCTCGTCGAGGATGACGAGCGTCTTGCGCTGCTCGGAGCGGTTGCGGTGCAGCATCGGCCGCACCCCGACACCGGCGTAGGTGACGGCGACCCCGTCGTACTCCCGGCTCAGCGGCCCCGCGCTGTACTCCGGGTCGAGCTTGATCCCTATCCGCGCCGCGGCCTCCGCCCACTGCTTCTTCAGGTGCTCGGTGGGGGCGACGACGGTGATCTGCTGCACGACGTGGTGGTGCAGCAGCCAGGACGCCAGGGTCAGCGCGAAGGTCGTCTTGCCGGCGCCGGGCGTCGCCACGGCGAGGAAGTCGCGCGGCTGCTCCTGGACGTACCTCTCCATGGCCCCCTGCTGCCAGGCCCGCAGCTTGCTGGCGGTGCCCCAGGGCGCCCGGCCCGGGAAGGCCGGCGAAAGGTGGTGGGAGGACGAGGCGGCAGAAGCGGTGGAGGTAGTCACGGTCTCCGTAGTAAGGGGTCGAGCGGCTACGTATGCGTATGACAACCGGGCCACCCTACCGGCGTCCTGTCACGGGCGACGCGCAGACAAGCCCGCCCGCGCCCCGGGTGGGACCCACGTCACAGATCACGAAGCCGGGTCGTCACCCACACCCCGACGAGCGCCACGGCGGCCATCGGCAGGAACACGAAGGCGAAGGCGGCCGGGTGGGCACCGGAGCCGGCCGTACCCGTCGTGCTGCCGCCGCCCAGCGCGGCGAAGGCGGCACCGGCCGCGGCGAGCAGGACGACGTTCGAGAGGCCGTCGGAGATCTGCAGGGCGGCCGAGTTGGACCCGGCCTCGTGCGGGGCGGAGAGCCGGAGCATCAGCACGCTCGACGAGGCGATCACCAGGCCCATCCCGAAACAGCCGAAGGCCCAGGCGACGGCCACGGTCCACACCGGCACGCCGTGCACGAGCACGCTGGGCGCGGTCGCGATCGCCGCGGCGACCAGCACCATCCCGAGGCCCATCAGCCGCTCCCGGTACGGCGCCACGCGCGGCCGCGCCTGCACCCACGAGCCCAGCGCCCAGGTCACCCCGCCGGCCGCCAGCGAGAACCCGGCGAGGGTGGGCGACAGACCGCGCTGGGTCACCAGCATCAGCGGCACGAAGGACTCGGCGGAGATGAACGCGCCGGCCGCGACCCCGCGCAGCAGCACCACCGACGGCAGCCCGCGGACCGCGCGGTAGGTCCCGCGCGGCAGCAGCCCGAGGACGGCCGGGACCAGCAGCGCGGCCCCGACGGCCGCCGGCAGCAGGGAGACCCAGCGCAGGTCCTGGGCCGCGTACTGGAGCAGGCCCGCGCCGGCGGAGATCGCGAACGCGAGCCGGATCCGCCGCCGCTCGAAGGGCTCCCGCGGCTCGTCGGCGACCGGTCCGCCGGCCAGGCGCCGTATCTGCGGAAGGGCCAGTGCCACCGGGAACACCACGAGCACCGGGATCCCGACGAACACCCAGCGCCATCCGAGGTGCTCGGTCACCGCTCCGGCGGCCAGCGGTCCGACGATGGACGGCACCACCCAGCCGGCGGCGAAGGCGGCCATGATCGCGGGCCGCAGCCGCTCCGGGTAGGCCCGCCCGACCACCACGTACAGCGCGACGATGACCAGCCCGCCGCCCAGCCCCTGCACGGCCCGCCCCAGGATGAACACCCACATGGCCTGCGCGGTCCCGGCGACGACGAGCCCCGCGGCGAAGGCCCCGATCCCGGTCGTCAGCGCGCCGAGCGGTCCGCGCCGGTCCGACCACTGCCCGGCCAGCACCATCCCGAAGAGGCTGGTCGTGAAGTACCCGGAGAAGGCGAACGCGTACAGCGACACCCCGTCCAGCTCCCGGGCCGCCACCGGCATCGCCGTCCCGACGGCCGTCGCCTCGAACGCGATCAGCAGCACGACGGACACGATCCCGACGCTCAGCGCCCGGTACGACCGCCCGAGCACTCCCTGGTCATCGACGCTGTCGGCGGTCTCATCTGCGACGACGGCGTCGCTGGGATCAAGGGCGGTCATACCGACCACGGTAAGCCCCGTTCCGGCCCTTGACCCCTGTCCCGAGCCCCACCCGGCCTCGGACCTTGGTCGTAGACCCCACGCCCCATTCATGAACGCCACATGGCAGTCCCGTTGCAGCCCCCCGGTCCCCCTTGAGCCGACCGCGGGACCCGGCCTACCTTCAGATCACCGACACGGCCGTGTGCCCGAGTGGTTCAGGGGCTCGCTTGCGCTGTATCCATCAGCGAGCTCCGCTCGCGGGGAGTCACGCGGGTCCGAATCCCACCACGGCCGTAGAGGAAGAAGCAGTTCCCGGCCGTGTGCCCGAGTGGTTTAGGGGCTCGCCTGCAAAGCGAGTTACGTGGGTTCGAATCCCGCCATGGCCTCTGGTTGCGTGACCAGGCAAGCGGAAAGGGCGGCATCCCTGCGAGGGTGCCGCCCTTTCGCGCGCTCGCCGCCGGGCGGCGGAGGGGCCCCGTGAGGGCCTGCCCGGCGATCTCCCGGCGCCCCGTCCCCCGTGCGAGCTACGTGCGGGTGTCCACCCTGTGGTGACGATTCCCGCGTGGTGGATCCGTAGCGTTCGGGCCAGTTCCGCGGCGGTCGGTTCGCGGGGTCCGGGGAGGAGTCGTCATGCGGGTGGTCTGGCAGTTGGTGGCGGTGGGCGCGGTCGCCTTCGTGGGCGGGCAGGCGGTCGCCGCGGTGCAGGAGAACTGGTTCCTCACGCTGGTGCTGGGACTGCTGACGTCCGCCGCCGCGGTGGCCGTCTACGGGTGGGTGGTGCGGCGGACCGAGCACCGGCCGAGCACCGAGGTGGGGCGGGACGGCGCCCGGGCCGCGTTCGGGCGCGGTGCGCTGATCGGTGTGGCGACGTTCGCGTGCGTGATCGCGAACATCGCCCTCCTCGGCGACTACACGGTGCACGGCGCGGGTTCGGTGACGGGCGCGGTGGGCCTGGTGGGCTTCATGGCCGCCGCGGCCGCGACCGAGGAACTCCTCTTCCGCGGGGTCCTGTTCCGGATCGTCGAGGAGCGCACCGGGACCTGGATCGCGCTCACGTCGACCGGCGTGCTGTTCGGGATGATGCATCTGCTCAACAAGGACGCGACCCTGTGGGGCGCCCTCGCCATCGCCGTCGAGGCCGGCGGCATGCTCGGCGCCGCGTACGCCGCCACCCGCACCCTGTGGCTGCCGATCGGCCTGCACTTCGGCTGGAACTGGGCCGAGTCGGCGGTCTTCGGCACGGAGGTCTCCGGCAGCGGCGCGCAGCGGGGCCTGCTGGACGCCTCCACCTCCGGCTCGCAGCTGGTCACCGGCGGCGAGTTCGGTCCTGAGGCGAGCCTCTACTCGGTCCTGCTCGGCATCCTGGTGACGTTCGCGTTCCTGCGGCTGGCCCGGCGCCGGGGACACCTCGTGCCGCGCCGGGGCCGGGACACGGCGGCCGGCTCCGTCGCTACACTGCCCCGGTGATCAGTCCTCGGCGGCTGTCCGGCCGGTGGCAACGGCTCGACGTGACGGTCCGGGATCTGCCGCTCGGGCTGCTGATCCTGGCCGGTTCCTTCCTGCCGGCGCTGCACGGCAACGGAACCCGGGTCGGTGACCTGCCCACCCGCCCCTTCGACGCGCTGACCGCGCTGGCGCTCGGCCTGGAGTGCCTGCCGCTGGCCCTGCGCCGGCGCGGGCCGGCCGTCTGTCTCGCCCTGGTGTCGCTCGGCTTCGCCGTCGACCAGGTCCGCGCCTACCACTCGGTCGCGGGCGTCGCGCTGCCCCTCGCCCTGCTGAGCGCCGGTGCCCATCTGGACCGGCACCGGCGGGCCGCCGCGCTCCTGTTCTCCGCGGCCTACGTGCCGTTGGCGGTCGTACTGCACCGGCTGGGATCCGGCGGCGAGACGGCGAGCGAGTTCGTGACGTTCTACCTGGCGCTGGTGCTGGCCTGGGGCACCGGGGCGTGGCTGCGGGCCGGCCGGGGCGCGGAGGCCGAGCACCGGCGGCGGGTCGCCGAGGACACCCGGATCGCCGAACGCACCCGGATCGCCAGGGAGTTGCACGACGTGGTGACCCACCACGTGACGGCGATGGTCGTGCAGGCCGAGGCGGCCCGGTATCTGACCGCCGCGCCGGACCGGCTCGACCGGACCCTGACGGCCGTCACCGACACCGGTCGGCTGGCCATCGCGGACCTCCGCCATCTGCTCGACCTGCTCAACCCCGACCACGGCACCGGCACCGGTGGCGGTGACAGGGCGCCGTCCGCCGGGCGGCTGCGCACGCTGGTGGAGCGGACGCGGCGGGCCGGGCAGCCGGTGGAGTTCACCGAGGAGGGCACGCCGGCGCCGTCGTCGGGCAGCGCCGACCTGGTGGCCTACCGGGTTGTGCAGGAGGCCCTGACGAACGCCCTCAAGTACGCCCACGGCAGCCGCACTTCGGTTCGGGTGCGGCACGGCGCGAAGGAGATCACCGTGGAGGTCGGCACGGACGGGTCCGGCTCGGCAGCCGGGTCGCCCGGCGGCAGCGGACGGGGCCTGGCCGGTCTCCGGGAACGCGTGGACGTGCTGGGCGGCGAGTTCAGCGCGGAGCACGCTCCCGGCGGCGGCTTCGTCGTACGGGCCCGGATACCCGCCGGGAACCCGTCGTGACCGCCGCGGACGGGCCGGCGCCGATCCGGGTCCTGGTCTGCGACGACCAGGTGCTGATCCGCACCGGCCTGGCGACGATCATCGACGCGCAGCCCGACCTGGCGGTGGCCGGTGAGTGCGGGGACGGCCGGACGGCGGTCGACCTGGCCGGCCGGCTGCGCCCGGACGTGGTCGTCATGGACGTCCGGATGCCGGTGCTCGACGGCATCGAGGCCACCCGGCTGCTGGCCGGCGCCGGGGTGCCGCATCCCGTGAAGGTGCTCGTGGTGACCACGTTCAACCTGGACGAGTACGTGTACGAGGCGCTGCGCGCGGGCGCGAGCGGCTTCCTGCTCAAGGACGCCCCGCCGGACCGGCTGCTGCACGGCATCCGGACCGTGGCCACCGGCGCGGCCCTGCTGGACCCCGACGTGACCCGCCGGCTGGTGGGCCGCTACGCCGCCCGGATCCGGCCCGCCGACGGCGGCACCCCCGACGGCATCCCGCTGACGCCGCGCGAACTGGAGGTCCTGCGGCTGATCGCGGACGGCCTCTCCAACGGCGAGATCGCCGCGGCCCTGGTGATCAGCCCGGAGACCGTGAAGACCTTCGTCTCGCGCATCCTCGCCAAACTCGACCTGCGCGACCGGGTCCAGGCGGTCGTCTACGCCTACCGGCAAGGCCTGGTGGTCTGACGCGGCCGTCCGCTCAGAGCACCCCGCCCGCCTCGTCCTGGAACAGCTCCGTCCAGTAGTGCCAGTCGGCGTCCATGGTGGTGGGCGTCGGGTCGATCGCCGCGAGCGTGTGGAGCATGGTCGCGGCGAGCTGGTCGTAGGCCTCCGTGGTGAGTTCGTGGCCCAGGTGCTCGTCGATGGTGCGCTCGTGGTGCAGGAGCCAGAGGGTGAAGGCGAGCGTGGAGATGTCGGTGTTGAGCGGGTAGAGGGTGGCCTCGGGCTCGGAGAAGTTGAGGATCGCGCCCGTGGTGCCGTCCACGACCAGGCTGTTCTCCTCGACCAGGTAGCCCAGGCGTATGAGCCGGTCGGCGTGGGCCGGCAGGGCGTCCGGCGGGAAGTCGCCGGTGTGCAGGTCCGTGTAGTACTCCCGCAGGGTGGGCAGCGGGGCGTCCGGGTCGAGCTGGAAGAGGACCGCGTCCTCCGGGAGGCCGGTCTCGCGCAGGAAGCGGCGGGTCGGCTCGTGGGTGAGCGTGGGCGGGAAGTCGACCTCCTCGAAGCGGGCCACCCGGCCCTGCCCGAACTCCTGGTCCAGCAGCCGGGCCGGCAGGTCGACGGCGAGCCCGGAGTCCGTGCCGGGGCCCGCGACGAGGCTGAGGGGACGGATCAGCGCGGTCGCCTTCCAGTACGACGGCACCCGGCCGGCCGTGCCCTCCTCGAAGAGTTCCAGCAGCTTGCGGGAGGCCTCGGTGGCCGCCTTGGTCCCGTGCGTGCCGGCGAGGGAGGCGAAACGGCCGCGCAGGCCGGTCAGTTCCTCGGTGACCGAGGCGAAGCGCAGCAGCGTCTCCAGCGAGGGCGCCAGCGGGCGCGGGTCGGCCGGGTCGACCAGGTAGGCGGTGCTGATCTCGCCGGTGCCGCCGTCGAGGAGGATCGACTCGGTGTCCAGGCCGGCCGGGGACAGCAGCTCGCCGATCACCAGCCGGTCCCGGAGTTCCTCCGCGAGCCGGGACGGACCGGCCGCGGCGTCGGTGACGTCGGCGAGTCTGCGCAGGCCTGCGGTGCGCAGCGGTGCGAACGTCAACAGGCCGCCGGTGTCGGGGAGTCCGGGGCCGGAGAGCCACATGCGGGTGGGTTCGTGCGTGATGTAACGGTCCAGTTCTGCCTCGGTCAGCGTGATCGCCGCCGCACCGCTGCCGGTCGTGCTGGTCGTGCTCATCGCTGCCCCCGCGATCAAAGAGTTCAGACATGCAAGTGGGTCGGAGTGGTGTGCCGTAGGCCGTCCTGAGCAGGGCATGGCGTGCCGTCCGGGCTTCCCCTGCGAAACGGCCGTCCCCACTGCCAGAACACTACGCCGCACCACTGACAACGCCCCGTGGAGAACAGACGCGGGGCGGCCCTCGAACGTTCCGTCCCGGAGCACGTCACCGCCACCGCCCGTCCCGCGGCCGTGGACGGGGCCCCGGGAGCGGGCGGAACCGGTAGCGGGGACGGCGGAGTCAGCGGTGGGCGGCGGGGGCCGGCCGGCTCACTGGCCGGTGACCACCGCCGCCTGCGGGCGGATCGGGAGGCGGTTGACCGGGCGGCCGGTGGCCGCGCGGACGGCGGAGGCGATGGCCGCCGGGGACGTCACGACCGGGACCGCGCTGACCGACTTGGCGCCGAAGGGGGCGACCACGTCCCGTTCCTCGACGAGCTTGACGATCCGGATGTCCGGCGCGTCCAACGCGGTCGGGAGGGCGTAGCCGGTGAGGTCGGGGTGGCGGATCAGCCCGCGCGGGGTGCGCAGGTTCTCGGTGAGCGCGATGCCGACGCCCTGGGTGACACCGGCCTCGATCCGCGCGTTGAGCTGCGCCGGGTTGAGGACCCGGCCCACGTCCTGGGCGACGGCCAGCTCCACGACCCGCACCGACCCCAGTTCGATGTCGACGTCGACGACCGCGCGGATCGCGCAGAAGGCGAGGCCCACGAAGGCGTCGCCCTGGCCTTCCGCGTTCAGCGGCTCGGTCGGGTGCGGACGGCACTGCGCCGTGGCCCACAGCTCCTTGCCGTCCATCGCCTCGGTGACGGTGGTCGACAGGACGCCGTCGTACGACGTGATCTTGCCGTCGGTGATCTGGAGCAGTTCGGTGGACATGCCGAACTTGTGGGCGAGGGGCTGCAGGAGCTGGGTGCGGACCATCTTGGCGGCGCGTTCGACGGCGCCGCCGGAGACCCAGGTGTGGCGGCCGCGGCAGCCGGCGCCGGCCGGCGGCTGGTCGGTGTCGACCGGGGCCACGTGGACCTCGTCGATGCCGAGGGTCTCCTGGACGATCTGGCGGGCCAGGGTGGTGAAGCCCTGCCCGGTCTCCACGGCCGCGCAGAGCACGGTCGCGATGCCGTCGTGGACCTTGACGGTGGCCGTCGAGACCTCGTCGGCGCCCTCGATGCCGAGCATGTGGACCATGCCGAGTCCGTAGCCGACGCCCCGGCGCACCGCGCCCGGCTCGCCCGCGCCCTCGGGGCCGCCGGGCAGCAGCCACTCGTCCTCGGGTGTGTCCTTGGGCAGCGCGGGCAGCGGGAAGTCCCGTACCGCCTGGAGCAGTTCGGCGACGGGGGCCGGGCAGGTCACCGTCTGGCCGATGGGCAGCACGTCGCCGGTGGCGAGCGCGTTGCGCAGGCGGATCTCGGCCGGGTCGAGGCCGAGCTTCTTCGCCAGCTTGTCCATCTGCGCCTCGTAGGCGGCGCACACCTGCATGGCGCCCTCGCCGCGGACGTGGCCGGAGGGCGGGTTGTTGGTGCGCACGGCCCAGCCCTCGATGAAGGCGTTCGGGACGACGTAGGGGCCGCAGGCGAAGGAGACCGCGGCGGCCAGGGACTCGGCGGAGGTGTCGGCGTAGGCGCCCGCGTCGAGCAGGATCTGTGCCTCGACCTTGACCAGCTTGCCCTCGGCGTCGGCGTGGTGCCGGTAGCGGAGCAGGGTGGGGTGGCGGTGGGCGTGGCCGAGGAAGGACTCCTCGCGCGTGGCGGTGAGTTTGACCGGGCAGCCGGTCTTCAGGGCGAGGAGGCCGAGCGGCAGCTGGAAGCCCTGGTCCTCGCGGTCGGCGGTGGCGCCCGGCACGCCGGTGACGACGATCTTCACCTGTTCCAGCGACAGGCCGAAGCAGGCGGCGGCCGTGTTGCGGTCGGTGTGCGGGTCGGTGGAGGCCAGGTACAGCTCGACCCCGCCGTCGGGGCGGGGCACGGCGAGTCCGGCCTCGGCGCCGATCGGGGCGGGGTCGGCGCGGCCGATGCGGTACTGGCCCTCGACGACGATCTCGCCGGCCGCGTCCGGGTCGCCGTGGTGCAGCGGGATGTGCCGGATCAGGTTGCCGTCGGGGTGCAGCGGTTCGGCCTCGAAGGCCTGCTCGGGGTCGATGACCGGGTCGAGCACCTCGTACTCGACGATGACCGCGGCGGCGGCCATCCGGGCGGTGTCGGGGTGGTCGGCGGCGACGGCGGCGATGGGCTCGCCGTGGTGGCGTACGACCTCGGCGGCGAACACCGGGCGGTCCGCGGTGCCGCGGCCGTGCAGCGGGGTGCCGGGCACGTCCTCGTGGGTGACGACGGCCCGTACGCCGGGCATCTCGCGCGCGTGGGTGGTGTCGATCGACACGATGCGCGCGTGCGGGTGCGGGGAGCGCAGGACGGCCGCCCACAGCAGACCCTCGGCCCACAG
Source organism: Streptomyces sp. NPDC091282 (assembly GCF_044757385.1). NCBI lineage: Bacteria > Bacillati > Actinomycetota > Actinomycetes > Kitasatosporales > Streptomycetaceae > Streptomyces > Streptomyces sp. NPDC091282. The sequence goes on from NZ_JBIVUX010000001.1 coordinate 1,445,097, forward strand.
GTCGGCCGCGTACGGGAAGGTGCCCTCGGTCTTGGCGCGCGCGTCGGCGGGCGGCAGCGACACGCCGAGGCCGTGCGGGGGCGGCTCGGGGGCGGGGTCGGCGCTGTCCGCGGCGGTGGTCGTGGTGACGGTCTCGTTGGTCACGCCTGGCCTCCGTCCGACCCGTAGGGCTGGTCGCCGTAGCTCTGACTCTGGTCGCCGAAGGTCTGGTCGCCGCCGAACGTCCGGTCGCCGCCGAACGTCTGGTCGTACGACTGCTCGTGCCGGGCGTCGTAGGACGACTGCTCGCGCTGGGCGGGCGTCGCGAAGGTGCCCGGGGAGTCGAAGGCCGACGCGTTGACGCCGCCGGCGCCCGGTCCCGCCTGGTGCGGGATGCGGGCCTCGTCGCCGTCGGTCTCGGCGTCGGCGGCGGCGTGCGCCTCGCGTTCGGCGACGACCTCCTGGACGGCGTCCAGCACGCCCCGGTAGCCCGAGCAGCGGCAGAGGTTGCCGCACAGGGCCTGCCGGGTCTCCATCTCGGTCGGGGCCGGGTTGCCTTCCAGCAGGTCGTGGACGGTCATCGCCATGCCCGGGACGCAGAAGCCGCACTGGACTGCGCCGCGCAGCGCCAGCGCGCGCTGGACGTCGGAGGGCCGGCCGTCCTGGGCGAGGCCCTCGACCGTGCGGACCTCGCTGCCGGCCGCGGTGACCGCGGGCACCAGGCAGGAGGCGACGAGGCGGCCGTCGACCTGGACGTTGCAGGCGCCGCATTCGCCCTGGGAGCAGCCGTCCTTGGCGCCGGCGAGGCCGAGGCGTTCGCGCAGCACGTACAGGAGCGACTCGCCGATCCAGGCGTCGGTGACGGGGCGGTCGGTGCTGTTGACGCGCAGGACGTAGGAGGCGAGGGGGTGGTCGTCGATCGCCTCGGGCTCGGCCTCGGCGGGTTCCGCTGCGGCCTCGGCGGGCTCGGGAGCCTCGCCGTCCGGCGCGGGCGGGGGCGTGTCGCCGTCGGCGGCCGGCGGGCCGAGGTGCCGGGCGGGCGTGGCGTGGGGGTCGTCCGGCTCGCCGGTCGTGTCACGGGCGGGCGGCTCGCCGAGCGCGTGGAACTCGCCCGTGTCGCCTTGTTCGTCGCGTTCGTTCGCCACGGCCGCGTCGGGCGCAGGCGCCTCGCTGGCGGCCTCGGGCGGGGCGTCCGGGGTCCGAGTGTCCCCGTGGTCCACCGGGGCGCCTGAGGGGCCTCCAGGGGCCTCCGCGGGGTGTTCCCAGGCCTGGAGCTCGGATGCCCACGGCGCGGCCGCGCCGCCGGGCAGGGTCGCCGGGGGTGTGCCGCCCCACTGCTCCATGAGCGCGGATGTGGTGAACTCGCCCGATTCGTCCGGAACATCACCGCTCGCGACCGGGATCGACCACTGCCCGGTCACGTCGTGGCCGGGCGCGGGCGGCGGCTCCTCGTAGGTCCACTGCTGGGTCGCGGCGGGCTGGTAGGTGAACCGGTCGTCGACGGGCCGTTCCTGGGGGACCGCGTTCGGGTCCGGCCACTGCGCGCCGTCGCCCTGCGCGCCCCAGGTCTCGGTGCCGGGCGCCACCGTTATCTGCGGCGGCACGTAGCCGTGACCGGGGGCGGCCAGGGGGCTGTCGCCGGACAGCAGGGCCTCGATGCCGCCCTCGGGGAGCTTCACGAAGGCGGTCGCGCCGTCGTCGTAGTCGCCCTGGGGCAACGGATCCCAGCGGCCGCCGCCCGAGGGCGCGCCCTCTTCGTGCTGCTCGTCGGTCATGACAGCGCCCTCCCCAGTGCTCGTCGGGCCAGCGCGGCGACGGTGCGCCGCAGGTGCAGTACGGCAGGCGGAAGCGGCGGCACCGAGCCGTCCGGTTCGGGCGCCGGGTCGGGGATGCAGGCGGCGGCGACGTACTCGCCGAAGGCGTGCAGCGCCTCCGGGACGAGCGCGCGGTCGTTGTCCCAGTCGATCAGCCGGGCCACCCACTGCTCGGCCTCCAGCGGCCGCAGCGGCATCGGCGCTATGGCCCCGACGGCGCATCTGACCCCGCGCCGCGCGGGGTCCAGGACGAGCGCCACGGAGGCCACCGAGCGGCCGGGTCCGGTGCGTCCGGTGGCCTTCAGGAAGACTTGCGGGGCGTGCAGCAGCGGCACCCGGACGAAGGCGATCAGCTCGCCCGCGCGCAGCATCTCGACGCCGGCCAGCAGGTGCGAGACCGGGATCTCCCGGCGGGACCCGCCCGGTCCGGCGATGATCAGCGTCGCCTCCAGGGCGGCGAGCACCGGCAGCGCGTCGCCGGTGGGCGCGGCCGTGGCGATGTTGCCGCCCAGGGTGCCCGCGTTGCGGATGTGCGGCGGACCCGCGGACCGCGCCGCGGCGGCGAGCGCCGGGATCAGGGCCGCGAAGTCGGGCCGGCCCATGCGCGCGTGCGTGAGTCCGGCGCCGAGCAGCGCGTTGCCGTCCTGGTACTGCCAGCCGCGGATCTCGCTGATCCGGCCGAGACCGACCAGGGCGGCGGGCCGCAGCTGGCCGGAGTTCACGGCGGCCATCAGATCGGTGCCGCCCGCCACGGGGACGGCGGCCGGCATCGCGGTGAGGGCCGCCACGGCCTCGTTCAGTGTCGTGGGCAGCGTGACGGACTGCCCCGCCTGCGGTGCGTGCGTGGTCAAAACCGGCTGCCCCTTCCCGCTGCCCCCACCTGGTCCCACCTGTGTGGCCGTACGGTACGTGCTCACAGGGCGGACGTGGCAACTCTGGCACATCTTCGCAAGCCTCGAACGCACGGGTCCGCTAGGAGGCATTCGCCCACCTCACCGGCGGCTTGGCCCGATTTCGTACGCCATCGCCGGTGGATGCCGATTGACACTCTTCGGTGACCCTTGAGGTCTTTTTCCATTACGCGTTCGGGACGGGAAGGTGACGGACAGGGGGTCGGGCCGTGTCCGGCCTAGCGGCTCGGGGGCGGGCCGTCGATCGGGCGGCCGGGCACGCCGGGGCGGCGCTGCCAGGGCAGCGGTCCGGCCGGTGGCCGGTAGCCGACCCCCAGGGCGTCGAGCCGCCGGTAGTGGGCCGCCATACGGCGTTCGAAGGCGGTGAAGTCCCGTTCCGCCGGGGCCGGGAGGGCGCTCCAGGCGACCTCGGCGAAGGCGGCGAGCCGGGGAAAGGCCTGGTAGTCGACGCGCGCGGGGTTCTCCATGACCTCGGTCCAGAGGTTGGCCTGGGTGCCCAGGACCCGGTGCGTCAGGGATGCGTCGAGTCCCGGTGGAACCGGCTCGAACCGATACACGTCCTCAAGGGTGCGCACATATCCGATCGGTACGGGCTCGTCCGCGCCGTCCGCCTGCCGGTGGTCCAGGTACACGTGCTGCTCGGGGCACATGACCACGTCGTGACCGGCCCGCGCGGCCGCGATCCCGCCGCCGAATCCGCGCCAGGACGCCACGGCCGCGCCCTCGGCGATCCCGCCCTCCAGGATCTCGTCCCAGCCGATCACCCGGCGGCCCCGCGCGGAAAGCCACGCCGCGAAGTGACCGACGAACCACGCCTGCAACTCGTCCTCGTCGGCCAGCCCGAGTTCCTTGATCCGGGCCTGTGCGGCGGGAGAGGCGCGCCACTGGTCCTTGAGGCATTCGTCGCCGCCGACGTGAATGAACTCCGAGGGGAAGAGTTCGAGCACTTCCTCGAACACCTCCTCGTAGAAGCGCAGGGTGTTGTCGGTGGGGGCGAGGACGTTCGGCGAGATCCCCCAGGAGTCCCAGACGGTCAGGGAGGCGGTGTCGACGACGTCGGTGTTGCCGAGTTCCGGATACGCGGTGATGGCGGCCTGCGAGTGGCCGGGCACGTCGATTTCGGGGACGACGGTGATATGCCGCTCGGCCGCGTAGGCGACGATCTCCCGGATGTCGTCCTGCGTGTAGTGGCCACCGTGCGGCTTCTCCTCCCACAGCGGTGAGGCCCGGTGGCCGAATTTCGTGCGGGCCCGCCAGGAGCCGACCTCGGTGAGCCGGGGATGGCGCTCGATGCGGATGCGCCAGCCCTGGTCGTCCGTCAGGTGGAAGTGGAAGACGTTGAGTTTGTGCGCCGCCATGAGATCCAGGTAGCGCAGGACGCCTTCCTTGGGCATGAAGTGCCGGGCCACGTCGAGCATGAGGCCGCGCCAGCGGAATCGCGGCGCGTCCTGGACGAGGCTCAGCGGCAGCCGCCAGGTACGGCCGGGCAGCGGGGCGCGCCGGAAGGCGTCCGGCCCGAGCAGCTGGCGCAGCGTCTGGGCGCCCCAGAAGAGTCCGGCGGGGCCGCCGCCCGCGAGGTGCACGCCGGCGGGCGTGACCGCGAGGCGGTAGCCCTCCGCGCCGAGTTCCTCGGTGACCGCCGGGTCGAGGGACAGCCGTACGGCGTTGTCCCGCGCGTCCGGCCGCGTCGGCAGCGGCAGTCCGCAGGCGGCTCCCAGCGTGTCGCGCAGCCAGCGGGCGGTGCGTTCCGCGCCCTCCTGCGCCACCAGCGCGGTGTCCGCGTCCAGTTCGAAGAATCCGTCCCCGTGGGAGGCCATGCTCCGGGGCTCGGGGATCACGTCCGCCATGTCAGTCCTTAACCGCTCCGCCCAGTCCGGAGACCAGCCGTCGCTGTACGAGTACGAAGAACACCAGCACCGGAATCGTCATCACCGTGGAGGCCGCCATGACCCCGCCCCAGTCCGGGTCGTCGGGCTTGAAGAACACCAGGAGCGCCATCGGCAGCGTCGACTGCGAGGTGTCGCTGATGATGAAGGACTTGGCGAAGAGGAAGTCGTTCCAGGCGGAGATGAAGGAAAACACGCTCGTGGCCACCAGGCCCGGCAGCACGAGCGGGAAAAGGATCTGCCAGAGAAAGCGCGACCGGCTCGCCCCGTCGATGTAGGCGGCCTCCTCCAGCGCCTGCGGCACCCCTTTCACGAACCCCCGCAGCATCCAGATCGCGAAGGGCAGGGAGAAGGCGATGTGCGGCAGGATCAGCGAGCCCAGCGTGTTCAGCAGACCGAAGTCCCGCAGCTGGAAGAACAAGGGGATGGCGAGGGCCTCCACGGGCACCATCTGGGCCACCAGAAACATGATCAGCAGGGTGGTCCGGAAGCGGAACCGGAATCGTGTGACGGCGGTCGCGGCGAGAAAGGCGATCAGTGCCGAGACGACGACGACCGTGCCCGCGACGACGAGACTGTTGACGAAGTAGCGGCCGAATTCCTGCTGTCCGAAGACCCGTCGGAAGGAGTCCGCGGACGGCGCGGACGTCCACGGCCGGGGCCGGTCCGACTCGATCTCGCCGGCCGGTTCGACGGCCCCCAGCACCATCCAGTACAGCGGGAACGCGACCACAGCGGCGATCACCAGCGCCGCCGCCTCGGCGGCCGTCCGCCCCGGCCTGCGCAGCGATCCGCGCACAAGATTCACGAGGATCACAGCTCCTCCCCCTGCCGGCGCAGCAGCCGCAGGTAGCCGAGGGTCACGGCGAGCAGGACCAGCAGCGTGACGACGCCGACGGCGGCGCCGAGCCCGTACTGCGAGGAGGCGAAGGCCTGCTGATAGGCGTACACGTTGAGCACCAGGTTCTGTCCCGCGATCCCGCCCCCGCCGGTCATCACGTAGATCTGCGTGAAGATCTTGAAGTCCCAGATCACCGACTGGACGGTGACGACCATGAGGATCGGCCGGAGCATCGGTGCCAGCACCGACCGCCAGATCCGCCACTGCGAGGCCCCGTCCAGCGCGGCGGCCTCCAGCACCTCGGACGGTACGGCGCGGATCCCGGCGTACACGGTGACCATGACGAACGGGAAGGAGCACCAGACCACTTCGAGCAGTACGAGCAGGAAGGCGCTGTACCGGCCGTACGTCCAGGAGTGGTCGCCGAGGCCGAACAGCCGGTTCACCGGCCCGAAGTCCGGGTCGAAGAGGAACAGCCAGACGGTCGACCCGGTGACGGCCGGCGTCGCCCAGGCTCCGAGCGCGGCCAGCATCAGCGCCGTCCGCGGCACCGCGCGCACGCGCGTGAGCAGCACGGCGAGCGCGCAGCCGACGGCGAGCGTCGACACGACGCACGCGGCGGCGAAGAGGACGGTGGCGAGCAGGACCGACCAGAACCGGTCGTCGCCGAACACCTCCGCGTAGTTGTCCAGTCCCACGAAGGCGGTGGGCTCGCCGCCGCTGACCTGGGCCTGGGTGTACCGGAAGACGGAGATCAGCCCGAGCTGGTAGACGGGGTAGAGCAGCAGGCCGCCGAGGACCACGAGAGCGGGGGCCAGATAGAGCCAGGGCACGGTCCGGCTCGCCGAAGGGTGCGCGGCTCCGCGCGACCGTCCGCGCCGGGCCGGCATGTCCACCGCCGGCGTCATCCGGCCGAGCCGAACGCCTCGTCCATCTTCGTCGCCGCCTCCTGCGAGGCGGCCTCCACGCTCTTGCGGCCGCTGATGACCTCCTGGAACATCGTCGGCAGCACCAGCGAGGAGTCGATCTGCGACCAGCCCGCCGACGCGGGCACGAACTTGGTCCCGGCCGCCAGGGTCGCCACGAACGGCTTCACGAACGGTTCCTTCGCGGCCGCCTGGTCACGGACGTCCGTGAACGTCGGCAGGAACCCCATCGCGTCGAACATCGCGGCCTGCGTCTTCTTGGCGGTCAGCTGCTCCATCAGCGCGACGGCCAGGGTGCGGTGGGCCGTGCTCTTCAGCACCCCGATGTTGTTGCCGCCCGCGAAGGCCGGCGCGACGGATCCGGCCGTGGTGCCGGGCAGCGGCACCACCGCGTACTTGCCCTTGACCGTGCCCGCCTCCACGGCCGTGTGGCTGAAGTCGCCGCCGATGGCCATGCCGGCCTTGCCGGCCGCGAACGCGGTGACCGTGTCGTTGCCGCCGAAGCCGGCGCACTTGGCGGCCGGGCAGTTGTCGTCGCCGAAGAGCGACGTGTACTCCTTGATGCCCTTGCGGGCGGCCGCGCTGTCGATCGCCGAGGTGTACGAACCGCCCCGGGCGGTGGCGAGTTCGCCGCCGCCGGCCCAGATGAAGGGCATCGCGCCGTAGGTGTAGGCGCCGCCGACGGCCAGGCCGTACAGGCCGGGTTTCGCGGCGCGGATGCGGCGGGCCGCGGAGGCGACCTCGGCCAGGGTGGCGGGAGGCTTCAGGCCGAGTTCCCCGAAGACGTCCGTGCGGTAGTACAGGGCCCGGACGCCGACGTAGAAGGGGGCGCCGTAGACCTTGCCGCCGACGGTCACCGACTGCCTGGCCGTCGGGTCGGTGTCCTTGGCCTCGGGCCACGCGCCGAAGTCGCGGGTGACGTCGAGCAGTCCGCCGTCCCGTACGTAGCCGGCGGTGTCGGTGTTGCCGTACTCCATGACGTCCGGGGCCGACTTCGGGTCGTTGAACGCCGCCTTGACCCGCTGCGCACGGGTGTCGACCGGGATGTACTCCACGTCGACCCGGGTGCCGGAGTGCGCCTTCTCGAAGCCGGCCACGACCGAGTCGACGACCTTCTGCTTGGGGTCGTTGCCGACCTCCTGGAAGAGCCACACCCGCAGGGTGCCGCTCTTGTCGTCCTTGTCGGAGGCGGAGTTGGAGGAGGTCTGCGGGGCGCAGGCCGCCAGGAACAGGGCGGCGACGAGGAATGCGGGGACGGGGAGCTTCATGGAGTGACCCTCCGGGGCGCGCTGAAGCGTACGTGTTCGGGCACTGCACACACTCCACTCGTTGCACTATGCGCAACGGCGGTTTCGCTCTGCACAACACCACGGAGGGTAGGGACAACATGAACATGCCGACAAGAGGTCTCGACCACTCTGTGACCGGCGGCCGCACTCCGTGCAACGCGCGGGTACGACAAAGGCCCCGGAGCGCGCCAAAGCGCGCCCGGGGCCTCCGAGGAACCTGAGGTGCTACTTGTCCTTGCCGCCCTCGCCGTCGCCGCTGCTGCCCATGGAGTCGTAGATCTCCTTGCACATGGGGCAGACCGGGTACTTCTTCGGGTCGCGGCCCGGCACCCACACCTTGCCGCACAGCGCCACGACGGGCGTGCCGTCGAGGGCGCTCGCCATGATCTTGTCCTTCTGGACGTAGTGGGCGAAGCGCTCGTGGTCGCCGTCGCCGTGGGACACCTGCGGCGTCGGCTCTACGAGGGTCCCCGTACCAGTCCCGCGCTCGGGCTCAAGAGTGCTCATAAGTGCCAAGGGTACTGAAGCGCCGGGACTACGGTCCGGAGAAGGTGCGCCCTCAGTTGAGGGAGGCGTCGTCGGGGTAGGTGGCGACCATCGCCAGCTCGCTGCGCTGGCGGCGCAGCACCTCGCGCCAGAGTCTCTCCGGCGCCGGCGAGGAGACGTCGCCGGGTTCCGACTCGACGACGTACCAGGCGCCCTCCCCCAGTTCGTCCTCCAGCTGGCCCGGTCCCCAGCCGGCGTAACCGGCGAAGATCCGCAGCGAACCGAGGGCCGAGGCGAGCAGTTCCGGCGGGGCCTCCAGGTCCACCAGGCCGATCGCGCCGTGCACCCGGCGCCAGCCGAGCGGGGCCCGGTCGCCGTTGCCGCCGCCCGGGATGACCGCGACGCCGAGCGCCGAGTCCAGCGACACCGGGCCGCCCTGGAAGACCACCCCCGGCTCGCCGGCGAGCGCGGCCCAGCCCTCCAGGATGTCCCGGACGTCCACCGGGGTGGGGCGGTTGAGGACGACACCGAGGGAGCCCTCCTCGTCGTGGTCGAGGAGGAGCACCACCGCGCGGTCGAAGTTCGGGTCCGCCAGGGCGGGCGTGGCCACGAGCAGCCGCCCTGTGAGCGAGGACACCTCGGTCATGCCTGACATGATCCCGCATCTTCCGCCCGCATGGGGAGCCAATGCGGGTGTGCGGGTGAATGCGGCCACGCCGGGGAGGGGCTGCCTGGTGGGGCGTCGTACGAGGGGGGCGGGGGTGGACGGGAGTGCGGCGGGAGGCGGCCCCGGCGCCCGGTGACGGGCGGTGACCCCTCGTGCCCGACGGGGAACCGTTCGTGTTGTGACACAGCTATGACGTAGCCGGGCGGCCGTTGGGCTTACGGCGGGGGGCCAATGGGCGATTACTCTGTGACTCCGGCCCTGCCCCACTCCACGGAACGCGAGATTCATGACCGTCAACGGCTCTGACGACGTACTGCTTGTCCACGGCGGCACCCCGCTGGAGGGCGAGATCCGGGTCCGCGGTGCGAAGAACCTCGTACCGAAGGCCATGGTCGCCGCGCTGCTGGGCAGTGCGCCGAGTCGGCTGCGCAACGTTCCGGACATCCGTGACGTGCGCGTCGTACGCGGCCTGCTCCAACTGCACGGGGTGACGGTCCGTCCGGGTGAGGAACCCGGCGAACTGGTGCTGGATCCGACGTACGTGGAGAGCGCCAACGTCGCCGACATCGATGCCCACGCGGGCTCCAGCCGCATCCCGATCCTGTTCTGCGGCCCGCTGCTGCACCGGCTCGGCCACGCCTTCATCCCGGGCCTGGGCGGCTGCGACATCGGCGGCAGGCCCATCGACTTCCACTTCGACGTGCTGCGGCAGTTCGGCGCGACCATCGAGAAGCGCGCGGACGGCCAGTACCTGGAGGCTCCCAAGGGGCTGCGCGGCACCAAGATCCGGCTGCCGTACCCGTCCGTCGGCGCGACCGAGCAGGTGCTGCTGACGGCCGTACTCGCCGAGGGCGTCACGGAGTTGTCCAACGCGGCCGTCGAGCCGGAGATCGAGGACCTCATCTGCGTGCTGCAGAAGATGGGCGCGATCATCGCCATGGACACCGACCGGACGATCCGCATCACCGGTGTGGACAAGCTCGGCGGCTACACCCACCGCGCCCTGTCGGACCGGCTGGAGGCCGCGTCCTGGGCGTCGGCGGCGCTGGCGACCGAGGGCAACATCTACGTCCGGGGCGCCCAGCAGCGCTCGATGATGACGTTCCTGAACACCTACCGCAAGGTGGGCGGCGCCTTCGAGATCGACGACGAGGGCATCCGCTTCTGGCACCCCGGCGGCCAGCTGAAGTCGATCGCGCTGGAGACGGACGTGCACCCCGGCTTCCAGACCGACTGGCAGCAGCCGCTGGTGGTGGCGCTGACCCAGGCGACGGGCCTGTCGATCGTGCACGAGACGGTGTACGAGTCGCGGCTCGGCTTCACCTCCGCGCTCAACCAGATGGGTGCGCACATCCAGCTCTACCGCGAGTGCCTGGGCGGCGCGGCCTGCCGCTTCGGCCAGCGCAACTTCCTGCACTCGGCGGTCGTCTCGGGCCCCACCAAGCTCCAGGGCGCCGACCTGGTCATCCCCGACCTGCGCGGCGGCTTCTCGTACCTGATCGCGGCCCTGGCCGCCCAGGGCACGTCCCGCGTGCACGGCATCGAACTCATCAACCGCGGCTACGAGAACTTCATGGAGAAGCTCGTGGAGCTGGGCGCGAAGGTGGAACTGCCGGGCAAGGCGCTCGGCTAGGAACGCGTACGACGATGGGGCGGCCCCTGGTGGAGGGGCCGCCCCATCGTCGTGTCACACGCCGTACGCCGTCGTCCCGAGGCCTACGGAAGGCAAGGTCACTTGCCCTTGGCGGATTCCTTCAGCTTCGAGCCCGCGGAGACCTTCACGCTGAAACCGGCGGGGATGTTGATCGGCTCGCCGGTCTGCGGGTTGCGCGCGGTACGAGCGGCACGGTGGGTGCGCTCGAAGGTCAGGAAGCCGGGGATGGTGACCTTCTCGTCGCCCTTGGAGACGATGTCGCCGACGACGTCGGCGAACGCGGCCAGCACGGCGTCGGCGTCCTTGCGAGTCACCTCGGCACGGTCGGCCAGCGCGGCCACCAGCTCACTGCGGTTCATGTTGTTACTCCCGTGTTCTTCTTGCCATTGAGGCGTGCCACGCGGCTGAGCCGCATGTTGGGCCGGGACGCATCCTGCCCCCACCTGCGGCGGGAACGCCAATCCGTTGCCGCCCATACCCTACGGGGGGCCCGAAGGGGTGGTTTCACGACGCGCCGATTGGATGGCGTGGCAAGTTTCACAGACGTTTACTGGGGCCGTCGGCCCCGGACCCCTGTGAAGCCGGGCGCGTCGTGTTCCGGGGGCCGGCCCGGCGGGGTCCGCCCGTGCGGTCCCCCCGTCCCTCCGGGCGGTCCCGGCGGGAGCGCCGTCAGGCGCCCTTGGCGGCCTCGCGCACCGCTCCCGCCACCGCTCCGGCGACCTTCTCGTTGAAGACGCTCGGGATGATGTAGTTCGGGTTCAGCTCGTCCTGGCTGACCACGTCCGCGAGGGCCTTCGCGGCCGCGAGCATCATCTCCGTGTTCACGGTGCGGGACTGGGCGTCCAGGAGCCCGCGGAAGACGCCCGGGAAGACCAGCACGTTGTTGATCTGGTTGGGGAAGTCGGAGCGGCCGGTGGCCACGACGGCGGCCGTCTGGCGGGCGACCGCCGGGTCCACCTCGGGGTCCGGGTTCGCGAGTGCGAACACGATCGCGTCCTCGGCCATGGCCGCCACGTCGTCGCCGTCGAGGACGTTCGGGGCCGAGACGCCGATGAAGACGTCCGCGCCGCGCACGGCCTCCTTCAGCGTGCCGGTGAGGTTCTCCGGGTTGGTGTTGTCGGCGATCCAGCGCAGCGGCGAGTCGGCCGGGGCCGCCACCAGGTCCTCGCGGGCGGAGTGCACGACACCGCGGATGTCGGCGACGACGGCGTTCTTCACACCGGCCGCCAGGAGCAGCTTGAGGATGGCCGTACCGGCCGCGCCGGCACCGGACATGACGACCCGGATGTTCTCGATCGCCTTGCCGGTGCAGCGAAGTGCGTTGGTCAGGGCGGCGAGGACGACGATCGCGGTGCCGTGCTGGTCGTCGTGGAAGACGGGGATGTCCAGGGCCTCGCGCAGGCGGGCCTCGATCTCGAAGCAGCGCGGCGCGGAGATGTCCTCCAGGTTGATGCCGGCGAAGCCCGGGGCGATCGCCTTGACGATCTCGACGATCGCGTCGGTGTCCTGGGTGTCCAGGCACAGCGGCCAGGCGTCGATGCCCGCGAACCGCTTGAAGAGGGCGGCCTTGCCCTCCATGACCGGCAGGGCGGCCTTCGGGCCGATGTTGCCGAGGCCCAGCACCGCGGAGCCGTCCGTCACGACCGCAACGGAGTTGCGCTTGATGGTGAGGCGGCGCGCGTCCTCGGGGTTCTCCGCGATCGCCATGCACACGCGGGCCACGCCCGGGGTGTAGACCATGGAGAGGTCGTCACGGTTGCGGATGGGGTGCTTGGACTGCATCTCGATCTTGCCGCCGAGGTGCATGAGGAACGTACGGTCGGAGACCTTGCCGAGGACGACGCCCTCGATGGTGCGCAGCTGCTGGACGATCTGGTCGGCGTGGGCGGTCGAGCTGGCCGCGATGGTGACGTCGATACGGAGCTTCTCGTGGCCCGACGCGGTGACGTCGAGGCCGGTCACCGAGCCTCCGGAGGACTCCACGGCGGTGGTGAGCTGCGAGACGGCGGTTCCGCTCGCGGGCACCTCCAGCCGGATGGTCATCGAGTAGGAGACGCTGGGCGCCGTTGCCATGGCCGACTTCCTTCGTTTCACCGTGTCGCGTGTAGTGCGGTCCGATCGTCGCACCTACCGTCGGGTAGGCGTTAGCCGGGCCTGGTTTCGTGCGTATTGTTCGCGCAAAAAAGAGGCCCACATCACAGGGTGATGTGGGCCTCTCTCCGTTCACGACACCGGCCCGCCATGCTCGCCTCGCGGCAAGTGGTCGCTCGTGGCGACGAAGGTTGGGCCCGGGGGCTTGGATCGAGCCGGTGTCACGACAAGGCTAACAAACAGATCCCGCACAGCCATTCCCGTCGCCGGACTTCACAGGAAAGCTCCAGCCGAACGGCCCCGTGCTCACTCCCTGAGCAGGTCCGGAACCCCTGCCGTGTCGGGCTCGTCACGTTCTCCGGAGATCACGGTCAGCTGTTGGGTCGCCCGGGTGAGGGCCACGTAGAGCACGCGCAGCCCGGCCGGGGACTCGTCGGCGATCTCCGCGGGCGACACGACGACCGTCGCGTCGTACTCCAGGCCCTTGGCCTCCAGGCTGCCGAGCGCCACCACCCGGTCGCCGAGCCCGGCGAGCCAGCGGGCGGCCTCGGCACGCCGGTCCATGGCGACGACCACGCCGACCGTGCCGTCGACCAGGCCGAGCAGGCGCTCGGCCTCCGCCCGCACGGTCTTGTCCAGCGAGTCCCGGACGACCGAGAAACGCGGTTCGATGCCGGTGGAGCGGACCGCCGTGGGCGACGTGGAGCCGGGCATGGCGAGGGCCAGCACCTTGGCGGCCAGCTCGGCGATCTCCGCCGGGTTGCGGTAGTTCACGGTGAGCTCGAAGCGGCGGCGCGGGCGGCTGCCGAGCGCCTCGTCGCGGGCCTCGGCCGCCTCGTCGGGGTCGGACCAGGAGGACTGGGCGGGGTCGCCCACGACCGTCCAGGTGGCGTGCCGGCCGCGGCGGCCCACCATCCGCCACTGCATGGGCGTGAGGTCCTGCGCCTCGTCGACGATGACGTGGGCGTACTCGACGCGCTCCTGGGCGAGCCGTTCGGCGCGCTCGCGCTGGGACTCCTCGCGCGTCGGCATCAGCTCCTCCAGGCCGGTGAGCTGGTCCAGCGGGTCCAGCTCGCGCTTCTTGCGGGGGCGGACCGGGGCGCCGAGGATGGCCTGCAGTTCGTCGAGCAGGGCGATGTCGTGCACGGAGTGGCCGTCCCGGCGCAGCGAGCGGGCGACCCTGCGGACCTCGCCGGGGTTGAGGATCCGGCGCGCCCAGCGGCCCAGGCGGCGCTCGTCGGCCATCGCGGCGAGGACGGCCGACGGGGTCAGCTCGGGCCACCAGGCGTCGAGGAACTCGATGAAGGAGTCCTCCGTGACGATGTCCTCGTCGAAGGAGGAGCGCAGTTCGGCGGCGAGTTCCGGGTCGCTGTGCCGGCCGGCCGCGCCGGAGCGGGCCCACAGGGCGTCCAGCAGGAGCTTGCGGGCGCGGGGCCGCAGCAGGTTGACGGGGGCCGTGCCGCCGAGCGCGTTGTGTCTGACGCGGTCGAGGTCCTCGGCCTCCAGTTCCAGACGGCGGCCGAAGGCGACGACCCGGAGCCGGTTCGGCGAGTCCTTCAGCTCCAGGGCGCCGCGGGCCGCCTTGCGCAGGACCCGGAGCATCCGGGAGGAGCCCTTGGCGCGGGCGGTGCCCGGCGTGTCGTACAAGGTGGCCTCGGCGCCGTCGACGAGGGAGCCGATGGCGCGGATGGCGACCTGGCCCTCCTCCCCGAGGGACGGCAGGACGCCCTCGGTGTAGGCGACCAGCAGCGGGGTCGGGGAGACGATCAGGATGCCGCCCGCGTACCGGCGGCGGTCCTGGTAGAGCAGGTAGGCGGCGCGGTGCAGCGCCACGGCGGTCTTGCCGGTGCCGGGACCGCCCTCGACGTAGGTGACGGAGGCGGCGGGGGCGCGGATGACCAGGTCCTGCTCGGCCTGGATGGAGGCGACGATGTCCCGCATGGAGTGGGTGCGGGCCTGGCCGAGGGCGGCCATCAGGGCGCCGTCGCCGATGACGGGCAGCGTGTCGCCGTCCAGGAAGGCGGTCAGCTCCGGGCGCATCAGGTCGTCCTCGACCCCGAGGACCCGGCGGCCCTTGGAGCGGATCACCCGGCGGCGTACGACACGCCCGGGATCCACCGGAGTGGACCTGTAGAACGGCGCGGCGGCCGGTGCCCGCCAGTCGATGACGAGCGGCGCGTAGTCCTGGTCGAGCACGCCGATCCGGCCGATGTGCAGGGTCTCGGCGATGTCCGCGGTGTGGTCGGCGCGGACCGCGCCCTCGGCGGGCTCCACGGCGGTGTAGGCGCCGTCCGGGCCCTTCTTGCCGTCCTTGCCGAGGAGCAGGTCGATGCGGCCGAAGAGGAAGTCCTCGAACTCGTTGTTGAGCCGGTTGAGGTGGACGCCCGCGCGGAACACCTGGGCGTCCCGCTCGGCGAGCGCGCCGGGCGTGCCCACCTGGCCGCGCTGGGCCGCGTCGTTCATGAGGAATTCCGCTTCGTGGATCTTCTCCTCGAGGCGCTGGTACACCCGGTCGAGGTGTTCCTGTTCGACGCTGATCTCACGGTCCCGAACGGAGTCCTGACCGGAGTCCTGTGCGGAGCTGTGAGAGCCGACCGCGGATGGTTGAGCCTGAGCGGCCACCGGGCCCCCTTCTGACGTGCTGGGCAGCCGTCAACCGTACGCGAAGGGGGCCCGCTGAAGCTACGCGCTGACCGAGACGAGCTTCTTGCCGTCGAACGTCATGACTTCGAAGTGGTCGATCTCGTTGGGGGTGAAGGCGGCGCCGCCGTGCACGTATAGGGGCTCCTTGGCCTTCTCCGACTTGGCGTCCGCGATGCCGTATCCCCAGGTCGGAACGGACCAGGAGGTGACCGTCTCGCGCTCGCCGTTCTTGCCCACGGCGATCAGCGAGCACTTCTTCGGGCCGGCGACGTTCTTGAGCTGGAGGACCGCGTGGGTGCCCCAGTCCTTCTTCTCCAGCGCGACGGTCGCGGTGACGTGGGTCGCCGGGTCCGTGGCCGTCTTCTTGTCGGACATCGTCTGGAAGGCCGCCTGGGCGGGTCCGGTGGCCATGTCGGCGCCGCCGCCGCCGTCCGAGCCGCTCAGCGCCACACCGGCCGCCGTGCCGCCCGCGATCAGGACGATCGAGGCCGCCAGGCCGAACAGGCTGCGCCGGGTGCGGACCTTCCGCTTGTCGGCGACCTCCACGACCAGCTTCTCGACCATCCGGGGGCTGGGCTTGGCGGACAGCGACTCGCCGATGGACGGCGTGGACCCGGAACCCGGAAGATCGGCCAGGGCCGCCAGCATGGGCTCCATTCCGGCCAGCTCGTCGAGCTGCTGGGCGCACCATTCGCACCCGGCCAGATGGGCCTCGAAAGCGGTTGCCTCGGCGTCGTCGAGAATCCCCAGCGCGTACGCGCCGACCGTCTCGTGCTCGTTGGGAACCGGAGATTCCTGCATAGCACCAGACATACCCGAACCACCTGTGCCGAACCCGCCGTGTCCCCCGTACCCACTCATCACGCCGTCACCCCCCGCTCCTCCAGTGCCAGCTTCATCGACCGCAGGGCATAGAAAACCCGTGAGCGCACGGTGCCGCTGGGTATACCCAGGGTTTCGGCCGCCTCGTTGACGGTACGCCCCTTGAAGTACGTCTCCACGAGCACCTCCCGGTGGGCCGGGGTCAGGTCGTCGAGCGCGTCGGACAGCGTCATCAGCCACAGCGCCTTGTCGATCTCGTCCTCCGCGGGGATGACCTCCAGCGGCGACGGGTCGACCTCCTGCGGCCGGGCCTGCCGGCTGCGGTGACCGTCGATGACGATGCGTCGGGCGACCGTCACCAGCCAGGGGCGTACCGATCCGGTCGCCCGGTTGAGCTGACCGGCGTTCTTCCAGGCACGGATGAGTGTCTCTTGCACGACGTCCTCGGCGCGCTGCCGGTCACCGGCGACCAGCCGAAGGACATACGCAAGGAGAGGTCCGGCGTGCTCTCGGTAGAGCGCACGCATCAGCTCCTCATCAGGCTCCGAGGGCTGGGACATGCGATGTCGGGCCCTCGATCCACGTTCATTGGCCACGGCCGCATCCTTGCGCACGCCCACCTCCGGTGTCCGGGGGTTCCCCCAGTCGGTCGCTCCCCCACCGGTACGGAAGTGACCCGCGGTGTGTTCAACAAGAGGCCACATTTTTCCGCGAGGTGACATGACGAGCGGGACATGACCCCACATTCCCACCGCGTGTTCTTTACATTTCCGACACATCGTCGAACGCCCCGGCGCTGCCCTGAGGTTGCCGCGGACAAACTGAATGTTGTCGAAATCACGTGCGGAGAGCGCCGGTGGAGATCCGGCGAATGCCGTGAATGGGACGGCGGTTGCGGAGGCCGGGCCCGGCGCGGGCGGCGGCCGGCGGGCGCGGATGCCCGATTCGTCCGGACAGGAGGTGTGCGACTCGGGCAGGAGGGAGGGGGGTCGGCGAAGAGGGCCGGGCTTCAGGCTCGGGCGAGGGCCGCCCGGCGGCGGTGGCGGGCGACGCGTTCGCGGTTGCCGCAGATCTCGCTGGAGCACCAGCGGCGTCTGCGTCCGCGGGAGGTGTCCAGGTAGACGATGGGGCAGTTGTCGCCCTCGCACTCGCGCACGGCGGCCCGCGCGACGGGGTCGGTGAGCAGTTCGACGGCGTCCCGGGCGACGGCCGCGAGCAGCGCGGCGCACTCGGGCGGCCCGGCCAACTCCCGTACCAGGGAGCCGTCCGCGCCGGGCACGGCGCACGGGGCGGGCGGCGCGGCGGCGCGGGCGAGGCCGTTGACGCCGGCGAGCGCGAGGTCGTACGACCCGGTCCTCGCGGTGCTCCGGACGCCGCGCACCAACTGGCCGACGTGACTTCTCAGTTCGCGGAACGCGACCAGCCAGCCGGTGTCGGCGTGGGCCAGCGGGGTGCCCGGCGGGACGAGGCCGGAGCCTCTGATCCAGGCCCGCAACGGTTCGAGCGCGTCGAGCCGTTCGCCGGGGTGCGTGGTCGCGAGCAGATCCAGGCAGATCCGCCCGGCGTCGAAGCGCAGCTCGTAGGGGGCCGTCTCCGTACCCAGTGCCATGTGCCCGCCACCGCCTAGGACAGGGAACCGTGTCCTCTCACAGTGCCCGGCCCGGCGGGCGGCCGGAACCCCTCGTACCCGTGTTCCGTCCCGTCTTCCGCGGGGCTCCCGTCCGACCGGCGCCGCACGGAACGCCGCACCGCCCCACGGCCTCCACCGACTTGACGCGCTTCACGGACCTCACTCGCTTCGCGGACTTCGCGGGTGTTGCGGGCGTTGCGGGCGTTGCGGGCGGAAGGTCACACGTCCGCGTACTTGGTGTCCGCCGCGGGGTCCAGGGCGAGGCGGTAGCCGCGTTTGACGACCGTCTGGATCAGCTTCGGCGTTCCCAGGGCCGTGCGCAGGCGGGCCATCGCCGTCTCCACCGCGTGTTCGTCGCGTCCCGCGCCCGGCAGGGCCCGCAGGAGTTCGGCGCGGGCCACCACCCAGCCCGGCCGGCGCGCGAGCGCCCGCAGCAGGGACATCCCGGCCGGCGGCACCGGCTTCAGGGCGCCGTCGACGAGGACCGCGTGCCCGCGGATCTCCACCCGGCGGCCGGCGACCGGCAACGCCCTTGCCCGCGAGGGCAGTTCCTGGCAGAGCAGCTGGACGAGGGGGCCGAGCCGGAAGCGTTCGGGCTGGACGGTGGCGACGCCGAGGGCCTGGAGCGGGAGCGCGGTGACCGGGCCGACGCAGGCCGGGACCACGTCGTGGTGGAGGGCGGCGAGCAGGTCGGCCTGGAGTCCGCGCGTTCCGGCGCGGGAGAGCAGGGAGGCCGCGGCGGGGGCGCTCGTGAAGGTGACCGCGTCGACCGAGCGGGAGACGACGGCGTCCAGCAGCCGGTCCACCGGTCCGAGGTCCTCCGGCGGCATCCACCGGTACACCGGCACCGGCAGCACCTCCGCGCCCGCCGCCCGCAGCGATTCCACGAAGCCGGGCAGCGGCTCCCCGTGCAACTGGACGGCGATCCGGCGGCCCTCGACGCCCTCCTCCAGGAGCCGGTCCAGTACCTCGGCCATCGACTCGGAGGAGGGCGACCACTGTTCGGTGAGTCCGGCGGCCCGGACCGCGCCCTTGACCTTGGGTCCGCGGGCCAGCAGCTCCGTCCGGCGCAGTCTCTCCAGCAGCCGCTCGCCGACGCCCCAGCCGTCCGCGGCCTCGATCCAGCCGCGGAACCCGATCGCGGTGGTGGCCACGACCACGTCCGGCGCCCGGTCGATGATCTCCTTGGTGGCGGCGAGGAGTTCCCCGTCGTCGGCGAGCGGCACGATCCGCAGGGCGGGCGCGTGCAGCACGGCGGCGCCGCGCCGCCGCAGCAGCGCCCCCAGCTCGTCGGCCCGGCGCGCGGCCGTCACCCCCACCGTGAAGCCCGCGAGCGGGCCCGGCGGTCCGGGTTCCGGCCGCTGCTGTTCCTCGTCCATGGCTGCTCTCCTAGCTGACCCGCATGCCGAACGAGCCTGTCAACGGCGCGTGACGGGCTCGGTTCGGCTCCATGTCACCAGTGTTACGTCACACCTCGGCGTAGCTGAGCTGCGGCTCTGTCCCGGTGGCGGTGGCCGCACGCCCCTGCGCGGCGGGCCCGCGAAGGTATACGGCCCAGGTGACGACGAAGCAGAGGCCGTAGAAGACCAGGAAGGCGACGAAGGCGCCGGTGCCGGAGCCGGAGGTCAGGAAGGACTGCCGGAAGGCGAGGTTGATGCCGACGCCGCCGAGCGCTCCGACCGCCCCGATCAGCCCCATCGCGGCGCCGGACAGCCGCCGTCCGCGGGCCGCGGCCTGCTCGCCGGTGAGCCCGTCGGCGAGGGCCCTGGCCTGGAAGATGCCCGGGATCATCTTGTACGTCGAGCCGTTGCCGAGCCCGCTGAGCGCGAACAGCACGACGAAGACGGTGACGAAGACGGGGAGCGACCCGCCGGCGCCGGCGACGACGAGGAGCGCGGTCGCCGCGGCCATGCCGACGTAGTTCCACAGCGTGATCCGCGCCCCGCCGTACCGGTCGGCGAGCCGGCCGCCGACGGGCCGGACGAGCGAGCCGAGCAGCGGGCCGATGAAGGTGAGGTAGGCGGCCTCCAGCGGCGTACGCCCGAACTGCACCTGCAGCACCTGCCCGAACGCGAAGGCGTAGCCGATGAACGATCCGAACGTGCCGACGTAGAGGAAGGACATGATCCAGGTGTGCGGGTCCTTCGCGGCGCCGGCGGCGGCTCCGGTGTCGTTCCGGACGGTGGCGAGGTTGTCCATGAACAGCGCGGCGAGGACGGCCGCGACGACGATCAGCGGGATGTAGATCCCGAGCAGCACCCGGGGCCCGCCGCCGGCCCCGATGATCGCGAGCGCGGCCAACTGGACTGCGGGCACGCCGATGTTGCCGCCGCCCGCGTTGAGTCCGAGCGCCCAGCCCTTCCTGCGCAGCGGGAAGAAGGCGTTGATGTTGGTCATGCTGGACGCGAAGTTGCCGCCGCCGATGCCGGCCAGCAGCCCGACGAGCAGGAACGTGCCGAACGACGTCCCCGGCTCCATGACGGCGAACGCGGCGACCGTCGGGACGAGCAGCAGGCTCGCGGAGACGACCGTCCAGTTCCGGCCGCCGAAGAGGGCGACCGCGAAGGTGTACGGCACCCGGACGACCGCGCCGACCAGGGTGACCACCGACGTCAGGAGGAACTTGTCGGCGGGGGTGAGTCCGTACTCGGGGCCCATGAACAGCACCAGCACGGACCACATGGTCCAGATCGAGAACCCGATGTGCTCGGAGAGGACCGAGAAGACGAGGTTCCGGCGGGCGACCTTCTCACCGCTCGCGCGCCAGAACGCCTCGTCCTCCGGGTCCCATTCCTGGATCCACCGACTGCGCGGGGTAGGGGCCGGTGCTGCCATGACGCCTCCACGGTGCTCCGCGTCCTCGGTCCGCCGACTTCGGACGAGTGACTGAGCCCGAAGGTAGGGAGACGGGGTTTCCGCACTGTGGCGACGGGTGACCGCGAGGGAACGTTGCTCTCACCCTGCCGGGGGTGCGGGTGAGAGATCGGCTCGTCAGCGGTTGACGGACTGGATCTCCTGCACGGTCACGTCCTGGGACCGGCCGAAGGTGCCGTCGGGCAGGTCGTGGGCGCCGCCGCCGTCGCTGCCGGTCCAGCTGATCTGCCAGGTGACCGTCGCCTTCAGCTGGTACGAGCCGTCGCCGGACGACCTCAGGTACCGCACCCCGCAGGGCGGCGTCCGGTCGGCGTCGCCCTTGGCGTACTTCTCCCCCACCGTGCCGTTGCCGTCGATCTGGCAGACACCGGACGCCGGATACGTGACCGCGTCGGACGTACCCGGATCGATCTTGAGGGCGACGGGCTTGGCGGTGGTCGTCGCCCACATGCCCAGCGCGTCGATGCGCGCGGTGACCGACACCGGCTTGAACGTCGCTCCGTCCAGCCAGGCCCAGGTCGGCAGGTTGACCTTGGTGGTGTCCGCGGGCGCCAGGCTCACGTCCTTGGAGGGCACGCGGATCTCGTTGTACGCCAGTTTGGCGAGGATCTCGGGCGTCACGGTGTTCGGGATGTCCGCCGGCGGGTCGTCACCGGTGGCCACCCAGAAGTAGGGCTCGTCGCACTTGTCCCAGCCGGGCGGGAAGGACTTGTTGACATACGAGTCCCACCAGTAGCCCTTGCCGGCCTCGTCCTTGTTGAAGTCCTTGTACGGCTTGCCGTTGACGTACCGGTCCCGCTGCGTCGCGTCCCACGCATCACCGGTCGAACCGGCCTCCCAGATCGGCTCCAGGTACGCCTGCAGGGCCGCGGGCGAGTACTTCGGCGCGTACCAGCAGGCGGGCGGGGTCCAGGAGGCGAGAGGAGTGACGGGCCCTACGGACTGACCGGAGCCGTTCTTGGAACGGTCGTAGACGATCACACCTACGGTCGAGGAGAGCTTGCCGTCGTCGGAAGAGTCTCCATGCTCCTGCGTCCCACTGGTCACCGTTCCGTCGTCTCCTCGCCCACCCGCGTAGGCGGTCTGCGAGACGAGAACCGAGAGCCACGCGAGCGACAGGATCGCAGTGCCTCTCGCCACCTTCCTTACGGCTGGCACGCCTTGTCCCCCCGATTCGACACGATGTCGGTAGTCTGCCAAACACCCTTGGCGTTCTTCGTGAGCTTGGTGTGATAGAGCACGTAACTGTCGGCCGTTGTCGGCGTGTTCTTGACCTTGCCCGTCTTCCTGTTCTTCAGGAACGACTTACTCTCGTCCGAACAGTACGTAACGTAGGCTTCCTTGGCGCCGGACAGTGTCACGCTGCGGTCGAAATAGCGTGTCTTACCGATCCATGTATCGCCCTTGTCGATGTACCCCTGCACGTAGGTGATCGCCGCGCCCAGAGCCTTGTCCGCGTTGTAGAAGCCGAGGGCCTTCGTGCTGGTGCTCCCCTGGAAGATCGCTTCATCCATCGAATTCACGCTGAGGGCACTGTCCGCGAGAACCGCGTCCTTGGTGGAGTCGCCGGACTTCTGGTCTTCGAAAACGTTCGAGGCATAGGACGGAAACGTAATCTTCGGGCGCCCCGCGTCCTCCGCCGCCGTAGCCGATGCACTCGGCGACGCCGACGTCAACGCCCCCGTGTCCGCCCCCGCGATCTTGCCGTTCGAGTCGGACTTGTCCCCGTCACCTCCGCCGCAGCCGGCAAGCAGCAGTGCGGCCGTCACACCGGCGGTGGCTGTCGTGAGCAGGCGGCGGGAACGGCGGGTCACGGTGGGCTCCTGGTGTGGCGGTTGGGGTCTGCGAAGCAGCGAATACGGTATCGGGGTCGAGGGCGACGGCACCAGGGCGAACGGCCGGGCTGTGGTGGTCATCTCCAGTGCAGCGACCGGGCGACCGCGTCGAACATCTCGACCATGGCGTCGGCGAACGGATCCAGGGAGGTCGAGAACGTGAGCAGCAGGACGGCCCTGGTGTTCGGCACCCTGACCGCGTAGTCCACCACGGTCACAGGCAGGTGGTTGCCGGTCGGATCCCCGGCGTCCGGGACGCTGCGGGTCCGGCGCATCGTCGCGGGACCGGCGAAGGGAAGGTCGACCTCGGTGATCTGCTGGGACCGGCCCTTCGCTTCGAGACGGAGATCCCCCTCCGCCGGGACCACCGTGACGAGGAGCGAGGCGGAGAGAGGCACCGGGCCGACGGACGTCGTCGAGATGTAGAGCTCGACGCCGCCGTTCTCGTAGCCCTCTTCCGCTCGCGCCACGACGGCTCTGGAGAATTCACGCTTGAGGAGCACGGCGTCGTCCTGACCTTCGAAGACCCGCTCCGCCAGCGCGCGAACGGGGCCTTTCCAGCCGCCGGGTTCGAGCGGAATCCTGAACCAGCCGTCCGGAACGAGCAGGCCGTAGTCGCCCGGCGGAAGAGCGTCGTCCTCGCGGCGGCCGTCGGCGACGGCGTCCGGCATTGCTCAGCCCTCCTTGGCCTCGGTGAGCTCCAGCGACTCCGCCAGCGTCCGGGCCAGTTCCAGGAGGGCTTCGCTGAAGACCAGATTCGTCCACGACATCCGGAGGACGAGGATGTTGTCGACCTGCGGCGGCAGCACCGCGTAGGTGACCGTCTCCATCATCGTCTTCTTCCTGAAGAGCGAGCCGGTCTCGACCGAGAGGAGTTCCTGGACACATACGCCGGGTCCGGCCGGCAGGTTCACCTCGGTCACGCTGCGACGCTCGGGTGACGTCGGCAGCACGGCTTCCAGGAGGTCCGGGAGACGTTCGGCAGAGCGGTATCCGTCCCCGTCGTAGTCATGTACCTCGTAAACGGCCGTCAGCGCCTTGGCCGCGTCGATCACATAGGCGTAGGCGAAGGTGGGATCACCCAGATCGGCCGTCGCCGAGACCCGCGCCAGGACCGAGGAGAGTTCTCGTAGCTCGCTGCGCGGAGCATCCGCGCCGAGGTATTCCCTGGCTGCCTGCTTGGCCCACTTCTCGAACTCCGCGTCCTGCCCGACCGGGAGCCTGATGCTGCCCTCGGGTTCGGAGATCAGGCACTGCCACGTCACGTCGTCGCTCACGTATTGTTCCTTCCGGCCGTCACGAGCCGGCCGTCCAAGCGGTCTTCCACCGGTTGTAGGGGTTGTCCCACTCCGTGAGGCCGTGGAGTTTGTCATTCCCGTCGATGGCGGTCGCCGCCGCGGTGTAGGCGAGCCACCGCTGCCCGGCGGACCGTACGTAGTCGGTGAACTTCACGCCGCCCATGCTTTCGAACTTGCCGAGAATCGGCACCTCCGTGAGTGCCTTGCTGGACTCGACCCACTCCGGGTTGCCGAAGGGCCGCGCGCCCCGCCAGGTGTCCCTTCCGAGGAGTTTCCCGACGTCCTTGAAGTCCTTGAGGCCTTTCACGGCCTCCGCGGTGTCCCGGTAGATCACCTTTGGATTCAGGACGTGCTTGAACTCGCCGAGCTTTCCGAATGCCCCCGGCAAGTCACCCGCGAGTCTCCGCGACGCGTCTTCGGCGGCCTGGTTGGCCAGCTTGGTCGCCTTGCCCTTCAGCGTGTTCGCGGCCTTCGCGGACCTGCCGGTCAGCGAGTTGGCGGCGAGGAAGTCCGCGCGCGCCGAGCGGCTCGCCGTCTGTACGCCTCGCACGCCCGCCGCGGCCGCCTTGCCGGCGCTCAGCGCGGCACGCCCCAGTCCCAGTGTGAGCAGGGCCACGCCGTCCAGTACCAGGTCGGCGATGCTCGCGTCGCCCGAGAAGACGAGCACCAGGTGGCAGGCCAGGGACACCACGGTGGCGAGCAGGGCGATCGCGTCCAGGACACCCGCCAGCGCCCAGCCGATCACCGGGATCCAGCCCACGAGCAGGGAGGCGAGGGCGCACGCCGTCGCGACCCAGCCCGCAACGTCCGCGATGCTCTTGAGCGCTCCCTTGACGTTCTCCCAGGTGGAGTCCTTCAAGCGGTCGTGGTCGATGAGCGCCTCCAGAGCGCGGGCCGCTCGCTCCCCGGCCCGGTTGCGGGCGTTCTTGGCGGCGTGCACCCGCTTGACGGCGTCGCCGACTCGGCCGTCGACCTCGTCACGCCTGGTGGTCAGGTCGTGTTTGCGCTGCTCGTAGTCGCTCGCGGACGGGTCGAGGACGTCGAGCGACTTGTCCAGGCGGTCACGTTCCTCGCAGTCGCGCTCGGCGTCGTTACGGGCCTTGTCCGCCGCCTGCTGGGAAGACGCCAGGACGGAGGCGTACTTCTCGTCCGGTTGCTCCGTCTGCTCGCCGAGGACGTCGGCCGCCGTCTCGAAGCGGTCCAGGACGCTCTTCAGCCGTCCGACAGTCCCCTCGGCCGTCTTGCGGAACTCGTTCGCGGCGTCACTCTGCCAGCCGTCCACACCGCAGAGTGCCTCGATGTTGCCCGTCTGCCTCCTGATGGCATCGGCGACCGAGCGGAAACGCCGGCCCAGCCTCGCCATCGCCTCGGGGTCTCCGGACACCGGGTCGGAGTCCAGTCCGACCGGTGACCAGTCCTTCGGTCGGGACATCATCCCCCTTGTCTCCGCGGCTGCTTCTCCTGCTTGCGGACCGCGTTGGCGAGATCGGTGTCCATCTGGTCGTACGCCTGGGCAGCGGCCTTCGTGATGGCCGCGAGCTTGGCCAGCTCGCCTTCGAGCTTTCCGCGCTTGTAATCCCAGTTGTCGGCGAAGTCGTCGAGTCGGTCTGTGAGTTCCTCGTGGCCCACGATGTCCCGGCTCCAGCCGTACGCGCCCTTGTCGTCGAGCCCCTGCAACTCCTCGACGATCTTCTCGATACCCGTGGCGACGCCCTTGAGCACGTCGAGATCGTCGATCCTGGTCCTGTCGCCCACGACGCCTCACCTGTTGACGGACTGGATCTCCTGCACGACGACATCCTGGGTGGCGCCGAAGGTGCCGTCGTCCAGCGGTCCGCCGGCCGTTCCCGTTCCCGTCCAGTGGATCTTCCAGGTGATCGTGGCCTTCAGCGGGTACGAGCCGTCGCCGGACGAGCGCAGATACTTCACCCCACAGGGTGGCGTCTCGTCGGCCTTCCCCTTGGCATAGGCCTCACCGATGCTGCCGTTCCTGAACTCGCAGACTCCCGAGGCGGGGTACGTCACCGCGTCCGAGGTGCCCGGGTCGATCTTGAGGGAGTACGGGGTGGCGGTGGTCGTGGCACTGATGCCCAGCACCGGTACGGACGCGGTGACGGAGACCGGCTTGAACTCGGCGCCGTCCAGCCACGCCCAGGTCGGCAGGTTGACCTTGGTTCCGCCCGCCGGGGCCAGGGTCACCTTCGTGCTGGGGACGCGGAGCTCGTTGTAAGCGAGTTGAGCAAGGATCTCCGGAGTGATCGCCTGGGGAACGTCGGCCGGCGGGGCGTCACCGGTGTCCACCCAGAAAATCTCCTTGGTGCAGTCGAGCGCGCCGGGATCACCCGCACGGCCCGGCGTGACATACGAGTCCCACCAGTAGCCCTTGCCGGCCTTGTCCTTGTTGAAGTCCTTGTACGGCTTGCCGTTGACATAGCGGTCGCGCTGGGTGGCGTCCCATTCATAGCCCGTCGAGTCGACCCCCCAGATCGGTGTCAGGTGGGCCTCTAGCTGATCGGGGCTGTACTTGGGCGCGTAGTAGCAGGCTGGTGGGGTCCACGTGGTGGTCGACGTCACCGGACCGACGGATGCCCCGGAACCGTTGTTGGACCGGTCGTAGACGACGGCACCGGCGGTCGCGGAGACCTTGCCGTCCTTCTGGTCACCGCTCACCTGGGTGTTGGTGCCCGATCCGCCTCCGGGAGTGATCGTGGCCCACGCGGCCGGCCCGGAGGACCACAACACGATGCCGAGGACGAGAGCGCATGTTGTTCCTCTGGCTACGGCTGACACTGAGCTGCCCCCCTGGTGGAAATAATCTGCGATGTCTGCCAGACGCCGTCGGAGTTCTTGTCGAGCCTGGTGTTGTACGAGACGTAACTGTCCTTGTTGACAGGCGTTTTGTTGACCTTGTGAGTCTTCTTGTTCTTGCTGAAGCCCTTGCTCTCGTCACCGCAGAAAGTGAGGATGGCCGACGTCTTGCTCCTGAGCGTCACCTTGCGGTCGTAGTACCGGACAGCGCCGGTGATCGTGACGTCGGCCTTCTTGAACTGGGCGACCCAGGACAGCGTGGCCTCAAGAGCCTTACCGGTGTTGTAGTAGGCGAGGCCTTCGCCCTTGGGATCGGTCCCGGTGATGGCCGCGTCCTCCGCCCGTGCCCTCTCCGCACCATCCGCGAGCACCGCGTCCTTGACCGGATCTCCCGTCTGGCCGCCCTCGAAGGTCAGCGTCATATCCGACGGCAGCGTGATCTTCGGCCGCCCCCCGCTTTCCGCGGCCGAAGCCGAGGCGCTGGGCGACGCCGACGCCGATCCCCCCGTGTCCGCCCCCGCGATCCTGCCGTTCGAGTCGGACTTGTCCCCGTCGCCTCCGCCGCAGCCGGCAAGCAGCAGTGCGGCCGTCACACCGGCGGTGGCTGTCGTGAGCAGGCGGCGGGAACGGCGGGTCACGGTGGGCTCCTGGTGTGGCGGTTGGGGTCTGCGAAGCAGCGAATACGGTATCGGGGTCCATCCGGAACGCACCAGAGCGATTTGCTGCACCCCCAAGGGAACGAAACGCGCGGGCCTGACCATAGTCGGGCAACTCCACAGCATCCTCACGCCTTTGGTGCCTTCCCGTGACATCTCCACGACCCTCGGTTGGCTCCCGCAAAGGTCCGCGCACCTAGCTGGGCCGTCCCGAGGAAGGGTGATCCACACAGTGTTCTCCGCCTCGAACAGGGAACTCCCGTAAGTTCGCTTGTGCACAGACGGGTTGACGGGGCGTACGCGACGAACCTCATCTCGGTACAGCGGTGATCGGGCTGGCGTTCCATTCACCGCTGGAGGAGGTGCGTCGCCCCGGATCGTCAGGGCGATGCGGTTGCCGGACGGACTTCAGGGCGCGAACGCCTTCGTCGCGGCCGGCCACGCGGCACGGCTGAACGGCGGTCTGACCCCGGAGCTGTTCGCGGCCCTGCGGGCCGAGGGGCTCGGCGGTGTCGCGGAGCACCCCATCAGAAACACCTTGACCTTTGTACCGTTCCGGGATCTGCCGCCGTGGTTCAAACGCCAGTGGGCGTTCGTGACCGTGCACGACAAGCTGGAGTACTGGGGGCAGCGCGTCCGGGACGCGGTCGGCGACGCCCGGCAGGCCCTGCGGCGACACCGCGGCTGAGCGAGCCGCGGCCGTAGCGAGGGAGCGCGCCCCCGTCAACGCCCCTGACCCGGAGCGCGTCCCCCTCTGTGCGTCCGCGGAGCCCGATCCGGCTCGGGACGGGCCCGCTCCGGCTCCGGGCGGGCCCGCTCCGGCTCCGGGCGGGCCCGCTCCGGCTCCGGGCGGGCCCGTTCACGTCGTCGGCGAGGTCTTTCCCGCCCCCGGCCGTCCGGCCACACCCGTGCCCGTCGGCCCGCCGCCACGTCCTCCACCCACCCGAACGCGATCACCGCCGTCACGATCAGCGGCCACACCGCGAGGAACGTCCAGAAGCCGTACGTCGAGTCCAGGAAGCCGGCCGCGCGGTCGGAGTCCATGAACGGCAGGTTGTACGCCTGGTCGACGATCGGGAACGTCGCCATGATCAGCGTGTTGTGCCACAGGTAGATCGTCACCGCGCGGTTGTTGGAGAGGGTGATCGGTCTGTCCCAGCGGCGGAGCCGGCGGGGCAGTTCGCGCCAGGACGGGGCGTACTGGAGCAGCAGGACCACCGCGCCGAAGGACCAGCAGGCCTGGGCGAGCGGGATGTCGTTCAGGTCCCAGCCTCCGGGGCCCGGATGGCCCGACGCCCACCACAGGCCCACCGCCATCACCCCGCAGGCCAGCGAGACCGCCGCGTAGCGCGGGACCCGGGCCAGGACCCCTTCCTGGTGGGCGAAGCCGAGGATCCAGCAGCCGCCGTACACCGCGAAGTCGGTCACCGCGTTGCCCGTCTCGCCGGGGATCGTCAGCAGTCCCGTGGAGACGACGGCCGTCAGGACCAGCGGGGCCAGGGCCGTCGGCAGGGGCCACTTGCGGAACGCCCGCAGCAGCAGCGGCGACAGCAGGACGAACCAGAGGTACGCGCGGAGGTACCAGAGCGGGCCCGCCGCCTGTTCCGCCCAGGTGTCGTCCAGCAACCCCGAGGCGGAGCCGAGGTGTTCGGGGTACGGCGGGGCGCCGAACGGCAGGAAGTAGGTGCTCAGCCTGGCCCAGCCGGTCCAGCCGCCGCCGACGTCGGGGTCGTGCAGCGGGCGCCAGCCGGCCGTCAGCAGGAGGGTCAGCAGCACCGCGCCGAACAGCCACAGCGGCGGCAGGAGGCGGCGGAGCCTGCCCCGGATCACCTGCGCCGCCGGCCGGCTCAGGCTGCGTGCCATCAGCGAGCCCGCCAGCGCGAACATCACGCCCATGGAGGGGAACAGGACGGTCAGCCAGGGCCAGCCGAACAGGTGGTAGACCACCACGCGGAGCAGGGCCAGGGAGCGGAGCAGGTCCAGGTAGCGGTCCCGGACGGGTCCGCCGGTGCCCGTGCGGGCCAAAGCGGTGTCGGTCCGGGTCATGCCGGCTGCCTGCCCTTCGTCCGGTCCGGGTCGCCGCCGGGCGCCTCCACCACGCCGGTGCGCCGCAGTTTCTGCCAGCGCAGCCGGCCGCCGGTGAGGGCCGTGATCCAGGACTGGAGGAGTACGACGTACATCAGCTGGCGGTAGAGGATCTGCTGGAGCGGGAGCGAGACGAGGTGGGTCATGCGTTCGCGGTCCAGCCGGAAGGCGTAGGCCGCGCAGACCGCCTGCACGGCCAGGACGCCGAGCCAGGCGCCGATCGTCTTCTGCGTCGGGCCGAAGACGATGCCGTAGAGGAGGAACGCGTCGATCAGCGGGGCCAGGAGCGGGGCCACGACCATGAAGAGGGACACCAGGGGCAGGCCCACGCGGCCGAAGCGCCCGGACGGGCCCCGGTCGAGGAGCGCCCCGCGGTGCTTCCAGATCGCCTGCATCGTGCCGTACGACCAGCGGTAGCGCTGGGACCAGAGCTGGGAGACGGACTCCGGGGCCTCGGTCCAGGCGCGGGCACGTTCGGCGTACACCACCCGCCAGCCGTCGCGGTGGATGGCCATCGTGATGTCGGTGTCCTCGGCGAGGGTGTCCTCGCTCATGCCGCCGACCCGTTCCAGGGCGGTTCGGCGGAACGCACCGACCGCGCCGGGGATCGTCGGCATGCAGCGCAGGACGTCGTACATCCGGCGGTCCAGGTTGAAGCCCATCACGTACTCGATGTGCTGCCAGGCGCCGATCAGCGAGTCGCGGTTGCCGACCTTCGCGTTGCCGGCGACCGCGCCGACCCGCGGGTCGCCGAAGGGCTGCACCAGCTCGCGTACGGTGGCCGGTTCGAAGACCGTGTCGCCGTCCATCATCACGACGATGTCGTGCCGGGCTTCGGCCAGGCCCGTGTTGAGGGCGGCGGGCTTGCCCGCGTTGACCTGGCGGATCACCCGGACGTCCGGCAGGCCGAGGTCCTCGACGATTCCCGCCGTGCCGTCCGTCGAGCCGTCGTCGACGACGAGGATCTCGACGGGATGCTCGCTCGCGGTCAGGGAACGGACCGTGTTCTCGATGCACTTGGCCTCGTTGTAGGCGGGGACCAGGACGGAGACCGGTTCCGTCACCGGCGGGCCCCAGCGGAAGGTCCGGCGGCGGACCCGGCGGGCGTGCGCGAAGGAGAGGCAGAGCATCAGCGCGAACCTGGCCAGCACGGCCGCGCCGACCACCGCGAGCCCGGCCACCAGCACGCCGGTGACGCCGTCCGCCGCCTGGACCAGGAAGATCCAGGCCCTGCCCTGCCAGAGGTCGGGGCCGGTGACCGGGGTGTGGGCACTCGGCGCGTTCAGGGCCTCGGTGAGGTTGCCGAAGGTGTAACCGCGCTGCTGGAGCGACGGGATGAAGCGGTCCAGGGCCTCGACCGTCTGGTGGCGGTCGCCGCCCGAGTCGTGCATCAGGACGACGGCGCCCTTGCCGGCGGCGGGGGTCGCGTTGCGGACGATGGCGTCGACGCCCGGCTTGCGCCAGTCCTCGCTGTCCGTGTCGTTGACGACCGTGATGTAGCCGCGGCTGCCGATGTACCGCGTGACCGGCCAGGACCGGTCGTCCATCGCGTCGGCGAAGGAGGAGTACGGCGGCCGGAACAGGGACGTCCGGATGCCGGCCGCGCCGGTGATCGCCAGCTGGGTCTGGGACAGCTCCCAGTCGATGCGCTTCGTCGACTGGTACGACAGGTCGGGGTGGCTGAAGGTGTGCACGCCGACCTCGTGGCCCTCGGCCACCATGCGCCGGACCAGTTGCGGATAGCGCGAGGTCATGGTGCCGGTGACGAAGAAGACGGCGTGCGCGTGGTGCTTCTTCAGGATGTCCAGGACCTTCGGGGTCCAGGTCGGGTCGGGTCCGTCGTCGAAGGTGAGGACCAGGCGGTGGTCGGGGATGCGCAGGGACGTCGTACGGCCGCCGCGGGTGTCGATGACCGGGCCGCCGTCCAGGATCTTCTCCGGGACCCGCCCGGAGGCGGCCTCGGGCCGGATCCGGTGGTCGGCGAGGATCTCGCTGTGCACGTAGCCGCGCAGCATCAGCATGGCCATCACGGCGGCCAGGACCAGCACGGGCAGGGTCAGGCGCAGGGACAGGCGGCGGCGCCGGGCTCCGCCGGCGGGTGCCGCCGGCGGTGAGCCGCGCCGGCGGCCGCGGGTCCGGGGTGCGGTGCCGGAGCGGGCGGGCGCGCCGGGGCGGGCGGCGGTACCCGAGCGGGTACGGCCGCGGGTGCGGGCCGCCATCAGAGGACGGGGGTGCGGGAGGTGCCGGTGCGGGGGGCGGCGCCCTCCGCGACCGGGCCGCCGGTCGGGGCGGCCGATTCGCTGGGCGAGGCGGCGGGCGACGAGGCGGGCGGGGCCGGGGTGTCGGACGCGGGTGCCGACGCGGACGGCGAGGGTGCCACGGAGGACGAGCCGGGTTTCGGCGAGGCGCCCGCGGTGCCGGAGGGCGTCGGCCGCGCGGGCGTCGACGCGCTCGGCAGGCCTGCGTCCTTCCTGCCCGCCCCGGGTGTCCTGGAGGAGACGCGGGCCGACGGGGTCGCTCCGTCCCCGCTCACGGCGGGACCGGCCACCGAGGTGTCGTCGCCCGAGGACGGGGCGGACCGCGCGGGCCGCGGCGAGTCGTCGACCCTCCCGGCCGGCCGGTCGTGGTTCTGTCCGGGCACCGGCAGCCAGGGCGCGTCGGAGCTGCCGGACAGCAGGGTGACGGCGATGACCACCGCGTAGACCGCGCAGGCGAGGCCGACGGCGGTCCCGATCCTGCGGAACCGGCGGCTGCGGCGTCCCGACGCGTCGACGAAGACCGGTGCGTCGGAGACCTCCGCCGCGCCGGTCGGCCGTATCCGCACCGACCCGACGTCGTCCGGGACGGACGGCCAGCCGGAACCCAACACCTGGCCCTGGCCCTGGCCGGTGAGCGGGCCCGGGACGGACGGCGTGCCCGGTGCGGTGTGCGGGTCGCGGGCGGTGAGCAGGTCCTCGGGCCCGTACGGGTCCCGGCCCCCGTACGGGTCCCGGCCCCCGTACGGGTCCCGGCCCGCGTACGGGTCCCGGCCCGTGAACAGGTCCTGGCCGCCGACCGGGAGCCGGCGCGTCGCGTCGCCGAGGACCGCGCCCCACGGATCCCGCTCCACGGCGACCGGGAGCACCTCGGTCGCGCCGGTCGGGTCCGCGGCCCCGCTCGCTCCGGCGGCCCCGCTCCGGCCGGCCGCCCCGGAGCCGTCCCGGCCCCGGCCGGCCTCCGGCGGGTCGCCTTCGGCGAGCGGCACATCCCGGGCGTCCAGCGCCGCCTGGGGCAGTTCGGGTTGGGTTTCTTCTCGCCAATTCTTCACGCGCACGTATCCCCCCACGGGACTGTTCCGGGCGCGCTGACGACCCCGAGCACACGTCATCGGATCCGGGCCCCCACCCGTTTCCGAACGCCCCCTTCTAGCTCTCCGCGCTCGGGGCCATGAAGCTAGCGCACGGGGGGATGCCGTGTTTCCGATGTGTCATTTGTGGTCGTCCATCACCTCTTGATCACTGGCCGGAATCCAACCGTCGGACGGCCGCTGAAGCCAGCCCTCCGCCCGCGCGATCTCCGCGGCCGCGCGCCGCAGCGCGTCCACCCCCGGATGGACCAGCCCCTTTCGCCACACGAGGGACACCGGCGACAAAGGGACGGGGTCGACGAGGGGCCTGGCGACCGTCCCAGGTATGGCCGGAAATCCCACTACCGCGAGGATCGGATTCCGGTTCTTGGCCATGATGCGCTCGAACTCCTCCTCGCCGACGGCCAGCGGCAGCGGCGGCGCGACGGCCACTGCGCGCCCCTCGAACAGACAGAAGGCCAGGTCAGTCCATTCCAGAGTGCGCTCGTTGCCCGCGCCGGCGTACACCGTCTCGCCCGCCAGCGCGGCCAGCGGTACTTCCGTCAGGTCCGCCAGCCGGTGATCCGAGGGAAGAATTACGGCCATGCGTTCGAACCGGACGGGCTGTTGTTCGAGACCGGAGCGGAGCGCCGGATCCAGTCCCGCGAACCGTCCGAAGGACGCGTCGAGCCGCCCGGCGAGGAGGTCGGCCGCCGCTCCGGTGAGCCCGCTCTCGTAGCGGGCCATCAGCTCGCCGTCGGGGGCGAGTTCGCGGGCGCGGTGCAGCACCCGGCGGCCGGTCTCCAGGCCCGGCGAATTGAGGTCCACCAGCAGCGGCCTGGCCTGTCCGAACGCGGCGAGCAGCGCGTCCTGGGCGGCCAGCACCCGGCGGGCGTACGGCAGCAGGCGGGCTCCGTCGGCGGTCAGGGCGACCTGCCGGGTGGTGCGCAGGAACAGCTCGGCGCCCAACTCCCGCTCCAGCCGCCGCACATCACGGCTGAGGGCCTGCTGGGCGACGTACAGCCGGGTGGCGGCGCGGGTGAAGTGCAGTTCCTCGGCGACGGTCACGAAGACCCGCAGCAGCCGGGGATCGATGGAGGCGGGCGCTGGCATCACGCGAACCTACAACACAGGTGCGTGAATCGGCGCGGAGCAGGTGTTGGACCCCTTGATCGGCGCTGCGCGACGGTGAGGGACATGCCGCACCCGACCGCACCGACTCCCCCGCACTCCCGCCCCGGCGCCCGCCCGGGTCCTCTGTACACCGTCACCGCCGACTCCCTCGTCGCCGTCGACTTCGGCCCCCGTACCCGCCGCCGCTCCGGCTCCCGCCCGCCCGGCCCCTACCGCCGCCTCTTCGCCCTGCCCGGCACCCGCGCCTTCACCGCCGGGAACCTGCTGGCCCGGCTGCCCATGGGCATGTTCAGCGTCAGCGCGGTCGTGATGATCGCCGGGACCCGCGGCTCGTACGCGCTCGCCGGTGCCGTCACCGCGACCGGGCTCGCGGCGACCGGGGTGGCCGGGCCGTGGGTGGCCCGGCTGGTCGACCGGTACGGCCAGGCCCGGGTCGCCGTGCCGGCCACCCTCACCGCGGTCCTCGGCAGCCTGGCCCTGCTGCTCTGCGTCCGCTTCGGCGCCCCCGACTGGACGCTGTTCGCCGCCTACGCGGCCACCGCCACCACCCCCAACCTCGGCGGCAT
Organism: Streptomyces sp. NPDC091282; assembly: GCF_044757385.1. Classification (NCBI taxonomy): domain Bacteria; kingdom Bacillati; phylum Actinomycetota; class Actinomycetes; order Kitasatosporales; family Streptomycetaceae; genus Streptomyces; species Streptomyces sp. NPDC091282. Next base: position 1,479,317 of record NZ_JBIVUX010000001.1, read on the forward strand.
GTCCCGCGCCCGCTGGGCGCACCTGCTGCGCGCGGACCCGGGCGCCCTGCACACCGCGAACTCCTTCGAACAGGCCGCGGACGAGCTGTGCTTCATGCTCGGCCCGGTGCTCGCGGCGTTCCTGACCGGCACCTTCTTCCCGGAGGCGGGCACGCTGGCCGGTGCGGTCCTGCTGCTGGCGGGCATGCTGCTGTTCACCGCCCAGCGGGCCACCGAGCCGCCGCCGCGGACCGGCCGCACCACCACGGGCCGGGTGCTCATCCCGTCCCTCCTCGCCTGCTTCCTGGCGACCGGCGTGGTGTTCGGTTCGATGGAGGTGGTGACGATCGCCTACGCCGACGCCCAGGGCCACCGCGCGGCGGCCGGTGCCGTCCTCGCCCTGCAGGCGGCGGGCTCCTGCGCGGCGGGGCTGGCGTACGGGGCGCTCCGGCCGACCGGTCCGGCCGAACGGCGGCTGCCGGTCTGCCTGTTGTCGATGGCGGCCCTGATGTTCCTGCCCCTCCTCGCGGTCCGCACCGCGGGCGGTCTCTGGGCGCTGGCGGCGGCCCTGCTGGTGGCCGGCATGGCGACCGCGCCGACCATGGTGACCGCGATGACGCTGGTCCAGGACCGCACCCCGCGGGACCGCCTCAACGAGGGGATGAGCCTGGTCGTGACCGCCCTGCTGACCGGCATCGCGGCCGGTTCCGCGGCCGGCGGCTGGGCGGCGGAGCACGTCTCGCCCACGGCCGCCTTCGCGGCCCCGGCCACGGCGGCCGTCACGGCCCTTCTGGTCCACACGGCCGGCCGGATCGCCCCCCGCGGTTTCCGGTCCGCCCGCTGGTGAAACGGCGGGCGGACCGGATCCGCCGGCTAGTCCTGTTCGACCAGGAACTCGACGGCGTCCACCACGTACTCGCCGTAGTGGAGGGCCGATCCGATGGCCTCCAGCCTCGCGTACTGCTCCCTGGACAGTGCCGCGCCCCGCGTGTTCACGACGGCCCGCAGCAGGATCCGGAACGCCAGGTCCGGGGTGCAGCGGCGGGCGCAGTCGACGAGCGCGGCGCGGACCTCGGCGGCCAGGAACCCGGCGCCCTCGATCTCGGCGACGACGGCGTCCCGGCAGGCGAGCCCGTCCTCCGTGTCGGCCCCGGTGAGGGGCCGTACGTCGGGGTGCGCGGACAGCCGGGCGTCGCACAGGCCGACGACGGTTCGGGTCCACGCGGATCCCGTGGTCCCCGCGAAGCCGGGCATGTACTCGGCTCCGGCCGTCCACAGTGTCTCGACGGTCGCCGACGGCAGCCCGTCGGCGAGTGTCCGGGCGTCCCGGCGCACCGCCAGGGCCTCGGCGTCGATCTCCGCCGCGAGGTGTTTCGCGACGACGTCGGCGGCCGTGGGCCCGTCGTGACCCCAGTCCTGGTGGAAGAGACCCATCACCCAGGAAACACCGAAGTCGAATTCACTGAACCGTGGCACCGTGTGTCACCTCCTCAGATCGGGTGGCAGGTCTGCACGTAGGAGCCGAAGGGGTGCTTCCCCGCCGGCTTCGGCACCCTCACGAGCTTGATGAAGAAGCCGCTGCCGGCGGCCTCGCCGGCCCGGTTCTCCCAGTAGACCGTACCGAGCGAGGAGTCCTTCGGTCCGACGGTCCCCCTTCAGGTCAGCTCGGGGAACTTCTCGCCGTCCAGGACGATGTCGTTGCAGTTGTGGACGAGCACCGGGGACCGGACCGCCACCGCGTAGAAGGTGTGCAGACGTGCGACACGACGAGGGCCCGGTGGTCTGCGACCACCGGGCCCTCGTGACATGGAGACTGTGGAGATGGCGGGAATCGAACCCGCGTCCAACGGTGCAAAATCAGGGCTTCTCCGTGTGCAGTTCGCTGTGATTTTCTCGGCCCCGGCGATCACGCGAACAAGTCGCCGACGGGCCCAGCCACTGTTTGATTTCCCATCCGACCCCGTGACCGGGCCGGCTGGTTTAGTTCCCTAGATTATGCCAGGGTCCGGGTCGGGAACACCCCCGGGCTGACACCCATTAAGGGTCCTTCACTCACTGCTTATTAGGCAGCGAGGGCGAAGGACTGGGAATCGCTCTTGGAATTGGCGATTATTGGTTGCGACATATGGTTTACGAGATCATTGCCGCTTCCTCGACACGCTTCCCCTGGTTCAACATCCGCTGTCGAAACCGATCATCCCCATGTTGTTTTTTCAATCCCTCCGAGGAGGGGTCACGCACCCTCTGTGAGGTGCAGTGTCATTGTACGTGATCAACAGGTACGCGTGCCAGTGCATTCCCGCGCGCTACGCGCCCCGCTGCCGCCGCTTCGCCGCCGCGATCGCCCGGTCCGACTCCCGCCGGTCCTGCTGCGCGCGCAGGGTCTGCCGCTTGTCGTACTCCTTCTTGCCCCGGGCGAGCGCGATCTCCGCCTTGGCCCGGCCGTCCTTGAAGTAGATGGCGAGCGGCACGATCGTGTGGCCCGTCTCCTGGGACTTGGCCTCCAGCTTGTCGATCTCCTCGCGGTGCAGCAGCAGCTTGCGCTTGCGGCGCACCGAGTGGTTGGTCCAGGTGCCCTGGCTGTACTCGGGGATGTGGGCGTTGTGCAGCCACGCCTCGTTCCCGTCGATCTGCACGAAGCCGTCGGTCAGCGAGGTCCGGCCCTGACGCAGCGACTTCACCTCGGTGCCGGACAGCACGATGCCGGCCTCGTAGGTGTCGATGATCGCGTAGTCGTGCCGCGCCTTCTTGTTCTGCGCGACGATCTTGCGCTTGCCGCCCTTCTCGCCGTCCCTGGCTTTGGCGGCCGTCCCCTGCTGCTTCTGCTGGGACTCTTTCGGTACGTACATTCCCTTGGCCATAGTGCTCTCCATTTTCGCACTACACAGGGGGTGCGAGGGAAGCGGATTGTGCTACGAGGGGTCGCCGAGGCCGCTGAGGACCGTCTCGGCCCGCTCCAGGGCTTCGGTGCCGACCTCCAGGTCGGGGGTGATGCCCCGGCCGTCGACGGTGTGGCCCGAGGGGGTGCGGTAGTGGCCGACGGTGAGTTCCGCGACGGAGCCGTCGGGCAGCCGGGTCGGCATCTGGATGGAGCCCTTGCCGAAGGTGCGGGAGCCGAGGACGACCGCGCGGCCGCGGTCCTGGAGGGCGCCGGTGAGCATCTCGGCCGCGCTCATCGTGCCGCCGTCGACGAGGGCGACCAGGGGACGCGCGGTGTCGCCTCCGGGGTCGGCGTGCAGGGCGCGCTGGACGCCGTCCACGTCGTAGGTGGCGACCAGGCCGCCGTCCAGGAAGGCGGAGGCGGCGGTGACGGCCTCGCCGACCAGGCCGCCGGAGTTGCCCCGCAGGTCGAGGACGATCCCGGCGTCGGCGGGGGCCTGCCGTACGGCGTCGCGGACGAGTTCCCCGGAGCCCCGGGTGAAGGCGGAGACCTTGATGACGGTGATACCGGCGGACAGCTTGCGCACGGTCACCGAGTCGGTGGACAGCAGGGCCCGGCGCAGGGTCTCGGTCCACGCGCGCGTGCCGCGTTCCAGACCGAGTGTGACGGTCGTACCGGCGCGGGCGTCGGTGGCGTCGCCGCGCAGTAAGGAGACGACGTCCGTGACGGGCCGCCCGTCGACGTCCGAGCCGTCGACGCTGCGCAGCCGGTCGCCCTTCCTGATGCCGGCGGTGGCGGCGGGCGACCCGGCCTGCACCCTGGTCACCTCGATCCGGCCGCTGCGCTCCCGCCGGGCCCAGAGCCCCACGCCGGTGTACTGCCCGTCGAGCGCTTCCTCGAACTCCTGGTACTCGCCCTCGGAGTAGACCGCCGCCCAGCGGTCGCCGCTGCGGCTCACGGCCCGTTCCGCCGCCTCCATGGGCGACTTGCCGTCGGCCATCGCCTCGGCGGCGGCCCGGGTGACGTCCTCGTGGCCCGCGGCCGCACGGGGGGCTCCGCCCGTCGTCTTCCGGTCGCCCTGCCCGGGATCGGGGAACGCGCCGGTGGCCGCCCCGGTCACCAACAGCCCTGCGAACACCAACGTCAGAGCCGCCCCCCGGCGAACCCGGCGGGGCTGACAGAACAGCTCTCGGCCTGACATGCCGGTGAGTCTAGGACAAGCCGAGAGGGCCGCACGGACGCTTGCCCGTACGGCCCTCTTGGCATGCGTCACACCTTCAGGTACTTGCGCAGCGCGAAGAACGCCGCAAGCGCGGGCATCAGAAGGCTTGTTGCGAGGATCAGCGGGAGCTTGGTCAACACCGCGTCCCAGCCGATGAAGTTGATCAGATTCAGCTTCTGGGAGAGCGCCAGGCCGTGGTCGATGATGAAGTACCGGGCGATCACCAGGAATCCGCAGGCGACCGTGCCGCCGATCAGACCGGCGACGGCGGCCTCCGCGATGAACGGGGCCTGGATGTAGAAGCCGGAGGCGCCGACCAGGCGCATGATGCCGGTCTCGCGCCGTCGGCTGAAGGCGGAGACGCGCACCGTGTTGACGATCAGCATCAGGGCGACGACCAGCATCAGGGCCATGACCATGCGGGCCGCCCAGTTCATGCCGTTGAGCAGACCGAACAGGTTGTCCAGGATGCCCTTCTGGTCCTGCACGGACTGGACGCCGTCACGGCCGTCGAACGCCGTCGCGACCACCTGGTACTTCTGCGGGTCCTTCAGCTTGATCCGGTACGACTCCTGCATCTGGTCCGGCGTCAGGGAGTCGGCCAGCGGGGAGTCGCCGAACTGCTCCTTGTAGTGCTTGTACGCCTGGTCCTGGGACTCGTAGGTGACCTTCTCGACGATCGAGGTCATCTTGCCGAGGTCCGACTGGATCTGCTTCTTCTGGTCCTCGGTGACGGCGCCCTTGGCGCAGTGGGGGTCGGACTCGGCGTCGCTCTTGTTGCAGAGGAAGATCGAGACGTTGACCTTGTCGTACCAGTAGCCCTTCATGGTGTTGACCTGGTCGCTCATCAGGAGCGAGCCACCGAAGAGCGCCAGGGACAGGGCGACCGAGACGACGACCGCGAAGGTCATCGTCAGATTGCGTCGGAGACCGACTCCGATCTCCGACAGTACGAACTGGGCGCGCATGGCCTCGGGTTATGCCTTTCCCTCAGTGCTGGTAGCCGTAGACGCCGCGGGCCTGGTCGCGGACGAGCAGACCCTTCTCCAGCTCGATGACGCGCTTGCGCATCTGGTCCACGATGTTCTGGTCGTGGGTGGCCATCACCACGGTGGTGCCGGTGCGGTTGATGCGGTCGAGCAGCTTCATGATGCCGACCGAGGTCTGGGGGTCGAGGTTACCGGTGGGCTCGTCCGCGATCAGCAGCTTGGGCCGGTTCACGAAGGCGCGCGCGATGGCCACGCGCTGCTGCTCACCGCCGGACAGCTCGCCCGGCATCCGGTCCTCCTTGCCGCCGAGCCCGACGAGGTCGAGCACCTGGGGCACGGACTTGCGGATCTCGCCCTTGGACTTGCCGATGACCTCCTGGGCGAAGGCCACGTTCTCGGCGACCGTCTTGTTGGGCAGCAGCCGGAAGTCCTGGAAGACCGTCCCGAGCTGGCGGCGCATCTGCGGCACCTTCCAGTTGGAGAGACGGGCCAGATCCTTGCCCAGGACGTGCACCTGGCCGTGGCTGCACCGCTCCTCGCGGAGGATCAGCCGCAGGAAGGTCGACTTTCCCGAGCCGGAGGATCCCACGAGGAACACGAACTCGCCCTTCTCCACTTCCAGGGACACTTCCCTGAGTGCGGGGCGGGTCTGCTTGGGGTAGACCTTGGAGACATTGTCGAATCGGATCACGGATGCACCACGGGTCGCCGGGGGTAGATGAGCGTGACCATACGCGAGTCGGGTGAGGAAGCGCAGGCGCCGGTCACGGTTGGGTGAGGCTTGTGCGGTTTTGTTCCGGGGAGGTCTTTCCGGAACGCCGGGGCGAGGTCCGCGGACGGCCGCGCCCTTTCCTGGGGAACCTGGCACAGTGGAGGGGGAACGTTCTCGTTCCGCTGCGCGTTGTGCAGGTGATGGTCCGGTGCAAGGAGGGCGAGCGCATGACGTACGACCGGTTGGTGTGCGCGAACTGCGCGGCGCCCGTGAGCGAAGGCCGGTGCCCCGTGTGCCGCGCCAACCGCCAGCGTCTGCAGCAGGAGAGCTTCCTGGGCGGACTGAACCCGATGGCGCTGATCGGGCTGCTGGCGGTGCTGATCGCCGCCGTGGCCCTGCTCGCGCATCAGACCGCGTAGCGAACGTCACAGAGGCACGCAGGCGCCGCCGGCCCGCCGGCAGTGCAGAGCGTCCGAAGGGCCCGGAGCCGCTGCTCCGGGCCCTTCGTCGTACGTCACGCGTACGCTCCGTGAGCGCCCGCCTACCGCTCGCGCGCGGTCAGGCCGCGGCGCCGCCGCGGCCGCCCATGAGGCGCGGCAGGACGCGGAAGCCGATACCGCCCGCGATCATGGTGGCCGCACCGACGATCAGGAAGCCGGTCTGCGCGGCACCGGTCTCGGCGAGCTGGTCGCCGCCGCCCTGGGTCTGGGTGTTGGAGCCGGTGTCGGTGAGGGCCGAGGAGCCCTCCTCCTGCGCGGAGGTGCCGGAGTTGCCGTCGGTGCCGGTGTTGTTGCCGCCACCGTTGCTGCCGCCGTTGCCGCCCGTGCCGCTGCCGTCGGTCGGGTTGTCGGTGGGCTCGTCCGTCGGCTCGGTGGGCTCGTCGGTCGGCTGGGTCGGCTCGTCCGTGGGCTCGGAGGACTCGGACGGCGGCTCGCTGGTGGGCGGCTCGCTGGTCGGCGGCTCGCTCGTGGGCGGCTCGCTGGTGGCCGGGCCGGTCGGGATCTCGGTGGGACCGTCGGTCGGGTCGTCACCGGTGTTGACGGTGGCGGTCAGACCGTCCTCGTTGGCCTCGACGCCGATGGAGAGGGCGGAGGCGGCGCCGGCGGCGGTCAGCGAGGCGCCCGCGGCGATCACGGCGCAGGCGGCTATCCGCGCGACCCGGATCCGTGTCTTCTTGGTCATCTGGTTGCTACCCCCAGTAGCTGAATGTCAGGTGGGCGGCGCTGGGGCGGTGCTCTACGGAGGTAGCTACGGATGCGCCAGCCCCCCGGTTCTCATGCGCCCCAGAGATACGCATGCCACGCTTCACCCTTCCCATTTTTCAAAGCAACGTCAAGGCCGTTGCGGGCGCGATGTCCAGTTGCGCGCCGAATGCCGGGAGTTGAAGTCTGTGAGTGTGATGTAAATCCTGGCGACGCCCCTTGGGGCGGCCCGGAAACACGAGAACTGCCGCCCCAGGGACGGCAGTTCTCGGATCGGCCGACTCACCATGGGCAAGTCGACAAAGTTACTTCTCCTGCTGCTTGCGCCAGCGAATTCCGGCCTCCAGGAAGCCGTCGATCTCGCCGTTGAAGACGGCCTCGGGGTTGCCGACCTCGAACTCCGTCCGCAGGTCCTTGACCATCTGGTACGGGTGAAGGACGTACGAGCGCATCTGGTTGCCCCAGGAGTTGCCGCCGTCGCCCTTGAGGGCATCCATCTTGGCCTGTTCCTCCTGCCGGCGCCGCTCCAGGAGCTTGGCCTGGAGGACGTTCATGGCCGTCGCCTTGTTCTGGATCTGCGACCGCTCGTTCTGGCAGGAGACGACGATGCCGGTGGGGATGTGGGTGAGGCGCACCGCGGAGTCGGTGGTGTTGACGCCCTGGCCGCCGGGCCCGGAGGACCGGTACACGTCCACCCGCAGCTCGGACTCGTCGATCTCGATGTGGTCGGTCGTCTCCACGACGGGGAGGACCTCCACGCCCGCGAAGGAGGTCTGGCGGCGGCCCTGGTTGTCGTAGGGCGAGATCCGCACCAGGCGGTGGGTGCCCTGCTCGACCGAGAGCGTCCCGTAGGCGTACGGCACCTGCACGGCGAAGGTGGTCGACTTGATGCCGGCCTCTTCCGCGTACGACGTCTCGTAGACCTCGGTCTTGTAGCCCTTCTGCTCCGCCCAGCGCAGGTACATCCGCTGCAGCTTCTCGGCGAAGTCGGCGGCGTCCACGCCACCCGCCTCGGCGCGGATGTTCACGAGCGCCTCGCGGGAGTCGTACTCCCCGCTGAGCAGCGTCCGCACTTCCATCTCGTCCAGCGCCTTCTTGACGGCGGCCAGCTCGGAGTCGGCCTCGGCACGGGTGTCCGGGTCGTCCTCCTCCTCGGCCATCTCGAACAGCACCGCGAGATCGTCGATCCGCCCGCGCAGCGCCTCCGCCTTCCTGACCTCGGCCTGGAGGTGGGAGAGCCTGCTGGTGATCTTCTGCGCCTCGTCCGGGTTGTCCCACAGGGACGGCGCGGCCGCCTGCTCCTCGAGCACGGCGATGTCTGCCCTCAGCTTGTCGAGGTCCAGAACGGCCTCGATCGACTCCATGGTCGAGGAGAGGGACTTGAGCTCTTCGGATACATCGACGACTGCCACGCCTCCCAGCGTAACGGCTCCGCCCGGTGCACAGCGCCGGGCCGGTGACGTCAGGGGGCCGACGTGCTGTGGGTGTCCTGGGGCGGGGCGTCGTCCCCGGAGGTGGCGAGCCAGGCGCCGACGCCCACCGCGGCGGCCAGCACCGCACCGGCCACGCCCAGCGTCACCCGGCGCCGCCGGGCCGCCGCCTTGTGCCGGGCCGAGCCGGGCCGCGGCGCCCCGGACGCCCTCGGGGCCCTCGCGGTGCCGCGGGCGCCGCCCGCCAGCTCGTCCGGCCCCGGCACCCGCATCGACGTGTGGGTGTCCCGGTTGGAGTCCGGCTTGGCGCCCGGCACCAGGGAGACGGCCCCGCGGCGCCGGGTCCGCTGCTCCTCGGCGGCCGGGGCGGCGGACGTCTCCTCGGCGGCCTCCTCCGGCTGCGCCTCGCTCTCCGGTTCGTCGACGTCCAGCGGCGGCATGCCCGCCAGCGTCGGCAGCTGCTCGCGCAGCCGCGCGCCCAGCTCGGAGGCGCGCAGCCGGGAGGCCGGCGCCTTGGCCAGGCACTGCACGAGCAGCTGCCAGAGCTCCTCGGGGATGCCGGGCAGGGGGACGACGGTCTCGGTCACGTGCCGGCGCAGGACGGCGCCGGGGTGGCCGCCGCCGAACGGGGTGAAGCCCGCGAGGAGCTCGTACAGGACCGTCGCGAGGGCGTAGATGTCGACGGAGGCCCGGGGCGGCAGGCCCTCGACGATCTCCGGTGCCAGGTAGTCCGGCGTCCCGATGATCTTCGTGGCGCGGGTCCGCTTCGGGGAGTCGATCAGCTTGGCCACGCCGAAGTCGGTCAGCAGGGCCGGGTGGGCGCCGCCGGGGCCGAGCGGGCCCTGCATGTCGAGCAGGACGTTCTCCGGCTTGACGTCCCGGTGGACGACGCCCGCCGCGTGCGCCGCGGCCAGTCCGTCGGCGACGTCCGCGACGATCGCCACTGCGGCCTCGGGCGACAGGCGCCGCTCGCGCTCCAGGCGGGTGCGCAGGTCGGTGCCGCGGACCAGGTCCATGACGAGGGCGAGGTCGTTGCCGTCGACGACGAGGTCGCGGACGGAGACCACGTGGGGGTGGTCGAGGCCCAGCAGGGCCGTGCGCTCCTGGACGAAGCGGCCCACCAGCTCCTCGTCGGACGCGAGGTCCTCACGCAGCAGCTTGATGGCGACGGGCCCGTCCGGCCCCTCGCCCAGCCACACCGTGCCGGCGCTGCCCCGCCCCAGGATCTGGTTGGCGGTGTACCGGCTGCCGATCTTCCGTGCCAAGGCTGCTCCTACAGACGCGTGTTGCCGATAAAAGTACGCGTCCGAAGAGCCAACCTTCACCAGGGAGGCGGAAATCACCCGCCGGATGTCGACAAATAACCAAACTCGCGGTCAGTTGCCGGCGCCCACGCTGTCGAAGAAGTCGCCGACCGCCTTCGACCAGTCCTTCAGCTGCTGCCAGTAGCCCCGGCCCTCGCCGACCCAGGTGTGCAGCGGGGTCAGGTCCCAGATCAGCCAGCCCGCGACGAACAGGATGACGACCATGAACAGGCAGCCCTTGAGGCAGCCGAGCCCGGGGATCTTCATCGGGTTGGCGCTGCGCTGCCGCGGCTCGCGCGGGGCCCGCTGCGGCTCGGCGGGGGCGGCCGGGGGCGCGTAGCGCTGCTGCGGGCGCTGGGGCTGCTGCTGCGGTGCGTACTGCTGCGGCTGGTGCCCGTACCCGGCGGGCTGCTGCCGGCCGTATCCGCCGTCCTGCTGCCCGCGCGGCTGCGGCCGGCGCACCGGCTGCTGCTGCGGGGCCTGGCGCGGCTGGTCCTGCGGCCGGGCCACCTGGCGCTGCGGGCGGCGGCGCAGCGGGTCCTCGTTCGGGTCGAGGTACTGGATCTGCGTCTGCTCGTTGCGGTCGCGGGCCGCGCGGAGCTGGGTCTGCCAGGGGTGCGGCTGCTCCGGCTGCGGCTGCCCCTGCGGCACGGGGGGCATGACGGCCGTCGGGTCGGGGGCGCCGGTGTTGGGCAGCACGGCGGTCGGGTCGGCGGCGCCCGCCGGTCCGCCGGTGTGCGGGAGGAAGCTGGTCACCGCGTTCGGGTCGTACGAACCGCCGGGGCCGCCGGTGTTCGGCAGCACCTGGGTGGGGTCGGCCGATCCCGGCACGGCGGTCGGCGCCGGGTCGGGGGCCAGCAGCGCGCCGACTCCCTCGGCGGCGGCGATCTGCGCGGAGTTCGCGTGCACGCCGATGCCCTCGGCGACGACCCGCAGGCCGCGGGCGAGGTTCTCGGCGCTGGGCCGGTCGTCGGGGTTCTTGCGCAGGCAGCGCTCTATGAGCGTCCACAGCGGGTCGGGGACGGTGGACGGTCGGCGCGGCTCGGCGCTGAGGTGCTGGTGGAGGACTTCGAGGGCGCTGCCGCCGGAGAACGGCGGACGGCCGGTGACCAGCTCGTACAGCAGGATGCCGGCGCCGTAGACGTCGACGGCGGAGGTCTGCGGGCGGCCCTCGGCGGACTCCGGCGCCACGTACGCGGGCGTGCCGACGAACTCGTGGGTGCGGGTCAGGCCCGGGGAGTCGGCGAGCCGGGCGATGCCGAAGTCGGTCAGCAGCGGGTGCATCCGGCCGTCGTACTGCTGGAGCAGCACGTTGGCGGGCTTCAGGTCGCGGTGCACGACGCCGTCGGCGTGGCTGGCGGCGAGCGCGTCGGCGATCTGCGCGGTCAGCAGCGCGGCGGCGACCGGCGTGAAGGGGCCGTTCTCGCGCAGGTACCGGTGCAGGTCGGGGCCCTCGACGAGGTCCATGACCAGGGCCAGCAGGTCGCCCTCGACGACCAGGTCGCGGACCCGGACGATGTTCGGATGGGTCAGCCGGAGCAGCACGGAGCGCTCCCGCAGGAACCGCATCACGATGTCGGGGTCGCTCGCGAGCTCTTCCTTGAGGACCTTGATCGCGACGGTCTCGCCGGGCTGGCCGGGCACGGCCGCCTCGGCGCCCGCGGTCTCCCGCTGGCGGGCACGCCAGACGGTACCGGTGGCGCCGCGTCCGAGCGGCTCCTCCAGGAGGTACTTGCTGCCTACCGGCCGCACGTCATCCGCTCCCTGCTGCTTGCTGGTGTGTCCGGTTCTCGTGTCCGACCCACTCTAGTGCCGTGGCCCCGGACACCGGGCTGTCGTCCGGCTGTGCTTTCCCTCGCCCGGCGCGCGGTCGACGAGTGTTCCGGACGTATCCCCATACGTTGGCGTTCCCGCACTTGTTCGATGAAAGACGCTCGCTTCGGTCCGTCGGTTGCCGGGACGGGACGTGACCGATCTCAAGTGATCGTCCGCGCAGTATCGGTCAGGCACTTTTGGGGGCAGAGCTGACCAATCAAGATCACTTACCATCGGGACGTGGGCGTGTTGTCAGTGGCAGGTGCGAGGATGCGTGCGACAGCAGAACTGGCCGACGTGCTCGTGGCGGTGGGGGGAATTCCGCGCCCGCGCAGAAGGGACCGCTGACGGCGATGCAGATCCGGCTGACCGTCGTAGACCCGCTGGGCCCTGCCGCGCAGCGGGGCCGGACCGTGAGCCGGGACGTGCTGGTGACGGCCCCCGCGGGCACGGATCTGGCGGCGGTGGCCTCCGCGCTGGCCTCGGCGGTCACCGGTGACGGCGGCGTGGGCGGCCGGGAGTCCGGCGGCGCCCCGGTCGTGCTGTACGCGGGAGCGGAGCGGCTGGACGCCCGCCATCGGATCCTCGGCGAGCCCCCGCTGGTCGACGGCGCCGTGCTGGCCCTGGGCGCGCCCGCGGCCCCCGAACCGCATCCCGAGCTGGACGACGCCCCGGCCCAGCTGCGCGTGATCGCCGGTCCTGACGCGGGCGGGGTGCACCTCCTGCACGGCGGCCGGATCACCGTCGGCCGTTCCGCCGACGCCGACGTCCCGCTCGACGACCCGGACGTCTCCCGCCTGCACTGCGCGGTCACGGTCGGCGCCGACGGCCACGTCCTGGTCGCCGACCTGAACTCGACGAACGGCACGGCCCTGGACGGCACCCGGGTCACCGACCGCCCGGTCCGGCTCGTCCCGGGAGCGCTCCTGCGCATCGGGGAATCGGCCCTGCGGCTTACGCCGTCCGGCGGACCGGGGGCCCGGGTGGAGACCGCACCGGACGGGGAGGGCTGCGTCCGGGTGCTCCTGGACGACCTGGACCCGGACGACCCGGGCGGCGGTCCCGCGGGCTCCGTGCACCCGGCGGCACCCGGCGGTCCGGCCGGCCGCACCCACCACGGCTACGGCACGGCGGGCTGGGGCGCCGCGGGCCCGGCGGCGGGCCGGCCGCACGCGCCCGCGGAGCCGCACGTGGTGCCCGCGCAGGGCGAGGCACCGCGGATCGAGAGCCACGGCGGGCTGCCCGCCGCCGCCCGCGGCACGGCGGCCGGAGCGGGCCGGGACGGCGGGCCGCGGGCCGGTACCGGGCCCGCGTCCGCCTCGGCGGCGGGACCGGGGCAGGAGCCGTTCCCGGCGGCCGGACCCGGCCGGTACGACACCTCGCAGGCCGCCGGTCACGGCCGGCTGCCCGGCCCGCGCGACGGCTCCGAAGCCGCACGGCACCCCGGCGACCCGCGGCACCCCACGGACCACGCCCCCGGCCCGGCCGCACGCTCCGGCGACACCCACGCAGGCCGCGCCGGCGTTCTCGGCGGCCCCGGCGCGGCGGCGGACGGCGAGGCCTTTGAGGACCCCGCCGCCGGCCGCAAGGGCACCCCGCTCCGCGGCACCGACGCCCCCGCCCTGCCCGGCACCCGCAGACGCGGGCTCGGCGCCTGGGCACGGCGGCTGGCCGGCGGCCGCACCGAGCCGCTGCCGGACGCCGACGACGAGCCCGCCGCCGAGACCGGCACCACCGCGCCGGCCGAGCGTCCGGCCCAGCCGGAGACCTGGCCGGATCCGGCCGCCCTGCTGCTGACCGCGCTCGGCCCCGGCCCCCGCCTCTGGGAGCGCGGCCCCGGTCACCCGGAAGCGCTCACGGTCCGGCTCGGCACCGCGGACCGCCCCACGCTCGACGGCCCAGAACTGCTTCCCGCCGTGCCGGTCACCGCCGACCTGCGCGAGGCCGGTGCTCTCGGTCTCGCGGGCCCGCGCACCCGGCTCACCGGTCTCGCCCGCGCGGTCCTGGCCCAGCTCGCCGCGCTGCACTCCCCCGACCTGCTGGAGATCGTGCTGATCAGCGCGGACCGGTCCCGGCCCGTGGAGGAGCGCGCGGCGGAGTGGGCCTGGCTCGGCTGGCTGCCGCACGTGCGCCCCGGACACGGCCAGGACTGCCGGCTCCTGCTCGCCTACGACCGCGAGCAGGCCGCCGCCCGCGTGGAGGAGCTGCTCCGCCGGGTGGAGGACCTGTCGGCGCCCCGCCGGCCCGCCACCCCGTCCGACCGCCCGGACCTGTCCGGCGCGGGCACCGGCACCGCGGCCGCCGACGCCGCGCACCGCCCCTCCTGGGCCCGCGAAGGCCTCGACGCGCACGACGGCGGCTTCCCGGGGCCGTACACGGTCGTCGTGGTGGACGGCGATCCCGGCGGCTCCGCGCTGCGTGACGCGGTGGCGCGGCTGGCCGTCGCCGGGCCGCGCGCCGGAGTGCACGTGATCTGCCTGGCGGAGACGGCCCCCGCCTCGCCCACCTCACCGGTCGCCCGGACCTACGAGTCCGCGTGCGCGGTGACGCCGACGTTCCGGGAGTGCGGGGCCGTGGCCCTGCTCAGCGGGGACGTGGCGACGGCACTGCACCTGCTGCGGGTGGCCCGTACCGACGCGGCGGGCCCGCTCGGGCCCGGCACCCTGGCCGCGGTGGACGCGGTCTCCGCCGCCTGGGCCGAGCGGTTCGCGCGGGCTCTGGCACCGCTGCGCCCCGACGGCCCGGCCGGCGACCGGCACAGCCGGGTGGCCGCCCCGCTCCCGCAGTCCGCCCGTCTGCTCGACGAGTTGGGGCTGGCGCGGGCCACCCCGGCGTCGCTGATGGCCCGTTGGGCGGACGCCGCCGACGACGCCGAGTCGCTCGGCGGCCGGGCCCGGACGGTGCTCGGCGCCGGACCGCGCGGCCCGCTCGGCGCCGACCTGGTCGCCGAGGGACCGCACCTGCTGGTCGAGGGCCCGTCCGGCAGCGGCCGTACCGAGCTGCTGCGCGCGCTGGTCGCCTCGCTGGCCGCCGCCGAGCGTCCCGACCGGCTCGGGATCGTCCTGATCGACGGCCGCGACGGCGTCGGCACCGGGGCGGGCGCGGGTCTTAGCGAGGGCCTGCGGGTGTGCACCGACATACCGCACGTGACGACCCACCTGTCGGTCAACGACCCGGTGCGGATGCGGGAGCTGGCGCAGTCGCTGAGCGCGGAGCTGAAGCGGCGCTCGGAGCTGCTCGGCCGCTCCGACTTCGCCGAGTGGCACGCCCAGCGGGAGATCTCGGGCCGGATCGTCCCCCAGCGCGGCCGTCCCGCCGCCTCGGGTGCCGCCGACATCGAGGCACCGCCCAGCTCGACGATCCGGCTGCGCCCGTCGGCCGCAGCCGCCGCCCGCAGCCGCACCGAGGTGCCACCGCCGTTGCCGCGCCTGGTCGTCGTGGTCGACGACCTGGACGCGCTGGTCTCCCCCGCCCTCGGCTCACCGGGCCGGCCGGCCGCCGGTTCGGTGATGCGGGCGCTGGAGGCGGTGGCGAAGGAGGGCTACCGGCTCGGCGTCCACCTGATCGCGGCGTCCGGTGCGGGCGGCCGTACGGCGGAGACGGAACCGGCCCGGCGGGCCACCCTGCGCGTCACCCTGGACCCGCCGGCCGCGGGACCCGACGAACCGGCCCCGGGCCGCGGCCGTCTGACCTCACCGGACGGCCGGGTCACGGCCTTCCAGGCGGGCCGGGTCACCGGCCGCATCCCGCGCACGGCGACCCAGCGCCCCACGGTCGTCGCCCTCGACTGGCCCCGCATGGGCGACCCTCCGACCCGCCGCCCGGTGCGGGAGCTGGGCAACGGGCCCACGGACCTTGCCCTGTTGGCGAGCGCGGTGGAGCGGGCGGCGCGCGAGGTCTCGGCGGCGGAGGTGCCCTCCCTGCTGTGAGCGGCGGTGCCCCGGCCCGCTGATCACGAGGCCATCACGATCCCCGGCCCTCACCTGTAGGCACCCTTGCCGCACCGGCGGCCCCCGCGTACACCGGAGCGCACGGAACAGAGTTCCGACGTTCAACGAGGAACGACGAACGGGGAAGTGATGCGCGCCATGAGCAGCACCATCCGGACCGGCAGGGCCCTCACGACGCTCGCCGCCCTCCTCTCGGGAGCCCTCGTGCTCACCGCGTGCGGAGGAAGCGGCGACAAGAAGGACGACGACGGCTCCAAGGGCGGTGCCGGTACCCCCGGCTCCACCCTCAGTCTCCCGAAACTGGACGGCACCACACTGGAGGTGGCC
Organism: Streptomyces sp. NPDC091282; assembly: GCF_044757385.1. Taxonomy (NCBI): domain Bacteria; kingdom Bacillati; phylum Actinomycetota; class Actinomycetes; order Kitasatosporales; family Streptomycetaceae; genus Streptomyces; species Streptomyces sp. NPDC091282. The sequence goes on from NZ_JBIVUX010000001.1 coordinate 1,495,128, forward strand.
GCCGTCTGGACCGGGCAGGAGCAGAAGAACTTCAAGCAGGTACTCGCGGAGTTCGAGAAGCGCACCGGCGCGAAGGTCACCTTCGTGCCCGCCCAGGACCCGATCATCAACTTCCTCGGCTCGAAGATCGCGGGCGGCCAGCCGCCGGACATCGCGCTGCTGCCGCAGCCCGGAGCGATCAAGCAGGCCGTGCAGAAGGGCTGGGCGAAACCGCTCGGCGCGGACGCGCTGAAGGAGGTGCGGAAGAACTACTCGCAGGGCTGGCAGGACATCGGCACGGTCGGCGGCAAGCAGTACGGCGTCTACTACAAGGCCGCCAACAAGTCGCTGATCTGGTACAACACCACGGTCTTCGAGAACGCGGGCGCCAAGGAACCCAAGAGCTGGCAGGACCTGCTGACGACCGCGCAGACGGTGTACGACTCGGGTGTCACGCCGTTCTCGGTCGGCGGCGCCGACGGCTGGACGCTGACCGACTGGTTCGAGAACGTCTACCTCTCCCAGGCGGGCCCGGAGAAGTACGACCAGCTCGCCCAGCACAAGATCAAGTGGACCGACCCGTCGGTGAAGCAGGCGCTGACCACGCTCGCCCAGATCTGGGGCAAGAAGGGGTACGTGGCGGGCGACGCCGACGGCGCGCTGCAGACGGAGTTCCCCGCCTCGGTCACCCAGACCTTCACCGGCGGCGACCAGCCGAAGGCGGGGATGGTCTACGAGGGCGACTTCGTGCAGGTCAACATCGGTGAGACCAAGGCGAAGGTGGGCACCGACGCCAAGGTGTTCCCGTTCCCGGCGGTCGGCTCCGCCGCGCCCGTGGTCTCCGGCGGTGACGCGGCCGTCGTCTTCAAGGACTCCAAGGGCGCCCAGGCGCTCGCGACCTTCCTGGCCTCCCCGGACGCGGCGACGATCCAGGCGAAGCTCGGCGGCTACCTCTCGCCGAACAAGAGCGTGGCGAACTCGGCCTACCCGAACGAGGTGCAGCGCACGATCGCCAAGTCCCTGATCGCGTCCGGCGACGACTTCCGTTTCGACATGTCCGACCAGGCCCCGCAGGCGTTCGGCGGCACCCCGGGCAAGGGCGAGTGGAAGGACCTGCAGGACTTCCTGAAGAACCCGAAGGACGTGGCGGGCACGCAGGCCAAGCTGGAGAAGGACGCGGCGGCCGCCTACGGCAGCGGAAGCTGACCCGGCGATGGCCGCACCCGCGACGACGGCCCCCGCTCCACCGGGCCGCCGCAAGAGCGTGACCGGCACCCGCCGGACGGTGGCGTTCCTCTTCCTGCTGCCGGCCCTGGTGCTGCTGGGCGCGCTCGTGGTCTACCCGATCGGGTACTCGCTGATCCGCAGCTTCTACAACGCGAACGGCGACGGTTTCGCCGGCTTCGACAACTACAAGGCGATCTTCACGGACGACGGCATCAGGACCGCCCTGAAGAACAACATCATCTGGGTGGTGTTCGCGCCGACGCTCTCCACCGCCCTCGGTCTGGTCTTCGCGGTGCTGACCGAACGGATCCGCTGGGGCACGGCGTTCAAGCTGGTCGTCTTCATGCCGATGGCGATCTCGATGCTGGCCGCCGGGATCATCTTCCGGCTCGTCTACGACCAGGACCCGGACAAGGGCGTCGCCAACGCGGTCTGGGTCGGCGTCCACGACACTTTCGCCCGGTCCTCGGCGTTCCCGAACGCCCACCCGGGCCGGGAGTCGCCGCTCAAGCCCGACCAGGGCGGCTTCGTCACCACGGCGGCCGTCCACGCCGGGCAGCCCGTCTCCCTCCCGCTGGTCGGCGTCGCCCCCGACCAGATGCCCGACGGGGCGAAACCGGCCGTGGCGGCGGTGTCCGACCCGGGGAAGGTCACCGGCAGCACCTGGCAGGACTTCACGCGCGGCAAGGGCGTCGGCAGGCTCGGCGCCCCCGACCCGTCCGAACTCGGCTACGACGGCATGCGCGTCGAGGCGGTGAAGGACGGCACGGTGGTGGCGTCCGCCGAGGCGGCGGCCGACGGCACCTTCACGCTGCCCGCCGCCGCCGACGGGGCGGTGCTGCGGCTGCCCGCGAGCAACTTCAAGCAGCCCTACAACGGGGTCGACTGGCTCGGCCCGTCCCTGGTCACGCCCGCCATCATCGGGTCGTACATCTGGATGTGGGCCGGTTTCGCGATGGTGCTGATCGCGGCCGGGCTGGCCGGTGTGCCCCGGGAGCTGCTGGAGGCGGCGCGGGTGGACGGGGCGACCGAGTGGCAGGTGTTCCGCAAGGTCACCGTGCCGCTCCTCGCACCCGTCCTCGCGGTGGTCACGGTGACCCTGATGATCAACGTGCTGAAGGTGTTCGACCTCGTGTACATCATCGCGCCGGGCTCCTCGCAGGACGACGCGAACGTGCTCGCCCTGGAGCTGTACCGCAAGGGCTTCTCCGAGGGCCAGCCGGGCATCGCGAGCGCGATCGCGGTGTTCCTGCTGCTGCTCGTGATCCCGGTGATGTGGTTCAACGTCCGCAGGCTCAGGCGGGAGGAACGGCGATGAGCTGGCTGCTGGAGAAGATCAACGGCGGTCTGGTGCGGTTCTTCCTGATCGTCGTCGCGCTGTTCTGGCTGGTGCCGACGATCGGGCTGCTCGCCTCCTCGCTGCGCTCCCCGGAGGACATGAGCGCGAGTGGCTGGTGGCAGGTGTTCGCCAAGCCGTCCCAGCTCACCTTCGGGAGTTACCGCAACCTCCTGGAGAACGGCGACATCACCCATTCGCTGTGGAACACGGTCCTGATCACCGTCCCGGCGACCGTCCTGGTCGTGGTCATCGGGGCGCTGGCCGGGTACGCGTTCGCGTGGATGGAGTTCCCCGGCCGGGACTGGTGGTTCCTGACCGTGGTCAGCCTGCTGGTCGTGCCGGTCCAGGTCGCACTGATCCCGATCGCCGAACTCTTCGGCAAGATAGGGCTGTTCGGGACGATCCTCGGGGTGGTGCTCTTCCACGTCGGTTTCGGGCTGCCGTTCGCGGTGTTCCTGCTGCGGAACTTCTTCGCGGAGATCCCGCGGGAGCTGCTGGAGGCGGCCCGTCTGGACGGCGCCGGTGAACTGCGCCTGTTCACCCGGGTGGTGATGCCGCTGGGCGGGCCGGCCATCGCGAGCCTGGGCATCTTCCAGTTCCTGTGGGTGTGGAACGACATGCTGGTGGCGCTGGTGTTCACCAAGTCGGGCACCCAGCCGATCACGGTGGCGCTCCAGACCCAGGTCCGCCAGTTCGGCAACAACGTGGACGTCCTGGCGCCCGGCGCCTTCATCTCGATGGTGATCCCGCTGGCGGTGTTCTTCGCCTTCCAGCGGCAGTTCGTCACCGGGGTGATGGCGGGCGCGGTCAAATAAGCACACGGGAAGCGTCAGGGAAGGGCGGGCCGTCCACCGGCTCGCCCTTCGCCGTTCACGGAACGTAACCCGGATGACCTAGCGAACCGTAACCGGATCACTCCATTGGCCGTTCCCGGGCAGAACGCCCGCGCCGACCGTTGGATGCCCGTTGCCCAGGTTCAGTGTCATCGTCCCCGCGTACCGGGTCCAGGCGTACCTGTCCGAGTGCCTGGACTCGGTGCTCTCGCAGTCGTATCCCGATCTGGAACTGATCGTCGTCGACGACCGCTCGCCGGACGCCTGCGGCGCGATCATCGACGAGTACGCGGCCCGCGACGCCCGGGTGCGGCCCGTGCACCTGGCGGAGAACCGGGGCCTGGGGGGCGCCCGCAACGCCGGGATGGAGCTGGCGCGCGGCGACTACCTGCTCTTCCTGGACAGCGACGACACGCTGACCCCCGATGCGCTGCGGGCCGTCGCCGACCGGATCAAGGAGACCGGCGAGCCGGACGTGCTGGTCCACGACTACGCGCGGACCTTCTGGACCGGCCGTGCGGAACGCAACAAGCAGGCACGGCACCTGACCGAGGAGGGCCCGGCGCCCTTCACCCTCCGGGACCGGCCGGGTCTCCTGCGCGTGCTGATGGTGGCGTGGAACAAGGCGTACCGGCGGGAGTTCGTGGCCGAGCACGGCTTCGCCTTCCCGCCCGGCTACTACGAGGACACCCCGTGGACCTACCCGGTGCTGATGGCCGCCGGGACGATCGCGACCCTGGACCGGGTCTGCGTGCACTACCGGCAGCGGCGGCACGGCAGCATCCTCTCCACCGCCAGCCGCGGCCACTTCGACATCTTCGACCAGTACGACCGGGTCTTCGCCTTCCTCGACGAGCGGCCCGAACTGGCGCACTGGCGGCCGGTGCTGTTCCGGCGGATGATCGACCACCTCTCGACGGTGTTCACCCGGCGGGAGCGGCTGCCCCGCGGCAGCCGGGCCGAGTTCCTGCGCAGGGCCCGCGCGCACTACCGCCGGTACCGGACCGAGGGCGGCCCGCTCCCCTGGCGCACCCGGCTGCGGCACGGCCTGGTCCACTACGGCCTGCACCGCACCTACCACGCCCTCCAGCTGACGCAGGCCGCCGGCCGCCGCACGGCGAAGGCGGCCGTGAAGTCCGCCCGCGCCCTGCGCTCGGCCCTCCTCCAGCTGCACTACCGCATCCAGCTGCGGCTCCCGCTGCGCGCCGACCGCGCGGTCTTCGCCGCCTACTGGCACCGCGGCCACGCCTGCAACCCGGGCGCGCTGGAGGCGGCGTTCCGCGACCACGCCCCGCACATCCGCACCGCCTGGATCGCCCGTCCCGAGCACCAGCACACCGTGCCGCCGGGCCCGCGCCGGCTGCGTCCGGGCACCTTCGGCTACTGGACCGCGCTGGCCCGCTCCACGTACCTGGTCAACAACGTCAACTTCGACCGGCGGCTGCGCAAGCGCCCCGGCCAGGTGTTCGTGCAGACCCAGCACGGCACCCCGCTCAAGCACATGGGCCTGGACCTCCAGGAACACCCGGCGGCCGGCGCCGGCATGGACTTCGAGGAGCTGCTGCGCGGTGTCGGCAAGTGGGACTACCTGCTGTCCGCCAACCGCCACACCACCCTGACCTGGGAGCGCGTCTACCCCGGCCGCTACACCACCCTGGAGTACGGCAGTCCCCGCAACGACGTCTTCCAGCACGCCACGTCCGCCGACGTGATCCGGATCCGGGAGTCGCTGGGCGTCCCCGAGGGCGCCGTCGCCCTGCTGTACGCGCCCACCCACCGCGACTACCGGCGCACCCAGCGGCCCGCGCTCGACCTGGAGCGGATCGTGCGCCGGCTCGGTCCGCGCTTCGTGGTCCTGGCCCGCGCCCACTACTGGCACGGCGGCCCGCTCGCGGCCGGGGCCCGGGTGATCGACGTCAGCGACCACCCGAGCGTGGAGTCCCTGTGCCTGGCCTCGGACGCGCTGATCACCGACTACTCCTCCCTCATGTTCGACTACGCGAACCTGGACCGGCCGATCGTGGTGCACACCGAGGACTGGGACGCCTACCAGGCCTGCCGGGGCACCTACTTCGACCTGCGCGCCGCTCCGCCGGGCGCGGTCGCCCGCAGCGAGGACGAGCTGATCGACATCTTCGCGGACGGCCACTGGCGGGGTTCGCGCTCCGCGGAGCTGCGGGCCGCGTTCCGCGAGCGGTTCTGCCGGTACGACGACGGACGCGCCGCCGAGCGGGTCGTCCGGCACGTGGTGCTCGGCGAACGGGACGGCCTGCCGGAGTTCGTCCCGCTCGCCGAGCGGCGCCCCGTCCCGTCGGCGGCCTCGGAACGCACCGACTCCCCGTTGGCCACCGTTCCGCAACCTTCCGGCCATCTGCCCGTCACCGAGGGCCGCTGACCGCCGTTTGCCTTCCAGGGAGTTCCCTCATGCCCCCCAACACCTCGCGGCCCACTCCGTCGCGGCCGTCCACCTGGCGACCCGCGGGGAGGCCGGGCCGCATGGACACCTGAGAAAGAGCAGCATGCCCCGCTTCAGCATCATCGTCCCGTCCCACGGGGTCGCCGGCCGGCTGTCCCAGGCGCTGGACTCGGTCCTCGCCCAGTCCTTCGGCGACCTGGAGCTGATCCCGGTCTGCGACGGACCCGACGCCCCGGCCGCCGCGGTCGCCGCCGGGCACGCCGAGCGGGACTCCCGGGTGGCCCCGGTGCACTCACCGCCGTCCGCCGGGCTGAGCGGGGCCCGCAACGCCGGGATGCGGGCGGCCCGGGGCACCTACCTGCTGTTCCTGGACGGCGACGACGTGCTGGTGCCGGGCGCGCTGGCGCGGCTGGCGGCACGGCTGGCCGAGACCGGTGACGTCGACGTGCTGTATTTCGAGCACGAGCGGGTGCCCTGGTGGGAGGGCGAGCCGGCGAACCCGGCCGCGGCGCTGCTGGCGGGCGCTCCGCGGGGCGCCTTCGCCCCGGCCGAGGCGCCCGCGCTGACCGGGGTGGCGCTGCCGGCGTGGAGCGCCGTCTGGCGCCGCGCCTTTGTCACCGACGCCCGGCTGAAGTTCCCCGCCGGCCACTTCACGGACGTCGGCTGGAGCGGACCGGCCGGCATCGCCGCCGAACGCCTCGCGGTGCTGCGGTCGGTGGCCGTACGGCACCGGCTGCGCCGGCAGGGCGGCCGGCTGAACCTGCCGGGCGCGCACCAGCACGAACTCCTCGACCAGGTCGAGCTGGTGCTGACGCGTGCGCGCGCCGCCGGGCTCCCGGAGAACCGGGCGCGGCCGCTGTTCGGGCAGCTCTTCGAGGCCGTGCTGAGGACGGCCGCGCGGCCGCGGCGGCTGCCGTCCGGGCACCGGGCGTTCTTCCGGCGGGCGGGCTCCCTGTACCGCGCCCACCGCCCGGCCGGGTTCCGGACGCCGGGCGGGAGCCTCGGGGTGCAGCACCGGCTCCTGGCGGCCGGCGCGTACACCGCGTTCCGGGCGCTGCGCGGGGCGAACCGGGCCGCCGGACGGCTGCCCCGGCCCCGGCTGCCGCTCACCCGGCTGCGCTACGCCCTCGACCTGCGCCGCCCGCTGGACGAGAACCTCGCCGTGTTCTGCGCCTACTGGGGCCGCGGCTACACCTGCAACCCGGCCGCCATCCACGCCGCGGCCCGCCAGCTCGCCCCGTGGCTGCGCTCGGTGTTCCTGGTCGAGGCCGGCCAGGAGCACGCCGTGCCCGAGGACGTGGAGTACGCGGTGATCGGCAGCCGCCGCTACTGGCAGCTGCTGGCCCGCGCCAAGTACCTGGTGAACAACGCCAACTTCGCCGAAGGGGTCGTGAAACGGCCCGGCAGCGTGCACCTGCAGACCCAGCACGGCACCCCGCTGAAGAAGATGGGCGTCGACCAGTCGACGTACCCGGTGGTCGCGGCACGCACCGGCAGCTTCGCCAGGCTGCTCGGCCGGGTGGACCGCTGGGACTACAACCTGTCCGCCAACCGCCACTCCACCCAGACCTGGGAGCGCGCCTTCCCCGGCTCGTACGAGGCGCTGGAGTACGGCTATCCGCGCAACGACGTCTACTACGCGGCGTCCCCGCACGACGTGGTCCGGGCCCGCCGCGCCCTGGGCGTTCCGGACGGCACGACGGCCGTGCTGTACGCCCCCACCCACCGCGACCACCGCACCGGCTTCGAACCCGCCCTCGACCTGGAGGCGTTCTGCGAGGAGGCCGGCGAGGACGTCGTCGTCCTGCTGCGCGCGCACTACTTCTACGACCAGGGGGTCCCCGCGGGCAGCGGCCGGGTCATCGATGTGACCGCGCACCGCTCCGCCGAGGACGTGTGCCTCGCGGCGGACGCGCTGATCACCGACTACTCCTCCATCATGTTCGACTACGCCAACCTGGACCGGCCGATCGTCGTGTACGCCGACGACTGGGAGGTCTACCGGGAGACCAGGGGCGTCTGCTTCGACCTGATGGCCGAGCCGCCGGGCCCGGTCGCCCGCACCCCCAAGGAGCTGGCCCGGATCTTCCGCGAGGGCGCGTACCGGAGCCCGGAGTCCACCCGGCTGCGGGCCGCGTTCCGGGCCCGGTTCTGCGAGTTCGACGACGGTCTGGCCGCCGAGCGGGTCGTGCGCCGGATCTTCCTCGGCCAGCCGCCGGAGTCGCTGCCGCCGCTGATCCCCCTGGCAAAGCGGCTGCCCGCCCCGGCCGCCACCGTCTTCGTGAGGAGCTGACCGTGCCCCGATTCAGTCTGATCGTGCCCTGTCACCGGGTGCAGGGCTTCCTGCGCGAGTGCCTCGACTCGGTGCTGGACCAGTCCTTCCGCGACTTCGAGGTGATCGCGGTCGACGACCGGAGCCCGGACGGCAGCGGCGCGATCCTCGACGAGTACGCGGCCCGCGACCCGCGGGTACGGGTCCTGCACCTGCCCGAGAACGTGGGCCTGGGCCGCGCCCGCAACGCCGGACTCCCGCACGCCGGCGGCGACTTCCTGCTCTTCCTGGACAGCGACGACACCCTCACCCCGGGCGCGCTGCGCGCGGTCGCCGACCGGCTGGCGGAGACCGGCGACCCGGACGTCCTGGTCTTCGACTACGCGCGCACCTACTGGTGGGGCGGGACGCGGCGCAACGCCCTGGCGGAGGTGCTGAGCGCGACCGACGCCGTCTTCACGGCGGCCGAACACCCGGAGATCCTCGACCTGCTGATGGTGGTGTGGAACAAGGCCTACCGGCGTGACTTCGTCACGGAGAACGGCTTCCGGTTCCCGCCGGGCTACTACGAGGACACCCCGTGGACCTTCCCGGTCATGCTGGGCGCCGGCCGGATCGCCACCCTGGACCGGATCTGCCTGAACTACCGCCAGCGCCGCCAGGGCAACATCCTCTCCACCACCAGCCGCAAGCACTTCGACGTCCACGACCAGTACCGCAGGGTCTTCGCGTACGTCGACTCCCACCCCGAACTGGCCGGCTGGCGGCCGTACCTGCACCGGAAGATGGGCGAGCACTGCCTGGACATCCTCGCCAAGCCGGACCGGCTGCCGCCCGCCGCCAAGGGCGAGTTCTTCCGGCGCACGGCCGAGCTGTACCGCGCCTGGCGGCCGGAGGGCGCCGCCCTCGGGGTGCTCGGCGGTTCGTACGCGTCCTACCGGCTGCGGCAGCAGGCCGGGCGGCTGGGCCGGGAGGGCGGCCGGCAGGCGCTGCGGGTGCGCCGGGCGGCGGGCGCGCGGGCCCGGCGCGCGCTGCCCCGGCCGGGCGGGGCGCTCGACGAGCGGCTGGTGCTGTACTCGGCGGCCTCGCACCAGGGCCTGCGGGGCGACCCGGCGGCCGTCTACCGCAGGGCCCGGGAGATCGCGCCGGAGCTGCGCGGTGTCTGGGTGGTCAAGGACGCCGAGGTGGCGGCGGGGCTGCCCGGCGACGTGGAGCACGTGCTGCTGGACTCACCGCAGTACCGGCGGCTGGCCGCCCGCGCGAAGTTCTTCGTGAACGACGTCAACTGGCCCGGCGCGCTGGTCAAACGGCCGGGCAGCGTGCACGTGCACACCCATCGCGGCACCCCGCTGAAGTACCTGGGCGCCGACCTGCTGGACCGGCCCGGCGCCCGGCTCGGCCTGGACGTGCCGCAGATGCTGCGCCGGGCCGACCGGTGGGACCACAGCCTGGTCGCCAACCGCCACTCCGAGCTGGTGTGGGAGCGGGCCTACCCCTGCCACTTCGGCTCCGTTCGCACGGGCAGCCCGCGCAACGACGTCCTGGTCGCGGGCGGCCCGACGGACTTCCGCGACCGGTACGGCATTCCCGCCGGTCACACGGTCGTCCTCTACGCCCCGACCCGCCGGGACTACGTCCGGGGCGGCCATGTGGAGCGGATCGACCTGGCCCGGTTCGCCGCCGACCTCGGCGCGGACCACACCCTGGTGGTCCGGCTGCATCCGGCGCTGGCGACCGGTCCGGCGCGCGGGATGGGCCTGGCCGAGCTGCACCGGCGCGGGATCGTGGTCGACGCGACCGGCGAACCGGACGTGGAGCGGGTGCTGCTGGCGGCGGACGTGCTGGTCACCGACTACTCCTCCGTCCTGTTCGACTACGCCAACCTGGACCGGCCGATCGTCGTGCACGCCGACGACTGGGCCGCGTACACCGCGAGCCGGGGCACCTACCTCGACATCACCGCCGAGGCGCCGGGTCATGTGTCCCGCTCCTACGAGGAGCTGGCGCGGCTCTTCGCCTCGGGCGGCTGGCGGGACGAGGAGTCGGCGCGGCTGCGGGCGGTCTTCCGGGCGCGTTTCTGCGAGTTCGACGACGGCCGGGCCGCCGAACGGGTCGTCCGGACGCTGCTGCTCGGTGAGCCGATGCCGGCCGCCGCCGTGCGGGTGCCGGAACCGGCCGCGGGCCGCGATCTGCTGGCGTCGACGTGAGACCGCGCACCTGGGTGCTGGTGCTGGCCGCCGTCTTCGCGGTGCTGCAACTGGCCAACGTCACCGGCCGGGACACTCCCGACTCCAAGAACTACGTGTCGTACGCGCTGTCCCTCGGCGGTGCCCAGCCACGGGAGGCGGCGGTCCGCACGATCGCGTGGGTGTGCGCCGGGCAGGCGTCGAAGGCGGCGCGCGCGCAGAGCGTGGACGTCGTGCGCTTCCACGCGCCGAGCCCGGCGGGACGGGTGGCCGCGCAGTGCCGGCGGGACGAACTGCGGCGCGTGGAGCGCCGGTCGGCGGCCGGCCGGACGGGCGGGCACGTCGTGCCGTTCGTCGGGGCCCGGCTGCGGGCCATCTTCGAGGTGCGGCCCGGCTATCCGGTGTTCCTGGTGCCGTTCGTGACCGTGTTCGGGGTGACCTGGGGGGTGTGGCTGGCGAGCGTGCTGGTCACGGTCGCGGGCGGGGTGCTGGTCTTCCTGGTGCTGCGGACGCTGCCGGTGCCGGTGCCGCTCGCGCTGACCGGGCAGGCCCTGTACTACCTGCTGCCGGTGGGGACGACGGCGATGCGGCCGATGACCGAGGGCCTGATGCTGGCGCTGACCCTGACGGCGGTGTGGGGCTGCGCGCTGGCCCTCACCGGCCGGGCGGGGACCGTGCGGGCCGGGACGGTGCTGGTGGCGGGGGCGCTGGCGGCGCTGTTCGCCGTGAAGCACGCGCAGGCGCTGTTCCTCGGGGGGTGCCTGGCCGGGGCCGGAGCGGCGGTGGCCCTCGCGCGGCGGCGGCGCGGGCGGGCGGCCGGGCCCGGGGTGGTGGCGGTCGCCGCGGTGGGCGGGGCGGCGGTGGCCGGCACGCTGCTGCTGGCCCGGCTGCTGCACTATCCCTCCGAGGCGGAGAGCATGCAGGACCTGCTGACGGGCCACTACGCCCACCCGGACCGGGTCCGGCCCTGGCCGGAGTTCCTCCATCTGGAGTGGGACTTCTGGGTGGAGTGGCTGCGCCGGCAGTTGCTGTCCCCGGTGTTCCCGGCGGCGCTGGCGGCCGGGGCGTGGGGCGCGCGGCGGCGGCCGGCGTTCGGGGCGTTCCTGCTGGCGGCGGCGGGCACCGGGATCCTGACCCAGGCGGGGCATCCGGACATCGCGATCGGCGGCGACCGGCTGATCGTACTGGCCTGGCTGCTGCCGGTGGTGGGGGTGCCGCTGCTCCTCGACGCACTGCTGTCCCGGGTGGCTCCGGTTCCGGCACAGGGGTCACTCGATGAGGTGAGCGGTGCGGGTCTGCCGGAAGCTCACTCGATGAGGTGACGGGCGGCCGCGCGGCCGGGACGGCCGTGCGGCGCGCGGGAACACTCGGCAAATGGTCCGCCCTGTCCGTTCTCTCCGGTGAGCACCGGCGCCCTGGTCCGGCGCGCCGCGCGCGGCTCCACCGCCCTGCGCGGCGGCCGGGTCCGCAGACTCACCCCGTACCAGGTCTTCGGCCTGCTGTTCTGGCTGGTGATGACCCTGGCGTACTGGCGGGTGCCGCCGTGCTGCGAGGCCGGACTGCACGCGGCGGCGGTGGAGGGGCTGCGGTCGGGCCTGACGGACGCCGCCGTCTCGCCGTACGTGCTGGCGCAGGGCGTGCTGGCGCGGCTGACCGGGCTCAGCGGCTGGCAGCTGCTGCGGGTGTGCGGCCCGCTGAACCTGCTGGTGCTGCTGACCGGCCTCGGCCGCCTGGTCCGGGTCCTGACCCCGCGTCCCTGGGCGCCGGTGCTGGCGCTGGTCCTGATGTCCGTGCTGTGGGGCACCCGGCCGGGCTGGGGCGGCGGTTCGCCGGCCCTGCTGCCGCTGACCGGCGGTCTCGGCTACCCGTCCGCGTTCGCCCTCGGCCTCACCCTGTGGTGCTGGGCGCTGACCGGGGCGCGGGCCCGCGATCGGCGCCGGGTGCGCTACGTCGGCCCGAGCGGCCTGCGCAGTCTCTCCGGATACGCGGCGCTCGGGGTGCTGTACGGGGTGGTGGCGCTGGTCGACCCGCTGCTCGGTGCGGCGGCCGCGGCCGGGGCGGTGGCGTTCGTTGCGGGGTGGCAGCGCGGCTGGGCGGGTGCCGTGCGGGGGCGGTGGGGGCTGATGGGCGCGGTGGCGGCCGCGGTGTTCGCGGTCGGGACGCACGCGCGCGTGCTGCCGCAGACCTACCCGGTGGACGGGGTGTACGGCGGGGTGGCGGGCCAGTGCTGGCTGGCGGTGCTGCTCGGGCTGCCGGCGCTGTGGCTCCGGGCCCGGGACACGGCCTGGCGTGATCCGCTCGTCCTGCTGTCCGTGCTGGCGGCGCTGCCGGCCGGGTACGGCGTCCGCCACGGCACCGGCGAGCTGCTGGGCGCGGCACTCCTGGCGCCGCAGTGCGCGCTGGCCGTGGAGCTGGCGGCCGGGCGGCCCTGGCCGGTCCGGCGGCGGGTGCTCGGCTGGGCCACGGCCGGCGGGGTCTGCCTGGGGTTCCTGACCGCGCAGGCGGGAGCGGTCGTACCGCGCTCGCTGGACCCGGTCGGCTTCGTCCAGCCGCCGCGCTGGCCGTCGTACGACTGGGCGGCCCGGCACATCGGCCCCGGTGAACCGGTGGTCACGGACGCCCCCTACGCCGTGCGACTGCTGCCCGGGTACGGCATCCGGCTGGCCGACGCGCACGACCACCGCTCCCGGGTGCGCTGGCTGCTGCTCACGCGGCGGGAGCGGCTGCCCGGGGACGCGGTGGTCGTGGACTGGAGCCGGCGGACCGGCGAGGTGCTCGCGCGGCTCACCGGGACACGGGACGTGCCGGCGGCCGCCGGGCCCGCTACTCGACGATGAGCTCGACCGGGATGTTGCCGCGGGTGGCCTTGGAGTAGGGGCAGAACGCGTGGGCCTGGTGGACGAGCTTCTCGCCGGTCTCGTTGGCGAGCTCCTCGGGGAGTTCGACGCGCAGGGTGACCTTGAGCGCGAAGCCGCCGTCGGCCTCGTCCTTGCCGATGCCGACCTCGGCGGTGACGGAGATCTCGCCGGTGTCGACCTTGGCCTGGCGGCCGACGGCGCCGAGGGCGCTGGCGAAGCAGGCGGCGTAACCGGCGGCGAAGAGCTGCTCGGGGTTGGTGCCCTGGCCGTTGCCGCCGAGCGCCGGCGGGAACGCCAGCGCGAGGTCCAGCTGCCCGTCCGAGCTGACCGCCCGTCCCTCCCGGCCGGTGGCGGTGGCGGCTGCGGTGTAGAGCGCGTCCATGGAAGACCATCCCTCTCGAAGTCTGCTGCGTGGTCCGGCGGCTCCGTTCCTGCCGCCCTCACGACCACAAGTAGAGCACACAATTCAATTGTGCACAACTGAATGACTCGCGAGAGGTACCATCGGGTCATGACCGCGACGACCCCGGCCCCCGCCCCCGAGGCGGAGTGGCTGCACCTGGACCGCCAGATCTGCTTCTCCCTGCACGCCGCGTCCCGCGCCTTCGACAGCGTCTACCGCGTGCTCCTGAAGGACCTCCGGCTCACCTATCCGCAGTACCTGGTGATGCTGGTGCTGTGGGAGCACGGCGACCTGCCGGTCAAGAAGCTCGGCGAACACCTGCGCCTGGACTCCGGCACCCTGTCCCCCCTGCTCAAGCGCATGGAGACGGCGGGCCTGGTGCGCCGGGAGCGCAGCGCCCGCGACGAGCGCTCGGTGGAGGTACGGCTGACGGAGCAGGGCACCGCACTGCGGGAGCAGGCCTTCGAGGTACCGCGCCGGATCATGGCCGCGACCGGCTTCGACCTGGACGGGATCCGGGACCTGAAGGACCGTCTGGACCAGCTCACCGGCGCCCTGGACGCCGCGGCCGCGGCGGAGGGGGCGCGCTGAGACGCCCGCGGCCGGCCCGGGGCCGGGCCGCGGGGGTGGCGGCGCCGCCTCACCGGCCGGGCTGGGTCCCGCCCGCCGTGCCCCGGATCGGCCGCACGTACAGCCGCAGCGCCATCCGGTCGATCACCATCTCCTCGCGCAGCACGAACTGCTGGTTCAGCACGGCGAGTTTCGCGCGCTCCGTGGCGAGCCGCGGCCGGTACCCGCTGACCAGCGCGTACTTCTCCATGACCGCCCACACCTCGTCCGCCTTGGCCAGCCGCCGCCGCAGCGTCCCCGCGCCGACCTCACCGCCGTACAGCGTCCCGGACGCCGCGGCGGCCCGGGCGAGCGCCACGTCCCGCGTGCCCCGGAACGCGGCGGGATAGGCCAGCTCCGTGCCCCGTGCGTGGGACGGCAGGTAGAGCACGGGGTCACCGGGCCGCAGCACGCGCGCCGCGGCCGCCGCGACCGCGCCCAGGTCGTCGGGCCGGGTGCCCGGCACGCGGTCGTGGCGCAGCAGCGGCACCTGGTGGGCGAAGGCGAGGAGGACCGCCAGGACGCCGGCCACGGTCAGCGCGGGCGACCTGGCCGCGCCCGCCGCGCCGTGCGGCAGGAGCCGGCCGAGCAGACCCGCGGCCCGGTCCGCGCCGAGCGCCACCAGCAGCGGCGCCCCGGCGAGGGCGTACAGCACGTACCGGTCGACGTAGAGCGGCGTGAACTGGGAGGCCAGCATCAGCGCCACCGGCGGCAGCACCGCGAGCGGCAGCGCGACCGCCGCCAGGGTCAGTTCGCCGCGCCGGCCCACCAGCCGGGTCAGCCCCAGCAGGCCGAGCGCGAGGCACACCCAGTACACCCCGTCGCTCGGCCCGAGGTAGTCGCGCAGCAGGTCCTGCGCGGTCTCCAGGTCAGGCTCCCACAGCCACGCCAGCTGGGCCGACTGCGCGTGCGAGACGACGGCCATCGGAGCCAGCACCAGCGCCACCGCCCCGGCCGCGCAGCCCCAGCCCCGCCACACCCGTCCCGAGGACCGGGCCAGCGCCAGGGTCGCCGCGTGCGCGAGCAGCAGCAGGACGGCGAACTCGTGCAGCCAGCAGGTGACCGCGAGGACGGCGCCGTACCACCACCAGGCCCGCCGTCCGGCCGTGCCCTCCGCGTCCGCCGCCCGGACGAACAGCAGGGTCGCGCCGGTCGCGCCCGCGGCGACCAGGGCGTAGGAGCGGCCCTCCTGCGCGTAGTGCCCGACCAACGGCGTGACCGCGAACATCAGTCCGGCCCACAGGCCGACGCGCGGCCGGGCCAGCCGGATGCCGAGGGCGGCCACCAGACCTGCGGTGACGGCCGCCGCGCACACCGAGGGCAGCCGCAGGTCCACCTCGCCCGGCCGGCCGGGCGCGACGGCGAGGACGACGTGCATCAGCAGGTAGTACAGGCCGTGCACCGCGTCCACGCCGTGCAGCAGCCGCCAGATCTGCGGCACGGTGCGCCGGGCGACCTGGTAGGTGACGGCCTCGTCGCGCCACATGCCGCCGCGGTGCAGGCCCCAGAGGCCGACCGCGAGCATCACCGCGGCCGGGACGGCCACGGCGGCGGCGCGGCGCGCGCGGCCCGGCGGCCCGGCGGGCCGCCCCTCCGACGGCTTCGGCCGGCTCGACGGAGCCGGCCGGCCGGTTGCTGTCGTTCGCGTCGTCCGCGGATGCGCTTTTACGAGAGGCCCGATACTCACCACGGCCCGATCTTTTGCGATTAGCCAACCTTTGCCGGGTATTGACGGCGTATCGGCATGGATACACCATCCGCGCGGCTTACGCTCGCCGTTGATGAATCACCGCTCGTACTTCCCGCTCCCCCGCGCCCCGTTCGCCCCGTCTGTTCGACTCTCGCGCCTGTGGCGCACCGCGCGCACCGCACAACCCCCGCGCACGTCACGCCTCGCGCGCCCCCTGTGCCTCGCCGGTGCCTGGCTCGCCACGCGCGCGCTGATGCTGTGGCTCCTCGCCCACAACAACGAGCGGCTCCTCGGACACGGCGCGGTCGCACGGGAGGTGTGGCGGCTGTACTTCCACTGGTACGGCGTGCTGTCGCAGGGCGCGTTCCCGGCGCACGACACGCTGTGGCAGTACCCGCCGGGCGCCGGCGCCGTGCTGCTGGCGCCGGGGCTGCTGCCCGGACTGAGCTACTTCCAGGCGTTCGTGGCGCTCACCCTGGCGACCGACGCGCTGATCACGGCCGCGCTCGTCCGCGCGGGCACCCGCCCCGGACGGACCCTGCTGGGCGCGGCCCTGTGGACCGGTGCCCTCCCCCTCCTGCTGCACCTGCCGCTCGCCCGCTACGACGTGGCGGTGACCGCCTTCGCGGTGCTCTCCCTGCTGGCGCTGGGCCGCGCCACGCGCGCGTGCGGCGCGCTCGCGGCACTCGGCGCGCTGGTGAAGGTGTGGCCCGCGCTGGTGCTGCTGGGCGTCGGACGCGGACGCACCACCCGCAGCGCGTGGACGTGGGCCGCCGCGACCGGCGCCGCGGTCCTGTCCGTCTTCCTGCTCTCCTTCCGCAACCCGCTGGCCTTCCTGCGCCAGCAGGGCGGCCGGGGTGTCCAGGTCGAGTCCCTCGGCGGCACCGCGCTCAGCCTCGCCCGGCACGCCGGCTGGCGGGGCACGACCCGCTACCGGTACGGGGCGATGGAGCTGGTCGGCCCGCACGTGCACGCGGTCGCGACCGCCTCCCTCGCGCTCACCGCCGCGGCCTTCGCGCTGCTGCTGCTGTGGCGGGTGCGGGCCCGCCGGTGGACCGAGGCCACCCCGTACGACGCGGCGCTGAGCGCGGTGCTCCTGTTCACCGTCACCAGCCGCGTGATCAGCCCCCAGTACCTGATCTGGCTGCTCGGCCTGACCGCCGTGTGCCTGACCTCCCGGCACACCACCCAGCGTCCGGTCGCCGCGCTGATCGTGACCGCGACCGCGCTCAGCTCGGTCGCCTACCCCACGTTCTACGCCGAGGTCGTGCACGGCACCTGGACCGGCTGCCTGCTGATGCTCGCCCGCAACGGCCTGCTGGCCGGCGCCGCCGTCCTCTCCCTCACCCGCCTGTGGCGCGCCACCCGCCGCCCGCGGACCGCCGTCCGCACCGCGCCCGGCCCGGCGCCGCGGCCCGGCCGTCCGCTGACGGCGGCCGCACCTGGTTCACTGAGGGGTGACCGCGGCTGACGACGCCACGGGCGGACTGACGGAGGGGACGGGCACGCATGACCTGGCTCATCACCGGCGGCGCCGGTTACATCGGGGCGCACGTCGTACGCGCGATGGCCGAGGCGGGCGAGCGGACGGTGGTGTACGACGACCTGTCCGCCGGCATCGCCGCGCGCGTGCCCGAGGACGTCCCGTTGGTGACGGGCTCCACGCTGGACGGGGAGAAGCTGGCGCGCGTGCTGGCCGAGCACGAGGTGACCGGCGTCGTCCACCTGGCGGCGAAGAAGCAGGTGGGCGAGTCGGTGGAGCGGCCCCTGCACTACTACCGGGAGAACGTGGAGGGCCTGCGGGTCCTGCTGGAGGCGGTGACGGAGGCGCGGGTCGGCTCCTTCGTGTTCTCCTCCTCCGCCGCGGTCTACGGCATGCCGGACGTGAAGCTGGTGACGGAGGAGACGCCGTGCGCGCCGATGTCGCCGTACGGCGAGACGAAGCTCGCGGGTGAGTGGCTGGTGCGGGCGACGGGCCGGGCCACCGGCCTGTCCACGGCGTCGCTGCGCTACTTCAACGTGGCCGGCGCCGCCCGCCCCGAACTCGCCGACACCGGTGTCTTCAACCTCGTGCCGATGGTCTTCGAGAAGCTCACCCAGGACGCCGCCCCGCACGTCTTCGGCGACGACTACCCGACGCCCGACGGCACCTGCGTGCGCGACTACATCCACGTGGTGGACCTGGCCGAGGCCCATGTGGCGGCGGCCCGCGCCCTCCAGGCCGGACCGGGCCGCGCGCTGACCCTGAACATCGGGAGCGGCGAGGGCGTCTCGGTCCGCGAGATGATCGACCGCATCAACGCGGTCACCGGTCACGACCGTCCGCCCACCGTCACCGCGCGCCGCCCCGGCGACCCGGCCCGCGTGGTCGCCTCCGCCGAGCGCGCCGCCGCGGAGCTGGGCTGGAAGGCCAGGCACGACGTCCAGGACATGATCACCTCGGCCTGGCAGGGCTGGCTGCGCCTCCACCCGGAGGCGGCCCGGACCTGATCCGCACCCGCCGGCGCCCTCAGGGCGCCGGCCTGCGGGCCCGCTTGAACTCCTCGGACAGGGCCCAGGCGTCCGCGACCGGGCCCATGTGGGCGAGCTTGTCGGGGTTGAGGACCAGGCGGATCGCCTGGATCCGGCCCTCGGCCACGTCCAGGGAGAGGGTCTGCAGGATCCCGCCGTCGCGGTCCCGGAAGATCGCGCCCGGCCGCCCGTTCACCTCGTGCTGCTCGCAGGTCACCTCGATCCGGAACATCACCGGCAGGACGGCGGCGAGCAGCCGCGCCACCCGCGGGGCGCCCAGGACCGTCCGGGCCAGCTGCGGGGCCTTGCCGCCGGCGTCGCCGACCAGGGTCACGTCGGCCGCGAGCAGGTCCCGCAGGCCGGCCAGGTCGCCTTCGTGGAGGGCCTCGAAGAAGCGTGCCGCCAGCTCCTCGCGCTCCGCGCGGTCCGCCTCGAAGCGCGGACGGCCCTCGGCCATGTGGCGCCGGGCCCGCACGGCGAGCTGGCGGCAGGCGGCCTCCGAGCGGCCCACCGCCGACGCGACCTCGGGGAACCCGAAGTCGAACACCTCGCGCAGGACGAAGACGGCCCGCTCCAGCGGGCTGAGCCGCTCCAGGAGCAGCAGCGCCGCCATCGAGACCGAGTCGGCCAGCTCCGCCGACCGTGCCGGGTCCTCGTAGGGGTCGGCGAGCAGCGGCTCGGGGAACCACGGGCCGACGTACTGCTCGCGCCGGACCCGGGCCGAGCGCAGCACGTCGATCGCGATCCGGGTGACCGCGGCCGACAGGAACGCCTTCGGCGACCTGACCTCCGTCGTCGAGCGCTCGAACCGCAGCCAGCTCTCCTGGACCGCGTCCTCCGCCTCGCCGACGCTGCCCAGGATCCGGTACGCGATCGAGAACAGCAGCGGCCGCAGCTCCTCGAACTCCTCGGCCTTGTTCGTGTCCATGACGCCTGCTCCCCCTCGGTGTCCGTGAACCGGCCGGTCAGAAGGACGCGGGACCGAACCGGCCCACCGCGACGACGAGCGCGAGCACGAGGTAGACCAGGTTCAGCGCCACGAACGCGGTCTCGCCGCGCCGGCCATGGGTGATCATCGCACCGGCCATCAGCAGAACCCAGGCCCCGGCCGTCACCGGTACCAGCACCGGTGCCACGCCGACGGCCGCCGGCAGCAGCAGACCCGCCGCCGCCAGCAGCTCCAGCACACCGAGCGTCTTGACGAAGCCGGTGCCCGCGTCCGCGGTCCAGCCTCCTCCGTGGGCCGCGGCCAGCTTCTCCCGGGGCACGAACGTCTTGCTGATCCCACCGGTCAGAGCCACCGCGGCGAGCAGCGCCGCGGCGATCCACAGGGCCAGGTTCATCGTCCACTCCTAGATCGAGGATGCCTGCGCCCCTGTGACGAGACGGCTTGGCCGCCTGTGACATCCCCGGCCGAGCGGTTCACAGCGCCTTGAGCGCCTCCGTGGTGCCACGGGCCAGTGCCGCCAGATACCCCTTCGGCAGCTTCGGGGTGCGGATCACCACCGAACGCCAGTACAGCGGGCCGGAGATCAGGTCCATGGCCAGGTCGTCGTCGAGGTTCGCGGCGAGTTCACCGCGCCGCTGGGCCGCCTCGATGATCTTGCTGGCGACGCCGTCCTGGCCCTCGCGCAGCGTCTTCTGCATGGCCTCGGCGATCTCCGGGTTGCGGGCCGCCTCGGCCTGGAGGTCCGGGATGATCTGCGAGGCGACCGGGTGGCGCAGCGCGCGGGAGGTGACCTCGTACAGGAGGCGCAGGTCGCCCTCCAGGGAGCCGGTGTCGGGGACCGGCAGGCCCAGCACCGCGAGGGCGGAGACGACGTCGAGGACGAGGTGCAGCTTGGAGCGCCAGCGGCGGTAGACGGCGGTCTTGCCGACGCCCGCGCGGCGCGCGATGCCCTCGATGGACATCCGGGCGTACCCGACCGCGGCGAGTTCCTCGAAGACGGCGGCCCGGATGGCCTCGGTCACGTCCTCGCGGAGGACGGCCGCCCCGGCGGGGGCTCGTCGGCGCGGACGCGTCTGGGGCTCCTCGGCGTTCGTCGTCATGCCACCCAGCATAGGGGCGTAACGACGAAACGGTTGCGTCCCGACGAGGCCCGCCACCCGTTCGCCTCAGGACCGCCGTTCTGAACGCCTCCCAGCTCACCGCCGTACCGAGAGCGGACCCGAGTGCTCGCGCGCAACGAATCGGTCGCGCCCGGACCTCGGGAGTGTCACGGCCCACACCGGCCCGTGACGACGAAACGGTTGCGTTCCGACGCCAACTCGGCCTACGCTCCCGTTGCGACGATACGGTCCCGTCCCGACGTAAGAAAACGTGAAGAGAAGCGTAAGCGAACGCCGGGTGACGGGACCGGTGTCCAGCCGGACGCCGCACCCCCACCCCCCGAGTGAAAGCAGCGGATGTGACCCAGGTTCTCCACACACCGCCCCCGACCCCGGTCACGGCCGAGGACGACCTCGCGGCACTCGCCGCCCGGCACGGACTCTCGGTCAGCGGCGCCCGTCCCACCCTGCCGCAGTACGTCGGCCAGTTGTGGGCCCGGCGGCACTTCATCACCGCGTTCGCCACCGCCAAGCTCACGGCCCAGTACGCCCAGGCGAAGCTCGGCCAGGTCTGGCAGATCATGACCCCGCTGCTGAACGCGGCGGTGTACTACTTCATCTTCGGCGTGCTGCTGGACACCAAGCGCAATGTGCCGGACTACATCCCGTTCCTGGTCACGGGCGTGTTCATCTGGACCTTCACGTCGAGCTCGATCATGACCGGCACCCGCGCGATCGCCGGCAACCTCGGCCTCGTCCGCGCCCTGCACTTCCCGCGGGCCGCACTGCCGATCTCCTTCTGCCTCCAGCAGCTCCAGCAGCTGCTGTTCTCGATGTGCGCCCTGATCGTCATCCTGCTCTGCTTCGGGGTGCCGGTCGCCGCCTCCTGGCTGCTGGCCATCCCCGCGCTGCTCCTCCAGTTCACCTTCAACACCGGCGTGTCGCTGATCATGGCCCGCATGGGCGCCAAGACCCCGGACATCTCCCAGCTGATGCCGTTCGTGCTGCGCACCTGGATGTACATCTCCGGCGTCATGTGGAGCATCGACAAGCTGACCGGCGGCCACAAGGGTCTGCCGAGCTGGGTGGCCCCGGTGCTCAAGGCCAACCCGTCCGCCGTCTACATCGACCTGATGCGCTTCTCCCTGATCGACAGCTTCCACGCGAGCCAGCTCCCCGCGCACGTGTGGGTCATCGCGACCGGCTGGGCCCTCGTCGCCGGCGTCGGCGGCTTCATCTACTTCTGGAAGGCTGAGGAGACGTACGGCCGTGGCTGAGAACATCAACGACACCCCGATCCCCACCGTCATCGCCGACCACGTCGACATCGTCTACCGGGTCAACGGCACCGGCGCCGGCCGCGGCTCCGCGACCGCGGCCCTCAACCGCATCATGCGCCGCAAGCACGCCGAGCAGGCGGCGGGCGTCCGCAAGGTGCACGCCGTCAAGGACGTCTCCTTCGTCGCCTACAAGGGCGAGGCGATCGGTCTCATCGGCAGCAACGGCTCCGGCAAGTCCACGCTCCTCAAGGCCGTCGCCGGCCTCCTCCCGGTGGAGAACGGCGCCATCTACACCGACGGGCAGCCCTCCCTCCTCGGCGTCAACGCGGCCCTGATGGGCGACCTGACCGGCGAGAAGAACGTCTACCTCGGCGGCCTCGCCATGGGCATGTCCCGCGAGGAGATCAAGGAGCGCTACCAGGAGATCGTCGACTTCTCCGGCATCAACGAGAAGGGCGACTTCATCACCCTGCCGATGCGCACGTACTCCTCCGGCATGGGCGCCCGCCTGCGGTTCTCCATCGCGGCGGCCAAGGACCACGACGTCCTGCTCATCGACGAGGCCCTGGCCACCGGTGACGCGTCCTTCCGCAAGCGTTCCGAGGAGCGCATCCGGGAGCTGCGCAAGCACGCCGGCACGGTGTTCCTGGTCAGCCACAACAACAAGTCCATCCGCGACACCTGCGAGCGGGTGCTGTGGCTGGAGCGCGGTGTGCTGCGCATGGACGGCCCGACCGAGGACGTCCTCACCGAGTACGAGGCCTTCTCCGGCGACAAGTCCGACAAGGCGAAGGCCAAGCCGAAGCCCAAGGCCGCGCCGCCGAAGCAGGCCGAGGCCCCGGACGCCTCCAAGGTCACCCAGCCTTCCTGAGGCCCGGCCTCCCGGAGCCCCGCCTCCGCGGGATCCGCACAGCGCAAAGGCGCCCCGAGCCGTCACCGGCCCGGGGCGCCTTTCGTGTCGTACGGCCCTCACGCCGTACGACCGCGTCTACACGTGCGTGCGCAGCAGCGTCCGCATCGTCCGCATGGCCACCGACAGGTTGGCCAGGTCGAAGGAGTCCGAGCCGCGGATCTCCTCCAGCGTGGTACGGGCCCGGCTCAGGATGGCGGCGTTCTTCTCCTCCCAGTCCTGGTAGCGCTGCTCGGGGCTGGCACTGCCGTCGCCCGCGGCGAGCACGTCGGCGGTGAGCATCGCGTGCGCCGCGTACAGGTCCTCGCGGATGGAGGCGCGGGCCATCGACTGCCAGCGGTCGTCCCGCGGCAGCTCGATGATCCGGTCCATCAGCTGGGTGACCCCGAGGCGGTCGGCGAGGTCGTAGTAGACCTCGGCGACCTCCAGCGGCTCCTTGCCCATCCGGTCGGCCACCGAGACGATGTCCAGCGCCGGGAAGGCCGAGGAGAAACCGGCCACCCGACTCGCCAGCTCGTCCGGGACACCGGCCGCGGACAGCTCGTCGTACACGTGCTGGTACCACTCCAGGTCCGCGCCGCGCAGCAGCTTGGGCAGCTGCTGCCAGACCTGCTCGACCCGCTCGGAGAAGAAGTCGACGTTCTCGAGCAGTTGGAGCGGCTGCGGACGGTTGTTGAGCAGCCAGCGGGTGCCGCGCTCCACCAGACGGCGGGAGTGCAGCCGGATCCGGGTCTGGACGGCCGCGTCGACCCTGTTGTCCAGCTCCTCGACCGCGTCCCAGACCGGCGCGGAACGGAAGATCGCACGCGCCGCGGTCTGCGCGCGGACGATCTCCTCCAGGGAGGCCCCGGTCTCCTCGCGCAGCCGGTGCAGGTAGGTCGTGCCACCGGTGTTGACCGTGTCGTTGACCAGGACCGTGGTCGTGATCTCGCGGCGCAGCGGGTGGGTGGCGAGCGCGGCGGCGAACCGGTCGCGCAGGGCGGTCGGGAAGTAGGCGTGCAGCAGACCGCTCAGGTACGGGTCGTCCGGCAGCGTGGTCGCCAGCAGTTCGTCGGCGACCGTGATCTTCGTGTACGCCAGCAGGACGGCCGTCTCCGGGCTGGTCAGACCCTGGCCGGAGCCCAGCCGCTCGCGGATCTGGCGGTCGGTGGGCAGGAACTCCAGGGCCCGGTCGAGGTGCCCCTCCCTGACCAGGTGGCGCAGGAACCGCTGCTGGGCGTGGAGCATGTCCTTGGACTGGGCCAGCGCGTTGGAGATCGCCACGTTCTGCGCGTAGTTGTTGCGCAGCACCAGGGAGCCGACCTCGTCGGTCATCTCGGCGAGCAGCTTGTTGCGCTGCTTGACCGTCATGTCGCCGTCCGCGACCACGCCGTTGAGCAGGATCTTGATGTTCACCTCGTGGTCGGAGGTGTCCACGCCGGCGCTGTTGTCGATGGCGTCGGTGTTGATCCTGCCGCCCTGGCGGGCGAACTCGATCCGGCCGAGCTGGGTCAGGCCCAGGTTGCCGCCCTCGCCGACGACCTTGACGCGCAGGTCGGCGCCGTCGACGCGGATGGCGTCGTTGGCCTTGTCGCCGACGTCCGCGTTGGACTCGGTCGACGCCTTGACGTAGGTGCCGATACCGCCGTTCCACAGCAGGTCGACCGGCGCCTCCAGGATCGCCTTCATCAGCTCGGCCGGGGTCAGCTTGCCGACCTTCTCCTCGATGCCGAGGGCCTCGCGGATGTGGCCGTTGACCTGGATCGCCTTGGCGCTGCGCGGGAAGATCCCGCCGCCCGCCGAGAGCAGTTCGGTGTTGTAGTCGGCCCAGCTGGAGCGGGGCAGGTCGAACAGGCGGCGGCGCTCGGCGTAGGAGGTGGCCGCGTCCGGGGTGGGGTCGATGAAGATGTGCCGGTGGTCGAAGGCGGCGACCAGGCGGATGTGCTCGCTGAGCAGCATGCCGTTGCCGAACACGTCACCGGACATGTCGCCGATGCCGACGACGGTGAAGTCCTCGGACTGCGTGTCGACGTCCAGTTCCCGGAAGTGCCGCTTCACGGACTCCCAGGCACCGCGCGCGGTGATGCCCATGCCCTTGTGGTCGTAGCCCGCGGAACCGCCGGAGGCGAAGGCGTCGCCGAGCCAGAAGTCGTAGCTGCCGGCGACCTCGTTGGCGATGTCGGAGAACGTCGCCGTGCCCTTGTCGGCCGCGACCACCAGGTAGGTGTCGTCCTCGTCGTGCCGGACCACGTCCTGCGGGGGCACGACCTCGCCGGCGACCATGTTGTCGGTGATGTCGAGCAGCGCCGAGATGAAGGTCTTGTAGCTGGCGATGCCCTCGGCCAGCCACGCGTCGCGGTCCTTCGCCGGGTCCGGCAGCTGCTTGGCGACGAACCCGCCCTTGGCGCCGACCGGCACGATGACGGTGTTCTTGACCATCTGCGCCTTGACCAGGCCGAGGATCTCGGTCCGGAAGTCCTCACGCCGGTCGGACCAGCGCAGCCCGCCGCGGGCGACCTTGCCGAAGCGCAGGTGCACACCCTCGACACGCGGCGAGTACACCCAGATCTCGAACGCCGGACGCGGCGCCGGGAGGTCCGGGATGGCCTGCGGGTCGAACTTCATGGAGACGTACGAGTGCGGGGTGCCGTCCGCCGTCTCCTGGAAGAAGTTGGTGCGCAGCGTCGCCTTGATGACGGTCAGGAAGGACCGCAGGATGCGGTCCTCGTCGAGGCTCGCCACCTGGTCGAGCGCCGCGTCCAGCTCCTCGTGGAGGGCGTCGGTGATCTCCAGGCCGGCCTTCTGCCGGTCCGGGGACATCCGGGCCTCGAACAGCGAGACGAGCAGCCGCGTGGTGTGGACGTTGTGGCGGAGCGTGGTCTCCATGTAGTCCTGGCTGAACGTGGAACCGGCCTGCCGCAGGTACTTGGCGTACGCCCGCAGCACCATCGCCTGCCGCCAGTTCAGCCCGGCGCTCAGCACCAGCGCGTTGAAGCCGTCGTTCTCCGCGAGGCCGGTCCAGGTCGCCGCGAACGCGTCCTGGAACCGCTCACGGCCGTCTTCGCCCAGGTAGTCGCCGTTGCTTCCGCCGGACACCTTCGGCATGCGCAGCCCGAAGTCGTAGATCCACGCGGTCGTCCGGTCCGAGCAGCGCAGCTCGTACGGCCGCTCGTCGATCACCTCGACGCCGAGCCGGTTGAGGACCGGCAGCACCGCGGACAGCGAGATCGCGGCGCCCTTGCGGTAGATCTTGAAGCGGCGCTCGCCGGGTGCGGCGCCCACCGGCTCGTAGAGGCTGAGCGCGAAGTCGTTGCCCGGCTCCTCGGTGAGCCGCTCCAGGTGCACCAGGTCGGCGACCGCGGCGCGCGGGGTGTGGTCGGCCTTGTAGCCCTCGGGGAACGAGTTGGTGTAGCGGCGCTGCAGTTCGGCCGCGCGCTCCTCGCCGCACTCGGCGTTGAGCGCCTCGGCGAAGCTGTCGGCCCAGGAGCGGGCCGCCTCGACCAGGCGGGCCTCGATGCGGTCCTTGTCGGCGTCCGACAGCTCGGACAGCTCGGTGCCCTGCGGGACCCGGACGACGAAGTGCAGCCGGGAGAGAATCGATTCGGTGTTCCAGGCGGTGAAGTCGACGCTGGTGCCGCCGAGCTCCTCCTTCAGGATGTCGATGATCCGCAGCCGGACGCCGGTCGTGTAGCGGTCCCGGGGCAGGTAGACGAGGGCCGAGTAGTAGCGGCCGTACTCGTCCTGGCGCAGGTAGAGGCGGAGCCGGCGGCGTTCCTGGAGGTAGAGGACGCTGGTGACGATCGATTCCAGCTCGGGGACCGGGGTCTGGAACAGCTCGTCGCGCGGGTAGGTCTCCATGATCTGGAGCAGGTCGCGGCCGTCGTGGCTGTGGGGCGAGAAGCCGGCCCGGGCGAGGACCTCGTCGACCTTGCGGCGGATGACCGGCACCCGGCGCACCGACTCGGTGTACGCGGCGGACGAGAACAGCCCGAGGAAGCGGCGCTCGCCGACCACGTTGCCGTCCGCGTCGAACTTCTTGACGCCGATGTAGTCCAGGTACGACGGCCGGTGCACGGTCGACCGGCTGTTCGCCTTGGTCAGGACGAGGAGCTTGTGCTCACGGGCCTTGGCGCGCGCGTCGGCCGGGAGCCGCTCGAAGGACGGGCTGACCGGGTGGCCCTCCTCGCCGGCGTGCGGCGGGTCGGAGCGCAGGATGCCGAGGCCGGTGCCGGGCACGGCGCCCAGGGAGTCGTCGTCGCGCAGCTGGTACTCGCGGAAGCCGAGGAAGGTGAAGTGGTCGTCGGCGAGCCAGCGCAGCAGCTCGCGGGCTTCCTCGGTCTCGTGGGCGGGCAGGTCCGTCGGCAGCGCCTCGGCCTCGATGCCGCCGGCGATCCGCAGGGCCGCCTCGCGCATCTTCTCCCAGTCCTCGACGGCCTCGCGGGCGTCGGAGAGGACCCGCAGCAGGTCGGCGGTGATCTGCTTGAGGTCGGCGCGATCGGTCTCGCGGTCGATCTCCACGTGGATCCAGGACTCGATGTGCCCGTCGTGCGGCAGCTCCTCGCCGGCGCCCGGGGCGGGCAGCATCTCGATCAGCTTGCCGGTGAGGTCGCGGCGGACCGCGAACTGCGGGTGGATCACGACGTGGATGCCGCGCCCCTGCCGGGTCAGCTCATTGGTGACCGAGTCGACGAGGAAGGGCATGTCGTCGGTGACGACCTCCACCACGGAGTGGCTGCAGGTCCACCCGTTCTCCTCGACGGACGGGGTGTGGACCCGGACGCTCGCGGTGCCCTGCGGGCGGGTCTCGGCAAGACGGAAGTGCGAGAGGGCCGCGCCGAAGACGTCGACCGGGTCGCGGTCGGCCAGGTCCTCCGGTGCGGTGTGCAGGTAGTAGCGCTGAAGGAACGCGAACACGGACTCCTGGTCCGCGGTCCCCGCCGTCCCCGTCGGTAGCCCCCCTGCCGGGCTGTTCTCAGCTACCCGGGCGGCCCGATCGAGCAGCTCGGCCTTGGCTTCGTCCAGCTTGGTCTGCATTGTCCTCTGGCTCCTGTCGCGCGCCATTGCGTGACGTAGAAGGAAGTACGGGCTCTTCCCCCTGCGGCTCGACGCCACGGCCGGGGTCTCCGGTCTGCTCCGACGCTATGCCGCAGGGTGAGACGAGCGGGGGGTATTCGGCCATTCTCGACATGCCCCAAGGGTGTGACGTGCCTCTCGGGGCCGTCGCCACCAGGGCCGTTCCGAGCGCCCTCCGCCCGCGAAGACCAGCGACCGCCGCCCGGTCACGGAGGTGTTCCGTGCTCGCCGGGCGCAGGGCAGGGGCATCGGTGCCCCCGCGAACTATCGCGCTGATCACGCCACCAAGGCTATCGCTCATCACCCGGGGGCCGTCATGAGCCGTATGTGTACAAAAGAGGGGGTGGAACTTTGACGTTCTGCACAGCGACGCGGCGCCTGCTTGACCGCGGGAGGCACCACGCGCCTCCCCGGCCGCTTCACGCCACCAGTCGCTGCGCCTCCTCGACCGCCTCCGCGAGCGAGTCCACGACCGGCACGCCGACCTCCTCAAGGCTCGCCCTGCCGTGCGACCCGCCGGTGTACAGCACCGCCTGCGCGCCCACGGCCCGCGCGGCCACCGCGTCGTCCGCCGCGTCCCCGATCACCACGGTCCGCCCGGGCCGCACCTCCCCCAGGGACCGCAGGTGGCGCACCATGTGCTCGGCCTTGCTGCCGCCGGACGGCCCGACGCGGCCCTCGACCCGGACGAAGTGCGGCTCGATCCCGAACCCGCGCACCAGCGGCACGAGCTCCTCGTGCACGTACATGCTCAGCAGCGACTGGCTGCCTCCCGCCGAACGCCAGCCGGCCAGCAGCTCGGCGGCCCCGTCGGTCAGCCCGCACAGGGCGCGGTGCTCGGCGTAGTACCGGTGGAAGATCTCGTCCATGGCCTCCCACTCGGCGTCGGTCGGCAGCCGCCCCATCAGCCGCTCGTAGAACTTAGGCACCGGCACGCAGTACAGCGCCCGGTACTGCTCCAGCGTGATCGGCGCGAGGCCCAGCTCGGCCGAGGCCGCGTTCGTCGCCCCGATGATCGCGTCGTTGTCGTGGAACAGCGTCCCGTTCCAGTCCCAGACGATGTGCGCGCTTTCGTGCTTCCCCATGCCGAAAACGCTACCCGCCACCGCCGACACTCAAGACCGGTGGAACATCGCCGCAGGTCACAGCCGTACGGCCGGGTTCAGCCGCCGAGGCCGACCAGGTTCGGGATCTCCTGCGTGGCGTACCAGAGCAGCTCGTGGTCCTCGGCGCCGTCCACGGTGAACTGCGCGTCGTCGTCCCCGCCGTCCGCCGCCGCCAGCGCCCCGGCCGCGGCCGTGACGTCCTCCTCGGCGTCGTCGGAGTCGACGTGCACCGCGGCCGCCTTGGCCAGCGCCACCGGCCCGGTCACCCGCACCTCGCCCAGTGCCGCCGGGTCGAGGCCGCGGTCCGGGTCGGCCGCCGCCGTGCCGTCGGGGACGTCCACGGCGACCACGACCCGGCGCCGCGGCGCGTCCCGGTCGGCCGCGAGCAGCCGCAGCGAGGCGAGCGCGGCCCGGTTGAGCGCGGCGTACTCCAGCTCCTCGATGTCGTCGGAGAGGTACCACTCGCGCAGCGCGGGCGTGACGGCGTAGGCGGCGAACGGACCGGTCCCCAGCTCGCCCGTCTTGTGGGCCTCGGCGAGCCCGGGGAGGGTCAGGGGGACGTAGACGCGCATGGGGGGCCGCTCTCTTCCGGGACTCTTCGACTGGCTCGGCTGGTGCCTCTCCCGGAGGTCCTGGCGGCCTCCCGGAGGGCCTCAAGGATACGTGCGGGCGTCCCCTTTCGGGTCCCGGGCACCGACGCCCGCACCGTCAACCCGGTGCCGCGCGATTCACCCGGTACCGCCGCCCGTCCCGAGGGTTTCCGGGCTCACCGATCACTCGGATAAGTGAATCCCGCGGGGCTCCCCGCATGGACGGTCACCGCCTTGCTGCCGCCGTCCCGGCCCCCGTACAAGATCCCCGACCGCAAGTTACCGCCCGGTACCCGCCGGGCCCGCCGAACGGGGTCTCCCATGAACAAGGTCATGACCAGGACCGCCCAGCTCCGCCCGGGCACCCGCCCGCCCGGCCGCCGCGACTCCCGCCGGCCCGGCGCGACCTCCCGCAGGCCGCTGACGCCTCCGGCGGCCCCGCCGGGCCCTCGCCCCACCGACCTCTTCGCGGAGCGCCTGCTGGCCGTCCTCAGCGGCCGCCGCCCCGTCCACTGGATGCTCCGGCACACGGCGGGACCCGCCTACGACGACCTGGCGCGCCTCGCCGCCCGCGGCCCGCTGCGCGCCCGCGGCACCGACCCCGTCGTCCACGACATCGGCTACTACGTGCCCCGGGCCGGCGCCCTGGAGGTCTTCGCCCGCATCGCGGCGGGCGACCAGCTGCGGGCCATGGCCTTCCGCCTGGAGCAGAGCCAGGACCTGCGCTGGCGCTGCACAGCGGTCGAACTGGGCGTCCCCCGCCCTCCGCACACCGACTAGGGCCGGCCCCTCGGCAGACGGGACGTTCGCGGCAAGCCCCAGGGCGCGCCGCCCCGCGGCAAGCCGAAGGGCCGGCCCCCCTGTGCGGGGTGGCCGGCCCTGGCCGGTGTCGCGGGTGCCGTCACTTCCTGCGGCGGCGGCTGCCCTTCGCCTGCTTGCGGCGCTCGGCGCGGGTGAGGCCGTCCGCCTCGGAGCGGGCCGGCTCGTCGTCGTAGTCGAAGTCGCCCTCGACGAGACCGCCCTCGCCGTCCACGGTGGCCGCGGAGAAGTGCATGCCCCGGCGCTGCGGCGCCTCCAGGCCCTTCGCGCGGATCTCGGGACGGGCGCCCGCCTGGGCCGGCACCGCGTCCTGGACGCCGTCCGCGGCCACCGCCGCGTCCTCGACCGGGACCTCCTCGACCTGCTGCTCGACCTGGACCTCCAGGTTGAACAGGTAGCCGACGGACTCCTCCTTGATGCCGTCCATCATGGCGGTGAACATGTCGAAGCCCTCGCGCTGGTACTCGACCAGCGGGTCCTTCTGGGCCATCGCGCGCAGGCCGATGCCCTCCTGGAGGTAGTCCATCTCGTAGAGGTGCTCGCGCCACTTGCGGTCGAGGACCGACAGCACGACCCGGCGCTCCAGCTCACGCATGATCTCGGAGCCGAGCTGCGCCTCCCGCGCCGCGTACTGGTCCTGGACGTCGTCCTTGATGGACTCGGAGATGTACTCGGCGGTCAGACCGGCACGGTCGCCGGCCGCCTCCTCCAGCTCCTCGATGGTCACCTTGACCGGGTAGAGCTGCTTGAAGGCGCCCCACAGCCGGTCGAGGTCCCAGTCCTCCGGGAAGCCCTCGGCGGTCTCCGCGCCGACGTACGCGTCGATCGTGTCGTCCATGAAGTGCTGGATCTGCTCCTGCAGGTCCTCGCCCTCCAGGACGCGGCGGCGCTCGCCGTAGATGACCTCACGCTGGCGGTTGAGCACCTCGTCGTACTTCAGGACGTTCTTGCGCGTCTCGAAGTTCTGCTGCTCGACCTGCGACTGCGCGGACGCGATCGCGCGGGTGACCATCTTGTTCTCGATCGGCACGTCGTCCGGCACGTTGGCCATGGACATCACGCGCTCGACCATCTGGGCCTTGAACAGGCGCATCAGGTCGTCACCGAGGGAGAGGTAGAAACGGGACTCGCCGGGGTCGCCCTGACGGCCGGAACGACCGCGCAGCTGGTTGTCGATCCGGCGCGACTCGTGCCGCTCGGTACCGAGGACGTACAGGCCGCCGAGGTCCTTGACCTCCTCGAACTCGGCCTTCACCGCGCGCTCGGCGTTCTCCAGGGCGGCGGGCAGGGCCTGCGCCCACTCCTCGATGTGCTCCTCGGGGTCGAGGCCGCGCTGGCGCAGCTCCGCCTCGGCGAGGTCGTCCGGGTTGCCGCCGAGCTTGATGTCGGTACCACGGCCGGCCATGTTGGTGGCCACCGTGACGGCGCCCCTGCGGCCGGCCTGCGCGACGATCGACGCCTCCCGCTCGTGGTGCTTGGCGTTGAGCACCTCGTGCTGGATGCCGCGCTTGGAGAGCTGCTGGGAGAGGTACTCCGACTTCTCGACGGAGGTCGTGCCGACCAGGATCGGCTGGCCCTTCTCGTGCTTCTCCGCGATGTCGTCGACGACCGCCTCGAACTTGGCGACCTCGGTGCGGTAGATGAGGTCGGACTGGTCCTTGCGGACCATCGGCCGGTTCGTCGGGATCGGGACCACGCCGAGCTTGTAGATCTGGTGGAACTCGGCGGCCTCGGTCATGGCCGTACCGGTCATGCCGGACAGGCCGGGCTGCTCCTTGCCGTTGTGGTCGTGGCGCTTGTAGAGGCGGAAGAAGTTCTGCAGGGTGATCGTGGCGAGGGTCTGGTTCTCGTCCTTGATGTCCACCCCTTCCTTCGCCTCGATCGCCTGGTGCATGCCCTCGTTGTAGCGGCGGCCGGCGAGGATACGGCCGGTGTGCTCGTCGACGATCATGACTTCGCCGTCCATGACGACGTAGTCCTTGTCCTTCTTGAAGAGCTCCTTCGCCTTGATGGCGTTGTTCAGGTAGCCCACCAGAGGCGTGTTCACCGACTCGTAGAGGTTGTCGATGCCCAGCCAGTCCTCGACCTTGGAGACGCCGGACTCGTGGATGGCGACCGTGCGCTTCTTCTCGTCGACCTCGTAGTCGCCGGTCTCCTCGATGCCCTTGAGCGGGTTGCCGGCCTCGCCCTTCTTGAGGCGCAGGACCAGCTTGGCGAAGTCGCCGTACCACTTGGTGGCCTGGTCGGCCGGGCCGGAGATGATCAGCGGCGTACGGGCCTCGTCGACCAGGATGGAGTCGACCTCGTCGACGATGGCGAAGTTGTGGCCGCGCTGGACGAGCTCGTCCTGGGCCCACGCCATGTTGTCGCGCAGGTAGTCGAAGCCGAACTCGTTGTTCGTGCCGTACGTGATGTCCGCCGCGTACTGCTCGCGGCGCTCGGCGGGCGACATGTTGGCCAGGATGCAGCCGACGTTCAGGCCCAGGAACTTGTGGACGCGGCCCATCATCTCGGAGTCGCGCTCGGCCAGGTAGTCGTTGACCGTGATCAGGTGGACGCCCTTGCCCGACAGCGCGTTGAGGTACGCGGGCAGGGTGCCGACGAGGGTCTTGCCCTCACCGGTCTTCATCTCGGCCACGTAGCCGAGGTGGAGGGCGGCGCCACCCATGATCTGCACGTCGTAGTGGCGCTGGCCGAGGGCGCGCTTGGCGGCCTCGCGGACGGTCGCGAACGCCTCGGGGAGCAGGTCGTCGAGGCTCTCTCCGTCGGCGTAGCGCTGCTTGTACTCATCGGTGAGGGCCCGCAGCTCGGCGTCGGAGAGGTCGACGAAGTCCTCTTCGATGGAGTTGACCTGGTCCGCGATGCGGTGCAGCTTGCGCAGGATCTTGCCTTCGCCTGCACGCATGATCTTCGAGAGGACGGACACGGGGGTTTGTCTCCTTGCCGATCGGGCCTGGGACGGTCGGTTTCGATTGGACGTACTGAGCAACGGCCATCGTATGCGAGGACCCGGCCGCGCCGGGAGGCCTGGCGGCCCGACGGCCGTCCGCCGCTTTTCCGAGGGCGCCGCGGGCCCCCTTCGGGTGACTCCTCCGGGTGGCCATTCGGTTGTGGGGGGGGGTGGTGCCGGATCGATTTCCGCTTTCTGACCGCTTCACAGGGGACAACGGCCGGGGCGGCCCGATAGTGCCGCATCCGCCGAGGATTTGCGCGAACCGTGATCGCGCGGCCACGGAACGCGAAATGCGTGGCGCGCCGGGTGCCGGGCCGCGCAGAATCGGCCGATGGAACCCGTCACGCTCACCACCGCCCGTCTGCTGCTGCGCACGGTCGGCCCGCGGGACACCGACGCGGTGTACGCGGCCGCCCAGGATCCGGCCATCCAGCGCTGGACGACCATCCCCTCGCCCTACCTCCCGGAGCATGCCCGGAGTTTCACCGAGCAGCTGGTCCCCGACGGCTGGTCGGCGGGTTCGATGTTCACCTTCGGCGTGTTCCTGCCGGCCGGGGAGCTGGCCGGGATGCTCGGCCTGACCATGCGCTCACCGGGCACGGCCGAGGTGGGTTTCTGGACCGCCGCGGAGCACCGCCGCCGCGGCTACATCAGCGAGGCCACCCGGACCGCCGCCCACTGGGCGTTCACGCAGCTGGCGATCGGCCGGGTCGAGTGGCGTGCCGAGGTGGGCAACCACGGCTCGCGCGCCGTCGCCGAACGTGCCGGGTTCACCGTCGAGGGCACCCTGCGCTCCGCCCTCGACAACAAGGGGGTGCGGCGCGACTGCTGGGTGGGCTCGCTGCTGCCGTCGGACCTGGGCCTGCCCTCGGCCGCGCCCTATCTGCCGGCCCCCTCGCAGGGCTGAGACCGGGAGTCTTTCCGCACTGTCAGTGCCACCCTCTATCGTCCGCTCCATGACGACCCTCCCGCGCCCCACCACCGTCCTGTCGGCGGACGACGCCCGCCGCATCGCCCTGCGGGCTCAGGGCTTCCTCGGTGCCCCCGACCGCCGCTCGGGCGTGCGGGGCGTGCTCCGCCACCTCGGCGCGGTCCAGCTCGACACCATCTCGGTCCTCGCCCGTTCCCACGAGCTCATCCCGTACGCCCGCCTCGGAGCCGTCGGGCGCAAGGCGGTCGACGCGGCCTACTGGACCGACACGCACGCGTTCGAGTACTGGTCGCACGCGGCCTGCATCCTGCCCGTCGAGGAGTGGCCGCACTTCGCCTTCCGCCGCCGCGCCTACCGCGACCGCCCGCACTGGAGCCACGACCTCCCCGACGGCGTCTACGACCAGGTCATCAAGCAGCTGCGCACCGAAGGCCCGCTGACCGCGACGGAGTTGGGCGGCGCGAAGAAGACCAGCGAGTGGTGGGACTGGTCCGGCACCAAGGTCGCCGTGGAGCGCGCCCTGATGTACGGCGAGGTGGTGTGCGTCCAGCGGCGCGGCTGGAAGCGGGTGTACGACCTCGCCGAGCGCGCCGTCCCGAGCGCGCTGCTCCACGACGACCTGGACGACACCGAGTGCCTGCGCCGTCTGGTCGGGCTGGCCGGGCAGTCGCTGGGTGTCGGCACGCGCGCCGACATCGCCGACTACCACCGGCTCAAGGGCGAGCAGGTCGACGCGGTGATCGCCGATTCGGGGCTGGTGCCGGTGGAGGTGGAGGGCTGGTCCAAGCCGGCCTGGGCGGACCCGGCGGCCCTGGCCGCTCCGGCGCGCGGCCGGCACCGGACGACGCTGCTCTCGCCCTTCGACTCGCTGATCTGGGACCGGGCGCGCACGGAGCGGATCTTCGGATTCACCCACCGCCTGGAGGCGTACGTCCCGAAGCCGAAGCGGGTGTACGGCTACTACGCGATGCCGGTGCTGGCCGGCGGCCGTCTGGTGGGCCGGGTGGATCCGGCGCGTGAGGCGGGCGGTGTGCTGGTGGCACGGCAGGTGGCGCTGGACACGCCGAAGGCGGTTCCGGCGGTGGCCGAGGCCCTGGTCGAGGCGGCGAGCTGGGTGGACTGCACGACCGTGCGGGTGGAGCGGGTGGACGCACCGGAACTGCGGGAGCCGCTCGTCCGGGAGGTCAGCCGCGCGCTGATGGCCGCGCTGCGCTGACCGGTCCCGGAGGTCTCAGCGGATCTCCAGGATCTTCTCCCGCATCGCGTAGACCACGGCCTCCATCCTGGAGTGCAGCTGCAGCTTCTCCAGGATGTTGCGCACGTGGTTCTTCACGGTGTTCTCGGAGATGAACAACTCCTTCGCGATATCGCGGTTGTTCATGCCCGTGGCGACGAGTTTGAGGACTTCGAGTTCGCGGTCGGTGAGCCGTGGCGCCGGGACCAGCCGGCGCTCGTCGGTGCGCTGGATCATCGACTTGAACTCGGTGAGGAGTTTCGACGCCATGGACGGGCTGATCTGCGACTGCCCGTCGGCCACGGCGCGAATGGCGGTGGCCACCTCGTCGGTGGAGATCTCCTTGAGGAGATATCCGGTCGCGCCCGCCTTGATCGCCTCGTAGAGATCGGCTTCCTCGTCGCTGATCGTCAACATGATGATCTTCGCGCTGGGCGCGACCTCCTTGATGGAGGTGCAGGCCTCGATGCCTCCGCGCTTGGGCATCCGGACGTCCATCAGCACGATGTCCGGCAGCAGGTCGGCGGCCTTGTCCACGGCCTCGGCGCCGTCGCCCGCCTCGCCGACGACCTGGATGTCCTCCTCGGCGGCGAGCACGATCTCCAGGCCGCGGCGGAAGAGCGCATGGTCGTCCACGACAAGGACTCTGATGGGTTCCTTGCGCGCTGTGCCCTCCGTGTCCGGGCCCAGGCCGGTGACGCCGTCGCCGGCATCGTCCCGCAACGGTCCGAAGCTGTCCGCCATCGTTCCTCCCCCTGAAGGCTGTGGCCTGTGGTGCTGTGCCATCGCCAACCCAAGGCAGCGGCCCACCGGTTGGACCGTTGCGGCCATGATTCCATGCCTGGGCGGCAACGCGGAGACAGAGCGGGGCGCGAAGTGGTCGCACACCGGTGCCCCTGGGGCGCACGCACGCTTCCAGGGGCACCGGCTCAGCTACCGGGCGGGCGGGTCAGCCGCCCAGTGTGCCTCCCGCCGCCGGGGGTTGCGCCTGGGCGACCATCGGGTCGGTGCTCAGGTGGATGACGCCGTAGTCGTACGCGTGTCGCCGGTAGACGACGCTCGGCTCCTTGGTCTCGGAGTCGACGAACAGGTAGAAGTCGTGTCCGACCAGTTCCATCTCGTACAGGGCCTGGTCGAGGCTCATCGGTGAGGCGACGTGGGTCTTCTCGCGGACGATGAGGGGGCCTTCGCCCTTCACCTCCAGGGAGCCCATCTTCTTGGTGGGCACGCCGTCGGGCTCTTCCGCCGGGACGGGGACGCCGTTCCCGTTGAGGGTCGCCGCGTCCGGGACGTGGTCGGCGACTTCGGCGGCCGGGATCCGCTGGGCGCCACGACGGGAGTACCGCTTGTCGTGCTGCTTGCGCAGCCGCGCGTCCAGCTTCTCCGCCGCCAGGTCGAGTGCCGCGTACGGGTCGCTGGCCGCTGCCTCCGCCCGGATCACCGGACCGCGGGAGCGGAGCGTGATCTCCACCCGGTCGCAACGGTCCGCCTGTCGGGGGTTGGGCTCCTTGGACACCTCGACGTCGAGGCTGATCACCTTGCCGTCGAGCTTCTGGATCTTCTCCAGCTTCAGCTTCTCGGCCACGTGCTTGCGGAACCGCTCGGGCACCTCGGTCTTGCGGCCCTTGACGACGATGTCCACGCAGAACTCCGTTCCCGGAGCGCTCCGCTCCTCTGGCGGAGCATCTCCCTTTTTGCACCCGACTCCGGGGAACCCCGGAGCCTCGGACTCGGCGACTTCACCTCCTCCTCCCCCATGGGCAAGATCTGCACCCCAGCACCGCGATGATTACGGAAAACACGCGGCACGGCATTCGGATTCGGGAGCCACGGCCTGCGGCTTTCTCCCTCACAACCGAACATATCTCGCCCGGACGGATGTCGTCACCCTCTACTGATGCGTACCTCCATTCAGGTGAATTGGCCCGGTCACTACCTGCAACGATGAGCGTTAGCAGTCAGTTCCGGTTCATTTCGAAAGAATCCGGTGCGGCTGCGATCACGGCCGCGCGGATCGGCCACGCGGGGGCGTTCCCCTCGGCGATTCCCGGTGCGTCCCGTGTCCACTTCGCTCGTTCTTCCCTCGGTCCGGCGGTCCGTTCCTCCCTACCTTCCCAAGCCGCGCGCCGATACACAGCCGTTGTCTCTTCTCCTGCCCCTTCCGGCCCCGTCCTCTCCCGTACCGCACGTGCCGCTTCGGCGAGGGTGGCGCCGGTCGTGACGAGGTCGTCGACGAGGACGACCCGGCCGCCCGCGAGGAGCCGGGCACCGCCGGCCACGACCTCCAGCGCGCCGT
Organism: Streptomyces sp. NPDC091282; assembly: GCF_044757385.1. Taxonomy (NCBI): domain Bacteria; kingdom Bacillati; phylum Actinomycetota; class Actinomycetes; order Kitasatosporales; family Streptomycetaceae; genus Streptomyces; species Streptomyces sp. NPDC091282. The sequence goes on from NZ_JBIVUX010000001.1 coordinate 1,532,671, forward strand.
CGATGTTCGCCAGCCGCTGCCGGGAGTTGAGCCCCGACTGGTCGGCGACGGCCCGCCGCTGCCGGAGCACCGGGACCACCCGCGCCGGGACTCCGGTGCGCCGCAGCTCCGCGGCCGCCGCGAGGGCGATCCGCCGCACCGGATCGTGTCCCCGCGCCCGCACGGCCCACGGCGCGGAGGGCACCGGCACGAGAAGCGCGGGGCCGATGCCGGGGCGCCCGGCGCGCACCACTCCCGCGAGGGCCGCACCGAGCGCCCCCGCGAGCGCCAACGCGCCCCGCTCCTTGTGGGCGAGGAGAACCGCCCGCACCTCGTCCGCGTAGGCCGCCGCCGCGTACACCGCCGGCAGCCCACGCGGCTCCGGCACCGGTCGCACCCGGCGCGGTACGGCCCCGCTCAGGGCGGCACGGCACTCGGGACAGAGCACCGTGCGAGGCGTCCCACAGCCTCCGCACTCGGCCGGGAGCACCAGGTCGGTGAGGTCCTGCCACCACCCCCGCATGACCCCACTGTGCCCACACCCGGCCGCGGCGGCCACCCCTGTGGACAACCGCCTGTGGACAACCGGACGGGAAGCGCAGCGACCGCCCGCGGAGCCGGACTCCGCGCCGCACCGACGGAGCCCGGCCAACGGGGCCCGCCCGGACGAGGAGGCGGCTTCAGCCCGCATATCCGGACGACGAGGCGGCCTCAGCCCGCGTATGACGAAGAGGCGGCCTCAGCCCGGGTATATCGGCGCCGAACCGTCCTTGACCACCTTCTGCCACTGCGCCCCGGACGGCAGCCGGACGATCCCGTCGTCCTTCGACCGGGCCACCAGCGGCACCCGGTCGTCCTCGGAGGCGGCGATCGCCAGCACGCCCGTGAGTGCCGCGGGCGCCGGTCCGTCCGGCGTGGAGCCGTCGACCTGCACGTACCGCGTCTGCTGCACGCCGCCCTGCTCACGCCCGACGACCACGAGCCGGCTGTCCCCGGCCCAGGACATCGCGGTGACCTCCTCCGAGCCGGGGGTGGCGGACCGCAGCTCCAGGACCGAGACCTCCTGCTGGTCGTCCGACCTGCTGCGCTCGATCCGCCCCACCAGCAGCGACTGCTTGCCGTCCTTCTCCACGACGAGCGCGATCCGCACCCCGTCGGCGGCGACCCGCACGTCCTCGATGCGGCCGTTCAGCTCGGGGATCTGCACCGCCATCGGCTGGCCGACGCCCTGCGCCAGCATGTACAGCTGCGGATCGGCGGCGTTCCGGTCGGCCACCCACAGGTCGCCCCTGGCGTCCCAGCTCGGCGCCGTCAGCCGGTCGTCCTCGGTCGCTCCGTGGCTGGTCAGCACGGCGTCGCCGAGCGAGCCGTCCGACGCGAGCGAGGTGACGTACAGCGACCTGCCGTCGCTGCTGACCCCGGCCGCGGTCCGCTCGTCGCGGGCGACCGCCACCGACTGCAGCGGCTTGGTGCCCGCCCCGAACGGCCCCGGCACGGCCACCGCGCCGGTGCCGGTCCCGCCGGCCGTCATCCGCACCAGCCGGTGCTTGCCGTCCAGGAAGTACAGGTAGTCGGGCCGCTTGGCGGACGGCCGCCAGGCGGTCGCCTCGGCCTCTTCCTCGGTGACGTCGCACATCCGGCCGCCGCCGACGGACTGCAGCGCCACCGATTCCACGGTGGGCGTCAGGTTCCGCAGCGTGAACAGCAACTCGGTCGCCATCTCGGTGCACTTGACCGAACCGATCCGGGACGCCTTGACGTTCAGCGGCACGGTGACCCGGTTCTGGTCGTCCGGCGTCAGCCCGGACACGCCCTTCTTCAGAGCCGTACCGGTCGGGAAGCTCGACCGGACCACCGGGCCGAGCCAGGTGGTCGGGCCGTTGATCAGCGAACGCACCAGCTGGGTCGTCGGATCCACCCGGCTGCGGACGAAGACCGGATCGGCGACCGCCACCGGCTGCCCGGTCTCCCCCGCGGACGTCCCCGACGCGAAGTAGTACTTGTTGACGGACGTGTAGTTGCGCTGGAAGTCGGACTTGCCCATCACGACGCCCTGCGGCAGCGAGTCGATCCGCCACTGCCCGCTCTTGGCGTCCTTCGTCAGGTGCACCGTCCTCTGATACGTCCCGGCGGCGGGCGTGTACGCCTGCTGCGCGTCGACGGTCGCCACCCGGCTGCCCTGCAACGTGTACGTGATGCTGTCCGTGCCGTCCCGGCCGGCCGGGCGCGGATCCGTCTGGATGCTCGGCCCGTTCGCCAGCACGGTCGCCTGCGAATCCGGCCGCCAGATCTTCGCGGCGGCCGGGCTCAGGTACTTGCGTGCCGTGTCGTACCGCGGATCGTCACTGGTCAGGGCCTCCAGGAAGCCCTGGACGATCTCGGTGGAGGAGGCGTCCTGCTGCGGCGGCATGGCGAAGACCCGCACCTGCGTGTCCTGCCGTGGCGTGGACTCGACGTCCCGCAGATCACCGCTGTCCGGCATGGAGGCACAGCCCGCCAGCAGTACGGCTCCGCAGGCGGCGTACGCCGCCGCGCGCACCGGTCCGGGCCGCGCGCTCCCCTCGCGGTCACCGACCACGAAATGCCTCCCCTGGCTTGTTCGACTCGTCCGGCCCGCCGACGCTCCCGTCGTCCGCCGGGCCGGTACCGGGCGTGCTCTCCTGGCGCCGCGCGCTCCCGCCGGGCCTGGGCACCACCCGCGCCCCGTTGCCGGGCAGCGCCGTCGGGTCGGCGGTCGGGGTCACGCCCGCCATCCGCTGCGCCATGGGAGCGAGCGCCGCTCCCTGCCCGCCGCCGGACTGCATCGGCACGGTGGCCCGCTTGCCGTCGCCGCCCGGCAGACCGGCGTCGCTGAGACCCCGGTTGCGCCGGGAGTCCTTCGGCTCCAGGGGTATCGGCGAGCCCCGCAGCGGCTCGTCGGCGGTCCTCGGCAGCGTCAGCCGGAACTGCGAGCCGCCGCCCGGCTCTCCCCACGCCTGCAGCCAGCCGCCGTGCAGCCGCGCGTCCTCCAGGGCGATCGACAGCCCGAGGCCGGTTCCGCCGGTGGTACGCGCGCGTGCCGGGTCCGCCCGCCAGAAGCGGCTGAAGACCCGCGTCGCCTCGCCGGGCTTGAGGCCGACGCCGTAGTCGCGCACCGCGATCGCCACCGCGCCGCCGGCCGAGGCCAGCTTGACGACGACGTCCTTGCCCTCGCCGTGCTCCACGGCGTTGACGACCAGGTTGCGCAGCACCCGCTCCACGCGCCGGGCGTCCGCCTCGGCCACCACGGGCTGCAGGTCGCCGAGCACGCGTATGTGCGTGCCCTTGCGCTCCGCGAGCGGCGCGGCCCCGCTGACCACGCGCCGCACGACCTCCCTGAGGTCTATCGGCTCGGCCTCCAGCGCCGCGGCGCCCGCGTCGAAACGGCTGATCTCCAGGAGGTCGGCAAGCAGCGACTCGAACCGGTCCAGCTGGTCGGCGAGGAGCTCCGCGGACCGCGCGGTCACCGGATCGAAGTCCTCGCGCGCCTCGTGGATGACGTCGGCCGCCATCCGTACGGTCGTCAGCGGCGTACGCAGCTCGTGCGACACGTCCGACACGAACCGGCGCTGCATCCGCGACAGGTCCTCCAGCTGCTGGATCTTCAGCTGGAGGTTCTGCGCCATCTTGTTGAAGGCCTCGCCGAGCCGCGCGATGTCGTCCTCGCCGGTGACCTTCATGCGCTCCTGCAGCCGCCCGGCGGACAGCCGCTCGGCGATCCCGGCCGCCATCCGCACCGGCGTCACGACCTGCCGCACCACCAGCCAGGCGATGGCCCCGAGCAGGACGACGACGAACAGACCGGCCGTCGCGAGCGTGCCCTTGACCAGGCTGAGGGACTTCTCCTCCTGGGTGAGCGGGAAGAGGTAGTACAGCTCGTACGGGTCGCCGTTCGGGTCGTTGACCTGCTTGCCGATGACCAGGGCGGGCTGCGACTCCTTGTCGCTGTCCGTGTAGACGATCCGCGTGTAGCTCTGCGCGGCGGTCATGGTCCCGTTGATCCGGGTGCGCAGGTCGTCGGGGACGCTGGACGCCGGGTCCACCTGGCCGGAGGCGCGCGGACCGCGCCCGCCGCCGCTGTTGTCGCCCGCGGGCAGCGTCACCACGTCGAAGGCGCCCTGGCCGCCGCTGGACAGGGACTCGACGAGGTCGCTCATCCAGGGGGTGAGGTTCTGCGACTGGCGTCCGTCCGGTGACACCGTCGTGTCCCCGGTGCCGGTCGCGGCCTCGTCGGCCTTCTGCTTGGCGACCGCGAAACCGCCGGTGGCCTGGCTCTGCGAGGCCTTCACCTTGGCGTCGAGGAGGCCGTTGCGGACCTGCCCGATGACGACGAAACCGAGCAGCAGGACGACGCCCAGCGACATCAGCAGGGTCGTGACGACGACCTTGAGCTGGATGTTGCGCCGCCACAGCCGCATGACCGGCAGCAGCGGCCGGCGCACCCAGCGCATGAACAGCCGCAGCACCGGGCTGCCCTGGACCCCGCCCTGCAGCAGCCCGCCCTCGACGAGCAGCGCCCAGCGCGAACGGGGCCTCTTCACGCCGACAGGCCGCTCCGGACGGTCCCCGGACCGGCCGGGGGCCGCAGCGGCACTGTCCTCGGACATGTCAGCTCGGTCCGGCCTTGTATCCGACACCACGGACGGTCACCACGATCTCCGGACGCTCCGGGTCCTTCTCGACCTTGGAGCGCAGCCGCTGGACGTGAACGTTGACGAGACGGGTGTCCGCCGCGTGCCGGTAGCCCCAGACCTGCTCCAGGAGCACCTCGCGCGTGAACACCTGCCACGGCTTGCGGGCGAGCGCGACCAGCAGGTCGAACTCCAGCGGGGTCAGCGCGATCGACTGCCCGTCCCGCTTCACCGAGTGCCCGGCCACGTCGATGACCAGGTCGCCTATGGCGAGCTGCTCCGGCGCCGGCTCCTCGGACCTCCGCAGCCTGGCGCGGATCCGGGCGACCAGTTCCTTCGGCTTGAACGGCTTCACGATGTAGTCGTCGGCGCCCGACTCCAGGCCCACGACCACGTCGACGGTGTCGCTCTTCGCCGTGAGCATCACGATCGGCACCCCGGACTCCGCCCTGATCAGGCGGCACACCTCGATGCCGTCCCGGCCGGGCAGCATCAGGTCCAGCAGCACCAGATCGGGCTTGGTCTCACGGAAAGCGGCCAGCGCCTTGTCGCCGTCGGCTACGAAAGACGGCTCAAAACCTTCACCACGCAGCACGATGCCGAGCATCTCGGCCAGTGCGGTGTCGTCGTCGACGACAAGGACTCGTCCCTTCATAAACGACATCATCCCATTCTCATAACGGTGAAGGTTGCGCAGGTGACCAGGGTCACCGGCCTGTGACGATAGCCGCAGGACGGCGTCACTGTCTGCCCACGTATGCGGGGAGACCGGGTGCGGGCCCATGACGGCCGCCGGGCACCCCTTGACGGCCGACGCCCCCCGCCCTGCTCATCGCCACAGGTCGAGGGGTCGTTTCGGCGGTTGCACCGGCCTTGTCAGCCGATCGGCACCTGCCGTGACCTGGCGGACAGCTCCGCCAGCGCCTCGGCCGTCACCGGCGAGAGCACCCCGTGCTCGGTGACGATCGCCGTCACCAGCTCGGGCGGCGTCACGTCGAACGCCGGGTTGTACGCCTGGGTCCCCAGCGGTGCCACCGGAATCCCGCCACCCGCTCCCGTCACCGCCACCTGCGGCGCTGTGACCTCGGTCACCTCGTAGCCGGGGCGCTGCTCGACCTCGATGGACGCCCCGTCCGGCGTCTCCGGATCCACCGTCGTCAACGGCGCCACCACGATGAACGGCACATGGTGGTACCGCGCCAGCACCGCCAGCGGATAGCTCCCCACCTTGTTCGCCACCGATCCGTCGGCCGCGATCCGGTCCGCTCCGACCAGCACCGCGTCCACCTCGCCCGCGGCGAACAGGGAACCCGCCGCGTTGTCGGTGAGCAGGCTGTACGCCATGCCGCTGCGCGCCGCCTCGTACGCCGTCAGCCGGGCGCCCTGCAGCAGCGGACGCGTCTCGTCCACCCAGAGCCGCCGCAGCCGCCCCGCCCGGTGCGCCTGCAGGGCCACCGCGAACGCCGTTCCCTCGCCTCCCGACACCAGCGACCCGGTGTTGCAGTGCGTGAGGATGCGGTGGCCGCCGCCCGGCAGCAACTCGTCGAGGAGAGCCAGCCCGTGCCCGGCCATTCGGGCGCTCGCCTCGGCGTCCTCGCGGTGCAGCGCCCGCGCCGCGACCAGTGCCGCCACCGCCGCCGCCCCGGTGTCACCGTTCTTGGCCAGCGCCGACCGGTACGCGGCGACGGCCCTGCGCACCCCGACGGAGAGGTTCACGGCCGTGGGCCGGGCACCCTCCAGCGCCAACGCCGCCTCGTCGACGTCGAAGCCCCGCACGGCGGCGAGCGCGACGCCGTACGCCCCCGCTATGCCCAGCAGCGGCGCTCCGCGCACCGCGAGCGTCCGGATCGCCTCGACCAGCGCCGACGCGTCCGTGCACACCAGCTCGACCTCCTCGGCCGGCAGTCTGGTCTGGTCAAGAAGGACCACCACGGGGCCCTCGGGCGGCTCCTCCCACCGGATCACGGGCATTCCTGTCGGCCGCTTGTCCTCGCCGGTTTGCGCGTACTGATCAGCCATGCCGTCAGTCTGCCCCGGATTCGGCGGACAATTGAAGGTGCGGAGCCTGTACCGCGGCAGGTCACTGGGTGACCTGCCCATGGCACGATGGCAGCCAACCTGCCACCGCGACCGCGGACGGGCACCGTGAAGGAGCTTCGATGAACGACACTCCGGGCTGGGCCTCGCCCGGATCCGCCCCGTCCGACGGGCGGGAACCCGGCGCGTCCGCCCCTGCCGACCGCCCCGTTCCCGCAGGCCCTGCCGAGCAGCCCACCGACCAGCCGGGCACCGACCCGCAGGACTCCGGCCCGAAGTGGTCCAAGGACCAGCCGCCGCCCGGCCAGTGGTCCGCGCCCACCGGCGCCCCGGCACCGGGCCAGGCACCGCCGCCGCCACCGCCCGGCCCCGGCTGGGGCGGCCGGCCCCCCGGCGGCGGTTACGGAGGCTACGGCGGCCCCGGTGGACCCGGCGGCTACGGCGGCCCGCCCGGCGGATACGGGCCGCCCGGCGGCTACGGAGCCTGGGGCGGCGGCTGGGGCGGACCCCCGCCCGCGGCGAAGCCCGGCGTGATCCCGCTGCGCCCGCTCGGCGTCGGCGAGATCCTCGACGGTGCCGTCTCCACCATGCGCACCTACTGGCGCACGGTCCTCGGCATCTCGCTGACGGTCGCCGTCGTCACCCAGGTCGCGGTCATCCTCCTCCAGGGATTCGTCCTCAACGACGCCGAGACCACCGACGCCCTCAACGAGCCCGGCGCCTCCCTCGGCGAGGTGTCCCGTGCCGCGGGCGAGGTCATGGCCGGCTCGGGCGCCGTCCTGCTGATCTCGCTGGTCGGCACGATCATCGCGACGGCCCTGCTGACCACCGTCACCAGCCGTGCCGTGCTCGGCAGGTCCGTGACCACCGGCGAGGCCTGGCGCGACGCGCGCCCGCAGGTACTGAGACTGTTCGGCCTCATCGTCCTGCTGGGCCTCATCGTGGTCGGCGTCCTGCTGGTCGGCGCGCTGCCCGGCATCGTCGTGGCGATCGCCGGCGGCCCCGGCGGCGCCATCGCCGCACTGCTCGTCGTGGGCATCCTCGGGGGCGGCGTCGTCGCCCTCTGGCTGATGATCCGCTTCTCCCTGGCCTCTCCCGCCCTGATGCTGGAGAAGCAGGGCATCACGAAGTCGCTGGGCCGCTCCGCCAAGCTCGTCCGCGGCTCCTGGTGGCGGGTCTTCGGCATCCAGATCCTGGCGACGATCATCGCCAACGTCATCTCCTCGATCGCCGTGATCCCCTTCGCCGTGATCGCCGCCATCCTCAGCGGCGACGGCTACTCCGGCTTCCTGGAGAGCACCAACACCAACGTCGGCTGGACGTTCCTCGTCATCAGCGGCATCGGATCGGTGATCGGCTCCATGCTGACCTTCCCGATCAACGCGGGCGTCACCGTGCTCCTCTACATCGACCAGCGCATCCGCCGCGAGGCCCTCGACCTCGAACTGGCCCGCGCGGCCGGTGTGGAGAACCACGGCGCCGGCGCCGCCGGCACCGTCCCGGGGAGCTGATGCGGTGAGTCCGGGGGGAGTTCTCACCGCGGCGCCCGCGGTCCTGCCGCACGCCGCCGACAAGGCCGTACGCGGCCTGCTGCGGGCCAGGGAGGCAGCTCTGCTGTCGCCGGCCGGCTCCGGCGACCAGCCGCCCGTGACGATCCCGCGCGACCCCGCGCGGGAGGCGGCACGGCGCGAGCTGGCCAAACGGATGTACCACGAGAACGACCCCGGGCTGTTCCAGCGAGCCCTGAGCGCCTTCCTGGACTGGGTGGGCCGCATGCTGTCCGCCGCCGCGTCCGCGACCCCCGGAGGCACGCTGGGCCTCGTCGTCGTGGTCCTGGCCGTCATCGCCGTCATCGGCGCCCTGTGGTGGCGTCTGGGCACACCGCACCGCCGGCCCGTCTCCGCCGCCGCACTGTTCGACGACCGCCCCCGCAGCGCCGCCGAACACCGCGCGGCCGCCGAGGCGCACGCCGCCCAGGGCCACTGGAACCAGGCCCTCCAGGAACGCATGCGCGCCGTCGTCCGCTCCCTGGAGGAACGCGCCCTGCTCGACGTCCGTCCGGGCCGCACCGCCGACGAGGCCGCCGCCGAAGCGGGCCGCGTCCTGCCCGCCCACCCGGACCGGCTGCGCGCCGCCGCCCGCGAGTTCGACGACGTGACGTACGGCGGCCGCAGGGCCACCCAGGCCTCGTACGAGCGCATCGCGGAACTCGACCGCGACCTGGAACGCACCAGGCCCACGCTCACCGCGAGCACCGCGAGCACCACCCACCACGTCCGCAAGGGAGACGCCGAATGACGACCGGCGTAGCCCTCGCGCCCACCACCACCGCGCCCACCACCCGCCAGCTCTGGACGCGCAGCCGCGGCATCGTCCTCGCCGTGGTGCTCCTGCTGGCCGGTGCCGTCGCCATCGCCGTCATCCGCTCCGACAGCAGGCACGGCGAACTCGACCCGCGCTCCGTCGACCCCTACGGCAGCCGCGCCGTCGCGGAACTCCTCGCCGACCGGGGTGTCTCCACCCGCGTGGTCACCACCCTGTCCGAGGCCCGCGCCGCGGCCGGCCGGGACACCACCCTGCTGGTCGCCGTCCCCGACCTGCTCACGCCCAGCCAGCAGTCCCAGCTGCGGCTGTCGACCGCCGGATCGGGCGGCCGCACCGTCCTGGTCGCGGCCGGCACCACGTCCGTCGAACGGCTCGCCCCCGGCGTCACCGCCGACCCCGCCACCAGCCCGAGGTCCACCCTGGACCCGCACTGCGGCCTGGCCGCGGCCCGCCGCGCGGGCAGCGCGGACACGGGCGGCATCCGCTACACCACCACGCACCTCGACGCCGACACCTGCTACCCAAGCCAGCGTCTGGCCACGCTGATCCGTGTCCCCGCGGCCTCCGGAGGCGGCGACACCGTCGTCCTCGGCTCGCCCGACATCCTGCTCAACGACCGGCTCGACAAGCAGGGCAACGCCTCGCTCGCCCTCCAGCTCCTCGGCTCCCGCCACCATCTGGTCTGGTACCTCCCCTCGCTCTCCGACTCGTCGGCCGCCGGCACCGACGACCAGAAGACCTTGTTCGACCTGCTTCCCTCCGGCTGGCTGTGGGGCGCGCTGCAGCTCTTCCTCGCCGCGGTCCTCGCCGCCTTCTGGCGCGCACGCCGCCTCGGCCCGCTGGTGCCCGAGAAGCTCCCCGTGGCGGTCCGCGCCTCCGAGACCGTCGAAGGCCGCGCGCGCCTCTACCGCAAGGCCAACGCCCGCGACCGGGCGGCCGCCGCCCTCCGCGCCGCCGCACGCACCCGGCTCGCCCCGCTCGTCGGCGTCCCCGTCTCCCAGGCGGACGCCCCCGAGGCCCTGCTGCCCGCCCTTTCCGCCCATCTCCGCGGCGACGGCCAGGCCCTGCACTCCCTGCTCTTCGGACCGCCGCCCGGCGACGACGCGGCCCTCATCGCCCTCACCGACCAACTCGACGCCCTCGAAAGAGAGGTACGCCGTCCATGATGGACCCGACCACTGACAACGCCGGGACCACCGGGAACCCGGCCGACGCACGGGCCTCCCTGGAGGCCCTGCGCGCCGAGATCGCCAAAGCCGTGGTCGGCCAGGACCCCGCCGTGACCGGCCTCGTCGTCGCTCTCCTGTGCCGCGGACACGTACTCCTCGAAGGCGTCCCCGGCGTGGCGAAGACCCTGCTCGTCCGTGCTCTCGCCGCCGCGCTCGAACTGGACACCAAGCGCGTCCAGTTCACCCCCGACCTGATGCCCAGCGACATCACGGGCTCCCTCGTCTACGACACCCGCACCGCGGAGTTCTCCTTCCAGGCCGGGCCGGTCTTCACCAACCTCCTCCTCGCGGACGAGATCAACCGCACCCCGCCCAAGACCCAGTCCTCCCTCCTCGAAGCCATGGAGGAACGCCAGGTCACGGTCGACGGCACCCCGCGTCCGCTGCCCGACCCCTTCCTGGTCGCCGCCACCCAGAACCCCGTCGAGTACGAGGGCACGTATCCCCTCCCCGAGGCCCAACTCGACCGCTTCCTCCTCAAGCTGACGATCCCTCTCCCCTCCCGCCAGGACGAGATCGACGTCCTCACCCGCCACGCCGAGGGCTTCAACCCGCGCGACCTGCGCGCCGCCGGCGTACGCCCGGTGGCGGGCGCCGCCGACCTCGAAGCCGCCCGCGCCGCGGTCGCCAAGACGACGGTCTCCCCCGAGATCACCGCCTACGTCGTCGACATCTGCCGTGCCACGCGCGAGTCGCCGTCCTTCACCCTCGGCGTCTCACCGCGTGGCGCCACCGCCCTCCTCGCCACCTCGCGGGCGTGGGCCTGGCTGACCGGCCGGGACTACGTCATCCCCGACGACGTCAAGGCCCTCGCCCTGCCCACCCTCCGCCACCGTGTCCAGCTCCGCCCGGAGGCCGAGATGGAGGGCGTGACCGCCGACTCCGTCATCAACGCGATCCTGGCCCACGTCCCGGTCCCCCGCTGATGCCCGTCACCGGACGCGCCGCCCTCCTCGCGGCCATCGGATCCATCCCTCTCGGCATCTGGGACCCGAGCTGGACGGGCATCCTCGCCGTGAACGGCTCGGTCGCGCTGGCCTGCGCCTGCGACTTCGCCCTGGCGGCTCCCGTACGCCGCCTGGTGCTGACCCGCTCCGGCGACACGTCGGCGCGCCTCGGCGAGAGCGCGGACGTCACCCTGACCGTGACGAACCCGTCGGGACGCACCTTGCGGGCCCGACTCAGGGACGGCTGGCCGCCGAGCAGCTGGCTGCCTGGCACGGAGATCGAGGCCTCACGCCACCGCCTCACCGTCCCGCCGGGCGAGCGCCGGCGCGTGACGACCAGACTGCGTCCCACCCGTCGCGGCGACCGCCAGGCGGACCGCGTCACGATCCGCTCCTTCGGCCCCCTCGGCCTGTTCTCCCGCCAGGGCGGCCACCAAGTGCCCTGGACTGTACGGGTTCTGCCCCCGTTCACCAGCCGGAAGCACCTGCCGTCGAAACTCGCTCGATTGCGTGAACTCGACGGCCGCACCAGCGTCCTGACCCGCGGCGAGGGCACCGAGTTCGACAGCCTGCGCGAGTACGTTCCCGGTGACGACACCCGTTCCATCGACTGGCGCGCCACCGCCCGGCACTCGGCGGTCGCCGTACGCACCTGGCGTCCCGAACGGGACCGGCACATCCTCCTGGTGCTCGACACCGGCCGCACCTCGGCCGGCCGGGTCGGCGACGCGCCGCGCCTGGACGCCTCGATGGACGCGGCGCTCCTCCTCGGAGCGCTCGCCTCACGCGCGGGCGACCGTGTGGATCTGCTCGCCTACGACCGCCGGGTGCGTGCCCGCGTCCAGGGCCGTGCCGCGGGCGACGTCCTGCCGTCCCTGGTCGACGCGATGGCCACGCTGGAGTCCGAGCTCGTCGAGACGGATGCACGTGGGCTGACGGCCACGGCCCTCCGGGCGGCTCCACGCCGCTCTCTGATCGTTCTCCTGACGACGCTCGACACCGCGCCTGTCGAACAGGGTCTGCTGCCCGTGCTCGCTCAGCTGACCCAACGGCACACGGTGCTGCTCGCGTCGGTGGCCGATCCGCGTGTCGCCCGGATGGCGATGGCGCGCGGAGACGCCGACGCGGTGTACGAAGCGGCGGCGGCTGCGCAGGCCCAGAGCGAGCGGCACCGCACGGCGGAACAACTCCGTCGGCGCGGTGTGACGGTGGTGGACGCGACGCCTGAGGATCTCGCCCCCGCACTGGCCGACGCATACCTGGCCCTGAAAGCGGCGGGCCGGCTCTGAGATTCCGTGGCAGGCCCGTCGACGGGCCTGCCACTCTTCTTCCGCTCCTCAGCGAATAAAGACTCCTGGAAATGCAGAAAGGCCCACACCATACGGTGTGGGCCTTTCCCAATATTTGTTCGGCGGTGTCCTACTCTCCCACAGGGTCCCCCCTGCAGTACCATCGGCGCTGTAAGGCTTAGCTTCCGGGTTCGGAATGTAACCGGGCGTTT
>NZ_JBIVUX010000002.1:0-156875 GCF_044757385.1 Streptomyces sp. NPDC091282
CACGCAAGCCGTCGCCCATGATCCAGGGCCACGCTCCCACGCTCCACCACGACAGGACTGCTGGGGCTGGGCTGCATGATCGTGTTACGAGCACTTAGTGGGGAGGGTGAAGGTGATGCGGGTGCCGGGGCCCGTGGTGGGCTGGTACCCGGGGGCGGCCTGGAAACCGATGTAGCCGACAAAGTGGTCTGCCGCTGCACACACATGCAGCGGCAGACCATCTGAGCTAGCGTTCATTCAGCCGATTTCAGCAGGCTTTCCGGAAAACAGAGCCTGAAACGCTTCGGAAAGTCCGCGCATTTCCCGCTCACCCTTGTGCGAAGTGACGGTCTCGAAGTACCAGGAAGTTCCGGACTCAGTCAGCTTTCCCCACACGCCCCACGTCAGGACGATACGTCCACCCGAGCGCTGTGCGGAAATTTTCAATTGCCGTTCACTGGACTGCCAGATACGGGGCTCGCTCCAATCGCTCGATTCGCCACCTAGCGATGAGACGAATTCCACCACCCCGTCACCATCCAGAGTCCGGATCAGCTCCCGGACGTCCACCCCGAACCCCTTGGCCTGTACGGGCATGTCGAGTGCAGGATCGTCTCCGTACGGCCGCTCCGGCGCGGAGAACAGCAGATGGATGCCCTGCCCCGGGTCTCCTATGCGGAGGACTTGTCCGCCGCGTGCGTCGTGAATGATCATTGCCTCATTCTATTATCTTTTCCTCCCTTCCTGAAGGGTGACGATGGCCACGCAAAGTCGCTGTGGGCGGTACCCCCTTGGGTAGTTGAACCTTCTCCCTTGACAGTGCGTGAACGGACGATTGCTGTCGTCCTGGCGGGAATATCGTCGAAGTCATGCCACATGCTTGCAAGTTGAATCCAGAGCGTAACCCTGGGGCCAGTCCCACATGCCGGGAGCGTGGGAGTTGGCACGCTCGATTTCAGAGAGGGTGGATAGCTTCACGGGCGCGGAAGAACGAGTGGATGTCGGCCGCGGGGGTCGGTCATGTCGTGCGCGGCCGGTTTAGATCCACCAGATACCTAGGGGTGGGGTCGAGGGCCTTGCCCTGGGCGGCGTGAAGCTCTGCGGACAATTCTCGGCAGATGTGGCCCGACTCACTGGTCCTGGTGCGAGCCCGTGCCCCGTTCGCGCCCCGAGCGCTACTGGCCGGCGCTCGGGTCGACACCACGCGGTCGACCTTCCGGGTGACCGAAATCAGCGGGGACGCCTCCAGGAAGCGGCCGCCCACCCGAACTCGTGGGCGAGAGACCTGTCGACGACTTCCCGCAGCGTCCGCGGCAAAGCAGTGGGGCGACCATGACCATCGCCACCAGAATCCGCTGGCGCTCGGGGAAGACCGGCACCGCGGGCCTCCTAGCGGCCGGCTGGCCGCAGCCGATTCGGGAGCCGCCCGAAGGGACATCCCCCATAGGCCGCGGGTGACCTAACTGCAGAGGGGCTCGTCACTCTGCCTGACCGGCCGCTCTCCCACTGAGCGCCGGGCGGCACGCTGAGTCAGGATCGTCAGGCGGCAACCAGGAAGGCCGGCGGGTTGCAGAACGTGGGTGACCAGTTCGGTCACTTCACCGTCGAAAAGCGGAAGCACCATCCGAAGCACGTGGCCGTCATAGTGGTCAGCGAAGTCGGCCGCACCACGGGACCACAGGTCGCGCACGGCGGGGTTCTGGCGGGTGTCTCTGATGAGCTGTTGAAGGTCTGGGTCATGGGGACGGTCAACGGCGGCGTCACGGAGCATGCGGACGCACACCTCCGCATCGGCCTCCCAGTTCAGGTGCTGATTCCGCGATTCATCGCTGAGGAGCAGCCACCGCATAAGGTTGGCCCCGGGCACGGTTGACCACGGGAACAGCGCGGCCATCGCCGTGTTGACCGCCAGAACGTTCCAGGTGGCATCGATGACGTAGGCGGGGAAAGGCTGCTGGTCCAGCAGGAGGCGCAGTTCGTCACTGATGCGCGGCGGCTCCTCGGCTTCCAGGCTGGACAGGCCCCCGCCGTTGCTGACGAGGAACAGCGCACGTCGCTGGACCCGGTCGAGTCCGAGCAATGAGCCGATGGTGTCGAGTTCGTGGCGGGTGAAGGTCCGGGTGATCATTCCGCTTTCGAGGTCCCGGTACCAGCGTTCACTCCTGTGCAGGGCGTCTGCCACTTCCCGCTGGAGGATCGGACGCCCGAGCCTGGCACTGGCAGCAGCCCTGAATGCGCGCAGCAGGGCACCGAGCCCGGTGAACCCTCCCTCACCGCCGCCATCCTTTATGACCCCGGGCATGCCACTTTCCTCGCAGTTCACGCATGAATGGTTCTGGTCCCGCCAGATTGTATCCGGGTCAGCTCACGCCCCCCGAGCAAATGCCAGTCAGGCACTGTTTCCTGCATCACACGGCAGATGGGTGGTCGCACTGCGCGACCGGCAGAAGATTGCCGGTCACCGATTTTTGACCGACTTGTCCCCGGGGAATACAGAGATCCCTTGGTAGCCGCGTCACCCAGGGCTCGCAAAGTCCAGCCATCTATAGGCAAGTTGAAAGGAGACGGCACGTATCGCGCCCTGCGCGAGCAGGCATCCCGTTACTTCTTCGTGATCGGTTGTGCGCGTTGACGGATGATCTGGGCTAAGCCCAAGATCTGCCCATCTGGACCGCAGGTCACGGGTGCCGGCGACGGGGGCCTGGTCGCGAACGGTGCCCCCGCTATACCAGCGCGGGGCCTCCTGGTCAGATGTGACTTGGATCGCTCTGGCCAAGTGGTCGAACAGGACGTTGTGGCGTACAGCACGAGGGAGGGTGAATTGAAGATCATCTGCGAGAGCGTTGAGGCGGTCATATCAGTGCCCGCATCCCGACTGGCCGTCTCCGCCGACAGCGGGACGTGCCGACAGACTCGACAACTTGGGGCGAGTTCATCAGCGAGGTCTGCAGGAAGAGTGACATGCGGGGTGGGTGATCTAACGGGCACCGTAGGCCCGCATAAACAGCGCCCACATTCCAGGCAGCTTCAATCCTTAGGCACCGAAAGCTAAATGACATTCCGGTCTTCGCAGGGCAGACGTTCCAACCGGACCGCGCCGGACCTTTCCTATGGGCATACGCGCACGGCTTTAGCAGAAGAGGCGCTCTACGCGAGTCCCGCCCTGGTAGAAGTCCCCGGCTGGCAGGGAAACCGTACCCGCCCCCCGTACCGCACTCCGCCGGCGTACCGCCCTCGCCCGGCCGCCGCGCCGCCGCTGCCACAACCTGAAGGAATGGCCGCGGTGCGCGATTAATAGGCTACTTTCTGCAACTACTACAGATTTCGAGAGCCAAGTCTGGATCTTGACACGGGTCCGTGCGTATGTTCGTCGTCCCCCGGGCAGTCCGCCTGCGGGGCGAACTTGAGGAGAGTACGGGCACGAACCGGGCCGCAAAGGCCCACCAAACAGCGGCGGCGTCCGGGAGCGGTAACTCACGGACGCCGAACGCTAAGCGGCATGCCCGCCCCGGCAAGGGCGGCGACTGCCCACCATCACCACGCTGAGTCCTTCCGAGGGGCGCTTCAGCGTGGCAACACTGCAAAGGGGAGTATCGCATGCCTCCTGCCCTGCGCAAAAGGCCCTTCCGCCTGGCCTGCGCGGCAGCCACCTCCGTCTCGGCGCCTCAGCGCCCCGAGCCGGACTGCACCATCCCGGCTCGGACCATCAGCCGGTCCCGCCCGTTCCTCGGGAGCGGCCGATGAGCAGCGAAGCCCGTGAGTGGGTATGGGAGCACAGCTCCAGCCGAGGGGCCGCGCGCCTGGTCCTGCTGTCGATCGCCGACCGGGTGGCCGACGAGCAGTGCATCTCATATGCCTCACTGTCCAGCCTGGCCAGGCGCACCCGCGCCTCGGTCTCCACGGTGCGCGAAGCCGTCGAGCGCCTGCTCATGGCCGGTGAGCTGGAGCAGCTCGACGACCTCGTCGGCCCGCAGCGCAGTTCGGTCTACCGCATGCCTCTCGCCGCCGAAGCGCTAGCCCAAGCCCACCGCGAGCAGCAGGAAGCCGATGGCGACACGGCGACGGCCCACGAGCCCGCAGGCCCCGCAACGATCCGGCTGTCGGCTCTGCGGAGGTACGGAATCCGCCCGCGTGAGGTGCCGGAATCCGCTGCGGGGGTCCGGAAACCGGCAGTACCGGAAACCGGCAGGTCACGACGGAAACCGGCACAGCGTCGTACCGGCCACCGGCACGTCGATGTACCGGCCACCGGCACACAGAACCGTAGTGAACCTGATTTGAACCGGAGGTACAGCAGTAGTGGTGCTGCCGTCCTTTCGGCTGCCGAGTGGCAGGTCGACCCCGCCACCCGCACCTGGGCCCGCCAGCAGGGGCATCTGAACCGCCTCGGCGAAGCGGGCCTGCGCGCCGCCGACGCGAAGTGGCGTGCCCACCGGGCGGGCCACGCCCCGAGGGCGGCGGATGCCTGGGCTGCCGACTGGTGCTCCTGGGTCGCCCGGGAGCATGCCCCCAGCCGGCCGAACCTCTACGCCGTGCCGGGCCAGAACACCGCCGCGCCGGGAGGCATGACGCGGACGGAGGCCCACACCGCCGCCCTCCTCGCCGCCCTCGACGAGCCGAACGGGACGGAGGGCTGACTGTGGACCGCCGCGAAATCGCCGCCCTGCTGGCCTACATCGGCAGGCTCGACCCCCGCACCATCCGTACCGACCAGGGCGAGGCGCGCGACCAACTCGCCCAGTGGCACGAACTGCTCGGCGACGTGCCGATGGCCACCCCGCGCGGCTGGGACGTCCGCGTCGCCGCCCGGAAGCACATCCGCACCTCGCCTTACCAGATCCTGCCCGCGGACCTGGCCCGGCCCTGGGAGAGCTACCGTCGCGACCGCCTGGCGAGGCACTCCGACCCGACGCCGTCCGCCGATCCGGATGACCAGGCCGCCTGGACCGCTGAGCTGGCCGGCACCCGCCGGGCCGTCGCCTCCGGCTTCGCGGAGCCCGCGCAGGCACGAGCGATCACCAGCGGTCGCGACGGAGTCGACCCCGGGCTGGAGGCAATGCTGGAGGAGGTCGGCTCGTGCATCCCTCCGGCTGCCCGAGCAGCCCTCGCCCCCTACCGGCCCGCCCGGGCAGCGCGCGAGGCTGCCGTCGCCCAGGGGCAGCCCGACGCCCTGATCGTGCGCTGCGAATGGTGCCTGGCCCAGCCCGGCGAGCCCTGCCGCCGCCGCCGGATCGGCCCCGACGACGGGGTACGGGCGACCGCCCCGCGGGCCACCCCGCACCCCGGCCGCCTCGACCTCGCCGTCGCCCAGCAGGCCCAGCACACCGAGCAGGCCGAGCAGCCCGCCTTCGTCTGACCGGCCCACTCGGCGCGTGCGCCCTGTGCGCTGCACCGCCACCCGAGATCACCGTCCCGCACCGTCTGCGGCGCACGCCCACGCGCCGCAGACGGATCCCGACGCCGCATCCGCCGCGCACCGCGCCCGCCGGTCGGCGCGGCAGCACATCGGAGACCCGCCTTGCGCCACATCACCACCCACGCTGCGCCGGCCACCGGCCTGCGCGGCATCGGAGACACCAGCTGGCATACCCGCGGAGCGTGCCACGGCATGGACGTCGAGGACGCCGACGCCGTGTTCTTCCCCGGGCCCCGGGACCACGCCGACATCGCGGAGGCGAAGGAGCTGTGCGGCTGGTGCCCCGTACGTCGCGAGTGCCTGGACTTCTCCCTGGAGAACGTCCTCAAGGAGGGCGTCTGGGGCGGCTTGACCGAAGCCGAGCGGCGCCCCCTGCACGACAACCTGCACCAGCGGCTGGACTACCGGCGCGTGACCGCCTTTTTCCAGGGCCGCGACGTACACCTGACGGAGGCCGAGCGGCAGGTCGTCGTCGACCACGCCTACGTCCGGGGCTGGCTGCCGGACCGGCTCGCCGTCGGACTGGGGATCAGCCACAAGCACGCGCGGGACCTGCTCCGGCAGGCCGCCAACAAGGTCTTCGACCGCGACCGGAACTACGGCGTGCCCCGGCCCAAGAAGAAGCGGAAGAAGACCTCCAAGGCCAAGCGAACCCCCGCGCCCTCGGCTCCCGGCACTCAGCAGCCGACGGGCCGCCCGACACCATCAGCCCCGGCGCAAGCCCCTGTCGGAAAGGCAGCATGACCCACCCCGTCCTCGCCTTCGGTGCCACTTCGGACCTCTCCCTCCTCCTGCTGGCCGCCGTCATGCCCGCCGCCCTCGCGCTCGTGCTGACCGCCTGGACCGTCCGGCGCCGGGGCACCCGCTCGCAGAAACGTCCCGGCGGCCCGGCGGTCAAGGTCGCCGCCGTCGCCGCCGTGGGCTGCACCGCCTACAGCGCGGACACAAGCTGGCGCTTCGCCGCCGACTTCCTCGACATGGCCGGCACCACCGAGCGCGCCGGCATGTTCGCCGCCGCCGAACTCGCCCTGTTCGCGACCGCGCTGATGGCACGGCAGAACCTTGCCGGCCAAGGCGCCCCTGGACTGCCAGGCACGCTGGTCTGGGTGATCACCACGGTGCAGGTGATCCCCGCCTATGCCGAGAGCGGCCCCATCGGCGGCACGGTCCGTGCCTTCGTCGGGCCGGTCATGGCGGCGATGCTGTGGCACCTGGCCATGGGCATCGAGCTGCGGCTGCGCACCCCAGGTGCCGCCTCGAACGGGCTGGTCGCCGTGTTGGGCCGGGAGACCCGCGAACGGTTGCTGTCCCGCCTGGGCGTCGCCGCTCGCGACCGCGACGCAGCGCAGATCACTCGGGACCGGGCCACCATCCGCGCGGTCACCCTGGCCGCCCGTCTTGCCGAGCGCACGCCCGAGCAGCAGCGGAACCGCCGCGGCCGGCGGCTGACCCGACGCCTGTCGAAGGCGGTCGGCAGAGCCTCGGTCGGCACCGACCCCCTCCAGCGGGCACAGCTGCTCGACCAGCTGGCCGCCAGGCGACACGCGCTCGCACTCGCCACGGTCCCACTGCCTTCTCCGTGGTCCCCGGCGCACAGCAGCACCTCGGCGGACATGGTCCCCGCACAACCGACACCAGATGTGCCGGTCCCCGGTCCCGACGAGTTGGACTCGAGCCCGGGGCCGGGCGACCGATGGGGACCGGTCCCCACTAGCGCGGACTCGAAGGCATCGGCAGAGGCGGGAACCGAAGAAGACGGGACGGGGACCGTCGCGGGGACCGAGGCACCGGTAGACGGCTCGGTCCCGGGGACCGGTCCCGTGACTCCGGAGCCCGCGGAAGGGACCGGCTACGGTCTGCGAGAAGCTCCTGCTCAGGGCCTCATTTCGCGGGGACCGGACACCGCCGAAACGGGGACCGACACCACCGGAGACCGGGGACCGGACACCGCCGAAACGGGGACCGACACCACCGGAGACCGGGGACCGGACACCGCCGAAACGGGGACCGACACCACCGGGGACCGGGGACACATGGTTCCTCTCCGCAGGAAGACAACCCCGAAGGCCCGGACGAAGAACAAGGGGAAGCGTGGCCGGCCCCGAACCCCTCAGGCACAGCGACCACCGCGTGAACCGGAGCAGTCGGTGGAACAGCTGATCCAGCAGGTCCGTCCGCACGTCCATGCCCTGCTCGAACGGGACGGCAACGAGGCGGTCACCCGTGTGCAGCTGCGGGAGATCCTCCGCCGCGAGGGCTTGAAGGGCGGCAGGAACGACCGGCTGAGCCTCGTCCTCAAGCAGCTGCGGAGCGAAGACACCACGCCGACCAGGAGAAACGCCCGATGAAGACCTGCCACCAGTTCGACACCGTCCGCGCGGAGTACGAGCGGGAGATCGGATTCATGCTCGCCCACTCCCAGCGGCACGCGGGCAGGCCGGCGGCGAAGTCCAGCGCGAAGCAAGCTGCCTCGGCGAAACAGCGGATGGCTCGCGCGCTCAACAGCCACGTCGGGCGCTGCCACGAGTGCGGTTGAACCGGCAAAACCCCAGCTCAAAGCCCATACCCGTAAAGGTGGCCCGGCTCCACGCCGGGCCACCGCCCCGCTTAGGAGGTACGCCGTGAATCCGCGTCCACCTCGTTCTTCCGAGCCCACCACCGCCGAGGCCGATGCCTGGGCGGACGTCTTGGTCCGCCGGCAACTCCTACACGCCGTCGTCCTCACTCCGACCGGGCAGTGGCTCGTCCAGGGCCGCCCCGACGGACCGGTCGGCGTCCTTGCCAGCCCAGCCGATGTCCTCGCGCTGGCCGCAACCATCCAGCAGCGCACCCGCTCCACGAGGACCGAATCCCGATGACGAACGCACGCAAGAACGGCACCTCCCCGGAACGTGATCCCGACTCCAACTCGGTCTCGGGGCGAGCAAGTTATCGGCCAAGCTACTCTTCCCCGTTGGGGAAGGCAGCTTGGCCATCTCCCGCTCCGGGGGTGGCGGGAGCGGTCCAGCACCGGGGGGTGCTGGACCGTCCGGCGGCGACCGAGGGCGGATCGCAGCCAGGGGCGGAGAAGCAGCAGCGAAGCCACGTCAGCGCCGCTCCAGCGCCCAACGCGCGTAAGCGCTCACCGCAGAAGAACAAGCGCGCGCGCATCTGCAACATCCGTCTCAACGACGACGAGTGGAGTCGGCTGACCACTGCAGCCTGCACGTCACGTACGAGCCTGCCGGCCTACCTTGTGCGCGCCGGCCTCGCCGCCGCCAACGACTCCGAAAACACCGCAGCGGTCATCGCGGGCCACCGAGACCTGATAGCCGAGCTGTTCGCTGCGCGCCGTCACCTCGGGCAAGTCGGCAACAACCTGAACCAAATAGCCCGTGCCATCAACAGCGGCGGACAACCCGCCGAACTCGACGCCGTGGTCTCGGCCGTCCAGCGAGCGGTCGCACGTGTACAGGCGGCCACCGACCGAATGCTCGAACAGGATTGACGGAGCGGCTCAAGCGGACCACGAGGCACTGCCGGCCAGCAGCCCGCGAACGTCGCGCCGAACAACCGCCTGAAACCCGTCGCGCAGGGCTCCGACCTCGTCCTTCATAGTGAGGAGCCCTGAGTTGTCCCGCTGATCCGCAGTCACAACGTAGTCGCGGGCACGTCGCAGAGCCCGAAAGACTTCGTCCGCCGCCAGGACGACGTCGAGCGGAGCCAGGACGTGGATCCGCTGACGTGTGCCGCCAAGGTTGAAGCCGGCGAACGCCACCTCAGCGGCTGTCGCGCGCTCCTCGCCGGTCGTGGTCTGCAGCACGCGCAGGAGGTCTCTTCCCGTTTCCTCCATCGCGATCAGGTAGTCGGCGTACAGCTGCGTGCGCAGCTCCAGCAGGCGAGTGACCGCCTCTCGACGCCAACGCCGCCGGTCAGCCAGCGCCGTGGCGCCAGCACCCAACAGAACTCCCAGTAGCGCGGACAGCGGCGATATCCAGCTCATCCGTGGCCACTTCCCGCCCAGCGCACAAAGAACGCCCCCTTCCCAGTGCCCACCCCCGTTGATCAGTAGATCGAGGACAGCAGCATGATTCCCCGGATCCAGAAGCGCGGACAGCGCACCATCGGCCTTCTCTACTACCTCTACGGACCGGGCAAGTTCGAGGAGCACTCCGATCCCCACCTCGTTGCCTCTTGGGATCACAACGCTCCCGACCCCGGCCGCGACGCCACCGCGACCCTCAAACAGCTCCAGCAGCTCCTAGACCAGCCCGTCGAGAACATCGACCCGTCGCAACTCCCGAAGAAGCACGTGTGGCATCTATCCGTGCGCAATGGCGGTGAGGACCGGATCCTGTCGGATGAGGAATGGGGAGACGTGGCCCGTCGGATGGTCGCCGCTGCAGGGATCGACGACCCCGAGGCTGGAGCGGGCTGCCGGTGGGCGGCCGTGCGGCACGCTGACGACCACATCCATATCGTCGCCACCCTCGTCCGTGAAGACGGGTACAAGCCTGATCTCGACAACGACGCCGTCCGTGTGCAGGCCCAAGCCCGGGTCCTCGAAGCGGAACTGGGTCTGCGGCGCCTCAACAAGGGTGACGGCACCGCAGCGAAGCGGCCCACCAGCGCCGAACGCCACAAGGCCGAACGCCAGGGCCGCGAGCGCACCGCCCGCGAGGAACTGCGCGAAATCGTACGACGGGCGGTGGCCGGCGCAAGGAGCGACGAGGAGTTCTTCGACCGGCTCGCCGCCGCCGGCCTCCTGATCCGCAC
Organism: Streptomyces sp. NPDC091282; assembly: GCF_044757385.1. NCBI lineage: Bacteria > Bacillati > Actinomycetota > Actinomycetes > Kitasatosporales > Streptomycetaceae > Streptomyces > Streptomyces sp. NPDC091282. Next base: position 10,151 of record NZ_JBIVUX010000002.1, read on the forward strand.
GCGCGCCGCTCCCTCTGGCGACCTCCTCGGATACAAGGTCGCCCTGCCCGATGACCTGAACAAGGACGGCGCGCCGGTGTTCTATCCCGGCGCCCGCCTGGCCCCCGACCTGTCGCTGCCCCGCATCCGCGAGCGCTGGGCTGGTGACGCGCAGGGCGTTCCGGCTGCCCGGCGGGAGGACGCGATCCTTACGGGGCTGGGCAGTCCGGCCGCCGCACGCCGCGGGACGGCCTCGGCCGTGTGGCAGGCCGTGCTCGTCGTCGAGCACGGCGAGGACGCGATCGCCGCCGCCCACATCACAGCGGCCGGCGAGGTCCTGGATGCCCTCGCGAAGACCTCCGCCGCCCACACTCGCCGCGAACTGCGCGACGCTGCAACGGCTTTCGAACGGGCCTCGCGCTCTCACGTCCGCGCCGTGCGCGGGCACGATCGAGCCCTGCGGCAGGCCGCCCGCGACCTCGTCGAAGGCGGCCCCGCCCTCGGCCTCGGTGAAGACGGAGCCACCACAGCCATGGCCATCGACATGCTGTTCTTCCTCATCACCGCCGCCGCGCACTGGCACGCCCGCAAGGGACACGCCCAGCAGGCCGAGGCCGCCACCCGGGCCGCCGCGCACCTGCGCACCGCCTACCAGGCCGCCGCCGCACAACCCCTCGGTGTCCTCTACCAGCGCGGACGACGTCTGAGTCGGCCGATGCTCCAGCGACAAACCGCACTGCTGCGCGAGGCGCTGCCGGAGCTGGCCGAGCAGATCCTCGCCGAACCCGGCTGGTACGCCCTGGCGGCAACCATCGCGGAGGCCGAAGCCGCCGGCCAGGCCCCGGCCGCGCTCCTGTCCGACGTTGCCGCACGGCGCGAACTCGGCACCGCGGATTCCGTCAGCGATGTCCTCCTATGGCGGCTGCGGCGAGCCGCAGATCTGCCCGCCGACGCCTCCCACCTGCCCATAGCCGGCTCTGGCGGGACGCGGCCGGTGTCGCAGGAGGCGACCACCAGGGCGTCCGCTCCCGGCAGGCGAGGCAGCGGAGAGGAGTTTTCGCATCTGACCCGGTAGGCCCGCCGGATGGAGCACCGACGGAACTCACTGAGCTGCGTTGTCCCAATGCTCCGTGGAGATCACGTCCCACGCTGCTCCGCACCGTTCCCCGTGTCGAGCGAATAGGCGCCGATCGAGATCAAGCAGATGATGCCGGTCTGGGTTCCGGACCGACCCCGCCGTAGGAAGGATGCCGGGGACATCACCCGACTGGAGACAGGTCTGGGAGAGCATGACACCTGCCCGGCATGGGGGCTTAAAGACGCGAGCAGCCGCTGGCGTCTGCGCCTTGGTCGCCTACTGGTAGCACCCTCCGGAGCACAGCACGGTGACGGTGCCGCTGCCACCGGCTGCTGTGGAGGGAACGTGGTGGGTGGTGGTCGTGGGGGTCTTGCTGGTCTCCCAGGGCATGGGGGCGGCCATGGCCTGGGGGGCGATGGCGGTGAAGGCTGCGGTGGTCACGAACACGGCAGCAATCGCGCGCTTGCGCAGACGCATCTGGACTCCTCGATCGATGATGGGCCATTGAGGCTCGGCGGCCGACACTGCTTGGACAGGCCGCCACGGTCGGCTTCCAGTTTCACTGTTGCGCGACGCCTCAAGCCGGGTTCGTCGAAGGACTCCGGCACATCTGCATACGATCACCGCGAATGGCGGCCGCCGTTCCGGACAGGCCCGACAACGGGCGCGGTGCCCCCGAAGCCGCAGACAAACGATTCCCGCTCGCTCGCGCGTCCACAGCCAGCTGCCTGTTCTCGCGAACAGAGCCACACGCATCGTGGCCAACTCGTCATCACTGCAGCCGCGGAGCCGAGCACCCCCTGCTGACCAGGCTGAAGGGACTGTGGACTTTGCGAGTTGAAACCGCCGGGAACGTCCGGCACGATCATGAAACGCGCAGGACGAGGTGACGAGGCAGAGGAGAACGCCAGGGTGTTTCACCGGATACGCCGCCGGGCCAAGAACCCGAGCGAGACACAGGGACGGTTCGCCGAGATGCACGCGCGGATGCAGGGCCAGGTCCCGCCCGGCTCCGGAGTGCTGGCGACTGAACCGGAGCCCGCCGAGCCGGCCGCCATCGTGGACGACTTCCTCCCGCCGGAACTGCGGGTACCGAGCCACGACCAGGTGGACGGCAGGATGATGCCCTGGGCGCAGCCTCTCGTCCTCGACGGTGAGATGGTCGCCTGCGCCGAGTGCGGCGCGTACCGGGACTGGCTCATCCTCTCCACCCGCGGCGAGATGTGGCTGCGCTGCCGGGCAGGCCACCAGCAGCAGGAGACCCGCATCGACACCGCCTGGTACAACCGGCACGCAGGACCTGCAACCGGAACGTATGCCACGTTCGAGGACTGCCTGCACCACAACGGCTACTGACCACCCCTCCTTCAACCCCACCGGGCCCAGGAGCCCGCACTGACCACCCGTCGCCTAGCACCAAGGGGTCAGTACCGTCATGCGCGTTCGCGTCGCCACCACCGCACTCGGCATCACCGCCACCCTCCTCGCAATGCCCGCCTGCACCACCGACTCCACCGGAAACGAACGCCAGACTCTCTCCCCCGCCCGGACGGGGAAGCCGGCTGGTGCCGTCCAGGAGCCGGCATCGCTCTCCTCGGCCGCGCTCAAATCCCGACTGCTCAACCAGAGCGACCTGGGCAGCGGCTACCTGCTCACGCCGGAGCGTCCGGCCCGGCACGACGACGTCACCGTCATCGGCTGCCCGGCCCTGAGCGAGCTGGGCGGCGACGCGGCGACCGCCGGCACGCTCGCCTTCCCGCACAAGGCGAAGGCAGCCTTCACCCATCACAACAGTTCCGGGGAGATCTCCGAGGAGCTCTACAGCGACAGCGCGAAGAAGCTCTCCGACGGCATCGGCCGCATCTTCGACGCCATGACCGGCTGCCCGGCCTACCGTGTCGTCTCGGGCGGCACCCAGGTCGATGTCGCCTCGCAGAAGCTGCCCGCACCCCGCGTCGGAGGCGACGAGCAGTGGAGCCAGCTCATGACGTTCACCGCGGCAGGACGAAGCACCGTGGTCAAGCAGACCGCGATCCGAGAGGGCAGCCTGCTGCTGATCGTCTCCGGCCCTCCGGCCCTCGTCGACCGACATCTCGGCAAGGCACTCGCCAAGGCCACGGCTGCCAGCTGACCGGCACGCGACGCCCTGTTGCCCCCGTCCCAAACGGGCCGGGGGCAACAGCGTTGTACAGCTCGCCCCACGGAACGAGTCGGCAGATTCTCAACGGGATGCGAACCATGCGGCGAGCGGGCTCCACGTCGTGGTGACAAGAGCTGTGACGACTGCAGGCATCAGCCAGGGCGAGACGCGTTGAACGACGACGTGCACGCCACCGCAACGGACTTCAAGGGCCGGCTGCTGGTTATCCTCGAGTCGAGGCATAAAGCCATTTAGCCGCACGCGAAAGTGGCACCACTACGCCATACCTTGGCCACCTTGTCCCATATGAGGCGCTGGGAGCACCACGTTCGGAATCTGCACCGCTGCGACGCCCCGCCCCCGCTCCGCCCACTTAGCCCCGTAGAGCCGGGTAGGCCCGACAGCTTGTGCCTGTCTCAGGTCACCACCCGCCTCCGACTCGACGACTCGCCCGAGTAATGGTGGGAATGGCAGAAGCCCGGCCTCCATTCGGGAGGACCGGGCTTCTTCTGTCCGGATGAGGGGCGCCCTCGACTGCTAGGCGGGAACCCTCAGTAGCCGCTCCCGTGTGGCCACGGGCAGCACCCGGCGAAGGACCGGCACCGCAGAGCTGACGGAGGCGGCGAAGGCCGCCACGAGATCGTTCGGCACGCTGGACCCGAAGGAGGCCACCCAGAGACAGGGTGCGCCGAGCACGGGCTCCGCCCATGCCTGCCATCCAGCAGGTCCCGCCTCGTCGGCCTCGGCGGTCAGGGTCCGAAGGTCGGCGTCCTGGATGAGGGGCGGCACTTCCCCGAGGCTGATGTGCGAGGTGAACGTCGGGTCCGACGCGGCCGCGTGGGGCAGGTCGATGTCGCGGACCCATCCGTGAGCGGTGACAGCGTCAACGACCAGTTCGGATCCGGCGATCGGCACGGCAGGCTGGCCGTGGGCGTCGAGCGCGACGAGGAAGTCGACCACTGCCTCGCCGGGGACGTCGCGGGTGAAGTAGGCCGACCACTGAGCGAGCGGGCTGCTCGCCTCCGAGCGGGCGGAGACCTGCCAGGCGACCGGCAGCTCGCCCAGGTGGAACGGCTCGTCCGCCAGGCCCCACTGAGCCCAGCGCTGGGCGTCGGGGCTGATGTGCAGGACTGTGCTGCGCAGGACCTGGCGGTCCTCCGGTGCGTCGTCCGGCTCGTGCCGTCCGCGGACGATCGTCAGGCTCGTCCAGCCCAGGCCGGCGAGCGTGTCGGCGACGACGTCGTAGAGGCGCCCGTCGTCACCGGCCAGGTGCCGGGGGCCGACCCAGAATGCGGGCTGGCCGCGGAGCGGGGAGGACGAGTCGGGCGGGAAGTCGGGGTACAGGGGCGCCTCCAAGGGCTCGATGCGGATCTAGTTGCCGCCGGCGCGGCGGCGGGGGCGGCGCGGGGGCGCCTGGACGGGGCCCTGCCACGTCAGGGCGATGGCGACCTCCGGTGGCAGGTGGCCGAGCTGTGCGTTCGCGTCGCGCCCTTCGGCGAGGTAGACGACGGTCCGGCCGGTCTCGTCGACCGACTGCAGGACCTGGTCCAAGCGGTGGGCCATCGGGAAGAACGGGTTCATGGCCTGGCGGACCGGAGCATTCGGGTCGCAGGCGGATAGCAGGCCGATTAGATCGCTGACTGTCATCTCCGGGGACGTCACGAACAGCCTCCTGGGGTGCGGGGAAAGGGGTGCGTTAGAGCGGGCCGAGGTGCGGAAGCCTCAGCTCGCTAAGTGGAGCACAGCCTCTTGGTATCCGCGCTGTCAGAGGCGGTGCGAGACGTCTCCAGCACGCGCGCGACGGCGGCGGCGACTACGTCAGCCGGCGTCTCGGTGTCGAACGACAGGTGGTAGCCGCGGACCTTGGCGGTTCCGGTGACGGCAATCTTCCATCCCTCGCCGTCCGTGCCGGGGCGGCCGAGCGGGAACCAGCCGAGGTAGAACCTGCCGTCCTTGCTACTGACGTGCACGTCCGCGCGGTCGTCGACGATCAGGTGGAAGTCCTTGGCGGAGAACAGATCCATGACCACGGTCGGCTGGCCGGGGCCGAGCTGCCACTCACGCAGTCGCAGAGCGTCGACCGCAGTGGAGAAACCGGGGCCCGCAGGGGCTACGGTCACGGGCGATCACCTCTCTGACCTGGGGTTTCCTGCAAGGTCGTCTACGTTGACATGCCCTCACGGCCGTTGGCCAGTCTTTCCGCAATCTTTCCTGTCTGCCCCGGGCGAACTGATGTCCTTTGACAGTGAAGCCAGTCGCTTAGCCATCCAATCAAGGCTCCTAGCGGGCTTAGTCGAGCAGCCTGTCAAAGACAGACCATCTCGGAGGTTGGCCAGCGCACGCAGACTGCGCCCTGGCCATCCACATATCGCCGCCGACCTGCCCCCTTCCGCAACCGGTTGGGTAGCACGCTGTCTCGTGACCTCTGCCGAGGGACATCCGGTCCGTGATGACCTCAGCGAACCCACCTCTTTCGAAGCAGCGACGATCCGAGGCTCATCCAGGGTGCTGATCCAGGCTTCGGCGCATTCGCCCGACGGCGGGAGCGCCGGGGCAGACAGCCGTTACGAGGTGCTGCTTCAGCCGGCGAGCCGAAGAAAGAGGGGCGTTGCGTGGTCAGCCACTCAACGCCCCCAGGTGCTCACATCTCAGTTGGAGCAAGCGCATTCGTCACTCATTGCTTCGCCCGGCCGTCTCAGCAGACGAAGCATGCCCGCCGTCATGCGGGTTATCGGTGGATGGGAGGCGGCGCTCGCGCTCGTCTTCCCAGATTTTCATGAGGACTCGTGCGTCTGCGCCGCAGGATCGGGCGTACCGAAGGATGAAGCGGCGCGGCGGGAAACTGATCCCTTTGAGGACGCTGGCCATGTAAGCATCGTCGACCCCCATCACGTCTGCCAGGGCTGTGGGCTCGATGCCTGCTTGCTGACGAACTCGTTCGAGGACGAGGCCGATGTGCGTGACGTGTGGCGAGGGCCAGGTGCGCATGTCAGGCATGAAGGGCTCCGCTGTTCCACGGGGTGGTGGTCGGTGTCTGGTGCGGGTTGCGTGCGGGGCCCGGCCTGACGGTGGGAACAGCGGTGGCCGGCCAGTTGGAGGATGAGAATGCCGAGGCTGTACGCGATGTGGGATCCGGGGCCGGGGTGCTCCGGGAGAGGCAGGAGACCGGCGGGACCGAGGAGGCATTGTGCGAACTCGGCGAGGCACATCAGGCACGGCCGTAAGGACCGGGGGCGGGCGTGCCGCGGTTTATGGCGGCGGCGCCGTGGGGATGGGGTCAACGCGATCTCCTTGGGAGTCGTGAAACGGGCCCCGGCGGAGGACGCCAAATCGACTGCCGGGGCCTGTTGTCGCTCAGCTCTGACGGCTATGCGGCTATGACCGTAGGCGCTCAACGCCCCGTCGATTTCGCCGATTCGCCTGGCAGAGACCCTTAGCAGCCTCGCGGTAACACGCTCACGCCTGTCTGCTGCGGGCCATAGTTCGTTGGCCGTTCGAGGCGCGCTGTTGGCAGGGATACCCTTCTCGCCGCACGATTCCCCTGATCAGGACGCTGCGCTTCCGGTGCATCGCATGCAGGAACCGGGTCCCGTACGAATTGCATGCACTCGTCACAAAGTGCGGCAACCGCCAGTCCGACAGTGCGATGAACCGGTGGCCCCACGGGTTGCACTTGCATGGACCAACGGTTGAATCCAGACATTGTTGCCCCTAGCACGCATACATCGTCGGCAGGGGGGTGATCCTGACCTAGTCGGACGAGATGCAATTGCATCTCGACAACGGGGTGTTCGTTCACCGCAGGAGGTCGTCCGGTGAGGAAGCCGACGTACACGTCACGGGAAGGCGCCAACAGGGCCGGCGTGACCTGGCGTAAGAGTTCGCACAGCTTTCCAGAAGGAGAGTGCGTCGAGGTTGCGCAACCGCCTGGCGGGACAGTTCTCTTCGACGACTCCAAGCGGCATAACGGGGCCCTAGTGGAGGTTTCAGCCGCCGCCGTTCGGACTTTCGTGGCCGCCGTGAAGCAGGGCAGCCTCTGAAAGGTCCCGCGCCGCGCCGGACACATCGGGCGCTTCTGCAAACGGTGGGTCCGGCGCACGCACCTCTCACACGTCGCACGGTCTGCCGCCCGACAGGGCAGCCAGGCCGCGAAACCTTTCCGGCAGTCCGCCATCGATATCGAGCAGCTCTGGACATTGCTGGTAACCGGCCAGTATTGATAGAGATAATGCAAGTGCATCCGGCCCCTGACGTGGGCGGATAGTCAGCGGAGACCTGGGGGTGGCCGTGGGAGAGCAGCCTGCGCCTGAACAAGGACAGGGCGGTGCGAACACGGACTTAGGGCAGGACAAGGCTCATAGTGCGCGCATGTATGACTATTACCTCGGCGGGAAAACGAACTACGCCGTGGACCGGGAGGCCGCTCAACAGGTGATCCGGCTTTTCCCTGCGATCGAGACTGTGGCCAGGGTGAACCGGGCTTACATGCACCGGGCGGTGCGCCACCTCGCCGACAGGGGGATCCGGCAGTTCATCGATATAGGGACTGGCATCCCCACAGCGCCAAACGTTCACGACGTGGCGCAGGATGTCGCACCCGAGTGCAAGGTCGTCTACGTGGACAACGACCCCATCGTCCTTGTCTACGCAGATGAACTCCTCGACGGATCACCGCAGGGACAGACCGACTACGTCCAGGCTGACGCCACCGCCCCGGAGGCCGTCTGGGAAGCCGTCAAGGAACGGGGCATCCTTGACCTTAAGAGCCCGGTCGCTCTCAGCCTGCACGCCCTCCTGCACTTCGTCACAGACGCGCAAGAGCCGTACGACATCGTCGGGCGCCTGCTGGATCCTCTGCCGCAGGGCTCCTACTTGAGCATGACTCATTGCACAGGGGACTTCGATCCCGACGTATGGCAGGCCATCACCGACACGTACATGCAGCGCGGGACCCCGGTCCGGGTACGAAGCCTGCCGGAGGTCCAACGTTTCTTCGACCAGCACGGTCTCGAATTGGAGGAGCCGGGTGTGACTCTGGCTCACCAGTGGCGCCCGGAGGTCGGCAGTGGCCCCAGCGTGCTGACCGAACGGCAGGTGTCCCTGTACGCAGGAGTCGCACGCAAGCCGTGAAGAACGGGGGTACGCCAATCGGTCAGCGAGGCTTGGACGAGCGGTACTTGTTCGCCAGGTGCTGAAGCTTGCGCCGCGTCGCCTCCGGCCTCAACGAGAGAGCCCGCAGCCGGTCGAAGACCTTGTCCCGGTGGTCCACTAGATCGTCGTCCTGGATGAACAGCCCGCCGTCCAGGCTCTCCTGGTAGGCGACCGCAGGCACACGGCCTTCGAAGTCGAAGATGGTCGTGGTGCCCAGTTCGACCGGCAGGTCATAGCGGCCCTGCTCCGCCAGGCGGAGCTGGTAGTTGCGCCTCTTGGACAGCTCGACCAGATGCTCCATCTGCTCAGCCATGATCTCCGGGCTCCCGACGGGATACAGCAGGGCCGCCTCGAAGATCACAGCGATGAGAGACTTGTCCGGTGCTGCGGCGAACCTCGCCTGCCGCTCGCTGCGCAACTCGATCAGAGCATCGTGCGCACTGCTCCCGCCTCGCCCGCGCCGGATGGACGCCGCGGAGTACGCGGGAGTCTGGAGCAGACCGTGCAGCAGCTGGGCACTGCTCGTCTTGGTGCGCACCGCCATGTCCTCGAAGCTGATCACCGCCTGCAGGTAGGGCTGGGCCACAGCCGACCACTTCTGCCACCACGTCGGCTGGTTGGCGATCTCAGCCAGCCCCAGGAGGGTCTCGCGCTGGTGGCGGTCATGGACCTCGTAGACAGCGAAGAGCTGGAGAAGGTCCTTCTCCTTGAAAGCGTGATGCCCGTTCTCGATCCGGCTGAGCTTCGAGCTGGAGCAGCCCATCCGGGCCGCCACGTCCTGGAGCTTGAGACCCAGCGTCGTACGCCTGCTCCGTAGGGCGTATCCCAGCAGCATCCGCGGCGCAGACGGAACGGCATCGTCCTTCAGGTACCGCACCGTCCCCCGGCGTCCCGGCTTCTCGCCTCCGCCGTCGCCGGCCGCCAGGGTCCTCACTATCTGCCTGCTCAACGTGCGCTCCTAGAATCCGCTGCCGGGACTTTCCGTGACCTCCAGCGAACACATAGTGCACAGGATTACGCGCCCCGGAGGCCGAATCGCAAGAAAGTCCAAATTGGAGCATATGTCCGCCCCTGGCTTGACTCGGGAAGTCCACCACTAGGAGTAGGTGAGAATCGCCAGACCTTCAACCTGGCGCCCCGTGGCGAGAGTTGGCGGAGAGTCCCCACCGCAGGCAGCCGTCGAGGGTCGATCCCCCCTCCAGCCGGTGGAGTGGCCGATCACAAGGTGTCGGATCGCCAGAAGGTACCAAGTCCGGCAAGGTGCCTGCGGAGTGCGCCGCGCTGCTCCTCAAGGTCCTGCGAGGTGGGAGACAGGAGATAGACGTTGTCCCGGTAGAGGCGGAAGCCCAGGTTTTCCCACCCGCTGGCGATCCTGGCGTTCACCCGGTCCCACTCGGCCAGCCGGTCACTGCTGAGGTCGGTGATGCCGGGCGAGCAGACGATCGCCCGACAGCCGGCCGTCAGCCTAGTGATCGCCTCACACGCGAGTACGGCCGCCAAGCCGTGCCCGCGCCAGGGGGGATCGAGTGTCACCCGATTCATGACGAGCAACGCGGAGCCGACGTACTCCAGCCGCTCGCTGACTTCATCGGTGAACGAGCCCGTCCCGGGATCGAGAAGGACCCGGGCAGTCTCGTACAGTTCCTCGGATTCCTCCTCCATGGCCCAGAAGGCGTTACGGCCCCGATCGAGATGGACCCGGTAAAAGGTCATCGACCCGACACTCACCTCCTTCACCATGCTCGACGTGCAGTCTGTCCCGGCGTAGGTAGCGGCCCCCGGAGTCGGCCCCCCGGCATGCGTGAGCTGGCGATGCAGGATCGCCACATCCCATCGCTCCAGCGTGTCGGTCTGCGGGGTGTCCCACAGAACAGACCATCGGCGTAGCAGATACGCAGGTGCAGTTCGGAAGGATCACCGGGCAGCAGACGGGGCTCAATCACTGCGGCAGCCTAGTGCGACAGATGTACCCACACGCGAGCCGCCTCTTGGACCAGGGAGCGCATTGCCGGCGGCCAAGACCAAACGGGGCGACGGAGGAGACCAGGTCGGGCGGTGCAGACCGGCGGGCGCTGGAACAGGCTGGGCGGCCAGGACGAGGGAATGATCTTTGGTCGAAGCACCGGGGAGAACTTCCTCGTGCTGGATGGACGGCCCGCGGTGTTGTGCCGTGTAAGACGGTGGAGCGGGTGCCGTGGGCCGTCGCGAGTGTCAGCTGGCCTGGGCGGCTTGGCCGCGGCGAACTCGGCCGAGCAGGTCGAGGTGATAGGCGGCGAGGTCTCCGCCCGGAACGGGGGCAGGGCTGCCGGTCATGGTGTACCACTCCTCTGAGCCGGTGTACTGCACGGTCACGCGGGCCGTGCGCCCGTCGTCTTCGAGAGTGGTCTGTACGGTGACATCGCCGGTGACGATGCCGACGTCGTCGGTCATCACCCCGCCGGGCCCCGCCGTGACCGTGTCCTGGTACCAGGTGGCATCCGGCTGCTGAGTCATGCGGAGCAGGTGTCCACCATCTCGGCCAGCATGTTCTTCTCCGCCTCGGTGATATTGAGGCCGTAGACGTATTTCACATGGGTCCAGGCTCGCCCGTAGGTGCACCAGAAGGAGCGCAGCGGAGGCACCCACTGGTCGGGGCTCTGATCGCCTTTCTGCCGGTTCGACGATGCCGACACCGCGATGAGCTGGGGGCTGTCGAGGTCATTGGCGAACTTGCGGCGGATGGCGGTGTCCCACTGGTCGGCGCCGGAGCGCCAGGCGTTGGCCAAGGGCACGACATGGTCGATGTCGACCTCGCCGGACGGCCTCGTGGATACCTTGCCGTCGTATGCGCTGACCCACACGCCGGCAGCGGCCCGGCACTGGTCGTCCTGAACGACGTCCTGACCGTCACGGGCGAGAACAACCTCCCGGGTGTCGCAGGTGCCGTACTGGGTGACCCAGTGCGGGAACTTCGACCGCGAATAGCCGGTCATCGAGTGCGGGGCAGCGACGGTGAGTTCGTCGAGTTCCTTGCGGACCACGTCCGCTGGCGGCGGCTGGGGCAGGTCCCGCCGCGCGAGCGCGGCGCTCGCCGTGGGGCCAAGAGGCCCAGCGACCGCAGGGGTGGTGGCAGTAACGGGGGTCAGCAGCGCGGCAACTGCTGCCGCCACCAGGGCGAACCTCGCGTAGGTCCTGCGCATGCGCTCATCTCTCTCGGTGGATAGGGATGCTGATCAGGGAGATAGCGGCCTTATGTGGCGTTACGTCGGAGTGCCTTGGATTTCTCACCCGAATGGCGGGCGGGAGTTCACCGGAGAAACGAGCCTCCAGCAGGTACGCCGGCTTCAATCGTTTATCGCGTCGGGGACAGGCCATCCCTCCGAGTGCATTCCTGGTTCGCTTGACGGCCGGGTATGCGAATGCCCCCGAAACCCGTCGTGGATTTCGGGGGCCGAGGGCAACGCCGTATCAGACCTGAGCGTTGAGGCTGTCGTTTCTGCCGCGGCGACGGCGTGCGGCGAGGACGGCTGTACCGCCGGCAGCGAGAAGGATGCCGCTGCCGCCGAGGAGCCATGGGGTGGAGTCGGAGCCTGTGTGGGCGAGTTCTCCGTTGCCAAGGGGATCTGTGGTGCTTGGCACGGTCTCCGGGGCAATGGGGTCGTTGGACGACGCAGAAGGTGACGAGGTCCCCGCAGCCTGATCCGATGTCGAGGTGCCCGGCGCAGACGTACCGGTGGCCGGCTTGCCCGACGGCCTCGTTGGGGAGGTGGACTCCGGGGTCGTGGCGCCAGTCTTCTTGGCGTCGGTGACGGTGACGTAGACCGGCTCCCCGGGCTTCGCAGTGAAGGACCTCGTGGATCTGTGCAGGAGGTACCCGGCGGGTGCCTTGGTCTGCGCGGCCCAGTAACGGACGCCAGTTCGGCTGGTGACGGACAGCTTCGCGGAAACAGTGCCGTTGGGCCCGGTGGTGAGGGTGTGCAGGGTGGCGTCGCCGGTGCCGACGTTGAATGTTGCTCCGGGCAGCGGCCGACCACTCCTACTGTCCTTGGCGGTGAGTGTGAGCGTGGCCGGCGTGAAGGGGGCGGTGATCGTCAGCCGTGTGTCCGCTCCTGGGGTGACGATGACGTCCTGGTCGGCGACGGCCTCATGGATCGGGCTGCCGGATGCTGTCTCCTTGAGCCGGTAGACGCCCGGTGCGAGGTCGGGGAAGGTCAACTTCCCCTGGGCGTCGCTCTGTCCGCGTCCGACTTCCCGCCCGGCGGAGTCGAGCAGCAGAAACACGGCACCGGGGAGGACCCCTCCGGCCGTGTCGTTCGCGGTGATTTCGACGCTGCCCGCACCCGGGGCGGGCGTCCCGGCGGAGGCGGCTGGAGCCGAGGGGGCGGGTTCGGAGGGCTGGGCGCTTGCGGCCGGCGCCCAGATGAGGGTACCGGCCAGCGCGACGGTGACGGCGGCAGTTCGGAGCAAGCACAGATGCACGGGGAAGAGAACTCCTTGGGTCAGGAAACGGGACAGGTCAGCGGGTCCTGCCGGGGGCCGGGACAGGAGGCGGCGGGACGGCGGGCGTCCTACCGTGTGCGGGCTTCGTGGTCGTGGTGGCGATGTAGAGGGCGCGTCGGGTCTGGACGGGGACGTCCTGGACGGTACGGTGCACTGGCTCGGTGGAGATGAGCGAGGCGGTGAAGGCAGCGACGAACGTGGTGGGCGTCCGGAAGGAGAAGTCCGCCTTCCAGTGCGGTTCGTCTGGGTGGCCGCCCCAGGCTCGCCAGGCCGGCCCGCTGGAGCCGCTGATGTTGTAACGGTGGCGCACGCCGCCGAGTCCGTCCGGGCTGAGGAAGGTCTGCGTGCCGTCGGTCCTGACATCGTGGCTCCAGCCGCGGGTGAGCAGCGGCGTGTACGCCTCCTGCGGAGCCGTCTCGGCGTGGAACAGCCAGTCCTTGTCGCTGTGCCGGTCTTCGAGGTAGAGGTCGAGCAGTTCGCTGTGGACGTCGTGGATCAGCTCGACGGGGGTGGTGACGTCGAAGGCGATCCGCCACTCCGGACCAAGGAACGGGGCCCGGTGCGCGGTGATCATCCACGTGCCCTTGCCTCGCTTGTCGGGCTGGGGGTCGTAGGTGGTCTGCAGTCGCAGGCACGGGCTGAACGCGGCAGCCGGACCGTGATCGGTCTGGGCGAACGCCCAGCCCTCGTCATACGGAAAGTTCCACGCGGTGCGAGGGTCGACGGCACCGGGACCGGCAAGCTGCCGTTCTGTGTACGGTCCGCGTGTTGCTGCACGTTGTGTTGCCGTATGAAGGGTGTCCGTTGTGGCCGAGTGGCGGCTGTTCTGGGTAGGTGATGGCGGCACACCGGATGCCGGGGCGGAGAGTCCGCTCGGTCATTGGGGCGATCTGGCCGCGCGGGAGCGAGCGTTGGGGCTGCAGGAAGGTCTGCCGATTCTGGTTTCTCCGGACGGTCGGGTTGATCCGAGGTTGAGCGCGGTGTTGCGGCACCGAGAGTTCGCTGGCAAGGCGGAGGGGACTTGGGCGACCTACGCGCCATGCTTTCGGGTGTTCTTCACCTTCTTGTGGCGCCGGGGGCGGAACTGGGATCGGGCGACAAGCGTGGACCTGGAGGACTGGGAGGACTGGCGGCTGCGGGGTGAGGGGAACCCGGCTCTGATCGCCGGCTCTACGTGGAAGAAGGAGCTCGCCGCGCTGCAACTGTTGTACGGAATCGCGAGGAAGCTGCAGTTCGTGGCCGTGTCGCCCGTAGTGACCCGCCCGGTGGTCTTGCCGGGCAGGGGCGTCGTCGAATCGCCCGAGCTTGCTCCCGGGGATGTGCGGACGTCGTGTGTGAAGTGGCTGACGCCGCGGGCGTTTCGGCTGTGGCGTGATGTGGGACTGGGCGGGCTCGGGCCGGATGGTCTGGAGCGACCGGACTGGCCGGGGCGTAACGATGGCCGGGACATGGCGTTCGCGGACTTCGTGTACTCGTGCGGTCTGCGGCGGCGCGAGGCCGGGACCGTGCTCCTGGTCGAGTTGCCGGAGACCGGCGTGAGCTCGTACTACGCGGGATGGGTGGGCAGGGCGGTGGCGAAGCGGGCGGGCCGTTTTTATTACGTGAGTCATTCCGCTTTGAGGGGGACGGAGGTGTACCGGGCTTCCACCCGTCGGGTCTCGGTGCGGCGGGCGCAGCAGGCCGGTTTGTACGAACGGATGGTGGGCCGGAGGGTCGTTGAGGAGGTCGGGCGTGGGCGGCGGGTGCGGTGGAGTGAGGCGGACGGGCGGGTGCGGGAGGGGTCGCTGGACGAGCTGACGGCAGGGCAGCGGATGCGGATGTTCGTGCGGGGACCGGAGGGTCTGGAGCCGGCGATGTTGTGGCTGACCGAGGCGGGGATGCCGATGGCGTACCGAAGTTGGACGAAGACGTTCGAGAGAGCAAGCGAGCGGTGCGCGAGGGTCGGGGTGAAGGTGTTCGCGACGCCGAAGATGTTGCGGCATTCGATGGCGCTTCGTGTTCTGGTGTCGTTGCACCATGCCCTGGACCAGCGTCTTGGGCTGAGTCCGTCTCAGCGGCGGCTGTACGAGGACGCGTACGGGTCGGTGTGGACGGTGGTGAAGGACCTGCTGGGGCATCGGTCGGAGGAAACGACACGGGAAATTTATCTGGAGCCGGTGCGGGGGCTGCAGATCGAGACGCTGCTGGAGGACGTGGACAACCCGGGCAGCAGTGAGGTTCTGGCGCGGCTGGCGGAGCGGACCGGCCTGGTCCTGGATGTCGCGTGAGCCGGGGCAGGCCGGCGGTACAGCCCCCGGCGGGGTACCGGCGGCCGGAGGTGGTGGACGGGTCCGGGCTGGTGGTGAGAGCGGTGGGCCAGGACGGCCGGGACCTGGGGACATACGACTTCACCGGGTGCCCTGGCCCGGTGCAGCTGCGGCAGGCGCTGGTGTCGGCGTTCGCGCGATGCACGCGGGTGCGGTGGACGAGCGCGCTGAGCTGCCGGACGCATGCCAACGATCTGAAGCTGTTCCTCAAGGAGATCGCGGTCCGGGAGCGTCCGGTCCGGAGGGTCGGGCAGCTCACGCCGGTGGTGTGGGAGGAGTGGCTGGCGCCGAGCCTGGGACGGCGGCGGCTGTCGTCGTTGCTGTTGGAGCTGGACGGGCTGCCGTCTGAAACTCGGTATGCGGTGACCATGCGCCGGCTGGGGAGCGGGCGCAGGGCAGCGGTGAAAGAGGGGTACTCGAAGGAGACGGTCCATCAGGTGCGGAACGCCGCCGCGCGGACGGTGCGGGCGGCCCGGCTGCGCATCGAGGGCAACGCCCGGCTCCTGGAGCGATGGCGGTCTGGTGAGCTGGATGCCGGCCACGCGGAGGAGGGTTGGGCGCAGGTGCTGGACTTCGTGATCCGCCACGGCGATCTGCCACGCCAGCCGTGCGGACGGGCGAGGTCCTGGGCGGATCGGGTGCTGCGTGAGCGGTTCGGTACGGGAGGTGTACCGCAGGGTCTGCTGGCGCTGTTCCCGAGCCAGGCCGAGATCGGGGCCGCGGCGGTGCTGCTGGTCTGTCACGAGGCGTGGAACTTGTCGGTGCTGCAGGAGATGAAGGTTCCCGGTCAGTGGCCGAACGCCGACCAGGACAGCGGTACTCCGGCGATCTACCGGGTGGACACCGACAAGCCGAGGCGCGGGGCGCGCCGGCGGCACAACAGCAACAACCTGGTCGATGCTGGGGAGCACACGCCTGGCTGGGCCATGCAGCAGGTCCTGGTGATGACCGGACCCGCCCGGGCCAGCGCCGCTCATCTGGGCCGGCCCACCGATCTGCTGCTGGTCACCCGGCGCCGGGGGCCTGGTAATGGAGGGCCGAAGACCGCGGACGGGTCGGTCTATCTCGGCGATCGGATCTCCTCCTGGGCGGCGCAGTCGCGGGCGGCTGGCGCGGCTGTGCCAACCGACCTGACGGCGAGACGGCTGCGGCATGCGGTGCAGGTGTTCGCCGGAGCGCGCAACAACACGCAGCGGGTCCACGAGGACTTCTACCTGCGGCGCGACAAGTCGGTCATCGACACGGGCAGGGACGTCGTCGCGGCCGGCCTGGACAAGGCTGTGGCCGCCGCTCACGAGCAGGTCCGCATGCGGTTCCTCACAGGCACAGACGCCGGGGCCGTGACCGCAGAGGTGCTGGCCGCCGAGACCGGGATCCCGCAGCAGCGTGCCGAGGAGGTTCTGGCAGGTCTGCTGGACACCGCGGTGGGGGCGTGCGCGGACTTCGAGCACAGTCCTCTGTCCGCCGGCGGCCGGTGCGCGGTGTCGTTCCTGCTGTGCTTCGCCTGCCCGAACGCGATCGCCACTGCCCGGCATCTGCCGCGGATCGTCTACCTGTTCAAGGCCCTGGATCAGCTGCGGACCGCTGTCAGCCCCGCGGTGTGGAGCGCCGACTGGGCTGCCCATCACGCCCGGGTCGGTGACCTCCTCGGCCGCCACGCCGACAGCTCCCGCTGGGCGGCGCTGCTGGGCGCGCTCGGCGCACGCGAGCGGGACCTGATCGACCGGATGCTTGCTCGGAGGCTCGACCCATGACCACTGCCCCGCACCGTGCCTACCGGCTCGTCGACCCGCCACCGGACGCGCTGGTCCTCCCCGCGCAGCGGGTCCGGCCCGGCACCCCGGCCAGTGTGCTGCCGAGGTTGAGCGACAAGGTGTGGCAACTGTCCTTCCTCGACCACCTCGACACCGCTGCCAGCCGGACGTTCTCGTGGTGGGACGTCCCCGAGCCACTGCGGGCACCGCTCAAACGGACCGCCTACGCGGTGCTGCATCTGCCCGCCCCGGCCATCCTCATGGAACGGGGTTACACCGCGACTCGGCCTGTCCTGTCGGCCTCCTCGTTCCACAAGACGCTGCGGGCCTGGCGGGACATTGCCCGCTGGCTCGCCGAGCACAACATCGTCCGGCTCCAGGACGCGGATGCGCAGGTACTGGAGGCGTACGCGCGGAAGGTCGTTACGGCGGCCGGCGGGGTGAGGCAGAAGCGGCGCCAACTGTTCGAGCTCACCCGGGCCTGGGCCTACGCCCCGTTCCTCCCGGCCGGCGACCGCCTGGTGATCCCTCCGTGGGAGGACGACGGCGCCGCAATCCGCGACTTTTTCGACACACAGGACCTGGAGGAAGGCGAGTGTGACACTCCGGTGATCCACCCGGCGACGATGTCGCCGCTGCTGGTGTGGTCGCTGCGGATGGTCACCGACCTGGCCCCTGACATCACCACCGGCCTGCGCGAGTGGCGGCGCCTCGCGGCGAACACGGCTGCCACCTCCACACCGGAGGGCAGCGAACGGCTGCGCACTTTCTGCCACGCTCTGCGCGCGACGGGCGGCGCGTTCCCCACCTACGCGGGAGTGCAGCGGGCCACCTACGACCGGCACACAAACCGACGCCCTCCCCTGGCCCGCGCCTACCTCGCGGGGCTGCTGGCGATCACCCCGGCCACCATCGACAACCTACTGATGCGCGAGCCAGCCCTCCTGGACGGCATCCGCTTCTCCCCCGGTGCCCCACTCGACATCCGGCTCACCGGCCGGATCGACGGCAAACCGTGGCGCGAGTCGATCGACCACGCCGATGCCGTCCAGTTCGCCGTCCACCTCGCCACCGCAGCGATGATCACCATCGCGTACCTGTCGGGCATGCGGCCGGCCGAAGCCCTCCACCTGCGACGCGGCTGCGCCGTGCGCGAGGAACGGGCCGACGGCACCGTCCGCCACACCCTGACCGGCCGGCACTTCAAGAACGTCCTCGACGCCAACGGCGCCACAAAACCCGCGGGTGAGATCCGCCCCGAACCGTGGACGGTGATCGAACTCGTCCACCGCGCCGTCACCGTCCTCGAAGACCTCTCGACCGAGGACCTCCTGTTCCCCCGCAGCCTGTCGGCCAATCCCCACGCGCGCCAGCAGGCCCACGGCGGGGCGGCCATCTCCACGCACACGGCGAACAACCGCATCACCTACTTCTCCGCGTTCGCCAACTCCCTGGCCGAAAGCCTGGGAAGGGCTCACGAGATGATCCCGGACGATCCGGCCGGCCCCATCAGCATGCGTCGATTCCGCCGCACCGTGGCCTGGTTCATCTACCGCCAGCCCGGCGGCCCCGTCGCGCTCGGCCTCCAGTACGGCCACCTCCGTCAGACCCTGGCCGCCGCGTACGGCGGCCGGACCAAGCAGGACATGCTCACCGTCCTCGACTTCGAACGACAACTCACCCTGGCCGACACCCTCGCCGAAGCCAGCGACCGCCTCGCCGCCGGCGAGGGCGTTAGCGGCCCCGCCGCCGACCGGTACATCACCGCAACCCGCACCTTCGAGACCCACTACGCCGGCGGATTCGCCACCCGGACCCAGCTCCGCGCCCTCGGCAACGACCTCCAACTCCAGCTCTACGAAACCCCAGACTCCCTGCTGACCTGCAACTACGACCCCTACAAAGCACTGTGCGATCCCGGCCGAGGCCGGGACACCCCGCAGCGCACTCCCAGTGTCGACCGGTGCGATTCGGCCTGCGGCAACATCTCCCGCACCGACACCCACATCGCCCGCGCCCGACGAGAGGTGGACGAACTGCGGGACGAACTCGGGGACGGCCTGAACCCGGGGCCGATCGCCAGCCGGCAAGCCCAGCGCATCCAGACCCTGGAGAAGACGATCCGCCAGCACGAGAACTCCCGGCACACCCCCGGCCAGGCCACGTCATGACCGGCCCGGCCGACTCCGGCCACGATGCCGCTGCCGTCACGGCGCGCATGGCATCAGTGATCAGCACCGTGGCCGAAGCAGCCACCTGCACAACGGCCCACTCCCCCGCGGACGCCGGCGAGGTCCGGTGCATCACCGACGCCATGACCCGCCTCCTGCTCGGCGTCCCACTGCGCTCCGACGGAAAGCTCACCGTAAAAGCCCTCGCCGAGGAGGCCGGACTCAAACGCAACAAGCTGACCCACAAACACACGAACCTCAAAGACCTCTTCTATGCCCTCATCCGCATGCAGGACCACCAGCCACATGCCCTGCATGCTCTCCAGAAACAGCGCGACGTCCTGCGGAACCAGGCAGCCAAAGTCCGCCGCGAGCGCGACAGCCTCATCACGCAAGTACAGCAGCTCGTCCGGATCACCCAGGTCCTGGAACTGGAGAACGAGCAGCTACGGCAAGCAGACCGCAGACCCGCGGTACGAGTCCTGCCGCACCAGCCATAAACGTCTTCACCGTGGCCTGCACGCAGAATTCAAGATTTTCGCCGGAGTCACATGGCGTCGCGGCTCCCTAAAAAATAGGAACACGACGAGAGCACGTAGCTTGCGTCAAACTTGGCCAACCAACCTGGTAGACGCAGCATTCGGGCACCATCTCCATGGTCTCGCCTCTCTCCCCGCTGACGGCCGGGTGGTAGCAGTTCCAGGAAGGCGAGGGTCAGCATGCTGACCTGTGAGCTCACTGGCATCACAGAAAGCCTCAGTTTTGGTTGGAACGAACCTCTCCAATGTTCTGGACCGGTTCAAGCTCACGTCGGGGCAGACAGAAGTGCCTCCAGTACACGCCACGGGATTCACCACGCCCCGGAGTACACGAAGGCACGCTAAATCACCGACGTGTCAATACTGAGAGTTAAAGAGGTTCAACGAGTGGAGGGAAGTTCCACATACACAGTGAAGGGCGAGAGATCAGAGTCATCGCTAGTGCTGGCACTGAAACCCGAAGACAGGAGAATCTCCAGAATCGCGTCCCGCATGGCACTGTTCACGACACCATAGTGCTGAACGAGAGGGGAACTCGATTCACCTTGCTGAATGAGGGCCCAAACATTATCACGGAGGTGCTTGGATGTCTTCCAGGAGACGTGTACACCACCAGGGCCGTCTTCGTCTACATCAACCTCGACGGTTGCGCCGCCCGCCCCGTCGCCTCCATTGAGAGATGAGGGGATTCCAGCGTCTTGGAGTTGCCGGGTGATGGATTCTGCCAATTGATCGAGCTCGGGGGGGCGAGGGTAGGGGCGGATCTCATCCATGCCCCTACCCTAACATTGACTGCGAGAAGTACGCGCCTCGCTCTGCGGGAACTAACGGCGCCGGTGCTGGCTGATCATTTCTGAGAGCATGTCATCCGAAACGCGATTCGCTGAAGGATTACTCCCCCACGGTACCGCCCAGGTGATATCCACTTTGGAGTTCAGGGCACTCATCAGCTTGGGCGCGCATACCTGGCACGGTTGCCGATCACTGTAGAGGGCGACGACTTCGGATGGATCGATGTTATCCCTCTCCAGTTTCGCGAGAATGTCATCCTCCGAGTGGAATCCTTTCCCCTTGCTTACGCCATACACCTTCTTGCCCGACTTGAGCAAGGCTACCGCCACATTTCGGAGGTCGCTGACGCCTGTGCCAACCCGGACCTGGAAGGCGTAGTTGCTGAGATCTTCGCTATTATAGGGGATTTGACGGCCGAGAAGTACGTCGGCGCTGGCCTTGCCGGCGCCTCCGCCTGCGGACCCCTTGCCGCTCCTCCGTGCGGTGCCGGCGGATGTGTCGGACGGCCCGTCGGCGCAGGCGTATTTGCCGCGGAGTGCTGCGGGGAGGTGGCCGACGGTGTTCTTGGCGAGCCAGGCTTTGGCTCGGGCGATGGCGGGGTCGATGAGTGGGCGGAACCCGCGGAGGGTGTTGGCGGTGACGCGGGCTGCGCCGCTGAAGGCTGCGCCGGTGGCGAAGTCGCGGGCGCCCTGGGAGAAGCTGTAGTTGCCGCCGCTGGTGGCCCAGCCGTAGGCGAGGTTGCCGAAGCCTTCGAGGGCGGCGTCGGCGGCGATGGTGGCGCCGACTCCCCATCCGGCGCCTGCGATCCAGCCGGCGCCTGCGCCGACGGCTGCGCCGATGACGGCTCCGGTGCCGACCTTGCCCCAGAAGCTGCCGCCGTTGATGGCGTAGTCGACGCCGCCGACTACGGCACCTACGACCGCGCCGATGGCCATGCTGCAGAGGATGGCGCACTGGCCGGAGGGGTCGGTGAGGGTGGTCGGGCGGTTGTAACCGTAGTGGTAGGTGTCGGTGAAGGCGCTGCCTGCCGCTGCGGGCTGGGGGTCGGGGGTGGTGAAGCGGCCGGTGGCGCTGGTGTAGTCGCGTGCGCGGATGTCGTACAGGCCGGTGGTGGTGTCGAGGTACTGGCCGTGGAAGCGCAGGGGGTTGGCGGTGAAGGTGCCGGTGGGGGTGGTGAGGGGGTCGCCGTAGGGGTCGTAGGTGGCGGTGCCGGTCAGGCCGGTGGTGCCAGCGGTGTCGGTGATCGTGCCCTGGTAGTCGCCCAGCAGCCAGGTGGGGCTGGTGGTGCCGGCAGTGTCGAGGGTGGCGGTGCCGAGGGAGTCGGTCGGGTCGGTCCACCACTGGTGGGTGGTGGTGCCGGCCGCGCCGGTCTCGTCGAGGCGGGTGGCCAGGCCGCCGAAGGTGTCCCAGGTCCAAGTGGCGTCTTGGGCGCCGGCGAGGGTTCGGCTGGTGCGGTTGCCGGACTCGTCGTAGGTGTAGCCGACGGCGCGGCCGTCTTCGAGGGTGGCGGCGGTGAGGTTGCCGTCGAGGCGGTAGGTGAAGGAACGGGTGCCTGCCGCGGAGACCTGCCGGGCGAGGTTGCCGTTGTCGTCGTAGGTGTAGGTGGTGGTAGCGCTTCCGGTGGTTTCGGTGGTGGGGCGGTCGTCCTTGTCGTAGAGGTAGGTGGTGGTCTTGTCGCCGCCGCCCTGGTTGGCGGTGATGGTGGTGGAGCGGTTGCCGTCCTCGTCGTAGCTGTAGGTAGTGGACGGGGAGTCCGCGGTGCAGGTGGTGCCCGAGGCCGGCAGGCAGATGCCGGCGACGGCTCCGGTGCCGTCGTAGCTGTACAGGGCGGTGGTCGTTTTGTCGCCGCGGGTCGTGGTGACGCGTTCGGGGGCGCCGGTCCGGTTCCAGGCGACGCTCTGCTCGACCAGCGTGGTGCTGCCCAGGCTGTGGGTGAGTCTGGTGAGTTCGCCGGCCGGGTCGTAGTCGCGGCTGGTGGTGGGTCCGTCGCTGCGGCTGGTGGTCTTTAGCTCGCCTGCCGCGTCGTAGCCGTAGGTGAGGGTGGTGTCGGAGGCGAGTGAGCCGCCGTGCAGCGTGGTCGTGTCTAGTCGGGCGTCGTCGTCGTAGGTGTACGCCTCGGTGCGGCCGTCGGGCAGGGTGCGTTTGGTCAGGCGGCCGTCGGTGTCCCAGTCGTAGACGAAGTCGTCGTTGCCGCGGGTGATGCCCGTGGTGCGGCCGGCCTTGTCGTAGGTGTACTCGGCAGTTGTGGTGCCGTCGCTGACCTGGGTGGGGCGGCCGGCCTTGTCGTAGGTGTAGGTGGTGTCGGGGGTGGCGGTGTCGCTGTAGTCGGTCTTGGTGGTGCGGCCGAGGGTGTCGTAGTGGTAGCTGATGCTGCCCTGGGGCAGGGTGACGGTGTCGGGCTGGCCGTTGGCGGTGTAGGTGTAGGAGGTGGTGCGGCCCTCGGGGGTGGTGCTGGTCTTGATCCGTCCGGCCGGATCGTAGGTGTAGCCGTACTGATGTCCGCGGGGGGTGGTGACCGTCTCCAGCTGGCCGCGGATGTTGTAGTGGTACTTGGTCACCGCGTTCGTGGCGGTGGTGACCTGGTCGACGTTGCCGGCGTCGTCGTGGCCGTAGACGGTGGCGTTGGAGTCCGGGTCGGTGACCTTGACGCTCTGCCCGGCACCGTCGTAGTCGGTGTGGACGGTCCGCTGGAGCGGGTCGGTGACGTCGGTGCGGTTGCCGTCGGCGTCGTAGCCGTAGGTGGTGGTGTAGTCGGCCGGGTCCGCGCCCTCGACATTGCCGCGCGGGTCGGTGACTGTCTTCAGGCGCCCGTCGGTGTCGTAACCGTAGGTGGTCAGGGCGCCGGAGGCGGTCTTCGTGGACTTCAGCTGGCCTGTTTTGGTGTATTCGGAGGTGATGGTGGTGCCGCCGGCCGTCTGGCTGTGGGTGCGGCCCATGTCGTCGTAGTCGGTGGTGGTGACCGTGCCGGTGGGGCCGGTGGTCTTCACGGCCCGGCCGAGGACGTCGTAGCTGGTGCGGGTGATGGAGCCGTCCGGGCCGGTGACCGAGGTGGCCCGGCCCTGGGCGTCGTAGGCGGTGACCGTGGCCAGGTAGCGGGTGGGGGCGTTGGGGTCGACGACGCGGGTCTGTGTCTGGCGGCCGGCGGCGTCGTAGACGTAGGTGGTGGTGTTGCGGCGCTTGGTCTCGGCGTCCGCACCGTCTACGTTGCCCGCGGGGACGGTGGTGGCGGTCAGGTAGCCGGTGACCGGGTCGTAGTCGCTGGTGGTCTTCGCGCCGTCGGGGGCGGTGACGGCGGTCTCCCGGCCCGCGGAGTCGTACTCGTAGTGGGTGACGCGGTCGCCGGGGGCGGTCTCGTCGGTGACGTTGCCGTCGCCGTCGTACGCGTACTCGGTGACTCCGCCGTCCGGTGCGGTGATCGACTTCAGGTTCCCGAGGCTGTCGTAGATGTTGGTGGTGGTGCGGTCCAGCGGGTCCGTGGTGGTCAGGACGCGGCCGAAGTCGTCGTACGTCCAGTGGGTGGTGTACTTCTCCCGCTCCGCCGCGCTCGCCCCCTCGACGTTGCCGCGCGGGCTGGTCTCGCTGAGCTTGTTGTGCGAGGCGTCGTAGGTGTAGGTCGTCACCGCGCCGCCGGGGCTGGTCGCCCGGGTCAGGTCGCCTGCGGCGTTGTACTCGAACCGGGTGGTGCGCTCCAGCTGGTCGGTGCTGGTCTCCACCTGGCCGAGGGCGGTGTAGGTGAGCTTGGTGGTGGTGTCGTCGGGATAGGTGGTCGTGGTCAGACGGCCCTGGGAGTCGTAGGCGTAGGAGGTGGTGTGGTCGAGGGCGTCGGTGTGGGAAAGGACGCGGTTGTCGTCGTCGTAGGTCCAGGACTCGGACGGCGGGTCGGTGTCGTCGGCCGTGGTGGGCAGGTAGCTGCGGGTGAGGTTGCCGCGGTCGTCGTACTCGTTCCTGGTGAGCTGCTGGCCGGTGGTGTTCTCGGCGATGACCTGGTTGTCGTCGTCGTAGTAGACGTCCGTGGAGCGGCCGTTGGCGTCGATCTGGGAGACCAGCACGTTGCCCTGGTAGATGTCCTGGGTGACGGTGCCGGCCGGGTCGGTGATCGTGGCGGTCTCGGTGTCCGGGTCCCAGGCGAACTTCCACACCCCGCCGGCCGCGTCGGTCTGCTGGGTGACCCGCCCGGTGTCGGGGTCGTAGACCGTCTGCGCGCTGACGTGGCCCTCGGGATCGGTGATGCCGTTCAGGTAGCCGGTGGCCTGGTCGTAGGAGTAGCGGGTGGTCTTGCCGTCGACGCCGCGCACGGCCATCAGCCGGTTCGCGCCCGCAGACAGGTCGTAGATGTAGGAGACCGTGTGACCGTCGGAGGCGGTGACCCCGGTGATGTGCCCGGACTCCGCGCCGGTGGTGCCCCAGGTGACGGTGAAGGTCTGGCCGAGGGTGTCGGTCAGCGTGTCCAGGCGGCCACCGGCGTAGGTGAGGGTGACGCCGTGGTCCTGGTCGTCGACGTCCTTGACCAGACGGCCGGCGCTGTCGAAGAGCAGCCGGTCGCCCGCGAGGTTGGTCAGCTGCCAGCCGCCTCCGCTGCGGTCGGCCATGGTCGCGGTGACGCCCGGGTCCTGCGGGGTGTAGGTGCCGTCGGCGTTCTTCGTGAAGTTGGTCTGACCGCCGGTGCCGTTGCGGAACGTGTACGTGCCGCCGTCCTCGACCATCGAGACGGTCGCGTTGTAGGCGAACGTCCAGCCCTGTCCGAACGGCCCGTCGGTCGAATCGAGGCTGTTGTAGGTACGGTCCCAGCTCAGCGACCGGCCGGGGCCGGCCAGGGACAGGTCGGTGAAGTTCTCGGTCAGCGTGCCGGTGCCGGTGTTGACGGGGTCGGCGGCCAGACGGGTGTTGACCATGCCCCGCCCGTCCCAGCACGAGCAGCCCCAGGTGCGCTTGAGCGGCTGGGGGTGCGGGCCGCCGTAGCCGGTGAGGCTGATGGACTTGAGGAAGACCGAGCGGCCGGTGAAGGTCTTGGAGTCGTCGACTCCGTGCCCGCCGGTGTAGTCCTTCTCCTCGTTGTGCGCCCAGTCGGCGATCGCAGTGCCGCCCTGGTCGAGGTGGTGGAAGTCGTCCCCGCCGGAGCCGAAACGGTAGACCTTGGTACGGCTGCTGTACGGCTTGTACTCGGTATACAGCTGGGTGTCGTCGCCGAGCTGTTTACGCAGATGGTTGTTGTGGAAAGTGTTGCCGGGCCCGGAGGACCCGGACCACTTCACCGCCTTCTTGCCCGCGGCCCACCAGATCGGATACCAGTCGGAGTCGTCCGGATCGCTCCCACCCTCATCCCCGCAGTTCGTGTCGCAGTTGGAGGAGCGGTGGGCGTAGGGGACGGACACCTCGTTCAGTTCGAAAAGGTTGTTGCGCTCGTAGCCGCCGTGCAGGTTGAGGTCGGAGTCGAAGCTGTTGCCGATCGCGACGTTACCGGACGCGGACCACTGGAAGGTGAAGTGCCGCAGGTTACGGGTGGTGTTGCCGGCATACAGGGAGTCCCAGACGCGGGAGCCGCGGAAGTAGCCGTTGCCGCCCTTGCCCTTGTTCCACGAGCCGTCGAGGGTGTTGTCGACGATGGACAGGTTGGAGGCGACCTCGGTGACGATCGGGTGCGACCCGGTCATCTCCGCCTTGACGCCCTTGACCCAGGAGTTCGCGGCCCACTTGAAGACGATGCCGTGCATCGCCGCGGACGGGTCCATGTTGCCGTAGTTGTGCGAAGCCTGCGCCTTGTCCAGGTTCGGCATGTCCTGGGTGAACGACAGGTTCTCGATCCCCACCCCGACCACGGCGTCGACCAGCGGGGTGACCTTCGAGTCGAAGACCTTGCCGTCGATCGGATCGGAGCCGTCCGAGGTGGAGTTCAGCGGGAGGTCGTACTCCAGCGGCTTGTCCAGCTTGATCGTCTTCTCCAGCGGATCGCCGGAGGTGACCATGAACACCTGCTGCCGCATGTGCTCGTTCTCAAGGTCGAAGTCGGTGGGGACCGCCTTCATCTCCTCGTAGAACTTCATCGAGTTCGCGGCCATCACATTGACCAGGCCGCCGACCTTCAGGTTGTCGAACGACGCGTCGGAGGCCAGGTAGATCGTCTTGTCGCCCTTGCGGGCCGCATAGCCGGTGTCCCCGGGCTTGGAGCGCAGGGTGAGGCCGTTGATCCAGTGGTCGTTGACCGTGCCCTCGAACAGGTCCTTGCGGTTCGCGGGCGCCGCCGCGTACTGGGCGGCGTACTTGTCGGCCACCGCCCGGGACTGCACCCGGAACATGCCCCGGCCCGGCCAGATCCAGCCGCCGGAGGCATCCCCCGACGTCATCGCGTCCTGGTCCCACCGCGTGTGGTCCGCGGTGATGGTGTCGTAGCGGGTGTCGGCGTTAGGACGGTAGACCAGGTGCGTGCCCTTGGTCCCCGAACCCGCGCCACGCAGGATCAGGTAGTCGGCATCCAGGCTCAGCTCGTGCGTGATGTTCAGGGTGCCGGCCGGCAGCAGGATCCGGCTCTCCTTGGTGTAGTCACCGTCCGGAGAACACGCCGACTTGATGTGGTCGACGGCGCGCTGCAGGCCGTCGGTGTCATCGGCGCCGTCGTCCGGCACCACCCCGTAGTCGTCCCTCAGTTCGGCGGCGGAGATCCGGCAGGTGTCCTCGGGACGGACGTTGGCGTCGGTGGGCAGGATCGTTCCGCCACCGAACCCCGCCTTCGACCAGTCGTACAGACCGTCCACCGGGGCACGCCGGTTGTCCGCCGTCGTCCACAGACTCTTCAACGCCGGAGCCGGCTCCTCGTACACCGGCTTCGGCGGCGACCATGCCACCGGCGTACCGACCGTGAACACCGCGAGCGTCTCCGCGGTCGCCCCCGTCGACGTGTTGGTGACCCAGCGGGCCTTCAGCTTGTGCGACCCATCTGTCGTCGTCACCGCCCACTGATACGGCGCCGCCGTGTCCTTGCCCGCGTACGCGTCATCCAGCAGCCACGTCACATCACCACTGACCGTGCTCGCGTTGGCCACCTCAGCGGTGAACGGCGACGTCACCGACGCACCGTCCAGCGCCGCACCACCCGAGGTCAGATACGGACTCGCAGTGACGGTGAAGTCCGCGGTCACCGACGCTGTCGCCCCGGTGGAAGCGTCGGTGACCCAGCGGGCCTTGAGCTTGTGCGAACCGGCGGTCGCCGTCACCGTCCACTGGTACGGCGCGGTGCTGTCCTTACCCGCGTAGGCGTCGTCCAGCAACCAGGTGACCTCACCGGTCACCACGTCCGCGTCCGAGATGTCCGCCGTGAACGGCGAAGTGAGCGTCGCCCCGTCCAGCTTCGTACCGTTCGACGACAGATACGGCACCGGCGCCGCCGTACCCACCGTGAACGTCGCCGTCACCGAGGTCGTCGTGGAGCCGGTCACCCAGCGGGCCTTCAGCTTGTGCGAACCGGCGGTCGTCGTCACCGTCCACTGGTACGGCGCGGTGCTGTCCTTACCCGCGTAGGCGTCGTCCAGCAGCCATGTCACGTCACCACTGACACCGTCAGCGTCGGACAGATCCGCGGTGAACGGCGAACTCACCGTCGCACCGTCCAGCGCCACACCGCCAGAGGTGATGTGCGGCGACGCAGCCCACACGGGCGGAGCCGTCAGTACCCCCAACCCCAGCGCAAGCGCCAGGACACCGACAAGTACCGTCACCCAACGCGATCTCCATGACCACCATCGAGACGCTCTGCCAGACATCCTGACGCCCCCTCCGAAGCAGCGGAGGCCGTGCCGCCTCCCCCAACGCGAGCAACAGGAAGATTCTTACTACACCCTTACTTGTTCACAGAAGACCCAAAGGGCATCCACGCAACAACCATGAACTGACGGGTTTTCAATTGAAGAGGTCATACATTAACAAAGTGACGCTAAAGGCGATCGCGAGTCGACACCTCCGGACTCCGCGAGTGGCGCACGTCACTCGATCCTGATTCTGTAACCCTTCTCACAAACGGTCGGTGCTATCGCCAGTACAGGCAGCCACGTGATCTGGCGGTGGACTTGGCCGCGATGCTGGTGAGCAGCTTGTCGCGAACGGCAGGCAGCTCGTCCGTGACGCACCCCGCATTACAGCGAGTTACGGCGAGTGCCGTCCTGAAATGACGATCGCCGCTGGCACGTCGCACGTCGGTGCACCCTCCTGCCCTCCCGCGCCTTCAGGGTTCACCCTGCTCGACCTGGCGCAGAGGGACACGACGAGCACCATCGAGCGCACCAGAACTCCTCCTCAAGCGTCCTGCTGGTCCCGTCTGCACAGGTTCTTCCGATGCCGCGGCAGAACAGGGCCCCCCAAGGGCAGGCAGGCTCAGATCTCAGACAGTGAGCGCTGAGCGACAACGTCGGCTCGCCGTCGAGTCGGCTGAACACCAACGCATCACCGCAGTTCGCGCAGTGAAAGCAACACGGGCGGAGTTGACACAGAAATGGCGGGGCAGAACCTGCACGCGCTGAGCCGGGTCGAGGTTCTCGAAGGGGTGGGTCGTCACGGCAGGGCTCCTGCTGAAGGGTGCGGAACGGCTGGGTTTGCGGTGGGGCCCGGCTTAGCGGGCACGGGTGCCGTTGCAGGTGGCCGGCGCGGTGGGCGCCGGTTGCGCAGTGGGACCTGCGGCGCGGCCCGGGGTGGATGTGTTCCAGGCGCCGGGGAACCAGACGGCGGTGTACCGCTCGATGGCGTCACGCAGTCCGGTGGTGACGGCTCCAGCCCACGGTGGCTCGTCCGGAGGGTGATACTTGTGGATCACGCCGTAACCGTGCGTGTTCGGAGAGGTGTTGGTGGCTTCGTCCCTGCGGTGGAAGGTTCCGTGGTCAAGGAAGCTGAGCGCCACCGCGTCGATCTCGCCGCGGTCCGGATGGACCACCGCCACGCGCAACCCGCCGTAGGTGTCGGCTTGGATGGTGCCGGTGAAATCGATCCGCAGCCGCAACTGCCCGCCGGTGGCTGGGAGGGCGAAGTAGGTGTTGCCCACCACCGTGTGGTCGGGGAAGGGGAGGCACAGCTCGGCGAAGAACTCCGGGGCCTGCAGAAGCAAGAAGGATCTCCGGTAAGGGGGTGGGCACTGTCAGCGGCGGGGGCCGGGCAGGGCCGGTCGGCTGGAGGTGCTCCAGCGCGGGACGCTGACAGCGGGCAGCGCGGCAGGGCGGCGGGATACGACGGGGCGCTGCACGTCAAGCGGTGTCGGGGCTGGCGGGCCGGGCGCAATAATCGGGGTGAGATGGGCCATGCCTTTGATGTAGCTGCAGGTGTCGTCGCGCCACCGGGGCAGCGGAGCCGGATCGGCGACGCACTGGGTGACGGCGATGAGCAGTGCGACGGGGGTGTCGGTGCTGGCCGTGGCGTACCAGACGGGCCGTTCAGAGGACTTACCCGCCCACAGTTGCCAACGGGCATCGAGTGTCGTGAGTTCAGTTCCCGGGTCGAGGTCGCCGGTGGTGAACTCAAGGCCGGCGAGGTTGTCCGGGGCCTGGGTGGCGAAGACGCCCCAGCGGGGGCGGTCGATCTCCCATCCTTGTTTCAGCAGGGGTACGACCGCGAGGAAGGGGTCATGGGTCATGGTCGTCGATCCCGGAGACCGGCCGGGCGAGGTAGGCATCCGGCCCCTGCTCGTAGACCGTGGCGAGAGCGGTGGTGAACGCCTGGACGAACTCAGTGGGGACGCGGTCGTTGAAGCAGACGCCCCAGGCCGGCGACCCGAACGGATCGCGGTAGGCGCTGATGCGATAGAGCCCGTCGTCCTCGCCTTCGGGGAGGTAGCCCAGGCGGATCTAATAGCTCGGCAGTGAGCCCGAGCACGGAAGCGCAAGGGCCTGCTGTGTGAGGTGGAAGCCCGCCCCCGTTCCGGGACTGTGATCCCTCGGGTCAGACCGGCTCCTCCTCACGACGACGCCAGGCGGAGGCCCAAGGTGGATCCGGGGATGCGATCCCTTCAGCAAGACCGCGCCCCGCCCGGCGGTAGTCAGCCCGGTTTCACGTCCTCAGCCCGCCGACAGGGGCCGACCTCTCAGAAGTTCGCGAGCCCTGAGCTCTCCAGCAGACCGAGGTCCCTGCCGGTCGCTGGAGACACGAACGGCTCATGAGATGGCGTGCCCCGAGCACTTCTATTAGAGCGCCGCGTGCTCCGCACGGAGCCGACCAGCACAACGACGCAACGCGCAAGGAGAACGAGGTTGAGCAGGATCTTCTGCGGCATCGACTGGGCCGAGAACCACCACGACATCGCGCTGGTGGACCAGGACGGCGCCCAACTGGCCAAGCTGAGGATCAGCGACGACAGCGCCGGCTTCAACGCCCTGCTGGAGCTGCTGGCCCGCCACGGCGACAGCTCCGAAGAGCCCATACCGGTAGCGATCGAGACTCCGCGTGGCCTGCTGGTGGTCGGTCTGCGGGCCACCGGGCGGAAGGTCTACGCGATCAACCCGCTGGCCGCCGCGCGCTACCGCGACCGCAGCAGCGTCGCCCGGGCCAAGTCGGATGCCGCCGATGCCCGCGTGCTGGCCAACATCCTCCGTACGGACATGGCCGCCCACCGGCCGCTGCCCGCCGACAGTGAACTCGTCCAAGCCGTGGCAGCCCTGGCCCGAGCCCACCAGGACGCGATCTGGGACAAGACCCAGATGGTCAACAGACTCCGCTCCCACCTGCGCGAGTACTTCCCCGCCGCCCTCCACGCCTTCCACGGTGCCGGCACGCTGGGCCTCGACTCCAACCACGCCCGGGTAGTCCTGGCCGCGGCGCCCACTCCGGCTGCTGCCGCCCGGCTCACCCGCAGCCAGTTGCGTGCACTGCTCAACCGCGCCGGACGGCTCCGACGCGGGATCGACACCGAGGTCGAACGACTCCGGGAGATCTTCCGCAGGGACTGCCTGCACCACCTGCCGCAGGTCGAACAGGCCATGGGCAGGCAGGCCCGGGCCCTCATCCAGCAGCTCGACGCGACCTGCCGGAGCGTCGACGACCTCGCAACGGCTGTCGAGGAGGCGTTCCTTGCCCACCCGGACTCGGAGATCATCACCAGCTTCCCAGGGCTGTCGGTGACGTCCGGGGCCCGGGTCCTTGCCGAGATCGGCGACGACCGGGAGCGGTTCGCCGACGCCCGGGCATTGAAGGCATACGTCGGCGCCGCCCCGGTGACCCGTGCCTCCGGCCGCAGCCGAGTCGTGGTCGCCAGGGCCGTCAAGAACCAACGCCTGGCCTCAGCCGGCTACATGTGGGCCTTCGCCGCCCTGCGCTCGCACGAACCCCGTGAGCACTACGACGGCCGACGCGCCACCGGCGAACGGCACACCGCAGCCCTGCGGAACCTGTTCAACAAGCTCCTCGGGTGACTCTACCACTGCCTGAAGACCCGTACCCTCTACGATCCCGCACTGGCGTTCGCGCACTCCCTCGCGCTCGCCGCATGACCCGCGCCGGTAGCGGCGTGACTTCAGCCGACCCAGGGGCCTGGGAGCTCTTCACGGACGGTCTCAAGATCGGAAATCGTGCGCCCACGCGCATGGATCCACGACTGGTCCTGAAGGCCGTCCCGGCGCACCAACCGGCCAGGAGCCGCGTACCAGCGGACCGGCGAGCCGTCCTCGCTCGCCCACATCGGATGGTCGGGCAGGCCGACCCGGGCATAGCGGGCGTAAAGATCCGGCATCAGTGTGTCGGGCAGCTCGCAGGCGTCATAGAGGTTGTCCGGCGCAAAGAGCGACTCGCCCAGCACCAGCTCCACCCACGCCAGGGACATTTGGTCGAGAAAGGGAATCCACCCCTGATGCGATTCCACCACCACCGGGGGATCGTCCTGCTCGATC
The DNA here is from genome assembly GCF_044757385.1 of Streptomyces sp. NPDC091282. NCBI lineage: Bacteria > Bacillati > Actinomycetota > Actinomycetes > Kitasatosporales > Streptomycetaceae > Streptomyces > Streptomyces sp. NPDC091282. The sequence goes on from NZ_JBIVUX010000002.1 coordinate 42,392, forward strand.
TGAGCCAGCGGGATTCCCCAGGAAGCGCAGTCCTGGTTCTCACGCCGGTAGACGAGGACGCCGCCCAGGGCGTCATTGACATAGAGGCCGGATGGCTTGACCAGAGGGTCCTGCTGCCGGGTCATGTCGTCCCGGCGGCCGAAGAGCGCGTACCCCTCACTCAAGGCGGCAGGCAGCTCGAATCCCAGATCGGCCTCTACGACCGCCAACTCGTGTGCGGTGACGCCGTCTTCCGGATCCAGTGGACGGCCCATCCAGGCGTCGGCGAACCAGCGCAGGAACTCCCACGCATCGGAGCGGGTACGCACCCCGCTTCGCAGAGCCACAGCTACATCAGGACCGTCCAGCATGTCGAGGACGCTACCGCCTTCTGTAACCGCGCGGCGAGCCGCTGGAGGCCCCACCCCCAATCGCCGACGGCTCAACTTGACCCGCCAACGACATGAGATGTCTTGCTGTCGGGAGCGCTGACGTAGCCGTTGCCGATTATGTGGAATCAAAATTGTCAAGGCTGCGACGAGTAGGGCGGGACGGCCACGTCGACGGACGTCCTGCTCCGCGCGGGCGTCCGCGCCCGATCCCCCCAGTCGTTTCTCGGAGTCAACTGTCCGTAACGACCTCGTGACGCATGTTAACCAATCTGATCTTGTGAGGTTGTTGTGAACAGTGCGAAGATCCCTTCTCGTTCGTCTGCTCAAGATCAGAAGGGATTCTTTGTATGATGCAAGGTTTGTTAAGTCGGTGGAGAACCTGGGTAGTTGCTGGAGTCGCGGGTGGGCTCCTAGCGTGCGTGGGCGCAGCGCCGCCGTCCGAGGCTGCATCCGTGTCACCGGCAACGACAAAGGCAAGTGACCAGTCCCGCTCCTCGGCGCGTCGACCTTTTCACGAGGTAAAGCCGAGCAAGGCGCAGATACGGGCGGCCAGGAAGGCGGCATCCCGTGTCCCGGACTTCGGTTCGCGAGAGAAGGTCGTCCGTGGCTGGCGCAAGCATCAGCTCACGGTGGACCAGATGGTGCGTTATGGCATCAACTCGGTTTTCGACCCGACTGCCGTCCCGAAAACGTGGCGTACGTCGGCATCGTTCCAGGAGATCGCGCCCCTGTACCTGACGTACCTGTTTCAGCAGGCCCGTAACGCGTCTCCCAAAACTCGATTGTGGGCCAAGCGGATCCAGGCGTCACTGCAGCGTCCCGTCCGTGTCACCAACGTACACCCCAACTATGCGCCCATCACGCCGCGCTCCACGGCGAAGAAGAGTTCCCTCAACTCGGCCGCTGCTTCGTCGGCCGGCTCGCGCGTGTTGCTGTCGTCCGTCTCCGGGACGAGCACGAGCAGTGATCCTGGGTGCAGCAGCCAGTCCTACTTCGACACGGGCACCTTGTTCGTGTCGCACCCCTACTACTGCCTCTACGCCACCGAGCACTTCGCCCTTCTCTACAACCACAATCAGGGACTGCCGGAGTCCAGTGGCGCCAACGGCGTGCCGACCGCGATCGTGGAAATGGCGAATGCCGCAGAGGAGGCGTACGCCATCTACACATCCGGCGAGCAGGTCGGCTCGGTCACCATCCCCGGCCTGGGATACCGAGAGCCGGACGGTCGCGTCACCATCTTCGTGGGCGATGTGGCCCACGACACCAGCAGCGACGCGGCCGGCTTCACTCTCCCGGTCGGCCCGGGGGAGCAGCCCTCGATCTGGATGCCGCAGGACCCGAGACACTACGACGCTCTCGTGCGGCATGAGCTGTTCCACGCGTTCCAGTACCAGTACCTCTCGACGAGCGGCTTCATATGGGATGCGGCCACCCAGTGGTTCCAGGGAGACTTCGCCTCGCTGAACTGGTGGATGGAGTCCACCGCCCAGTGGGCCACCGGACAGACCTACACGCGAGACCCGTACTGGCCGCTGTCCTACGACCCGGGCTGGTCGTCGAACGGCTTCTGGAGTTCCGAGAGCCAGTACCAGGCAGCGCAGCGGTCCTACTACCTCGGTGCCCTCGATGACTTCCTCGAAGCACCAGGGCGCGCGCTCAATGCCTGGGACGGGCTGTCGGCCTCCCGGCAGTACGGCGAGTTCCCCCTCGCGGAGTATCTGAGCGAGCGGGCGGGGACGCCGGACGCAGTCCGCAAGACGTGGGAGACCATCAGCGAGCACGACGTCTTGCCACTCGATGCGGTCAGCACGGTCTTTGCCGGATATGGCCTTGATCTGCACGAGGAATTGATGGGTTTCGCCATCGCGAACTACCGGCTCTCCGCCCCTGGCACGACGTGGTCGCAGCAGGCCAACTCGGGCAAGGGCGCCAATGTGACGGTGGGCGGCTACACGACTGCCGAAGCGGGCACCGCCTGGCGGGACGCGCTGAACAGCGCAGGCTCGGACACCTACGGCCCGGCACGGCCCGCGCACGAGACGTACGATCTGGCGTGGTCCGGCTCGGCGGCGAGTACCGGTACCCAGACCGCGAGCCTGCAGCCGGGCGGAACGCTGTACGCGGATCTCGTCCCGAAGGACACGGGTGCCTCGGGCCAGCTGGGTCTGCTGACGGTCCAGGTGCCCGCGGAGGTGAGCGCAGCGCTCATCAAGTGGCCCCGCGCGTCCTTTTCCGGCGGGATCCAGTACCCGACCGTCACCCAGCTCGACAGGCCCGACAGCGGCACCATCTCCGTGCCTGTCGACGACGCCCGGTTCATCGAGACGCTCGTCCTGACCCGCACGGACTTCAACGCGGACTCCACTGCGGCCAAGGGTGACACGGAGACGGTCTCCTGGCAGGCCAAGCTCACCTCCTTCAACCAGTTGGACCTGTCCACCGCCAACCGGCGCGGCGCTGTTGCGGGCCTGTACGACTGGTCCAAGGCGGGCTACCGCAGCGGGGCGGGTTTGCCGACGGCTGCGGACATGAACTCGGACGCCAGCTGTGAGATCACCGCGGACGAGCTCGCCACGCAGTACGGGGTGGTCCCCGACGACGGCGTCGACGACACCGCCGGGCTGCAGAACGCCATCGACTCCATCAAGGCCAACTGCTCGCCCTCGGCCTCTTACACCAAGCTCAGCCGGATCACGCTGCCCGTCGGCGTCATCAACGTCTCCCACCAGATCTACGTCGACGCGGACTACCTGGTCATCCGCGGGTCTGGAGCGGACCCGAACACCGGCACGGCCATCCACTTCGCGCCGGACGCCAACACCCGCTACGACACGATCACCGCCGACGGCACCGACTGGGACCAGGACGCCATGACCTCCGGTTCTGCCTCCGGCGGCTGGATCTGGCCCGGCCGCGCCCTGTTCCGCGTCCAGTCCCGCGCGATCAACTCCGCCTACGCCACCGAGTACGCGGCAGCCCCCGCCAACCGCAAGGACCTCTTCGAAGGCACCGTCAACGTGCACTGGAAGGTCGGCGTGAAACTGCGGGACAAGCCCGGCGACACCGGCTTCGCCGCCCGCACCGGCGACACCAAGGTCTACCTCGCCACCAACGCCAGCCTGACCAACCTCAAGGTCGGCGGGTACGTCAACATCCGCGCGGCCAACAGCGTCAAGTTCTACGAGAGCATGAACGCCACCGGCACCCAGTGGCCGCTGCTCAACCTGCATATGCGCCAGCAGATCTTCGCCATCACCGCGGTCGACTCCACCAACAAGATCATCACGGTGGACAAGCCCCTGGAGTACGACGTCCCCGTCACCTCCATCTCCGACGGCTCCGCCCAGATCGGCGGCACGACCTTCGACTCCAAAGCCTCCCCGCTGGTCGATCCCGTCCTGGGCGTGGGCTTCGAGAACTTCTACCTCACTCAGGACGAGCCGAACCTGAAGCGCGGCGACGCCACCCACAACTACGGCAACATGGACCCGGCCGGCGCGATGAACGGCATCCTGTTCAAGTGGGCCGTCAACGGCTGGGTGCACGGCATCCACACCGAGATGACCGGCTCCCACCCCATCGTCACCGAAGAGGCCAAGAACCTCACCGTCACCGGCAACTACCTCGACGGCGCCTGGAACAAGGGCAAGGGCGGCCGGGGCTACTTCCGAGGCTCCCGCGTCTGGGACTCCGTCTACGCCGGAAACATCTCCCGCAACCTGCGCCACTTCACCTTCCAGTGGTCCGCCAGCGGAAACGTCGCCATCGGTAACGACCTCGACTCCGACCTCAACCTGCACGGCGGGTACGAACGCAACAACCTCTTCGAACTCAACACCGTCCACGTGCCCTACGCCCACCGCTCCGCGAACTGCACCGTCAACTGCGGTGAGGAAGGCGGCGGAGGCACCGACGACTCCGACTGGTACCCGATCTGGTGGGCCGCCGGCCAGAAGGCCGTCAAATGGTCCGGGTCCTCCGGCTACCGCAACGTCTTCTTCAACAACACCATGACCAAACGCCTCGACAACGACGTCGCCGGACCCATCGTCACCTTCTACAGCGAGCCACACCGCATCTTCGAGTTCGGCTGGGACGGCACCGCCTTCCACCATCTCGACGTCGGCGGCACGCCCATCAGCGACTGGGCCCACAACGAAACCAACAACTACTCACCCGACATCACCGGCACCAGCCACGGCGTCGACAACACCATGACCGACTCCGGATCGTCCCTCTTCCTCACCACCGTTCCCGCACCCTGAGAACGCACCGCCAGCCCTAAGACTGGCACTCCGGCTGGCCGGGTGCCGTACGTTTTACCCCCCACGGCACCCCGGCCGGTCGGTAGCCCCATCACACACCCTCCCCGGAACCGGATCCGGCAGCTCCGCCCAGGGCCGGGCGAGCAGCGTGAACCAACGCGCGGACATGCAGATCAGACGCACACTATCTATTCAAGGAGTTGAAATGAAAACGCCGGAAACCAAGTCGGACTCGCGTGGCCACCCTAGATGGCGCCGGACGCTGCTCGCTATTAGCGGCACTGCCGTCGTCCTGCTCGGCGCCACGGGATGCCAGCCAGGAGCAGTATTCACCGTCGACAACAAGACATCCGAAGCACTCAGACTTTATACGAGCGTCTCCTCGCCCACCGGTTCCAAACCTGACGTGCGTCAGCTGATGGGTGTCGGACCGGGAAAGGATTCCGGCCCCGACATCAACAATATCCCCGGCCTGTACAGCAACAACTGCAGTAAAGGCGTCAGCCTCATCGCCATCGGAGCCACCTCAGGCAAGCGGTACGACTACGGCCCGCCCGTGTGCAAGGGCAAGACCTGGACCATCGACGACTCCACCCCCACCGACCCGAGCACCGGTGAGTAATCAGGTTGAACTCGTAGAGCCGGTGACCCGTGGCGCTTCTTGATCGCTGCGGTACCACGCCGTCATGCGTTACGCGCATGAGGGAGGGCTGACACCCAGAGAGCAGGAGAAGTGGGAGCGGGTGCGTCTTGAGGCGGCCGAGCGGTTTGCTCGTGCTGCGAAATCCGAGGCGGTCGCGAGGGAGCCTCGGGTGACGCCACAGCCGGTGCGGCGCTGGCGGCGGGAGTGGGAGGAGAACTGTGCAGTCGCTCCCCCCTGCGCTCGAAGGGGCCGGCCTCGGTGGAATGGGTGAGCCCTGAGCAGTGGGAGCGGCTGGAGCGGGGTCCGCTCGCGCACGGCTGGGACGACGAGTTTCAGGGCGGGGCGCTGAAGCGGGTCACGCTGCTGATCGAGCGGATGTTCCGCGTCGGGTACTTGGTCCAGGGCGTGTGGAAGCTGTTGCGGCGGCACGGCTGGCCCGCGCAGGTGCCCGTGCAGCAAGCGATCGAACGCGACGACGAGGCGATCGAGGTGTGGAACGCCGAGGTGTGGCCGCGGGTAAAGGGCCGCTGCGGGCGGAATCCATGCCGGCGAGGAGGGTAGGTCACGGTTGATTCCCGTTACCCTGGCGGACTTCCACGATCGGCAGCATGGTGACGGTGGCGGGGATGCCCAGTTCACGTGGCGTCGGCCCTGCGGGCGTGGGGGTGTCGGTGAGTCGGTCGAGGAGCGCGTCAATGGCGGCATGGCCGTCGTCGACGGCGGCCCGTTCGTCCTCCGTCAGCGGGATTGAGGCAAGCATGCGCTGCAGGTTCTCTCTGGCTTCGAGAAGTTGCGCCTTGCTCGATCCCTTGGGGGTGTAGAAGTCGCAACGGGCGCAGGCCATGCGGTGTTGGCACTGTTCGAAGAAGGAGTAGGTGCACCAGCCGTGGCCCAGGTCGTAGTACTGCCAGGGTTCTCCGGTGGCCGCCCGGCCGGAGGCGACGGCGTCGCGGTCGACGCGGACCTCGATGGTGCGTACGTTCCGGGCGAAGTAGCCGGCTTCGCTGTACGCCGTGGCCAGTGTCTTGGGGGAGATCTTTAATGGTGGAGTCGGGTATTGGAACTCTCTGAATGCCCTGCCGCCGGGACTCCGTGTGGGCCCCGGCATGCTGCGGACCTGTTTCAGGTCAGGTCGGTGCGAGGGTCGATAGCCCAGTGGTTGGTGTGCAGGACTCGACCGGCGAAGGGCACGTCTTGCTTGCCCAGGAATCGGAAGCCGAGGGTGCGACAGATGCCGTTGGACGCAGCGTTGGTTGTTGCGGGGAATGCGTGTATCAGCCCCCACCGGCCGTCGTCGCGGGCCAGCTCAAGCAGCGTGCGGACGCCCTGCTTCCCGAGTCCCCGTCCCTGGTACTCCGGCAGCACCATCCAGCCGATTTCGGAGATGCGCTCGCCGTCTGCGTCATGGGCCCACAAGGTCACGGTTCCCGCGACCACGTCCAGCTCGGCCTCATCGGGCACGATCATCTTTGTCCAGTCGGTGTCCGCTGCCACCCGTTGAACATCACGTTGGACCTTCGCCTCCATGCCCTCGCGAGGCAGCGGCCCACCCAGCTCAGCCATCATGACCGGGTCGCATCGCATCCGGACGTAGGCGTCGACGTCGCCGTACTCAACATCACGTAGCAGCATCTGTGTTGCTCCCTTGCCTTTGGATTCAGACGTCATGGTGGCGGCTGACCTCAGCCGCATAGGCGCCCCAGTCCCCGGCGGCGGCTCGCTGCCATTTGACGGCGACGGTGATGTCTATGCCGAGGGTGCGGGCGAGGACGGCGGCGGGCAGCTCGGTGGCGAGCTGGAAGAGCGCGGTCGAGCGGGCTTCCGCGAGCCGGATGCCGAGTTTGCGGAGTCGTTCGCCCATGGCCCAGGCACTGATCGGACGGCCGGGCTGGCCGCCGGGGAAGAGCCAGGGTGACTCTGTTCGGCCGAGGACGGCATGGCTGCGGCGAACCGCGACCTGCTGTCGGGCCAGGTCAGCGACGGGTGCGGGAAGCTCGACCGGAACGGCGTCGAGGCGGATGCGCACGGCTCCGTCCATCTCCTCGATGTGGTCGACGGTGAGCCGGGAGATCGCCGCGGGCCACTGGGCATAGAGGAGCAACAGCAGTCCTGCCAGGCGGTCTTCGGGCTTGAGAGTGCCGTCGTGCAGCAGACGGCGGGCGGTGTCCCAGCGGGCCTCGTCGTCCATCGCCTGGGAGGGGCCGTTCCACCGCTCGGCCGGGAAGCTGAGATCGCGGGCGGTCTTCCGGGCCAGGGCCCAGCGCACGAAGTGGCCTGCCTCCCGGCGATGGCGGACGTCGTCGCTGGTCATCCAGCGTTCAAGGTCGGCCTGGCGGCAGGTGGCCAGGGTCAGGTTCTGTTCCTCGAGCCAGTCCAGGAGATGGACGGCCGCCCGCAGATGCTGGCGGGCGACCGTGAGCTGGTAGTGCGTGATCTCCTTGCCGCGGCTGCGCTGGCGGAGCCGGCGCAGGAGATGCCATGTTGCGTACCGGTGCAGGATTTTCCGTCCCTCGGTCGTCGCGTGGGAGGTGACGAGGTCCTTCACGACCAGGCCACCTGCAGTTTCTCGCCCGCCTGATGCAATTCCCGAGGGTTGATGTAGCGCATGGTGGAGTCGGTGTGCCGGTGCCCGGCGAAGGTGGCGATTGCGTGCACCTCCCAGCCCATCCGCGCCAGGTCGGTCAGGCACAAGTGCCGTGTGGTGTGCGTAGAGAAGCGCTCCACCGCAGCCGCCAAGGCGATCCGGCGTACCACCTTCGACCACGTCCACAGGCTCAGCGGCTGGGCGAAGTTGCGCCGCGACTCGGACAGAAATAGCCCACCGCGCGCCCGGCTGACCATGACCCTGTGCATCAGGTATTGCGACAGCAGCACTCCGGTCGTCGCCGAGTAGGGCACTACTCGTTCCCGCCGGCTCTTGGTTGTCTCCGCCCGCACCCGCACCAGCCGCCGCCCCGGGTCCAGGTCGTCAGTGCGCAGCGAGCACAACTCCTCCCGCCGTAGCGCGGCATCGTAGGCCAGAGCCAGCATCAACCGGGTGCGCACCGGCTCGGCGGCGGCTACCGTCAGGACGGCCCGCCACTGCTCGTCGCTGGGGATCCAGGGAAGTTTCTCCAGCCTGCGCACTAACCCACGCTGTCGCCCACCGCCTCGGGGCCCAGCGATATAACGGCCCCGGCCGACAGGATTGTCTTGGCGCAGTCCTTCCTCGACCAGGAAGTCGTAGAACAACCGCACTGACACCAGACGCTGCTGGAGCGTCGCGTTCGACAACCCAGCACCCGAGTCCAGAGCTACGACGTTGACGCCCCGATGGCTCGGCCGTGACTCCAGCTCTCGAACATGCAGAGCGATATGGGCACGCGTGGCACGCGCCGGGTCCACGCTCTCCCGCTCGCACAACTCCAGGTACTCCGCCAGCCCCCGGGCGTAGGCATCGATCGTCCTCGGCGCCCGTCCCAAGTCCTGCCACACCTGTAGCCAGGCCGCCGCCTGCTGGTGCCGCCCAAGTATCGGCCACTTCTCCCTCAGCTCGACCATCTAATACCGCTGATCCCTTCGGTGCGTGGGCCCCCGTTTGCTCCCACCAGCCTCGCAAGTGATTCCACGTAACTTCTAGGTCGTCGTGGCGGAGGTCCCAGCCCAGATCGGTGAGCGGGGCGAGGGCCAGGTCGCCGATTGCGGTGCTTGAGGCCAGGTGGCGCGGAAAGACGTATACGTCTCCGTCGATCTCGCGCAGGTCGGCGTTGAGGGTCACGGGTTCCTGAGGAGTCGAAGGCGGGTCAAGCAGCGAGTGCCAGAGCTTCCCGGAGGGCGTCGGCGGAGCCTGTGTAGTGCAGCGTCCTCAGACCCAAGCGGGCGGCGGCCTGGCAGTTGTCGGCACGGTCGTCGACGAACAGAACGCGTCGCGGATCGGGAACCCCGGTGGCGGCCAACGCCTGTTCGTACGCGGCGGGATCGGGCTTGCACCGGCCTAGGCGGGCGGAGTACAGGGCGTCGGTCATCAGCTCGCGCCGCCATGCGGTGGCGTCCAGCGTGTCGCTGAGGTGGGCCGGGGCGTTGGAGAGCAGCACCATGGGCAGCCTCGCCCTTGCCCTCCGGGCGCGGTGCAGGATGTCGAGGACGCGCGGGTCGGTGCGCAGCCACATCGCGGTGTCGGCGGCCCGCAGGGTGCGCAGCCACCGCGGACCGGGGTGGTGGCCGAGCACCTTCGCCCAGTAGGCGAGATCGCTCAGTTCGCCTGCGTCGTAGGCGTTGCGGGGAGCCCAGAAGGCGTCCTGGAAGGAGGGCAGGTGCCGGCCGGGCCATTCGGCGAGGTCGGCGAGGCGGGTCCACATGCTGGTGGTGGGCTGCGTGCCGAGGACGCCGTTGTAGTCGAGGATCAGGGCGGACACGCCGGTCGGGGAGTCGGAGGTGTGGGTCAAGGGGCGGGTGTCTCCAGGGTTTTGGGGGCGAGGGCTGCGACGGTGGCGGCGAGGAGGGCGGGCAGGAGCAGTGCGTGCGGCAGGGTGGTAGCGCTGGCGAGGGCGCCGATGAGGGCGGGGCCGGCGAGCAGGCCGACGTAGCCGGTGACCGCGACGGTGGCGACCGCGCGGGGGCCGCCGATACCGGCGGCGGTGATCAGGCTGGGGATGGTGACGGACAGGCCCAGGCCGAAGGCTGCCCAGCCGAGCAGGGCGGTGGCGATGGTCGAGGCCGCGAGTCCGGTGGTGAGGCCGAGCGCGGCCAGGGCGGCGCCGGTGCGGACGACGGCGGGGGCACCGTAGCGAGCGGTGAGCCGGTCTCCGGCGAGGCGGCCCGCGGCCATGGCCGCGCTGTAGGCGGCGTACGCTGCGGCGCCGGTCGCGGCCGTGGCGCCGAGGTCGTGCAGGTGGACGGCGGCCCAGTCAGCGGCGGCCCCCTCGCCCAGCAGGGTGGCGGCAGCCAGCAGGCCCAGCAGCCACACCCGGGACCGCGAAAGACGGCCGTGCTCGTCCAGGCCCCCGGTCTGACGGCGGGGTTCGCGCCGGAGTCCGGGTGCGGCAACACGGCGGGTGAGCCGGGTCGCCGCACCGGCCGCTGTGGCGGCGACGGCTCCGACGACGGCGAACAGAGCGGTGTGGGACGTGGATGTGGTCGCCGCGGCCAGCGCCGCGCCGGCGAGAGCGCCGAGGCTGTAGCTCGCGTGCAGCCCGGCCATGATCGGGCGCCCGTGGGCGTCCTGGCAGCGGACCGCCGAGGCGTTGGCCGCGACGTCGAGGACGCCGTGCGCGGCGCCGAAGACGAACGCGACCACCAGGAGGTTCACCAGGGTGTCGCAGAATCCGAGGGCGGCGAGACCGGCACCCAGGCCGATGGCCCCGCCGGTCAGCAGCGCAGGCAGGCGGGCCGGGCGGGCGAGGCGGCCGCCTGCCTGGAGTCCCGCGACCATGCCCAGGGCCGCGGATAGCAGGACCAGGGCGAGCCCTGGGGTGTTCACGTCGGCGCTGGTCTGAACAGCGGGGATGCGCGCTCCCCAGACGGCCATCACGATCCCCAGGCAGGCGAAGTACCCGGTCAGCAGACGGCGGCTGTGGCGGGGCAGGGCATCGGTGCCTGCCTCAATATCGGTCATGGATGCTTTCGGTAGGTCGGGACTCGCCACGGAATCAGGACGTGCGTGAGCGTGGCGTGGAGGGGCCGGGCGGCAACGGCGGGATCTGTGCGGCGGCCAGGGCCAGGGCGAGGGGCTTCGGTGGCTGAGCCTCTTGGCCGGATTGCGGACGCTGGAGCGAGCGGAGGGCCGCGTCGACGGCGGTCCACACGGACCGCTGTATCCGTTGAGCGTGCGTGGTGATCTGAAGGGTCGCGGCGTGCTGCAGACGGGGAGGCAGTTGTCCCCAGGTGGGTGCCGGGCCGTCCAGTGTGAACTGGCTGGCGATCGGATCGCCCACGATCCAGCAGTGCCTCTCCCGCGCCCGATGGGTGGTCAAGGCCGTGGGGAACTCGTGCGCACGCGTACGCGGAGCCTGGCGAACGTCTTCGGGTGTGTAGGGAGTCAGGTCGGCCGCACGGCGGGTGCGAAAGAAGTTCGTGGTGCGGCGGTCACGACGCCGCAACCGCGTCCTCTGCCTCCGCCGCGACCTCGATGGTCAGGGACCGGTACGCCTCGGCGGCGTGCGCATACGCCTCTGCGGCATCGATGCCTGTGGTGATCAGGTAGCCGATCCGGGCGGTCCACATGTTGCCGCCGTCGGCCGGGAGGAGCAGCTGGTCGCCAACCTGGTGCTGGAATCTGACGCGCTCCAGCCAGTCCGGGCTGGCGCCGTCGAAGCCGAGGCGGAGCAGGGTGCCGGAGGTCTCTGGGTAGAGCAGCTGGATCGCGGCGGCCGAGGACCTGGTCGGGGTGAGATCGGGGGCACGACCGCAGGCGATGTCGGCGGCGGCGCGCGGCAAGTCGACGCCCGTGGCGAGGTGGACGAGGTGGCCGATCATGTCGCCGCCGATCCGGCCGTTGACCTCGACGAGCCGCGGCCGACCGTCGACCAGGCGCATCTCCACATGGCTGACGCCGCCGGTGATCCCCAGTGCGCGGATCGCGGCCTGTGCCACGGGAGTCACGACGTCGAGCAGAGGGTCCGCGGCGTCCACGCAGTGGGCCAGTTCCTCGAAGAAGGGCGGAGCGCTGACTGTCTTGCGGGTGACCGCGACCACGCTGGTCTCGCCGCGGTAGGTGACGCACTCGACCGACACCTCGGGTCCGTCGAGGTACTCCTCCACCAGCACGCTGGTGGACTCGCGCCCCAGCCCGGCCGCCTGGTCGGCGAACGCGAAGGCGACAGTGAGCTGTTCGGGGGTGTCGGCGCGGATCACGCCGATGCTGGCCGCGTGCGCGGCAGGCTTCAGCACGAGCGGGTAGCCGATCCGCTGGGCCGCCGCCTCTGCCTCGCCAAGGGTCCGCACGCTCACCGAAGCCGCCGACGGAACGCCGTGCCGCGCGAACAGCGCACGGGAGGTGGCCTTGTTCCGGCACGCCTGCATGGCCTCCGGGGCGGTGGTGGACAGGCCGAGCCGGCGCGCGAGTCGGGCCACCGGGACGAGGTACCACTCGGTCCAGGTGAACACCCCCGCCAGGTCGTGGCGTTCGGCGAGCTGGCGGCCTGCGGCGGACAGCGCGGCCTGGTCGGCCGGGTCGGAGACGACGACGCAGTCCCGCAGGTACGGCACCTCCCACGTGGGCTCTTCGCTGGTGATCAGGACGACGTCATAGGCGGCGGCCACGGACTGAAGGCAGTACGCGCGATACGCCTCAGCCTGCATGTCAGCTGCGGCAACAACGAGAACGACAGGGCGGTCGGACAAGAACAGGCTCCATGGATTTCAGAAAGTGGAAGGTGAGCGGACCGCGGAGGTACCGGGCAGCTGCTCGACCGGCTCGGAGGGGGCTGCGGTCCAAGGCCCCTCACGCAGCCGGCGCACCGACGGGACCGCGTAGACGAGGCTGCCCGCCAGGCGGGCCTGCGGCAGGCAGAGGGTGCGAAGGCTGGCCACCGGGAGGGATGTCAGGCAGCGCGGCGACGGCGCAGCTCGAACACCCGCGCCCAGGTGGGGTGGTTGTCGATCAGACGGCGGGCGTAGAGCGCGGTGTAGTTGTTGTTCAGTCCGGCGACTCCGTGAGGGAGCTGGCGGCGGAGGTCCTCGAAGAGGTCCTTCAAGCTGACGCGGGTGGCGCCGGCGGCGAGGCGGCGGGCTGTCATGCGTCCAAGGGCTCGGTAGACGTGTGGGTTGCGGGCGTCGAAGGCGTGGAATTGCTCGGTGATGGTGCGGCCGGTCGCGTGGTGCGACCCGAGGACGGCGAGGGACATGACGTTCTCCACAGGCTGTGGGCGCGGCAAGGTCAGGTGCGCAGGGCAGGATCCGTGCGCAGGCGGGCGAAGGCGCAGAGCAGGCCGAGGGCCTGCAGGACCGCGCAGGTGGTGATGACGGGGCCCAGCGCGTCGGGTGGGGTGAGCGCGGTGAGTACGCCGGCGGCGGGAAAGGGCAGTAGGAGGATGAGGATCGTCACTGACAGGGTGCTGCCGAACCTGTCCGCCGGGATCAGGCGGGAGCGCAGGGTGCGCAGGACGACCGCCAGGCCGCCGTCGGCCGCCATGAGGACCGTGACCAGGACCAGGTAGGACCGGTAGTCGGGGGCCTGGGCGGCGGCGAGGCAGCCGAGCGAGGCGAAGGCAGCGCAGGTGGCGCCGACCGGCCACAGGCCGAAGCGGTCCAGGGCGAACCGGCAGAGTGTGACGCTCAGGAGCGTCGCTGCGGCAGCAGCGGACCAGACCAGGCCGACAGCGGTCGTGGACTGCCCGAAGTGCTGGACGACGATCACCGGGCCGGCGGCTTGGAGGAGGCCGGTGGCCAGGTTGGACAGGGTCAGCCCGGTCACGAGCCACCCGAGCGCAGGCAGCGAACGGATGGTGCGCCACCCGGTGAGCAGCCCGGCACCGGACCGGCCGTCCGGCGCCCGGGCCGAGGGCGGGGTGCGCAGGGCGAGCCACGCGGCAGTCAACGAGAGCACGGTGATCACCGCGAGCATCGACGGCGGACCGGCAAGCAACAGCACCCCTGCGAGCGCCGGACCGGCCAGAGTCGCCGTCTGGTCGATGCCGAGCAGGACGGCCTGGACACGGTGCGCCCGCGGTCCCGCCCGGCGACCGGCGGCGGCACCCGCCGTCTCGACCGCGATATAGCTGAACTCGGTGAGCACGCCGGTCGTCGCCGCCAGCACCATCACGGTCACGCTCGCCGCGGTGCCCCCCGGGTGGAGGTGGAGCAGGATCGCGCCGGCGGCCAGAGCCAGCGCCCGGCCCAGGGCGGCCCGGTGGAAGACCACCGCGGCACCGTGACGGTCGACAACCGACCCGGCCCACCCGAACGCGGCCAGCCGAGGGATCCACTCCAGGGTGAACGCCACGCCTGTCAGTGCCGCGGAGCGCGTGGTGGCCAGGACGAGCAGCGGGATGCCGTACGTGGACATCGCGAATGCCAACGCGTCGGCTGTGCGCGGCAGGTAGATGTCGCGCACGAGCCCGCCAGTGTGCCGTGCGAGCCGCGGTGGGGCCGCTGTGTTCACGCGACCGGCTCGCGTTCGGGCCCTCTGGTCACCTGGGAGTTGTCGGCCAGCCACTGGATCAAGAGCACGCGGAGACGGGCCAGACCCGCCTCGCCTGCGCCGCCGTCCAGCGGGCAGGAGCTGTCGGCGCGCTCACCGGTGAATGTCGGCGCCAACAGACCCAAAACGTGCCGGATGCGGCTGCTGAAGTCGCAGACGGGGGCGGGGATGGCGTGCCGTCGTGCCCAGCGGGCCATCGCGTCGTACAGGTCGGCCAACTCAAGACCGGACTGGGTGAGTTCCAGCCCGGCGCCGGGCGCGAGCTGGACGAGACCGTGGGCGCGGGCCGTGTCTGAGGCGGTGCGCAGTTGGAGCGTGGAGAGGTCGGGCAGCGTGGCGGCCAGCCGTCGCGGCGGGATGGGGCCGTTGCCGTCGATCTCGGTGACCAGGCGGACCAGGGGTCGCGAGGCGAGCAGTTCGCCAGCGCGCAGCGCTTCTGCGGAGGTGATGGCGGTGCTCATCGGCGCGGGCCTCCCGCGGGGACGGCTGCCTTTGGGCGGGCGGTCCCGGCGTGCGAGAAGAGGTCCTGGTTGTGCCAGGCCGGAGGGGACTGGGGTGTCCGAGCGGGTGGGAGTGCCGTGGGGGCCGTCCTCGCCTGGCTGCTGATCCACGGCCTCGGCGCGGGCCTCGCCTGCGGGTGCCCCCAGACCGGGTGCTGGGCGGCTGCGTCGAGGGGCTGCCCCACCGACCAGGCGGACAGGGCGCCGAGTACCGGGCCCAGGCCATCGCCCGCCGCGGACAGCCGGTAGGGCTGGCCCGTGCCGTCGGTGTCGGCCAGGCCGTCGGCGACGAGCTGTCGCAGCGGCGGGTAGATGTTGGTCCAGTCGCTGCTGGGCATCACGATCCGGGCCAGGGCCCGCCCGCTGACCTCCTCGCGGGACTTCAGTACCCACAAGATGGCGGCGGCGTGGCGCCGGGTGAGCAGGGTGAGGCTGTCCTCGATCTGCTCGATCGCGGGCAGCGGGCCCTCCGGTGTCTCCAGGTACTCCTCGGCCCAGGTGACGATCACCGGCAGGATCGGCAGCAGGGCGGCGCCACGCTCGGTGTGGCCGTAGGTCACGTGCCGGGCGTCATGTTCGGCGCGCTCGACCAGGCCGGCGTCGCACAGTGACGTGAGCTTGGGGTGGAGCTGGCCGTCCCGGAGCCAGGGCAGTTTGGCCGCCAGCTCGCTGTAGCGCAGCGGCGATGCGGACAGAGCCAGGAGGATCCTCACGTTCCAACGCGGGGTGATCATGGCGAGGGCCTCGGTGACCCGTGCGATGTCGGCGTCGGTGTCAGGGGGCAGAGCGGTGGTGGCCAAGGGAGGAACTCCTGGGTGCTTGAAAGGGGGTCGCCTACGGGTCAGCGGCTGTGCACCGGGGCCGGCGCAGCAAGGGGCGGAGCCGGGGCAGGCGGTGCGGGAACGGACAGGACTGGCGTCGGGGCGGGGGCCGGGACGCGGGCCAGGCTCTGCAGGACGGCGGCGACCGAGGTGGCTTGGACGTCTCGGACGGCGACGGCCTCGGCGAGCCGGCGAGTGCCGTCGAGGAGATGGGAGACCTCGTGCGGTCCGATCTGCCGTTCGGGCTGGAGGAGCCGGGCGAGGTGGGCGCGGTGGACGTCGATGCTGCGCTCGGCCAGGGCAAGAGCTTCGTGCATTCCGAGCAGGGCGGAGAGCATGCCGGGCGGCTGGTCGCGTGCCTGGGCTTCGAGGTCGGCGAGCGGTGCGCCGTACAGGTCCTCGATCCGTCCGGCTATGTCGGTGGACGCGGGGCGGGGCAATCGGGGACTTTCACGGTCGGCGGGCCCGGGCCGCCCCGGCACGCGGGGGTGCTGGGGCGGCGGACGGGGACAGCGGTGCGGTGGCCCTGAGCTGCGTGGTGCGGACGGGCCGGGGCTGCTGGGCGGGCGGAGGCATGGTGCGCAGCAGTTCACCGAGGGCGGCGCGGTAGCCGTCACGGGCCTCCAGTGCTGCCTCCAGCCACTGTGCGTCGAAGCGGAGCTGATCCGCTGACAGATCACCCATGTCGCGGCCCGGGTCCATGTCCGCGTGCACGCGGTCACGGACACGTGCAACCTGCTCCTCCGTCAGAGCCAAGAAGGAGCGCAGCTCCAGAGCCCGGCCGAGAGCGGGTGAGGCATCCGGGTCGGCAGCCGCCTCATACAGCGCCGACACCGGGGCCCCGAAGACCTGTTGCAGCTCGTCGTCCACGCTGCTGGCCCTGTCCCGGCTCAATGGACGGACCATCCCGGCTGCCTCGCCGACGCCGGTGAGGGTGTGCCCGCAGGCCGGTGGGGGACGCTGGTTGGCACCGCCGGCCCGGTTCGGGGGCGCCGGCGGGCGAGCCGGTCAGCGGCGGGATCCTTGTGTCCTGGAGCGTCCGGGTCGAGCAGCCACCGTACGACCATGGCCCGGCCATCGCGCGTGGTGACGGCCGCGTTCACGCGGTGGGCGAGGCTCATCGTCGGGTCGTCGACCTCGCTGGGCTGGGTGTCCAGCGCGGCGAGAAGGTCGTCCTCCGCGCGGTCGAGCATGGACTGGGCTTCTGCGAGCAGGCCATGCCATTTGACGACGTCGGTGGCGGCAGGATTCGCCAGGGGCGCGGCGGCGACCGCGGCCTTCAGCCGGCCGATGTCCATGCCGAAACGCGCTTCGATCCGTTCGGTGAGGACGCCCAGGACATCCTTGACGTCATCGGATATACCGTCGGACAAAGCGAATACTCCTGTTCTGGGAATTCGGGTGGAGCGCATGCGGAAGTAGCCTCCGAGGAGACATAGGGATCGCGTGGCGCTGCGGGAGGGTTGTCCCGGCGGCTATAAGAGTCCGGGAAATCGGCGGTTTGGCTAACCGGCGATCGTCGGCTATGTTGCGCCGCCCGCGTCGGGCCGAGCACTCAGCGCGAACGGCCAGCCGAGCGCGAGGCGGGGGACTTCGCCACACCGGCCCGGCCCCTGGCGGCGGCTGTCGGACGGACCGGCGGGAGGGGTCCGGCCTCACCCATAAGGCGGTCCTCGCACCACTGCAGGGCCTCACCGACCGTGTCGAAGCCACCCTCACGCAGGGTGTGCGTCCAGGAGTCGGTATCGACCTCTTCGACCAGGACACGGAAAGCCGACAGGGCACTTTCGTCCAGCTCCCGCAGTGCCACGACGACGACCATGTCGTCCGGGTCGTCGCTGGTGTAGGAGTAGCCCATGGCGAAGTGGTCGCCGTCGCCGGCAAGGCGTCGCTCCAGAGCCCTCGTGGCCTCGTCCGCCGGTGGGGGGCCGCTCAGCTCCGGGTCGAGGCCGATGGCGTCGGGCGGGCAGCCCCGGTGGATGAGCCAGGACTGCGCCATCGCGGGCAGCGGCAGCGAGGTCTGGTCGAAGTCGAACGTCTTCTTCTCAGAGTCCCGTTGCAGATGGACGGCGAGCACCTGGGGCATGCCGGGGTGCCCCCAGGTCACGGTGCGGTCGAACAGGACGTAGTAGCTGTGCGGCCCGGCGTGGTGCTCGGCCAGGGGGACGAGCATGTCCTCGTGGATGGCGACCTTGCGGTAGAAGTCGAGGTACTTCCCCTCGTCGGCATCGAGGTCGTCCAGATCGAAGTCGACGTGGGGAATGGGGTTCCGGAACGGCGCCGGTTCGGCGGGAGACAACAAGGGCCTTTCGGAGAAGATCAACGCCGCTGCGCTGGAGCCGACGTCGAAGTGCCGGGTCCAGACGGCACCTTCGGTGCCTGTGTGGGGGTCCGGCCGGCGGCGACCAGCGCGGCTCGTCCCGTGTCGGTGAGTGCGACCGGCTGGCCCGCGTGCACGGGGTGACCTATGTCCCGGACGACCAGACCGGCGTCCTCCAACCGGAGCAGCTCGGCGTGCGGAATGCGCGTACCGGAGGCTGTCGTGACGCTCACTCGGCCGGTCAGAAGATGTTCGTAGAGCTTGGCACCGCCGGCGATGGCCAGCAGCGCCGCCTGATCGTCCGTCGAGAGCTGCTTCCCGTCTGGCGCTGCTGCGGCTTCGATGGGTTCCAGCGCGGCGCGTACCGCACGGGCGGCGGCGTCCCGCGTGTCGGCGGCCTCTGCCAGTTGTTCCACGGTGCGGTCGATACGTGTGAACAGGGCGTCTTCGACGTCGAACTCGCCGCTGGAGAGACGGTTGAGGAGGCGGAGGTAGAAGGTGACGCCGGTCTAGGCCGTGACCAACTCACGGTGCCGGTCGGACTGGCATGCGGCTCGTCGAGAACTACACGGTCGCGGTAGGCCCACAGCGTGTCGATGTCCTGGCCGGTGGCGGCTTCGATGTGGTGGTCGAGGGGGGAAATGGTTCGCAGAGCTGCAGGCAGTACGGGTGCAGGGGGCATGGGCGATGCTCCAGCGGGATCAGCGGGTCGGATGGTGCGCGGGGTTGGGCGCGGGACGGGGTAGGCCCGGTGCCGCGCTGCGCGGCGGGGCAGGCCGTGGCGAAGGAGTGCGGGGGATCAGCTGCGGGGAGCGGGAGCGGGCCGCGTGAGTGCGGGCGCTCAGCGGCCGACGGGTCATCCCCAGACGTCGGCCGACCTCGTCGTAGACGTCGTTGCCCGCGCGCGGCCGGATCGCGACCACGTGGATCTCCTTGAGGAGGGTGGATTCCGCGGGCGCCGGACGGACGGCGTAGACGACGCGCCAGTCTTTACGCGAGTCCACGAACAGCTTCCTGAAGCCCTCCAGGTCACCGTCCAGCCGTAGTCCGAAGCGCTGCGCGTTCACGACTTCCTGCAGGTAGGCGAGGGTGAGGTCGCGGATATCACTGGGCGCCTGGAGGAGATCGGTGAGCGCACGGGGGTCGAAGCTCAGTCCGAAGGCGGGCTGTCTCGCTCCGCTCATGACGCCGACTCGTCCGGCTCGGCGGGCCCGGCGGCAAGTGCCGTGGCGGTCGTCCCCGTGCGCACGGACGGCGGCGGGCCCGGCAGGAGACGGTGTGCGGGCCGGTCCGGCGAGATCATGCACGCCGACAGCGGGCCGCCCGGTGCGCGGATCGCCGCGACGGCGTGGGTGAGGAAGTCCCGATGCCACACGAAGAGGCCGGAGAGCCCGGATTCGGGGTCCTTGTGCTGCTGGTAGGCGAGCCACAGGGCATGGAGCCAGGCCACGACGTCGTCGTGCTCCTGCCACTGCAGGCACCACGGCGCCGCGGTGGTGACCTCCGCCCCGTAAACCGGGAGGAAGAAGTCATCGACCCAGTCGGACAGCGCATCGAGTTCGTCCTCGCGCTCCTCGCCGTCCAGCTCCAGGATCGGACGTGGCTCCGGCGGAGCGGCGGCCGGCAGGCCGCCGAGTCCCGGCATGCCGAACGCGGCGAACGGTGACCCGCTCGATGCCGGGGCCGAGGCGAGGTGGTCGAGCTGCTGAGCCTGTTGAGCCGACTGCTCCATGAGCCGCCGCACACTCGCCTCGATCCCTTCCAACTGCGGATCCGGAACACGAATCGGCTCCAACTCCCCTTCATCGGCCGGATTTACGGATTCGGGCATGGAGAAGTTCGGCCTCCTACAAGTCACGGAATGAGTGAGATGCCGGGCCCCGCGCGCGGTGCGTCCGGCGGTTTGCACGGTGCGCCGGCGGTCTTAGGCCGACGGCTGGGCGTGGGGACTCGCCTGCTGGGCGGCAGGCAAGGACGCGGTTCAGACGGTGAGAACCATGTCGTCCTGCGTGAGAGTCGAGCGGAGCGTCTCGGTGAGCCGCTCGGCCGCGATCGACGCATAGTGCTCGGTCTTCTCCACACCGATGAAGTCCCGGCCCTCCAGCAGGGCGGCCACGCCCGTGGAGCCGGAGCCGGCGCAGAAGTCGAGAACCGTGCCTCCCTCGGGGCTGATCTTGACCAGCTCACGCATCACCTCGACCGGCTTCTGCGTGATGTGCCGACGCTGCGCGCCCGAGGGCTGCGATGCCGAATACATGCCGGGCAGATAGACCGGGTTGCGGGAGCCGTCGATCGGCCCCTTACTGGCCCAGACGATGAACTCGCAGTTCTGGGTGAAACGGCCCTTCTGCGGCCTGGCCTGCGGCTTGTGCCAGGCCAGCACCCCGCGCCACAGCCAGCCGGCCGCCTGGATCGCGTCCGTCGTCGTGGGGAGCTGGCGCCAGTCGGTGAACAACAGCGCCGTGCCGCCGGTCCTGGCGAGGCGGTGGGCCTCGGTCATGATCTGCGTCAGCCAGAACGTGTAGGACCTCTGGTCCATGTTCTCGCCGGTGAAGTCGGCAAGGTCGTTCTTGGAGTCGGCGGAGGTGTACTTCTGCTTCGCGGAGCGGGTGGTGCGCTCCTTCGCGGTTCGGCCGCCGCTGTTGTACGGCGGGTCGGTGATGACGGAGTCGACGCAGCCGTCCGGAAGCCCGGAGAGAACGGCCAGAGCGTCGCCCTGGTGCAGGGAAAAAGGCAAAAAGGAACCCCGATTCGGGAGCGGAAATACGGAGGGGGGCGCCGCCTCGCAGGAGAGTCCTCGCGGGCCGGAAGCGGGCATGCAAAAGCCCAGGGCCGCAGACCGAGGAAGGCGAGGGGGAGTCCAAAAACTGTAGAGGCGAATCCGCCGACGACCAAGAAGTGCGCTGCCGGGGTGCCGGTTTCCGGCACCTCACGCCGACTTTTTGGTCAACCGCCGATCCCCGCGTACTGTTTTTGAACCGCCCGGCGTACACCGCCGCTGGCCACTCCCCCGCCACACCTCATGGAGGTGCCCCCTGCCCTGGCACACCTAGCTCACGGCCCGGCCGTACGGAACGAGCAGCAACTCACCGGTTCGGGCCGCCTTTGATCTCCCAATCCGGCTGCCGCGCCCTTGCGAGACGCCTCGCACGCGATACGCCGGACACCCCCCAAGGACACGTTTATGACGCCTCGCTGCCCACCCATGACCGAATTCCCTGACCGGCGAGCGGTCCGCTCGGATTGAAGGGGCTCGCCGCCGGCATCGGCGTCGTCTTCCTCTCCCCGATCCTCATCGCCGGCACCGGCATGATGCTGGCCTCCTCAGCCGACGCCGTGCGGAGCCACAGCTCCTTCAGCAACTGCCTGAGTGACATCGACAGCGACAAGGTCGCCGAACAGGTCGCCAAGATCCTCGACGGCGCCTCCGGCAAGGACGTGCACGTCGAGGGCCTGGACCTGCCCGCCGAGCAAGTCCCCAACGCGGCCACGATCGTGGCCGCCGGCCTCTCCCTGAACGTCCCCGCGAAGGGGCAGATCATCGCGCTCGCCACGGCGATGCAGGAAAGCAGGCTGCGCAACCTCGCCTACGGCGACCGCGACTCCCTCGGCCTCTTCCAGCAGCGCCCGTCCCAGGGCTGGGGCAGCGCCGAACAGATCCGCGACCCCACCCACGCCAGCGAGCAGTTCTACAAGCACTTGCTCAAGGTGAGCGGGTGGCAGCAGATGACCGTCACCCAGGCCGCCCAAGCCGTGCAGAAGTCCGGCCTTCCGGACGCGTACGCACAGTGGGAGAAGCTGGCCACCGCGCTGCAGGCCGCCATCGCGCGGACCTTCCCCGGCACCGGTGGCACCGACGGCCAGGACGCGGACCAGGGCAAGGAGCCGTCGACCGGTGCGACCGGCTGCGCGCCGGGCCAGGACGGTTCCGGGTTCGGCCGCATCCCCGAGGGCAGCGTCCCGAAGGGCTATTCGATCCCCAAGAACGCCGACCCGAAGGCACGCAAAGCCATCGCCTGGGCGATGCGGCAGCTCGGCACCCTCTACCAGTGGGGCGGATCCTGCACCGACGCGCACGGACCCGACCCCATGGGCCGCTGCGACTGCTCCAGCCTGATGCAACAGGCTTACGCCCACGCCGGCGTCACCCTCACCCGCACCACGTACACACAGGTCAATGAGGGCAAGGCGGTCTCCCCCGCGCAGCTAAAGCCCGGTGACCTGATCTTCAGCCGCGGCACCGCCAGCCGACCCGAGCACGTCGGCATGTACATGGGCGAGGGCCTCGTGATCGAGGCACCGCGCACTACCAAACCGGTCCGGATCACCCCGATCAAGGACTGGGCGATCCTCGCCGTCCGCCGCGTCCTCTGATACCAGCAACCGAGACCGCCACGACACACCATCTCCGAGCGAGATTCCCGAGAGTACGGAGAAGCCTTGATAACCCGCCACCGCGCCCTTGCAGCAGCCTCTCTGGGCCTGGCCGTCGCCGCCGGCGGCCTGGTCACCGCCACCACGGCACAGGCGTACGACACCGGTAAGACCACCATCAGCTGCAGCGCGGTCAACATCCGCAAGGCCCCGTCGAAGACGTCCACGGTCGTAGGGATCGGCTACCGGCACGACACAGTCGTCTACGACCAGTGGGCGTACAACAAGGCCCAGAAGACCTGGTACACGCGCGGCACGGTCACCCGGAAGTCCGACGGGAAGAAGGTCCGCGGCTACATGATCTACAACTGCGCGAACCCCTACGAGACCAACCCCGCGCCGAAGCCGTCGATCCCGAAGTAGTGCACCCGGCCACCGCCCCGGAGTATGACCCACTGTCCTGACACGAGCAGGGCAGTCTCCGGCCCGGTCGGTGTTCTCGCCCGGCCTCTGCACGCCGTCTGCGTGTCGTCGTACCCCAGGCTGCATGCCGCAGGTGTCTGCCAGGCCAGCCATTCCCGCACCGCTGTCGTGCTTCCTCTGCGAGGCAGTCGCCTCGTACCTCCCCCCTTTTTTCCCGTCGGCCCCCGCACGGCCTTCGTACGCAAGGAGTTCCTGCCGCACCTATGTCCGTCGCTCTTGCAGATCGCGTCGTCCAGCTCGCCTACGACCCAGGAATCTCGCCCAAGGGCGGTGGCCTGCCGGGTCTGAGCGTGCTGAAGAACGTCGTCAGCAGCATCAATATGTTCGGGATCATCGCCGTCGTCGGCGCCCTCGCCGTCTCGCTCGGTGTCTGGGCGTGGGGTCACCACACCGGCGGCCACCAGGCCGAGGCCAACGGCAAGAAGGGCGCGGTCGTGGCCGCCGGCGCCGCCCTCGGCCTGGGTGCCGCGAACGGCATCGTGACCTTCTTTTCCGGCCTGGGCTCGCAGGTCCACTGATGCGGACGCGATCCCCCTTCCGCACCCTGTCGTCGTACGGCACAAGGTGGTCTGCCAACCGGCGCATCGCGATCGTCGCCGCCGCCGTAGTCGTCCTGCTCGCCGCCGCCGGGGTGGTCGCCCTGCTGACCGGAGCCCGGAACAGCCGCCCGGCTCCGGACACCGCGGTGCCTGCGCCGTCCGGCAGCCCTTCCGCCTCCGATGCCGCGCCGAAGCCCTCGCCCGGATCCGGATCGGCGCCCAAGCCTCCGCAGATCGCCGAACCGGTCGCCTACGCCAAGGCCGCGGCCCGGATGCTGTGGTCCTACGACACCCGTGACACCAGCCGCGACCGGCAGCTCGCCGACATGCGCGCCTGGATGACCACCGAGCCCAAGTACACCGACTGGGCCTCGGTCTCCGGCCAAGTTCCCGATCCGCTCCTGTGGTCGCGGATGGCGGACCAGGACCAGCACGCCACCGCCCACGTCGCCGAGGCCCACTACCCCAGCGCGTTCAAGCAGGCCCTGGCCGAGGACCCGTCCGCGATCACGGAGGCGTACATCTACGTCGTCACCGTCAACGGCACACAGCAGATCGCCTGGAAGAAAGGCGGCGGCGGTGCCGAGGACCGGGCCGTGACTCTCGCCGTCCAGTGCCGCCCCGGTCACGACTGCACCCTGGCCGCCATCGCTCCGAGCGTCACGCAGTGACCCGCGCCTAACGACACGAAAGGAGAAGCAACTCCCCCGTGGGATTCTGTGATTACCCCCTGGCCGACAAATTGTGCACGGTCGGTGACGCGGTGGATTTCGCCTCGGATCCCGGCAAGGCCATCGGTGACTGGATGGCGAAGTCCGCCGGCGAACTGGCAGCCGCCGCAGCCGACCTCGCGGCTGAAGCCGTCGACACCACCACGAAGGTGGACCTGAACGCCGGATGGTTCCGTGACAACTACGAGACGCTGCTGCCACTGGGCCTGGTCCTGCTGGTCGCGACGTTCTGCGCACAGCTGGTCCGGGCCGCCATCCGGCGCGACGGGCAAGCGCTGACACAAGCGTTCACCGGCACCATGAGCGGCGTCCTGTTCGCCTTCTGCGCCATCTCGTTGACCACCGTGGCCATCGAAGTCGTCGACGCCGTCAGCGACGGCCTGTTCAAGGCCGCCCACCTGAGCATCGAGTCCGCTGTGCGCCGCATCGTGAAGGTGGATGAGATCGGCTCCCTGGCCGGTCTGGGCTGGCTCGTCCCGGTCGTCGCCGGGCTCGGCGCCGCCGTCGGCGCCTTCCTCTACTGGTGCGTGATGATGGTCCGCAAGGTCGGCATCCTCGTCATGGTCACCCTGGCCGTCTTCGCGTCCGCCGGCGGCGGCTGGGAAGTCGCCCGGCGCTGGCGCAAGGGCTGGATCGAAGCCACCGCCACCCTCGTGGTCTCCAAGCTGCTGATGACCGTGATCTTCGTGCTCGGCATCGCCGCCATGGGCAAGACAGAGGCCAAGGACGGCATCGCCGCCCTCGCCGACGTCATGTCCGGCATCGTGATCATGATCCTGGTGCTGCTGTGCCCGTACGCGGTCTTCAAGTTCGTGCACTGGGCGGCCGACGGCACCGACGGGGAGTCCATCCACCGTGCCGGCGGCGCCGGAGCCCAGATCGCCAGGGCGCACGCGGAGAAGGCAGCCCGAAAAGCCGCCGCTGCTGCGGCAACCGCCGCGACCGGTGGCGCTGCCGCCGGCGCAGGTGCCGCACCGCAGGGCCCCGACGCCGGCGGCGGATTCCCCGGCGATATCGCTGCCAACCCAACCGGCGGAGGCGGCGAGAGCGAGGAGGGATCGCAGAGCAGCGGAACAGGCGCCTCGCCCGGCGGCGACGCGGTCAGGTCCGGCGTAGAGAAGGCCGTCCAGCCCGCGCCCGTCAGCGTGTCCGGCGACACGAGCGGCCAGGTGGGAGGCAGCCCAGGACCCACCGGATCAGGCGCAGGTGCGGCGTCTGGGCCGAGCGGCGGATGGAAGTTCGCTCCGCCGACCACAAGCCCGCCACCGCAGGGTGCACCGCCGTCCTCCGGAACGCAGAACGCCTCGTCAAGTGGGGCAAGCGGCCCTCCGATGCCGCCTGCGACCGGCCAGTGACTCCCTGACCGACTCCCGGGGGCGGGAAGTGCACGCCCGCTCCCGCCCCCGGGTTCCACCCGCGCCCCAGGACCCGCCACTTGACTGATCTCCCCGTCGTCGCCCCGGTCACGGTGAAGTTCCCGCACCGGTCCCGCCGCGGCATCCTCCTCGGCCTCTCCTGGCCCCAACTCGTACTTGTCTCGTGCATGCTGGCGCTGCTGCTGATGACGGTGATCTCCACCGGACTGCTCGCCGCCGCCCTGGCACCTCTGTGGGCCACGGCCGGCGCGCTCGTCACGATCCGCCGCAACGGCCGCTCGCTGATCGACTGGGCACCGATCGCCGCCCGGTACGCGCACCGCCGCCACACCGGCCAGACGCTCTGGCTCGCCCGGCCCGTCACCCGGCCCCGGCAGGACGGCACCCTCCACCTGCCCGGCACCGCCGCATCCCTGACAGTGGTCACCCCCGGCGACTCCGCCAACGGCGCCGCGGCCGTCCACGACCCGCACCGGCAGACCCTGACCGCCGTCGCCCGCGTCACCAGCCGCGCCTTCGCCCTCCTCGACCCCACCACCCAGAACCACAACGTCACGACCTGGGGGCGCGCGCTCGCGGGCATCGCCCGCACCGGGCACATCACCACCGTCCAGGTGCTGGAGCGCACCGTCCCCGACAGCGGCGACACCCTCACCCGGCACTGGACCCACCACGGGCAGCCCCACGCCCCCGTCGCCGGCCAGATCTACTCCGAACTGGTCGCCTCGGCCGGACCCGCCGCCGCACCGCACGAGACCTACCTCGCCATCTCCCTCGACCTCAAGGCCGCCCGGCGCCTCATCAGCCAGGCAGGCGGCGGACTGCCCGGGGCGTTCACCGTCATGGAGCAGACCACCGCCTCCATCGCGCAGGCCGCCCGTACCGCCGGCCTCCAGGTCACCGGCTGGCTCAGCGCGCGGGAGATCGCCGCCGCCGTCCGAACCGCCTACGACCCGAAGGCCCTCTCAGCGCTCCAGCAGTGGTCCGAGACCGGCCGCGCCGAGTCCGACCCCGCAGCCGCCGGGCCCGTCGTCCAGGTCGAGGAGTACGACCGCCTCGCCACCGACAGCGCACGCCACGCCACCTACTGGGTGGAGAACTGGCCGCGCACCGAGACGAACGCCGGGTTCCTCCACGGGATCATGTTCACGGCCGGCGTGCGCCGCAGCCTCTCCCTCATCTACGTGCCGCAGGGACTCGAATCTGCGCTGCGGGACGTCCAGAGGAAGAAGGCGGCGATCATCGCCGATGCCAACGAGCGGGCCCGCCGGGGGCAGGTCGACAGCGAGGAAGACTCCGTCGAGTACGCCGACGTCAAAACCCGCGAGCGCCAGCTCATCGCCGGGCACGCGGACGTGGCACTGACCGGCCTGGTCACCGTCACCGCCGAGACCGACGCCCTCCTGGACGCCGCGTGCGCGCAGATCGAGACTCACGCCGTCACCTCCGGCGTCGATTTGCGTCGGCTCACCTACCAGCAGCCGGACGCTTTCGCGCTTGCCGCGCTCCCGCTCGCCCGCACCGCCCTGTGAACCCGCCACACCCGCGCGCACTGACCGTCGGCACTCCGGTTCAACCACAACGGGACGCCCCTCACTGCCCTGCCAACCGGCAGGAAGGATCACCACCTTGACCTCTGCCCTACACCCCGACGACGCGCACCCCTACCTCCGCGCCGCGAGCGCCGGAATACGGCACCACACCCGGTCCCTTGCCTCGCCGGGCGCTCGCCCGCCCCGGCGCGCGGACCGTCCGCACCTGGACGTGCTCCACGCCCACCTCACCGCCCTGCTCCACCTCCTGGACCACCTCGCCGAAACCACCCGGCCGCCGCACCCCACCGCCGGCCGTCACCTGGCCAGCGCACACACCCGTCTCTGGCAGGCAACCAGCGAGGTCCACTCCGCCTTCCACCTGCTGCCCGCCGACACACCAGCGGAAGATGCCGAGGCAAGCGCGTGCCATCCAGAACGGCTGCCCGAGGGCCCGCCCGTGCTGACGATCTGCCAGCGCCATCTCGCCGCGGGACACGTCGTCCGCCGCAGGACCACCCCCACCGACCTCCGCCCGCACACCACGGCCTGCGTGCGATGAGCACCACCCGCAAAATCGGGAGCCCCCGATGAGCCACCGGCCCTCCCGTCGCGCCCGCCGTGCCTCCGCCAGCCCGCTCTTCACTCCCCACGGCGCCGACCGCGCCAGCCGCAAGGCGGCCCGTCGCCAGCTCGCCGAGGCCACCGCCAAAGCCCGCGCCGAGGCCAGCAGCCACGAGAACGAGGGCACCGTCGCCGAGCACCGGATGCCCGTGGCGCTCTACCCAGTGGGCGGACGCCCCGGGCCCACCTCCGCTCGGGGGAACCGGCTGAAGCTCCCCGCCCACCGCATGACCACCGCCATCGCAGCCGGTGCCTATCCGTTCCTCGCCGAAGGCGGCCTCGGCGCCGAGGGTATCTACGTCGGCCGTGACGTCCACGCCGAAGCGTCCTTCGTCTTCGACCCGTTCGCTCTGTACGGCCGGGTCGAGGGGTTCACCAACCCGAACCTGCTGCTCGCGGGCGTGATCGGGCAGGGCAAGAGCGCGCTCGCCAAGTCCTTCGCGCTCCGGTCGGTCGCCTTCGGATACCGCGTCTACGTGCCGTGCGACCCGAAGGGCGAGTGGACACCGGTCGCGGAAGCCCTCGGCGGCCGGTCCGTCGCCCTCGGTCCCGGACTGCCCGGTCGCCTGAACCCCCTGGACGCGGCCCCACGTCCGGCGAGCGTGTCCGAGGCCGACTGGGTCGGCGAGATCCGCAAACGGCGTCTGCTCTTGCTCGGCTCCCTGGCCCGCACTGTCCTGGGCCGGGACCTGATGCCCATGGAGCACACCGCCCTGGACGTCGCCCTCGACGCCGTCGTCACCCACGCCGCCGACACGCACCGCACCCCGCTCCTCGGCGACGTCGCCGCCGCCCTGAACAACCCCCACTCACTCGACGACGCCGCCGGGATCATGGCGGGCCACCTCGGCAACGCAGCCCGCGACCTCGCTCACGCCATGCGGCGCCTGGTCCACGGCGACCTGGCCGGCATGTTCGACGCCCCCTCCACCGTCGCCTTCGACCCGAGCGCGCCGATGCTCACCATCGACCTGTCCCGCCTCGGCGGCAGCGGAGACGACACCGCCCTCGTCCTCGCGATGACCTGCGCGAGCGCCTGGATGGAATCAGCCCTCTCCGACCCGTCGAGCGGCCGGCGCTGGATCGTGTACGACGAGGCATGGCGCCTGATGCGGCACATCGGCCTGCTCCGACGGATGCAGGCCCAGTGGAAACTCAGCCGCGGCCTCGGCATCGCCAACCTCATGGTCATCCACCGGCTCAGCGACCTGCTCACCGCCGGCGATGCCGGATCACAGGGCCGGGCCCTGGCCGAAGGGCTCCTCGCCGACTGCTCCACGCGCATCATCTACCGCCAGGAGACCGACCAGCTCCACGCCGCGGCCTCCCTGCTCGGCCTGACCTCCGTCGAGATGGACGCCATCGCTCACCTCAACCGAGGGCGCGGTCTGTGGAAAGTCGCAGGTCGGAGCTTCATCGTGCAGCACTTCCTGCACAGCCACGAGCTGGCCCTCTTCGACACCGACGCCCGTATGCACTGAGAACAAGAGGCCCGTGACGTCCGACCTCCGACGCGACCTGATACCGAACGACGACGCCCTCCAGCTTATCGACGCACTCAACGCGATGAAGGAGCAACTGCGTGCTGCCGCCCAGGACTGGGAACTGCTCGACGAGAACGGACACGTACCAGCCGAGCCCTCGTACACCGCGCTGCTCCAACACGCGACCGACGCGCAGGACCTCTCCCGCGACGTCCTCGGACTCACCGCCGACTTCGCCCGGAGCCTGCACCGCGCCACCGGCATCGGCAGCACCGTTCTGAAGCGCCTCGGGACGGCGTCGACCATGTCGAGCCACGCAGCACCGCTCTTCACCCAGACCGCGGAGCACGCCCTGTCCCTGTCCCGGTCTGCCGACCCGACCGACCGGCACTATCTCGCGAACCGCATGGTCATCGACCATGCCTCGGCCCGTGCCTACCTGCGGCGCTCCTCGGAATCCCTTCGCGACGCGGCCAAGGAACTCGACGACCATCTGAGCATCCGACGCTTCCTCGCGACGCTCACCCGCCCGGCTGGACGGCCGGCGCCTCCGCCGCCAAGGCCGAGCAGTCGCCACCGCTGACCTCCCCGGCCCGGAGCCCGCCCACCCACGTCCCCAAGGAACACTCTGAACCGCCCCCCTCATTTCACCGACGCCGACTGGGCCGAGCACCAGCAGCGCCAGGCTGAGCAGGACGACCTCATGGCACAAGTCTGCTGCCGCGAAGCCGAGATGGAACACGATCTGATCGCCGGCGTCCCGCGGGAAAAGCCGTGGCCGCTGACGAGGCGAACTCCGTGACCACCCCGACGACTTCGCTCGCGCCGCTTCCCGACCACCGCGAGGTGAACATGCCGTGGTGGCAGGAGCTGTGGCGTCGCCACGCGCACATCACCACCCCGCTGCGAGCACGCGGACTCCTATGCGACATCGAGTTCGGCCTCAGCGCCTACATCGTCCGCGTTTCGCTTCCCGACGACAGCTACCTGATCATCAGCCCGCCGCAGGAGCCTCCCTCCGAGCGCCCGCCCGGCGACCCCGAGGGCTGGATCGTGACCCGTGAACATCCCGACGGCCTGGATTGCTTCGAGGTCCTCTACGACTCGACGCCCTGCGACGACCCCAATGCCTCACAGCGACCCGAGGCCCGCCACGGCGCCAGCGCCCAGCCTCTGGCCGAGGCTATCGACCACCGTCTCGACCAGCTCGGGCTGCTGCCCCATCCCGCCTCGCCCCCAGCCGGCGGACCCGGCCTGCAGCACCTGCCCAGCATGCCCACCGCCCCGGCACAGGGAATCAGCCCTCCGTCTCCCCCAGCCCCTCGCCCTCCCCGGCACTGACCAACCCATGCCGATAGCGGGCAGCACGCCCCAGCGACCTTGGAGTTCCTCCTGCAACATCCCGATTTCGAGCTGTACGACAACGTCGGTCGCACCGCGGAGCAGATCCGCGCCCACCAGACCGGGGCGGCCACTACAGACGACCTGCACCGATGGGCCAAGCGCGATGCGGAAGCCTTCCACGCCCGACACCCACTGACAGGCGCGCCCTTCCCCGTCCCGGACCTGAGCGCGTACCGGCAGGCGTTGGACTCCGCCGACACGCCGGCAGAGTTCAGCACCGTCCTCAACGCGCTGCTGGACGCGGTCGAGCCGTTCTTTGGCGAGGTCATCGATCACTTGGCTCTGGCCGCCCGCTGGCAGAACCAGAATCGGGGCGCTGAGCGCGGATCTCCGTCGTGGCTGCTGCGGGATGCCGCAAGCAGGGTCTCCTCCGCCCTCGCCATGGCGGCCGAAGCCGATCTGCGGATCCTTCGAGCCCACTACGATCCGCCCCCGGACATCAGCGCGTTCGTGGCCCGAGAACCAACTGGCAAGACCCCACCGCCTACTCCGCCTCCCCCCCGCACCGCCAGTCAGCCGCAAGCGCTGACCGCCCTGAGACCCATACCCTCCTCTCCACGCTCACATGGCTGGCCACCATCGGCATCGCCGAAGTCAGCGCCTGGCGACCGGCCGTACTCACTGCTCCCCCATACGCCCAGCAAGTCCTTGGAGACCTTTATCCGTACCGCTCGTCGCTTCCTGCCCCTGCTGACCGGCGCCGCCTGCCTCGCCCTGGCCCTCACCAGCTGCGCCGACGCGGACGGCTCCGCCCGTGCCCGGCAGTCGCCCAGCACCAGCACCGCCCCGAAGCCCTCGCCCGCTCTCCGTGCCACCCAGGCCCGCGACGTCATCAGCCGCTATTCGAAGATCAACAACGCGGCCAACGCCGATCGGAACCGGCGTCTGCTCGACACGGTCGAGGACGGCCCGCTGTACGCGATGTCCGTCTCCGGCTACACCGAGGCCGAAGGTCTCCCTGCCGCGGACCGCGAGCCGTACAAGCAGTGGTCCTACGACTCCGCGCACGCCAAGCTGTACATCCCCCGCATGGCCGCCGGACAGGACCGGTGGTTCGCCGCAGCCCTCTCGGACAAGAAGGGGAAGGCCCCCTCGCGGCTGGCCGTGTTCGCCGAACGCCCACAGCACAAGCGCTGGGAGATGGTCTCCGTCGTCGACCTCGACAGCCCTGACCTGCCGGCCATCGCCCTCGACCACGACGGATACGCGACAGCCGTGGCCACCGACGGCAACAAGCACCTCGGCGCGGGAACCGAACTGCTGCGGGCAGCGATCGTCGACAACTTCGCCACCGGGGGCACCAACACCGGGACGAAGGTCTTCGCCCCGACCAAGGCGAGCAAGCGACAGATCAAGATCCACGACAAAACCGGCACCCGCTTCGGAGACCAGGGCACCACCGTCTTCGCCGGTGTCACCAACCGCTACACCGATGCCTACGCTCTGAGGACCACCGATGGTGGCGCGCTGATCCTTTTCTCCCACGCGCACACCCAGACCGACGCCGTCGCGCACTCCGGGCTGCAGATCAACCCCGGCAAGGACGACCGGGCCTGGCTCCACGACGTGCCGCGCACCTCCATCACGTACACGTTCGTGTGCAACGACGCCGTCACTGTCCCCGCGAAGGCCGCGCCCTCCCGCCTCATCGGCTACACCTGCGCCCGCACCGACGCCTCCGGCCCGCCGGTCCCGACATGGACGGACCGCGCGTAGATGCACCCGCGCGCCACCGTGAAAGCCGCCGAACGGCCTCCCCGCGCGCTCGCTTCGGAGAAACCCCTGTCCACACACTCCTTCATCGCCCGCCCCACCACAGGTACGGGATACACGGGCATCCACGTCCAGCTCGACGGCGTACCCAGCCACCAACTCCCCTTGCTCCTGGCCGCCTACCAGTACAAGTTCGGCCGCAACGTCGAGGCCATGTCCCGGCACCTCATCGACGACGTCGCCGTCGGATGGGACGAACTCGGCACCGATCTCCTCGACGGCGCCCCGCCGGCGCTCGTGAATGCGCTGACCGGCGGCGCGCACTGGCCCGGCCGAACCCTCGACCACCTGGTCACCCGGGACGGCTCCCCGCCGGTCCGCATGTCGGTCACCGACACGACCGCCGACGAGCAGGACATGCAGTGGGGATACGTCCTGCACAAGGAGGGTGTCGAGGTGATCAGCCTCCTGCACGAGGACATCGGCCCGATCGTGAGCTGGTCCACCGACCCGCGTACCGCCTTCAACGACCACCCGGCGGCCTGGTCCTCCCTCGACGCCCCGCCCGCCATACGGGCACCGCGCGAAAGCCGGCCTCAGAGCACGCCTGCTGTAGCCACGGCGCAGGTCAGCCCTTCGCGCCCCGCCGCCCGCCGCTAGTTCGCCCGCCACATCCCGGAGACACTCCTGTCGACCAGCTCCTTCATTGCACGCCGCACCAGCGACGGCTACAGCGGCATCGTCGTCCACTACATAAGCCAGCCGAGTCACAAGGTGCCCCTGCTCCTCGCCGCGTTCCAGTACCGGTTCAACCGTGATGTGGATGCCATGGCACGCCACCTCATCGACAGCGTCAGGCTGGGCTGGGACACCCTGGGCACCGATCTCCTTGACGGTGCACCGCCCCCGCTGGTCACTGAGCTGACCGGTGGTATGCAGTTTCCCAGCAGGGCTCTCGACAACTTCCTGATCACGCCGGACGGCTCCCCGCCCGCCCGCGACACCATCACCCCGCAGTCCGCCGCTGAACAGGGCTTCGAGTGGGGCTACGTCCTGCGGCCTGCGGGCATCGAAGTCACCAGCGTCAGGATCCAGGCGGGCTGGGGCCCGCTCGTCGCCTGGGACACCGACCCCCTCACTCGCTTCAGCGATCACCCCGCCCACTGGACCTTCGATAGACCGGCTCCAGTGATTGCGGCCGCCGGCACCGTACGGCCCGCCAAGCCCGCATCCGACGCCGCGTCCCGGCGTAACACCACACGCCGTTGAACCACCCCGCGCCGCGAAGACCATGACCTAGCTGCACCCCTGATCACGGTGGTCGTCGCAGCCCGCCTGCGCGGGGACCGCGTCAGTTACCTGACCGCCCCGAGGGCCCAACTCGCGCTCGCAACCAGCCCTGCAACGCCGCCCGCGGCCACCATCGCACCAGTGCACCGTTCAATGCTCACCCCAAGGATTCCCTTCTGCCTGATCACTTCGGCTCCGGCCCCACGTACTGCTCCACGCCGCCAGCCAACTTCCCATCGTCTGCCCGGCCGGCTCCTCCGAAGCCGACATACGCTCCGGCCGGCTCCAGGACGGCCATGACCGGCAGGCGGTCCCGATGACACCTGCCAACAGGTCGACCCACAGCGACGCCTTGCCGACAGCTGCCGAACTGGCCCACCGAGCACGTGACTTCCGCTTGCGGATGGCGGTCATCGACTGTGAGACCGAGGCTGCGCTCGACATGTCACGCGACCGCTACGGCCGTACCCTCCACGCGGACGCCGCAGCGACAGCACGAGCCGATCGCGACAAGGCGGCGGCGGAGGC
This sequence comes from Streptomyces sp. NPDC091282, assembly GCF_044757385.1. NCBI lineage: Bacteria > Bacillati > Actinomycetota > Actinomycetes > Kitasatosporales > Streptomycetaceae > Streptomyces > Streptomyces sp. NPDC091282. The sequence continues at coordinate 76,511 of NZ_JBIVUX010000002.1, forward strand.
GTACACAACCCACCTCGCGCCGCACGCCGAGGCACTCCTCGATGCCGCCCGCCTGGCGCTCGACAGCCTGCCGCCTGCCCGGCACCTGGCCGGGTGGCGGGCCGTCCTGGACGGCCTGGCTGCCTCGGCCGCAGTGATCCGCCATGCTCTCGACCACCCGGCCGACCCCGGCTCACCCGACGAACGTGCTCAGCACGCGTCGCTGTGGCCGCACCTCACCGCCTGGGCGGACCACGGCTCGATCGCCAGCGACCTTGCCGACCAGCACGACGGCCGGCACACCCATTCGCTGACCGGCGAGGAACAGCAGAGGTGGACCGAGAAGGCCCTGGCTGCGCAGGGGCGCGGTGAGCTGGATCTGATCGAGTCGTGGTACGCCGCCGACGGACGCCCGATCACCCTCGCCTACCTGGTCGAGGACGACGACTCGACGGTAATCGCGCTGCGCGGTGACCCGGGGGTACCGGGCTGGCAGGTGATCGGGCACTTCCCCCACGAGCACGAGGCCGGCCAGGTCCTGCCCGCCCCGGTCCCGCCGGGCGTGCTGCGCCCGAACGTCTCCCGGTTCAACCGTCCGCCGTCAGCCCCGGAGCTGTCCCTGCAGGACCTCATACGCGACGTCGTCGAAGGCCACAGTGCGGGTGACGCCTCCAACGCCCTTCTCGGCGCCGTCCAGCGCGGCTACGCCGCTGGCCCGATGGTCCGCCTGCAGGAACTCCTGGAGACGAGCAGCCAGTTCGCCAGCGCGCTGGAAACCGCGCAGGGCCGTCAGATCGGCGCACGCCTCTCTGCACTGGGCCGGCAGATCGAGTTCCTCACCCGCGAAGTCGAAGAGGCGGCCGAGGACCTTGGCGCGACCGTCGCCGTCCTTCCCCCGCACCGCACCCCCGTGCTGCGCGCCCGCCAGCGCCCAGCCGTGGACACCACACCGCCCACGCCGCCGCCCCGCGCTGGCACGGCCGCCACCCGTCGCTGACCGCAACCATCGTGGTCCAGCCACCCACCGTTGATGTGCCAAAAGCTCCGGGCCCGCCTCGCCTTCGCCCGACACCCCACCGCTTTCCCGCCACCTCCGATAGGAGATCTGCCGTGCCCGAAGCTCCAGCGGAGCCGTTCATGCCGATCCGGCACGCCATCACCGGGGAGATCACCACCACCAGCTATAACGCCGCCGCCCGCCGGATCCTGCTCCAGGACGGCTTCGAGGAGGCGCCCGGCTGCGCCTGCCGAACGACGGAACCCGGTACAGAGCAGACGTACGCGCCTTCTCGGCAGCCAGCGAGCTGCTCGTCGCTGGCCATCCCATGCCCCTGGGCCGAGCCCTCGGTCGGCCGGTGAACGCCGACGGTACGCCCCGGTTGGCCCGGTCGCCGATGTCGGCACCGTCCGTGATCCCTCCGAGAGCGTCCAGCCTCTCCCGCGCATCGCCAACCCCGCCCGCACCCGCACCTGTTGAAGGACCCTCGTTTTGACCACACCCGGACCGCCTACCAGTCCAGCGCGTACCAAGGGCGGTGAACTACGGGCCAAGGTGGCCCGGGTGCTGGCCGACCGGCCGGCGGACACGCTCACCATCGGGGACATGGCCAGGCAGCTGGGCCACTCCCACGGCGCCGTCCGCAACGCCGCCCTCACTCTGGTGCGACGCGGCGAGGCCGACCAAAGCGGGACCGGTCAGCCGGAGTTCCGTGCGAACGCGAAGACCGCCGCAGCCGCGCAGACCGCTGTGATCAGCCCGCCGGGCACCCACGCTCCCCGCGCCCAGGCGGCCACGGCCCGCACGACCATTCCCGCAGCAGCCACACCGAAGCAGAGCGGCCCGATCCGCCGCGCGGGGGGTCAGCTCTACTACCCCCGTGAGCTGGCTGATCTGCCCGACGTCGAAGCTCTGAATCGCTTGCGCGACGCCGACGTGCCGGTGCTGCTCTACGGACCTCCGGGCACCGGCAAGACGAGTCTGGTCGAGGCGGCGTTCCCGGACCTGCTCACCGTCGCCGGTGACGGCGACACCACCGTCGGCGACCTGATCGGCGAGTGGACGCAGGCCGATGGCGGGGGTTACGAATTCCAGTACGGTCCGCTGGTTACCGCGATGACCGAGGGCCGCGCCCTGCTGATCGACGATGCCACCTTGATCTCGCCGAAGGTCCTGGCGGCGCTGTATCCCGCGATGGACGGGCGCAGGCAGATCCAGGTCAAGGCCCACAAGGGCGAGACCATCAAGGCCGAGCCGGGCTTCTACGTGATCGCGGGCCACAATCCCGGCGTCCACGGGGCGGTGTTGACGGAGGCGCTGTCGTCCCGGTTCAGCGTGCAGATCCAGATCGGCACGGACTACGACCTCGCCAAGGCGCTGCGGATCGATGCCCGGGTGGTCCGGGTCGCCCAGAACCTCGCCCACCAGGTCGAACTCGGCGAGCTGGGCTGGGCCCCTCAACTGCGGGAGCTGCTCAGCTACCAGAAGACCGAAGCCGTCCTGGGCACGAAGGCCGCACTGGCGAACCTCGTCGGCATCGCTCCTGTAGAGGATCGCGACGCCGTCGCCGCCGCCGTCATCAAAGCTGTCGGCGTCAAGAACGTCGCGCCCCTCACCCTCGGCAAGCAGCTTCCCGCCACGGCCGTCCGGCAGCCCCCAGGCAGCACCGGCTCCGCACAGCGGGGCCGCTCGCGATGAGCGCCCACCACCACGTCCAGTCCCCCGCCATCACGCCGGACGACGACGCCGACCTCGCGCGCTGGGACGACGACGGCGCCCCGCCCGCGCAACCCCGTTCCTCCCCGGCCGCGTGGCTGCGCGTGGGAGCCGAACTCGGCGACCGTCTGGTCGCCCTCTCCGGCCGCCAGGACCTTCTGGTCACCTGCCGCCCCGGCACGCGCAGCGGCGCACCGGCCGCGTTCTTCCCCACGCTGGGCGAGGTCGAGTTCGACGCCCGGCTGTTCGCCCCGCTTCAGCCCCACGAGATCCATCCGCGGATCGTGGGCGACGAGGAGCGGTATCCCGCCGCCTGGGGAGTGTTCGTCCACGAGGCCGCGCACGCGGCCCACTCCATCTGGACGGCGCCTGCCGGAGCGGACCCCCGTGTCGTCGAGGCCGCGCTCCTGCTGGAGGAGAGCCGCGTCGAAGGCGCACACCTGACCACGCGGCCCACGGACCGCACGTACCTGCGCACCAGCGCCCGAACCCTGGTCATGCCCGACATCGCCCACCCCACCCTCCAGGGCATCGAGCACGCCGCCGGCGTGGCAGCCCTGATCCTCGGCCGCCGTGACGCCGGCATCCTGGACGCCGGCGAGACCCGGGCCGTCGCCGATCTGTGCGAACAGGTGCTCGGCGCAGACCTGCTGGCCACCCTCACCCGCATCTGGACCGCAGCCCACCAGTGCGCCGACCACGACGCCACGACCATGCTCGCGCACGGTCAAGAATGGTGCGACGCTCTGGACGCCGCTGCCCCCGCCCTGCCCGTGCCGGAGAACCTGGCCGATCTGCTGTCCGGCGCCGTGGGGGTCGTCATGGACAGCACCGCCGCCACCGACGCCGCCGACCTCGCGGCACAAGCCGCAGCGACCAACGCCATGGCCACCCGGTCAAGATCACAGGCCAACGACCGCGCCCAGCAAGCCAGTCGGCAACGCCAGGCCGCCGCCACCGCGAGGTCCGTCTTCAACTCCGGCGGCAGCACCGTCACCCCCGACGGCACACCGGCGCCCCACAGCAACCCGGTCACCGGCACCCGCAGCCCCACCGCCGCCGAGAAGAGCGCCGCCGCGCGCCTGAGCCGCGCCCTGCGTGCCGCCGCCTACCGCGAGCGGACCGAGGAGCGGACCACCAGCCCCACCCCTCCCGGGCGCCTCAACATGCGCGCGGCCCTCGCCCGCGACGCTCAGCGCGCGGCCGGATCGGTCCCCACCGCGGAACCGTTCACCCACACCCGCCGCCGGAACTCCCCCACCCCACCGCTGCGTGTGGGGATCGCCGTCGACGTCTCCGGCTCCATGCGTGCCGCCTGCGCGCCCGTCGCGTCCGCCGCGTGGATCGTGGCACGCGCAGCAGCCCTGACCGACCCCGACTCCCGCACCGCCACCATCGCCTATGACAGGCACCTGACCGCATTGACCCGGCCCACCCACCGAGCGCCAGAGCGCGTGACGACGTTCGATGCCAAGGGCGGCCACCACAACCTCGGCGACGCCATCGACGCGCTCGACCACGGCCTCGAACTCAGCCGCCCCGGCGCCGGCCGCCTCCTTGTGATCGTCACCGACGCCATCTACACCCCCGACGAAACGGCTCAAGCCGTCACCCGCGTCAAGCAGCTCACGACCGCCGGCTGCGCCGTACTCCAGCTCACCCTCACCGCGCGGTCCCGCCACTTGCCGGGGACCACCTTGCTGCACCTGCCCCAGCCCTCCAGCGCTCCCGCCGCCATCGCCACGGCAGCCACAGAGGCCATCCGCAGGACACGCTGAAACGACGAAGAAGACAGAAAGCAGAAACAACCACATGGCAGTCCGTACGACCTGGAAGATCGCCCACAGCTGTGGACATGAAGTCACGCACAACCTGTCCAACCGACCGGCCGACCGGCGCGCCGGATATGCCCGCTGGCTCGAAGGCCGCGACTGCACCGACTGCTGGAAGGCCGCTCGCGACTCCGACACGGAATCCAGGGAAGCCTGGCTCACCACCAAGCGCGCCGAGGAACAGCAGGCCGCCCGCGAGTGGGCCGAGCAGTTCGACATGCCACCGCTCGAAGGACCCGAGAAGGCCCTCGCCTGGGGCGAGCGCTCCCGCCACCAGGTCGTCACCGCCGCGTACAGCGCGCTGGTGAGCGAGGGTACCTGGGACGAAGCCGACTGGGCCGTCCTGGAAGACCAGATCCGCACCATCGCCCGCGCTGGCTGGTGGATCGACCAAAGGGACGCTGAGGGCTCTGACCTGCCCGAACTCCTGGAGGCCGCCGCCTCGGACGACATCGGGACGGAGAACCCGTTCCACTGACGGCGGGGCAACATAGCCGCAGAACGCCGGTTAGCCAAACCGGCGTTCCTGCGGACCATTGATGTTCCCACCCCGCCAAGCAATCGCGTGGAAGGAACTCATGTCCCAGCCCCCTCCCACCCCGGCGTTCGCGCCGACGCCCGACCCGCTCACCCCCGACCGGGACATCACCCACGCCCACTTCCAGGCCGGTGACACCGTCGTCGTCCTCAAGGGGGTGGTCGGCGGTGAACTGTGGGGCGACGCGATGCACGTCGTCGCCCCGTCCTGGCACACCCCGACCGACGAGGACGGATGGCGGCTGCGGGATGCGACCGGCGGTGCCCAGTCCTACGTCACCGCCCACCCCCGCTACCTCGTGCACCTGACACGCCGCTGCCCGGACTGCCTGATTCACCTGCGGGCCATGGAGGAGCTGCTCCTGGCACGGTTCACCGACCGCGACGAGCTGATCGACTGCGGCTGGTACACCACCACCGCCCTGGGCCAGCTCGTGCACATCGCCGACATCCGCAGCCGCCGGTGACGGCCGCCCGGCACAACGACCACCGATCCCCGAAGAAACGTTCCCCTTGTCCCGTACCGACCGCTTCCTGGACGTCCGCCGCGATCCGCACTCCGGCGAACTCCTCGCCCGCGGCGGCGACATCGAGGCGCACAGCATCCTTGAGCGTGCGGGTTTCATAGCCGTCGTCCGGCTCCACGAGTCCTACCATCGGGCCCCCGCCGCCCTCGCCAAGGACGACGAGGCCCGACTCGCCACCAACGCCGTCGCACGCCTGCGGGCAGCCGGGTACCACGTCGACTGCGACCCGCTCTTCGACTCCGATGCCCGGCCCGTGCGCTATCCCGCCCTCGGCGCCTCGGTCTCTCACCTCGCAGAGCAACTCCGTGAAGCCACCGACACCGACGAAGCAGCCAGCATCCTCACCGAACTCACCGCCCCACACGACGGCGTCCTGGCCGGACTGGAGGACACCCTCGGCGCACTGGCGGAGTTCTTCGACAGCCTCGGCAATCCGTCCGACCCCTACACCGCCCGGCGCCTGCGCTACCTCGCCGACGAATACGTACGCGTCATCCACTCCGACCTCACGCACACCCGCGAGCGGCTGGCCGACCAGTACACCCCTCACCCCGGCCGCCGGGCCTGCACCCAACAAGTCCCCGACCACGAGACCGAACGCTCCGCGGTGTGCGCCTGCCCACCACCGCCGCGTGCGCTGCCGGCCCCGGCGCCACCGCCCCTCAATGCCGCCCGCCTGCGCCGCTGACCCCACTGCAACCGCCCAAGGACACCATGCACGACCACGACACCTCCGAGCGCCTCGCCTCCTACGCCGACGTCCTCGCCGGTGAACTCCCCGACTCCTGGACCAGTTCCTACCTGGTACCGGATGCCAAGGACGACCTCGCCGAACTCGCCGACCGGATCTGGGACCTGGACCTAGTCGCCGCCTCCCTCGCCGAGCACCCGCTGCAGCAGGCCGCCGTCCTGAGCCGACCCGACGGCGCGCAGCTCGTCATCCTGGACCGGTACGACGAGCGTGACGGGTTTCTTGTCGCCGCAGTCGCCCCGCTCGCCCTGCCCGACGAGGCGTATCGCGCCGTCCGCGAACCCAACGGCATCGCCCTGGCCGACGATCCGTTCCTGGGCGCCGAGCAGGTCGCCGGCGACCTGCTCGCCCGCTACGACCGCGCCCTCACCCAGGTCCGCCACATCGCCCTGAGCCACATCCAGCCCTCCCAGCCGGACCGGGTCGTCCTGACCTGGCAGACGGACGGCAGCATCGCCACCGCCCCCGCTGACGACCGATCCAGCGCTGTCCTCGTCGCTCACGGCTTCGTCCATGACCCGCAGAGCGGCATCTACCGCCTCAGCGGTGACGACACCCAGGCCCAGGCCCGGACCCTGCGCGAGATCGGCCCGCGCCTGGAGGCGCTCGGCATCAGCACCGCTCTGCAGCATCCCGCGGGCCCCACCGCGCCGACCGCCGCGCCCGCCACCGCGCCATCCGTCCCCGCCCACTCGCGCGCGACAACCGCCCGGTCCCGGTGACACACACAGAGCCCGACTTCTGGGTGCTGGAATACGTCACGATCACCAAGGAGTGGCTTCGTTCACGAGATCGGGGCAGCGAGTGTTCACGACTTTGAGCAGCACGAGCACGGGCTTCTGTTCGAACGCTGAGGGTCGGCGATGCGGCCGTAGAGCGCATGTGAAGGCACTCGATCCGGTCGAGTTCGTCGAGAACGCCACATCTTTGGACGAAACCGCTTCATGATCGACAGGAGCGCCCTGCAGCGGCAGGGCAGTCCCGATCGCGACAGACGGAGGTCACCATGGCGGAGGCGAACGCGGGTAAGGAGTACACCGAACTCTCCAACCCGGTCCTGGCGCCTGTGCCCGGCAAGATCGAGGTGGTCCATTGGTTCTGGTATGGCTGCGGACACAGCCATCGCTTCGCATCCGCAGTGGGCCCATGGACCGACAAGCTCGCCAACGATGTGGCGTACCGCCGGCTCCCAGTGATGTTCAACGACTGGGCGGAAGCTCACGCGCAGATGTTCTTCGTTCTGGAAGCCAGCGGCGCAGAGGACAAGGTGCATAATGCCGTCTACGACGCCATTCAGAACCGGAGGTTGCTTACTGATCCCCAGGATCAGGCCGACTTCCTCGCCTCGCAGGGCCTCGACAGGGCCAAGTACCTTGCCGCTTACCGCTCTTTCGGCATCCAGAGCCGGGTACAGCAGGCCAAGCACCTGGCCAATGTTTACCAGATCACCACGACTCCCTCGATGGTTGTTAACGGTAAGTACCGGTTCGACCCCGGGATGACCGGCGGCTACGACCGCACCCTGAAGGTGGCAGATCAGCTGATCTCCAAGGAACGCACAGCGTAGCCAGAGCAGACAGCCTCACCCCGGTGTGCCCGGTGCCCCGCCTTCCGAAGGAGCCGGGCACACCGCTGCACAGGCGCGGCAGCACCACAGGCTGCGACGCTGGCCCACCCGCCAGCCCGCTCTCGGACGACGAGCTTGGTGTTCGACTCCTCCTAGTCTCCAGCGCCTCCCAAACTGAGGCTCTGGCACAACTTCTGTGGAGTGGCACCGTGTGCGCTTCTGAACACTTGGACCACCCAGCTGAACTGCCAGATTTGGTGTGCGGAGCGCCCGAGGCGCTGAGCGACGGACGGCCTCCACAGAAGTTGTGCCAGAGCCCAAATTGATGCACAACTGCTGCCAAACTCATGAACAGAGCCACCTCCACGACCATCACCGACGCCCGCACGCGTCTGGCGACCCGCGGTGCGCAGGCTCTGTGCACCCCTCAAGGCGCCCGCCGCGGTCCCGGCACCGCGGCGGGCCCGCCCACCTCACCACCCCCGACCCGGAGAAGCCCGTAGCGACCCGCAACCCCCCACCGATCAGCAACCGGCTCAAGCCCCGACTCGCCACCGCCCTCTTCCGCCACTATCTGCGCGCCTGCATTCCGGCCAGCCCCGACCGCACCTCCCCGCTGGCCGGCGGCAGTCCGGAGCCCGTCGTCGCCGAGACACAGCGCCTGGGGCAGCACCACCCCTGACCGTCCACCGCCCCGGAGGAGCATGTCCCACCCCACCCCCTACCCACTGAGACAGGCCGACGAGATCACCCGCCAGCTCGGCCAGCTCGCCGACCACCTCTCTCAGCTTCCCCCGCCCCAGGCCGCACAGGTCATCGCCCGCGTCCTCGACCCGGACAAGGGAGTCCTCGGCGGCATCACCCACCTCGTCGCCACCAGCAGCATGTTCGCCAAGAACCAGGCAGAGCAAGGCGCACTCCCCGCGGAAGTGTGGCTCGCCCTGGGCCGCGCCTCGAACGAACTCGGCGACATCAGCCTCGACCTGGACGAACACAAAGACACTCTCCAGCGCGTCGGTACCCAGCCCGCCGCCACGGTGGCGAAAGCCCCGGCACCCGTACCGCTCGTCGTACGGCGCCACCGGTGAAGACGAAGCAGCGGCACGGCCGGGGACCCGGCGAGCAGCACCCCCTCCCCTGCGTCGTGGACGGCGTCCGCGACCTGTACGGCAGTTCGCCGGCAAGCGAGCAGGAGTCCTGCCCGTGCCGCTGAGCGAACGACAACTGGCTGCCTTCGCCGACAAGCACGCCTGGCAGATCCCCTTCGACACCAGCCCCCGCCATCTCGCCGGTCCCGGCGACGCACGGCACATCACCCACGGGCTGGCCGTCGCCGGATGGCAGCGCACCTCCGACCCGCTCAGCCCCGAGATGGTGCTCACCAGTCCCGACCACCGCTACAGCCTCGGCTTCGATCCGGGAGCCGGCATGTTCGCCTGGTGGCGGCTGTGGGCGGAACCCACGGACACCGAACACGGCTGGTACGCCTCCTTCGGCGAACTCGCCCCTGCCGAGATCATCAGTGGCCTCACCGACGCCCTCGTCACCTCCCCGCCCCCAGCAGAGACCGCTCCCCTGGATTTGCTCGACGCTGCGGGTTGGCTCATCGACGCCCAGGGCGCGGCCAGTTCGCCAGACGGAACGTGCCGCGTTGAGCGGCGTACAGAAGAGCGCGACGACTCCGAGGTGTCCTGGCACGTCGAGGTGCGCGATCCCGACCGAGGCCGCTTCGGTCCCCGCCTGTGGGAGGCACGGTTCGCCGCCCGGACACCACGGCCACTGGTCAACGCCGTCGTCACCGCGCTCGCCGACCGCAGCCCCCTGCAGCGCGGCATGCACGATCGCACCGCCCACTACAGCGTCGTCCAGGAGCCCAGCCCGCTCACTCCCAAGCAGGTGGTCGAGGCACACACCGCCCGGCTCGACGCGATCCGAGCCGGGGCGCGCGCCGCCCGGCGACGACACAAGAACCCCGTGACGGCCCCGGCCCGCGTCAGCACGGCACGGCCGGCCGTTCGCCGCTGAACCGACAGGACTACTCCCATCCCCCCTTTCGACCACCACGCCCACCGCGTCTTGCTGCGCCACCTCGACCACTACGTGCGGGACAGCAAGAAGATCCTCGACGCCTGGGACACCTATTCCGACGAACACACCAACCTCGACGGCTGGCCCTACGACGACCACGCCTACGGCCTGCGCCAGAGCCGGCGCGACGCCGACACCGCCGAAGCGTTCGAGCCGCTCCGCTACGGCGCCCGCCTCCTGCTGGCCACCGCCGAGACACAGCTGGCCCGGCTCCCGACGAACCTGATGCAGACTCGCTGGGTCTATCAGCTGGGCGTCCTGCACACGGCGTTCGACCGGCTCGGCGAACTGCACGAGCAATGGCTGCTCGCCCGCGACGCGCTCCCCGCCGGCGCCGCGCCCGGCACCCCGGACTTCGACGACGCGCTCGCCGAACACCACGCCGAATCGTGGAGCTACCTCGACGACTGGGCCACCCACGGCCACGCCCTCCGGGAGATCAACACCGCAGCCCGCAAGGCCCCTTCTCCCCTGGCCGCCGCATCGGCTTTCCTACCCGTCCGGCCAACCGCGGCCCGGAAGTGACCATGCCCACCACTCCCGCGACCGTCGAGGTCGACTTCATCACCCCGCGCCACCTCGCCGGCGGCGGTGACCCCGCCTGGATCACCGTCCCCCTCCACCGCGCCTGCGGATGGAGCCACGGCGACGACCCCCTGATGCCGCGCGTCCTGCTCTCCAGCCTCGACCAGAAGGCCCTCCTGCGCCTGGAGCCCGGCCCCGACGACCAGTGGTGGGCCCTGCACCACGCCGCCGAGCCGCACCGGCCCGCCTGGCACGCGAGTTTCGGCGCCCGCACCCCCGTCGAACTGATCGCCGCCGTCACCGACACCCTCACCGACCCGGCCCCGGCCGCCGACGTGCCGTGCGATCCGTACGAAGCGCTCCGGCAGGCCGGCTGGACACGGTACTTCGACGACGGCCTCGTCTCCCCCGACAGCACGGCGTACGTCGAGCGTCCCGGAACACCGGCCGATCCGGAAGCCTGGTTCTTCACGGTCACCCTCGGCACACGCCGGAAGAAGGTCTGGCAGGCCCGACTCGGCGCTCACACCCCGCCGCACCTCGTCGCCGCGTTCACCGCCGCGCTCGCCGACCCGAAGCCCTTGCTCCGCACCGGCAGCGGGCGCAGTCTGCCGAGCCTCGACCCGAACATCGTCACCCGCAAGACCACCGACGTACTCGCCGTACTCCTCGCCGGGGCGCTGGAAGACCGCGTCCAGTCCCTCGCTGCCCGGCGCCCCACCCCGCCAGCGGTCCGGACCCCGGTGCGGCAGGCGCAGCCCAGAGCCTCCCGCAGCCGCTGACCCTCACCTCGCCGCCCGGAAACCTCCAGCCCTTGCCCTCTTCCTCTTCCAGCAGCAATACCGACGGATACGACCTCGTCCTGCGGCTCCTGCTCGGCGTCCTCGCCGTCGTCGTCCCCCTTGCCCACCTGGCCTGGCTGTCCGGGAACATCGCTGCCTGTCTCACCGGCACCAGCTGGGCCCCCTACCAGCCGACCAGCGCTCTGCTCCACCCCGAACGGGTCTGGCCCACCACAGGAGAAACGTCCCTGCTGATCGGCGCCCGCATCGTCCCCGTCCTCCTGCTCCTCGCCCTCGGGACAGGGGCCGGCGTCCTGTGGGCCCGGTACAAGAACCGAAACGGCGGGCGGAAGAAGACCATCGCCGACATGGCCAAGGCCCGGGACATCGAGCCGCTGATGGCCAAGGCGATCACTGACAAAGCCCGCTCCCTGCGCCCCAGCCTGAAGAACACCAAGCACATCGCCGCGAAGGAAACCGGCGTCCTCCTCGGCAACCTGCAGGGCAGCCGCCACGAGGTGCGGATGGGGTTCGAGGACGTCGCCGTCGCGATCATGGCCCCCCGTTCCGGGAAGACCACCTCGCTCGCCATCCCCTCCATGCTCGGCGCCCCCGGCCCCGTCCTGCTGACCTCGAACAAGGCCGCCGGCGACGCCTTCACCACCGCCTACGAGGCACGGGAGCGGGCGGGGACGGTGTGGACCATGGACCCGCAGCAGATCGCGCACGCCGCACGCGAGATGTGGTGGAACCCCCTCGCCTCCGCGACCACCTTGGACGGCGCGAACCGGCTTGCCGGACACTTCCTCGCCGCCTCCGTGGACGCCTCCCAGCAGGGCGACTTCTGGTCGAAGGCCGGCAGCAACATTCTGTCCCAACTGCTGCTGGCCGCGGCGCTCGACGAGCGCCCGATCACCGACATCATGCAGTGGCTGGCCTTCCCCGCCGACCGCACCCCGCTCGACATCCTGCGCGACCATGGCTTCGCCGCCGTCGCCGCTCAGCTCAAGGGCACCGTCGAAGGGCCGCCCGAGACCCGGGACGGCATCTACGAGACCGCCCGGCAGTACGCCGCCGCGCTCCTGAACGCGGAGATCGCCGCGTGGGTGACCCCGCAGAAGGAGGTCCCGGAATTCCGGCCGGAGCAGTTCGTCACGTCCACCGACACGCTGTTCCTGCTCAGCAAGGACGGCGGAGGCGGAGCCTCGGCGCTGATCGCCGCGTGCGCGGACTCGGTGATGCGGGCCGCGACCGCCCAGGCCGAACGCGCCGGCGGTCGCCTGGACCCGCCCATGCTGGCGATCCTCGACGAGGCCGCCAACGTGTGCAAGATCAGCGACCTGCCCGATCTGTACTCCCACCTCGGCTCCCGCGGGATCATCCCGATCACCATCCTCCAGTCCTACCGGCAGGGCCAGAAGGTGTGGGGAGACGCGGGCATGGACGCCATGTGGTCCGCCTCGACCGTCAAGGTGATCGGCTCCGGCATCGACGACCCCGACTTCGCCGACAAGCTGTCCCGCCTGATCGGCGACCACGACGTGGAGACCACGTCCACGTCGCACTCGGAGTCCGGCAAGAGCACCTCGGTGTCGATGAGACAGGAACGGATCCTGCCCGCCGACGCGATCCGGGCCCTCCCCAAGGGCACGGCCCTGTGCTTCGCCACCGGCATGCGCGCCGCCATGCTCGACCTGCGGCCGTGGTACCGCGAGCCGGGCGCCGAGGACCTGTCCGCCGCCTCCGCCCGCGCGTCGCAGGCGATCACCGCCCGCGCTGTCGCCAAGCACACGCCCACGCAGTCCGGCTTCGGGAAGGCCGCGTGAACAGCACCCCGCTGCATCTGGTGCCGGTCCGCTCGCGCCAGGCGAAGGAGTTCGTGCGGACCTGGCACCGCCACCACCCGCCGCCCGCAGGGCAGATCTTCGCCGTCGGTGCCGCCGACGAGAGGGGCATCCTGCACGCCGTCGCCGTCGTCGGCCGGCCCGTCGCCCGCCACCTCGACGACGGCGCCACCCTCGAAGTCACCCGGACCGCCAGCGACGGCGCACGCAACGCCAACTCCCTGCTCTACAGCGCATCGTGGCGTGCGGCGAAGGCTCTCGGATACCGGCGCCTGGTCACCTATACGCAGGACGGCGAGAGCGGCGCGTCCCTGCGTGGCGCCGGCTGGCGCCTGATCGCCAGCCGCCCGCCGAGGGCCGGATGGCACACCCCCTCCCGTCCCCGGACCGGCCACGGCAACGACCACGTCGCCCGCTTCCTGTGGCAAGCCCCCGATCAGCCGTCGGCAGACAACCTGCCCAGCACCTGACAGACCCCTGTACCAATCTCCCGGCGCACCGTCCGGATCGGAGTAGCCCTGCTCATCATCGACTTGACCGAACACACCCGCCTGCTCGCCGAGGTATCCCCCGCCCTGAAGGACTTGTCCGCCGAGACCAGACGCATCCGAAAGGGCGAGATCGCCAAGCCCGTGCGCGAGATCGCGCCCCTCAGCCTGCGCGTGCACGAGCTGGCAGCGCAGTGCACACGCCAGGTCCACGACCTGTCGGTCAGCCAGTACCCCGCGATGGAGGGCGGCGCCGAGTCCCTTGCACACCTGGCCGGCGCGTGCGCCCAGATCTCGCTCGCCGCAACACTGTGCAACCTCGCCATCCACCACCGCACCGAGATCCTGCTGTCCGAGGACGCCGACCCCACTCCCGCGGCCAGCGCCGAACAGCTTCGCCTCGCCGGTGAAGAGATGCAACGCGCCGCAACCACCTATCGCACCGTGGCGCAGCAGCTGTCCCGCCGCCTCGCTTCCGCCGCGCCCCGCCCCCAGATCCTGCACCGCGGATCGCGGCAGGCCCCTGCGAAGCCGATGGCCCCGGCCCCAGCCCCGGCCCCGCGGAATGCCCCGACGGTCCGGCGGCCGGCATGACTACTCCGCCCGGCGCTGGCCTCCTGTTCGACGTGGCTGCCCCGCCGACTCCGGTCGAGCGGCTGCTGCTGCTCGCCGACTTGTACGTGCAGCACAACGACATGCTCGACCGGCTCGTACGGGCCAAGTCGCTGCCGTCCGAGCCCACTGCGCACGGCGGCTCTGCGCAGCGCCTCGCCACCGCGACCTGTACCGCCGTCAAGGCAGTCACCGATGAGCGCCTCTTTCGCAGCCAGGGCCTGTCGGACTCGGTGCTCCGCCTCCAACAAATCGCATTCCTGAGCAGTGCCTCCGCAGACCAGCAGCTCCCCGTGGCGTGCACTCTGACCGCCTTGGCACCCGAAGCAGCGATGGGCTGCGCGGAAGTCCTCGCCTTCGAGATCCGGCACCGCCGTGGGAGCACCCCTGAAGCTCCGGACCGTCCGCTGACCAGCACGCAGCGCGACGCCTTGTGGGAGATCGGCTGCGGGAACGTCGTGGCCACCAACTCCCTGGGCCGGCAGTACGTCCACTACCGGGACGAGCGCGTGCTGATCGGCACGCTGCGGGAGCTGGAAGCGGACGGTCTGGCCGAACGCGTCCCGAAGTCCGCGCCCTCCGCGTACATCGGCGGACCGCTGCAGGACCGGGTCCGCCTCACCGCCGCCGGCACCATCGCCCTGGCTGCCGCGATCAGCCGCCCTCCCACCGCCAGGACTCCAGGTACAACCCCTGCGTCCGTGCCCGCCGCCGCGAAGGAAGCCACCCGAACCCGTTGAACGACCCTCCGGAGCCGCGCCACACCATGCCCCCGCTCGACCTGGCCGAACAAGGACGACAACTCCACGCCCTGGCCGCTGACTTCGATGCCCTGCACACGCGTGTCCGGGACGTCTCCTACACCCCCGGCACCGACGCGCTACAGAAGATCAGCCCCCTCCTGCTCAAGGCCCAGGAAATGACAGCCGCTGTCCTCGTCCGTCTGAGCACGCTCGACTCCAGCGCCTACACCCCCATCGCCGGCAGCCGCTCCAGCCTGGAGTGCCTGGCCTCGGTCGCGGTCGCCTCCACCCTGGCCGGCAGCGACCTCGCCAGCGCACTGCTCGCCAGCCCCTACGACGGGGCGCCCTCCGACGGCTCCCCCGCGGACGGCGCCCCGGCGCGCACCGCCCGCCATACCGCGGCCCTGACGAAAGTGAGCGGGCGCCTCGCCGACGCCTGCCACCAGCTCGACCGGAGCGCAACCGGATGCCGCGACGCCGCCACTGCCCTCACCCACGACCTCCGCGCCGCCCGCGACACAGCCGGCCCGGCCCAGGAGGCTGCCGTCCCCGCTCTGACCGACACCCAGTACGACGCCCTCAAGTCCCTCGCCCCCGGCAACGGAATGCTGTACGAGGGGGCGCGGCGAGGGCCGGGTGTGATTCGTGTGGCGACCGCGGACGGCACCCGTGTCTCGATCGCCACCTTCCGGGCCCTGAACAAGCGCGGGCTCGTCGGCCGGGACATGACCACCCGGCTGTCGCGCGGGCAGAAGATCACCGTCACCAAGCTGGGACACCAGGTTCTGGCCAGGCCACGCCCCACAACCGCAGCCGGCCCCGCTCGGACCTCCTCCACACCTTCTGCAGTGCGCGGCGCTCGCCGGTGACGCACTTCGCGCCCCAGGACCGCGTCCTGGTCTCACCGCGCTACGTGGCAGGCGCCGGAATCGACCGGCTCGCCGACGCACTCAGCCCGCTGATCCACCTCTTCGGCTGGCCGAGCGAACACGACCCTGCGGCCGGACGCCTCACCGTCACCAGCCCTGACGGCAGCCTGTTCGTGACCTTCAACTCCTCCCACGCACACGGCCCGTGGTGGTCGATTGCGCACCACGAGCCGTACTGGGAAGCCCGGTTCGCCCGGCAGACGCCGATCGAGGCCATCGCCGCCGTCACCCAGGCCCTCCCTCAACTACTCGACGACGACCGTCACGCCGAACGGATTCCACTCACGACCAGCACGCTCGCCGAGATCGCCGGCCTGAACCACTGGCGTCATGAAGGCGGTGGCAACTTCACCTCGCCCGACGGCCACTGTCGCCTACAGCACACCGCGGGCAAACAGCCCCCGTGGCACTTCCGGCACCACGTGTATGACGGCTTCGACACCCACTGGGACGCCTCCTTCACCCAGGACGCCCCCGAACAACTGGTCGCCCAGTTCTTCGCCCACCTCGCGACGACCGCTCCAGTCGAGCGCGCTTTCGGTGACGTGCCGCACCTCGTGCAGGACCTGGACGCCGCGGTCATCACACCCGTCCGCGGAGCCGTCGTGAACCCGCACGTACACCATGCTGGCGCCCAGCTCGACCGTGCGATGCGCCGCCGCTGAACGGAACCCTCCACCCCTGATGACCAACCCGACCGTCCCCGCCGAACACCTTCTCACTCTCGCCGCGGACTTCACCCGGCACAACGACGCCTTGGCCGCGATCCGGCTGACCTCCTCCGACCCCGCCACCGCCACTGCCCTCAACCAGTTGGCCGACCTCACCCAGCACCTGAGCGACTCCGCGCTGCACATCGGGGATGTCCTCAACGAGCAGTCGATGCACCACAGTCCCACGATCCTTGCCGTGTACGCGCGGGTGAAGCAGCTCGCTCAGCTGACCGTCACAGCGGCCGAACATCTCCAGATTGCCGCGGGCATCCTGGACATCACACACGCCGGGATGCCCATACACGACGACGCTCTGCCCCTGACCTCCCAGGAAGCCCTGGATCAGGCCCGCAGCCGCCTCACCCTCGTGCGGGACCTGACCGCCCTGGGTGCCAAGGACGCGCTGGCCACCGCCGAGCTGTTCGTCGCTGAACGAAGCCGTCGAGGCGCCCGCCCGCTGCACCAGCCGCCTGCGCTGTCCACCGCTCAAGACGCCGCCCTGCGTGCCATCGCCCAGGGCGAGGTGACGATCACCGACGACAGGCCGATCATCCGCAGCAACGACGTCCGCGTCTCCATCAACACCATCCGCTCCCTCGAATCCCGGGGCCTGGTGATACGCGAGCCATGCCTGCTGCGGCACCACGACGAGCGGGTCCACCTCACCGCCGACGGGTCCCACGGCCTGGCCGCCGCCTTTGGCCTTCCCCGACCCCCCGTCCCCACCGCCGCCCGTCCCGCGGGCCGCCCGGCCGCGACCGCAGCACGCCCAGCCACCCGTTGAGCCGCGTCTCTCCCCAGACGTCGCGCACCCCTGCTAGTCCCCTTCCGACCTGCATGACCCGAGACCGTCTCCCGCTGGCACCCCACTCTGGCCGATTAGACCCCTTGGATCGCCGTGTCACTTATGGACATCCCTGATGTGTTCATCGGGTCCACCGACGACGGACACACCTTCGTCGTGCTGAACCGCCGCCTCCGCGAAGCCGACCGGCTGCTGACCGATGCCGGTTTCCTCGCCCGCGAACATCTCGGCCGCGCGCTCTACCTGCTTGCGCCGGGCACCCCACAGGACGTGCAGGAGCGCGCAGGCGCCGCGGTGTACGGGCTCCTCGCCCACACCCACGACCTCGTCGACCTGTCCTGGACGACCCGCTGGAGCCCCGACCATCCAGTGGACGACCCGGACCTGCAGATCCAGTTCGGTGACGGCAGCGTGGCCGTGAGCGCCAAGACCACCGCCGCCCGTTCCCTCCTGGAGCAGCACGGTTTCATCCTCACGGCAGACGGCTCGTCGTACCGTCTGCGGGACGGGCTGGACGAGCGCGGGCTGCTCGGCGCTGTCACGGCCGCCGAGACGCACGCATACGTCCACGGTCTCAGCGCCCGCGTCGGCCTCGGCATCCCCACACCCACCGACATCCCTCCAGCGGGGCGCCGACGTGCTGCCGCCACCGGCCCACTGCCTGCGCCGCCGGCGCGCCGACGCACTCGCTGACCCCCTACACAACGTTGATCGCTGCCGCCCCGACGGGAGTTACCACGTCCTCCGACAACCCAACTGCGCATGATCTCGCTCGCGCCCTCGCCGATCAGCTCCACCCGGGTGCCGCACCCCGGGACGTGACCGTCAGCTTCAGTGCCCGCCGGCAAGCCCCCGTCGAGTACCGCGACCGCGGTCGGGGCGGGCCGGTGACGATCTACGCCCAGGCCCTGCACGCCGCCCTCTACGGCCTTCCCGCAGACGATGTGCCACTGCCCGCCGCCTTGGACGCACTCTTGCAGGCCATGCACGCCACGACTGCCCCCGAGCAGGAGACCGCGGTTCTGCGGCAGGTCGCCGAGCAGCTGCGCAACGCCGCCGAGATCATCCAGCGCTACCAGTACCGAGCCCAGTGGGACCGGCTCCCCGCCGATGTCGCCAAGCAGCTCCAGGACGCCCACGAGCAGGCCGAGCAGATCGCCCGGGCCCTGGACCGCGTAGCTCCCGCCTTCAACAGCCAGCCCACCACGGATCCCGTGCCCGGCCCGCACCACAGTCACAACCGCAGCACCGCCGCCCCCGCGACCACCCCGACTCCACCGGCCCGACGCCGCCGCTGACCCCCGGCAGCGTCCCACCGCCGGGAAGGGCATCACCCCCCTGACCGCCTCCGATTCCCTGCACGCACTCCTCACCCAACCCCGTTGTGCGCTGGTCGTGTTCGTACCCGCCGGCCTGCACCCGCCCACCGCCGAGCGGCGCCACCTCGACCAGATCACCGACGCAGGTGCTGACGTGTTCGAAGTCGGGCTGGCCCACCACAACGCTCACCTCGACGGACCCGTCATCCAAGCGGCCTACCGCCGCGCCCTTGGCCGCGGGCAGGTCCTCGACCGCACCCTCCGTTCGGTCGAGTACGCCGCTGGACTACGGCCGACCGTCGTCATGACCTACTGGGAGCCCGTCAGCAGGCACGGCCCCGAGCACCTGGCCCGCCAGTTCGCCGACGCCGGTGCGGCCGGCGTGATGGTCGTCGACCTCCCCGAGCACCAGGCAGAGCGCTGGCGGACCGCAGCGAAGGACGTGAACCTCCAGACCCCCCGCCTCGTGCGACGCCACAGCGCCGCCACCGAACTCGCCACCGTGGCCATCGGTGCGTCGGGGTGGCTTTACGCGCCCGCCAGTACGGCCCCCACCGGCTACCGCGGCCCGCTCCACATCCCGGCGCTCGCCGACTTCACCCGACGCCTTCGTGCCGCGAGCCCCCTGCCCGTCGTGTCGGGCGTGGGGATCTCCACCCCAGCCCTCGCGGCACGCGTCGCCCCGCTGGTGGACGCCGTCGTCGTCGGCACCCCGATCGTCCGCGCTCTGACCAGCCACCCCGAGCAGGCCGCGGCGCTGACCGCCGCATTCGCCCAGGCCCTGAACCCACACCCCGCCACAGAGACCCGTGCCTGACTCCACCAACCCGGACCCGCACCTCGCCCGGATCGCGTCCGAAGCGTCCGCGCTGCAACACGCCCTGCGTCTTGGCCCCACCGACCGTACCTCCGCCCTGGCCACGCGAATCAACGACGCCCAGCAACTCGCCAGCACCGCCCTGAGGCTGTTCCTCACCCTCGGCGCGCAGGCGTCGCCGCCCACACCCGCGGACCTGCTGCACCTTCACCAGGTCGCGCAGATCGCCAAGGCCGCCCAGGACGCCGCCGCCGAACTCGCCGCCGCCCTGGCCCGCGGGGTGGAGAACCAGCGCCGGGCCGACACGGCATCCGGTCGAGTCGTCCTGATCGGGCCGACACCACAGCAGTTCATCGCGTCGGCCGCCGACCTCCTCGACCCCATCCCCGCCCTCTGCCACGGCATGTCCCGCGACCGGCAGTAAGAACGCCCCGTTTCCCTACTCTCAGGACAGACCATTTCAGATCAGCCCAGATTCCGCGCCCTTTCCCTGGGTGCCGGAGTTCAGTCCAGCACGCTCCTCGCCCTGTCAGCCGAGGGAATTCTCCCCAAAGTCGACTACGCAATTTTCGCCGACACCGGATGGGAACCCCAAGCGGTCTATGCACACCTCGACCGCCTTGAAGAGGAGATAGCCACACCGGCCGGAATACCCGTACTCCGCGTGTCGGCCGGAAATATCCGCCAGGACGCCCTGGACCCGGATCACCGGTTCGCCTCCATGCCGCTCCATATCCTCAACCAGGACGGGCGGCCTGGAATGACCCGACGCCAGTGCACCGGGGAATACAAGGTGAAGCCGATCAAGCAGAAGGTCCGCGAACTACTCGGATACCCCTATCCCACACGCATCCCAAAGGGGGTGTTCGTCGAACAGTGGGTGGGAATCTCGACCGATGAATTCCACCGGGCCAAGGACGCCGACGTCAAGTACATGCGCAACCGGCACCCGCTTCTCGACATGTCCTGGACCAGAGCCGACTGCGTACGCTACCTGACCTCGCTCGGGCTGGCCGATACGCCGAAATCGAGCTGCCTGGGATGCCCTTTCCACGGAAACGCCCAGTGGCGGCATATCCGGGACACTTCCGCGTCCGAGTGGGCGGACGTCGTCGAATTCGACGAAGCGATCCGCCAGGGCAATGCCCGCGCCAACGCCTCAGGCAGCCAACTGCTAGGCGAGGCGTTCCTTCACCGCTCCCGTGTCCCGCTGAGCCAGGCACCGATCGACCACGTCACAGCGGCCGAGCGAGCCGCCCAGCAGATCAGCATGGACGAGGCAGACGTCCTGGAGAACGGCGTCGAGGACGGCTGCTCCCCCTGGGCCTGCCGCGGCGACGCCGACGCGCTGACGCAGGACAGCTTCGGGCTGGCCACGTGATACTCGACCTCTTCGCGGGGCCCGGCGGCTGGAGCAGAGCACTGCACGTCCTGGGCGCACGCGACGTCGGGCTGGAATGGGACCCATGGGCGTGCAAGACCCGGACTGCCTCCGGACAGTGGACCATCCGTACCGACGTGGCGATGTACCCGGTGTGGCCGTTCGTCGGCCGCACCCGCGGTGTGATCGCGTCCCCGCCGTGCCAGGCGTGGAGCATGGCCGGCAAACGCCTCGGCCTGCTCGACCAGCCGCTGGTGCATACGGCGGTCGAGGACCTGGCCGCCGGTCGCGACACCCGCGACCGTCTTCTCGCCGCGTGCCGTGACGAGCGCTCCCTGCTCGCGGCCGAGCCGATGCGCTACCTGTACGCGTTGAACACGGTGGGCGAGCCCGACTGGGTGGCCATGGAGGAGGTCCCGGACGTCCTGCCCCTGTGGAAGCAGTACGCGGCCGTCCTGCGCGGGTGGGGGTTCTCCGTCTGGTGCGGGATTCTCAACGCCGCCGACTTCGGGGTCCCGCAGACCAGAAAGCGGGCCATCCTGCTGGCCTCCCGGGTCCGTACGGCGCAGCCGCCCACGCCCACGCACGCCCAAGTCGCTGAGCCGGACTCGCTGTTCGGTCCCGGCCGCGCCCGCTGGGTCAGCATGGCCCAGGCCCTGGGTTGGGGGGCGACCGACCGGCCCGTTCCCACCGTGTGCGCGGGTGGCGGGCCCGGCGGCGGACCTGAGCCGTTCCCGTCGGGCTCCCGCAAGACGCTGTCCGACGCCCGGGAGCGCGGCACGTGGACACCCCGCCCGGACAGGACGGTCCGGCAGTCCCGTGGAGATCGCGCTGGACGGGCGGCCAAGCACAGCAGACACGGGCGCCGTGCCGCCGACGCTCACGCGCAGACCTGCACTGCGGAGGCCCCTCGCTGGTCTTGGTCCCTGCGCAGCAACAGCCAGGCCAACGCCACCGTCCGTCCGTTGTCCGAGCCGGCGGGGACGCTGTTCTTCGGGCACCGTGCGAACGAGTGCACCTGGGTCGCCGAACCCGCCTCACCGCCAGCCGAGGACACGGACCCGTCGGCAGTGCCGGATCCGATCCGGATCACCGCCCAAGAAGCTGGCCTCCTGCAGACCTTCCCCGCCGACTACCCCTGGGCCGGGAACAAGGGCCAGCAGTTCTCGCAGATCGGCAACGCCGTCCCACCGCTGCTCGCCGGCCATCTCCTCGCCCCGCACCTCGGCTTCCGCCTCGACCCCGACGACTTCACCCTCGCCGCCTGATGCCCCACACCCCCGAAACCGACGAAGACCACGACCTCGATCTCGACGCCAGCGCTCCACCCCAGCCGGTGTTCCACGTCGAGCAGGCCCTCCTCGGAGCCCTCCTCCTCGACCCGCGCCGTCTGAACGACGTGAACGGCATCACCGCCGACTCGTTCTCCACCGCCGCCCACACGGCTGTGTTCGCCGCGATCAGCACCCTGCCGCCGCCCAATCCGGCCGAGCACGCAAAGAACACCGCCTGGCTCGACCTCGTGCTCGCCACGGCACGCCAGCAGGCACGCGGGCTGACCGCCTCAGACCTGCACGCACTCGTGCAGGTCTGCCCCTGGCCCCGCCACGCACCCGCCTACGCCAGGATGGTCGAGGCCGAACACGCCCGCCGACGCCTAGCGGCAGCCGCAGAACACCTCGCGCACGCCGTCCACGACGCCTCCCTTCCCCACCCCGTCCAGACGGTGCTCACCGAGGCCGACACGCTCGCCACGGTCGTGGAAGACATCGCGGCCCGCTTCCCGCCGCGCGCAGGCGTCCTGCCCCGCACCCCGGCTCCGCCGCCACCTGCCGCACCGGACTACACGCAGGCCATCGAGGAGGAGCGACTCCTGCTCGCCACCGCCACCGCCTACCCGGCGGGCATCGAAACCGTCCCGTGGCTGCTCCCCGGCGACCTCGTCATACGGCTGCACGCCGGCCTGTGGCAGTGCCTGACCGCCCTGGCCCGCCGCCAGGAGCCCGTCGACCCCGTCACCGTCCTATGGGAAGCCCAGCAGCGCGGCCTCCTCGACGACGGAAGCGACCCCGGTGAAGTTCTGCGGACGCTGGCCGAACCGGCGGCATCCGTAGAGCACTGGGGCGAACGCGCCCTGGAGCGCTCCCTCCTGACCACCGCCGAACACACCGCCCAGCGCATCACGGCGTACGCCGGCGACCCGGCGAACACCCCCTTCCAACTCGTCGTCGGCGCCCGCCGCGCCCTCGCCGACATCGGCGCCGTCCGCACCCGCTGGCAGCACGCCACCACACCTGCCCCACCACCGCGTCCGGCGCCCACCACCCGCGCCGGCCCACCCACCACCACGGCCACGCCGACCGCCCACGCCACGCGAGCAACCCGCTAGCACTCCACAACACGCCGGTGGCCGGACCCGAAGGCCCGGCCACCAGACGAGACCCCCACATGAGTACCGCCATCGACGCCCACGTCCGCCTCGACACCGACCTCACTCCCCCACCGTCCTAAAGCCGTCCTGACCGGCAGACAGGCCCACATTGGCCTCGTGGCCCCTTCCGGCTGTGGAGTGGAGCGTTGCCAGCAACGTCCTGGTCCTGGCATGCATCGATCACGAAGAGCCCCACTGGGCCAAGGACGCAGCCGAACACCTGCGGGCCGAAGGCATCGCCCTAGAGATGCCCCCCGGCTTCAGGAGGCCATGGACGAAGAATGGACCTGCGCCGGCTACCCCACGGACGCGGGAGCGTGCAAAGTCGAATGACGCAGGGAGAGTTCGCGGCGGGTCAGGGCAGGGGCACTCCGCCGGTCACGTTCATGATCTCCCCTGTGATGAAGCTCGCGGCCACGAGGCGAGGAAGACGTAGGCGGGTGAACACGACGTCCGCGCCCTCGCGGGCGTAGGCGAGGGCGACGGCGCGGCCGATTCCCGAGTCGCCCCCCGGTCAGGAGCGCCCTGCGGTCGGTGAGCCGGCCGCTGCCCTCGTAGCTGTCCTCGCCGTGGTCGGGCGGCGGGTCCATGCGGCCGGTCCAGCCGGGGTGCTGCTGATCCTGCTCAGGGAAGTCGGGCTGGGCGTACTTCTCGCGGGGGTGCCGGGGCCCATGGTTCGTCATCGTCGCTCCACTCCCTCGCTCCCGGCCGGCGCCGCCGCCTCGCGGTGCGTCTTCCTGCGATGATCCTGTTTCGAATCAGCTCAGCGGATCCGTCGTCTCAGTGGTCGGCAGGACGCTCCTTTTCGTGGCTGGGTGACTCCGAGGCGTCGTCTCCGTCCGCCAGGTCGCTGGGCTTGGGTCGGCCGGGGGTCTGCGCGACGGGCGGTGTGGGCGCGGTGATCGTCTGCGCCTTGTCGGAACCTGGACGCACGCTCGGTCGGGAGCCCCGCGCGGGACGCGTTCCAGTCTTCTCTTCGTCTTCGGGAGCTGTCATGGGGTCAGAGTTCCCGATCCCTGCCACCCATAACACCCGCTCGCTCCACTGTCGATCATATGCCTGGCACGCCCGCCATTCGCACCAGCACAACCCGCCCTGACACCAGCAACGCGGGCGACGGCTACGGGTGGAGCGAACCGAAGAGGAAGGGCCGGGACAGCGTGACAGTGACCGTACGACGGGAACACAACGCGCGCCCGGCTGAGGGCCGGCCGACTGCAGACGCGGCACACTGCGTTGCGGTGTTCAAGCTGTTGCGGCCGGGTCCGCGCCCGAAGGCGTTGCTCCTTTTCGGGGGAAGAGCCGATCTGAGGGGGGACAGCGACCTTCGACCAGCCCGAAGGGGCGTCGCGAGGGGTGCGCGGTCGATATTTATGCTGGGCGGCGCCTGTTGATGGTGGCCGTGCCGCAACGACGAATCCCCCCGTGTCACGGGCTGGGTGCCCGTGGCCCGTCGATGGCGATCAACAAACTCGTGGCCGATCAGGCCAAAGGAAGTCGGCTTCGCACCCGGCAGCGCCTACCGCCCCCTACGTCGACTGATGACGACAACGGTCACGATGACTGCGATCGCCACGAGGAAGAGGATGAAACCCACCACGCCTCCGGGTGTCGAGTGAGCCCGCGCAAGAGCCTCGTGTCCCGGCATTTTTCATTCTCCCCTGTTTCGGGTGCTGCTGTTCCGGTCACGAAAAGCGAGCCACGCGCCGATGACGATGACATCACACACACCTGCGACCAGCAGAAGAGGGAGGGCGGCGCCCCAACCGACTTTGGCGCCGAGGTAGGCGGCGAATGCGTACCAGACAATCGATGCCAGAACTGCAATCCAGGCATCTCGCTTAATGGCTGCTTGACTGCCGTAGGCACTTTCTAAGAAGCGCGACAAAATACCCCCTCGTCGCAGGCCGCCATGGAAGCGGCGGCCCGCAGTGTTTTCTACTCGACTTCCGCATCCGCGAATCCGTCTACCCCGTAGTATCACTACCCCTCCGGTATGGGCCGATCTCCTCTCCGTCGTCAATTGGAACAGCGAATTTCGCGCCGTGTCGGGAGGCCGGTGGTCAAAAGCTCAAGATCAGGGCTGGGATGGCGTGGCGGAGAGTGTGAAGGCGATGCGGGTGCCGGGGCCGCTGGTGGGCTGGAGGGCGATGGTGCCGTCGTGGTACTCGACGATCTTCTTGCACATGGCCAGTCCGATGCCGCTGCCGGGATAGCTGTCCTTGGTGTGCAGGCGCTGGAAGATGACGAAGATGCGGTCGGCGTACTCCGGGTCGATCCCGATCCCGTTGTCGGTGACGGAGAAGTTCCACGTCCCGTCGTCCCGGGAGACGGCGATGTGGATCTCCGGGGCGCGGTCGGGGGCGCGGAACTTCACGGCGTTGGCGATGAGGTTCTGCCAGAGCATGCCGAGCTGGGTGGCGTCTCCGGTGACGGTGGGCAGGTCCTCACGGGTGACGCGTGCGCCGGACTCCTCGATGGAGAGGCTGAGGGTCTCCAGCGTCTTGTCGACGAGGGTGTTGAGGTCGACGGGTCCGTCGTTGTTGTGGACGCGGCCGATGCGGGAGAAGGCGAGCAGGTCGTTGATGAGGACCTGCATGCGGTTCGCGCCGTCGACGGCGTAGGAGATGTACTGGTCGGCGCGGGCGTCGAGCTGTCCGGCGTAGCGGCGCTGGAGCAGCTGGGTGAAGCTGGAGACCTTGCGCAGGGGTTCCTGAAGGTCGTGCGAGGCGATGTAGGCGAACTGTTCCAGTTCCTCGTTGGAGCGTTTGAGGTCGAGGGCCTGTTCGTCCAGGAGGGAGCGCTGCTCCTCGCTGACGGCGAGTTCGTCGGCCAGGCGGCGGCGCATGGATTCGATGTCCGTGCCGAGCTGTCGCAGGTCGGCGGGGCCGGACGCGGCGATGGCGTGGGTGAAGTTGCCGCCGGTGACCTGACTGGCGTCGTGGCTGAGCCGGGCGAGCGGGCCGGTGACGCCACGGCGCAGCCCCTCGAACGCGGCCACGGCCATCAGGACGATCACCAGCGCGATGGCGGTGAAGATCCAGTTCCGCAGCCGCTGGGCGTTCCGCAGGTCGGCCACCGCGCTGGTGCGGGCGTCGAGAAGGCGGTCCTGCTGGGCGGTCATGGCCTGGCGCAGGTGGTCGAAGGCGGCCTTGCCCTCCGTGGCCCGGTCGGTGGCCAGCGGTACGGGGGCGCCCGCGGGGGCCTGGGAGACGGGGGTGGCGATCCGCTCCTGCCACGTCCGTGCGCGGTCGAGGACGGTCTCCAGGTCGGCCTGGCCGCGCGTGTTGCCGGCGAGCAGCTGCCTGAGCCGGTCGGCCGCCGTCTTCTCGTCGGTGAGTCCCTGCCGGTAGGGCTGGAGGAATTCTCTCTGGCCGGTCAGGCCGTAGCCGCGGATGCCGGTCTCCTGGTTGACCAGTGCGATCTCCAGGCGGACGGAGTTGGTCAGCGAGGGTGAGCGGGCGTTGACGAGGTTGTCGGTGATCGAGGTCGTCCGGCTCAGGGTCCACACGCCCAGTCCGCTGAGGGCGGTCAGGAGAGCCAGGGCGTAGCTCACACTGACCTGTAGCCAGCGGCGCGTCGTCCAGTGTGCCGTCGCGCCCTGCCGCGCCACGGGCTTCGGTTGCGCCTGGCCTGCGGTCATCTCGTGTGCTCCTCGTTCGGATGTCCGCCTGACGTGCACGCGGCGTGCACACTTTAGCGCGGCGACAACGATTGTTGTCACGCGCTCGGAACAGGCCCTAAAGTGTGCGCATGCCAGGCATCCACTTCTCCTTGCGGATGACCGACGCCGAGATCGGCGACCTCGCAGCCATCGAGATCGACGACCTCGTCGCACGGCTTGTCCCGGAGGTATTCGCACCCGTACTGGGCCGCGTCGACTACACCCGCGAGCAGGCGACGGCGCTGGCACAGCTGCATCTGCTCACCTATCTCCGCCAGGCCGTGGACCTGCTGGAAGTGAAGGCCGCTCACGCCGCCGCCGACGCCGGCGCCGGCTACCCCCAGATCGGCCGGGCCTCCAACATGACCCGGCAGGGCGCCCGCCGCCGCTGGCCCGGCCTGCTCCAGCAGCCGCCTGTACCGGACGTCGGCATCCCAGATCACCGCCCTACCCGCCCCGAAACCGGGAGTTCCTGATGATGGTCGCCCCTGCCCGCCCCTACGACGTCCTGCTCGTCGAGGACGACGAGGCCGACGCACTGCTCATCCAGGACGCCCTCGAGGCACGCGGAGCTCGCCGCCTCACCCAGGTCCAGGACGGCGTCGCCGGTCTCGAATACCTCCGCGACCGGGCCAACCCCCGCCCGGACCTGATCGTCCTGGACCTCAACATGCCGCGCATGAACGGCCGTGAGCTCCTCGCCGTCATCAAGGAGGACGAGGACCTGCGCACCATCCCGGTCGTCGTCCTCACCACGTCCTCGGCCCCCGAGGACGTCACCGGCGCCTACCGCAAGCACGCCAACGCGTACGTCACCAAGCCGGTCAACCTCGACGACTTCGAACGCGCGGTCCAGAGCATCGACATGTTCTACCTGGAGACCGCCACCCGGCTCCCGCGCCCCTGATCGCCCTACACTCTCGGTAGCCATGCTCCGGTGCCCGCCCTCTGCGGCGGGCACCGGACGCACCGAAGCCGTCTGGCTGTGTGACGTCGATCGGGCCTGGACGAGCCCGCCGGCACGGCACTTGCGCGGCCGCAGTGACCGGTCGGCACGACAGCTGACCGGTGAGGGTATTCCCGCCTGGGCTTTCGGCACCCTGTTCCCCATCGGTCGACAGTGGCGCCCAGTCCTGATCGGCGTCCACGTCACCGCCGCTTCAGGCGCGGCCATCGCCCTCATGGGCCCTACGGCTCCGGCACCCCGCTGCGCATCCCGGCCGAGCTCCGACCCGACCGTATTGGGCAACTCACGCTCGCCGCCCGTGTACAGCGCCGCTCTCACCTCCACGCAGGCCGCCTCATAGACAGTGGCCGCGAACGTTGACCTTCTCCTGCCTGCCCGAAGACGCCTGGGCGCGCTCCGTCGACAGTACGTGTGCCAGACCCCGACACGACACGCTACGCCCCGCGCGGAGCCGGGTCCCTCAAGCGGCGCCGGG
Source organism: Streptomyces sp. NPDC091282 (assembly GCF_044757385.1). Classification (NCBI taxonomy): domain Bacteria; kingdom Bacillati; phylum Actinomycetota; class Actinomycetes; order Kitasatosporales; family Streptomycetaceae; genus Streptomyces; species Streptomyces sp. NPDC091282. The sequence goes on from NZ_JBIVUX010000002.1 coordinate 105,000, forward strand.
ATACAACTGGCGTCAGGCCCTGTCCGATCGTGGACTGGACCGCACTCAGACGAGCCGGCGATTCCCGGCAGGATGTGAAGGGCACGAGTATGGCCAGCGGCACCGTGAAGTGGTTCAACGCCGAAAAGGGCTACGGATTCATCGAACAGGACGGCGGCGGACCGGACGTGTTCGCGCACTACTCCCAAATCTCCGGCAGCGGGGGGTACCGCGAACTCGTCGAGGGCCAGCATGTCGTGTTCGACGTGACTCAAGGCCCCAAAGGTCCCCAGGCCGAGAACATCGTCCGCAGCTGAGTTCATCCGGAGACAATCGGCACGGTACGAGGCGGCCGGAAGTTGTGGCCGCCTGAAGACGTGGGGCCAGGTGACCAAGAGCGAGGCCCCTGGCCCCACGTACGTCGGGCGCACGACCGGCGGCCGCGTCCAGTCCATGTTGGTACCCAGCCGCGTCGGGGCAGCAGACCGTCAGTGGCTGCTCGGCGTCCCTGGCCTGCATCGGCTGGGGTGTCGAAGTGAATACTCTGGGTGACGATGACGGGCTGTCGAGGGATGTCCGCGGACGCTTATGCGTGCCGGGTTCGGTCTGGCGTCGTCCGACGAGGACGCTGATGAACTGCGGGTGCGCCAGGAGGCGAGTTGCGTCGACGTGATGTGGGAGCCCGGATCCGGTCTTGCCCCCGCGGGTCGGCTCCAGGCAGGGAGTGAGGGCATGCGCTCGGCTCCGCGTCACGCGCTGACGTGGTCCTGGCGCAGGCCGGTCACGCTGTCCACGGTGTCGCTCCGGTCGCCTGCCATACCTCCGTCGGCCTAACCGGTCCTGCCGTGCCTACTGGCTGGTGAGCATGCCTTCACGGAGGCGGGCCAGGCAGCGGGACAGGAGGCGGGAGACGTGCATCTGGGAGACGCCGAGACGTTCGCCGATCTGGGCCTGGGTGAGTTCCTCGACGAACCGCATGTGGATGATCTGCCGGGCGCGTTCGTCGAGTTCGGCGACCAGCGGGGCCAGGGCGTGAAAGTCCTCGACCAGTTCCAGAGCGGCGTCTTCCATGCCGATGAAGTCCTGCAGGGCGCTCTCGCCGTCCTCGCTGCCGCCGATCGCGGCGTCCAGGGAGGCGGAGTTGTAGCCGTTCGAGGCCAGCCGGGCCTCGGCAACGTCGTTCTCGGAGAGGCTCATCAGCTCCGACAGCTCCTTGACCGTCGGTTCGCGGTCCAGGCGGCTGCGGAGTTCCTCCGTCGCCTTGGCGAGCTGGACGCGGGCTTCCTGGAGCCGGCGCGGGACGTGGACGGCCCAGGTGGTGTCGCGGAAGAAGCGCTTGATCTCGCCGACGATGTAGGGGATGGCGAAGGAGGTGAACTCGGCCTCGCGGGAGAGCTCGAAGCGGTCGATGGCCTTGATCAGGCCGATCATGCCGACCTGGACGATGTCCTCCATCTCGTCCGCGCCGCGGCTGCGGTAGCGGCCGGCCGCGAAGCGCACCAGGGACATGTTCATCTCGATCAGCGTGTTGCGGGCGTAGCTGTGCTCGTGGGTGCCTTCCTCCAGCAGCGCCAGCTGTTCGAAGAACAGCCGGGAGATATGGCGGGCATCCTTGGGCGCCACCTTGGAGGGGTCGGCGACCTCGGGCAGGCTGGTGGTCCGCGTACCGGATGCCGTCATGCTCATGGACGCCATGCTGTGTCCCCTCCAGAAAGTCTCACCAGTCGCCGCGGCCAACCGCAACCGGTCGGCGCCGAACGCGCGTCTACCCTCTCCCCCCACGCTCACACCCACGACGGCCCGGACAATCTTCCGGGACCGGGCCGTGGCGTCCCCGGCGACTTCGACGTGCTGCCGGGGGACCTGGAGGTGTCCCTCGCGCGCGTGGATCTGCCGGGCCGCGGCGAGGTTCGCCTCCCACAGTGCGTCCCGTGACCGGGCCGTTCCCGGCACCGGCTCACCCTCTCCTGGGGACTTGATCCCGACCGATTCCACGAGCCACTGCCGGGCGGGCGCCAGCCGCTCCCATCCGGCCCGCTGCCCTGCCGTCCACGGGCCCAGGGATCGCCGCTGAGGATGTCGATGTGCATGCCGCCCGTAGACGTACCGATCCGTTTGGGCGCGTCCAGGACCACGCCGGATCCGCGGCGAACGCCTGATCCTCGGACAGCCTCACGGGCAACCGGGAGCCCGCATCAGGACCCTCCAGCAACCCCTCTACCGCCGAACCCGCGTCCTCTCCCTGGCCGATGCCGCTGAGCCCGGCGACGCACCACCTCGGCGGAGACGACGTCCCACCCTTTCGTGGGACGGCGCTGTTCGATTTTGAGTAGCTAGCATTCCGTGCACGCCGCCCATGAAATTTCATGACGGGTTTTCACGGGGCTCCCACCTGGGCCGACCCGCAGGCTGCGAAACGGAAACAGAAATAGGATCATCGAACAGATGGGAAATTTTTTCGATGCAGAACTTCACAAACGGGACGCCTGCGAACCTGATGCCGGGGCAGTGGGTGAAGAGCCGCAAGAGCGAAGCCAACGGCACGTGCGTCGAAGCCCTGAAGCTCCCGCAGGGCAGCGTGGCGCTGCGGAACTCGACCGACCCCGGCGGGCCTGCCCTGGTCTTTACCGCCGACGAGATGGATGCCTTCCTCGACGGTGCGAAGAAAGGCGAGTTTGATTCCTTCGCCGTCCTCAACCAGTAGCATGGGAATACAAGTTCGGGCACCACTCCCCGCGTCCGGCGTGTCATCATGCGGATGTGGCACTTCGGTAAGGAGCAAGCGTGTCCTCGGACTTGAATCCGGTTGTCCGTCTGGCCCGGTCCACCGGGCCAGACTGGACGAAGACGGCGGCAAACATCATGTTGGGCCGCACGGTTAGAGAGCTACGCGAAGAATCCGGCCTGACCCAGAAGAGTCTTGCGCAGGCGATTCATGTCTCGGTCTCGACGATCAATCGTCTGGAAACTGCAGAGACGACACCCATGCGTCGCACTGTCGATGCGGTGATCAACGTCTTGGAGCCTGACGCAGACACCCGGGACACGCTCAGCGTGCTGCTCTCACGAGCCATGGAGCCAGAATGGTTCCAGCACCGGTTCAGCGACTGCACGCCGGAGTACCTTCACCGCCTACTCGGCCTTGAGTCGATGGCCATCACCATCACGACGTACGATGTACGTCTGGTCCCCGGGCTGTTGCAGACGCCGGGGTACACCGAGCACATCATCCGCACGGGTCTGCACCTCAGCGAGTGGGACGGTCCTGAGGTGGAGTTGCGTCTTGCCCAACGCCGTGAGCGCCAGCTTCGGGTCTTGGGGCAGCCCGACCCACCACAATGTGTCGTTGTGATGGATCAGTCGGTACTGGTCCGGAAGGCCGGCACCAAGAACGTCATGCGCGAGCAGATGACCTACTTGCGCGAGATGTCAGATCTGCCGCACATTACGATCCGTTTCGTGCTCTCCAGCCGGATGATCGCGGGCAACGCGGCGGCGATGGCGGGTTCCATGGCGCAGCTGGAGTTCGGCCGCGGCGGCCTGCCTGGCTTCGTCTACGCCGAGCAGTACGAGAAGGCCGACTACTTCACGAGGCCGGCCCCGAAGCGCAGGGACCCCAACAAGCCTCCGACACCGAGGCAGAACGACTACGAACGGCACCTTCAGCTGCTCTTGCGGATCCAGGGCGAGGGATGCGCTTCACCGGCGAAGAGCCGACGCATGCTGGACAAGGCCATCAAGCGCTACTCGTAACGCTTCGTCCTGCCCTTGCCGCCTACCGCTGGGGCGGCACCATGCCCAGCCCTCCGTACTCTGTCCATTCAATGCTGCGTTGGCGCTGGTGAAGCTCGGAGTCAGGTCGCCAGTCACTCACATCGACGAGACCTGGCTCCAGCGCGACGAGGTTTGCGAACATCTCCTCGACGTCTGCTTTCTCGCGTACGCGCCCCCAGTTGTCGTGAGTCTGGGCTCGCATAAGTTCGGTGACATCATCGCGGACTTGCGGGTCGTCGCTGACAAGTTGGCACACGACGACGAAGCTGCCGGGCGCGAGCCGGTCGATGACCCTCTCGACGAGCTGCTTGGGGCCGGCGCTGTCGGGCAGGCAGTGCAGCACGGAGACGAACAGGGCGGCCACCGGCTTGGAGAAGTCGATAAGCCGGTTCAGGTCCTTGTGCGCGAAGATTCTCTGAGTGTCTGTCATGTCGATGGGGAGGATCGTGGTGTTGTCGTTCTCGTCCAGCAGTGACTGGCCGAGTGCCAGCACGACGGGATCGTTGTCGATGTAGACGACGCGAGCCCCGGAGTCGACTTCCTGGGCGATCTGGTGCACGTTGCGTTGCGTCGGCAGGCCCGAGCCGAAGTCGATGAACTGCCTTATGCCGTGCTCGTGGGCGAGTACGTGCACCACGCGTTGCAGAAACCGGCGGTTGATGAGCGCGATCTCGCGCGATGTGGGCGCGACTTCCAGAAGCATTTCGCATGCTTCCTGGTCGACTTCAAAGTTGTTACTTCCGCCCAGTAGCCAGTCGTACATGCGTGCCGCGCTTGGCACCGACAGATCGACCACACGGTTCTGCTCCGCCAACGGACGTGTCCCCTCGCCGTTCCCGCCGCGTTCGATGTGTGACTGCCCATCCTAGGAGGGCAGACGCCAGCGCACCACCACCTGTAGGGGTGAGAGGTGGCGCGTGGTGGCGAAAGGTAGCGGGGCGGCGCGCCCGCCATGGAGTGTGCGTCCAGGGCGCGTTCGGAGGTGCGCGTTAGAGGGCACCCCTGGTGGCCAGGTGAGGGTGAATCCGGCGGGCAACTCGAAGGGCGGCCTCGACGGCGGGTTGCTCAAGTCCCATGAGCTCGGCTGCCTCACCGGAGGTCAGTCCGACCCGCCAACACAGCAGCGCGCTGTCGGCGCTGGTCACAGGCAGGCTGCTGTACAGGGCGGCTGCACCGGTGACGTCCTGGGGCTCGGCTTCATCGGCCTGACGGCTGACCTGGCAGCGCAGTTCCGCCCAGACGACCGCCGCGAGGCGGGGCTGAATCAACAGCCACTCCCAGCGCTTGAGTGCGAAAGACAGCGTGGCCCGTACGACAGCCGTCACGTCCGCTTTCCGCACAAGCCTGGCCTGGGCATAACTGTCGTAACGTGGCTGGTTTCGTTCAGCGAAAGCGCTGTAGCCGAGCAGCGCGGCGCCGAGAGAGGGCTTCTTCCACGCGGCGGGGTGAGCCGATGCGTCGATGGGCGGCACACTCGATCGAGGGGTGGAGAGCATGAGGGCGCTCCTCAGACGTGCAGGGTCTCTGCTTTGATCGCGATGCTTGATGCCGCTCGTTGGACTGGCCAGCGGCAAGAGGGCCCCGCGACCTGACGGGCGCGGGGCGGAAACGGGGGGCTACTTGCTCCCACCCCAGGTGACTTGCACGCCGGCATGCCAGGCGAAGCCGAGCAGAGTGACGACGAAGGCGGACTCGGTCGTGTCGACAACGGTGTCCGTGATGAGGGTCCACGCGAGGGTGAACGCGGCGAGGAGGGCACTCAACCGGACCATGACGAGGCCGCCGGGGGCATCGTGAAGCTCCGCGCCAGTGATATTCAAGCTGATACCGTGAAAGTACCCGGAGGGCAGCTGCAGGCACCCTCGGCGAGATGGTTCGAGCATTTTTTCGTTTCCTTCGGACTTATCGTCCCCGGGATCGTGGTGACGCACTTTCCCGGGCGGGCCCTCGATTCTGGGGCGTGAAGTAAAACTACCGCGCCACAGAAGGGGTTCAGGGTCGTTACGTCCCGCATGAAATCTCATTCTTGTCGCACTTGCCGGTTCAGTCGGATGTGCTCGAACACCAGCATCAATCGATCGCAAAGCGAAACCTAACCGTACGTGGCGGTCGTTCTCCTGCGAACCGGACCAAGTCCCGCGCCAGGGCCTCGGCGTAGTCGGCGGGCGTCCATTTCTTGATCACATGAGATGACGAGAGGGAGAGCGGGCGGTTCCTGCTCATGTCCATTGCGCCTCGGAGCCGTTGCGTCTCCTCATACCGTCGGGTGGAGCGAGCCGACTGCGCTAGGAGATGATCCCGTGCGTGGCTGAAGAGGCAGGTACAGACGCGGACGACGCTTGTGCATGGGCTGAGCGACTGGGTTGGGCGTTCGGGCTCATAGCAGAGGATCCCGCTGCGAGAGGTGCCGCGCTCGTCCATCTTGCGGAGGCCCAGAGTAAGGTCACGGATGCGCTCGCCCGGTCCAACGAGATGTGGCTGCTGACGCGGCCCCTGGGAGTGGCCGAGCAGTACCAGGAGTCGGCCTTCCTGCAGGCACGCCGGAGACACCAGCAAGCCCAAAAGCGTTCGCTGCCTGATGGGGTGTGGGGTGGTCCTGTGGACGGGGATCTGGCGGCGTGGCCGGGGCTGCCCTATGTCCTGCTCTTCCTGGAGTGGGAGGCGAGGTACCCGCTGGAATGGACCCAGCATGCGAAAGCGTGGGGTACGAAGCAGAACCTGATCCGGAGGGTGGCCCGCGCTCGCCACGAGGAGGCGACCAAAACGAAGCTCACTGACCTGGTCGAGATCGTCGTCCACCGGGCGTATCGCTGCAAGGACCGCGAATACATGCGGGTTGCCCGAGCTGTCGACAACGCTGATCTACGGGGCAGGCTCGATCGGGCTGCCGATGCGGACAATCCTTGGGCCCGGTGCCATGCCGGGTATGTGCTCTGGCTCCTTGACCGCCCTGACCTGCCGAATACCCGTCGTGTCTGGCAGACCTGGGTGGCAGGCGAGGCTGCAGCGTTGCTGTGACCGGGCACGATGCGAGGAAGGTTCCCGTGATCATGGAGTGCTCTATGCCCCGTGACCTGCCTGGAAGACCGTGCCTGCCGACGCATCCCTGATTCCGCCTGCCCGTGACCTGCTCCGCGAGCACTTCGACGTGGGGCCCGGGGAGGTGCCCGGCCTGCTGGAGTGGCTGGCTCGGGTGCCGGATCCACGCGATCCGCGCGGCGTGCGCCATGCCCTGGCCGTCGTCCTCACACTGACCGCCTGCGCGGTGCTGACCGGCGTCACCTCGCTGCTGGCAGTCGGCGAGTGGATCGCGGACGCCCCGCCCCACGTGCTGGAGCGAATCGGCCTACGCCCCGATCCAGTACTGCCCCGGAGGCTGGTGCCCAACACTGCCAACTCCTGCTCCCACCACACCCCCCACAGCGGCTGCGTAGGTGATGGCTCCAGTTTCTGCTCGACCCGACACCGAGCTCCTGCGGGAGGTACTCCCGCTGGATCCCGGTGCGCAGCACGTGCAGGATCCCGCACAGCACCGCCCGGTCCGGCAATGGCTTGCGACCTGGATGCCGGAACCCGCGCTCACGCTGCGGCAGCAGCGGCTCCAGACGGTCCCACAGTTCATCCGACACGATCCACGGCGACTTCCCCACACCGGACTGAACGCTCAACTCCCCTCCCGAACACGGCAGCCAGGACTGATCCACCTCATTACGTTGGCCGCTGTTAGCCTGGTCAGGGCCTTGTTTTCAGATGTTGATGTTGAGGTCGGAGCCGAGGCTGGCGATGGCGCGGTAGGTAACGGGCAGGCGGTCGCCGCGGTGGGTCCAGCGCGTCAGTTGCTTCCAGCGTTTGTGATCGGCGAGGGCGTGTTCGACGGTGATGCGGTCGCAGGAGTGCCCGTGGCGGTCGCGTTCCCACTGTTCGACTCTGTCGGGCAGTGCTCCGGGCCGTGGTTTTCTGGGTGGTGTGATGGCCTGCCCGCGGTGGTCGCGGCTCAGTCCGTAACCGTCGTCAATCGGACGCTGATCCGTCCCCACTCACCTCTCTCCGTGGCTGCGTACGACTTCTTTCATCTTGGCCACGGCGAATCCCCAGCCCTGCTCGACGGTCGGTTTGGCCGGGACGGCGATCTCGTCGGGGTTGGTGAGGACGTCGAGCAGGACCGGGCCCGGTGTGCCGAGGGCGCGTCGCACGGCGTCCTCCACCTCGGTGGGGTCCGTCACGCGGATGCCGGTGATGCCCATGGCTTCGGCCACGGCGGCGAAGTCGGGGTTGTCGAGCACGGTGCCGAACTCGGGCAGACCTGCCTGTTCCTGTTCCAGTTTCACCATGCCCAGGCGACGGTTGTCGAAGACGACGAGCTTGACGGGAAGACGATGGGTCTTCAGGGTCATGAGGTCGCCGAGGAGCATGCTCAGTCCGCCGTCGCCGCAGAAGGCGACGACCTGCCGCTCGCGGTCCAGGCACTGGGCGCCCAGTGCCTGGGGCATCGCGTTGGCCATCGAACCGAGGTTGTAGGAGCCGATAAGGCGGCGGTCACCGCGCATCTCGACGAAGCGCGAGAGCCACACCGTGGCCATGCCTGTGTCGGAGGTGAAGACGGCGTCTTCCGCAGCAAGCCGGTCGACGGCCGCGGCCAGCGCCTCCGGGCGGATGTCGTGGGTGCGGTTGTCCAGCGCTGAGCGGATACGGCCCACGAGCCCCTTGTCGTGCGACGGGTCGGCGAGCCGGGCCTGTCCCGTGCGCCACTGGTCGAAGTGCTCGCGTGCCTTCTCCAGGTGCGACCGGTCGCGGGCGTCCTCGGTCCCGGCGGGTGCGCTGGTCAGGCGGTCAAGCAGCTCGCGTACGGTGGCGCCGGTGTCGCCCACCAGCCCGACGTCGACCGGTACCCGGCGGCCGATGTGGGTGGCCTCGGTGTCGACCTGGATGACGGTCCGGCCCTCGGGATACCAGTCCCGGTAGGGGAAGTCGGTGCCGAGGAGCAGGAGGGTGTCCGCGTCGTGGAGGGCCGATGCGGCGGCGGGGTTGCCGATCAGTCCGGTCTGGCCGACCTGGAAGGGGTTCGTGTCGCCCTCGAAGCCGGCCTTGGCCTTCAGCGTGAGCACCATCGGCGCGGCCAGGCGGTCGGCGAGGGTGAGGACGTCCTCGCGGGCTGCTCGGGCTCCCTCCCCCACGAGCAGGGTGAGGCGTTCGGAGCGGTCGAGGATCTCCGCGGCCCGACGGACAGCCGACTCCTCCGGCCGGCTCACCGGGCTGTTCAGGGAGAGCCGGGCCGGACGGTCGGCGGTCAGTTCCCGGTCGCCCAGGTCACCTGGCACGGTGAGGACGGCGACACCCTTGCGGCCCAGTGCGTGGCGCACAGCCGTCTCCAGCATCTGCGGCAGCTGGTCGGGCGAGGTGATGGTGGCGCGGAAGACGGCCACGTCGCTGAAGAGGGCGTCGTTGTCGACCTCCTGGAAGAAGTCGCTGCCGATTTCGCTGACGGGTACCTGGCCTGCGATGGCCAGGACCGGGGCGTGGCTCTTGGCCGCGTCGTACAGTCCGTTGAGGAGATGGACGGATCCGGGTCCGACGGTGCCCATGCACACTCCGAGAGTGCCGGTGAGCTGTGACTGGGCGCTCGCGGCGAAGGCCGCCGCCTCCTCGTGCCGGCAGCCCACCCATTCGAGGTCCTCGGTGGTGCGGATGGCGTCGGTCAGGGGATTGAGCGCGTCTCCCACGACGCCGAACACCTGTCGTACGCCGAGTTCGCTCAGCGCGTCCACGATGACGCGGGCAACGGTACGGGCCATGTGAGTCCTCCGGTTCAGACGGTGAAATAGTCGGGGTCGGCTGCGTTCCAGTCGGCTGCCCAGGAAGCCGGCGGCTCGGCGAGCAGCTGCCCTGGCGCCAGCCACTCGTACAGCTCCTCGTAGGACCGCTCGGTGAATGGGTCGACGCGCCGGCGGAGCATGTACGGACGCAGTTGGGCGGGATCGGTGACACCCATGGCAGCCATGATCTGCAGGGCGCTGGCGACGGTCGCTTCCTGGAAGCGCTGTACGCGCGCCGTCTTGTCGGGGACGTGGAGGGCACGGGCCCGGCGGGGGTCCTGGGTGGTCACGCCGGTGGGGCAGGTGTTCGTGTGGCACTTCTGCGCCTGGATGCAGCCGACGGCGAACATCATCGCCCGCGCGGCGTTGCCGTAGTCGGCACCTTGCACCATGCGTTTGACCAGGTCGGCGCCGGTGGCGATCTTGCCGCTCGCCCCCACTTTGATGCGTTCGCGCAGGCCCGTGCCCACGAGGGCGTTGTGCACGGTGAGCAGCCCTTCGGTGAGCGGGGTGCCCACGTGGTCCGCGAACTCCAGCGGCGCCGCACCGGTCCCGCCCTCGGCGCCGTCCACCACGATGAAGTCAGGCGCCGTGCCTTCCTCCAGCATGGCCTTGCACACGGCGAGGAACTGCCGGCGCGAGCCCACGCAGAGCTTGAACCCGGCAGGCTTGCCACCGGACAGCTCCCGCATGCGGGCGATGAACCGCACGAGTTCGCGCGGGGTGGAGAACACACGGTGGTACGGCGGGGAGATGACCGTCCGTCCTTCGGGAACGTCCCGGACCCGGGCGATCTCGGCGTTCACCTTGGCACCCGGCAGGACGCCCCCGATGCCCGGCTTGGCGCCCTGTGACAGTTTCAGGGACACGCACTTGACATGATCGTGCGCGGCCTTGTCGCTGAATTCGGCGGCGTCGAAACCGCCGTCCTCCGTCCGGCAGCCGAAGTACCCGGTGCCGATCTCCCACACCAGGTCGCCGCCCGGCCGCAGGTGGTACTCGGACAGTCCGCCCTCACCAGTGTCCTGTGCGAACCCTCCCGCCGCCGCGCCCCCGTTGAGCGCGAGAACCGCGTTGGCGGAGAGCGAACCGAAGCTCATCGCCGAGACGTTCAGCAGCGCCATCTCGTAAGGACGTCCGCAGTCCGGGCCACCGACCCGCACCCGCGGCGGGATCTCCGGCACCGAGCGGGGCGCCATCGACGGCACCAGGAACTCGTGGCCGGGCCGGTACACGTCCCGTTCGGTGCCGTAGGGCTCCTCCGCGTCCGTGCCCTTGGCGCGCTCGTAGACGATGCTGCGCACGTCCCGGTCGTAGGGACGTCCGTCGAAGTTCCGCTCGATGAAGTACTGCTGCAACTCCGGACGTATGCGCTCCATGAGGAAGCGGGCATGCCCGAGGAGCGGATAGTTGCGCAGCACCGAGTGCCGGCGCTGTACCAGGTCCCACACGCCCAGCGCACCCACGAGCGTGAGAGGGAGGGCCGCAAACCACCAGTAGGGCGAGATTCCGATCGCTGCTGCCGAAGTCCCGAGGGCGGCCAGCAGCGTCAGGCCGATAGTTCCGACGCGTATCACACCCGACGCATTGCCGGAATATCGATCACCATGCGCGCCGACGGAATGCAGTACGGCCAGGCACCGTAGACACTGAGAACCACGTGTGGACGCGGGTCGGAAGCGAAGGGTCATGGTGCCCGATGTCCTTGCACGGCCGCCGTCTGGTTCGTCAGCCCGGTGGTCCCGAATCGAGCCGCCCTCCGGGGCCGCCTCAAAACGCCTGATCTTCACGAATCATCTTAGAAACGGGGCCGATTCGGCTCGCCTTGGTGGGTCCGCTGATGACCGCCCCAGCCACCTCTCTGAGAGTGCCGAGGCACGGTTCAGTCGGCGATACGTGTGCCAGACCCCGACACGACACGCCCCGTGCGGAGCCGGGTCCCCGAAGCGGCGCCAGGATAGAACTGGGTGCGGGCCCCGTCCGATCGCGGACAGCACCGCACCCAGACGAGCCAGCGATTCCCGGCAGGATATGAAGGGCACGAGTATGGCCAGCGGCACCGTGAAGTGGTTCAACGCCGAGAAGGGCTTCGGATTCATCGAACAGGACGGCGGCGGACCGGATGTGTTCGCGCACTACTCCCAGATCTCCGGCAGCGGGTTCCGGGAACTTGTAGAGGGCCAGCACGTCGTGTTCGACGTGGCTCAGGGCCCCAAAGGTCCCCAAGCCGAGAACATTGTCCGTAGCTGAGTTCATCAGTAGACAGTCGGCGTAGTACGAGGCGGCCGGAAGTTGTGGCCTCCTGAAGACGTGAGGCCAGGTGACCAGGAAAGAGGTCCCTGGCCCTAAGTACGTCGGCAGCACGACCGGCAGCCGCGTCCAGTACATCGTGGTAGCCAGCCGCGTGGAGGCAGCAGACCGTCAGTGGCTGCTCGGCGTTCATGGCCTGCACAGGCTTGGGTGTCGAAGTGAATACTGTGGGTGACGGTAACGGGCTGTTGATGGATGTCCGCCGGACGCTCGTGCGTGCCGGATTCGATCTGGCGTCGTCCGATGAGGACGCAGAGGGCCTGCGGGTGCGCCAGGATGCGAGTGGTGTCGACGTCACCTCGGAGCCCGGATCCGGTCTTGACTCTGGGGTCGGCTCCAGGCAGGTGACGAGGGCATGCGCTCGGCTCTGCGTCACGCGCTGACGTGGTCCTGGTGCAGGCCGGTCATGCCGTCCACGGTGCCGTTCCGGTCGCCTGCCATATCTGCGTCGGCCTGACGGTCCTGCCGTGCCTACTGGCTGGTGAGCATGCCTTCACGGATGTCGGTTGCGGATGCTGTTGCGCCACGGTGTTGCGGCTGATGTTGCACCAGAGGTTGCGCGACCCCGAGAGGTAGACCTGTGACCTTGCAGGTCAGGTGTCTGTTCTGGCGTGGTCGGGGCTGCTGACATACCCCGCTGCGCCACTCCTGCTAACCAGGCCCCCGCATGATGTGAAGGTTCCGGGGCATCCGGGTCGAAGCATGTTTGGGCGCGGAGGCGGGGGGCGGACCGGTATGGAACAGAGAGCAGGCGGCGAGGGCAGGCTATCGCTGCTGGGGGACGTCCAGGCGGTGTCCGGCGCGTTTGAGGGCAGCGAGGACATCGCCCTCGCCCGCGACCTGGCCCGCACCTTCCTTACCGACGTGCAGGCCGTGCACGGACTGCCGGTGTTCGGACGCGCGATGGGCGTGGTGCAGCTTGTGGTCAGCGAGTTGGTGACCAACGCCCGGAAGTACGCACCCGGCCCTTGCCTGCTCACCCTGGGGATCAACGGCGGCGCCATCGAGGTGACCGTCTGGGACAGCAACCCCACCCCGCCCGCGATCCTCGCGCCCGACCCGAGCCGCGTCGGCCAGCACGGGCTGGAGATCGTGATGGCCGTCGGCCAGAGCTTCGCCGTCCACCGTGAACCGGTGGGCAAGCGGATCACTACGACGATCGCGCTGGCCGACGATCCCGGTGGGAACGCTGCCGGCCGTCAGCTGTGACCGGGTGATGTCTCGGGCAGGCGGTCACAGATGCTGGCATGACCCCGGGGCACGCCGTGAAGAACGCACCATCCTTGGCAAGCGCCTGGCGCGCGGTCTCGGGTGTGTTTGGGCGGAGCTACTCGTGCGGCATACGACATCGGTTGCTTGCCGGTCGAGGTGCGCCAGGGTCGCGCGCAGGCGCGGGGCGTCCGACGGCAAACCGCTCATGGGTTCGATTCCAGGGGGTGCGCTCCAGGCTCTGCCCGACCCTCAGTGCGCTCTATCAGGGACCGGGATCTTCGCGGCATACTCAGTTATATGGGTACCGCGAACGATGACGTCGAGAGGTCGGGTCGCATTACATCGCGCGCGGCGGCGCGGCCATATCTGACTCAGTACGAGCAGGGCGGTGTGTGGGTCGTGGCGGCCTATGGCGCGTTCGACCTGAACTCCGTTCCTCTGCTGGTTGGGGCTTTGCAGGAGGCGACCGTCACGCATGCGACGGTCGTCGTGGACGCGGCCGGATTCACGTTCGCCGACTCCACCGTGCTGAGTGCGCTGCTGGCCTTCCGGCGTTGTCATGATCTGCGGCTGGCCAGACCGGCGCACAATTTTCAGCGGGTGCTGGAGCTGACCGGCGCGGACCAGGTCCTCGACATCCGGCCGACCGTGAATGACGCGATCACTCCCTGACCCGGGCAGGGAAGGCGGCTTGCTCGGAAGGGGCAGCGTTTCGCGCGGCGGGCTGCCGGCCGTCATACGATTCGTGTGTGGAGGGCGTCCGGGACGTGATGGGGACCGGCGTTCTTCGCGCCGCTTCACCCCCTGGCGGCCCGCCCTGACTCCCACAGGGCGGGCTGCTGTCACGTCCGGCCGGGCGACTCGCTGGGTGAGGGGGTGACGCGGTTGGTGCCGAGACTCGAGTTCATGCCGGGCAGCCGACGGGGCTCTCCCCTCAGGCGCCGAATCCGGCCGCAGACGGGTTCTCCTCATGCCGTGGCGAAGGCCACGTCCAGCTTCGGGCCAGACCAGGCCGGGGGATCCTAGGGCCGTGGGCCCGCCTGCAGTGCCAGGGACGCGACGGAGGCGCCGGAGTCCCACGCCCCAGCCGGCGGGGCCGGGTGGCCGACGCCCACAAGGCTCGCCCTGCTCGAGTAGCGGTCGAGGCGAGCACCAACTTCTGCCGTCAGTGCGCACTCCGGACCGGTCTCGGGGGGCGGTGACGGCTTCGGCGAGGAGGACCTCGGCGCAAGCGTCGCAGCCGTTCATGTCGGCGTCGGTCCAATTGAACGCCGGCGCGTCGACAAGCCCGTCACCGTTGCATGAGCAGGTCAGGCCGTCGCCGACCTGCCCCGGGGTGACGAGGTCTCTGCGACGGTCACCGCTGACCTGCTGCGCTGGCCTACCGCGGCCGCCTCGTTGCCGCCGGCCGAACGGGTCCGGGTGGTTCAGGAACTCTCCCGGGACGAGGAGGTCGCCAAGACGGTGAGCCCGAGCCGCTGCGCAGGCCGGAGGCCGCGCGGGAGAGACTGCGGGGACAGCACGACCAAATGCTGTTCAAATGGGCCCAGTTCGACAACTCCGAGCGGCTACGTGGTCATCCGCCAGCGCACGCCCACGGTCAGGCAGATCGAGCACGCCTTGGAATGCAGACATCGCGGTGGACACGATCGGCCTGCCGGTCATGATCAACGTCACGCCCGCCGACATGACCGATCGGGACGCGGCCCGCGAACGGCTCTGACGCCTGCCACTCCCAGCCGCACCTCAGACGACACCCTGTTGATGGTGACCGACGCACTGGTCGAAAGCCCCGACCTCGACCTGGAGGCGGGACTGACGATACAAGCCGACGCCGTTCAAACAGCCGTGAGCTGCGGGCCGGGAACCGAACAGATCGCAGACCGGCTGATCGACATCATGCTGCCCGTTGAGCACTCCGACGACATCACCCTCCTCGTCGTCCAGCGCCTCGCCCGTGAACCGGACGAGCAACCGGACGAATCCGGCGCGGATGACAGCTGCCCTGGCCGGCCCTTCGGCTTTGCCAGATGATGCGCTCATGACAGACACGCGACGCTTGACCCGGTACCCGGGCCAGGCCCTGGGCTGGGCTGGGCTGGGCTGGGCTGGGCTGGGCTGGGCTGGGCTGGGCACAGAGTACGTCCGGGTTGTGAATGTGCGGCCCGTCCCATGAGCGCTCTGCGGCGGGTAGGTGTGAGCGAGGCGTCTGTGGCCACTCGGGCATGGGTTGGGACAGCAGCCCCTGGTGTCCCTTCGCCGCCGCGGTGGCGAGGGGACACCGCCTGCGGCGGGTGCGAAAATGTGAATACGAGGGGCTGGCGCCGCTTTGGCGGGGCAATCGTTTTTACGGCCCTGTTCCCGGTTTCAGAGGACTCTGTCATGCAGCCGTCGCGTGAACCGTCCGCCCCGGACGATCCTCAGAACGAGGAGAAGATGGCCCGGCTGCAAGAGGAGAACGCGCAGTTGCGGCAGGCGGTCGATTCCCATGCAGTGATCGACCAGGCGATCGGCGTGCTCATGGCGGTGTACCGGACACCCCCGGCCGACGGGTGGCACGTGCTACGCGAGGTCTCACAGCACGCCAACGTCAAACTTCATGCAGTCGCCGACGAGATCACCGGCTGGGCCCTGGGCGCACGACCGATGTCGGCGCCGGTGCACAGAGAACTAGAGGCCGCCCTGCAAAGCTGGCGGCTCAGCGACTCCTGCCGCCTGTCCCAGGAGAACGGACATGCGTGACCTGGGAGTGAACGCATCCGTCAAGGACGCAGGCCGGGCAAGGTGAGTGCGCGGCGCGCAACGGCCGTTCCGGTCCGTTCGTGCTCGCGACCTGGGCGGACGGTTACACGGCTCTGCCGCATCAGCCGTATGGGGGACACAGACTGAGCGCCACCCGCAAGCACACGGCCTCCATCAGGCAGTCGTGTCAGCTATACCGGGGCCGGTACCCCGACTGCACGCCGTCCTAGGTCAGGGGCAGCACGGGAGGGGCCCGCCAAAGTGTTCTTTGGCGGGCCCCTCCCGTGCTGCGGCGTGGGGTCAGATGCCCCGGTGGGTCTCGTAGTAGCCGCCGACCTGCTGGTGGTAGCCGGCGTCACCGAGGTGCTTGTCCTTGTCAAACTCCGGGGAGTCCTTGATCTGGTCCTTGGTGAGGCCGACGTAGATCTTGCGCTCGTCCGGGTCGACCGTGCGCACGGTGCCGGCGGGCAGCAGGACGTGCTTGCCGAAGATCCACACGCCGGTGTCGACGACGAGGTAGGCGGAGTCGACGTCGTCCGAGTGCTTGTCGACCTTGCCGATGCTGCCGTCGGTGGCCTCGACCTTGTAGCCGGTCAGGTCGGTGCCCGCGGTGTAGCCGGTGGTCGGCTGGTAGCCCCAGATGCTGTCACTCATATTGCACGGCTCCCTTGCAGAGATTCGCTACGTCCCACAGCTATACCGCGGGTTCGCTTTTCCGGAACGCCTTCCAATAGGTGACGTCCCCTCAGAATGCCGGGTGCCCCGGCCTTCGCGGCTCACACCTTCGCGTCCTGAAAAGACGGGACGGCCGGAGACGGCGTGCTGGAGGCCGTGGTTCCCGGCGTCACGGCCGTCTCCGGCCGTTTACTTCCTGTACCACGGATCGACAGGAAAACCGCTCCCCTCACGACAGCAGCACCAGAACGCCGCCAGGGGGGTCCCGACGCCTTGGCGTCGGGACCCCCCTGGCGGATGGGCTGTTGGGGGCCGCCTACCAGCGGTACCAGCGGCCGCGCTTGCCACCGCTGGTGGGACGGATCACGAACCCGAGGACCCACACGATCAGCACGATGACCGCGATCCACCACAGGGCCTTGAGTGCGAAACCGGCACCGAAAAGGATCAGAGCAAGAAGAAGAACAAGCAGAACGGGAACCATAGTTATCAACCTCCGACCCACCGTGTATCCCGCGAATCGATCTTCACTCCTGCGGATCTTATATAGTTTTTATAACGCCGATGACTGCGACTGACCGTGCCACAGACCGTCAGGTTTGGAAATGCCGCCGGGGGTCACACGCAGGGCGAACGTGAATTCCGAGCGAGGCAGGAGTGAATGGCTGCGGACGAGAAGGCTCAGGCCAAGGGCGAGCAGGCCAAGGGCAAGGTCAAGAAGGCTGTCGGCGGGGCTGTCGGCAACGAGCGCCTGAAGGCCGAAGGGCAGGCCGAGGAGTCCAAGGGCGACCTGCGCGCGGCCAAGGAAAAGGCCAAGGACGCGATCAAGCCCAAGTAGGCCGCACCACCACAGATCCCGGGCATCACACGACGCCCGGGATCTGTGCTGTCTCGCACTGCTCCAACCGCTGCCCCTCCACACTCGTCCTCCTGGTGCTGCCGCCTGGCCATGTGGTTGCCGGGCGGAGCCGCAGTAGTGCGGTCAGGGTTGTTGCGGGGACGCTGCGGAGGCGTCGGCGAGGTTGGCGCCGGTGTCGGCGGTGCGCCGGGAGGTGTCGGTGCCGTGCCAGTCCAGGCAGATGACGGTCGCGTCGTCCGTCAGGTGGCCTTCGCCGGCTTCGAGGACCGCGCCGATCAGGGCACGGGCGGCCTCTCGCGGATGAAGGTCCCGGGTACCGACGATCGCGCCGGGGAGATCCAGGGCTTTGGCGTGGCGTTCGAGCATGCCGTCGCTGAGCAGCACCAGCCGGTCGCCGGGCCGCAGGTCGAGTGTCTGCGCCCGGTAGTCGTGCAACGGGTGGAAGCCGAAGGGAAGGTCGACCTTGGGAGTGATCTCTTCCACCCGGCCGTCGCGCAGCCGCAGCGGCCAGGGGTGGCCCGCGTTGACGAACTCGGTTGTGCCGTCGGGCAGATTGATGCGCAGGAGCTGACCGGTCACGTATCCCGTCCGGTCGTGCTCCCGCAGCGCCTTGTCGGCCTGGAACGCCTGTTCCACCAGGTCGGCGCCTGCTCGTCGGGCCCGGCGCAGGGCGCTGACAGCCAGCGTGGCCAGCATCGCGGCGGCCACGTCGTGGCCCATGGCGTCGGTGATCGACAACTGCACGGTGTCGCGGTCCAGGACGTAGTCGAAGGTGTCGCCTCCGACGTGGTCCGCGGGTTCGAGCGCTCCGGCGACCGCGAACTGGGCTCCCTCGCACGTCAGCGACGACGGAAGCAGGCGGTGCTGGATCTCTGCGGCCAGACTCAGCGGCAGGGTGCGCCGGCCCCACTGGTACAGGTCGGTGAAGGGCCGGTTGGCGATGACGATGTACGCCAGCGCGTGCGCCGCCTCACCGATCTCCTCCAACACCCGCGCATCCGGCGCCACCGGCAGGTAGAGCTCCAGCAGCCCGATGGCATCCCCGCGGTTGGTCACTGGTGCCACGATCCGTGCTTGCCCGCCGGTGTGCTCCACCGTGGGACGCTGGGTGCGGATCACGTCGTCGTAGACGGTTCCCGCCAACGGGATCCGCCGAGCCCGCTCACCTGTGTCGACAGTGCCGGCAGCTCCCAGGCGGACCACCGAGCTTCCGGTGAAGTCGGTGATCAGAAACGACACCGAGAGCGCCCCGAGCCGCTTCTGCAGGATCCGGGCGACCACATCAAGTGATTCCACCGGCGGCGCGCTCTCGGCCGCCTGCAACAGTTCCGCCGCCGTCGTCGCGGCGCCATCGTGACCTCCGCGCACATCCCGGCGCGAAGGCCGCCCGGCGTCGGTGTCCGATTCACCCAGGGTCACTCCGGCACCTCACTCCACGATGGCGCCCAGGCAACCAACCCCAGGCATGGCAGGTCCGCGCCGAGGATGACACGGACAGCACATCGTGCCACGGGAGCCCAACGCCGCCGCAGGAGGTCCTCAGCCCTGTCCGCTGCCCGGGACGCCCCCAGCCGCTGCACGAGGCGCGTGCGGTGCCGCTCACCCAGGTCGGGACACTGCAGGCTGAGACCGGCACCGCCCCGGTCGGCGCGGTCGCCGGTGATGCCGCTGCAGCGGAAACAGCAGGCGTCGGTGGCCCGGCGCAAAGCTGGGCAGGTTGATGTGCGCCACCAAGCCTGCCCGCCGTCCGGCGGGAATCCAGTCACGACAGTCATGGCACTGACGCGGGACCCCCGGAGGCAGCAGCGCTGGGCCGCAGCGGCAGGTTGCGACCGTCGTGATGCCGGGCCCTACCTCCACGACCGTGGCCGGCCCTTCTGCGAGATCGGCCACGATGGGCAGCGGACACTCCAGCGCACCGTCAAGGATTTCCAGGTCAGTGCGGCAGATGCTGGACGACTCGATGCGCATCAGGACCTCACGGGGCCCACGGCCTGGACGAGCGCCGCCTCATCCCGGCGCGGCGGCAACATAGCCCAGGATCGCCGGTTGGCCAAACCGGCGATCCCGCGGACCATAGATACTCCACCGCCACTACCTGCTCGGACGTCGAAAGAAGCCACCCACACCCTCAAACACGACACCAAGCTCAGCCAGTCGAGTGAGATGCGCAGCCGTAGCCGTTCACGCGGCCGCGTAGCTCGCCCGGAACAGATCCTGCGCCCGCTCCACGTCCCGCGGCGTCCGTAGCTGGACCTCTAGATCGCCCGTCCCGTGGTGCCCGAGACCCGACACGTCCCGGGTGAAACCCGGAACGAGGTCGACATCCTTCGGGTCGACCTTCAGGTAGACCAGCAGCTTGCTGCGCTGCGGCGGGCACAGGCAGGCGAAGTTCCGCAGCCGCTGATACGCCCGGTACTGCTTGCGCTCCACGCGGTTCACACCGTCCCCGAGCCCGAGCAGGACCTCGTCGACAGCGCCCGCCAACTCCATCATCGCCGCACCTCGGACGTCGACCGCTGCCTGGGCAACGGACTGGCGCCGCGCCCGGCGGCCCATCGCCATGCCACCGCTCACGGAGGCAACCGTCTCAAGGCCGAGCAGGTCACTGCCGAAGAGTCGGTAGCGGACCAGGTCGATCGAGCGCCGGTGCTCACGCACAGCGTGCACGTCGTAGCGGGTGAAGTCGCCGGCGACGCAGATCAGGCGCGGGCCGCTCCACAGGACCTGGGACGCGGCCGTCACCCCGAGCCGGTCGCGGACCAGGCGCTCGAACTCCGCTCGGTGGTCCATCAGCCAGGCCAGGTAGAACAGGCCCTGGTTGATCACGCCGGCATCCGTGCCGCGCTTGTACTCGACGATGCACGGCGAGCCGTTCTCGTCCAGCCCGAGCGAATCGATTCGGCCCCCGTGCACCGGTCCGGTGCTGTACTCGCTCGCCAGGAACCGGACGCCCAGCAACGTCTCCATGTGCGCCTCGACGAGACCCTGCACATCGGCTTCGACCTCAGCAAGACGCGGCGTGACCTCGGTCATGCCGGCATGCGCCACGTCCCTACGGAACAATTTCAGGCCCGACACCTTCCCCTCCTCGGCTTGATGATCACCAACGCCAAGCAGGGGCGGGATTATTTCCGCGAGAAGCCCCAGAGCCACGACCGTAACGTGAGACCCTGAGTACAGACGACCGGAGAGCACCCACGTCCCCCGGTCACCGGGAACCAGCAATTCCCCCATGCGTCCCCCACGCTCCGGGAGACAGCACCGAGAGACTACGTTTCCCCAGGTCAGCCCCCGTAGCTCAGTGGATAGAGCACGTGCCTTCTAAGCGCCTGCTCTGAGTTCTTGCACCCAAAGCCCCAACTTCGACACCGCCCACATCGCCGAGTCCGGCACGCAGGACAAGGTCGCCCAAGCTAATGGCGGAATAGCCGAAGCCATACCCAACAAGGGGGCTCACCGTCCTCAACGCCCCCCATTTCACGGCCGTAACGCGCGCCGACGCCCACGTCACCACCTACGGCATGGACGCTCCGTCGGCATCCCTGCCACCGAGATCGCCTTCAAGGGCCAGGGCTGGCCCTCCTACGCGGGCGTCCCTCCCGAGGAAGCGGTCTCTTTCTGATCGCCGTCATCTGGCGAGGTGGCAGCCTTCACAACCGCCCCCAGGAGGTCTGTGACGGTGTTTCGATATGCCTCCGCAAGTTCGGCAAGCACTTCGATAACAGCGGCCGTGCCGGGTTCGTCGGCATCGGCATCGGCTGCAAGGAGACCAAGCCAGAGACGGCCGGGTCACCTCGGCTCGCGCGGAGAGCAGCCCGACGTGCTCGCCCTCGACTTCGAGGACTACGGTTCACCTCCGCTCGAGCGGAGGTGAACCGACCTGCCCGGTGTCGTAGGAGCGGCCGTCGGCGTCCTCTCCGCGCGAGCGGAGGTGGGTTGCCCCCGCGACGTCGTCGACTCGCTCGGACGACTCCCGGTGGTCCCCGCGCACGCGGGGTTGATCCCAGTCCCGCGCGTGACGGGTGTGGGTCCAAGACGTGATCTCTGCGCACGCGGGGCTGGTCCCGAAGTCGCTCTTCCCGTCCATTGTTGACGAGCTCGCATGGGCGTACAGAACTGAAAGGGCACCCGTCAGCAGCGAGAGTCCTCTGGGACTTTTCTGGGACTTCCGGCCCCATCAGTCGGCACGAACGTGAAAGCAGCTGAAAGTTCATTCGCGCAGGTCAGCGGTCATCAATCACGCATCGCGGCAGGTCACCGCGTCGGCTGGTCTCTTCCGGGACATCTGATCTGCACGATCCGGCGGGCCCCGCATTGAGCGTCACCAGCCCTCGGCGTCACATCGTCGCTCGCAGCTTTGACGCCACCTGACCTGCCCAATGCACACCTGACACCCCATCAGAACGAGCGTCAAATGAGCGTCACGAGCGTCATTTCAGCGTCAAGATATCGCCTGTAACGCCCACACCGCACATAATGCGCACGACCAAAACCACAGGTCAGGCGCCCTTTTTGACCGGTTCAAGGATGGCCACGCACTCCACATGATGCATCATCGGAAACAGTTCAAATGGAACTCGCTTCTCGCTCGTGGAGCTCGCCAGCAGATCGAGCCGGAGCCAGCGACGTCACGCGCCAGTCCTCGTCGCTGGCGGGGAGGGCACAGTCAAGCGTCACCGAGCCGCGTTGCTATACCACCTCCGAGAGGGCCGCTGGGTCTTCAAGCCCCACGCTACGAGCGGCGAGGGTCACATCGTCCCGCGAGAGCGGAGCCAAGCCGACCGCTGCCACACGGTCCTCCGGCCAGAGCCGCGCAAGGTCCGCTGGGCCTTGGGACGACGTCGGCGAAGGTCGAGGGGGTGCGTTCCGGGGCCAGGCGTCTGGCAGAACGCGGGTGGCTCCTGCTGGAAGCATCGACGATGTTCAGTGCCGGCCTGCGGCCCGTGGCCGTGCTGGACGCCGGCTCATCCACGTGACCGTCTACCACCGGATCACCGCCTCGCCGCTGGGCGGCAACGTCTCGTAGTCCCGGGCCAGACGGCGGGAGTTCATCAACCATGCGAACGTGCGCTCTGCCACCCGGTGTCTGGGGAGCACCACGAACCTGTCATGTCGTCGGTGCACTTGACGATCACCAAGGTCAGGGCGAGTTTACCCACGGGAGACCAGTGCCGGGCATGCCGGGCATGCCGGGCATGCCGGGCATGCCCGGCATGCCCGGCATGCGAGCTACAGGAACTCGCTCCGGTAGATCGACGCCAACTCGGCGGCTCGGTGGCGGCGTTCGGCGAGTTCGTTGTCCGACAGCTGCGGGGGCGGTGCGCCTTTGCCGACGACGACGTCACCGATGCGTGTGAAGTACTCGTCCTGGCCGGCGGGGGTGCACATGCACAGCATGCGGGCGGGCGCACCCGATGCGTTGCGGAAGTTGTGCGGCGCGTTGGCCGGGATGTTGATCGTGGACCCGGCCCGTACGGTGTGGTTTTCGCCGCGGAATGTGAACTCGATCTCGCCCTCGAGGACCGTGAACATCTCCTCGAAGTCGTGCCGGTGCGGCGGCGGGCCGCCACCGTCGGGGATACGCATGTCGATCAGGCAGTATCGGCCGTCGGTCTGCTCGCCGGTGATCAGCATGCCGTAGGTGTTGCCCACCAGTGAGATGTACGTCGTGCCGGGGTCGTCAGGGTTCGCCATGGTCAGCGAGCGCGACGGATCGTCGTCGGGGATCATCGGGGTCGTCTCCTTCACAGCGCAGTCAGGTGGGCCAGTCAGGCGCCGGGCGTGACGACGACCTTGCCGCTGGGCAGTACACCCGCGGCAGCGTCGGCGTGCAGGGCCGGCAGCTCGGCCAGCGGCACCCGCCGGGCGACCTCGACGCGCAGCTCGCCGCCGTCGATCAGCTCCACCAGGTGCGACAGCTGCTCCGCGTCGCTGCGGACGAACAGGTCGATGCCGCGTACGTTGCGCTCCTCGTCGGTGGGAGCGGGCATCCACACGGTGGTGTTCACCAGGACACCGCCGGGGCGGATCAGGCCGAGGAGCGCGGCCAGTTGTGCCGGTTCGACCGGCGCGAGGTTGAGTACGACGTCGACCGGCTGGCTAACCGCTGCGACGACGTCGGCGGTCGTGTGGTCGATGATGTCGTCCGCGCCCGCGTCCGTGACGCGTCGGCTGCTGTGCGGACCCGCCGTGGCGATCACGTGGGCGCTGGCCTGCTTGGCCAACTGCACGGCGTAGCCGCCGACCGCTCCGCCCGCACCGTTGATCAGCACGCGCTGTCCGGCGGTCAGCTTGGCGTGCTCGAACAGCGCCTGCCATGCGGTCAGGCCCACCAGCGGCAGCGCGGCCGCGTCGGACAGCGCGACGCTCTTGGGCGCGGGCGTCAGGGACTCAGCCGGTGCCAGAACGTATTCCGCTGCGGCGCCGGGTCCCGCCATCGGCAGGAAGCCGATGACCTGCTCCCCGGCCTGGATGCCGGTCATGCCTTCGCCGAGCGCGTCGACCGTGCCGGCGACGTCGATGCCGGGTGTGTGCGGCAGCGTCACAGGGATCGGCCCCTGCATGAAACCGGCGCGAATGTTGGCGTCGACCGGGTTGAACGACGTCGCCGCGACACGGACCCGCACCTGCCCGGCGCCTGGATTCGGCTGTTCCACATCCTCGTAGCGCAGGACATCGGGGTCGCCGTACTGGTGGAAGCGCACTGCCTTCATAGTTCTTCTCACTTTCGCCCGCGAGGTCGCGGTCGCCCCTGCGCCGCGCGTGAGATCAAGACTGAAAACACGGTGGCTGCGACGCCAGGCACGGTCGGCAGGCGGTAGATCGTCGTGGAGGTTGAATCGCCACCAAGCGTAGGAACGGGCATACATAGAACGGGTGTACCTTCACGACACGGAATGGGATTACGACGACATCCTCAAGGGGGCGGAGGGCGCATGACGAGCAGGCCGCGTTTTCCTGGCCCTGCCACCAAGGTGGGTACGTTCAACGTCGACGCCGACTCCACCGGCACCGGTCGGGGCACGTGGGAGCCGTTCATCGACACCTGGAACGACCGTATGGGAGACCTGTACCCGCTGCCGGAATTCAGCGCTTCCACCGTCGACGGCTTCCAGGGCTCGATGCGCTCGGTGACGCTGGAAGACACCGCCGTCAACGAGCTCTGGGCATCGTCACCCGTGAGCACCCGGGCAGTCGGGAGGTACGAGCACGATGAGATCAGGTTGTACGTCGGGTTGCGCGGTGTGGTGGCCCTACAGGACCCGCATGATCAGGGCGGTGACGCGTACGTTTCGGCCGGCACCTACTTCATGCACCACGTCGTGACGGAGAACCACTTCCACACCACGCCCGTGATCGGCACCCGCATTTTCATCTTTCCCGGCGACGCCCTGCGGCCCCTGGTCGCCGGGAAACCGCGCACCGGTCAGGCCACATCGCCCGTGGCGCAGATCCTCATGGCGCACACCAGCATGGTGCAGCGGACCGTGAGCGGCCTCGGCCCGGCGGGAGCGCACGCGTCCCGCAACGCCCTGCTGGAACTCGCCAAAGGGCTGATCCTCGACCACTTCGACGACCGCGAGCCCGCCTTCACCCCGGCGCTGGCGCAGGCGGCCAAGGACCTGGCAGATGCTCGGCTCACCGACGCCGAGTTGTCGCCGGCCGCAGTCGCCGCGCAACTGCACGTCTCCGTCCGGACCCTGCAACGGTCCTTCGCGAGTGTGGACGAGTCGTTCAGCGCCTACATCCGCCGCCGACGCCTGGAGGAAGCGGCCGCGGCACTCACCGTCTCCGGGGCACGGCTCACCGTCTCCGAGGCGGCCGCGCGTTGGCACTTCACCGACAGCAGCCACTTCATCCGCGCTTTCAAGAAGCAATACCACGCGACACCAACACAATTCGCACGCCGCCTGACGTAACGCCCCACCCGGCCGCCGCGCGGAGCAGCGCCGGGAAGGCCGCGAAGCTCTCCACCACGTGCTTCGGTGTGACCACGCGGCTACCCATCAGTGCCGGCTGGCGGCCCGTGGCCGTGCCAGACGCCGGCTCATCCGCGTAATCATCGACCACCGGATCATCGCGTCGCTGGTAGCGGGCAGAGTTTCGTCATCGGACGCATCCCCGACGGCGGCGGCCACAAGGTTCGCTGTACGAGGGCGGGGCAGCCCTCGACCGATAGCGCTGGCGCCCTGGCTGCCGCCCGGCGAGCCCACCGGGCACCTGCGGGGCAAGCGCGCCGTCGTACTGCACGGCACCCGCGACCGGATCACCAGTGCCGACGCGTCCGCCGACTACGTCCGCCGAGCACGGACGCAGCAGACCCGCGCCGGCATCATCCTCGTCCGCCGAGGCGACCACGCCATGCTCCGCCGCTCCCCCCTGTGGCACCGCACCGTCGCCGAACTCGTCGGCGGCCTCCTGCACCCGAGCGAGCAGCTCACGGGCCGGGCCGCCGCGAGCTGCCTGTCCACCGGGCCGATCTTCCTGTAGGCATCACGGCGGCCGAGGGGGTCAGCCGGTCACATGCCCCGGCCGAGGTTGGCGCAGGTGTTCCCGAAGGCCGGGTTGAGCAGAGCGATCACGTTGACCGAGTTGCCGCAGGCGTTGACGGGGATGTGCACCGGGATCTGGATGACGTTGCCGGACAGCACGCCCGGAGATCCCACGGCCGCCCCCTGGGCGCCCGCGTCGGCGGACGCCACGGCGGCACCGCCCAGCACCACGGCGCCGGACGCGGCCAGCAGGGCAGCACCGCGCATCACGCGAGACATCATGTTCTTCTCCTTCACAGAGCCGGGATCGGCGGATCCGGCCGCCGTCCGACGCGCTGTTCGCCTCGGACGGCGGTAATCCGGGCCCGCGCCGCCCATGGACGGGTCTCTCGGCTCGTATTCACCCGAAAGGCGCAGCAAGCGATTCATATGGGGGACACGGCGCTGCTGATCGACGGGAACATCGGGATCGGCGGCGCGCCCCGCGTGCTGCTGTGGCGGATCAGAGGCCTCGTCCATGGCCGGGGACTGCTCATCGTGGAGTGCGTCGAGAGCGACGTGGACGAGTGCCGCCGTGTCCGCATGCACGCCGGGCAGCGGCCCGTCGGGCCCTTCTTCTCCTGGGCGACCGTCGGTTCCCCCGCCCTGGTCCGGTACGCCCTGACGTCGGGCTGGACGGTCGCCGAGCAGTGGACCCCCTCTTCGACGGAACGTCACTTCGTCGCTCTGCGCGCCCGCGCCTGAGTCCGACGTGCCCTGCGCTGCGGCCGCAGGTGCAGCCAGGTCCGCACGGCCCAGACCAGGGCAGAGGCCAGGAACGAGGCGGCGCTGATCAGCAGCCAACGCGCCAGAAACCCGTCAGCGGACAGGCTGGTATCGGCTGTGTAGTGGCCGCCCCGACGCAGGATCAGCGGCCACCACACAAGGAGCAGCAGCCCTGAGACGAACGCCGGCACCCGTAGGTAGTTGACGCTCTGCCGGTGCGTGCTTCCGTCCGGTACCCCTCCAGCCCGAAACAGCGACTGGGCGGCGCGATCGGTAAGCGAGTAGCAGGGCAGCAGGACCAGGTCGTGCAGCAGGGCGGCACCCACGAACCACAACACCACCCCGAGGGTGTCCCCCTTCAGCAGGCGAATCCCCGCGTAGAGGGCGACCGCGAAGGAGGCGAGGACGAGGACGAGATGAAGGGGGGAGGCGGCGTAGCGGCTGCGGAAGGCGTCGGTCAAACGCTTCACGCGTGCTCCCCGAAGGTGAGACGGCTGACCCATTTGGTGTTGTGCACCCCCGGAGCGCCCGGGATGATCACGCGCGCCGGGAAGCCGTGGTCAGGTGACAGGTCGGCGCCGTTCACCCGCATCGCGAGCAGGGAACGGTCATCGCGGGCCTGGTTGGCCGCAAGCACCACAGAGGAGAACGCGCCGCCGCGCTGAACCGACTCCACCAGCACCTGAGGAGTGTCCGTGCCGAGTCCCACCAACGCGGCCAGATCCGTGAGGCGCACACCTGACCACTGCTGGTCGGGGGTGGACCAGCCCTCCACACAGGCGATCGGTAGCGCGGAGTCATGCTGCGGCATGGTCAGCAGCATCTCCCGGGTGAGCACCTCCTGGCGGCCCGCGCCGCGAACGGTCAGGCGCCAGGCGGGACCGACGTCGCTGGGCCGGATACCGACCGAGGCGGCTGTCTTGTTGATCTGAAAGCCATTCGGCCCTGAACCAGGATCCCGACCATGCGGTGCCAGCAGGGCCGTCCTGCGCCACCAGCCTCCGATGCTCTGCCCTGCCGTGACCGCCAGCAGGGCAAGCGAGCCGGCCCCGACCATGGCGACCGCTCCTCGCCGGGAGATCGTCGCGGGTGCGGGACGCGGTGTCACGAGTCCCGCCGCTTCCCTTGAGCCGGGTACCGGACGGGAGCGGTGTCCGGCCCGGACACCGCGCACCGCGCGGGAGAACCGAAAGGCGACATGGATGGCGAACGCGCCGATGAACACCCAAGCGCCGTAGAAGTGCAGTGGGTAAAATGATCCGGGGAAGACATAGTCCAGCTGGATGTTGAGGATCCCGGTGGCGAAGGTGAACCCGGCACCGCCCACGAGGAAGAGCAGCGACAACCGCTCCAGGGCGTTGCTGACGGAGCGGACCGGCGGCCACTCGAACAGTTTCGGGATCACCGACCACAGCTTCGCCAGAAGCACCGGGACGAGGACCACACCCAGGACGACGTGCGTGCCCTGGGTCAGGCGGTACAACCAGTACGGCGAAGTGGGCCACGTGAACAGGTAGAATCCCAGCCAGCCCTTGTCCGGAGTCGGATCGTTGCGTGCGGCAAGGTCTGGGTTGTAGGCCGCGTACGACAACAGACCCGTGACGAAGAGCGTCGTGATCCCCACCAGCAGCACCAGTCCGAACACGCCGGTTAGCCACGGACCGCGCAGGGGGCTGCGCCAGAATCCCGGTCGCGCGGGTCCGGGCGGCGGCTCCGCCGACCGCACCCGGTCACCAAGGTCGCGGAGTCGTTCGCGGGCCTTCACACGCGACGGCGTCGACCTCGGGGGGACCGTGCGCGGTCGCTGAGAGGATCTGTCTTCCGGCCGGTCGGGCCTGCCGTCGCTCGCCGCCACTCGAAGCCTCCACCAATTCACCTTGAAACGGACCCAGCCGACATAAGTGCTGGGGTGAACATCCCGCACCCGGTGCCCGGACCGGCACCGCGACACGCCCGGTTCAGCGCTCGGTACTCCGCCGAGGCCGGCCGGGCCTTGGTGGAAAGAGACCAGCGCCGGGACGTTCAGCGGCGGATGAGCGGTGTGGAGGAGGTTGTGGCTGCAGTCTGAGGCTGCACTTCGCCGGGGCGGAATGGGTGTCGGACGGATGGCAGTCGGGTGGGCCACCACAGGCGCGGGCCCGCTTCGAGGACGAGGGCGGGAAGCAGGAGGAGGCGGACGAAGAGGGTGTCGAGGAGGATGCCCACGGCGATGATGATGCCGATCTGCACCAGGTAGCGCAGCGGCATCACGGTGAGGGCGGCGAAGGTTGCGGCGAGGATGACGCCCGCGGAACTGATGACGCCGCCGGTGGCGGTGACTCCCCGGAGAGTGCCGCTGCGGTGACCCGCCGACAGGGACTCCTCGCGCACCCGGTGCATGAGGAAGATGTTGTAGTCGACGCCCAGAGCGATGAGGAAGACGAAGGAGAACAGGATCAGGGACGGCTCCGTCAGGGCGGAGCCGTAGGCGAGACGGAAGATCACCGCCGAGATGCCGAGCGCGGCGAGGAAGTTGGCCACCGCGGCACCCGCGAGGAGCAGAGGGAGGGCCAGACTGCGCAGGAGGGCGGCCAGCAGAATGACGACGATGATCAGCACGGCTGGCATCACGCGAAGCTCGTCGTCCTGCGCGGCCTTTTGCAGGTCGTGCACCTGAGCCGGGTACCCGCCGACGTCCGCGTGCTGGCTCCGCACAGCACTGGCGGCCTGGCGCACGCGTTCCACGGTCTGCTGGGCGCGCTCGCTGTCGGGTGCGCTGTCGAGCGTAGCCTGGATCACCGCACGACTTGCCGCAGGCGCCGCGCCCTTGATCACCTGTGCTTCTGCCACGCCCTTCGTGGAGACGATCCGTTCTCGCACCTCTTGGACGGCGGAACTGCTCGTGAGAATGATCAGGGGACTGCCCGTGCCGGCGGGAAAGTGCGCCTCGACTGCTGACTGGGCGCGTACGGAAGGAGCTTGCGCGCCGAGTGCCTGGGCCAGTGGCACACCCAGGGGAGCCAGGAACCCGGCCAGGGCCGCGCAGCCCGCCAGCGCGGTGAGCCCGAGCAGCCATACGGCGCGAGTGCGACGGCCAACGATCTCTGTCGCATACGACCAGATACGTTGACTTCTCCGGCTGTGGTGGGGTTCGCGAGGGCCAGGTGTCGCGCGCGCTCCCAGAAGCGCCGCAGCAGGGACGAATGTGAGCGCGGACAGAACGCAGCAGCCCATCGCCACGGCACCGGCCGGCGCGAGGGAGCGGTTCGAGGGCAGACCGCTGAAGAGAAGCGCGGCCATCGCGCACGCCACGGTTGCTCCGCTCGCGGTGATCGGCGCCCAGTTCGCCGCCCAGGCCACGCGCATGGCCTGGGCGCGGGGCATCGATTGCGCGAACTCGCGGTAACGGGACAGGAGCAGGAGACCGTAGTCGGTGGTCGCGCCGATGACGAGAACCGACAGAATGCCCTGCGTCTGGCCGTCGACCGCGACCCACCCGCGAGCCTGCATCGCGTACAGGGCCGCGCTGCTCAGTGTCAGCGCTAGGACACCGGAGGCGATGACCACCAGCGGCATCAGCAGACTCCGGTAGACCCACATAAGGATGCCACCCACCATGATGAGGGTGATGGCCAGGAGCCTGCCGTCGATCCCCTCGAAGGACGCCGTCAGGTCTACCTGTGCTGGAGCGGGGCCCGCCAGTTCGACCCGGGAGCCGGGCACCGTCCTCGCGGCCCGCCTGATCCGCTCCAACGTGGCACCCAGCCGAGCCTCGTCAGGATCGTTCAGAGTGACGACGCAGAGGAGGGACCGCCCGGTGCGGGATGCGGTGACCGGCCCGGAAGAGGCCAGCGAGGCGGGCAGTGAAGACAGGGCACGCCGCGCTGCGCTCTCCGAGAGCGTCCTGGAGTGACGCCCCGTGCGATCGGTCCGGTCGACGGCGTCCCACACCAGAACCACCGGCAGTCCATCCGGCTCACTCCCGGCTTCGAGTTCTTCGGCCACCCGACTCGATTCGGCATCGGCGGGCAGCGTTGCCGAGGGCCGTTGCGTGGCTGCAGACCCGAGCCGGAAAGGAAAACCCGCTGTGCTCACCCCCGCGGCCAACCAGACGACGACGATCAGCAACGGCAGCTTCACGCCGATGAAAGACCCGCGGAGCAAACGCACGGCACCACCTCACACTTGTGAACCAACCGGTCACGGCCCGCGGAGAGGCTCGGGCAAAACCTCCAGACGCACTACTGCTCCTCGTCGGGCTCACGCGCCCTTTCCCCTGGCTATCCGAGGCGAATCCCCACCCCGGCTTGGTGGTGCCGCGCGTATTCACACGATCGGAGGCAGGAGCCGGCACCCGAACACCCGGAAGGTCGCTCCGTTCAGGGGTGGCAGTACCTGACGCCCTGTCCGGCCGGAGCCTTTTGTCCCGAACGGCCACACTCCATGCCGGTCCGCTAGTGACAGGGCGTACATGCCTGCCGCTGCGCTGCCCAGCACGGAAAGGGCGGCCACCACAAATATTGGTGGCCGCCCTGGCCGGTACTCGACAATATGCCGGATCAGTACCAGTACCCGGAGTGCCAGCAGCCGTCACCCCACCAGCCGTCATGCCAGCGGTGATGTGAGTAGCCGTAGCCGTAGCCGTACCCGTCGTGGTACCCGTAGTACTGCCGGTCGCTGCGCCATTGGCCATGCCGGTAGCCATCGTGGTGGCCCCCGCCACGGTCGCTGTGAAGCTGGCCGAGTGAGGCGGGCGCGGAGGCGGGTACGGACGCCACGGCAGTGCCGGCGGTGCCGATGGCTGCACCGCCGGCCAGCATCGCACCCGTTGCCGCCAGGACGGCGAGCCTCTTCATCTTCAGTGGTCGCATCCGATACATCTCCTCCCGAATCCCGGAGAATCCATGCCTGTGATTCGGAACCAGAGACGCCATGGTTTGGTCACCTATGCAACTTTTGTCGCGGCTGCGTCGTGTTCGCAGAACATATGAGGGCGATCTCACCTCCCGCAGGATCGGACGCGAAGCTGCTGAGCTGAGTCCCGTGCAGACAGGGGCCGGGCCTGCCCCCATGCCGACCCGAGAGGGAATCCGCAGCGCTGCCGGCAACGAATTCTCGGCAAGCCCCTTGAAGGTGTTCGCGATGTACCTCGATTCCTACCGGCTCTGCTACGCCTCGGCCGATTCCACCGCAGTGCTGCGTGGAGACCTGCGCGCCTGCCTGGCGCGCTGGCAGATGGAGGATCTCGCAGACGACGCCACCGTGGTCGCCAGTGAACTGCTGTCGACTGCCCTTCGCCACGGCCGTCCACCCGTACACGTCGAATGCGCGCTACGCCGCCGGTTCCGTCGGCGACCCATGTTGAGAGTGAAAGTCATCGATCACGGTCCGAGTTTCGACAGCAAGGTGCAGCGGGCCAGGTGGAGACACCCGTCCTTCACGCTTGAAGAGTCCGGCCGGGGCCTGTATCTGGTCGATGCTCTGTCCAGCCGATGGGGCGAGCGGCCGACACCAGAGGGGCACGTGGTGTGGGCGGATCTCTTCGTCAGTGACGGCACAACCAGGTGACCATCCCGGCCTGTGCTCGTACCCGGGATCGTGCAGCGAATCATCACACGCCCCGCCGGCAGGTCGAGGTCCTCTACGAGCAGGCAGCGACTCCGCGGAGACAGGGCCGAACGGACGGACTCCCCGGCATCCCCGTCTCAGCGGGTGCGATGAAGCGGCCAGGAGACCAGGCTGAAGGCGAAGGCCAGGTCGAAACGCGCGACGGCGGGAGAGGACCGACAGGAATGCACAGGCAGAGGTCCGCCGTCGACCAGCGGTTCGACAGGTACCTGACCGAGACCGCACATGGCAGCGAGGAGGCATTCGCTCTGCTGTACGACGGCTTGTCCGGCTCGGTGCGAGGTCTGGTCCTGCGCGTGGTGCGCGACGCGTCCCAGGCTGAGGAAGTCGCGCAGGAGGTCATGATCGAAGTCTGGCGTACCGCGGCCCGGTTTCATCCCGAGCGTGCGTCGGCCAGGACGTGGGTGTTCTCCTTGGCTCACCATCGGGCAGTGGACCGGGTGCGTTCGGCGCAGGCTTCGGCCGAGCGTGAGCGCAGGGCGGCGCTGTGCAACAGCGAAAGGCCCTTCGACATGGTGGCTGAGCTGGTCGAAGACCGGGACGAGCAACTCAGGCTGTACCGCTGCCTGGCGGCCCTCGGCCGTGACCTGAGGGTCCCCCTGGTGCTGGCCTACTACGAAGGTCTCACCTACGAGGAGGTCGCCCGGGCCTTGAACAGACCGGCCGGCACAGTGAAAACCCGGATGCGTACGGGTCTGCACCGTCTGCGTGAGTGTCTGGAGGCAGGGGAATGAAGGCCGAGCCCAACCTCCACGAAGCCGTGGGCGCCTACGTACTAGACGCCCTCCCGCCCGGTGAACGGGCCACTTTCGCAGCCCATCTGGCAGCCTGCGACAGCTGCCGAAGGGAGGCCCAACAGCTCATGGAAGCGGTCGTCGGGCTCGCCGAGGGCGGCGCGCTCGCTCCGGACGACGGGGCGCGCTCGCGCCTCCTTGACGAGATCCGCCGCACGCAGCAGGAGACTTTTCCCCCTCGTGCGCGCCGCGGACACCGACTCCTGCCCTGGGCGCTCGCCGCATGTGTCGCGGCCACCGCCGCGAGTGGCACGACTGCCTGGTTGCAGCATGAGCAAGTACGGAACGCGGAGCACACCGCGCTCCGAGAGCAGCAGAGCACAGCCGCACTGGCCGAAGTGTTCACGGCTCCCGACGCCACGCTGCGCACCAGCGCACTCAGCAACGGCGCTCAGGCCGGAGTGGTCGTCTCACGGCAAGAAGGGAAGACGGCGTTCATCGCGTCAGGTCTCCCGGCTCTCGGCCAGGAGAAGGTCTACCAGCTGTGGTACGCCAACAACGGTGTCTACCGGCCGGCCGGCCTGCTCTCCGGATCGGGCGGACGCCAGGCCCGCATCCTGCTCGGCGCCCTCGGCCGCGCCACAGCGGTCGGTATCACCACCGAACCCGCGGGTGGCTCACGCCGCCCGACCAGCCCGCCCCTTGCCATCGTCGAGCTGTGACGGCCCTCTTATCCGTCCCCGCCATAGCCGTAGACACCCACGTCTACCGCGTCATTCGTGAGAGCTGATCAACGCGCGTGAGTAGTTGACGGTGTGCCGCACGCTCCACCGACGAGGCGATCGCACGAGACCTGACTGATCTCCGGGGCCTGATACGACGCAACCTCCGGCTGCAGCGGAATCCGGGCCCCAGCGGATGCAGCTCCATCCCGCAACCGTCTGCGCGTGCCTCTTGGCGGCCCACGCCGTCTTTCACCGGCCGACAGGAGGAAAGACCGGCCCTGGCTGCTCCACAAAAAGACCATTCACCTGACGGAGACATCAGAGGCGCAGCCGTCGGAAGGGTCTGAGGGAGTCGTTCTGGTGCGCATCGAAGAGGTCTCCCGTCTCCTCATCGGCCAGCCCGACAGCGGACAGGAACGCACAGATCTGAGTTCGGGCGTGTACCGCAGCCGCTCGGTACCCAGACCCGTCCGCTGCGTCATCCCGCGGCTGTAGCGGCATGCACGGAACCACCACCCACCTCCCAAGTCTCGTCCAGCATGCCGGGGAGCCGGGCCGAGCCGCAGGCTCAAGTCCCGCGTGTCGGGACCGGTGACCATTGGGTGCCGCCACCTTTTTGGCTGTCATCAGGTCTGGATGCGTCGGCTTGTCCCCATACCTGGCCGTAATGGACAGCCTCTCACTGCCACGTCACAGTGGACTGGCCCGCCTCGTCGTGGTCCAGGCCCCGCTCGGCAGCACCTGTTGCGGTGAGTTGGACGGCAGGCTGGTGCAGAATGCCCGCCGGTCCCTTTGCCGTTACGACAGAGCCCGATGTCGGTGAGTCGGTTCTGCCGACGTGGGAGGCAGGCCGTGTTCAGTCACGCGATGGCTCATTCCGCTGGCAGTTACCGACAGCCAGTCGCGAAGTGTCAGGCCACCATCACCACTCCATGCCGATCGGGTGACCGCGGCGAGGACTGCGCAAACCCAGCAGCCCGGGACGGGAACAAAGGCATTCGTGGGTGGCGTGATGTCGAAGCCATCGGGATACATGAGGCAGCGGCTCTCTGGTGCATCGGCACGCGGGCTGGACGAGTGAGGGGCCGCAGTGTGCTCGCCGATCAGTCTGCGGCGGGCGGCCCACCGCGCACCCCTGACAAGTGCGCTAATTACCAGTGATATTCGGCGACGGTTCCTCCGATGAGGCGGGCGGTGCCGTGGGGAGTGCCGTCGCTTTTCCAGACGGTGTACGTGCCAGCGGGCAGAGAGGAGATGAGGACGCAGTGGATCGTTCGGTCGGCAAGAAGGCGGCTGCGTACGGCGGCGTGGGTGCGCTGCTCGGGCCGGTCCACGGGGCTGACGTGGATTTCGACCCCTTCGTGTTCGGGCGCGGTGTGGATGATGAGCGCTGCGGTGTCCTCACCGATGTCCAGGACAACGCTGCCCTGGGTGGAGGCGTGGGAGGTGTGGTGCTGCATGCGGGGCTCTCTTCGCTGGGGAGTGGTGGCGGGGCCGCCGTTGTCAGAAGGGACGGCCCCGCCGGACTTCCGGGGATCAGGAGGCAGGGTGGTGGTAGCCGTCGTAGGGGACGCCTAGGTAGGGGAAGGAGTCCAGGTAGGGGTTGGTGACGTCTGCCGGCGTGAGGCCGTCGGTCACTTTGGATGCTGCTGCGTCGGGGGTGTAGTTCTCGACGAGCGGGAGAGTGGCGCCGGCCAGGGCACGCAGTTCGACGGTGACGACGTCGTCGTAAACGCGGCGGCCGTTGGGGAAACCTGCCGGGTCTCCGCCGATGAGACCCAGGATGTTGGGCTTCTTGGCGGGAGGAATGGCGGTGTTGAGGCGGATCATGTCGGCCTGGGTGGGGCCGGTGTAGTTCTGGAAGCCCGGGACGACGCCCTTGGGGATACCGGTGAGGAGGATGGCGAGCAGGTCGGCGCGGGGCTTGCCGGACTTGTTGTAGGCGTCGAGGTGGGGGAAGACCCCGGGGTAGAGGGTCGGGAACAGCTTGGCCAGTTCGGGGTGGGCGACGTAGGTGGCGAAGCGCTTGTCGTCGGCCGGCGGCAGGGCGTTCCACTCGTCCTTGTGGCCGAGTGGAACCAGGACCTCGTTGAAGAGGGGGTTTCCGAGGCGGGAGACCTGGGTGTAAGGGCCGGTCTCGAGGTCCCGGCCCTGCCGGGGCTCGATGACGCGGGCGCGGCGGCGGCTTGCGGACGTCCACACCCCGATGGTGGCGTGCGGGTCGGTGGCGTCCCTGCCTCGGCGGCCGTGGTGCGTAAGGTCGGTGATGGGAACCTGGATGGCGAGCGAGTGGACGTTGAGTTCCTTGGTGGTGTTGACGCCGTCGGCCGGCTGGGTGAAGACGCTCATCCCGAACTGGTTGTGCAGGTTCTGGAACGGGCGCAGGTTGCCGAGGTCGAAGATGGCGCCCAGGTCGACGTAGAAGCCCTCGGCGCGCTGCCCGGCGAACACGGTGCGGTTCTTGCCCAGGGTGTGCACCGCCTGCTCGGCCAGCCGCTGGTAGTTCGGAGTGGACAGCGGGCCGATGTTGCAGGGGGGGCAGGTCAGGTGCCGGCCCAGCACCGACCGCCGGCCGCTGCTCTCGTAGCGGGTGAGGGTGTAGGTCTGATACCGGTTCCAGTTCGGTGAGTCCAGACTCAGGATCGGCCCCGTGTTGTAGAGGAAGCTGTCCGGATGGCGCAGTTTGGTGGTGAACTCAAACTGGTAGGTGACATCGGCGCGGCCGTCGCCATCGTTGTCGATGTGGATCTCGTAGAGCACGTCGTCGCCGAACTCGTAGAAGTTCGGCCCTCCCGCGGGGTTCTGCAGCGGGATGTAGTTGGCGATCAGCGTGACGGTGTCCGGAGCGTCGGGGCTGACGAAGGCGTAGACGTCGGTGCTGTCGGCGACCGGGTCCTTGGAGATCTCCGGTGCTTCACGGTGGGAGGACATCAAAACCTCACTTGTGTCGCTGGATTCGTTGAACGGGCAGCATCAGCTGCCTGGTGAGCGGGGTGGCGCCGGATCAGCGCGTGTGGCGCAGCAGAGCTGCAGCCAGCTCCCTGTCGACTACGTGGTGGTGCCGCTCTCCGTAAAAGAGGTCCATTTCGCCCTTCGAGGCGTCGCGCACATGGACGACCAACGACTCGTGGGTACTGACCGCCCCGGCCGACGCCTGGGCCACCGCTTCGTCCCGGGGCTGCGCAGCCGCAGCAGCCGGCTCCGCGGCGCCCAGCACCGCACCCGCAGCGAGGCCCGCCAGCCCCAGCTGCGTCGCACCGCGCATCACCCCGCGGCGGTCGAGACCGGAAGGCGCGTCCAGCTGAGACCGGTCGGAATTGTTCATGATCACTCCTGTCGAATAGGGGCGTTGAGAGCGACTGGCTTCGGGCACCAGGCAGGGTCGATCGCGGTAGAGGGCGATCGAACCAACGAGAAGACAAGGGTCACGGGGGGGACGATCCCACGGTTTGAGCGAAGAGACCGTAGGCGCCGAAGAAGCGCCTGACGGCAGACGCTCGGGGCCTGTGGCAGAAGAGGCCAGCGCTTCGCCCCGAATGAAACGCCCAGCATCGTGCTCCGTCAAGCCTGCCGAGCCGCCGCGCAGTTGACGCACACGCGCACAGGTCGCTGCCACCGCAGCTCAGGCCCCAAGTGGATCGGCCGAACGAGGGAATTCTGATTCTCAACCGCAGCTGACCAATCCGATGCTGGACCTGCACCGGATTACTAACGGCAGAAGATCTAAAGGGGCAGGTGATCACCGAGCGGCCGTCAAGCCTGGACAAGGCATGTCACTGCCGCTCGCTACATGACTCATTAGGGAATGCGCTTCAAAACGTCGGCGTAGATGGCGGTTTTCGCCGCTGAATCAATGCCGCGTACCCATTTTCCGAATGCTACGCACTTGCCAAGCAGTCCGCCGTCGCGACAGGAGCTGCCTCCTCTACCCAAATTCGCCATCACGCTGAGCACCACGAAGCCCGCCACCCGGAGTCCTGATTAATTATCGCCGACAGGCAGCCCAGTGACGCGGCCACAGATCCTGAGTAGTGCCGGACGCCTCTCTCGCACATCGACGACGTGACCGCCGAGGTGGGCGCGATGACGTACTTCGGGGCGGCCCAACGGGTCGCTGCCAGAGCTGTTGGGCTCCCTCTCCGAGATGATCTTAGAGGTGGAGTTGTCCGTCGGGCGCGACGTACTGCCCTCCTACTAAGGGCTGTCCCGCAATTGATCTTGTGTGCTCCTGGTAGCCGGGCGCCCGTCCGATCAGCGGGCCTGGCGAAGGTTGTGCAGGTGGGCGATACCCAGGATCGCGTAGTGGACGCCGTCGCCCTTGAGTCGGCAGTCACGAAGGATCTTCCAGGTCTTCATGCGGGCGAAGACGTGCTCGACGCGGGCCCTGACCTGTTTGTGGGAGTGGTTGTGCTCATGCTTCCATCCGCACACTTTGCCGCCGGCGGGCCGGCGATGCGGGATCACCAGGCCAGTGCCCTGGTAGCCGCCGTCGGCGATGGTCGTGGTACTGCCGACAGCTGCCCTCGCACCCGAATCTGCCCACGCCTTGCAGTCGTTGCGGTTGCCCGGCACTGGTCGTCCGACCGCGACGACCAGTCGTGTGTCAGCGTCGACGACCACTTGGTGGTTGGTCGAGTACCTGTAGTTCTTGGACTGCTCGGCGATGCTGTGATCCCGAGTAGGAACCAACGTGCCGTCGACAATGAGCACGGTGTCGGAGTGGAAGCGCTGCCGCGGCTTGAGTGCCAGCAGTGGCCCAATGTGGTCGATGATGCGGTCGGCGGATGACTTGGAGATGCCGAACAGTGGGGCGAGCTGCCGCAGCGTCAGGTTGGTCCGCCAATATGCAGCGACCAGGAGCACCCGGTCCTCCAGCGGCAGTGACCAGGGACGCCCTCGGCGAGTCCGATCAGCGCCCTCTCGGCGCAAAAGCGTGACAATCGCCCAAACGCAGCCCAGTGAACGGGGATATCCAGGACGGTTCCGCTGCCGTGATCACTCCAGCCACAGCGGGATCCTCTCAGGGCGACCTATGCCCTGATTGCTCACATCGCCAGCGCGGCATGCCGCGTCGACGCGACGCTCAGGTCGTATCGCGCTTCGCGCCCGACGGAGAGGGCTGTTGTTCGTCGCGGCTCTCCGCGGTGAAGGCGTCGCGGCGAGCGAGGGTCACCGACAGAGGCAGGCCCAGGCGCTCGGCTGCACGGCGCCGGACACGCACCTGAGCTCGGGTCCGGGGCCGGAAGGAGGGAAGCGGCGAGCAGCCGCAGCCAGGTCGGTGATCGTAGGTCAGCCCCTCCGCGAGCACGGTCGCAACGACGGACCATGCCTTCGTGTCGCGTCGCCGGGGCGCGGCGAAGTCGTAGCCGGCGAAGACGAGCTGTTCACGACAGCCAGGACAGATGCGCTTCCGGATCGGCCAGGTGCTGCCTTTGAAGGAGAGTCGGCACGCGATGCACACGTAGTGCCGGAAGGCGCCGTTGAACGCGTGGTAGCACATAGTCGGACAGGGTATGCACCGTCCGTGGCCGGGCCCAACCGGATTCCTGGTGCCCGATCTGGCCAGTCGGCCGCCCAGTCAGTGCTGCCGGACCACACGAGGGGTGTGGACGCGCGAATAGCGGGACAGCCCTTAGACGGCGAAGTGAGCAACTCCACCCACGCCGACCTCTTCGCTCACACCTATCCCGACCGCTACTTCGAGATGTTCATCGCCGAGCAGCAGTTGGTCGCATCCGCCGTGGGGCTGAGTGTTCGGCACTATGTGCCGTTCGCCTCGACCTTCGCCGCATTCTTCACCCGGGCCTACGACTTCATCAGGATGGCGGCGATCTCCCGGACGGACCTTCGTCTGGTCGGATCGCACGCGAGTGTCGAGATCGGCGCCGACGGACCGTCGCAGATGGCGCTGGAGGATCTCGCGATGATGCGGGCCGTACAAGGGTCCACGGTGCTGTATCCGTCCGACGCGACCAGTACGGCCGCGCTGGTTCGGGAAATGGCGGATACAGAGGGCATCACCTACATGCGGACCACCCGCGGCGCCTACCCGGTCCTGTACGCCGACGGCGAGACGTTCCCCGTGGGCGGAGCCAAGGTTCTGCGATCGAGCCCGGACGACGTGGTCACCCTCATCGGCGCCGGCGTGACGCTGCATCAGTGCCTGGACGCCGCAGACGCCCTGGAGGAGGCCGGAGTCAGGGTCAGGGTCATCGACCTCTACTCGGTCAAACCGGTCGATACGGACGTACTCCAGTCCGCGGTGTCCCAGACCGGCGGTCGCCTGGTGGTGGCGGAGGACCACCACCCCGAAGGCGGGCTGGGCTCCGCGGTCGTGGACGCCCTGATCGCCTCGGGCATCACACAGCCTCTGTGCCTGATCCACCTCTGCGTCAGGGAGATGCCCAGCTCGGGAACGTCAGCGGAGTTGCTGAACGCGGCCGGAATCGACGCTTCCCACATCGAAGGCGCGGCACTCGCCTTGGCCGGGGCGGTCTGAGGGCCCGAGGCCGGAGCCTCCCGGCTCGACTCGGAACTCACCACAGACCGGTCCCGACGGACCGGGGCGGAAGAGTGCCCTCTCTTACATTTTCACCCACTCGCGAGTGCGCGACAGACAGCCGCGGAACGTCGCGGCCATGCACGGTCCATCACTTTCGGCGACGCTGGTGCCACGAACGGCTAGCGAGGTGGAAGCATTTCCGTAACGCGATTGATGCCTGGGATTAGGTCGCTCGCATGGCCCGCATGCGCTGGCCCGCCCCGTCGTGGTCAAGGCCCCGCTCGGCAGCACCTGTTGCGGAGAGTTGGACGGCAGGCTGGTGCAGAAGACGCGCCGGTCCTCTTGCCCTACGACCTAGCCCGATGTTGGTGAGTCGGTTCTGCAGACGTGGGAGGCAGGCCATGTTCAGCCACGCGATGGCTTACACACGCCGTCCACGGGTCCCAGACCCCGCGCATCGAAGGCGCACATGAGGCATATCCCCACGAGACAGTCTGGACCGTGGCTGCCTACGAGACACCTGTCTCCGAAGGAATGTGGCACCTCGCCGCCAACGGCACCACCCCAGCGCCGGTGCTCCAGACCCTGCCCCATGTCCACATCAACAACTCGGGCTCGGAGCAATCATATGATCGTCCGGACACTAGGTGCTGCCCCTGCTCCGTGAACGGCGCCCTGTCAGTCGTTTCGCGCGATGCCTCCGCGGAGCAGTTCGAGAAGGGCCGTCGCGGACCACGTGAAGTTGGTCGTATTCTGACCGGCTCCGGTGAGCGGGTGGTAGTTTTCGCGGATCGGGGCGTCGCCCAGCAACCCTTCGGCGTGGTGAAGCCCTGCCTCGGTCAGCGCTTCGGCGTCCTGGTCATAACCGTAGGTCCGCAGGCCGCTGACCGTGAAGAGGAACTGGTCGAGCCAGACCGGGCCCCGCCAGTAGCCCGGTCCCGTCGGGTCGAAGTCTGGGCTCTGCCGGGAGACCGTGGGCAACGGCAACGGCGTGGCGAACTGTTCGGGGTCGGTCAGCGAGGCGCGGACGGCCGCCGCCTGTCGGGCCGAGGCGAGGCCGGTCCAGAGCGGGATCGCGCCCTCGATGCCCTTGCCGGCCGAGGTGATCAGGCGCCCGTCCGCGCCCAGGTCGTAGAACCATCCGGTGGCCGGGTCCCACATGCGGGCGCGTACGGCGTCCCGCAACCGGTCGGCTTCCTGGTCGAAGGTCCGCCCCGCCTCTCGTCGGCCGAGGGCGCGGGAGATACGGGCGAGGGCGCGTTTCTCGGCGTAGAGATAGGAATTGAGGTCCGCTGAGGCTTGGGTGAGGCTGTAGCCGACGGAAACGCCCTGCGGGTCGGTGGTGGTGACCACGCCGGCGTCGTCGAAGCGGGGTGCGTTGTCCATGCCGCTCTCCCAGCTGGCCGCCGCCCGGCGTTCCTCCGTGCTGTCGTTGCCCGGGTCGAGCGTGGCGCCGTACTCGGCGAGGCCGTCACGGTCGTGATCCCGATTGCGGTACCACCAGTCGTGGTGCGCCAGGAGCTTCGGGTACATGCGGCGCAGGAAGGGGAGGTCCGCACCACGCTGGTACACCCGCCAGGACGCCCAGGCAGCCAGCGGAGGCTTGGAGTTGCGCTCGTTCCACAGGGTGCCGCCGTGCGCGGGGTCGTCGTAGAAGACGACGTCGGGGATCATTCCGGCGTCCCAGGGACGTCTCGGGTCCTCGCTCGTGATCTGGTGGTCGAAGACGGACTCGACGGTCGATGCGGCGAGCCGCGAATCGAAAAGGGCGACGGTGACGGCCGTCTTCCAGGCGTCCCAGGCCCACAGTCCGGTGGCGAACGTGCCGGCGGTGATGGCGCCGGTGACCCCGTCGGAGCGCAACGCCCCCGCCGGGCTGCGCCAGTTGCTGACGACGGTCTGGACTGCCTTGGCTCCGGCCCTGCGGCGTTCGGCGGAGACGCCGTCCAAGGAGTGCTGCAGGTAGTCCTGCCAGCGTTCGTCGCCGCGGGCCGCCTCGCGCCCGGGACGGGTCAGCACGGCGCGGGCTGCCTCGCGTGCGGCTCTCGCCTCGGCGGTGGTGAAGGTGTAGCTCTCCGTCCAGGCGAAGGTCGCTTCCCGGCCCGGCGGGAGCGGGGTGGCGCGACGGGCGGTGGTTCGGTAGGCGTCGCCGTCGACCAGGGTGTGCACGGGAACGGACTGGACGACCTCGAAGCGGGTCTGGGTGGTCGTGAGGTAGTCCCTCTGGAGGCGGACCTCGGCGAAGGTCACGGCGACGCCGTCCGTGGTCGCCCGGAGCGCGGGCGCACTGCGGATGGGTTCGGTGTCGTGCCGCAGCAACGCCCCGTTCCAGTGGGCGCGCAGGACACGCGGGCGGTGACTCTCGTTGACGACCGCCGCCCGGACCAGCGCCGTGCGGTGCGAGGAGTACCGCAGCTCCAGGGTGATCCGCAGTCCGTCGACGGCGTAGGACTGCGTCAGGATTCCGGGGGCGCTGTGCAGCCGCGGTACGGGGTCGCGGGCCAGGTCAACCGGTGATCCGGTCTTCTGGTCGGTCAGCCCGAAGACACTGAAGGCCCTGCTGAGGTACCAGGGGAACTCCTCGGCGAGGTAGAGCGGGCCGCTGAACCCGCCGAGGTACGCGGTGTCGGTGGGGCCGGGTATGCCGTACGCGTGCCAGGCACCGAGATCGCAGAAGAGGTTGAGCGCATGAGGGTAGGCGTCCGTGGGCACGCCGTGCAGGTCGAGGAGGTCCTGGAGGCCCGAGCGGAAGGTATGCCTGGTGGGCTCCCCGTGCTCCGCGGCCGGGTGCCCCGCCACGGCGGACGGGGGACCGAGCAGTGCGGTTCCGACGGGCAGCAGAGCGAGTGAATGGAAGGTGCGGCGGGTCAGGTCGGACATCAGCAGCTCCTGAGGTTCGGTGTCGTTCCGCCGCTCCGCCGGCGGCCCGTCGGATCGGGGCATGAGGCCTGGCAGCAGCAGCCGTTCGCACCTGCCGGGCGCGGGAGCGCGGGTCGCGGCCGGTGCTTGCGGAACGGTCGGGCCGGCGGATTCGCCGTCGGCGGGTCCCGGCGTCCGGCTCATCGGTTCCGGCCGAGTACTGCCCCCGGCGTCCCGGCGTGATGCGGAGGTGCTGGCGGACCGGCACGATCGTCCATGCTCCGGTCAATCCGTGTCATGCGAGCCGCTCCAGGAACGTCGGCAGGGCCCCGGCCTCGCCTGACGGGGGACCGCCGCGGCCCGATCGTCCATGGGCCGGTGCGCGTCCGCCATGGTCGCGTCGGCCTGCTCCGGCCGACGATGGCCGGGTCCGGCGCACGCCGGGAGGGAGGACGGATCATGACCGGGATCGACACGGAGCGGGCCCCGCGGACGGTGCCGCTCGGCTCGGTGGGCGAGTGGCTGCTCGACGCCCGCCGTTCCCACGCCGATCCGTACACAGGGGTGGTGGTGACGGCCCGCTTCCGTGGGCCGTCGGGCGCGGAGAAGGAGATCGAGGGGTTCTTCGACGGCCGGCGCTTCCGAGTCCGGTTCAGCCCCGGCGAGGCGGGCACCTGGCGGGTCCGGACGGCCTCCCGGCCGTACGACGAAGGACTGGACACCGAGGGCCGGTTCGAGGCCGTAGAGGACGGCTGGGTACACCGCACGCTGCGGGCCGAACCGGGCACCGGACGGGGGTTCGTGGACGGCGGGGGCAGCCCGGTGTTCGTCCTCGGTGACACGGCCTACCACCTCTTCGGCATGGCGCACTGCGGGGCAGACGTGGTGCCCTACCTGGAGCGCCGCCGGGCCCAGGGTTTCGATCTGGTGCGTGTCCGTGCGCACGTCAGCCCGTTTCATCCGCCGGAGGGGTTCAGCGACTGGCAGACCCGTTCGTGCTGGCCGTGGGGCGGCAGCCCGCAGTGTCCGATGTTCGACCGGTTCGATCCGGCGTGGTTCGAGACGGTCGACCGGATCGTCGCCGAGGCCTCCCGCATCGGGATCGGGCTGGAAGTGATCGTCGAGGGTTGGGGGATGGAGTTCCCGTTCAACGCCCGCGGGGTGTTCACCGCCGAATGGGAGGACCTGTGGCTGCGCCATCTCGTGGCTCGCTACGACGCCTTCCCCGGCGTCTGGATCTGGACGGTGATGAACGAGTACGAGTACTACCCCGACGGCGTCCCGAGCCACAGCCGCGTCGCCGACCTCTGGGCGCTGCGCATGG
Organism: Streptomyces sp. NPDC091282; assembly: GCF_044757385.1. Taxonomy (NCBI): domain Bacteria; kingdom Bacillati; phylum Actinomycetota; class Actinomycetes; order Kitasatosporales; family Streptomycetaceae; genus Streptomyces; species Streptomyces sp. NPDC091282. The sequence goes on from NZ_JBIVUX010000002.1 coordinate 149,375, forward strand.
CACGCCGGGTGAAGGAACTGGCACCGCACGGGAAGACGGTGGCCGTCCACAACGGTCCGCCCGGCCCGCCGTTCGCCGAGCGCTTCGCCGTCGACCCGGACGCCGTGGACGCCGTCATGGTCCAGTCCTGGGGCAGTCACGACGCCGCCGAGGGATTTCTGGCGACCGGGTTGGAGACCCGGACCGGTGAGCTGCTCGCCGGCTGGCACGGTGCGGCGCTGCTGTCCGAGTACGGCTACGAACGCAATCCGGCGCTGCCGCTGCGCCTGCCGCTGCACGAGCACTGCGATCCCGAGCACACCCGCCGGGGCGCCTGGCGCGGGGCGATGTCCGGTCTCGGCGTGGTGCACGGCTTCGACAACACCTGGGGCCCGTTCCTCGACCTGACGCACGACCAGGAGGGCGTGGCCGCCCTGATGCACCTGGCCCGCTTCTTCCGTGCGCACGTGGCGTTCCACCGGCTGCGTCCCGCGCCGCATCTGGTGGCCGGGCAGCCGACGGCGCCCGGCCGGACGCCTCTGGTCCTGCACGACGCCGACGACGGCACGGTGGTGGTCTACCTGCCGGTGGGCGGTCCGGTGGAGCTGACGCCGGAGGCCGGGCTGCCCGCCTCCGACGCCGTGGTCCGCGTCTACGACCCTCGGACGGGCGTGCTGTCCGGGCCTCGGGAGCAGTGCGCGGGCCGGGTTTTCACCGCGGCGGGCGACGCTCCCGACGACGGCCGGGACCAAGTGCTCCTGATCACCCGTTCCTGACGGGAGCGAGCCGACACAGGCCGGCTCGCTCCCCCGGTCACCCGGCGGACGTCGGCCCGCTCAGCCCTCCTCCGTCAGATCGTTCACGCAGCGCAGGGTCAGGGGGTGGAGCCAGCGCGGGTCGTCGGCCGAGGCGGTGGTGCGTGCCTGGAAGACGTGCTCCTCGCCGGGCAGCAGCGTGATCATCTGCTCGTCCACGACGGCCGAGTCGTCGAGGCGGTCGGCGTTGAGGACCAGGTCACGCAGCAGCGTGTGGGCCCGTACCCGGACGAGTACGCCGTCGCCGCCCGGCGCCGGCTCGGTGACGGCGGTGAGCCGGGCCGGGGGCAGATCAGCGGCGATGTCCTCCTCGGTGAGGGTCCGGTGGAGGACGCCGGTGTCGTCTCGGACGGTCACCACCAGTGCGGCGCGCCCGCCGCGGGAGGGCCGGACGGGTGGCAGAGTGACCGGCAGGGCCGCGGTGGCGCCCGGCGCGAGGACGGTGACATGGGTGTCCTCGGCGAGCAGCTCACCGGCGACCGTGTGCACCTGCGCGGTCAGATCGGTGCGCCAGGTGTCGGCCCCGTTGTTGGTGAGGCGCACGAAGGGGCGTCCTCCGGTGGCCGTAGAGACCGCCGCGTGCCGCGGCCGGTAGGCGGCGCGCAGGGCGTACCACATGAGCTTGCGGTGGCCGTCCCCGTCGACCGCGGACCAGGACGTCACCGGCCAGCAGTCGTTGAGTTGCCACAGCACCGTGCCGGAGCAGCGCGGCCACTGCCCGCGCAGGTGGTCGACGCCGAACCGGACGGCCCGAGCCTGGTTGAGCTGAGCCAGGTAGAGCCAGTCGGACATCTCCACCTCCGGATCGGTGCGGCGGCGTTCGGGCAGGTGCGGCCGGACGCCGCGGGCCAGTTTCACGACCCCGTCCTTGGCCTTCTGGTGGGCGTCGGCGACCGGGCCGAACGGCACCGCGGGTGCGTCGTTCACGGCGCGCAGGACGGTGGGCCGGCACGCCGGTCCCTGGAAGCCGAACTCGGCGACGAACCTCGGCTGATACTCGGCGTAGGCGGTCCAGTCCCGTTCGTTCCACACGTCCCAAATGTGGATCGGGCCGTGCAGCGGGTCGTTGGGGTGGCGGTCCTGCGAGCCGGAGTACGGACTGCCGGGCCAGTAGGGGCGGGTGGGGTCGAGCTCGGCGACGACGGCGGGCAGCAGCTCGGTGTAGTAGCCGAGCCCCCAGGAGCGGCCCTGGAGGATCTCGTGCCAGCCCCAGTCCCGATGCCCCCACAGGTTCTCGTTGTTGCCGTTCCACAGGACGAGGCTCGGGTGCGGCGCGAGCCGTACGACATTGTCGCGCGCCTCGGCCAGGATCTCGCCGCGCAGCGGCTCCTCCTCGCTGTAGGTGGCACAGGCGAAGAGGAAGTCCTGCCAGACCAGCAGGCCTCGCTCGTCGCACAGGTCGTAGAACTCGTCCTTCTCGTAGATGCCGCCGCCCCAGACGCGGACGAGGTTCACGTTGGCCTCGACGGCGTGGTCGAGGGCCGCGGCGTACTCGGGGCGGCCGGTGCGGGAGACGAAGCAGTCGTCGGGGATCCAGTTGACGCCGCGGACCGGCACATGCGCGCCGTTGACGAGGATCTCGAACGGAGTCCCGGCGTGGTCGGCGTCGGTGTTCAGGGCGACCGTACGGAACCCGATCCGGCGCCGCCACCAGTCGAGGGCCCCCTCGGCGTCGCCGAGCGTCATCTCCATTTCGTACAGGGGCTGTTCACCCATGCCGATCGGCCACCAGAGGCGGGCGTCCGGTATGTCGACGGTGACGGTCGCGGTGGACTCGCCGGGTCCGACACGCCCCGCGGCGCCATGGCCCCCGACGTGGGCGTCGATCCGCAGCTCGCGTTCCTCTGCTCCCGGGGCGCGCCGGATCCGGACCGCCGCGGTCACGGTCCCCGGGCCGTCCCGGCCGGGGAGGGGCACATCGACGGCCGGTACGACGCTCTCGAGCCGGGCGCCGCTCCAGCTGAGCAGCTCGACAGGCTTCCAGATACCCGCGGTGACGAGCGTGGGACCCCAGTCCCAGCCGAAGTTGGCCGCCATCTTGCGTACGTAGTTGAACGGCTCGTCGTACGTCGACGGCAGCTCGCCCCGTTCGGCGCGGCGGGCCTCGGTGTACGCGTAGACGGAGGAGATGTGGACGCGCAGCTCGTTGCCCGTCGGGGTGACGGCGTCGGTCACGTCGAAGGTGTGCGTGCGGTGCATGTCTGCGGCTCGGCCGACCACGTGGCCGTTGACTCTGATCTCCGCGACGGTGTCCAGGCCGTGGAAGACCAGTTCACGCCGTGGGTCGTCACCGGGCGTCGGCGGCAGGTCGAAGGAGGTCGTCCAGGTCCAGCCGGAGCGTCCGATCCAGTGCTGGTCGGCCTCGTTGAGACCGACGTACGGGTCGGCGAGGAGCCCTTCGGCCATCAGGTCGGTGTGCACGCATCCGGGTACGGCGGCCGGCACGCTGCGTCCGCGCAGTTCCGCGGGTGCGTCGGCGGCGGGTTCGGTGAGTTCGAGGCGCCATCCGGTGTCGACGGCTGACCTGAGCGTCATGGGTACTCCTGAAGTGCGGTGGATCCGGTGATGTCGGTGCCCGGTGCGCGGCGGGACAGCTCAGGCGGGCCGGTGGGCCGTCAACCCGGCGATGAAAGAGGCGTGTTCCGCGGTCTGGTGGTCGCCGCCGCCCTCGTGTGCGCTGTACTCCCAGACCCGGATGTCCTTGTCGACGCGTTCGGTCGTCCGCTCTCCCCAGCGGTGGTAGGCGGCGAAGACCGTGGACGGCGGGCAGACCGGATCCATGAGGCCGACGGAGAACCGCACCGGTGCGGTCGCGCGCGCCGCGAAGTTGGCCCCGTCGAGATAGGAGAAGGTGTGGAAGACCTCCTCGACGGCCTCCCGGCGGCCCTGGAGGTAGTCGGTGATCTCCCGGTAGGGATGGGCGTCGGTGATCTGTGTGGCGCGCCGGACGTGGCACAGGAACGGCACGTCGACGCAGGCCCCCGCGACGCCCTCGTGCAGCCCTGACACGGCGAGCGCGATTCCGCCGCCCTGGCTTCCGCCCTTGACGACCACCCGGTCCGCGTCCACCTCGACGAGTTCGGCGACCGTGTCGACGGCGCGCACGGCGTCGGTGAACAGCCGCCGGTAGTAGTGGTCGTGGGGCCGTGCGACACCGCGGGTGAGTACGCCGCCGGTCTGCGGACCGATCTCGCCGTCCGGGGTGTCGGCCGCGCCCGTGGCCGAGGACTGGCCCCGGCTGTCCATCAGGAGGTGGGCGTATCCGAGCGAGGACCACAGCGTCGCCCGGAGCGCACCGCCACGGGCTCCGCCGTAGCCCAGGTACTCGACCACGGCGGGCACCGGACGCCGGACCCCCCTGGGCAGCCACAGCCAGGCCCGGACGGGCTGCCCGTCGAAACCGGAGAACGTCACGTCGTACGTGTCGACGTGGATCAGGCCGGTCCGCACGGGGCGCAGCACGGGCGGGCCGGCCGCGCGGCGTGCCTGGCCGAGTGTCTCCTCCCAGAAGGTGTCGAAGTCGTCGGGCTCGGCACCGTCGTAGCGGTAGGCCAGCAGGTCGGCGAGGGGAAGGTCGGTGAACACGGGACCCCTGGAGTGGTGGTGAGGGTGCGCAGCGGCCCGCCCGGCGCACGAAGACGCCGAGCCACCGATCGGTGGCGTCGGCGGGGCCGTCCGGTGCCGAAGAGGCCGTGCACACCGGGTGGGACCCGCTCACCGTAGGCCGACCGAGGTGGTGTCGGACAGCGGTCGCGGCGCACCGGGCACGGACGTCCATGTCCGCGTGCACCGGCGGCGCAGCCGGGCCGGTTCGGCGACAGCCTCGGGGGCGACCGCGCACGCGCGTCCATGGTCCGGGTATCGCCCGCCATGCCGCGCCGCCCCGCGGATTCCTAGGCTCCTGCCGCGCGACGCGGCCACGGCCGCGTCGCGCACTCATCGCACCCCGCCCCTCGCAGCGACGTCTTCGCGGTGGCCAGGGGCGCTTCCAGGGCGCACCGGCGGGAACGGTGCCAGGGACACGGAGGCACGGCATGTACGAACGATCGACGGCGGATCCACGATCCGCCGGAAGCCGCATGCGGCGGATGCTCCGCAGACGAACACGCACGCAGCCGGCGGAGTCCGCGGCGCGGGCAGCCGGCTCGGCACCGGGGGCACGCCCAGCGGGCAGGGCGGGCGGCACGGGCGGAGTGCGGGTTCCGCGGCCGGCCCGGACGTCGCTGGCCGCGGTGGCTGCCGGGCTGTTGCTGGTGGCGGTCGCTCCGGTGCCGGCTCAGCGGGCCGCCGCCTCCTCCCCTGGTACGAGCGCGTGGTGCGCGGGCGTCGATCCCGGCGCCGGATCGACGCCGGTCCGTGCGGCCGACGCCTACCGGTGGAAGCCGCTGCGGATCGGGGGCGGCGGGTTCGTCACCGGTCTCGTGGTGCATCCGCGCACCCCTGGCGTCGTCTACGGCCGGGAGGACGTCGGTGGCCTGGTCCGGTGGGACGAGCGCACCCGAAGCTGGACCCAGCTGCTGCGCGCCGACCGGGTGCCCGCGCCGCGTTCCGCGGACTACGGCGTGGAGAGCGTCGCCGTCGCCGCCACCGACGACCGTGTCGTCTACGCGGCCGTCGGCGACGGGAGCCCGGACGGCCGGGTGCTCGCCAGCCACGACCGGGGCGGGCACTGGAGCGACGGCGGACGGCGATGGCTGGTCGAGGGCAACAACGCCTACCGCACCGGGCCCGAGCGACTCGCCGTCGATCCCGCGGACGCCGGTGTCGTCTTCTACGGCACCCGCACCCAGGGCCTGTTCGTCAGCACCGACGGGACCCGGCACTGGTCCCGGGTGCCGCTCGCCCAGGTGCCGCCGGGGTCGCTCGGTGACAAGGTCGGAGTGGTGTCCGTCCAGTTCGACCCGAGCACGGGCCGGACGCACGGACGCACCCGTGGCATCTGGGTGACGGTCGCCGGAGCCGGCGTCTACCGCTCCGACGACGCCGGGCGCACCTGGCGGAATGTGTACACCGACACCGTCCGCACTCCGACCGACGTGAAGGCGGCGGCGGACGGCACGCTCTACGTCGCCTACGGCTCCGGTGGCACAAGCCCGGCCGGCATCCGCCGGTTCTCCCCCGCCGCTCCAGCCGGGCAAGAGACCACGGCACCGCCGCAACAGGGCAGCGCCTACTTCCTCGGCGTCGACCCCGCCGACCCGGACCGTCTGATCGCCACGGACGACGCCGTCCGTCCGGGCCACCTCTTCCGTTCCACCGACGGCGGCACCACCTGGCAGACGCTGACGTTCACGCTCGACGACGAGGAGATCGCCTGGCCCGGGAGCACCACCGAGGGCGGCTGGCTCTCCACCGGCACGTTCGTCATGGACCCGACCCGTCCCGGCCGGGTGTGGTTCCCGCAGGGCGTGGGTGTCTGGCGCAGCGACGACGTCTTCTCCCGCGGCACCTCCGTGACATGGCACTTCGTCAGTGCCGGAATCGAGGAGACCGTGGCCTACGACCTGATCGCACCGCCGGGCGGCGCTCCGCTCAGCGCGATCGCCGACCGGAACGGCTTCCGGCACGACGACCCGGACCACTATCCGAAGGCCCCGGTCCTGACAGACGAGTTCTCCGCCGGCACGAGCCTCGCCTACGCGGGGCTCAGACCGGACTACGTCGTCGCCGTCTCCAGCGACACCCGGGCCCAGTACGCGCCGCTCGACGCGACCTGGACGAGCGAGCCGGCCTCCGGCTACTCCACCGACGGCGGTGTCACCTGGACCCGCTTCGCCGGCGGCAAGGCCGACATCACGCGTCGCTACGGTGGCAACATCGCGGTGTCGGCCGACGCCTCGTCGATCGTCTGGATGCCGACCATCCCGGCGAACTACGCCGCCGACCCCGCCAATGCGGGCCGTGCGCAGCCCACGCCCCTGAACGTGCCGTACGTCAGCCGCGACGAGGGGCGTACCTGGACGGCGGCGACCGGCATCGCCCCGGGGCCCGGCATCCACGACATGATCTGGTGGGGCACCAAGCGCGCCCTGACCGCCGACCTGGCCACCCCTGGCACCTTCTACCTCGCGACGACCCGCGGCGACGGCGAGTTCTACCGTTCCACCGACGGCGGCGCCACCTGGACGAGGACCGCCGCCGCGCCCCGCAGCGGCGGCACGGACGCCCATGTCTTCGGTCAGGTGCACGCCGTACCCGGGCACGCGGGGCACGTGTGGGCCAGTACCGCGCAGGGCGGCCTGTGGTACACGACGGACGGCGGCGACTCCTGGACGAAGGCGCCCTGGGTGCAGGAGGCCCGGTCGTTCGGCTTCGGCAGGTCGGCCGGGGGCGGCTATCCGACGCTCTACGCGCACGCGCGCATTCACGGCACCTGGGGCGTGTGGCGCTCCGCCGACCGGGGAGCCACGTGGTCGCTCGTAGCGCGGTACCCGGCCTGCTCCTACGCGGGGATCAACGTCGTCACCGGCGACATGGACGTGCCCGGCCGGGTCTACGTCGGATTCTCCGGCAACGGTTTCGTCTACGGCGACCCGGGGAGCCCGCGCGCCGGATCGTGAAGGCACGGAAGGGTGCGGGGGCGCCATGAGACGGCCCCGGCCGCGGGGGGGGCCCCCGGGGGGGGGGGGGCCCCCCCCCCCCGGGGGCCGGGGGGGGGGGGCGCGGGGGGGCGGGGGGCGGGGGGGCAGGGGCCCCAACCCGGGGCC
>NZ_JBIVUX010000002.1:156885-1093478 GCF_044757385.1 Streptomyces sp. NPDC091282
TCCGCCCCCGGCCCCCGGGGGCCCCCGCGCGCGGGATCGTGACGCCCGGGGGGGGGGGGGGGCCCCCCCGCGCCCCCCCCCCCCGGGGGGGCCCCCCGGGGGGGGGGGGGCCCCCCCCGCGGCCGGGGCCGGGTCTTGTGGTGCTCAGGGGATCAGGGTTCCGGCGTACGGGTCCCAGTCCTCGGGCAGCGGCTCCGGGGCCCGACAGCGGCTCTCCACGACCACCGGCTGGGAGGCGTCCGCCGCGGTGCTGATCGCCTCCATCACGTCGAGGACGTGCAGGGCGAGTTCACACGAGGCCCGGTGCGGCACACCCGCCCGGATCGAGCGCGCCATGTCCACCACGCCGATCCCCCTTCCCGCCACCGCGCCGGCCGCCTTCTCCTGACGGCTCGGGCCTCCGTCCTCGATGCGGGTGGCGCCGTCGAAGTGGTTCGGGTCGGGCATGACCAGCGTGGCGTCCATGCCGGTGATCTCGACGAATCCGAGCCGGAGCTGCGGCGACTCGAAACTGAAGACGGTGGTGGCGGAGCGGGAACCGCCGAACTCGAGCAGGGCCGAGACATGGGTCGGCACGGTGACCTCGAAGTCGGTTCCCGCCCGCGGCCCGGAGCCGATGACCCGGCGTTCCCGGGAACGGGTGGCGACCGCGCTCACCCGGTGCACCGGTCCGAAGACGTTGACCAAGGCGGTCAGGTAGTAGGGGCCCATGTCGAAGAGCGGGCCGCCGCCGGCCCGGAACAGGAACTCCGGGCTGGGATGCCAGGCTTCGGGGCCGGCGGTCTGCATCAGGCTCAGCGCCGAGAGGGGAGCGCCGATCGCGTCCTGGCGGATCAGCCGCAGCGACGTCTGCACACCCGCGCCGAGGAACGTGTCGGGGGCGCCGCCGACCCGCACGCCTGTCGCGGCGGCGGCCTCCAGCAGCTCACGGGCGCTGTCGGTGTCGCCGGTGAGCGGCTTCTCGTTCCACACGTGTCGGCCGGCGGCGACCGCCGCGCGTGCGACCTCGGCGTGCGCGGCCGGGACCGTGAGGTTCACGACCAGTTCGACGTCGGGGTGGCCGAGCGCTTCGGCGACGCCTCCCGAGGCCGGAACGCCGTACCGCTCGGCCTGGGCGCGTGCCCGGTCCTCGTCCAGATCGGCGCATATCAGGACGCGCAGGTCGGGGAAGGCCGTGAGAGCGGTGAGGTACTGGTCGCTGATGACGCCGCACCCGATGACGGCCACGCCCATCGGTCCGCTGCGGTCGCGGGGGTGCTGGTTCACCGGACACCGTCCGAGGTCAGGTAGGCGAGGCTCTGCGCCATCGCGTCGAAGAGGTCGGTCGCGCACTGGTCGAGCTCGACGATGTGCCACTCCGCGGCGGGCGCGGCGGCGAGGATCTCCGGTACCGGCATCCGTCCGCTGCCGACGGCCACCTGCGGGTCGTCCTTGTTGACGGGACCGTCCTTGACGTGGAGGTGGCGCACGCGGTCGCCGAGGCGGCGCAGCAGGCCGGGGACGTCCTGGCCGCCGGTCGCGGCCCAGTAGGTGTCCACCTCCAGCAGCACGTCGGTGTCAAGGAGATCGGCCAGGACCTCCAGCGCCGGCCGGCCGCCGTGCAGGGTGGAGAGCTCGAAGTCGTGGTTGTGGTAGCCGATCCGCAGACCGTGGTCGGCGGCGGCACGGGCGGCCGCGTTGATCTCGGCCGCCACCGCGGCGATCGACTCCCGGTCGGCGAAGCGTTCCGGGGCGACGTACGGCAGGATCGCGGTGTCGGTGCCGACGACGGTGAGCGCCCTGAAGATCTCGGTCTGCCGCTCGCCCGTGACCCAGGCATGCGCGCTGCATGCCTTCAGGCCGAACTCGTCGAGTTCCGCGCGCAGTCCGTGAGGGTCGCCGAGTACGTCGTACGGCTCGACGCCGGGGTATCCCATCTCGGCGAGGCGGCGCAGGGTGCCGCGCCGGTCGGCGGTCATGGCCTTGTCGAGGCCGTAGAGCTGGACGGCCAGCGGGGTGGTCGCGGTCAAGTCGGTGTCTCCTCGGGTGCGGTGGCGACGCGGGTCTGGGTGACGGTGGTGGCGGACGGACGGCCGCCGACCGGGGAGGACGGTCGGGGGCCGGCCGGAGGCAGGGGCCCGACGGATCAGGCCGGAGCATCTCCGAAGTCCCGGACGTGCAGCTGAGCGCCGCCTTCGAGGGCGGAGCGGTGCGCGACCAGCCCGGGGAGCGTGTAGCGCGCGGCGGTCCAGGCGTTGACCGGCGGCAGATTCCCGCTCAGGCAGGCGGAGACGAAGTCGTCGGCGAGGAACTGGTGCGAGCCCTCATGGCCGTTGGGACGTCCGGCGAACTCGGCGGGCAGCCGGCCGATGTCGTGGACGGGCGCGAAACCGCTGACGAACGCGTCGCGCAGCGACGGGTCGATGTCGGCGAGCGAGGCGTCGTCCAGCCGGGCGGTCGGGACCGTACGCATCAACTCCTCGATGTCCTCCGCCTTTTCGCGGTCCTGCCACAGGGTGCTGGTGGCGAGCTGCTCGAAGCTGCCCTCGGTGCCGAAGAACCGGAACCGGGATTCGCGCAGCGGCGAGGGGTAGCCGACACGGCGCATCTCGTTGGTGCGTACGACGCCGCCGTCGGCGGTACGGAACAGGGCGGTGGCGTTGGAGAAGTCGTTGCCCCAGCGGCTGACCGCGCGGTCGAAGACGCCGTCGCCGCGGGTGTCGCTCACGCCGAGGCAGGACACCGACGTGACGTGCGAGCCGGTGACCGCCAGCACTCCGCCCAGGGCGTGGGTCGGGTAGTACATGGGCGGGAAGCTCGCGGTCTCCTTCCAGCGGTCGCCGCCGCTGAAGCGGTAGGCGTCGTAGAAGCCGAGGTCCATGTCGTGGACGTAGTCGCCCTCGGCGTAGAAGATGTCGCCGAACGCGCCCTCGGCCCGGCGCCCCCGGCAGTACACGGCGGCCGGGTTGTAGTAGCTGGTCTCGCCCATCATGTAGGTGAGCCCGGTGCGGCGCACCGCGTCGACGATGGCTTCGATCTCTTGCTCGGAGACGGCCATCGGAACGCTGGAGTAGACGTGTTTGCCCGCCTCCAGGGCCTGGACGACGAGCGGGCCGTGCGTCCAGCGCTGTGTGAAGACGGCGACGGCGTCGACGTCCGAGGACAGCATGTCCTCGTAGGACGCGTAGGTGGTGGCGACGGAGTGGCGCGCGGCCTCGCTCGCCAGGCGCTCGGGCACGGCCTCGGTGAGGCGGACGTCGTGGACGCCGGGGTGGGCCTGGAAGAGGGGGATGAACGCGCGGGCGAACTGCCCGGCGCCGACGACGCCGATGCTGATGGTCACGGTGTTGACTCCTGCGAGGGGATGTGCGGGCTGCGTGCGGTGCGGCCGGGGGTCAGCTCTTCTTGGCCAGGGCCTTCTCGTACTCGTCGCGCATCTGGTCGCCGCCCTGCTTCTTCCAGTCGCTGCGTGCTTCGGCGAGGGCACCGATGGGCTTGCGACCGGTGACGACGGCGATCATGAGGTCGTCGATGATCTGCTTGAGCACGGGGGTCTTGGAGATGGAGGTTTCGGAGTAGAGGTTGACCACCGGGTTGGGCTCACTGACCGGCATGGCGTCGTTCAGGAAGGACTGGGCGTCCCGGGCGACCTGGGCGGGCCGGCCGGCGAAGAAGAAGTTGAGTTCGGAGGGCTGGCACATGTAGGCCATGCTCAGCTCGGACAGCCGGTGCGCGTCGGTGGTCGGCTTCGGGGATCCGTCCTGGGTGTAGGTGAAGTGGTAGTTCTCGACGCCGTAGTTGACGAAGGTGTACTCCTTGCTGCCGAACGGAGCCGCGAAGTAGTCGCACACCCGCAGGATCTCGCGGACCTTGTCCTTGTCGCCGCTCAGCTTCGAGGGAATGCTGTAGTACCCCCAGTAGCCGGTGTCCTGGGAGATCAGCGGCTTGCCTCCGTCGAAGCCGGGCGGCAGCATCGGCTGGAGGTCGGCGCCGGGGCTGTTGCGCTGGATGACACCGAGGTCGCCGCCGACGGCGACCATGCCGTTGAAGCCTTCCGCGTGCATGCCGATCGAGCCGTCCAGGAACTTCTGGCGCTGCTGGTCCCAGGGCATGGTGGGGGCGTCGGGGTGGAAGGCGCCGCCGATCCAGAGCTTGCGCATGTACGCGAGCATCGCCTCCCACTCGTCGGTCTCGTGGTCCTTGACGAGCTTGCCGCTCTTCTGCAAACGCCAGGTGGACGGTACGCGGTACATCGCGGCGAAGAAGCCGCTGTTCAGGTCGGAGAGGCCCCACGTCTTGCCGCCGGAGCCGGCCGGGTGGGACTTGGTGAACGCGGTGAGCAGCGTGTACACGTCGTCGGCGTTCTTCGGCATGTCCATACCGAGCTTCTTGCGCCAGTCCTCCCGGTAGAAGGCGACGTTGTTGACGAGCGGGGTCGGACGGGGCACGCCGAATATGCCCCCGTTGATGGAGCTGTTGCGCCAGGCCCACGCGGGCAGCCGGGCGAGGTTCGGGTAGTCGAGGATGGCCTTCCCGCCGACGTAGTCGGAGAGTTCGGTGAACGCGCCCTGCTTGACGCTGCGGTCGATCGCCGGCGAGTAGTAGTGGTTGACGTTGAACAGGTCGGGCATGTCGCCGCTGGCGATGATGGTCTGGGCGCGGTCGCCGATGTCGGCGCCGCCGACGAGGGTCGGCTTCCAGGTGACGCCGAGCCGCTTCTCCAGCTCCTGCCACCAGCGGTTGCTGCCGTGGCCGGGGGGCTGGGTGGTGGCGAGTTGCGTCAGCGCCGTCATCGTGCCGCCGCGGCCCGGGGCCTTGGCGACCGAGGTGAACTGCTCGGCGGCCGAGGGGTAATGGTCGTACGCGGCGGGGACCCCGACGACGGGGACGCGGTGCTCGCCCGGGATCGGGCTGGGGGACGGGCCGGCGGCCGGGGTTCTGAACGCCTCGCCGGGGGCGTGGCTCGTGCCACCGCCACCGCTGCCGCAGGCGCTGAGGGTGAGTCCGGCACCGATGCCGAGCACGCCGGTCAGCACGGCGCGACGGGAGGGTCCGGAGGACGCGGAGGGTACGTTCGGCAGACTCATGCGCGTGGTCCTTCGTGGTCGGTGAGCGGATGGGTGGACGTGAGAGGTTCGGCGCATGCCGGACCTCGCCGCCGGGTGGGCTGCGTCGTGGAGTGCGGGAGATCCGGGGCCTGCGAGGGGTGTGGTCGGGCTCAGCCCTTGACCGCGCCGACGAGGATTCCCTTGGTGAAGAAGCGCTGCACGAACGGATAGACGATCAGGATCGGCAAGGTCGCCACGACGGTGATCGCCATCTGCAGGGTCTGCGGCTGCGGCAGCGGCTGGTTCGGGTTGGACGCCAGTTGCGTCATCGACTCGCCCTGGAGCACGAACTGGCGCAGCACCAGCTGGATCGGCCACTTGGCCGTGTCGTTGAGATAGATCATGGCGCTGAAGAAGTCGCTCCAGAGCGCGACGGCGTAGAACAGCGAGACCACGGCGATCACGGCCTTGGAGAGGGGCAGCACGATCCGCCAGAGGATCTGCCATTCACTCGCGCCGTCGATGCGCGCCGAGTCGAAGAGCTCGGCGGGCAGGTCCATGAACGCGTTGCGGACCACGACGAGGTTGAAGGCGTTGACGGCGTTCGGGATGATCAGCGACCAGTAACTGTCGAGCATGCCCAACTGCTTCACCAGAAGGTAGTTGGGGATGATGCCGGCGCTGAAGAACATCGTCCCGAGGACGAGCCAGAGGACGAAACGGGATCCCGGAACGTCGCGGGTGCGGGACAGCGAGTAGGCGGTGAGCACGGTCAGCGCCATCGACACGACCGTACCGACGGCGGTGACCAGGATGCTGACGATCAGCGCCCGGGTGACCAGCCCGCCCGCCAGGATGGTCCGGTAGGACTCCAGCGACCAGTGCTTGGGCCACAGGAGCAGGCCGTTGCCCGCCACGTCGTTCTGGTCGCTGAGGCTGACGGCCAGGATGTAGACCATCGGGTAGAGCACGACCAGGCATATCACGGCCAGGACGAGGCCCTTGGCGATCGCCGCGGGCAGCGAGGGCCGCTCGGACCAGGCGGGGCGTTCGGCGCCACCGCGTCGCGGACGCGTGGTGCGGCGGGGCTTGTCGGTCTGCGGGAGGGTGACCGCCGGGCGGGGGCGTGTCGTGGTGCCGGCCATCAGAAGGCCCCTTCCGAACCGGTGCGCTTGACGAGTTTGTTGGCGACGACGACGAGGACGGTGCAGATGGCCCCCTTGAGAAGGCCGGCCGCGGTGGCGAGCCCCCAGTCGCCGCCGACGACGCCCCGGGTGTAGACGAAGGTGTCCAGGACCTGTGCGGTGGCGGCGCCGACGGTCTTCTGCTGGAGCAGGATCTGCTCGAAACCGACGGTCAGGACGTTGCCCAGGCGCAGGATCAGCATCAGGACGAGGACGGCCCGCAGGCCGGGCAGCGTGACGTGCCACATGCGCCGCCAGGGTCCGGCGCCGTCGGCGGCCGCAGACTCGTAGAGCTGGGAGTCGATACGGGTGATCGCGGCCAGGAAGATGATGGTGTTCCAGCCGGTCTCCTTCCAGATCACCTGCGCGGTGATCAGGGACTTGAACCAGTGCGGATCGTTCATGATCGCGAGCGACTGCGTCCCGTGAGCGGTCATCAGGTCGGTCAGCAGGCCGTCACCGCCGAGGAGTTGCTGGAAGATCGCGATGACGATCACCCAGCTGATGAAGTGCGGCAGGTAGACCACGGCCTGGACCCAGCGCTTGATCCGTTCGCTCATGAGGCTGTTGAGCAGGATCGCCAGGGCGATCGGCGCGGGGAAGGCGAAGACGATCTGGAGGAAGCTGAGGACGACGGTGTTCTGTGCCGCGGTGATCAGCTGCGGGTCGCTGAACATCGAGGTGAAGTTGTGGAACCCGACCCACTGACTCCCGGAGAACCCGAGGAAGGGCGAGTAGTCCTGGAACGCCGCGACGTTGCCCAGCAGCGGGACATAGCGGAAGACCACGAAGTACAGCAGGCCGGGCAGCATCATCAGGTACATCATCCGCGCCCGCCACATGCGGGCGGCCAGTGATGTCGCCGGGCGGCCGGGCCGTCGGCGGCCCTTCGCGGACCGCTCGGTGCCGACCGGTTCTCCTTCGGTGGCGACCGGTTGTATGGACATCGTGTTCCTTCCCTGCCTGCCGTGTCCCGGAGGCGTCCGGGTGCGGCGTGAGGTGCGCAGGACCGGCATCACCGGCCCGTCCGAACCAGCGGTCCGACGGTGCCGAGCTGGTTTCGGCGTGGGGCCGAAAGAGTTCTGCGGGTGGACGGGTGCGGCGGAGACGGCTCCGTGCAGCCATGTCCGGAGAGGTGTCCGCCGGTCAGCGTGTGATCTCGACGGCAGTGAGGCTCCGCCCGGCCGCCCCTGCCTGTCAAGGCATCGCGCACAGGTTTCGCCTTGTTTCCGAAAATCAATCCGGTGAGAGGCCGTGGCGGCTGGCGGATCGTGCCGCCGGCGGACGATCGTCCATGTCACGTTCCGTCAAGTCATCGCCACCGGCACCGAGTCGGCGAGACCGTGGGAGACGCACTCAGCCGGCGGGCGGTGCGGTGCTCCCCCGCACGATGAGCTTGGTCGCCAGTTCCATCCGCTGGGGTTCCGAGGAGGTGCGGTCGCGCTGCATGAGGATGCGCACCGCCGTCTCGGCCATCGCGGCGAGCGGCTGACGCACCGTCGTCAGGGGCGGCGCCGTCCACTGCGTGAAGGGCACGTCGTCGAAGCCGACCACGCTCAGGTCGTACGGGACGGCCAGGCCGTGCTCGGCGGCCGCCTTGATCGCACCCATGGCCAGCACGTCGTCGCAGGCGAACACCGCGGTGGGCGGCTCGGGCAGGTCCAGCAGTTCGGCCATGAGGCGGTGCCCCGATTCCTCCTGGAACTCCCCGGTGCGCACCAGCTCGGGCCGGACCGGCACGCCGTTGCGGGCTAGCGCCGCGTAGTACCCGTCCAGGCGCGCCCTGGCACACCAGTGCTCCGGCGGACCGCCCAGACAGGCGATGGCCCGGTGTCCCAGTTCGACCAGGTGCAGCGTGGCGTCGAGCCCGCCCTGCCAGTTGGTCGCGCCCACCATGTGGAATCCGGGCTGCGGTTCGCCCACGGGGTCCAGCAGGACGCACGGGATGCCCGCGTCCAGCAGTTCGCGCTCGGCCGCGGTGAGTGAGTCGAGCACGACGATCAGCCCGTCGGTGCCGCGCCGCAGCACCTGGTCGATCCAGCCGGACTCCGCCGTCCCGCGCAGCTGCCGGGTCGTGATGGCCACGCTGACCGCGTGCTCGGCTGCGGCCTCGACGGCGCCGCGGGCCAGCTCCGCCGACCACGAGCTGGACATGTTGTCGATCAGCATGTCGACGATGCCGACGCGTCGCCGGGTCGACGCCGGCTGGTAGCCGTGGCGGACCAGGAGGCTCTGGACTTTGCTCCGGGTCTGGGCGGAGATGTCACCGCGTCCGTTGAGGACCTTGGAGACGGTGGCCACCGAGACTCCCGCGTCCGCCGCGACCGCGGCGAGGGTAGTCCGGCCCGCCCGGCCGGTGCTCGGCGTGTCGTCTGTCATGTGGCAGTTCCTCTCCTGTGGGCGCGCCGGGATCGCCCGTCCCCGTGGACCTGTCGTCCCGCGCCGCGGTCGGCGCGACGAGTGCCGCTCAGCGTCGCACGGATGTTGACCGTCCCCAACGGGGCTCCTAGACTCCCGTCGGCAACGTTACCGAAACTTTTCCTACATCGGGTGAGCCGAACACGGCGTGACCGTGCCAGAGTTGGCCGAGCGTCGGCACCGGAAGGTGCCGCGGGCCGCCGGCAGTCGAGCACGGGCCGGCCCTCCCCGAAATCAGCTGCGCAGCCCGTGAACGGGTCCGGGTTTGGGAGGTATCACGTGTCCATGGTCCCAGCAGCACCGACCCCGGCCCGGGTCACGGCCGACCGGGCCGTCGCCCTGCCGATCCTCAAGTCCGGCCCGGGTGTTCGACCGGCCCGCGACCCGCGCACCAGACACCCGGCGGATCGGCCGAGACAGTCCGAACGCTTCGTCCACGGCAGGCCGTTCCACGTCGGCCCCCGCACGACCGCAGTCGGCCCCCGCACGGCCGCGGAGACCGGCCAGAAGCGCTTCCGGACCTCTCGAGGAACCGAGGGCGGCTCGCCTCCTGCGGGTGAGCGGGTCTGGCGGCTGGTCTGGTCGATCGGGACGGCGCAGCCGCCACGGTCGGCCGGACCGGCCGACGCCGATCACCGGCCGCTGCTCCCGGCGGGCGCCGTGGCCCTGGTGCCTCCCCACCGCATGGACTGGATCGAGGCGGCGTCGGCCGCCGGCACGCTCGGAGAGGTGGCGTTCTGCTGGCCCGGCACTCCCCCGGAGCAGGCGCAGCCCTGGGTCCGGCTGCCCCGCTCCCCCGATCCCTCGCCGGTGCTTCTGGACTACCTGCTGTGGCTGGGCAAGGCCCGCACCGGACGCTGGCAGGAGATGGCCGCGCAGTCTCTGTGGATGGTGCTGTCGCTCCTGCTGGAGGGTGGCGCGCAGGCGGGCCCGAGCGGCGCTGAGCCGGTGGACGAACCGGCGCTGCGCACGCCTGCCGGGAGCCTCCCCGGCCGTCCGCCCGTGCTCACGGTGCGCGCATCCGACTCCGTCCCCGGTGACGCCGAGGAGCATGCCACGGACCTGGCGAAGGCCGGGCTCGCCAGGGCCAGACCGGAGCTCGCCGCGGCCCTCGGATACGTCCGCGAGGCGTGGAGCCTGGGCCCGCGTCCGCTGACTCTGGCAGAACTGGCCGGCGCCGCGTCCGTGTCCCGGGGGCATTTCGCACGGATGTTCCAGGCGCACTTCGGCATCGGTGCCGTCACCGCCCTGGAGCAGGTCAGGCTCGCCCGTGCCGAAAGCCTGCTGCTCGCAGGAGACCTGAATGTCTCTCAAGTGGCACGGGCCTGCGGGTTCGCCGATCCACTGCACTTCTCGCGGCGCTTCCGCGCCACCCACGGTCTCGCTCCGCAGGTCTTCCGGAAGGATCCCCTGGCGGCGGCGCAGCGGTGCGACGGGCCGGCCGTGCAGACCCTGCTGCGGCTCGTCGGCCTCTGAGCCGGCACGCGCGAAGGCCGCCGCCCGCCAGCACGGCGGACGGCGGCCTTGGCGCCGCCGCGGGCGTCAGTAGACGTCGACGGCGTAGTTCGAGGTCGTGGTCGTGCCCGAGCCGCGCCAGATCTCGTGGCCTGCCTGGACGCTGACGAGATAGAGGTTCCGGTCGAGCCAGCCGACGTTCGCCGAGTAGTCCATGAAGTCACGCAGGCTCAGGTTGCTGACACTGGAGGTCTGCTGGGTCCGCACGAAGCTGATGACCTGCCATGAGCCGTAGCTGCGGTAGACGTCCCAGCCGGCACCGCCCAGGTCGACGGTGGCGACCTTGTCGGCGGAGGAGGGAATGGCGCCGTCGCTGTAGTTGAGGAAGACCATCACCTCGTTCTGCGGCTGGCCGGTCGGGTTCTGGGAGGGATCGATCCACATGTCGTAGATCGAGTCGCCCTTCCAGTCGCTCGCGTTCACGGAGAAGTCCCAGCTCGTCAGGATCTCGTGCTCGTCGCCCAGGCGTACCGGGAATCCTCCGTGGTCGGGGTTGGCGTACCCCCACTGCCAGCCGCTCACGACCGAGGGGAAGGCCTTGATGTGCCACTCGTCGTCCGAGATCGACCCGTTGTTGTACCAGTTGAAGCTGGACGCCCAGTTGCTGCCGCCCTGAGCGTCGTCGTGGGAGACGCACTGGTTGCCGTAGCCCCAGCCGTTGTAGGTGTTGCCCCATTCGCTGTTGTGCGCGTAGTACTTGCCGTACATGACGGTGCCCTCGACGTCGCAGTTCTGCTGGGTGGCGGCCTGCGCCGGGGTGGTGGCCGCGCCCGCGAGCAGGAGGCCCGCGAAGGCGGCGGCGGTCAGACCGGTGCGAAGTCCGGCGGCTCGGCGGAAGAGGTTCACTGGTCGGCTCCCTCGGTTCATGGACTCGGAGTGAGGCGGGAGACGGGCGTGCGCGGCTGCGACCGCCCCGGGACGCTGTGCCGGGCGGCCTACGAGGCCCGTCGGTGTTCCGCTGTCCAGGATGACCGCGCCCCGGACGTCCTCCCATGACGAATGGGCGCGGCCACATGGACGATGGTGTGCCGGTGGGCAGGGGTGTTCAGCGCTCCGAGAGCCAGACGACGGCCGTGACACCACGCGGGTAGTAACGGCTGCCGGCGGCCACACCGGCGATCATCTGGTCGCTCCAGGACCAGCGCGACTCGGTGGGATGACGCAGCCACGCGGCATGCGCGCGGTCCGCCGCGGCCATGTCCTCGTCGTCGGGCAGACCGAGCAGGGCACGGGCGGCGAACTGGCACAGGTAGATCTTCGACAGCCACGAGTTGTCGCTGGTCTCGGAGAGCTTCCAGCCGCCGTCGTCGAAGCGGCAGCGGCCTGAGTCCAGTACGGCCCGAAGATGGTCGCGCAGGACGGTGGCCAGCCGGGGTTCGGACCGGATGTCGGTTCCGGTCAGGTGGGCCAGGGCAAGGCCTTCCACCACCGGGATGATCCGGGCCCCCTCCGGATCGTCCAGCAGCGCGGGCAGGGTGCCGTCCGCGCCGACCGACGCGGTCAGCGTCTTGACCGCGCGGTCGGCCCGGAAGCGGGCCTCCTCGGCCGCGGGGGTGTCGCCGAGCGCGCGCAGCGCGCGCTCCAGCCACCGGTAGGCGGCCCAGCCCTTGACGGCCATGTACGCACTGGAACGGGCCTGTCCGAGCGAGGTGTCGAGGCTGTCGTAGGTGGTGATCTCTGCGCCGCCCGCCACGCGGTCGGAGTCGACAGTCTGCACACCGGTGGCGCCGGGGTCGCGGGCGAGCATGCTGTCCAGGCAGTCGCGCAGCGCCGAGGCCCGTCGGGTGCGCCATTCGATGTCGCCGGTGCCGGTGTAGACAGCGGCGGCCAGCACCCAGTTGAGTAGTTGCTCGCCCGTCATATAGGAGAAGCAGTCGGTGAGGCCGGGGCGTTCGTAGGAGGAACTTCCGGGTGGCGACCAGACGTTGGCGACACCCATGTCGTGGGTGAAGCTGATGCCGTACCGGTCGCTGTAGCTGTACAGCTCCAACTGCCGGTCCACAACGTTGCGCAGCGTCCAAGGGTGCTGGCGGACCTCGAAGAATGAGTGGTCGACGGTGAGGTCGAGGGTGTTCATCATCCGGAACTCCCCCTCGTTGACGACCCAGACGGGTCGCCCTTCGGTGTCCTCCAGCAGTTCGGTGCTGCCGTAATAGCTGCGGATCGCGAGGGCCAGCATCCAGGCGCGGTCCTCGCTGAGCGACGTCGCGCCGAGGTCGTCGGCGGCCCTTCGCCAACGGGCCAGCAACGTCTCGAAGTTGCCGAGCGCCGCGGAAGCCACCGCGTCCAGGTCCGCGTAGTAGCGGTTGTACAGGTAACGGCAGCGGTCGGGGGCGGTGACGTGGTCGGCTTCGTGGAAGCACACCGCGAGTCGGTGGGTGCGGCGTTGTCCGGCCGGTACCTCGAAGACGAGCAGGCCGGTCTGGCCGAGTCCGAATCCTGCCTGCTGGGAGTGTCCGTCGCCGAGGAGGAAGGGGATGTCGAAGCCGATCGCGGCGCGTGCGTCCGGGGCATCGGTGACGATCGCCGTGCGGATGCCTTCACCGACACCGGTGAGGCCCGGTGCCTGCAGGTGGCGCATGCCGGAGTACGGGTCGGATCCCGCGTAACCGACGAACGCACGGAGCGGGGCGGCGCCGGAGGTGTTGTCGACGGTGAACTCGGCGAGCACGGCGGGCAGTACGGCCAGCCGCAGTTCCGGTTCGGCGTCGCGTTGCCCCGCGTCGGGATCGCCGGGGCCGGGGGGTTCGGGCAGGGCCCCGAGCGGCGAGTGGACGGCGAAGTCGAGCGGGCCGGCCGTCCAGCGGTCGGTGACCGCGTCCAGTGTGCGCCGGACGCGGTCGGCGGGCAGCGCGCTGAGCGGGCCCGTCGGCTGGGCGGTGCGCCCGTCTTCGCCGCCCTGGAAACGCGCCAGGGGATCACCGTCGTCGGTGGCGAAGAAGGGCAGCGCGCTGAAGCTGCCGGAGCCTGGCGCGTCCTCCACGGCGATGTACACGTTCTGGCCGGCGGGACCGGCGAGGCCGAGACCGAGACCGCCGCTCGCGCCGGGGTGGCCGAGCGTGAAGGAGGCATGGGCCCCCATCGGGCTGTGCTGGACGTTGGTGAGGTCCACGGTGGTGCGCTCCTGGGGAGAAGGCCGGTCCCACAGACGCGGTGCGCGCGCGTGGCGCGGCAGGCGCACCGCCGGCGGGGTGCCGGAGGGGGTGAAGAGGTTGCCCGGGCGCCGGACTTGTCAGCCGACGATCAGCGGGGCCGGGGTTCGGCGGGCGATCTCGAGGCCGGCCTCGGTGCGGGGCCGGTCACCGGACCGGATCCTCGTGCTCCACCGAGAGGACGCCGTCGTAACCGCCTTCGCACGATGTCCCTGGCCTGAGCGTGGGTCGTAGCGGTCACCGTGCGCGCTGGGAAGGTCCGGGTCGTGCAGCACGGTGGTGACGCGGGTGCGCCCGCCCACTCTCAGCAGTTCCGGTCCATACTGGTCGAACGAGTACGAGCCCGCGGGGCCGTCGAAGGGGAACCCGAGGCGGTTCTTGCGTCCGGTGCCGGCGTGGCTGACGACGAGGGAGCCGAGCGTGTCGCGGTCGGTCTCGAACGACACGGCGGCGCCGTCGTCGGTGTGCACGGCACCGCGGGATTTCTCGAGGCCGCGGATGTCGAGGGCGCGGCCGAATCGGGCGGGGACTTGGGTGATGCGGTGGTCGGTGACGTGTTCCGTCAGGTCGCGCCGGTGGGCGCCGAGGGCGCGGGTGCCGCAGCCGAGCCGGGGATCAACCCGCCGACTTCCCGAGGTGCCATCCCCCATCAAGCCCTGGAGGTAGGGACCGTGCAAGGGCCACAGCCCGGCGTCCGGGTCCGGGGCGATATTGATGACGGCATACACCGCACGGTTCATGCTCTCTTTCAGATGGTCCAGCCCGTGGTCGCGGACCAGCCGGTCGAGCCAGTCGTGCGCCCACACGGAGATCTCGGGCCGCTCGAAGTCAAGGACGAGCTGGTTGCACGGTTCGGCGCTGGGGCGGCCCGGTTCGTTCAGCGCCCAATCGGGGTCGGCCCGGTACAGGTCGCTGTCCGGATCAGCCATCTCGGGTGCACCCCCGACGCCGAAGCTCCTCGCCTCCCCGGAGTGGGTCCGCTCTGCTGTGACGCGCCGACTGCCGCTCCGGGCGGCCGCGCTGCTCCACACCTCGCCCCGGTCCTCGCCCACCTCATCCGCGTCGACAGCCGGCCAGGGGTTCGCCTGGCGGCCGGTAATCCCGAGCCGACTGATGAGCACGGTCTCGGCCCGTGCCAGGGGCTCCCGCGCCGACCGATTCTCTGCACTCAACCCTCCGATCAGGTGGCTGATGCGGTGATCGGACAGCAGGGGCAGAGACCAGCGGGCCGCGGCAAGACGCTGAACCCGGACGAGTTCGTCCTCGCGGCCTTGGTGGCGCATCTCCGCCCAGCGCTCGATGGCGTCACAGTCGTCGCGGAGGCGGTGGTGCGGGCCCAGTTCCAGAGGGGTGAACCGCTCGCCGAGTACCAAGTTCAGCAGGCCCCGGACGACCGTGCGGCCGGTGTGGTCCCACCGTGTGGTGCGGCTGCCGTCGGAGTGGCGCAGCCGAAGGGCCGGGACCCCGAAGCGGGCGCCGCCCTCGGCCGGGTACTCCTCGGCGAGTTCGCCGTCGAAGTTGGTGGCGACCTCCATGACGTACGGCAGGGTCGCGGCCCGCTCCCGGGTGAGTCGGGCGCCCCAGTGCAGGTACCGAAGCCGCCTCTCCTCGTGGAGACGGACGATGTGGGAGCCGGCGGGGGCGCTGGGCATCCACAGACGGGCGGCCGCGTCGTGGTGGACCTCGGTCATGAAGTCCCTCCTTGATGATCGACACCTCGAGCCTAGGTTTCCCGGCGGTGGGGCAGCATGGTGGATCGTGACCGATGGCCGCCGGTGGGAGAGGGTGTGACGGATCGCCGGGTCGGCTGACGGGGTCGGCCGGCCGGTCATTCGGCGGGCGGGTCGGCGTGCCGTCCGATCGCCGCGAGTTCCTCGTCGGTGAAGGAGGTGTTGCCGAGGGCGGCCACATTGTTCTCGAGCTGGGCCACGCTGCTCGCACCGACGAGGGCGGAGGTGACCCTTCCGCCGCGCAGTACCCAGGCAATGGCCATCTGGGCGAGGCTCTGGCCGCGTTCGCGGGCGATGGCGGTCAGTGCGGCGATCCTGACCCGGGTCTCGTCCTTGATCTGGGTCGCGGAGAGAAACGGGCTCGGCCCGGCTGCTCGGGAGCCGGCCGGGACCTCCTTCAGGTAGCGGTCGGTCAGCAGTCCCTGAGCCAGCGGCGAGAACGCGACGGATCCGACACCGAGTTCTTCCAGCGCGTCGAGCAGCCCCTCTTCCGCCCATCGGTTGAAGATCGAGTACGAGGGCTGGTGCACGAGCAGCGGCACGCCGCGGTCGGCGAGGGCACGGGCGGCGGCCCTGGTCTGCTCCGGAGAGTAGTTGGACACGCCCACGTAGAGCGCCTTGCCCTGGTGCACGGCTGTGGCCAGCGCCCCCATGGTCTCCTCGATGGGGGTCTCGGGATCGGGGCGGTGCGAGTAGAAGATGTCGACGTGGTCGAGGCCGGTGCGCCGCAAGCTCTGGTCGAGCGAGGCGAGCATGTGCTTGCGCGAGCCCCACTCGCCGTAGGGACCGGGCCACATGTCGAACCCCGCCTTGGTCGAGATCAGCAGTTCGTCACGGTGCGGGCGGAGGTCGGCCGCGACGATCCGGCCGAGCGACTCCTCAGCGGCGCCCGGCTCGGGGCCATAGTTGTCCGCGAGGTCGAAGTGCGTGATGCCGAGGTCGAAGGCTCTGCGAATGATGGCGCGTTGGTTCTCGAACGGTGAGTTCACCCCGAAGTTGTGCCACATACCGAGGGAGACGCCAGGGAGTCTCAGACCGCTCTGGCCTGCCCGGTGGTACGTCATGGTGTCGTAGCGGGCAGGATCAGGTGTGTGCGGCATGGATGTCCTCTGCGAGAAGGTGGATGGCGGGGATGTCAGAGCGCGGCCGTCAGAGCCACGTAGTCGGTGAGGTCGGCGCCGGCGGCACGGACGTCCGTCCACAGCGCCTGGTCGGCGAGCATCCGCCGGTCGGCGTCTCGGAGCGCGCCGACCCCGCCGTCGCGGAAGCCGATTCCGCGTAGGGCGCGCAGGTCGTCGTCGTCGCGCCCCGGATGGGTGATCAGAACCCGGTGACCGGGACCGGCTTTTCGGACGGCGTCCGGCAGCCAGGCCCCTGGCCGTTCGATGTCCGGTACCTCGTTCGGCGGGCCGTCGAGCGGCGGGACCGTCCGGTCGGCGTCGATCAGACCGTGGGCGGCGGCGACGGCGCGGATGGCCTCCCCCGCGCCGCGCACCCAGCCGACGCCCATGTGCTCGTCGACGTAGCGGACGTCGAATCCCCATTCGCGGGCCCGCAGGAGCTGCGCCTCTATCTCGGCTCTCGCCTCGCGCGGGTCAACTCCCCCGCGCCGGTTCAGTTCCTCGGCGGTCCTGGGCAGGAATCCGTCGGTGTCGACGAGCGAGGGCACGGCACGGGCCGAAAGGACCGGGCGCCAACGGTACTGTTCCCACTCGCTGGTGAGTGTGACGTGCAGACCACGCACGACCTCGGGGAGTGGTTTCAGGATCCGCACAGCGTGAGCGGCGGCGGGGGCTGGAACCATGAGCGAGACACTGCGCGCGGCGGGACCGCGCAGGGCCTCACGGATCGATTCGTTCACGCTCTCGCTGAGCCCTGCGTCATCTACGCGCACCACCAGACCGGTCACTTGGGCCTCTCCGTCCTGGATCGCTCCGTCCGCGACACGCCTCTGGGCCCGTACCGGATCCTGCGGCCTGGCGCCTACCGGTGGACAGCCTGGCCCGTTAGGGCTGGACCGGCCATGGTCCCGGTGATCAACTCCATGGACGACCGTGCCGAATCTGGACCTGGACCGCCCGTCCCCGAGAGCGGCCGGGTCTGCAGGGGAACCTCAGCGTCGATCGCCTGCGCCTCCCCTTTCCACCCCGAACAGAATGCATGCGCAGAGCGAGCGGCACGGCCGTGTCGGTGGTTGAGGGAAGACCGGCCCGCCTCGCTGAGTGGTGCAGGTAGATGGAGGAATGCCGGCACTTCGATGAGGCACCTCAACTGGCTGGCACCGGCCACGTGCTGGGTCATGAGCCCCGCGCTCAATGCGTTCCGTTCAATCACGTACCGGGATTGCCACTTCTGCCCAAATCGTTTTCCCCAGCGGGGTGTACCTGGCTCCCCAGCGCTGGCTCAACTGTGCGATCAGAAACAGGCCGCGACCGCCCTCTTCCGTGGTGGTGGCTCGCCTCATGCGCGGGGATGTGCTACTTGCGTCGGACACCTCGCATATCAGTGTGCGGTCGTGGATGAGTCTGAGGCTGATCGGTCCGGTAGCGTGCCGTATCGCGTTGGTCACGAGTTCACTGACGATGAGTTCGGCAACGAAGGAGATCTCTGCCATGTGCCATATTTCCAGTTGATGAGCAGCCTTTTCTCTCGCTGCGTGAACCGACGGGTAATCGCCGGGTATGTCCCATGAGACAACGCAATCAGAACTGAGCGAACGGGTGCGGGCGATGAGGAAGGCGACGTCGTCGAACGGGCGGTCCGGCAGCAGCGCGCTTATCATCGTGTCGCAGATTTCCTCCAGCGGACGATCGGGGTGAGCCAGAGCAAAACACAGACGCTCGTAGCCGATGTCGACGTCCCGTGCCGCCGCTTCGATGAGGCCGTCGGTGTAAAGGGCGATGATACTGCCCTCGGGCACCTGGATTGTGGTCGACTCGAAAGGGAGACCTCCCAGCCCCAAAGGCGGGCCGGCAGGGATCTCGGGAAATTCGACAGGATCGTTCAGGTGCGCTATGGCCGGGCCGGGGTGACCGGCTCGTGCGGCGACGAGTGTGCGCTCGATGGGATCGTAGACTCCGTACAGACAGGTAGCGCCGACAATCAGTTCCCCGTTGGTCGCGGCGTCCGCTTCATCGGATATGCGCACCACGTAGTCGTCGACTTTGGCCAGCAGTTCGTCGGGCGGCAGTTCAAGGTCCGCAAGAGTCTGCACAGCCGCCCGCAGTCGCCCCATGCTGGCTGCTGCGTGGATACCGTGGCCGACGACATCGCCGACCACCAGCGCGACTCGGGCACCCGACAAAGGTATGACGTCGAACCAGTCGCCGCCGACGCCGGTCTCCGCATCGGCCGGGAGATAGCGGTGGGCGAAGTCGGCAGCGCTCAGATCGGGCAATTCGTGCGGAAGCAGGCTTGTCTGGAGGGTAAGTGCCGCCTGCTGCTGCCGAGCGTAGCGCCGGGCGTTGTCCACGCATATGGCCGCTCTGCTTATCAGCTCTTCGACGAGGAGCAGGTCGTCCTCGTCGAAGGGATGAGGATTCTCCCAGCGCATCAGGGTGACCACGCCCATGCCGACACCGCGCGCCCGAAGTGGCACCGTAAGGTGCGTGTGCACGCCGAGCCGTACGAGCCTGCACCAGCGCAGCGGGTCTTTAACGAGCCAGGGTGTGAAAGGTGTGATCGCTTCGCGGATGGGCTTTCCGGTCAGGAGGCAGCGTCTTTGGGGGGATTCTTCTGGGTAATGGGCTGGTGCACCGATCCTGATGACGACCTCGGGGTGGTCTTCTTTTATCGACAGGTGTGTGGCCCGGCAGAGAATGTCTGAGGTCTGCACGGAGCCCGTCGGCGCATCCAGCGGCATTTGCACGCTGTCGAGCAGATCGACGGCTACGAAGTCAGCCAGGCACGGAACCAGCACCTCTGCGAGTTCGTGCACCGTACGTTCCAGGTCCAGGGTGGTTCCAATACGCTCGCTCGCCTCGTTGAGCAGCGAAAGCCGGTGGCGTGCCGGGTCCTCACCAGGGATATCCAGCTCGGTGTGACAGACCCCGAGCAGGCTTCCCTCGATCCGCAGGGGAAACGATGAGCGTACTTTGACGCGGCACCTGCCCTGTTGGAGCGATTCGACACTCTCCACCGTCGTTGCCGAGCATCCTGTCTTCAGAACTTTTTCCGCCTGATACAGGACGGCGGGCGAGGGTTTCCCCTCTGTGCTCATTTTCCCTTCGTGCATGTCTTCCATTTCGGCGAGCGCGACATTCGCCCATTGGAAGGTGAGATCCGAGCTGAGCGCGGCGACTCCGAAGGGCGATTCCTCGAGCAGGCACTGCGCGGCCGCAGCTCTGAACTCGCTGGCGCGCAGCGAGATCGGATCTTGCATCGCGACGAGCCATGCGGACGCCCCGTCGCAATCAAGCTCAAGGGTGCGTACCGCAAGGCGAAGGGGCTGCCCTCCGCTGTGAAGAGCGTGGATAACGCCCTCCAGCCAGCCGCGCTCCGCCTGCCGCAGTCCTGACGGAAGCGCGCTCGGACCCGCCTCGTGGACCAGCAGGAGATTCGCCGGGTGTCCGAGTACCTCACTCGATGTGTGACCGAGCAGCTGCTGCGCGGCACCGCTCCAGTAGGAGATCTTTCCTCGCGAGTCGACGATCAGCAGCGCTGCCGCTGAGATGTCGAACGTTCCGCGGTGGGGAACCTGACGGGTTTCGCCTCTGTCATGCATGGCTCGTCCGGTTTCGATCTGGGTGCGCGATCTCATGGTGGTGTCGAGCGAGAGCGGACCGTTGCGGCCGGGGCGCCGAGGGGTCGCTTACTCGGGCGTCGTCGAGGCTTCCCCCGACGGGGTGCCGGGGGCCTTCAACCGCTACGTTCCCAGGATCACGGCGATGGCGGCAGGCGTCCAGCGGCGGAATGACACCCCTCAGCACCCTCCGCGAACCCGGTGCCCGGACTGCTGCATCCGGCGGGCGGTCGAGCACCGAAAGGTATCCACGGCGGCGAAGCAGCGACGATCAGCCGGGAGGTGGCGCATGCTCGTAGAAGGCGCGCGGATCCTGGTACCCGGAGCCACCGGGGAGATCGGCGGGGCGCTTGCCGTCCGTCTGCACGACCTCGGTGGCAAAGTGGCGCTCGCCGGACGCGACGGCACTGCCCTGGCCCTGGTCGCGGCGGCATGCGGGGACGCCCCCGCCCGGACGTTCGAGGCCTGGGATCTTGACTCGTGCGCACGGACCGTGGACTGGGCGGCCACCACGCTGGGCGGCCTCGACGGCGCCGTGGTCTGTGTCGGCGTCGCCGCCTTCGGTCTGGTGTGTGAGGTCGGTGACGCGGTCGGAGAGCACCTTGCGGCGGTCAACGCCCTGGCCCCCATGGCTTTCCTCCGCGCGGCCGCTAGACATGTCGGCGAGGGCGGCGTCCTCGCCGCCATCACCGGGATCGTCGCCGAGGCGGCACCGGCGCGGATGGCCGACTACGCCGCCGCCAAGGCGGCACTGTCCACCTGGCTGACGGCGGTCCGGCGGGAGCACCGGCGCAGCGGGGTGACCATTCTGGAGATCAACCTGCCTCACATGAACACCGGCTTCGCCGAGCGGGCCGTCGTCGGGCAGGCTCCGCCGCTGCCCTTGGGAATGCCCGTCGAGCGGGCCGTGGAAGCCATCGTCGAAGCCCTCTCGTCCGGGGCCGTGCGAGTGCGCCCCGGCTCCGGTACGTCGCTCGACGTCATCCGGTAAGGCTGTCATGCCGGCGGAGCGCCTTCCAGACGAGGAGGTCCGGGCCCCCGGCGCACCATCGCATCTGCCGGCGGAGCCCCTGACACCGTTGCCTCCCCGACCCGTGTGCCGAGCGTTGTTCCAGCAGCGCTGGCGTGATCTGGTCTTCTTGCACTGGCCCGCGGACCCGGTCGAGGTGGCCCATCTGCTCCCTGCCGGTACCGTGCCCGACCAGCACCGGGGCCGCACCTACGTCGGCCTGGTCTTCTTCCACATGCAGGACCTCGCGTTCGGCCGTACTCCGCCCCTGCCGTATCTGGGATCCTTCAACGAGGTCAACGTCCGTCTCTACTGCCGCGACGCGCTGGGACGACGCGGTGTGGTCTTCCGGTCCCTCGACTGCGACAGGCTGCTGCCGGTACTGACGGCCCGTATCGCTTTCGGATTGCCGTACGGATGGTCCCGGACACATAGCCGTTGGTTCGGCAGCCGGCTGCTGTACACCACCGGGCGGCGCGACGGGGTGGGCACGGGGGCCCGGGTGTGGATCGATGTGGCGGACGCACCGGTGGCGCCGGGCCCACTGGAAGAGTTCCTCACCTGCCGGTGGGGTCTGCACGAG
Source organism: Streptomyces sp. NPDC091282 (assembly GCF_044757385.1). NCBI lineage: Bacteria > Bacillati > Actinomycetota > Actinomycetes > Kitasatosporales > Streptomycetaceae > Streptomyces > Streptomyces sp. NPDC091282. The sequence continues at coordinate 178,245 of NZ_JBIVUX010000002.1, forward strand.
CGGTTCCTCGGCCGCACCTACTACCTGCCCAACGCACACCCCACCTGGTCCTTCCACGCGTGCACCCTGATGGGCTGGAGCGACGACCTGATCGCTCGGGCGGGACTGTCCCCGCCGGTCGGGGATCCCGTGAGCGTGCTGTACTCCCCGGGCCTGCGAGTACGGTTCGGGCCGCCGCTGGCGCTCCCGGGATCCGCCGTGTAAGTCCCCTGATGCGCCCGGTCCGCGCCCGAGTGGCCGGGCGCCGCGTACTCGCCTCCGCGACGAGGACGTCGTACCCGACAATTGGCAGCAACCTCGGCGATCGTCTGGTCGTCCAGGCGGTTTCGTTTGGATCAAGGTGTGGGTGAGCGATGACGGCGTTTCCGGGGTGGCACGCTGGAGCGATGCGACCTGGAACCGACGTGCCCGAGAGCGGCCTGCGGCATCTGCTCAATGAGTGGGACCCGATCGGCGTCGCTGACGAGGTGCAAGACGAGTACGACTGCATGCTCGTCCCTCTCCTTCAGCGTCTCCGGCGTGGCGCCGACCAAGCGGAGATCGGCGAGTTCCTCCGGCATGAGCTGGTAGATCACTTCGGTCTCACCCCTCTTCCGTCAGAGCCGGAAGCGATGGCTGCCAAAGTGACCTCCTGGTGGACGGTTGCCGTCGAGACCGATGGCACCGGCTGCGTGTAGTCGCTCCCTCCGGATCGTCTGCTCGTCGTCCGGGTGTGCCGTTGACTGACGCGCAGTGAGCGCGGATCGAGCCGTTACGGCCGGCCCGGCCATCGAAGGCCCACGGGAGCGGGTGTTCACCGCGCTCGTGGCACAGGCCGACGCCGACGAAGAGCTGAACTGGGTCGTCTCGGTGGACTCCACAATCGTGCGAGCCCACCAGCACCCGGCCGGAACCCGCACATAGGGGCCCCGGCCGGCGAGCCGGACGACCACGCCATCGGGCGGTCCCGCGGCGGACTGACCACCAAGATCCATATCGCAGCCGATGGCAACTGCCGGCCCTGGCCTTCCACCTCGCCGCCGGACAGGCCGGTGACGCGCCCGGCTGCGCTGACGTGATAACCCGACTGCGTGTTCCCCGACTAGAGATCTTTAAGGGTGCGGGTTACGTCGGTTGGATTGACTGAGCGCTTGAGCGAGTGGGTGCGTCAGCCGGCGACGGGAGCGCTACGTCCCGACGGCGCGGGGTCGGCGGTGGGTCTTGGCGTCCGGCGACTCTGGGGGCTGTTATGTCAGTGGGGCCGGTTATGTTGCTGCGCATGACAAGTTGGATTGACTGCGGCGTCATAGCGTGGGTGGAAGAAGAACGGTACCGGGAAGACGAAACCGTCCTGGTCTACTTCAAGGGGACCAGCCTGGCCGCCATGGCTGAGGGCCTGTCCGCGCAGCAGCGGCCGCCGTTCGCCTACGGCAACGACACGGTACCCGGCGACTGGGGCGTGATCGTGCACCACATGTTCAACCGCGACGACTACGACGAGATCGACTACCGCGAGGTGTGCCCCCAGGGCGCTGAGCTGATGGTGTTTGTTCCCAACCCGTGCGTTGCCAAGGCCCACGGGCCCAAGGCGTACCACTACGAGGACGGCCAGATATCGTCCTGCATCGACTACGAGGATCCCGAGTACGTCGGAGAATTCTGGCCCAACAAGATGGCCCCCCTCATCACGGCGGCCGGACTGGACCACCAGAACGAGACCTACGAAGAGCAGCTGACCCAGCTGATCTGTGACCACCTTGGGCTGCCCGCACTGGATCGCGACACCATCACGGTGGACCGCAACCTGGTGGCCTCCTACTTCTAGGAGATCTGTGACGGCCGAAGTTACGGCAGTTGGAGGTCGAGCCCGGTCTTAGCGATGAGGCCCTCGATGAGGCGAGGGCGGTACTGCATCCGTTTCAGCCGCGTCCTCACCAACGCGGTGAGCTGGTCGAGGCTGTGCTTGGTGAGGTTGGCCAGCGACCTCTTCAGGTGCGACCACACGCCCTCGACGGGGTTGAGCTCGGGAGCGTACGGCGGCAGCTGGTAGACGGTCAGCCATAATCGGGCGGCGATCAGCTCGCGCATGGTGCGGCTGACGTGCGTGTTCAAGTTGTCCCATACCAAAACGATGGGACCGCCGAGCTGCTGGTGCGCGGCATCCAGCAGGCGGGCGTAGTCGGTTTCGGTGAAGCCCTTGCGACGGCCCTTGGCGGGACCCCGGTCGAGGTGGATGCGGTAAATCAGCCGCGGCCGGTGGCCGGCCCTGATGCAGATCAGCGCCGCCATGGAGACGCGCTTGGTGCCCTGGGTGGTGACCCGCACGACCGGTGTGTGGCCCCGGCGGCCCCAGGTGCGGCCCTTGGGCGGCCTCAGGCCCTGGCCGGCCTCGTCCTCGAAGCAGACCCAGGCGCCCAAGTCCGCCGCCCTCTTTTTACGACGGGCCACTGCTCGTCCTTCCAAGCGGCGATCTTCGCCTCGTCCCGCTCGGTGGCTCTGCGGGAGGGCACCTGCACGCTCCAGCCGATGCGGTGCAGCAGCAGGTCCAGCCCGGCCAGGGTGTACTCGACACCGAACCGGCGGCGCACGATCTCGACGATCCTCGACAATGTCCAGCACTGGTCGCTCCAGCCCGAAGCGGCCGGGCCAGCATCCAACACGGCTTCGAGGAGTCGGAGTTGTTTCGCATCGAGCTTGCAACGGGCGCCACTGGGGCCCTTGGAGGCCAGAGCCTGCCGACCACCCGAAGCAAGCGCCCGCCGCCACCGGTTCGCCGACATCCGCGTCACCCTGAACCGCCGGGCCACCTCCCGGTCACTGGCCCCGGCCTCGATCAGATCGGCGGCTGCGAACCGGACCTGCTCACGCCGAGACCGTTCCTCGGCCGTCAGTCCACCGCCATCGGGATACCTCACCCTCCCGGCATAGCGCAGACCACAACCGCCGTCACGACCCGACGTAACCCGCACCGTTAAAGATCTCTAGCGTGCTCGAACCCTTTTCCTCTAGGCGTTCGCCGCACTGGCCGACCCGGCCACTCGCACCTATTTCCAAAGGAAAGGATCCGCTAGGGAAAGCAGCGCGCCAAGGCCGTCCTCTGCCCTCCACGGGTGACGGCGAGTCCGTCAAACGTCCCCTACAGCAACCCTGCGCTTGGGACTCCCGGTTTTCCGGGTCAGGTGTCCCACTCCCCGGTCACACGCCCCCTCCCGGTCGGGGTGATTCATGACAGTAGACCCGAACACCGCTCCCCCCGTTCTCGGCGATGAACGCGCACCTTGCGGTAAGCAACTTACGCCGAGGAAAGTATCGAGCCGGGAACGGCGCCTCGGGGGCCGAGCCGAGGACGCCAGTGGAGGGAGTAAACGACGCACCCGCGGGCCACAGCTGGCGGTCAGCCACCGGACGGCAGCCAAGTGATTACTTTCGTTGACGTAAGTCTGCCTGATGCCCTAGCGAGGCCAATGATTCGCTTGAAAGCTAGGCGGTCGCGTCGTAGGATGATCGCGCCTCAGGAAATCACCACCTCGTTGGCGGCGGATCCTGGAGTACCCCTTCACAGGGGTCAAGGGAAAGTAGTAATAGCGTCGGTCTCCTGTCCAGGCGGCCACCGTGACGCGAGGGCACCCACAAATTCCAGGGTTCCCGGCTGCTTTCTTCACGCAAGGATCATCCGGGACTCATCTCCCGGAGGGGCGAATTCATGTACGATCTTGAGCGAAACAAGCAGGTCGTCGTCGACTACTATCAGACGGCATTCCAAGGGGACCCTGAAAAGGCGGTCGCCGACCATTTCGGCCCTGTCTACATCCAGCACAATCCCGACGCCCAAGACGGCTCCGAGGCCTTTATCGGCTTTGTGCGCTGGCTGCGCGGCGAGTACCCGAACCTGCGGCTCAACATCAAGCGGGTCATCGCCGAAGGGGACCAGGTGGTCACTCACGCCCATCTGGATCTGGAGCCCGGCAACCCTGACAACCCCGGTCGCGCCTTGGCGGACTTCTTTCGCTTGGAGAACGGCAAGGTGGTGGAACACTGGGACGTCATCCAGGAAGTCCGCCAGCAGTCCGCGAACAACAACGGCATGTTCTGATGCATCCCGCAGATTGTTCGCAGGTACCTACACGAGCCCCGGCGGAATGATCGAAGGCGTCTTCACTCCTGTGACGCGAGCATGGAACGACCTGATGTGACCTGCCAAGCAGGATCGGTTCCGATCTGGCAGCTCGCAGTGCCGAACGAGGGCTGCACTGCGAGCTCGGGTCAGCTGACCGCCTCCGCTGTCTCCCCCTCAGTGAGGGTCAGGGCGGTGGAGGTGACCCAGTCCACGCGCGGGGGAACCACCGCGTAGGCCTGCCGCTCGACCAGGCCATCGGCCTCCAGCGTGCGCAGAGTGCTGGCCAGCATTTTCTCGGAGACGCCTGTCAACAGCTGACGTACCTCACCCGATCGCATCGTGTCACTGGAAAGGGCGAGGAGGACCAAGACCCCCCAGCGGCTGGTGGCATGGTCGAGGTCCTCTCAGCGCGTTGAGGACGACAGTGGCATTGAGGACGGCTTCGTACCCGGCAGCCTGAGCATCTGCCGGTGTGCGGTGGTCCGTCGTGGGGCCGGGCGGCCCCACGACGCCGGTGACTACGACACGGCCGACAATGCCGTCCACTGCCACGATGGCCATGAGAACACCACTCCGGCACCGCGATGGACGCGTTCGTCCGAACAACGTCGATTGCCTTCGTGAGTCGGGCTTCGATGTGTGGGGCCGGTCCGGACGGGCTTACTGCCTCCATTTTTGGTTGGCGCCGCCGTTGCAGTCCCACAAAACGAGTTGGGTGCCGTCGGTGGTGGAGCCAGCCGGGTCGTCGAGGCAGCGGCCGGAGACCGGATTGCGGTATCCCCCGTTGTAGGGCTGCCATTGTTGATTGGCGCCGCCATTGCAGCCCCACAGCTCGATGCGGGTGCCGTTGGCGGTGCCCCCGCCGGTGGCGTCTAGGCATTTACCGAGGGCGGCCAGGGTGCCATCCGGAACAGCCGTCCAGTTCTGGGCGACGGTGTTGTTGCAGGACCAGAGCTGCACAGCGGTACCGTCAACGCTGGAGCCGGCGTTGACGTCCAGGCACTTGCCGGGAACGCCGGACCGCACGGGGGCACCCACCGTCACCGGACTGCCGATCCAGCCGGCGGCGTCGGCGGCCTGGACACCGCCATTGAAGGCAGCTGCCATCTTGCTGTAGCCGCTGTCATTGGGATGCAGGGCATCCGCGAGATCGGAGCTGGTCAGCGCGCTCATGTCGACCAGGCGCACATGTTTGCCCGCCGCCTGTCTGGCCTGCACGATGCCCGGGAGTTTGGCGTTGAACGCCGGCCGGTTGGGCTCTTCGGCCGCGTTCGTCGAGATGATGAGCGTACCGACCAGCACCGTCGCGTCGGGGGCGTCCCGGTTGATCTGATCGATGAGCGCCGCGAGACGCTCGGTGGCCGTGGCGACCTGGTAGTTCTGGTTGAGGTCGTTGGTGCCGATCTCCAGCGTAATCACGTTGGGCCGATAGCGGGCCAGCACAGAGTCGGTGATGCTGGCGACCTGGTCGATGCGCCAGCCGGAGTGGCCCTCATTGTCCGGATCGGACATCGTGCCGTTGCGGCCCGACCCGACGAAGTCCTCCGGGTGGCCTTCGGCGGCCAGTTGGTTCCACAGCGCCGAACGGTAGCTGTCACCCGTGCTGCTGCCTATGCCCCAGGTGATCGAGTCGCCCAGCGGGAGCACCCGCAGGGTGGACGGTGCGGCGGCAGTCTTCGCGGAGGAAGTGCCCGTGGCCGAGGGCGCGGTACTCGCCGTGGCCGGCAGGGCACCGCCCAGGCTCAACGTCGCGGACAGAACGGCGACCGCGGTGGCGAGTCCTGTCGTGTACGTCTTCATGATCGGACCTCACAGGTGGGGGACGAGGTTGGCTGTGGGGGTGCGCGACGGGCCAGCCGGATCGGGAACTCTGTCAGCGCGCGATCCGGTACGGCGCCACGAAGGTCGGCGGATGCCGGCCGGCCCGGAACCGATGTTCCGGCGGATGCCCGAGAGCCCGGGCAGGAGCGACGAGGGGCGTCCGCCCGGGCTCGTTCAGGGCTGGGTCTGGGAGACGGCGGCGGTCAGGAACTCGCGGGCAAGTTCCATCGCTGGTTGCTTCCGCCGTTGCAGTCCCAGATGTCTAGCTGGGTGCCGTTCGCGGTGTTGAAACCGGGGATGTCCAGGCACCGCCCCGACGCGGGGTTGACCAGCGTGCCGTTGTCCAGGGTCCACTGCTGGTTCCCTTGGCCGTTGCAGGTCCACAGGTCCACCAGCGACCCGTTGACGGTGCCCGCACCGACGACGTCCAGGCACAGACCACCGGTCTGGAGCGTGCCGTTGTTCAGCGTCCACTTCTGCGCCGAGCTGCCGTTGCAGTCCCACAGATCAGCGATCGCCCCGGCGTTGGTGGATGCCTGATAGTCGTCGAGGCACTTGGCGGTGTTCAGCCCGGAGGTGACAGGACCGGTGACGCTGCCGCCGCCTCCACCCCCCGTGCCCGGGGTGATGGACAGATTGTCGAACTGGTCGGTGCGATATCCCTGGATACCCAGGCCGGCCTGTCCGGTCTGGAAGGAGGTGTCGCTCACCGACCCGAGCTGGCCGCCGTCGAGCTTGGCGCTGATCATCGAGCCCTGGAAGGTCAAGGACAGGTTGTGCCACTTGCCGGTGCCCAGCGCGGTGGTGGTGCCGGTGGCCAGGGTGTGGTTCGAGCCGTCGGTGTACATCTTCTCGATCCACCACTGCCCGGTGTCACGGATCCGCAGGTAGTAGGCGTTCATGTGCGACTGCGGGCGTTGCTGGGTGTTGGCCCGGCCGAGCAGCTCCGTGGTGCCGGCACCACGCAGGTAGACGTCGGAGCTGACGGTGTAGTTGGCCCAGGTGGAATCGCCGATCAGCGCGTAGGAGTCGGAGTCGTCCTGCCACTCGATGGGTTTGACCGGCGCCATCTGCTGCACGCACTGCCCAGTCCGTCCGGTGCAGGGCTGGGCTTCGAAGGAGCCCTGCATGTCGGACAGGTACTTCGCCTCGGTGCCGTTGCCGTAGCCGTCGAAGTTGTCGGAGTACGGCAGTGCCAGCGCGTGCGCGGCCGGCGCGGCCGCGGTGCCCTTGCCGCCGCCGGCCACCGTGGTGACGGTGTAAACGTAGCCGGGCTGCATGGTCAGCGAGAACGAGCCGTTGGTCGGCGTGATGTCCTGGGTGTGGATGAACGACGTCGCGTTGCTCGGGCTGTTGACGTTGGTCGCCCACACGTGGACGGTTCCGGTGGCCAGCCCACCCTGGACGCGGAAGTTGGCCGTCTGTGACGAGGTGGAGGTCGTGGTCTCCAGGATCGTGGAGTAGTCGGAGCCGGTGTTCGACCTGACGGTGACGTAGGTGCCGTTGTTCTCGCTGCCGCCGAGATAGCCCGAGGCGGAGTCGATGAACTTCCAGCCCGGCTGGGTGAACTGGGTGACCTGCGCGGTCGCCCAGGTGCTCGCGCCGATCTGGTAGTTGCCCGACCACGGCGATCCGGCAGTGGCCAGACCGACGGTGTTATACGGAAGGTTCGGGTAGATTGCCGCAATCAGGGGCCAGTTGAAGTAGCTCACCATCTTCGCGTCGATATAGCCGCGGGTGATGGACCTGATCAGCGCCGGCGCACCGGTGTTCATGTCCTGCGAGCCGTTCTCGCTGTCCCACAGCGGCTTGCCGTTGTTCTTCGCCGCCGTGGTGCTGGAGCAGCTCTTGGCGTCGCCGCCGTCACCGCCGTTGCAGGAATAGTGCGTACCAATGATCGATACGGCGTTGTTGAAGGCGGAGTTGCCGGCCATGTCGTCGGCCACTCCCCACCCGGAGTCGTCGGCGACCAGCTGCACGCTGTTGTAGCCGTGCGAGTCGAGCGCGGAGCGCAGCTGGACGAACCAGTTCGCGTCGTGGCCACGCTCGTTCCAGCCGCCGAGGTACTTGATCTTGAGGTTGTGCTGCTTGGCGCAGTCGAGCCACGAGATCAGGTAGTTGATGGTGTCGGTCGACCAGAATCCGCCGTTGATCCACCCCGGTGCGGCCCACGCCAACCCGTACAGCCCGATGTTGGGGTTTCGGGCCACGGCCTGCTCACCGAGCCAGAACTCGTAGCCCGCGTTGCAGTTGACGGTGCCCCGAGAATGCTCGATCGACGGCTCGGAGCCATCCGTGGAGTTGGCGTCGCCGCCGATCTCCAGCTTCAGCAGTTGCAGGTTCGCGCCGTATCCCGGCCTGAACATGTAGTCCAGGATCTGCGACTGCTGCGCGGCCGGATAGTCCGTCAGCAGACGAGAGTTACCTCCACCGCCGCTGATCGCGCCGATCCCGTCGAACTGCCGGCCCCCCTGAGAGCCGTCCACGGTGATGGACGTGGTCGCGGCCTGCGCGGGAACGCTGCTGACCGCGAGCACAGCCGCGAGTAACGCCAACACCCACAAGGGGGCTAATCTCCACAGTCGAGACATGAGAGACATCCTTTATCGGAGGGAATGCCACACGGCGTACTGTCGTGCTCATTTGACGGTCAAGACTCCTAACAAGAGAACAAAAATAAACAGTCGGCTCGCGACTCGACTGCCCACAGGGACAGTAGGGCGGCTTCCGAACCACCAACGGAATGCGGCGTACCGGTGTGAACTGACAACGTTGTCGCCGAAATCCGAGAGCGCGTGCGTCAATCGGTCGAACCCCATCGCTGCCGACTCCGACCTGCCAGCGCACGCCGACACCGGGGAGAGAGCGCTCTCGAAGCTAATCAGAGATCATGTCCGCGTCAATGGTCTGGACTTATGGTCGGATGCCTCCTCCGCGCCCGCCGGCCGCGAGCCCCCCCCCCCCCCCCCCCCCCGTCCTCGCACTCCCGCCATCCCGGAAGCGCCGACACGCATCGCGGCGCAGCATCCTCCCTCCGACCATCGAAGGAAACCGGTTCGCACGCGCCCTGGCTGCGAACTAGGGCGTGTTGCGAAAGTCCCGTCGTTCGCCCGGAGGGCGGGCCGCGCGGCGTCAGGTGCGTGCTCTGGGGGTCCCCCCGGCCGGAGGCTGGGGGAGTGCCGGGCGGAAGTCCTCGTACTGGATGTACTTGGGCTTTCGCCCGGTGCGGCGAGAGTGCGTGCATGGCGTCGCGCGGCAGACGGGACTTTCGCAACACGCCCTAGACCCTCGCGATCAGCGCGGCACACACCGCGAGGGCTGCGCGAACGGGGCGCTCGGCGCCCCGGGTTCATACGCTCAATTTCCAACGACTTTCATCCGATGTCTGTTGAGTCGTGTGCGCTCTTTCGGTCGATTGCGTTGACAGCCGTTGAGGAACTGCCCTTTGCTGTGCGGGTCTCACCCCCACCGGTGCAGCAAGAGCCGTGCCGTTCCGCACCTGGAGCCGCTCATGAACCGATGGCGTATCCCACTGGCGAGTTGCCTTCTTCTCTTGGGTCTCTCCGCCCCCACCATTGCCGCGCACGCCGCCGCGCCGACGGCGGTGGCCGATCCCGCCTCCCTGGCCAACCCCCTGCTGGGGACGTCCAACGGTGGCAACACCTTCCCCGGCGCCGATACCCCGTTCGGGATGGTGTCGTGGAGCCCCGACACGACTTCCAGGCCGCCCGGCGGTGACTACACGTATTCTGACAACGTTGTCACCGGCTTCAGTCTGAACCACATCTCCGGTCCCGGTTGCGGCGCGATGGGCGACATCCCCGTCCTGCCGACGGTCGGAAACGTCGACGGCGGGGCGACCCAGACGTTCAGCCACGCCAATGAATCGGCGAGCGCGGGTTCTTACGCGGTGACCCTTGGCAACGGCGTGAAGACCGAGCTGACCACTACGGCCCGCTCCGGCATGGCCCGGTTCACCTTTCCGGCGAGCACCCAGGCGAACCTGCTGTTCAAGCTGAACGCGGACAAGGCCACCAACCTGCACTTCACCAAGGTCAGCAGCACCGAGGTCAGCGGGTCGGTGGACGCCGGCCTCTTCTGCGCCTCGGCGCCTTCGTACACGGCGTACTTCGACATGGTCTTCGACCAGCCGATGACCGCCACGGGCAGCTTCAACGGCGGTGACTCCGTCACCTTCAACACGACCGGCAACCGGATCGTCCAGGCCAAGGTCGGACTGTCCTACGTCTCGATCGCCGGGGCGACGGCCAACCGGCAGTCGGAGAACCCGAACTGGGACTTCACCGGCACCCGCACGGCCGCGCACAACGCATGGAACAGTGTGCTGGGCAGAATCGCGATCAGCGGCGGCACCTCCGACCAGCAGAAGGTGTTCTACACCTCGCTGTACCACGCGCTGCTGCACCCGAACCTGCTCAGCGACGCCGACGGCCGCTACGTCGGCTTCGACCACCAGGTGCACACCGTCTCAGGAGCGCAGAAGGCGCAGTACGGCACCTACTCCGGATGGGACATCTACCGCACCCAGGCGCAGCTGGAGGCGCTGGTCGCCCCGCAGCAGGCGTCCGACAGCGCGCAGTCGCTGGTCAACGACTACGCACAGGCCGGGTTCTTCCCGAAGTGGTCGCTGAACTCCGCAGAGACCCAGGTCATGAACGGCGACCCGGGTCCTGCGATCGTCGCGGACTACTACGCCTTCGGCGCGAGGGACTTCGACACCGCTACCGCCAAGGCCGACATGGTCAAGGAGGGCACGACCGCCAATCCGATCCGGATGGGCCTGGACCTGCAGACCAAGTACGGCTACCTACCCTCGGACGGGTCCTACCCCAAGGACTTCTACGGCTCGGTGGCCACGCTGCTCGAATACAGCGCGCAGGACTTGGCGACCTCCGCGTTCGCCGGCGCCCTGGGTGACACCACCACCGCCTCGCAGTTCGCCAACCGCGCTCAGGACTGGCGCAACGTGTTCAACGCCGGCTCGGGCCTCATGCAGCCCAAGCTGCTGAACGGCTCCTGGAAGTCCGGGTTCAACCCGACCAGCAGCGACCAATTCGTGGAGGGCACGTCCTGGCAGTACACCGGCGCCGTGCCGCACAACATCCGGGGACTTGCCGACGCGATGGGAGGCAACAACAAGTTCGCCGCCTACCTCGACAGCGTCCTCTCGGACTTCCACGGCTCCGGCGGCTCGCACGCCGACCTCGGCAACGAGCCCTCCATTGAACTGCCCTGGGAGTACGACTACGTCGGCCGGCCATGGAAGACCCAGAAGATCGTCCGCCAGGTCCAGGACCAGCTCTGGCCGAACGATCCCGCCAACTGGGGCGTCGGCAACGACGACCTGGGCACCATGAGCGCCTGGTACGTCTGGTCCGCCCTCGGCTTCTACCCCGAAACCCCCGGCACCGCCGACCTCGCCCTCGGCAGCCCCCTGTTCACCAACGTCGACGTCACCCTCGGCAACGGCAACCACATCGTCGTCAACGCCCCTGCCGCAGCCGACAACGCCCCTTACATCCAGTCCGCCACGCTGAACGGCGCCTTCTGGAACAACGCCTACCTCCCCCGCTCCTTCGCCACTGGCGGCGGCACCCTCGACCTCACCCTCGGCACCACCGCCAACACCACCTGGGCCACCAGCGCTTCCTCCGCCCCGCCCTCCTATAACGGCGACGGCGGCAGCAGGCCTCCCGGCCCGCCGGTCGGCTCCACCGGCCTGGTGACCACCGACAACGGTGGCAAGTGCCTGGACGACAATGCCGGTTCGAACACCAACGGCAACAAGATCCAGATCTGGACGTGCAACAACTCCACCGCCCAGCAGGTCACCAAAGGCGCGGACGGCACGCTGCAGATGCTGGGCAAGTGCGTGGAGGTCACCGGCAACGGCGGCACCGCCAACGGCACCCTGATCGAGCTGTGGGACTGCAACGGCGGCAACAACCAGAAATGGACCTACAACCCGAGCAGCAAGGTGCTGGTGAACCCTCAGTCCGGCCGCTGCCTCGACGTCCCCAACGCCAGCACCACCGACGGCACCCAACTGGAGATCTGGGACTGCAACGGCGGCAACAACCAGAGGTGGAACCTGCCCTCCTGACCGCCGGGCGATGCCTGCCGACCGTTCAGCTGCCCGTTCCGGAACGACAGGCCGCTGCACGGCCCCGGCACCCCCGCGTCTTGGCCGGGACCACACCTGCTACCCCCACCAGGAGTGCAACGACGATGAACACACACACGCACGGAAGATGGGCCGCTCGGGCGATCGTCGCCCTGCTCGGACTGCTGCTGGTGATCCCCGGCACGGTCAGCGCACAGGCCGCGCCGACCCCCGCGGCAAACAGCATCGCGGTACTGATGAAGTCGTACGACGCGAACAGCGGCCGCATCGACGCCAACGGCTGGTGGACCGCCGCGGTGTCCCTGAGCACCGTGATGACCTACGAACAGGGCAGTGGCGACCGGGAGTACGACTACGCGATCTCCGGCGCCTTCGCCAAGAACAGCAATTTCACCAACGACTACATCGACGACACCGGCTGGTGGGCCCTGGTCTGGCTCCAGGCCTACGACATCACCGGCAACACGAACTACCTGAACATGGCCAGGACCACTACCAACTACATGCACAACTACTGGGACTCCCAGTGCGGTGGCGGCGTCTACTGGAGCACCGCCAAGCAGTACAAGGCCGCCATCGCCAACGAGCTCTTCCTCGCGGCGACGGCCGGCCTGCACAACCGCATCGCGGGTGACACCACCTACGGCGGCTGGGCGAGCGACGAGTGGAACTGGTTCAAGAACTCCGGCCTGATCAAGGGCGACCTCGTGCAGGACGGGCTCAACGTCCCCAACTGCACATTCAGCACGGCGAACTACTCGTACAACCAGGGGGTCGTCCTCCAGGGGCTCATCGAGCAGTCCCGCGCCACCGGCGACACCTCGCTCCTGAACTCGGCCACGACGATCGCCAATGCCGCGGTCGCCCGCTTCAACCACAACGGCGTGCTCTACGACGGGTGCGAACCCGACTGCACCGGCGACGGTTCGGCCTTCAAGGGCATCTTCGCCCGCTACCTACGGTCCCTGGCCACCGCCACCAAGAGCACGGCCTACGACACCTTCCTCGCCACCACGGCGAACTCCATCCTCGCCAACGACACCAACAGCGCCGGCCAGCAGGGCAACTCCTTCGTGGGGCCGTTCGCCCTGTGGACCCCCAGCACCCAGACCGCCGCGGCCGAGGTCCTGGTCGCCGCCCTCGGACTGACCACCACACCGCCGCCCACCAACTCCAGCGGGGTACTGCGCGGGCAGGAGTCCTCGCGGTGCGCGGACGTGCCCGACGCCGGCCAGACCAACGGCACGCGGCTCGCCCTGTGGGACTGCAACGGCGGCGGCAACCAGACCTGGACGACGGACAGCTCCGGCCGGCTGACCGTCTACGGCAGCAAATGCCTGGACGTCAACGGAGCCGGCACCGCCGACGGCACGGCGGTCCAGATCTGGGACTGCAACAACACCGGGGCCCAGACCTGGAGCATCCGCTCCGACGGCACCGTCGTGAACACCGGGTCCGGAAAGTGCCTGGACGCCACCGGCCACGGCACCGCCAACGGCACGCTACTGGAGATCTGGACGTGCAACGGCGGCAATAACCAGAAGTGGAACAGGACGTGAGGCAGCACTGAGCCCGGGGCGCCCCCAAGGACGCCCCGGAGCTGTCCCGGTTGTTCTTCGACGAGCTCGCGCCCCGCGCTTCGCGGCCGGCCGCTTCCGCGGCCGCGGCGCAGACGAGATGGAGGACATCGTCCAGGTCGGCATGATCGGTCTGATCGTGATCGCCGGGCTCGACGACCGCGAACGGCGCATCATCCACATGCGGTTCGTCGACGAACCCACCCAGGCCCAGATCGGCGAACATCCGGACGTCTCCCAGATGCACGTCTCCCGACTCCTCCGTGACGACCAGCGACCGGGCCGTCTCGGGTGTCACCGGGGACGGCCCGGTCGGATCAGGAACGCCTGCGCCGCACGAGCACGAGCACGCCGGCCCCCACGGTGAGGACGCCCGCGGCGATGCTGAGCGGTACGACTGGGTCAGACCCTCCGGTGTGCGCCAGCGGTTCGCTGCCGCCCTGGGCCGCGAGGCCCGAGTCGGTGGTGCCGGATGTCGTGCCCTTGCCGCCGGAGGTGTCCGTACCGGTCTGCGCGCCCGGGTCCCCGGCCGCGTCCGGGTTCTCCTGCCCCGGCGCCGACGCCCCACCGCCGTCCGGGACGGTCCGCGCGGGGGATCCGAAACTGTACGCGCCCCGGTCCGGTGCGCCGCCCGTACGGGTCGCCCCCGTGAAGTCGGTGGTCGCGGCCGGGAACGGGGTGGCGGAGCCGATCGCGGGCGAGCCCTTCATGAGACGGAAGTCCGCGTTCGGGCCCGTGCCGGGGGCGGTGAACTTCGGGTCGGCGATGATGTCGTGCGGGCCCATGGCTTCCGGTGCCTTGCCGCCGAAGTAGACGTTGTAGTCATAGGTGACGTCCACGTTCCGGGACGTGCTGTTCGTGGCCTGGCCCGGCCGGCCGTAGGCGATGTTGTCGAGGAGCCGTACGTCGGTGCTGTCGACGGCGTAGATGTTGGCGTAGGGCGTGGTGATGCGGGCGCTGCGGCCGTTGAGGTACGCCGTGTTGTGGACGATATCGACGTGCTGGCTCTTGTAGGAGTGGATACCTGAACCGCCGTTGTCGTAACTGATGTTGTCGGCGACCAGAACGCGTCCGTTGTAGGCCGGCCTCCCTCGCCCGGGATCACCCTTCGTCGTGTCGACGATGATGCCGTTGCCGTCGGAGTAGCAGCGACAGCCTTCCCACTTGACCTTGGTCTCGTTGTCGTGGACACGGTTGCCAGTGATACGGATCTTGTACGTTCCGGGGTCTCCGCCGTCGGTGGCGTGGGGCGTAAGGACGGAGATGCCGCTGGCGCCGTAGACGGTGTACCAGGCGTTGGAATGGACGTGGTTGCCGATGATGTCGACATGGTCGGCCTCGATCGCGGAGATCCCGCCGCCCGCGCAGTCGTGCACCAGGTTGCCGATGATGTCGACATGGTGGGGGAAGGCGCCGGACTCCCGGTTCTTCTCCACTGATATGCAGTTGGTGTTGTACGTGGGGTCCGTCTTGCTCGACAAGCGTTCGGCGTCGGCCAGGGACAGCGCCGCATTGTTGCCCCTGACCTCCAGGTTCTTGATGACGATGTAAGACGCGCCGTAGACGCTGATGCCGTTCCAGGCCGCCCGCGGGTTCAGGACCGGCCGCTGGCCGGGATAGGCCATGAAGGTGATGGGCGCTCCCGGACGCCCCGATCGTTTGACGGTCAGCACGTTGGAGCCCTTTCGAGGCTCGGTGTACGTGCCGTTCATGACGGCGACGACGTCGCCCGGGCCGGCCAGGTCCGCGGCCTTCTGGAGGGTGCGGAACGGTGATCCGGTCGATGTGCCGGGGTTGGAGTCGCTGCCGCCGGAGCTGACGAAGTACGTGGGGACGAGGGGCTTCGCGGGCCGGGACGTGTGGAAGCTCGCGGTGGCAGGGGAAGGGGCGGGAGTACTGCTCTCCACGGCGGCGGGCGTCTTCTTGGCCGTCGACGGACTCACCCGGGCGGCCGTGCTTCGTGTGCCTGCGGAGTACCCCGCGCCCGACGGGACCATGACGAGGCCCGTCACCACGAGCGCGGCCATCCCGGCGGCGACGGTCGCGCCCGTCGCCTTGGCGGAGAGCCCCCCGAGGACACCGTGGTCGCCGCGGAGGCGGCTGGTCGCGCGACGGCCGTGCTCGCCGGACGACGGCCGGTGAGTGGTGTGCCGGACGGCTGCAGCCGGGTGGAAGTGGCCCCCGGCGCCGACGGCTCCGGCCTCGGCCGGGTCGCCCGCGCGACCGGGTACGAGCAGGGGCAGACCGGTGAGCAGTCGCTCCGGCGAGACCAGTCGTCCGACGGGATGACCGCATCTCTCGCAGGAGCGCAGGTGCCGAGCAATCCGCTTGCGCAGCAGGGTGCTGGGAGTCGGGTCCCCCGGGCCCGCGAGCTCGGTCAGCTTCGCGCACCGCGGAGTACGGGACAGCGCTCGCACGACTGTCCGCGCCACGTCCAGCTGAGTCTTCATCCGCTTGATCTGGACCGCCAGATGAGCCACCGGAAGGCTCATAGTCGCCGCAATGTCCTTACGGGACAACCGTCCGCACGCCTCAAGCCACCAGAGCGACAGCAGGTCCCGGTACGAGGTGTCGAGCCACGCGGTCGCCGCGGCGACCTGCCTCTGCTCGACAGAGAGCGACTGCCGCAGCAGAAAGAGTGTCGCGAAGTCGGGTTCCGGCGCGTGCCGTTCGTCGGCGTGCTCCAGTGTCGTCAGACGGCCCGACCGAGCCCGGCGCCGGGCGTCGGTGAGCTGGCGGACCGCGATGGCCACCAGCCAGGAGCGAAACTTCGCCGTGTCTCGCAGGTCCGGCAGCGCGCGGATCACCGCGACCATCGTGTCCTGCACGATGTCGTCGACGTCGAGGTCGCTCTCAGCTGCCCACCCGATCACGTTGTAGACCAGCGGCAGGGCGCCCGCGGTGAGCCGTTCGAGGGCCCCGGCGTCCCCGTCGCGAGCCGCCTCGACCGTGCGGCGGTCCGGAAACTTGTCGGTCCTGACGGACACGTCATCTCGCATGCGATACATCCTCAGACAAGAGCAGGTACGGCTGCTCTGGTGGGCGTTTCTTCGCAGCAGGAGACGAGCGGGTCCCCCAGGCATAACACTTTTCGCCTCGCGGGCCACCCTGCCGTCCTCCTCGCCGGACGACCGCCCCTCAGCCCAGCGGTGCGCACGCGTTCGCCGCCATGCTCAAGCCGGTCGGCATCCAGGTCGACATCAAGAAGGCGGACGAGGCGGACTTCGCCAAGATCCTCAGCGATCGGGACTTCGACCTCTTCCTCTCCGGCAACCGCTCCACGGACCCCTTCGGCGCCCGCTACCTGTACCAGTTCTACGGCACCGACAGCGACTCCAACCTGACCGGCACCGGAACCGCCGAACTCGACAAGGAGATCCACGCGGCGTCTCAGATCGCCGACCCCGCGAAGCAGACGGCCCAGGCCAACGCGATCGAACGCAAGGAACTCGCGCAGTACGCCTTCCTGCCCCTGTACAGCGGCCCCTCCGTCTACGGCGTCCGGAAGGGACTGGCGAATGTCGGCGCCACGATATTCGGCACTCCTCTGCCCGAGACCGTCGGCTGGCAGAAGTGACCCTTTGAAGGACCGGCGCAGGCGGACGTAGTGGCCATGGCCTGGCCTTCGACGAGCGGGCGATCCGAGGCGGCAAGATCGAGGCGCCCACTTCGCCGTCCCTCGGCCAACGCGGGGACCTTCTCCGGCGCCGGCGCCTCGCTCCAGGGGCTGATCGCGGTCGCGTCGAAGAAGGACAGCGGTCTCGCCAAGCCGATCGCCGACGCCATCGACTACCTGATCGACCACGGGCGGTACGCCCAGTGGCTGGCCGCCTGGACCCTGTCCGACGAGGCCGTCGCCGAGTCCGAGGTCAACCCGGCCGGACTGCCGCTCGGCAACTCGTGATCCGCTGCCCGGCCGGATCACGATGACCGCGTCCCCCGACACCGGCCCGCCGCCGTCCGTTCCGGCGTCGGGCCGTCGGGGGCCGGAACGCTCACCGCCACCCTCATGGCCGCCACCCTCGTCGTCCAGCCCTGCTCCCCGTGGCTTTTCGCCCGGCTCGGACGCAGACGCTCGCTCGCCCTGAGCGGTGCCCTGCTCGGGCACCCCTGCCTGGTGCTGCCCGCGGCCTCGACGGCTGCCCGCGCTGACCGGCGTCGCGGCCGTATCCCGACGCGCTGCCTGATCCATTCGCCGTTGGTGTCGACCATCTGCGCGATCTCCTCGTTGCTGCCCCTTCTGCTGGTGCTTGTCGGGGTGACAGGCGAAGGCGCCCGAAGTTTCGACGTCGTCGGGGCTTCCTGTTCCACGCTCACCTCAGGGCGACGCCCCGAGCGGCGGATGCAGATCGCTGACGGTGCCGTGCACGCGTATGTCAGTAGTCGAAGTTCTCGAACCGCACGTACTCCCCCGACGTCCATTCCAGGACCGACGTCCTCAGGCCGGGACCGGCGCACACATAGAAGCGGCGTTTGCCTTCGGCGCTCTTGTCCAGGACGTCGCCCTTGCCGATCCGGCGGGTGTGGACGACGGCACCGAGCCGACGCACGATCTCGAGTTCCGTGTCGTGTCTGCCGTCGAGAGGCTGGGTGACGAACAGCTCCGTCACCGCCGCCAGTCCGTCGATCCGTCCCAGGACGTCGACTGCGAGCAGCAGGTCATCCGCTTGCAGGCTCCACAGAACCCTCATCCTGCGGCCGGACTCCAGCACGGGCTGCGCCTGGGTGATGAGGGGCGTGATCCCCACTCCGCCGGCCACCACGACGATGTCGTCGTCGACGCAGGGGTCCTTGGCTTCCTCTGCGTACCTCACTTCGTCTTCGCCGCCAAAGCCCAGAACGGCGGCGGAGAGCTGCCTGCCGGGTTTCCAGTTGGCCAGGAGCGATGTGACAGGCCCGTTTCTCCGGACGGTGATGCTGAATTCGGCCCCGTGCAGCGGCCCCTGCTGCTCCGCTCCCGCATCCGGTGCCTCTGGAACGGCTACCGGGGGACTCGAAATCGTGAAGGTTCTGACGTAGTCGTCGTTCAGGGACCCGGGGTCATGGTCGCGCATGTGCGACCATCCGCGGTCGAGCGTTCCGGAGAAGTCCAGGGTGATGTGCTGCCCGGCGCGCCACGGCAGTAGGTGCTGGAACTCTGCTCTCGACGACGCGGTGGAGGGGGCGTCGAGGCGGAAGGTGTACCGCGAGATCGTCGGCGTCAGATGCTGTGCGCTGACCAGCGTCGCCCGCGCCTTTCCGACCGGCCGCCCCTCCGCGTCGACATCGTCGGCCGAGTGGGGACCCGCTCCGCTGCTTTCGTCGGCCAGTCTGCGGACCGGCGGGTTGTAGGGCGACTGGTCCAAGAGCCGCCCGCGAAACGGCAGTCCGTCCTTCACGAATCGCGCCGCTTCCACCGTCACCCGGACAGCGAGCCTGCTGCGTGTGATCAGCGAGGCGGCGTCAGCGCCGACCATGACCTCTGCCCGTCCCGTGAGGTAGAGGACATCCCCGGTCTCGAAGTCGGGGAAGGTGATTCCTACAGCGGGGTCGGTCTTGATGTTTCCCAGCGTCTGGTAGAAGCGGTTCCCCGAGTACTCGGGGTACACCAGGACGACGCCGTCGGTGTCGGAATTGCTCTGCACGCGCACGAATCCGGGTGCTCCACCCCGGTTGTTGGTGTCCATGCTCTCGGCGCCATGCCTGCTGGAGATGAAGAAGATGTCGGATCTGCCGATGAGCCGTACCGCGTCAGGCGGCAGCGGGAGCCGGTCGCCTGCCAAGACCGGAGAGGGGGCATGCGGCCGGACGGCTTTCCTGTTCAGGTACTTCGGACCATCGATCCCGAACGGACCCGCGCCACGATCGTGCAGGCCGCGACCCAGGTGCTGTACGAGCGCGGGCTGGACGGCATCGGAGTCGCAGAGCTCTGCACGCGTCTCGGGGTGTCCAAGGAGACGCTCTATCGGCACTTCGGCACCAAGGACGGCCTCGTCCACGCTGTGCTCGAGACACGAAGCGACCGCGTCATCGAGTGGCTGACCGATGCGGTCACCTCAAGCGGGGACGTCCCTGCCGACCAGCTCACAGCTCTGTTCCAAGCTCTTCAGAGCTGGTACGACGGTCCCGACTTCCGTGGTTGCGCGCTGATCAACGCGGCCACCCAGCACCACACGGACGCCGTCCGCGCCATCACGGCCCGACATGGCGACCGCTACCTCGCTCTGCTCACGGGCATCGCAGAGAGGGCCGGCGTCCCGGATCCGCGGCGACTTGCAGGCCAACTACTCATCCTCGCGGAGGGCGCCACCGTCGTGGCCGACCACCACGGCGCCGCGAGGGCCGGCGACCTCGCCGGTCAGGCCGCTCTGGCCCTCCTCGCCGCAGCCGGGCGATCCTGACCCGAGCAGGCACAGCCGAGTTCACAAGCGTCTCGCGTGCAGAGCCGCCTGATCGATCCGGACCCTCACGGCATGAGGCGTCCCTCCTCGCTCTGCGGATCGTCCGGACATGGCTCGGTGCTGCGGCCCAGTCCTGGAGCGTGACCTGCGGACCCTGGCGACCCTGCCAGCGTGACCTGCACTCCGGTCATGCGGTGCGCTCGGACGGCATGACCGAGCCGAGTGCGGGCAGAGCCGTTCGCCGACGCGCAGCCTGTTCGGGCGGTCGTTCCGCTGACCTAGACCATGGTCAAGAGGTGATTGGCGGGGCCGTAGTCGTTCTTCCAGGCCTGCGGCGGGCCGTCGCTGGTCACCGTGCACCACCGAACTGCATGCGCAGATAGCTGTCGAAGACGCGTCCGCCCAGAAGCCGACGCGTGTGGACAAGTGCCTTGGCGGCTGGAGTGACCACGTAGCGCGTCCGGGGGTGCGTCGCCGTGAGGGCACGTTCTATGGCCTTGGCGACCGCCTCGGGGCCGGCCGACAGTAGGCGGGAGCGGTACGAGGCGGCCATCTGCTCATCGACTGCGGCGTTGAGGCGGCTGTAGGGACTGCCGTGCCGGGATGATTCGGCAAGGGTGTGGGCGGCGGTGTCTCCGAACGCGGTGCGGATCAGGCCCGGTTCGATGAGGCTCACCTTGATGTTGAAGGGAGCGGCCTCGAAGCGCAGGGCGTCGGTGAGGGCCTCGACGGCGTACTTGCTGGCGTGGTAGTAACCCCCGCCGGGGAAGACCATGCGGCCTCCCATGGAACCCACATTGACGATCCGGCCGCTTCCCGCGGCGCGCATGCCGGGCATGACGAGCTGCGTCAGACGGGCCAGGCCGAAGACGTTGGTCTCGAACTGGCGGCGTACGCCGTCGAGGCCGGTCTCCTCGATCGTTCCGTATTCGCCGTAGCCGGCGTTGTTGACGAGAGCACCCACGCGGCCGTGTTCGGCCTCGATGGAGGCGACTGCCTTGCGCATCGATTCTTCGTCGGTGACGTCCAGTTCCAGCAGACGGGCCCCCTCCGGAGCAAGGAACTGGATGCTGTCGAGGCGACGGGCGGTAGCGTAGACGGTCAGATCCGTGCGGCGAGCAAGACGCTCGGCCGCGGCCCGGCCGATCCCGGACGAGGTCCCGGTGACGAGTACGGGGATGGTCATGATGACTTCCTTAGAAGGATGAGCCGGTCGGTGTGAACTGGGTGGCTGCGCGGATGCGGCTCCGTGTCTCCTGAGGCTCGAGTCGTTCCCCAGGAGGCTCTCTTCACGGCCGGAGGGCGTCGATGCCTGTGGTGATCAGGGCGACGCCGTCGCGCAGGAGGCTCTCGGTGGAACGTGGGCCGTGGACACCTGTTTCCAGTCCGCGGGTGAACGCCAGCAGGATCTCGGCAAGGCTTGCCACGTCGCTGTGCGGATGCTCGGCCGCCAGGACAGAGGCCAGCAGCTCTCGCATGGCGCCGTCGAAGAGCTCGATCTTGTCTGCCGAAAGCCTGGAGTCCGGGCCGAGGAGCTCGGCGGCGTGCGCGGGACTGTCCTGCCACAGGCGTGCCACGAGCGCGAGCTTGCAGGCCAAAGCAGCCGACAGGCGCTCGGTGAGCGACCCGGGGCCGCCTGCGGCCAGCGTGGCCTTGGACAGAGTGTCGCCCAAGAGGCGCTCCGCCAGACGCCGGAAGGCGTCTTCCTTGTTCCGCACGTACTGATACACCGCGGGTCGGGACATGCCCGCTTGCCGGGCTATGTCGTCCATCGTCGTGCGCCGTACCCCGTGCCGGGTGAAACAGATGTAAGCCGCATCCAGGATGGCGTCGACTTTTTCGTCCTCCAACATACTGACAAGTATTGCATCGAATGTCAGAACGTTGCAGGGCGGCATCGTCGTCGCATGCGTGACGTGCGACACCCGGCCGGCCTCAGGGGGCCGGCTCATGATCGAGGCCGCGAGTCGCGTCAGAACCTGACGGGCTGCACCCTCGGTGGTAGCCCGCCGGCCTCCTCATCGGGTTACGGGACGGTCCGTGCGGCCGCGGTGCCGGATCCGGTGCGCGGCCATTGCGATCGTGGCGATCACTGCCGCGGCGGCGAGGGCCTGGCCGCCGTAGGTGAGAACGTGCCGGAGGGAAGGAGCCGCGATGTATCCGGCCGTGGCCTCGGCGCCGGCCCACAACGACGCGGCGAGCAGGCTGTAGGGGGCGATGCGCCGGTAGGGCAGGCGCGTCGCCCCCGCCAGGTGCGGGGTCAGGGTCCGTACGACGGGAACGAAACGGGCGAGGAACACGGCCTGTCCACCGCGCCGGGCCATGAGGGTGTGTGCCCGTTCCCAGGCGACGGCGGGGATGCGCCGTCCCAGGCGGCCGGTACGCAGGCGGCTGCCCAGCAGATGCCCGGTGCGATGGCCGAGGGCGTCACCGGCCACGACCGCGCCCGCGGCGGTGGCGATGACCAGGACGAGGTTCAGGTCGCCGACGTGAGCCAGGGCTCCGGCGGCGAGCAGAAGGGTCAGGGTCGGGACGAACGCGCCGAGCAGCAGTACGGACTCGGCGACCACTGCGGCGGCCAGGATCGCGTAGGCAACGGGCACGGGAACCTGGCCGATGAGTCCGGTCAGCGTGTTCACCGGACCACCGCGGACGGGATGACCGGCGCCACCGGTACCGACGCACGAGTGGGGCGGCGCAGCTGCCAGACGTCGGCCGGGGGCAGGTTGCCCCAGACGGTCCAGCAGCCGGTGGCATACCGGCGCCGGTAACCGGCGAGGACTTCCTCCACGGCGCGGTGACGGCGGGCCTCCGCGCGGGAGGCGGTCAGCGCGCGGGCGTACCGGGTGCCGCGGTAGGCGAAGTAGGTGAGGACGCCGCCGGGGTGGAGCATCTCCATGTACCGCTTCATGATCGTCTCGACCTGGGCGGGAGTGAAGTTGGTGAACGGCAGTCCGGAGACGATCACGTCGTACGGGCGACCGGTGTCGAGCTGTTCGACAAGGGCGTGGTGGACGCGGACCCGTTCCCCCTCGCCGGCCAACCGCGGATGGGTGCGGACGAGGTGGCGCAGCCGGGCAGCGAAGCGTGCGTTGGCCTCGACGATGTCCAGCCGGCTGCCCGGGGAGAGGCGGGAGACCAGGGTGCGGGTCACCGATCCGGTGCCCGCGCCCGCCTCCAGCACGTTCAGGGGCCGTGCTCCGTTCTCCTGGACCGGGTCGGTGAGCAGGCGGGCGAGTGCTCTGCCGCTGGGAGCGATGGCTCCCGTGGTGCGCAGATCGCGCGCCGCTTCGATGAGGAACATCCAGCCCTCGGCGTTGCGCTGCGCGAGAACACGGTCGTGTGAGGTGGTCCAGTGATCCATGTCTTCGACGCTAGAGACGCTCGCTCCCCTGCGGATCATCCCTTGTGCGACCGCCTTCCCCTACGAAAGTAGGGGGTCGCCCCGGCAGAAGGTCGGCAGTGAAACCGGCGGCCGCCTGTCTACGCTGCACAGGTGAACCGGGAACGCCATAGCTGGGCCGAGTACGGGCGCTACGGACTGGTGGTGCTGCTGACCTTGGGTGCCGTGCAGAACGGGGCGTCGGCTTCCGACGGTCATTACGTCACCCTCCGTAGCGCCGTGGCGCTGGCGTGCGGGGCGGCTCTGCTGTGGCGCCGGAGGCTCTGGTGGGTCGCCCCGACGCTGACGACAGCGGCCACCGGTGTGTGGGGGTGGCCCGTGCTGCCGTTGTTCCTGGTCGCCCTCTTCGACCTCGCCGAACGGCGGCGTGTCCGGGCAGCCGTGGTCTGCTCGGTGGTCGCGCTCGTCGGCAATGCCGTCCTGCGGCCGGCCGCGTCCTTGTGGATCCCGCAGCAGTACGGCTCGACGCTCTTTCTGCTGCTGGCCGTGATCGGCGGACTGTGGATGGGCAACCGGCGCCGCCTGGTCCAGGCGCTCCATGCGCAGGTGGAGCATCTGCGGACCGAACGGGAACTCCGGGAGCAGGCCACGCGGATGGCGGAGCGTTCCGCGATCGCCGCTGAGATGCACGATGTGCTCGCCCACCGACTCAGCCTGATCGCTCTCCACACCGGTGTCCTGGCCACCAAGAAGGACACGCTGCCCGAGCATCTCATCGAACGGCTCAGCCTGCTGCGCACCGCCTCGACCGACGCCCTGACCGACCTGCGCGACGTGCTCGGCGCCCTGCGCACCGCCGAGCCGGCGCATGCCGCGGATCCGCCCGCACCTGTCCTGCGTGACGTCGAGGAAGTGATCGGGCAGGCGCGGTCGGCAGGACAGAGAGTCAGCGTGACGGTGGAGGGCAGCCCGGCACAGGCGCCCGCCGCGCACCGGTTGGCCGTCTACCGGCTCGTCCAAGAAGCGTTGACCAACGCCCGCAAGCACGCTCCGGACGCACCGGCTGACGTCCGCATCGCCTACGCGCCACCCGCCACCCTTGTCGAAGTCACCAACCCGCCCGGTACCGGCCTGGCGAGCGGACAACCGGTTCCCTCCGGTTTCGGTTTGATCGGCCTGCGTGAGCGGGTCGAAGCACTCGGCGGGCGCCTGAGCGCCGGGCCCGGCGGCGCCGGAACCTGGCGCCTTGCCGCCCGCATCCCCCACCCTGTCACCCAACAGAACGGTCCCCGCACGTGATCCGCGCCATGGTCGTCGACGACGACGCCCTTGTCCGCCTCGGACTGACCGACCTCCTCGACAGCGACGACGCCATCGAGGTCGTCGCACAGGCCGTCGACGGGCTCCATGCCATCGAGCAGGCCACCGCTCACCGCATCGACGTCGCACTGGTCGACGTCCGCATGCCCCGCATGGACGGTATCGCCGCCACCAAGCGCCTGCGTGCCCTGGCACACCCTCCGAAGGTCATCACCCTGACCACCTTCGACCTCGACCAGTACGTCTACGACGCGCTGGCCGCGGGCGCCGACGGCTTTCTCCTCAAAGACACCGACCCGGCCGAAATCCTCCGCGCCGTCCACCTCGTCGTCGCCGGCTCCGCCATGCTCCACCCCACCGCCGCCCGCCGCCTCATCGACCTCTACCACCACACGAGCCGCCCGCAGGCCACCCGGGCCCAGGCTCGCGTGGACGCCCTCACCCCACGCGAACGGGACGTCCTGTCCCTGCTCGCCCGAGGAGATACCAATGCCGACATCGCGAAAACCCTCGGCATGCAGGAAAGCACCGTGAAATCCCACGTCAGCCGCATCCTGACCGCCCTGGGGGTCACCAACCGTGTCCAGGCCGCACTCCTGGCCCGCGACGCGGATCCCTCACTCTGAGCTCCGCTCCGGCCTCACCACCATCGAAAGCCCCCGGGCCCGGGCACAGCTGGGCCGTTTCCGGAGCCGCTGGGAACGGCCTGGACCCCGGTTGTGGCGAGGTGTGTCCGGAGTGCCGCAGACTTCTGGCATGCAGCCCGAGCGTCCCGTGCCGACCCGTCGTCCGGTCACGACTTCCCCTCCCGACCCGCCCCGGGTGGCGTGGCGGAGGGAGATGCGTGAGCGGGTCCTCGAAGAGGCGTGGCAGCTGGCGTCGAGGGAGGGGTGGGACCGGGTGCGGGTAGGTGATCTCGCCGTGCGGGCCGAGGTGTCGCGGCCGTCGATCTACGCCGAGTTCGGGGATCGAGCGGGGATAGGTGCCGCGCTCGTGGAGCGCGAGTCGGGTCGCTTCCTGCTGGGGGTGGCCCAGATTCTCGGGATGCACCGGCATGATGTGGCCGCGGCTTTGGAGGCGGGCGTGGCTCACGCTCTGGCGGAGAGCACTCGCAATCCCTTCGTCCGTGCGGTGATAGGGGCGGCACAGGGCGGCACCGACGCTCTTCTTCCGTTCCTCTCCAGCCGGGCCGAACCGGTCTTCTCACAGTCCTGGGACCTCGTGAACGCATGGCTGGCCGAGGTCGCGCCCCACGTTCCCGCCGAGCTGCGCCTCGAAGCCACCGACCTCACCGTCAGGCTGACGATCAGTCACATGCTCCTGCCGTCTGCCGACGCGCAGGCCTCGCCCGCGCGGGTGGCCCGCGCCGCGTGCGCCGTGCTGGGGCATGGAGGGCCGGTCACGGCAGAGCGGAATCCGGCACAGGCCGAGGCCCACGGCGTATCCGGATCGTAGCTGCCGTCGGCCCCCTGGCTGCTCCCTCGGCGTGGGCGGCCGGCGGGAACACCGCGGCGGGGTCGCCCTCGGCCGGACGCTGCCACCGCGACGGTCTGCCGGTGGTGCACGCTTCGGTCCACGGCTGCGTGGAGACGAAGAGTCATTCGTCGGAGCCGGCCACTGCTCGGGCGCCTCCCGTCGAGCGCATGCTGACGCGTGTCACATCGTCGTCGTAGTGCGCCAGCAACCGGGGATCCATGATCCTGCGCCACAGGGGCGGGATCCAGGCCAGCACGATCATCGTGGCGTAGCCGGAGGGCAGTTGAGGTGCCTCATCGAAGTGCCGCAGGGTCTGGTAGCGACGCAGCGGGTTGGCGTGATGGTCGGAATGACGCTGAAGCTGGAACAGGAACAGGTTGCTGACCGTGTTGTTGCTGTTCCAGCTGTGTCGTGGCGCGACCCGTTCATAGCGCCCGTCTGGCAGTCGTCGACGCAGCAGCCCGTAGTGCTCCAGGTAGTTGACCGATTCCAAGAGACAGAAGCCGAGGACAGCCTGCAGGGCGAGATAAGGCAGCACCGTCCAGCCGAACACGGCGGTCAGGGCTGAGAAGAGGGCTGCCGACAGCGCCCAGGCGGTGAGGATGTCGTTGTGCGGGCTCCACACCCGGCGCCCTCGCCGGGTCAGCCTGCGGCTTTCGAGAAGCCAGGCGGAACGGGCACCGCCGATCACCGTGCGGGGCAGGAACTGCCAGAAGCTTTCGCCCATGCGAGAGCTGGCGGGGTCTTCCGGAGTGGCGACCCGTATGTGATGGCCGTGGTTGTGTTCCACGTAGAAGTGCCCGTACCAGGTCTGGGCAAGAGCCATACGACTCAACCGGCGTTCCAACTTCTCCCGCTTGTGGCCCAGTTCGTGGGCGGTATTGATGGCCACACCGGCCACGACCCCCGTGGTCGCGGCCAATCCGACGTGATCGGCGAGGGACAGTCCGGCACGGGACCAGACCCCGCACGTCCACACGAGGGAACCGAACTGCAGAGGCAGGTAGAGATAGGTGCACCACCGGTAGTAGCGATCGGCCTCCAGCCGCTTCATCACCGCCTCGGGGGGATTGGCGGCGTCCCGCCCCAGGGCGGTGTCCAGAACCGGAACCAGGACGAAGGCGAAAGCGGGCCCCCACCACCAGAACACACCGAGACCGGTGAGCCCGACCAGGGCTCCGGCCTGGAAGGGAAGCGTGGGAACGGCCAGAGCGATCAGCCACAGGCAGCGTCTGGGGCCTTTCCATCGGATCGATTCGACATCTGCCTGTCCCGACACGAGGCCTCCTTCGCACATGGGGGCGTGCTTCCGCCGGACCCGCCCGGGACCCGGCGGAAGCACGCTTTGTGGGGAGCCCTGAGAGTGCCACCACTGCTACGTCGCTGACAAAGGTGGCGCCGTGTCAACGTTCTGATGGGCCGTCAGTATCGGTCTCGTGCTCTCCCCCGCGATCCGGGCGGCACCACGGGCCGCGAGGTCGACCACGGTGCACGCCGATGCCGGGCCATCACCGCCGCCTCTGCGGCCTGCATCCAGGAGCGCTCCCGTAGCGGAAGAAAGGGGGCGGCTGACGAATCTCAGCCCGCCGGCCGAACAACCGCGCGGAGGCGACGATGATTGAAGTAACACGCGTAATAACCCTTCGGCATCCTCTCGCCGACGTCGTACGCTATCTCTCCGATTTCTCACACACCGAAATGTGGGACCCAGGCACTGTTACCTGCGAGCAGATCGGCAGTGCGCCGGTGGCCGTCGGCACCGAGTGGCACAATGTGTCACAGTTCCGGGGCCGCCGCACGGAACTGGATTACACACTTACCCGCTTCGAAGAAGATCACCTCACTTTCGTCGGCCGCAACAAGACCGCCACATCCACGGATGATCTGCGTTTCGAGGAGCACACGGAAGGCACGAGGCTGACCTACAGGGCACGAGTGGACTTCCACGGGCTGGCTCGGATCGCCACCCCTCTCCTGAAACGCGAATTCGAGCGCCTCGGCGACGAGGTGTCCGGGCGACTGCCGCAAGCGCTCGACGAGGCCTTGAGCCGCCCACCGAGGAGCGACTCGCCCCAGTGATCACGCGGAGCACGTGACTACCGGAGCCGGGTCGGATTAATTACTTTCCAAAGGCCTTGGTGATCGTCAAGAAATTTTTGCCGCAATCGCTTCTGCGAGACGTGTGGTGGGGCGTCCGATGAGGCGGCCGAGATCGTCACCGCCGCCCTCGGCCAACCCGGCTGCCACAGCGGCTACATCCACGTTCACGAGCATGTCCGCGATTTCCGAGGGCAGGCCCGCCTTCTCGAGAATGCCCTTGTAGACGTCGCCAGGCACATCCACGTATTTCACGGGCTTTCCGGTCTGCCGCGCCAGCTCGGTGGCGTATTCGGTCAGCGTCCACGCCTCGTCCCCGCTCAGCTCGTACGCCCGGTTCTCGTGGCCGCCCTGAACCAGAACGGCCACCGCCGCAGCGGCGAGGTCCGCGCGAGTTGCTGAACCTATGCGCCCATCCGCCGCGCTGCCGACGAGGCCGTGCTCCAGCTGAGCAGGAATCTGGTCCGTGTACACCTCGGTGTAGAATGCGTTACGCAGCAGTGTGTACGGCACTCCCGAGTCGAGGATGATCTGTTCGGTCGCCTTGTGCTCGTCGGCGAGGGCGAAATTCGCCTGCGGGCAGCCGAGGAGGCTCGTGTACGCGATGCGGGCCACTCCGGCGCGTTTGGCCGCTTCGACCACGGCAGCATGGTGCGGCACCCGCCGGCCGATCTCGCTGCCCGAGATCAGCAACACGACATCGCCCTCACGAAATATGCCGTTCAGCGTGCCGGGTTCGTTGTAGTCGGCCGTCTGCACCTCGACACCGGCCGCGGCGAGTGAGGCGGCCTTGGCCGGGTCACGCACGACCGCGACGATCCGCTCGGCGGACACCTCCGCCAGAAGCCCCTCGATCACCAGTTTGCCCAGCTTGCCGGAAGCTCCCGTGACCACCATACGCATGAGATATCTGACCCATCTGTCATTCGAAACGTGACTCTGACGCTATGAAAGGGGGGAATTCAGGAAGCGGACGCCAATTCCGTGGCCGCCCGTGCTTCGCGGTCGCGTTGCAGGAGCGGAGGGATGGACAGAGCGGCTGCCCCCGCGGCGAGCAGCAGGCACGTGATGACGGCGAACCCGTGCACGTAGCCCCCTTCGGTCGGAACGCCCGCGCCGTTCTGACTGCTGGCGATCACACTCGCGAGCACTCCCGAGCCGATGGCGCCACCGATGGTCCGCAGGTTGGCGTTCGTTCCGGAGGCCACTCCTGTCTGCGACGCCGGTACGGCGGCCACGACCACGTTGGCCAGGAGAGCGAGTGTGAGTCCGATGCCGAAGCCGTTGACGCTCGTGCCCAGGTAGAGGTGCCACGCCTGGTCGTGCCGGAAGACGAGGAGGGCGGTGCCCGTGGCGCCGGTCAGTGCTCCGAGCAGTATGAGCCGCTTGGCTCCGAACCGCTGCGCCGCCGGAGCGGCCAGCAGTCCCGCCACGAAGCTCAGCAGACACCCGGGCAGCATCATCAACCCTGACTCGCCGGCGCTGAAGTCGAGACCGAAGCCGGCCACGGCAGGCGAGGTCTGCGCGAGTTGTGGTACCAGACTGCTGAAGGCGTACAGGCCGAAACCCGTGAGGAGGGCCACGAGGTTGGCGGCCCACACACCCGGCCGCCGCATCAGCTTCAGGTCGATCAGCGGTACGCGACAGGTCGTCTCGACACGGATCCAGGCCGTCAGCAGCACGATCGCCCCGGCGAGCAGGCCGAGGACCGCCTGGGAGTTCCAGCCCCAGCGCGGAGCCTCGCTGATGGCGAGGACGAGCATGATCAGCCAGGTGGCCAGCAGGACGGCCGGTATGACGCTGATCCGTTCACGGCTTCGCGCCGGCGACGGCGGCACGAACCGGAAGGCGACCCCGGCGGCCGCGGCACTCGCCAGGCACGGCAGCCAGAACAGCGCTCCGTAGCCGAGCGCGTCGACGATCGGTCCCGCCACGACGGTGCCGCAGCCGATGCCGAAGGCCAGTAGCGACGAGACGAAGCCGATGGCGAAGGGCCGGTTCTCGGGCGGGAACTCGTCACGGATGATGCCGAACGAGACGGGGAGGATGCCTCCGCCGACTCCTTGGACGGCACGACCGGTGATCAGCCAGCCGAGGTCGGGTGCCAGCGCCGAGACGGCGCAGCCGACGGCCAGGACGGCCAGGCACCCGACGAGCACCCGGTTTTTGCCCCACGCGTCGCCGAGCCTGCCGAGAATCGGGGTACAGACGGACGCCGACATCAGATAGGCGGTGAGCAGCCAGGTGATCGTGGCCGGGTCGGTGCCGTACTGCCGGGCGAGGCCTCCCATGACCGGGATGATGAGGGACTGGACCAGTGAGAAGGCCGTGACGCCGACCGCCAGCACCGTGAACGTCAGGCGGTGGGCGGCGGGCGATGGGTCGGGAGCCACTCAAACCGTGCCGACGAACGAGGCGACCATGCGGTTGAACTCGGCCGCGTGCTCGATCTGGGCCCAGTGGCCGCACCGGTTGAGCAGCACCAGGCGCGAGTCGGGCACCACCGTCGTCAGGCGCAGGCTGTTCTCGAAGTGCACCACCCGGTCGTCGCGTCCGTGGATGGCCATGGTCGGAGCCTTGATCCCGCCCAGTTGGGGGGTGAGGCCGAAGAACGCGGCCATGGGCGACTCGTGGGGCGGAACCTGCGCACCTTCCAGGAAGCTGCGCAGGTGCTCGGGGTGTGCGGTCGCGGCGGCGGAGCGCAGTGCGGCGAGTTCGTCGGTGGCCATGGCGGGGTCGAAGCACATGATGCGGACGAGACGCTTCATGTTCTCGGCGGTCGGCTCCTGGTAGGCCTCGATGAGTACCTTCAGTCCCTCGCTGGGTCCGTTGCCGGCCGAGAAGAGGTTGGGTCCCGGGCAGGGGGCTCCCATGGTGACGAGATGGCTGACCCGGTCGGGGTGGCGGATCGCGGTGGAGATCGCGGTCATGCCGCCCATCGAGTTGCCGACGAGTGCGGCCCGGTCGACGCCAACCTCGTCCAGGAAGTCGATCAGGGCGTCGACGTGGTCGCGGCCGGTCTCGGCTGTCTGGGTGTCGCTCTCGCCCCATCCGGGCATGTCGACCGCCAGTACGCGGTGCCCGCTACTGAGGGCTTCGATGGTGGGGCGGAAGTTG
This sequence comes from Streptomyces sp. NPDC091282, assembly GCF_044757385.1. Taxonomy (NCBI): domain Bacteria; kingdom Bacillati; phylum Actinomycetota; class Actinomycetes; order Kitasatosporales; family Streptomycetaceae; genus Streptomyces; species Streptomyces sp. NPDC091282. The sequence continues at coordinate 209,617 of NZ_JBIVUX010000002.1, forward strand.
CTCCACCCGGTCGCTCCGGGACCGCTGCCGTGCAGGAGGACGATCGGGTGTCCCTGGCCTGCTTCGTGGTAGTGGATGCGAAAACGCTTGGTCTGTACGAACCGGCTGGTGCTCTGGGCTGTCAGGGCCGGGGATGCGGAGGTCACGGGCAGTGCTCCTCGTACTGGGACGGTCAAGTGGTGGAATCGCCCGGGCGCGGTTCGGCCTGAACCGCGCACCAGGCCTGGGGGTACCGGTTCCGCTCAGGGTCCGGGGCGGCGTGGGGTGCCGAACGAGCTGATGTCGAAGACGGTCCCGGTCACGCTGGCCGAGTTCCGGCGTGATGCCAGCAGCACGTAGGTGCCGACGTAGTCCTGTGCCGTGATCTCGCGCTGAAGGGCCGAGTGGTTGATCATCAGTTCGCGCAGCGGCAGGGCATCGGTGATCTTCGTGTCGCTCAACCCGAGCGAGCCCGGACCGCGCAGGTCGGTCGCCATGCCGCCGGGTGCCACGCCGTTGACCCGGATCTCGGGGGACAGCTCGAAGGCGAGTTGCTTCACCAGTCCGGTGCCGGCGTGCTTGGAAGCGGTGTACAGCGGACCGCCGCCGCCGGGGAAGAACGACGCGTTGGACAGGGTGAAGACCATGCTGCCGTGCGACGTGCGCAGAGCCTCGGCGGATGCCCTGGCACCCAGCAGGTAGCCCTTGACGTTGACGGCGAACAGTTCGTCGAAGCCCTTGGCCAGGTCCTCGGGTGAACTGTCCAGCAGGGACCGGGAGAAGTCCCAGACCCCGGCGTTGCCGATGAAGACGTCCAGTCCGCCGAAGGCACCGACGGCGGTGTCCACCGCGGCCGCGTTGTCGGCGGTCGAGGTGACGTCCCCCTGGACGGTTCGCACTCTGTCGCCGAACTGCTCAACGACGTCGGCGAGTTTGTCCGCCGAGCGGTCGAAGACGGCGACGCGGGCGCCCTCCTCCACGAACCGCTCCACGATCGCCCGGCCCATGCCGGACCCCCCGCCCGTGACCAGGACGGAGGTGTTCTCCAGCCAGCCCATCTCAGTCCTCCTCGGGGAGGGTGTAGGCGACGGGCAGGTTGACCAGCACGTCGTCGCCCTCGGCCCTGATCTCGTGGACCTTGACGGCGTTGACGGCGGGCGGGCAGAGCGACCTCCCCGAGCGGAGGTCGAACTTCGCCATGTGCAGCGTGCACTCGACGACACAGTTCTCCACCCAGCCTTCGGCGAGGGAGAAGTCCTCGTGGGTGCAGGTGTCGTCGATGCAGAACAGCTCGTCCTCGGAGCGGTAGACCGACACGGGAGGGACGGTCGCGATGCGCAGCCCCTCGTCGTCCTCCAGCTCGGACAGAGCGCACAGCCGCACCCAGCGGGTCTGCACGTCGGTCATGGTCATGATCTCTCCTGTCACGTTTCCTCAGGCCGTCGCTGGACGACGGTCAGAAGAAGATGCTGACGCTGGGTGCGAGCAGGGTGGTCTGCTCGAAAACGATCTTGCGGTCGGCGATCCGGTACGGGTAGCCGAACTCCGCCTCCGCCGGGCGCAGCACGTCGAAGCGCTCACCCGCGAACCAGTCCTGGTGGCGCTCCAGTCGGCTGCGGTAGACCCAGAAGTTGGTGCGCACATCGAGGGTGCCGTCGGCGCGCTCGTCGATCCGCACGTTGGTCAGCAGGCGCCGGGTGCGGGACGGTGGCTCCTCGGACCAGTGGATGCCGGAGACGATGGCACGGATGCGGCCGCGCAGTTGGTCGTAGTCGTCGGAGACGTGTGCGCCGGCCCCCAGCGGGGACAGCTCCTGGTGACGCTCCCGGATGGTGCGGGTCATCCGGGTGGGGATCCAGTAGTGGGCGTCCTCGGCCCAGAGGGCGAGCCAGTCCTGGTAGCGGTGGTCGTCCAGGAGTTCCGCCTCGGCGAAGAGGAACTGCTCGACGCGGTGCTGGAGTTCCAGCGGCGTGGTCCGCAGCGCGGACGCCGCCGTGGTCTCCGGCTGCTGCTCGGTGGTGGTCATACGGATTGCACCTCCTCCTCGGAGGCCCGGCGGGCGGCGTCGAGCTCGGTGATGCCGGCCCAGGAAACGCCGAGCATCAGGTCCTTCCAGCGCTGGTAGAAACCGCGGGCCGCGGTCTCGCTGTACACGTCGTTCGACCTGCCGGGCAGGCCGTGGGTGTCGCGCTCCTCGTAGCCGAGGCCCATCTGCGCGTTGAAGGTGTTCTGCCGGGCCTTCCAGCCGCGCAGCACCATCTGCACCTCGGTCCAGTTCTCGCCGTCGTCGGTCTCGAAGACACCGGCGGGGCTGAAGGTGAACTGGCTGCTCTTGACGATGTCGTCCTTGACCGCCTGCGGCGCGTCCTTGGGGACGAACGTCCACGCCCAGACCTCGATCTGTCCGGGGCCGCGCGGGTGCCACACCCGCATGGTGTTGGACTGGCCGAGCCAGGAGAAGTTGGGGAAGCAGGTGTTGTGCGCGAAGACCTTGTGGGCCCGCTCGACACCGATGTTCGCGAAGACCTTGTCGCGGTTGGCGATGTTCCACGCGTTGAACGAGGGGCCGTACTGCGGGTTCGGGCCGAACTCGGGGATCCAGAAGGAGCCCGATCCGTGGCCGTTGCCGGCGAACTGGCGGCCCGGGGCCTCCTTCGGCGGGGACATCATCCCCTGCAGCGCCGGGTCCTCGAACATCGCGACGGCGGCGGAGGCGTGCGAGATCGGCGCGTGGTACATGTCGCTGGCGAACTGCTCGGCCGCGAACTTCCAGTTGCAGTCGATGACCCACTTCATCGGGCCGGGGACCAGTTCGATGCCGCCGTCATACATGTCGAGGACGGTGTCGAGGTAGTACGCCATCTCGCCGAGGTACTCCTCGAACTCCGGCACGTCGGCGGACCAGGTGCCGAAGATCAGGCCCTTGTAGTTGGTGACCCGCGGGATCTTGAGCGCCCCCCACTTCGACTTGTCGATGTCGTTGCGGTAGGCGCGGTCCTCCTCGGGAACGTTGATCAGGTTGCCCTCGAGGTCGTACGCCCAGCCGTGGTAGCTGCAGGTGAAGGTCTTGCTGGTGCCCTCGTCCGCGCGGCAGATCCGCATGCCGCGGTGGCGGCACTGGTTGAGGAACGCCTTGACGCTGTTGTCGCGCTGCCGCACGACGAGGACCGGGTCCTCCCCCATGTACGTCTGGATGAAGCTGCCGCGCTTGGGCAGCTGCGACTCGTGCGTCAGGAACAGCCAGGAGCGGCCGAAGACCTGCTCCAGTTCGCGCTGGTAGACGTCCGGGTCGGTGTAGATCCGCGGATCCAGCAGGCCGCCGGCGGGGTCGAAGGAAGAGATGTCGATCACAGGTGGCCTCCCTTACAGGCTCGGCGCGGCGTCGGCGGAAGCCGGCGGCGCGGGCGGCGGGGCCGTGAACTTGTGCCCCCAGTTGCTGGGGGAGCTGTAGTGACCCACGGTCCAGTCGGCGTCGTCGATCAGCAGGCCGTTCCAGCCGTACTCGACGTCGAAGCCCGAAGGGGTCTTCACATAGAAGGAGGTCATCCGGTCGTTGGTGTGCTCGCCGATCGCCATGGTCAGCGCCTCTGGTGACGCGGCCACCAGGTCCAGGGCGCGGCCCACGGAGTCGAGGCGGTCCACCTCGATCATGAGGTGGCCGATGCCGGACGGGGCGCCGGGGAAGGTGGCCAGCGCGATGGTGTGGTGGCGCGAGTTGCAGTGCAGGAAGATGCCCTCGGAGACACCGAAGTCGATGGTGTCGCTCAGCCGGAAGCCGAGGACGTCGATGTACCACTCCGAGGCCTTCTGAGCGTCGGACGACAGCAGGAAGGTGTGTCCGACACCCATGTCGCCGGTCACGAAGTTCACCCCACGCGGCGAGACGAACGCCCGGTGGTCCGTGTGCTGGCCGTAGTACGCCTCAAGGGTGTTGCCGTCGAGGTCCTCGAAGGTGAACAGCCGCCGGACCTGGCGTCGCTCGGCCAGCTCGGGATTCTCCGTCACCTCGATGCCTTGGGCGCCCAGCCGCGCGGCCAGCGCGTCGAGCCCGGCCGCGTTCGCCGTCTCGAAGCCCAGCGCCACCAGGCTGGTGGGGCCGCCGGGTTCGCCGTCCTCGACCAGGATCCGGTAGGCCCGGTCGTCCATGCGCAGCCGCAGCTCGCTGTCGGTGGAGCTGTCGGAGACCTGTGCGCCGAGGATGTCGGCGCCATAGCGGCGCCACTCGGCGACCGGGCCCCTCACGACGAGGTAGCCCAGGGCGTGGATGGTGGACATGCACTTCACCCTTCGTTGGATGCTGTGTCTTGGTCTTCACGGCGGTACTGCCGCTGCGCGGGCTCGATACCGGTCCTGCGTGACATCGAGGACCGCTCGGCCGCTCCGGGATCGGTGCCCGGTGGGTACGTCTCCCGAGTCTCGGTCCGAATCAGGCGCAGGGACACGCACGGTTCCGGAGACCGGAACGGAATCTGTTCGCCACCCGACATGCGCCCGACACGAGCACGTCACAAACCCCGCCCCTTGCGACGCGTCAAGGCCGCGGCGCCGCTGTGACCTCGGAAAACGGCGCATTCCGGCGACCGACACCAAGGGCAGGCATGGCGGTCGTCCCGGCCGCGCGGAGGCAGCCGCGGGCATCTGCTTCGTCCGAGTGGACCGGCCACTGCGGCGACACGAAGACGCCCGTGTGCGGCACCCGAGGTCATCGGGTGCCGCACACGGGCGTCCGTGAACGCCGGATCCGCGAAGGGGCGGCGCCTAGCGTGAACTGAGCTCCAGCGCGACGTCGATGATCATGTCCTCCTGGCCTCCGACCACTCGCCGCCGGCCCAGTTCCACAATGATCTCCGCTTCCGGCACGCCGTAGCGGGCCGCGGCCCGACGCGTGTGCAGCAGGAACGAGCTGTAGATGCCGGCGTATCCGAGGAGCAGGCTGCCCCGATCGAGACGGGGGAGCTTGCCCGCGCAGCGCTGCGCCACCACCTCCTCGGCGACATCGATCAGCAGCCGGGTGACGATGCCGGTGTCCGCGCCGGCCCGGTCGAGCGCCGCCACCATCACCTCGGTGGCGGCGTTGCCCGCACCCGCGCCCAGTCCGTGGCACGACCCGTCGAGGATTCCGGCACCGGCCTCGGCGGCGGCGAGGGCGTTGGCGACACCGACTCCGAGGTTGTTGTGGGCGTGCATGCCGAGGGTGACGTCGTCGTCCAGCCGATCGCGCAGTGCTTCGACGCGCTCCACGACCTGGTGCGGCAGGAGAGCCCCGGCGGAGTCGACGACGTAGATCGTGTCGGCCCCGGAGTCGCGCATGATCTGTGCCTGTTCCGCCAGTGCGGAGGGGCTGGTCATGTGAGACATCATCAGGAAACCAACGGTTTCCAGCCCTTGCCGCTTCGCTGCTCCGAGATGCTGGACGGCGATGTCGGCCTCGGTGCAGTGGGTGGCCACCCGCACGATGTCGATGCCCTCGGCGGTGGCCGCCTTGAGGTCGTCGATGGTGCCGATGCCGGGGAGGAGCAGCGCGGCGAGCTTGGACGTGGTCAGCTCCGCGCGGGCGGCCTTGATCAGGTCGAGGTCGCTCTCGGCGCCGAAGCCGTAGTTGAAGGACGACCCGCCCAGGCCGTCGCCGTGGGTGACTTCCACGACGTGCACGCCGGCTGCGTCGAGGCCGCGAGCGACGGCGCGTACGTCGTCGACGGTGAACTGGTGGGCCACGGAGTGCGAACCGTCGCGCAGGGTGGTGTCGCAGACGCTGATCGCACGATCCGCGAGGGGATCGCGGGAGGTGCCGTCGTGGATCACTGGCGAGCCGAGGAGGCCCGGTCGGTCGGCGCTCATGCGCGGGTCCTTTCCAGCTGCGGGGCGAGGCGCTCGGCGGTCGCGATGGCAGCGGCGGTGATGATGTCCAGGTTTCCGGCGTACATGGGGAGGTAGTCGCCGGCCCCGCGGACCCGGACGAAGACACTCACCTTCGTACTGCCGCCAGGGCCCTGCTCCGGGTCGATCTGTACGGGGGCGGCCAGCTCGTAACCGGGCACATAGCTCTGCACCAGAGCCACGGTCTTGTCGATCGACGCCCGCAGCTCGTCGTGGTCGGCGCAGGGGTCGACAGCGGCGAAGACCGTGTTGCGCATGATGACGGGTGGCTCGGCGGGATTGAGCACGATGATCGCCTTGCCCGATGCCGCCCCGCCGACCTTCACCAGGGCGTCGGAGGTGGTCTCGGTGAACTCGTCGATGTTCGCCCGGGTGCCCGGACCCGCGGCCCGGCTGGCGAGAGTCGCCACGATCTCGGCGTACGAGACGGAGGCGACATCGCTGATGGCCGCGACGATCGGCACGGTGGCCTGGCCACCGCAGGTGACCATGTTGAGGTTGGGTTCCGCGACGACCTGGTCCAGGTTGACGGCAGGAACAACGTACGGGCCCACGGCCGCCGGGGTGAGGTCGAGCACGGCGAGGCCCGCTTCCCGGTAGCGGGGTGCGTTCGCGAGGTGCGCTGCCGCCGAGGTCGCCTCCAGGACGAGGTCGAACTCGTCGGCGCGCTCCAGCAAAACGTCGACGCCGTCACTGGTGGTCTCCACGCCTGCGCGGCGGGCGCGGCGCAGGCCGTCGGACGCGCGGTCGATACCGACCAGGAGGCGCGGTTCGAGCACCGGCGACCGCCGCATCTTGGCGATCAGGTCGGAACCGATGTTGCCGGATCCGACGATCGCGCAACGGAGGGGCATGCTGTCTCCTTCGAGATCCTTCGAGAGGGCGTGGACCGACGGTGTGGGGTTCACCGGCGGAGCCACGCGCGAGGGTTGACGGACGTGTCGGCCAGCAGGTCGGGATCCGGCACGGCACCCGCGCTGATCAGCCGGCGGGCGGCGGCGATGGCGCGGGGGTCGTCGACGGCGGCGGCGCCGAGCAGGCGTCCGTCGTCGGCGAGGTCGAACACGGCCAGGGGGAGGCTGTCCGGTGCACCGCGCAGGACGCGTCGGCCACCGGTGCGGAGGTCTCCCACGCCTTCCACGTGCACGCCGTGGCGGTCGCTCCAGAACCAGTCCGGATCGGTGGCCGGCAGCGGCTGCCCGAGCATGGCGGCCGCCGCGGTCCGTCCGTCCTGCCGCGCCGCCTGCCAGTGTTCGCGGCGGTGCAGGGTGCCGTCCGGCCGGCGGATCCGGGCGGTGTCACCGGCGGCGAAGACGGCGGGGTGGGACGTGCGGTGGAAGCGGTCGACGATCACTCCGTCCGAGGTGTCGAGACCGGCGCTGCGGGCCAGATCGCCGGGCACCGTCATGCCGATGCCGGTGACCACGACGTCCGCGGCGTACTCCTGGCCCGCACCGGTGACGACGAGGAGGTGGCCGGGGCCGTCCTTGATGCGGGCCACGGTGTCCGTGACCAAGCGGATCCCGACCTGGGTGTGCTGACGGTGCAGGAGGGTGGCGATCTCCGTTCCGACGGCGGGCGCCAGGGGAGGTACGACCGGCTCGACCAAGGTGACCTCGCAGCCCAGAGCCACGGCGCTGGAGGCGACCTCGGCGCCGATCAGGCCGCCGCCGATCACGACGGTGCGGGCGCCGGGCACCAGGGCTTCGCGCAGAGCGCGGGCGTCGTCGACCGTACGCAGGACACGCACCCCGGGCAGGTCCCCGCCCGGAACCGGGAGGCGCCGGGCGATGCCACCGTTGGCCAGCAGCACCGCGTCGGCGGGCGCGTGCGAGCCGTCGTCGAGTTCCACCGAGCCCTCGGCCGGACGCAGCCGGACCGCCGAGCGTCGGGCGCGCAGTTCGACGTCATTGTCGTCGAACCAGGCCTCGGAGACGAGCCGGATCTGCTCGACGTCGGCCTCGCCCAGCAGGAACGCCTTGCTCAGCGGGGGCCTGTCATAGGGCTGTTCACCCGCGTCGATCAAGGTGATCTTCCCGCTGTGCCCGAGCGATCTGAGCTGTTCCACGGCAGCGATGCCGGCCACTCCGGCGCCGACCACGACGATCCGGTCCGGCGCACCACCGGGGCTCCCGACGCTCATCGGGCCTCCTCACTGCGGGGAGTGAGCGTCGCGGTGGCCGGGCAGCGGCGTATGCGGCGTGCTTCGGTCCGGTCGGTTCGAGGGAGGTGGGCAGTGGCCATGATGTGTCCTTCCGAGGTCACTGTGGTGCTTCGCGGCGGTTCTGGACGGTGTCCGGGGCGGCCCGGCGCCCGTCCGGGGCCGCGGTGGGCGGATGCCGCCCGTCCGGTCGAAGAGGCGACCCGGAGGGTCGGCGCCGACGCAGGGGCAGCCCGTTCTCATGACAGCTCACGCGGCGGACGCTGGGCACCGATCGTGCCGTTGGCCGGAACGGCGATCATGCGGGCGGAGCGCGGGCGACGGGCAGGGAGTGGGCAGTCCGGAGCCGTACGGGGGCGGACTGCGTGCCGTAGGTGCGAGAAGCACTTCTGTCATGCCGCTCCGGCACGAGGGGATCGTGCGCGGGGGTGCGCGGACTCGATGCGGACCGGCTCAGTCGCTTGCCGGTCCGCTCTCGTCCGCTTCGCCGTGCTGGATCAGCCCTGGGCGGTTTCGTCCGCGTCCCCGGCCGCGAAGGCGACCCGCACGGATCCCAGGCCGGAGATCCGGGCTTCGAACGTCCGTCCCGGCTGCGCGACGGCCATGGGGCCCAGCGCGCCCGTGAGCACTATGTCTCCGGCGCGCAGGGGATCGCCGAGCCGCGCGAGGGTGGCCGCCAGCCACACCGCGGCGTTCAGCGGGCCCCCGAGGCAGTCCGCGCCCGACCCCTCGGAGACCTTGGTGCCGTCGCTCAGCAAGGTCATCCGCACCGACCTGAGATCGACGGCGGTCAGCGGCACCGGGGCGCCGCCGAGGACGAAGAGCCCCGATGAGGCATTGTCCGCGACGGTGTCGGCGAAGGTGATGTCCCAGTCGGCGATGCGGCTGTCGACGATCTCCAGGGCGGGCAGGGCGAAGTCGACGGCCCTGAGCACGTCGGCCACGGTCGGCTCGACGTGCGGCAGGTCGGCGCCGAGGACGAGGGCGACCTCGGCCTCCACCTTCGGCTGCAGCAACCGGCGGTGGCCGACCGTGCCGCCGTCGGCCACCGCCATGTCCGACAGCAGGGTGCCGAAGTCCGGTTGGCCGACGCCCAGTTGACGCTGGACCGCGGGCGATGTCAGGCCGATCTTCCGGCCGACGACACGGCGGTCCCCCACCAGCTTGCGCGCGATGTTCAGCCGCTGAACGGAGTAGGCGGACACGGCACCGCCCTCTCCCAGGAGGTCGCGGACGGGCGGGCACGGTGTCGCGGAGCGTTCGGCCGCGAGCAGGACGTCGGCCGCCTTCTCGATCTCCGGCGTCATGAGCGGCGTCCCGGGAGCGTGACGGGGTTGAAGGGCAGCGGCATGGGAGCCTCCCGGAGAGACGTGGGCGTGCGGATGCGTTCGCCTCCGGTTTAGGCAATGACTCCGGCCGAACGCAGCATTCGTTCCGTCGACCGGAACGGCAACATCTCCTGGGAGGCGCGGGCGCGACAGCGACCGGGGGGCCGAGCCGGGGCGCGAGCCGGTTCAGCCCTTCGGGTGCTCGGCCGTCGCCGCCGCGGTGATCATGGCGCGGACGACGCCGTACAGCGGCGCCATTTCCGCGATCAGGCGCTCTCGGACGTACCCCGCGGTGAGCATCGCTCCTGCGGCGTAGACGGCGGAGAAGCGGGCGAGCCGGAACGCGAGACCGGCCGCGTCGGCGACGCCCGCCGCACGCACCACCGGTTCGATGACAGCGGCCAGCCGCCGGGCCACGGTCTCGTTGTTCTCTTCCAGCCGTTCCAGTACGCCGGGGTCGCCGCCGGTGAGCGAGCTGTGCAGGATCTTGAAGTACGCGACGTTGTTCATCAGCAGCTCGGGAGCGAGGTCGAAGTACTGCCGGAGACGCTCCTCCGGGCCCGCCGTCGCTTCCACCATGGCGTCCAGCCCGCCGTAGAACCGTCCGTTGCCCCGCTCCAGCACCGCCGCGAAGATGCCGCTCTTGTTGCCGAAGTGGTGGTAGAGCGAGCCCACGGGCAGTCCGGACGCCTTGCAGATCGCGGAGATCGAGGTGTCCGCGTAGCCGTGGTGGGCCATGAGCCGCTCCGCGGCGTCCAAGATCGCCTCGCGGGACGAGGGGCCGTCGACCGGCGTCGGGTCCGCACCGACCTCACCCTTGTCGATCATGCTCATGCTGGAGAGTCTACGCGGATCATGACACTCGGGCTTCGAGCGCGTCGGTCTGCAGCAGGGCACGGGCAATCCGCGCCGAGGTCTCCTGGAGGACGGGGACGAACTGCTCACCGCTGCCGACGGACGCAGGGAAACACACGGAGATCGCCGCCGCGGCCCGGCCCCGGGTGACGATGGGGACGGCCAGGCAGTGCAGGCCGGGCACGGCCTCCTGGCGGTCGGTCGCGATACGCCGGGCGAGCGCCTGCGACAGCGCGCCGCTCAGAGCCTGCCGGTCGGTGACGGTGGCGGGGGTGCGCCGTGCCAGCGGGCCGTCGAGAACCGTGGCGACCGTCCGCTCGTCGGAGAACGCGAGGATGGCCTTGCCCAGCGCTGTCATGTGCGCCTCCAGCCGGTCGCCGACCGGTACCGGGTTCAGCGATCCACGGCCACCCACCTTGGCGAGGTACAGGACGTCGCGGCCGCGCAGCACGCCGAGCTGGACGAGGTGACCGGTCCGGGTGGCGGCCTGCACCAGGTGGGGCATCGCCACCTCCCGCAGCACGATCTCCCCCGAACGGCTGCCGAACGAGAACATCAGCGGGCCCAGCCGGTAGTCCTCCCCTCCCCTGGCCAGCGCACCGAGTTCCACCAGCATCTTGATCACGCGGTGCGCGGTCGACTTGGGCAGGCCGCTGCGACGGCTGATCTCGCTCAGGGTCAGCAGATTACGGTCCCGGTCGAAGACGCCCAGGATGGCGAACGCCTTCCACAGGATCGATGAGGAGCCGCCACCCAGCGGCTCGCCGTCTCCTGCCGTCGGCCCCAGCGAGCATGCGGCGCCCGCGTCCGTCTTCGCCTGGGTGGAAAAGGCGCTGTCCATGAGGCCTCCCGAACTAGAACGCTCGCACTAGAAGGAGCGCTCTAGTACCGTACTACCGACGGCCTGGTCGAGGCCACCCGGAGGATTCACGCGGTTGGCCGGACTGTCATCTGGCCTTCGGACACGGGCCGCGCCCCTTGGCGGATCGACCCGCGTTCCGGAGGACGGAACCAGCGCTGGCGCGATCCGGGGCACTGGCCGTATTCGTGTCCGGGTGTGCAGGCAGGGCCGCACAGATACGAAGAAGACGCCGTTCGAGGAGCCGATCGCATGAGCCGCGACCGAATCGATGTACATACGCACTACATAGGCGGAACCGTGGCCCGCCTCATGGAGAAGACCGTCTTCCCCGGCGGGTTCCGCATCGCGCCGTGGACGGTGGCCGGTGCGCTCGGGTTCATGGACGAGCGCGAAATCGCCGCCCAGGTGCTGTCGTTCCCGTCGGTCCTGGCCGGCATGGAGCAACCAGGGCTCGCCGTCCGGCTCGCCCGGGACATCAACGAGGAGCTCGCCGACGTCGTACGGGCTCGCCCCGACCGTTTCGGCGCCTTCGCCTCGCTCCCGCTCGACGCGCCGGACGACGCGGTGAAGGAGATCACGTACGCCCTCGACACGCTCGGCCTCGACGGTGTCGTACTGCCCTCCAACGCCAGGGGTGAGTACTTCGGCGAACCGTTCTTCGAACCGATCCTCGCCGAGCTGGCCCGTCGGCGGACCCCGGTCCTAGTCCACCCCGAGAGCTGCCCGCACATCGACGTGCTCGGGATGGGCCGGGTGGCATCCATCGTCGAGTTCCCGCTGGACACCGCCCGCAACATCGTCAATGCCGTCTACCGGGGTGTCTTCCTGCGCCACCCGGGTCTCACGCTCATCCTCGCCCACGCCGGCGGGGCGCTGCCCACCCTCGGCTGGCGGATCGCCGCGCACAGCGCGACAGGACGTGCGCCCCAGGACGCGGCGATCGACGCGGGCCACGTGTCCGAGGCGCTGCGGAGCCTGTACTACGAGACCGCGCTGGCCGGCAGCCGCACCTCACTGCTGCCGACGCTGGAGGTCACCGGCGCCGACCACGTGCTCTTCGGTACGGACTGGCCCGCCGCCCCCGTCGCCGTCGTCGACGACAACATCGAGAACCTCACCGGCTTCGACGGCTTCACCCCCGGAGAACTCGCCGCCGTCGAACGCACCAACGCCACCCGGCTCTTTCCCCGCTTCGCCTGACATCCCACGGCTCCCGAGGCGACGACGAGCAGCCCGTGGGATCGCCCGGCAGATGATCGCATCGCGCGCGGACGAGTGATCGACTGCCGCCGGACGTGCTGGAGGCCACCATCATGACGAACCCAGCGCCACCGCACCGCCGACGCATGACCCCCGAACGCGAAGCCGAGATCTACGAAGTGGTCCTGCGCGTCATCCAGGACGGCGGATACGAGGCCCTCACCCTGGACAAACTCGCCGCACACACCCGATGCAGCAAAGCCACCCTGTACCGCCGATGGAACGGCAAACCCGACCTGGTCGTCAGCGCCATCCGGCACGAAATACCCGACAAGATCCACACCATCGACACCGGTTCCCTGCTCGGCGACCTGCACGCATTGACCACCCTGGAAAACGACGACACGGTCTACCGGCGAATGTCTCTGCTACGAAGCGTGGCCGTAGCGGCACGGGAGAACCCCGCTCTGCTCCAGGCGGTGCACAGGAACCTCCTCGCGCCGCCGGCCGCGGCCCTCCGCCGGATGGTCCAGCACGCCGTCGACCGGGGCGAGGTAGATCAGAACTGTCCGGCTCTCGCCTTCGTGCCGACCATGCTCTTCGGAGCCGTGATCGTCCACGACCTCTTCCACGACCAGGCGCCGGCACCAGAGACACTCGCCTCCTACATCACAGCCGTCGTCCTGCCGGCCCTCCTTCGGCCGCCCGCGCACCAAGAGCCGCTCGGACGGGCCCGATGACCACGCGGGCGGCCCACGGGGCTTTCCGTGGGCCGCCCGCGCGACGGGGTGCTCAGCCCACGGTGCTCAAGGCTTCGCGGAGTACACCACACCGTCGAGATTCTGTGCCGCGGAACCCCACACCTGGTCGTACAGCGTGGTGTCGACGCCCAGGGTGTACAACAGCCAGGCAGTCGTGATGCCGTAGGTGAGTTTCTGCTGGGCGGCGCGGGTGATGGTCCCGCTGTCACAGCCGATGCCCGAGCTGTCCTCGAATCCGCAGTGGAACCCGCCTGTGATGACACGCAGTTGGGTCACGGACGGCTTGGCGTCGTACATCTTCTGCTGGTTGGCGGCGACACCGGCGATGGTGTCCGCGCTGCCGCCGAGGTATTGGACGGGCATGCTCAGCGTGCCTGAAGCGGTGACGGCCGAGGGGTTGGTCTCCGCGGCCGCCAGAGTGGAGACGGACTTGACGGCCGGGTTGCGGCTCGCGGCGAGCAGCGCCGCTCCCCCGCCCATCGAGTGCCCGGACACGGCGAGACGGCTGGTGTTCACCGCGCCCGCGAACCTCGACCCGGTCGTGCTGCTCTGGCTGGTGAGCCAGGTGAGGGCGGCGTTCAGGTCGTCGGCGAAGGCCGAGTGGCTCGGGAACAGGCCGCCCTGGGACTTCGGGGCGACGGTGATGACGCCCCAGGACGCGTAGTGCTTGAGCAGGGTCTCGTACTGGGTGATGGCCTGGAAGAAGCCGTGACCGAACGCGAGGCCAGGGTGGGCACCGGCCGCGACCGGCGCGTTCGCCCCCGCGGTCGTACCGGGGTACCAGACACGCGCGCTGTAGGAGCGGCCCGAGGCCGACACGGTGACGTCGGTGTAGGCGACGGGATACGACCCCGTGGTGGAGGGGTCGGTCGCCCGCACCTGGACGGCCGTCTGCGATGCGTGAGCCGCCGGCGAGAGGGTCATGGTGGCTGCCGCGGTCAGCAGCACCGCGGTCAACGACCGCAGGAGTGTACGGAACACGAGATCACCTTTTCTGTGGGGACGAAACAGTGATGTCCGGTGGTAAGTCTCAGTGCCGTCCGGGTGTGCGGTCGGAGGTGAGCGCCGCGCGGGCACACCCGGAAGGCCCGAACGGTGCTACAGGAGGGGGTGTGGGGCCGAACCGGGCTCGTTCGGAGCGATTTGTGCGCCTGCCGGTGCCGCGCGGACAGGTCAGTGCCCGAAGCACAGGGTGAAGTCCCGCAGGGTGAGGCTGATCAGGGGGGTTCGACGGCCGAGCGCGCCGAGCCGGCCGCCGACCGGTGCCGTCCACTCGGCATCCGCCAGTCGCAGGGCGGCGCTGCTGCGGACCGGACTGGTCTTGATCCGGCCGTCCAGCGTCTGCGCGAGCTTGTAGGCCATGAGCCGGCGTCCGGGCAGGTGCCTCCGCTCCGCGTACCGTCCGGCGGCAAGTTCCCCCTCGTCCGTTCGGGCGGCGAAAGATGTCGGTGATGCAGACGCGGGGGCGTGCACCGTCGCGCGTCAGGACGGCGCGCAGGAGTGCGTGGTATGGCGTCCGTTCCGTGGGGGACTGGAGGCGCACGGCGATGATGGTGGGCGAGGGAGTGACGCCAAGGCCGGTGGAGAGGAGGGGAGCCGTCGATGACGAGGAAGTCGTGGTCGAAGTCGCTCATCGCTCGTCTCCTCTTCTGAAGTCGGCGAGCAGCGGCGTGATGAGACGTTCGAGGTGCTCGCGCCGGTCCTCGGGAGGAATTCCGCTCAGCGGAAGGGGGTGGTCCGGCGCGGCGACGTGCGAGACCAGCGCGAGATGCGGCAGGAGAACCAGAAGGATCGCCAGCAGAGCATCGAGATCGGCGTCCTGGCGCAGGTCTCCGACAGCGACGGCCCGGTCCAGCAGAGGACGGAGACCCGCCAGGTAGACGGCGTTCACCGGCACGCGGACCGCGTCCCGGACCGCCGGGTCCATCTCCATGTTGGTGGCGGCGGCCACGCCGCGCTCCAGCGGCCGGCGTGCGAAATAGTCGAGCCAGGCCTCCAGCGCGTCGACGAGGTGGGTGCAGAAGTCGCCGGTCCCGTCGTAGCCCTCGAGCCAGGGTCGCATGTGTGTGTAGACGCGCAGCGAGGTTTGCTCGGCGACGTAGGTGAAGAGGTCGAGTTTGCCCGAGAAGTACTGGAACAGTGAGCCCTTGGCGACACCGGCCTCACGGGCGATGACGTTCAGGCTGCCGGTGGAGTAGCCGTGGGTGCCGAACTCGTCCATCGCGGCGACGAGGACGCGCTCACGGCGGGCCGGCGACAGCCGGGTCCAGGTGGGCGTGGGCACGGGCACACCTCCTATGACCGGACGGTCATGTGACCGCCCGGTCATGGTGGAGCGTCCTCTGTCACATGTCAACGAGTCTGCCTGGCATGCCTGTTGGCGAGGGTCCACGCACCCGTTGAGAGCGCGTCGCGTGCTGTCCAGCCTGTGATCCGCCGGCGTCATGACCGACTGGTCACACGGAGGTCGCCCTGCGGAACCCGTCGCCTCCACCAGGCACACCCTTCAGGTCGACGTGCCGGCCTCCCTGAAGGAACTGGCCGGAGAGCGCATTCGACAGGCGGTTCGGCGTCAGCGGGACGGCCGCGTTCCCCTCGGGAGCGACGCAGCCCGACTGACGTGCATAGATAGCTCGGACGCAGATCCGTCAAGGCTGTCAACGATGACGTAATCGATTACGCTACGAGAGGAGCGCAGCCCGGCCGAGTCGCGCACTCCGATCTGACGAACTGTCACAGTGAGTGACCAGCGGTGTCCGTGACCCCGCATTCGACGCCGGCCGCGCAGTGGAAGACCAGACCTCGCACGCCAACGTGAAACCGTGTGAAGCGCTTCGACACGCAGGTCGCCCGTACACCGGTACAGGGCAACAGAGCGTGTTCTTCAGTGTATTCGAGACTTCCGCCAGGAGACGTTCGCTCCGTACTCGGCGGTATGGATCCGAGCGCGGAAATCGCTATCCTCCCGAATCAGCACGAGGCTTCCTGTCATAGTTTTTGAGGCACTTTGACCGAGGCCGCGGGCCGCGCGTTCGACGTTGCCGACCTCCTCACGATTCGTCAGGGGTGCTCATGTCCGGACAGAACAACCACCCGCCCGGCTGGGAAACTCAACTTCCGGTGTCCGACGGCGAGCTGATTGCTCAACTGGCCCGCACCGAACCACCCGCACACGAGACGGTACAGCTCTTTCGCCGCCGCCATATGTCGTCACTTCTTCGTCATGCCTGGCAGTGCGTGCCCGAGGAGCGGTATGCCAACCAGCTTGCATGGCAGGCGATTTCCATCACGGAGACAGCCGCGACCGCCGGCCGTTTCAGACCACGGGCGGTCCGGCACAGCATGCTGATCCTGGTTCAGGAACTCGCCGCGGAGTGGGCCGCCGACGAGCGCGGACAACGCCTGCACCCCGACTTCGTCGGATGGCTGACGAGCCGCGGAGTCGATCCGGCTCTCGCCGTTCCTGAATGGGCACGTCGCAACGTCATGCTGCGAGCCCTGCGTCGCACACCTCAACACGAGCAAGAACTGCTCTGGTACGTCGAGGTTGAAGGCTGCAGCGCCGAGGTGGCCTGCCTGCACGCGGGAACGGCCCTGGAGGAGTTCGCCTACCACTACGATCATGCCTTGCTCACGCTGGGCCGCAACTATCTGCAGGCCTACCTGGAGATCGATGACGCAAGTCCTGAATGTCGAGGATACGTACGCATCATGGACACCGCCGCGCGACGATCCCAACTCGACATAAGCCCGGAATTCTCCGATCACCGAAGAAGGTGCAGGCGATGCGAAGGCGCGGTGCGTGAACTGGAGGCCCTCTATCACCTTCCCGGACGCGCACTCGTATCCGCCTTACTCGGCTACGGGCTGAAAGCGTACTCCGAGCATTCCCCGGACCAGGCGGGTCATCCGCAATCGCCTTCCGTGGATCGGGCGGACTCGGCGAGAGGCAGACTGCGTGCCCATTCCTGGCGCCGGACCGCTCACCGGGAAGACCGGCGGCGATGACCGCATACAGTGGCATCAGCCGCCACGTGCGACGCGGTGCCGCGTTGCTCAGTCGCGACCGGAGCCGGACAGCGGGAGGTGGCGGATACAGGCGGGAGTGTCGATGCGGCGCCGAGTGACCATGACCGACGTCGCCCGTGCGGCCGGCGTCTCTTCGGCGACCGTCTCCTACGTCCTGAGCGGCAAGCGTCCAGTGGCCGATGAGACACGGCTGGCCGTCGAAGAAGCCATCAGGCGGCTCGGTTTCACCCTGAACCCGGTGGCGCGCAGCCTGCGCACCGGCCGGTCCACCCTCGTCGCCCTCATCGTCCCGGACATCGCCAACCCCTTCTACGCGCACCTGGCCGGCGCGCTGCAGGACCAACTGCGGGCGCACGGCTACCACGTGGTCGTCAGCAACACCGCCGCCCGCCGCGAAGCCGAGGAGGACCTGCTGCGCGAGGTCGTCAACCAGCGGTTCGCGGGCGTCGTCATGACACCGTTCCGACTCGACCGGGACGCGTTCAAGGACCTGCGCGCGGCGGGTGTCCCCGCTGTGGTCAGTGCCGACGTCGAGTTCAGTGACGTCGATCTCGTGATGCCGGACTCCACCGCCGCGGTGCAGCGGGCGCTGACCCTGCTGGCCGTCTCCGGACGGCGGCGCGTCGGTGTGATCGCCGGCCCCGAGGACGCGACCGGCGGGGACCCTCGCCTGGAACGCATCCAGGACGCGGCCGCAGCGGCGGGACTGAGCATTCCCGAGGACCTGATCATCCCCGGGGAGCACACCCGCCGAGCCGGAGTGCTCGGGTTCGAGCGCCTGATGGCCGCACGTCTCCGGCCGGATGCCGTGATGTGCGTCAACGACGTCACTGCTGTCGGTGTCATGGACGGTGCCGAGCAGGCGGGGGTGGAGATACCCGCAGACATCGCTGTCATCGGCCACGACGACATCGACTTCGCTTCGCTCGTGCGACCACGACTGACCACGATCAGCTACCCCGCCCGGCAAGTGGGCGAAAGCGCGGCCCGGCTTCTCCTTCAGCAGATGGACGGCCGCGTGTCCTGCCGTGTCGAACGTGTCGTCGCGGACCTCGTCGTGCGGTCCTCGACGTAGCGGCCCACCCGGCCGCGGGAAGGCGCGCCCTCGTCGTGGTGCCGGACCCGAACCGTTCCCGGCGCTTCTCGGTCTGGCCTGGCCAACCGGACGGCGGGCTCCTGTACGCCGGCCGTCAGCCGGTCGGCAGGACGGAACCGGGAGCCGCGCCGCCTGCGGAGATCGCGTCGATGTCGACCGGAGTGGACGTGGCGCTGGGCGGCGGGGCGAGCACGACCGTCGGCTGGCCGAAGGCCGGAGGAGGAGGGGTCACGTCGGATGCGGGCAGCGTAGGCGGAGCGGTCTGCTTCGCGAGGGTCTGCTCGAAGTCGACCAGGCCGGTCTTCTCCATGACCGTGATGTGATCGAGCACCGTGTCGTTCGCCTGGTCCGCCAGGGCGCGAACCAGTGTGTTCTTGGTGGTGGAACGGATCTTCGCCACCGTGTTGAAGATCGATCCGTGGGTCATCCGCAGAATGTTGGCGAAGTCCGTGTCGAACTGCTCGCCGTTGTCGGCTGTCAGCGTGAACACAAATTCCTGCTGCTGGGGGCTCGCGACGTTGGGCAGGGTGATGTTCAGCATGGGTGCGATCTTGCGGCAGGTCGTGTCCAGGGCGGAGTGCCCGTCGACGAGGTGCTGACTCGCGATGACGACCGCCTTCGACGTGCCCTTCTGCAATCCCATCTGCCCGACCGGGTATTCCCACAGGCCGGCCGCGCGGACCTTGACGACGAAGTCCCGGTCCGACTCGGTCAGCGGACCCCACTGCGTCTGGGCGATGACGGTGTCGTGCGAGGTCGAGGCAGCGCCGGCTCCCAAGGTGCCCGGGTAGACGAACGCCGCGAGCGCAAGGCTCGCCGCACCACCGACGACGAAGGCTCCCGCCACAGTCCAAGAGAGGCGCACTGAAACTCCTGCAGGTCGTAGATCTGTCCGCGGACAGTGCCCAACAGCAGTACGGACCGAAGGCCCGCGCGACTCGACATCCTTGGCCATTGATTCAAGCGGGATCCCATGAGGGGGATCCGGCCGACGGTGAACCCGGGGGCACGGAGGATCAGCCGCCGACGCTCGCGAAGGCCAGGTCGAGGATGTCACCGAAGCTGCCGGCACCGTCGTCGGCGATCCAGCCCGCGAAGGCGACGTCGAGACAGGACAGCGCGGCCACGATGACCGCCTGTGCGGGAACGTCGCCGCCACGGGGTGCGGCAAGGCGTGCGGCCATGACGGGCGTGATCATCTCCGCCCAGACGATGTGCTTTTCGAGATTGCGCGCGCGCAGGGACGCGGTGGCGATGATCACCCGCATGGCACGCAGGGTGCGTTCGGGGTCGGCGTCGGCGATGTCGACGATCGGCTGAAGAGCGGCCCGCATGGCCTGCCAGGGCACCTCATCGGCGGGCCGGGCGGCCAGCGCGTCCCGTACGAGGAGGCCAGGGCCCGCCGGGTCGACGATGACGGCGTCCTCCTTGGTCGGGAAGTAACGGAAGAAGCTGCGGCTGGAGATGCCGGCAGCGGCGGCGATGTCCTCGACCGTCGTCTCGTCGAAGCCCTTGGCGTCGAAAAGAACCAGCGCGTGTTCCGCGATGGCTCCGCGAATGGCTTCCCGCGCTTGCTCTCTCAACCCCATGGACACATCATACATTGCCACAGTTGACAGTCACTGACATCTAAGTCATACAGTGACAAGGCAATCAGCAGGCAGCACTATCCAGGAGATACAGATGCACCAGCGCACACTCGGCGGTCAGGGGCTCACGGTCTCCGCCATCGGTTACGGATCCATGGGCATCAGTTCGGCCTACGGACCGGCCGACGCCACCGCGGGCGCCACCGCCATCCGCCACGCCTACGACCTGGGCGTGACCTTCTTCGACACCGCGGAGCTCTACGGCTGGGGCGAGAACGAGAAGGTGCTCGGCGCAGCGGTCAAGGGCTTCCGCGACGACGTCGTCATCGCGACCAAGTTCGGCTTCACCCGCGAGTACGGATTCGACAGCCGTCCGGAACACATCCGCGAGGTCGTCGACAACAGCCTGCGCCACCTCGGGATGGACCACATCGATGTGCTCTACCAGCACCGGGTCGACCCCGCCGTCCCCATCGAGGACGTCGTCGGCACGATGAAGGAGTTCGTCGACGCCGGCAAGGTCAGGTACCTCGGTCTGAGCGAAGCCGGGCCGCAGACCCTGCGCCGGGCGCACGCCGTCCACCCCGTCTCGGTGCTGCAGACCGAGTACTCGCTGTTCGCGCGGGAGGTCGAAGCGCTGTTTCCCACGCTCGACGAACTCGGCATCGGCCTGGTGGCCTACTCGCCGCTCGCCCGCGGTTTCCTCACCGGCGCGGTGAAGCGCGCCGACCGGTACGACACCACCGACAGCCGGCACGCGGAAGCTGGCGTCTACCCCTGGTGGCAGCCCGGCAACTTCGAGACGAACCTCGACGCCGTGGAGCAGCTGGCCGAACTGGCCGCGGCCAGGGACACCACGGTCTCACAACTGGCGCTGGCATGGCTGCTGGCCCAGGGAGAGCACATCGTCCCGATCCCCGGCAGCCGCAACCCCGAACGCGTGGCACAGAACGCCGCCGCGGCGGACCTTCGGCTCACCGCGACGGAAATCGGCCGCATCAGGGAGATCCTGCCGAAAGGCGCTCAGGGAGCCCGTATCAACGAGGCCCACGCCCCGGCCTGGATCTGACTCCGCCCCGCATCCGCCAGACCCGCGCCGGACCCACCTCCACCCCCCGACAGAGGACAGCACGATGAACGACTACACCACCCTCGAACAGCGCATTCAGCGCCTGGAGGACATCGAGGACATCAAGAAGCTCACTGCCACCTACTCCGACCACGTCAACAAGGGCTGGCTGGGCAAGGAGGTCGCATTCGACAAGCTGGCGAGCGTCTTCACCGCGGACGCCACCTGGACCTCAGCCGCGATGGACGTCGACGCCCACGGAATCGACGCCATCGTCGAGATGCTCCGCGAGCGCACCGCCGGCGGCACCTTCGCCATGCACAGCTTCACCAACCCGATCATCGAGGTCGACGGAGACACCGCCACCGGCAACTGGCTCCTGTGGGTGGCCGTCGCCAACGACGGCCATCCCAACGAGGTCCACCAGAGTGAGGACCTGCGCTACACACGCACCGCCGACGGCTGGCGCATCCAGGCCCTGAACCTGCACTTCGGCCAGATGCTCCTCACCCCCTAACACTTGAAGTGGATCTCCAACAAGAGCTTCATGCCATTCGTCTGGTACCGCATCGCCCTCGGCGTCGTGATCATCGCCCTTACCTAGGCCGTTTCGTTTGGATCAGTCGATCGTTGGTCCGGGCGTGCCGTTAACTGATGCGCAGTGGTCGCGGATCGAGCCGTTGCTTCCTGACCGGACGCCGAAGCGGGGCGGCCGGTGACGGGATCACCGGGAGGTGATCGACGCGATCGCGTTCAAGTTCCAGACCGGAACGCAGTGGGTGCACCTGCCGGAGAAGTACGGCAACGGGCGGGGCATCCAACCGGCTGCGGATGTGGGCCGTCGACGGCACCTGGGAGCGGGTCTTCACCGCGCTGATGGCCCAGGCCGACGCCGCCGAGGACCTGGCCTGGGCCGTGTCCGTGGACTCCACGATCGTGCGAACTCACCAGCATGCGGCCGGGGCCCGCAAAAAGGGGCCCCGGCCGGCGAACCGGCCGATCACGCCATCGGCCGGTCCCGCGGCGGACTGACGACGAAGATCCACCTCGCAGCCGATGCCCGCTGCCGGCCTCTGGCGTTCGTCCTCACCGCCGGACAGGCAGGCGATGCACCGGCCTTCACCGATGTCATGGCCCGCGTGCGTGTTCCCCGACGGCGTGGCCGACCGCGCACCAGGCCGGATGTGGTCCCGGCGGACAAGGCGTATTCGTCCCGGGCGATCCGCGAGCACCTGCGCAGGCGCGGCATCCGTGCGGTGATCCCCGTGCCGACGGACCAACGCGGCCACCGCCTGCGCCGGGGCAGCCGGGGCGGCAGACCACCGGCCTTCGACCGCGAGACCTACAAGCAGCACAACAACACCGTCGAGCGGTGCATCAACCGCCTCAAGCAATGGCGCGGCATCGCCACCCGCTACGAGAAGACCGCGACCATCTACCTGGCCGGACTCCACATCGCCGACATCTTCCTGTGGTCCGCCCGCTGATCCAAACGAGACCGCCTAGGGCACCAGTATGGGAGCTGCGCCGAGCGCTAGCCGGGCTTTGCGCAGCGGCTCGGCAGCGCCCATCCTTTCGGCCGAACCCCGACCCGACGGCTGCGGCTGACGAGGGGGGAGACGCAGGCCTTGCCGGCAGTGCCCGGAGCATTCATAGAAAGAATTACCACCTCCCAGGAAACGCGAGAAGAGTAGGCGGCCGCGCAGTGCTGCTGGCAGTTGGTACGCGGTATCCGTAGATGCAGGGGGTTCGCCGGAGCCGTAGCGGCCCGTAGTCCCACGCCGCTACGGCCGCCGCCGCGCAACGGGGCTCTGGCCGCCGCCCCGGCAGCCAGCGCCCTCAACCAGTGCGGAGGTGCCGACCTGCCCCTCCCGCGCCGCGCACGCCTGATCGGACTCGACTTCGATGACGTCTATCAGGTGGTCCTCTACAGCGACGTGCTTCAGGACGTGATCTACAGCACCGCGGGCTTGAGCGGATAGCCCCACTGACGGCACGGATGCCGAGCGTTGACTGACCGTGGCGCTGGTGCCGGTATGTGCGTTGGTCCGTTCGTGTCCGTTTACAAGGGGTAGCCACGCCAGGTCTCGCAGGATGATCCGATGAACACGGTGCCCATCGGCGGATTCGCCGCCGAGACTCCTGGCTGAGAGAGCGCATCCCGGCGTCATCGTCACTCATGGACACTTCCGTCGGCCTCGGGTGTGGTGACCTGGTTGATGCGCCCCGAGGTGTCGTAGGCGTAGATGGTGCTGCCGCCGGTCACGTCGGTGACGGTCATCTTCGCCGTGCCGGAGGCCACCGCTCCCGAGGTCACGTACGAGACGGTGCGGCCGGAGTTGTCGGCGGCGCTGTAGTGCAGTGCGTCGGCGCCGCGTGTCAGGGACAGCCATCGGCCGGAGCGGGTGTCGGTCGCCTTGAACCCGGTCACCATGCCGGAGGCGAGCGTCTGCGCGACGGAGATCTTGTCACCGTTGCGGTCGGTGACCGCGGTCAGGTTCCCAGACGTGTTGTAGGTGTCCTTGGAGCCGGACTGTGTGTCGGTGAGTGTCTAGGTGCCGTCGATTGGCTGCCGCAAACACTGTCGCCGAGGGTGAGGCCATGGATTGGCAATGACGGTCGAATCGCCATGCTCGACGCACGAAACGTTCGACCGCTTCCCCCTTCGCCAGCCCTCCAGCGTCGACGTCCGCGCACCGTGAACCAGCGAGCCCGCAGGAACACTGCATATTCAGCGCCGGCGGAACATAGCACCACTTCGCCGGTTGGCCAAACCGGCAATCACCCGGATCATTGAACCCTCGCAGCTCGGCACCCTACGAGAATCCCTGCGGACACAACACTGAGGGGACACGGCTATCCAGTTCATGACTGCACAAGAAACGGCTAAAT
This sequence comes from Streptomyces sp. NPDC091282, assembly GCF_044757385.1. Lineage (NCBI taxonomy): Bacteria > Bacillati > Actinomycetota > Actinomycetes > Kitasatosporales > Streptomycetaceae > Streptomyces > Streptomyces sp. NPDC091282. Next base: position 233,315 of record NZ_JBIVUX010000002.1, read on the forward strand.
ATCTAAATGTATCCATTTCATGGATATACAAGAATGCAACCCAGGTGGGACTCAACCCTTATAGGTTCGGAGCAGGCCGCAATGCCAAGATTCGATTCAAACTCCCCGAGGTAGAGGCGTGGACTAAGCAGCAAAGAACCCCATAGACAAGATCAGTATTTCGCAGCAATATACACTCCGATGATCGGACACATCTCATTTGCATCGTTCATTGATTCGCGGCATGGGCTCCTTCTTCAAGAAGTGTGAACACTCACAGACGCAGTGGCCCAAGTGCCTTCATCCCTACACCATCCGGTACAGGTCAATAACCGGAAGACAGACGGAAGAGTCTGGTTTTACAACCCAGGGGAAAGCTGTCCATCGCCTGACGGAGATCTATAACGAAAAGCACACGACGCACCACTCGCAGACAAAGTTCGAGCGTATTCAGAAGTACGGAATGATGCGCTTTGATGAGTACGCCACCGAGTGGAAGGCCAGCCAGCGAGATCTGGGCCCGGCTTCCATACGCCACCTAGACTCCCTGCTCCAGCATCATCTCTTTCCGTTGCTAGGTAGTCGGCGCATGAATTCCTTCGACCATAAGGTAGTTGAGGACTTCATTCAGACAATGGAACGCAACGGTGCCGGCCTAGCCACCCAGTCCAACACTTTCGATAAACTGCGTGCAATCCTCCTCGACGCTCACCGACTGGGCTTGTTCAGCGAAAGCCCCTTCAACGGCGTCAAGGCACCGCAGTACGACCCGGCGCGGGCTGTCATCCCGTCGCCGGAGCAACTCCGCGCGATACGCACTGCCGGCGATGACGTCTTCACGTTGTTCGTCGACCTGATGAGTGGCTGCGGCCTACGGAACGGCGAGGCGGCCGCCGTCAACCTCGACAACATTGTGGCTGACGACGTCTACCGAATCAGGGAGCAAGTCAACCAGACCACCGCGCGGTATGGCCCCCTCAAGCACCGTAGACCGAACAACTACCGCGACGTACCCTTGCCAGCGAGAGTCAAGCAGACCATTAAGCGGTACGCCGCCGAGCACGGAACCGTCGACGGCTACCTACTACGCCACCCGAAGGATCCAACTCGGGCATTCCCCTACTACGGTCTCAGCAATCAATGGCGGCGCATCAAAGAGAAAAGTCATGCTGATATCCCCCAGGGGATGGTGCTTTACGGGCTCCGTCACTTCTTCGCCTCGAACTGCCTCACCCATGGCATCGCCATCACGGACGTGGCCGAGTGGATGGGTCACAAAAACATTGACGTCACCTTCAAAATCTATCGGCACTTGATGCCCGGCTCGATCAGTGCAGCCGCCAGGGTACTCGAATTTGACCTCGCCGCCTAACAGTTATGGAGAAGCGCGGGAGAGCGGCTCAAACAAAAAAAACTTTGAGAACACACCTTCACACAACAATGCAGAGAAGACCGGAAGGTGGCACCGCCACGTCGTCGCATCACCCGCGCTCGCTGCCCACCGTACAATCCTCCTTCCTCCATGCATAGTTGGCCGCCCCGATAAGCAAGAGCTCAGCCTTTGCTACTCAAGGATCGGATCGGATCAGCCAACGCTGATCCCCGCTTCGTGGTCCATCTACAGCAACGCAGCGAATGAAACCTGAGCTCTGACGCAAGACCAACCACATCCTTATGTGCCCATCCGTTCACGCGACGAGGGCGGCGTTAAGGATCTGGGCAGCAGAGCTAATTGAGCCGGGCATGAGATGTCGGTAGATCTTGAACGTGACGTCGATGTTCTTGTGTCCCATCCATTCGGCGACATCGGTGATCGGAATATTGTTGCTGAGGCAGTTGGACGCGAAGAAGTGGCGGTTCCCGTAGAGCACCATCCCCTCGGGGATGTCTACCGCGCCCGACGCCCTGATACGCCGCCACTGGTTGTCCATCGCGTAGTGCTTGAACGGCTTACTGGGGTCGGTCGGCTGCCGAAGCAAGTAGCCATCGACCGTCCCGTACCCGTCGGCGTACCGCTCGATGGTCTCTCTGACCCGTACCGGCAGGGGAACGTCGCGGTACTCCCCCGTCTTCCGGTGCTTGAGGGGCCCGTACTGGCCCGTAGACATAACGACCTGTTCGCGGATGCGATACACGTCGTCGGCTACCAGGTTTTTGAGGTTCACTGCAAACGCCTCGCCGTTCCGCAGTCCACAGCCACTCATCATGTCGACGACCAACGTGAACGCATCATCGCCGGCAGTGCGTATCGCGCGGAGTTGCTCCGGCGACGGGATGACAGCCCGCGCCGGGTCGTACTGCGGCGCCTTGACCCCGGCAACGGGGTTGTCCGGAAAGAGTCCGAGCCGATGGGCGTCAAGGAGGATCGCGCGCAGCTTGTCGAAGGCGTTGGACTGGGTGGCAAGGCCGGCGCCGCTGCGTTCCATGGTGCGAATGAAGGCATCCACCACCTTGTGGTCGAACGAGTTCATCCGCCGACTGCCCAACGCGGGATAGATGTGGTGCTCCAGGAGCGAGTCGAGATGCTTGACCGATTGGGCAGCCAGGTGGCGCTGCCCAGCCTTCCAGTCCTCGGTGTAGTCCGCGAAGCGCATCGCCCCGTACTTCCGGATGCGCTCGGCCTTGGTCTCCGACCGCCTTGCCGCCTTCTTCTCGTTGTAGACCTCCGTCAAACGCTCAAGGGCGGCGTCCTTGTCCGCGAACCCGGATTCCTCCGCCTGTCTGCCTCCCGCCGACTGGTACCGAATCTTGTAGGAGTGAGGGCACTTGGGCCACCGCGACTGCGGATGCCCACACTCCTTGAAGAACGACCCCATCCCCCTCGGCAACGAACCTTGCGCCATCCCAAACCAACTCCCGCGACCGATGCTGACCTTTCGCTGACCGGCAGCCGTCCGGAAGGTCGCTGACCTGCGGAAACTGTGATGGAGTCATATATGTGGTGGAACTTCGTCGCCCGCACCCAGCAGGAGATCGAGCAGGCGCGCGAGGACTGGACGAGCGGATCGCGCTTCGGCGAGGTGAAGGGGTACGACGGGGCTCCGCTGCCGGCACCGGCGCTGCCGCCGACACCACTCAAACCGCGCGGACGGACCCGCTGAGCAGGCAGCACCCTGGATTCCGACTCCTGGCCGCCACCGCCGTCCTTCGGTCCTTCACACCATGACATAACTGACGGAAGTCCCTCCCGAGGCCTGTGCACAAGCGCCTGCCCCTGAGGGGCTTCACGATTCCACGGTGTGGGCATCCGCGGGCGGCTCTGCCAGGACGGATGCTGACCCGATGCCGAGTTTCCCTCGCTCTGAACGATCACCTCGCCTGCCCCCGCGGGAAAGGCGCCGGCCGCATCCACACCCCGCACCGCTCCCTACGCCTCGCACGGTGAACCATTGTGACGCCCGATCACGTGCATCAGGAGGGCGCCCACCGGCCGGCCGGGCCGGTGGACCGCACGCCCGACGGATCGCCTCCGACACGCGACCTGGTGGCGGTGTCAGGACAAGGGGAACAAGTGCAGATGACATTGAGGCGGCCCACGCGCCGCCGCATGGCGATGGCCGTGGCCGCAGGATCCGGGGCACTGGTCCTGAGCCTGGCCGGTGTGGGCCCGACACAAGCGGCCACGGGCGGAGCCCGCACCGTGAACTACACCGCTCTGGGCGACTCGTACGCGTCGGCCCCCGGGGTCGCCGACCAGGTGGACCCCACGTGCAAGCGCTCGGACCACAACTACCCGTCACAGACGGCCCGGCAGAACCACTGGCGGCTGACGGACGTCACCTGTTCCGGCGCCACGACCGACGACATCGGCGGCCCCCAGGGCGGCGTGGCGCCGCAGCTGACCGCGGTCACCCGCACCGCCGACGTGGTCAGCGTGACCATCGGCGGCAACGACATCGGCTTCAGCAGCGACCTGGCCACCTGCGCCGGCCTGACGTCGTCGAACCCGGCGGGCGCGCCCTGCCAGGCGCACTTCACGGCCGACGGCGTCGACCAGCTCGCCACCCGCATCGACGAGACGGCTCCCAAGGTCGCCGCGGTGCTGCACGCCGTCCAACAGCGGGCCCCCCACGCCCGGGTGGTGGTCGTCGGATACCCGGACCTCTTCCCGGACGACGGCGTGGGCTGCACCAGCAGCACCGTGCCGCTGGCCGCGGGGGACTTCGCCTACCTGCGCGACACCGAGAAGAAGCTCAACGCGATGCTGACCCGCGTCGCTCACCGAAGCGGTGCGCGGTACGTGGACACGTACACCCCGACCGTGGGACACGACATGTGCCACCCGGCGGGCGAACGCTGGATCGAACCGCTGGTGACCGCATCCCCGGCTGCCCCGGCCCACCCCAACGTCCAGGGCGAGACCGCCATGTCCACCGCCCTCACCCGCGCCCTGTCCTGCGCGGTCCACCGCCGCTGACGGCCTGGCTGGTGACGATTGCAGTCCTGCCGAGTCGCCATTCGGATCAATTCTGGATGGCGACACCACATCCACCGGCGCGGAGATGAGACATCGCCGCCTTCTGGGCGGTTTCTGTAATGTTTCCGCTCGGGCATCCCCATTCCGGGGTGCCCGAGCGGGAACCGCAGCTCAGACAGAGAGGCTGTCAGCCGTTAGCCGACTATGTAATAGTTCCCGCACTCCCAGCTCCAGTTGTCCGTCCTGAAAGTGCAGGGCTGGACGGCCGATATAGGACGGGTAGTGCTTCGGGCGATGGTGCCGTTCGCGTTGACCCCGAAAGACTCCATCGTGCCGTCCTTGTATTCGACGTTGATGCTCCCGCCGGATGTCCAGCTGGACGAAGAGCCGTAGGCCCAGACCCAACCGGGGGCTCCGTTGCCCGGCTTGGTGTCCACCTGGACCTGTGTTCCGAGGTACCCGAAATTGTAAAGTGCCGCGGACGCGGGTTGAACGGTGGCCACGCAGGCCAGGGCGATGGCTCCCGCGATGACAGACAGTCTCCCGGCGAATTTCCTCTTCCGCATAAAATAGCCTCCATGCGCTGCAGGTCTGCCGCTTCCTCAAGAACTCTGGTGAAGCAAGCAGAATGGGCGGTCACAAGAAGTGTGAGAGTCCCTCACTTGGAGGGTCAACGCCCGGGTGGACGTGAGAGGAATTGAGGCAGAGGAATTTCCCTGACGGCCGGTCAGGACGACGGACCATCATTCGGGCCCGGCAGTGAACCGTCGTCGGCGATCGATGTGACGCCGTGTCCGGCGGGCCGCCAGTATGCCTCCGCTCACGGAAGCCACCGTCTCAAGCCCCGGCAGATCTCTGCCGAAGAACCGCCAGAAGAACGACCATGCCTGCCCCGCTCATTCGACGGCCCGCCTCGGCCGGGCGAGTCCGGCTGACGGGACGTTTCGGCGGCGCAGGAGCAGGCCTGCGGGCCGCCACAGGGCGAAGGCCACGCCGAGGCCGAGCGGGAGTTGCAGGAGCCGCTGGATCACCGGAGGTCCGGGCCTGGCCCCGCGTCCGAGCGGGGCGCCGCCTCGCGGATCGACGGTGACCGTGTACGTGCCGCCCACCACCCACTTCCGGCCCAGGAGCCCCCTCTCCTCGAACGGGGCCAGCGGTGGGCCGTCGAGGACGGTGACCGTGTAGCGGCGGGCGGCGGGATCCATGCCGTCGCCCTCGGACCACGCGATCTGTCGGACCCTGACGTGTTCGGTGCGCCCGTGCTGGTGCAGTTCCTGCTGGTCCAGTTCCAGGTTCTGCAGGATCAGCACCCCGAAGAGGCACACCGCGCACAGCGGCCACCTGAGGTCCAGGTACCAGCACGTGCACAGGAGCACGCAGCCGAGCAGGATCGCCAGCGCGCACAGCGCGTCGATCCACGAGGCGTGCGTGACGAAGGCCGTGCGCCCGATCAGACGCACGACCGCGCAGAGCACAAACGTCGTGCCGGTGCTCGCGACACCCGTCAGCAACCGCCGTCCCACACCTGTCCGTTGCCCTTTGCCCGCATCCTCCGCGCTCACCCTCACCCCTGCTCTCGACGCGACCGTCGGCCTGATGGTGCACGCGCTCCAATGTATGGATTGTTCAACGATCCTTCAATAGGATGGTTCAACATCCAGTCGTCTGCTGCGCGGACGGGGAACGGTGACCGAGCGGAGAGGTGGAGGAGATGACCGGGTATCAGTTCGAACAGATCGACGACTTCGGGCGGATCCTGTTCAACGACGACCCCGCGCTGCGGCTCGAGGTCGTCCGGACGGTCCTGGAGACCGCGGACGGCACGCTCACCCTCGACCCCGCAGGGACACGCCGCATGCCCATCGCCCTCTTCGAGTTCCGGGAAGCCCTGGGTGTGGGCTGCTTCGGGTACGTCGGGCCGGACAGCGGCTCGCGCGACGAGACACCCGAGGAGCCGCAGCTCGAAGGCGCCATCCTGTTCGGCATGCAGCGACTGCCGCCCGGCCGGGCCGAGTTGCGCTCGATCCCCGGATGGGAACTGCACGAGATACCCGACGAACAGCCGAAACTGGCCGAGCGCTTCGGATACACCTACTCCCGGCTGGAGCTGCGCACGCCCGACGGGGAGATCTACTCCCGGACATGGGTCCCGCACGACCCCGAGTGGACGGCCGCCGCCTTGCGTCTCGGCTACGTCGTCTGTCTGTGCGGCGTGGAACTGGGAATCCGCGCGCCGTACGCGATGACCGAAGCCCAGCACACCCCGAGCATGCGCGAGGAGTCCTTCCGCCGCGGCTGCGCACTGGGCCTGAACATCGGCGGACTCGTCACGTACGTCGGCAACGAGGCCGCGCCGGGCGGCGGCTGACCCTCTTGAGGCGAAGGCGGCCCGTTCAGCGGCCTCCCGGCGTTCACGCGCCGCGTTCGTCTTCCAGTTCCCGCTTGAGGTTGCGCAGGGTCGTGTCGATGTTGCGGGTCTGGAATTCGGCGAACGTCCTGCCCGGGGTGACCAGGCGGTCGAAGGCGCCGGCCAGGAACGCCGGCCATGCGCGCCGGTCGTCGGTCCAGGTCTCCGTGACCCGGGTGCCCGCCCCCGTCGGCTCGAAGCGGTACTCCCAGGTGGCGATCGGGCCGCGCAGGCGCGGACGGGTGCGGCCGATGGCGTGGACGCGAAAGGCGAACCGGCGGCCCGGATCGGCCGCCGTGACGGTGCAACGCGTCACCCAGCGGAACCTCCCGCGCTTGTTGCGGCCCACGAACCTGTCGCCCGGCGTGAGGGCACCGCTCGCGGCCTCGCCCGTCGTGCCCAGGTTCTCCGGACTCCAGCGCCCCATGTCGGCGGGACGGCTCACGGCCTCGTAGACGGCTTCCGGCGGGACGTCGACGACGATGCTGCCGCTCACGGTGAACACTCGGGTCACTGCACTGCCTCTCACCGGAAACCTCAGGCTACTGTCGAGTAGGGATCATGTCAGGTGAGGGGCGGGACACGTGCCCCGCCCCTCGCCCTTCTCCCCCGTCACAGGAATCCGGAGCCGGATGCCGGGCGCCGACGGCTCGTCAGCTGGACGGCATCAGGACGGTGTCGATGATGTACACGTTGGCGTTGGCGGTCTTGACGTTGCCGCAGACGACCTTGGCGGAGTCGTTGACGGTGTAGGACTCGCCGGAGCCGGACGTGGTCAGCTTGGCCTTCTCCAGGGTGTCGAAGGACCCCTTGCTCAGGTCCTTCGGCGCCAGGGGCTGGCCCACGACGTGGTACGTCAGGATCTTGGTGAGCTGGGCCTTGTCCGCCAGGACCTTGTCCAGGGTCGCCTTCGGGATCTTGGCGAAGGCGTCGTTGGTCGGCGCGAACACCGTGATGCCCTGGGCGTTGTTGAGGGTGTCGACCAGTCCTGCCTTCTTCACCGCGGTCACCAGGGTGGACAGCGCGGGGTTGTTGGAGGCAGCCGTGGCCACCGGGTCCTTGGCCATGCCGTCGAAGGAACCGGCACCGCTCTTCGGCACACCGGAACAGGCCGGGCCGAACGGCGCGTCGGCCATGGCCGCGCCACCGCCGCCCATGCTGCTGCCGGAGGCGGACGCCTTGTCCGAGGTCTTGGACTTCGCGGAGTCACCGTTGTTGTCGGAGCAGGCACTCAGGGCCAGCGGAAGCACGGCGGCGGCGGCAAGGACGACCGCGGAACGGCGGATACGGGTGTTCATCATGAATCTCCTGTTGTTCGTACGGCACGTGCCGCCTGCAGACGGGGATGAGAGGGGATGAGCCATCTCGTTCGGGGTCAGCCGGACCGAGCGGAGGAGTCGATCTCCTCGTCGGACACGTGGGGAATCCGGATCCGCGGACTCCCCGGATTGGCCGTCCGCCCGATCTGATGAATTCCTTTTCCCGACCAATCCGCCGCCCCGCCGGCTACGGATACAGCGCCGACAAAAATCCCTCGCAGGGGACAACTCCCGCTCGGGACAGCAGGACGAACGCACCAAGCCGTTGCGGTGGCGGCCACGGATTATCAGCGCGAGAAATCGCCGAACAGAGATTTCCGGGAAAGAGGCGCCATGCGAATGCCGCGAGGTCACGGCGGGAAGCCGGACACGTCAGCTCTTTGGGTCCGGCACTGCCCGCCGCGGCCTCGGGTGGCGGTCATCACCCTGCACGGCGGGCGGTCGGACGGCTACCAGACCTCGCGGCCCTGGCATCTGGCGGCGCTCAGGATGCGCCCCGTGCTCCGCGCGGCGGCGTCGGCCGTCTCCCTGGAGGACGCCGTGCTGGCCCAGGTGCGTTACCGCCACAGGGGATGGAACCAGGGTGATCCGCTCCAGGACACCTACCGCGCGCTCGACGAGCTGGAGCGGCTCGCGGGACCGGTGCCGGCCCTCCTCATCGGCCACTCCATGGGAGGCCGGGCGGCACTGCGCGCCGCATCCCGTCCGCAGGTGCGCGGCGTGGTCGCGCTGGCGCCCTGGCTGCCGCCCGGCGAGCCCACCGGGCACCTGCGGGGCAAGCGCGCCGTCGTACTGCACGGCACCCGCGACCGGATCACCAGTGCAGACGCTTCCGCCGACTACGTCCGCCGAGCGCGGACGCAGCAGACCCGCGCCGGCATCATCCTGGTCCGCCGAGGCGACCACGCCATGCTCCGCCGCTCCCCCCTCTGGCACCGCACCGTCGCCGAACTCGTCGGCGGCCTCCTGCACCCGGGCGGGCAGCTCACGGGCCGGGCCGCCGCGAGCTGCCTGTCCCCCGGGCCGATCTTCCTGTAGGCACGGCGACCGGCGGGGTGCGGCCGCCGGCGCACCCGGGTCCCGGAAGGCGCCGGCGCCTCGTGGTCCCGGGTGCGCAGGGCCGGACGAGGACGGGTGGCGGAGCGGCGCTCAGCGGCCGAGCAGTCGGCGGACGATCCCGTCCAGGTCCTGTCCGTCGGAGGCCGGCGCGTCGTCGGTCTTCCAGGCCACGAAGCCGTCCGGGCGGACGAGGACCGCGCCGTCGGGCGTCGTCCCGTGCGCCTCCCACCAGTCGGGGCCGTCGCCGGTGTCGAGGTCGTACGCCGGGCCCCGGCCGATGAGGCGGGCCTCGATCGGCACGCCGAGCCGTGCGGCCGTCCCGCGCGCCGCCTCGGACCAGTCCTGGCGCCCGCTGAGCAGCACGAAGGAGTCCTCGTACAGGTCGATCGTGGAGATGGCCTCGCCGCCGTGCACGACCGGCAGGTGCGGGGCGCGGGAGCCGGGGTCGGCGCACAGGCGCAGCAGGTCCGGGACGACGGGTCCGCCGTCGCCGGCCACCGCCGAGGACGTGTAGCGGTAGCCGAGCGCCACCGTGATCGGCACCTCGGAGTAGCCCGCCGACTTCCTCGCGGCGTAACCGGAGTTCTGGTCGCTGCGGGCCTGCGAGGTCGACCGCGCGCTGATGGTCCTGGCCAGCGGCCGGCGCTCCGCCTCGTAGGTGTCGAGCAGCCGCGGATCCGCCCAGCCGCGCAGCACGGCGGCGACCTTCCAGGCGAGGTTGTGGGCGTCCTGGATGCCGATGTTGGCGCCGAAGGCTCCGGTCGGCGGCATCTCGTGCGCCGAGTCGCCGACGAGGAACACCCTGCCGTCCCGGTAGACGTCCGCCAGCCGCTCCGCGGCGCACCAGGGCGCCTTGCTGGTGATCTCGACGTCCAGGTCACGTGTTCCGGCCGCCGCGCGGATGTGCTCGGCGCACACCTCGTCGGTGAACTGCTCGGCCGTCTGCCCCTTCTCGGGGAGCCAGGGCAGCTGGAAGACCCAGTGCTCCTTGTCGTCCACGGGCTGCAGCACGCCCTGGCCCGCGGGGTCGGTGATGTAGCACAGGACGAAGTGGTCCTCCCCGACCATCTCGCGGAGCATCGTGCTGCGGAAGAGGATGCTGATGCGGTGGAACAGGACCCCGGGTCCCGTCTGCCCGATGCCGAGCTGCTCGCGCACGGTGCTGCGTGCTCCGTCGGCGGCGAGCAGGTAGTCCGAGCGCAGCGTGCGGGTCGCACCGGACGCGGTGTCGCGCACGAGGGCCCTCACCCCGTCGTCGTCCTGGGTGAACGACACCAGCTCGGTGGCGAACCGCACGTCCCCGCCGAGGTCCCGGGTGCCCCGCAGCAGCACCGGTTCGAGGTCGTTCTGCGGGCAGTCGCAGCGGACCGCGGAGCACAGACCGTGCTCGGGGGGGCTGCCGGAGACCGGTGCCTGCAGCCATTCGCGGTGTTCGCCGTGGAGCGTGTCCACGCGGAGGATGCCCCGGTGGTGGGAGAGGGCTCCCGCCGCCCGCCGGATCGCCGGCTCCATGCCCGCGGTCCGGAAGAGTTCCATCGTCCGCATGTTGGTGCGCCGGCCGCGCGGGTGCCCCGACAGGGTGGTACGGCGCTCGACGACCTGGTGGCGGATGCCCAGGCGTCCGAGGAACAACGACGCGGACAGTCCTACGAGCGATCCCCCGGCAATCAGCACGGGTACATGTTCGTCGCCGTCTCCACTGCCGACCATACGACCGCCTCCTCCAGGGTCCGGGGCGCGAGCGGTACCAGCGCCTCCCTGGAGGACTCTCCCCCATCACGGGCCGTCTCCCGGCCGGTCACGCCCGAGTGATCGCCTGGATGCCGTATCGGGGCCGCTGCGGATGCCGCTCCGGGCGCGCGGAAGGGTGCCCGGGCCGTCAGCCGGACCCGTCCCGGCCGGGAAGGGTCTCCGGGACGGCGGCCGGTACCGCGTCGGCGGCGAAGGGGAAGGGCGGGGTGGTCCGGGTGTGCCGCCGGGTCCGTGCCGTGACCAGGGCGGACAGCGCGAGCGCGGAGGACGCCGAGACGGCGCCGGCGAGGACGAGGCCGGTGCGGGCGCCGAGGGCGTCCGCCGTCAGGCCGGCCAGCGGGGCGCCGATCGGGGTGCCGCCGAGGAGGACGAGGAGGTGGACGGCGAGGACGCGGCCGCGCAGCCGCGGGTCGGCGTGCAGCTGGATCAGCGAACTCGCCGTGGCGGTCACGGTGACCGCGGCGAAGCCGGTGGGGACCAGCAGCGCCATGAAGGTGCCGTAGTCCGGCGTGAGGCCCAGTGCCGACTCCAGTGTGCCGAAGACGACGGTGGCGAGGATCAGCCGTCGCCGGGTGGGCGGCCGCGCGCGGCCCGCTGCGTGGATCGCGCCGGCGAGGCTGCCCAGGGCGTAGGCGGCGGAGAGCCAGCCGAAGGCGGCGGCGCCCGAGTGGAAGACGGTGACGGCCACCAGCGAGATGGTGACCTGGAAGTTCAGGCCGAAGGTGCCGACGACGGCGATCACGCAGACCGGCAGGAGCAGGTCCGGGGTGGCGGCGACGCAGCGGAAGGCGTCGGACAGCCGGGGCCGGCCGGGCGTACGGTGGCCCGTCTCGCCGGGTCCGGCCGTCCGGACGGTGGCCAGGCCGTACAGGACGGCCAGGTACGACACGGCGTTGACCAGGAACACGGGACCGGTGCCGAAGGCGGCGACGGCCAGGCCGGCGAGGGCGGGGCCGAGGACGCGGGCCGCGTTGAACTGGGCGGAGTTCAGGGAGACCGCGGTGGCCAGGTGCTCGCGGGCGACCAGTTCGCAGAGGTACGCGTTGCGGGCCGGGCCGTCCAGGGCGGTGGCGGTGCCGAGCGCGAAGGCCAGCGCGCAGACGGACGGCAGGTCCACCGCCCCGCTGACGGTCAGCAGTCCCAGCACGAGCGACTGCGCCGCCATGGCGGTCTGGGTCAGGAGCAGCAGCCGCCGTCTCGGGAACCGGTCGGCGAGGACGCCTCCGGCCAGGCCGAACAGGGTCTGCGGCAGGAACTGCAGCGCGGTGACGACGCCCACCGCGCGGCCGCTGTCGCCGGTGAGGTCCAGGACGAGCAGGTCCTGGGCGGCGCGCTGCATCCAGGTGCCGACGTTCGAGGTGAGCTGTGCGAGCAGGTAGCGGCGGAAGCCGCGGGCGGCGAGCGTGGCGAGCATCCCGCTCATGGCGTGCCGGGCGCGGGGCCGGCCGGGGCGGGGGCCTCGGCGTCCTCGACGTGGTGGAAGGCCGGGTGCGGATGCATGAGGAAGGCGTGGTGGGAGATGTTCCAGGCGTAGGCGCCCGCCATGGCGAACGCGATCCGGTCGCCGGTGCGCAGCCGGTCCACCGTGGTGACGCGTGCCAGGACGTCCTTGGGCGTGCACAGCTGTCCGACCAGGGTCACCGGCTCCCGCCGGACCTCGGGGCGGCTCCAGGACGGCAGCCAGGTGTCGTCGGGGATCACCTCGAAGGGCTGGTCGTGCTGTTTCGCCGCCGGGGTGCGCAGATGGTGGGTGCCGCCGCTCAGCACGGCGAACGCCTGCCCGCGGCTGGACTTGAGGTCCAGGACCCGGGTGACGTACCAGCCGCAGTACGCGGTGAGCGAGCGGCCGGGCTCAATGCGCAGGGTGAGGCCGGGACGGCGGGCCAGGAGGGTACGCAGGCCTGCGCCGAACGCGGGCCAGTCGAAGACCTGGTCGGGGGCCGTGTAGTCGACGCCCATCCCGCCTCCGACGTTGATCTCTCCCAGGTCGGCTCCGCGATGCGCGGCCCACTCCTCGGACCAGGTCAGGACCTCGTCGACCAGGGCCAGTTGGTCCTGGGCACGGAGTCCGCTGGCGAGGTGGACGTGCAGGCCGTGCAGCCGGACGCGCGGGTCGGCCGCGATCACCTCGAGGCAGGCGTCGAGGCGTTCGGGGTCCATGCCGAAGGGGCCGGGGCGGCCGCCCATGGCCAGGGCGGCCGGGCCGACGCCGACGTCGACGGGCGGGTTGACGCGCAGCAGGATCCGGGCGATCCCGTCGCCCAGCACGGTGGTGAGCAGGCGCAGTTCGTGTTCGCTCTCGACGTGCAGCCGCTCCGTCCCGGAGTTCAGCGCGCGGGTCAGTTCGGACTCGGTCTTGCCGGGTCCTCCGAAGGCGATCGGCGCGCCGGGCACGTGCGCGCGGACGTGGGCGAGTTCGCCGCCGGAGGCCACCTCGAAGCCGTCGACGAGGGCGGCCAGGGTCCGCAGGATCCGCGGGTCGGGGTTGGCCTTGGCCGCGTACAGCAGCTCGACGCGTTCCGGCAGCGCGGACCGGATCGCCCGCACGTGGTCGCGCAGGGCCGTCAGGTCGTAGACGTAGGCGGGCAGGTCGTCGTCGGTCAGGGTGCCGACCAGGTCGCGGACGGCGGGCCTCACCGGGCCGCCTCGCGGGGGAAGTCCGCGCCGAGCGGGCTGGGCAGCGGGACGTAGGTGGCGTGCCGGTCGGCCTGGCGTGCCCAGCGCAGCAGGAGGTTGGCCTTGGCGGGCAGCGGGCAGCGGGACGCCGGACAGCAGGGCGCGCAGGCGGGGCGGTTGGCCCGCGGTGCGGGCGTAGTCGGCGAGGTGGTCGCGGACCAGGCCCCAGAGGGCGGGTTCCCGTGCCGGGTCGAGGTCGGCCAGGGCGCCGAGCAGGTCGGCCGTGTGGTTGACCAGGAGGCAGTAGGCGACCCGGTTCCAGCCGCGTTCGGCGTCGTAGGAGAGGGATTCGCGGACCTCGTCGGGGAGTTCGGCGAGGGCCTGCCGGTGCGGTCCCGGCAGGAGCTTGGTGCCTTCCAGGTCGCGGAAGAGCATCTGCGCCGGTGTGCCGTCCGCGTGGACGCCGACGACGACGTTCTGGAGGTGGGGTTCCAGTACGACGCCGTGCTCGAAGTAGGCGGCCAGCACCGGGGGCAGCAGCAGTCGCAGGTAGGCGTCCCACCAGGCCAGGACGTCGCCGTCGCCGCGGGCGAGGAGGTGCGAGACGTGCGCCGGGCCGGTGGGGTACTCGTCCGCCACGGCGGCGGCGAGCAGGGGGGTGACCCCGGGGCGGAGGTGGCCGCGCAGGCCGGAGCGGACGATGACGCCGAGTCCTTCGAGGAGGCCGGGTCCGCCGTCGAGGGTGCGGTAGCCGGGCTCGGCCAGCAGCGCGCAGCCCGGGTGGCGCCGGGACAGGCCGGCGAAGACGGGCCGCAGCAGCCGGTCGAGGGCGACGGCACCGGGCAGTTCGTACCGGGCGTGCCTGCGTACGCAGTTGGTGAGGCGGACGTTCAGGCTGAACTTCAGGAAGACGTCGCTGCCGGGGTGGTAGAGGGTGCGTACCGACGCGGTCGGCACCAGCTCCGGGCCGGCCGGGCCGGTGTCGACGACGTCCCCGGCGGCCAGGGCCTCGCGCAGCCGGGCGTCGCCCTGGAGCAGCCGGTACTGCCAGGGGTGCACCGGCAGCATCGCGAACTGCGGTCCTGACGGCGGGCACAGTGCGTCCATCTCCGCCAACTCGCCCTCTTCGACGATGAGATGCCGACGTACGGCGAGGTGGCGCAGCCGGAAGCGGGCCCCGGTCTCCGGGCCGTGCGCCAGCCAGTCCGCGGGGTCGCCGGTGCGGGCCTTGGGTGTCGGGTGGAACCGGTGGCCGAACACCAGGGACTGCTCGGAGGCCACGTACGGGTCGGCGTGCGGCGCGGACGCGGCCCGCTTCTCCAGCACGGTGCGGATCGTCTCCCGGCTGTCGGCCACCTGGGAGACGAACTCCTCGTTGGCGACGCCGGTGCGCAGCTCCAGTTCGTCCTCCACGAAACCGGCGAGCTGCCGCCAGTCCACCGGCGTCCAGGTGCCGTCGGCGAGCCGCTGCACCGGGCCCTGGAACCGGTGGGCCCCGATGAGCGAGGTCCGTCGCAGCCGGGCGCGGAGCAGGAGGTCGCGGCGCGGCAGTCGCAGCAGGAGGTGCCCGTCGGCGACGGTCACCTGGTGTTCGGGGGCGGAGACCTCGCGGATCAGGCAGTTGAGCAGGGTGTGGGCGGTGACGGCGTCGGCCGTCAGGACCGGTGCGCCCGCCGGGGCGGTGCCGGGCCCGGTGTGGGGGGCGGTGTCGGTGGTCATGGGGTCGCTCCAGGGGACGGCGTGCGGCGGGGTGGTCAGCGGCGCGGGGCCAGCGGGTTGGGCGGGTACGTCCACTGCGCCGTGCCGGGGTTCGCGGACAGGCGCATGGCGACGGTCGCCTTCAGCGGCATCGTGTCGCCGAAGAACGCCGCGGCGTCCTCGCTCTCCGGCAGGCCCGCGTACACCTCGCGGCCCACTGCGGCCACCGCCTCCCACAGCGCCCGGGGATCGGCGCCGCGCGTCCGGGCGAGGACGTCGACCAGCTCGCTGAAGACGCCGCTGACCAGGCCGCCGAAGAGTTTGGCGTGCAGCGCGCCCGGGTCGTCGCCCGCTCGGTTGCCGAGCAGCGGCGGCAGCGTGAAGCCGCACCGGGCCAGGCGCCGGGGGCTCACCCGTACGCCGTCCAGGTCCCGGTAGAGCACCCGTACCGGCCGTCCGGCACGGAGCACGACCAGGGTGTTCTGGCCGTGGGCCTCCAGCGCCACGCCCATGGAGAGCAGGGTCAGCGCAGGCGGCAGGACGAGTCCGGCGAGGTCCGCGAGCCAGCGCACCGGGTCCCCGGAGACCGGTGCGGCTCCTGTCGCGTGGACGGCGGTGAGCGGCACCGCGATCTCGCCGGACTCCAGGCAGCTCTCGGTGGACTCCCGGACCATCGCCGAAAGGCTCGCCGAGGGCCGCCCGTCCACCAGTACGGCGCCACCGCCCAGTTCCCGCAGGACGCGCAGCCGGTCGCCGTGCCCGGACTTGTCCAGGAGGGTGTGGACCAGGTCGGACAGCACCGGTCCGTCGGCGACCTCGGCCGGTGAGATGGTGCGCCGGTAGTTGGTGAGCTGCACGTCGAGCGCGGTCTTGAGGTGGTATCCGGACAGGGCGCCCAGCGGCAGCAGCGTGCGCAGGGACAGCAGGGGCCGGGCCGGGACCGTCTCCCGGGCGACGGCCAGGCCGGGGTGCCGGCCCAGTACGTGGTCGCGCTGCCAGGGGTGCAGCGGGACCAGGACCGTGTCGCCGTCGAGCAGTTGCCGGGGCCAGTTGCCGGCGCCCCGCCAGCGCTCGGCCGGGACGCGCAGCAGCGCGAGACCGACGACCGGGCGGTGCTCGGGGGCGTAGGCGAGCACGTCGGCGACCGACATGCCCGTCCGCGTCCGGCAGCAGGGATGCTGGGGATGGCCCTCGACGACCGCCTGTTCGGCGTCGGCGGAGTCGTGCGGCGGGGCCGCCGGGCGGAGCGCGTGCGCGGCCCTGGCCAGGGCCAGGTTGTGCACACTGTTGTCGAGTTCGGCCGCGAGCCGCTCCGCGGCCGGGGTCCGCAGGCCGAGCCGGGCCAGGAGTTCGGCCGGTTCGCGGATGGCGCCTTCGGGTCCGGACACGGTGAAGTCCGCGGGTACCTCGGCGAAGGGCCGCGCGCAGGACCGGGCCGCCGACAGCGAGCCGCCGCCTCGCAGATCGATCACGAGACGGTCGGACACCGTCCGGCGCCCGGTCACGCCGGGCACGGGTTCGCGTGCGAGCGCGCCCCAGAGCCGGCCGAGCACGGTGGCCCGGGCTCCGGGCAGCGCGGCCGAGCAGGGGTCCACCAGGTCCGGCCGGATGCGGCGCAGTTCGTCCAAGGGCATGAGGGGTCCCGGGTGTTCGGGGGGATGGGTGCGCGGTGCCCGACGAACGGCACCGGAGTCGCGACCGACGCTACGGGACGACGATCAAGCACGTGGCCAGCGCGGATGCAGCGCAGATCCCGGAATCGTACGAGGGGTCCCGCGCGCGGCTCGCCCGCGGTGGTCGACGTACCGGACGGCCGGCCCCTGTTGTACGGACGCTGTACCGGCGTTCGACAGCGGTCCGCCCGGGAGCGGCGCACCACGGCCCTCAACCCGCCGTCTCCGCAGCCGAGTTGTCCGTCGCAGTCCGGAGCCTGGTGCCGGTCGCCGTTCGAGGGTCCTGGCTGCGCGCTGGAGCGGGCCGGCGGTGTCCTGGATGTCGCCGTCCGGTGACTGCGCCGTCCGTGGTGAACCCGTGGGCGGCTCGTCACCGGCTCGGGGGAGCTTCCGGCGTTTGCGCCACGCGCTCGGGCGGAAGTCTGTGAGCCTTCCGGCATGCGCGTATTGCTGATCGAGGACGACGACCGGGTGGCCGGGCCGCTCACGGAGGGGCTGCACCGGTTCGGGTTCACGGTGGAGCACGCCCGCAGCGGCGCCGCCGGCCTCGCCGCGCCCGAGGCCGCCATGGTGCTGCTGGATCTGGGGCTGCCCGACATGGACGGCATCGACGTCTGCCGTGCGCTCCGGGCCCGTTCGGCGGTGCCGATCATCATGATCACGGCCAGGGACGACGAGGTGGACCGGGTCCTCGGCCTGGAGCTGGGCGCGGACGACTACGTCTCGAAACCGTTCGGCGTACGGGAACTCGTCGCGCGGATCCGGGCCGTCACCCGGCGCACCCGCCTCGCGAACCCGCAGACGGGTGACGCCGGGAGGGGGCCGTCCGCGGATCCGGCCGGGCCCGGGACCCGGCGGGTCCAGCTGATCGGCCCGCTGGCCATCGACCGCCGCACCCGGCAGGTGCGCCTGGACGACGCGCCGATCGCCCTGGCCCCCAAGGAGTTCGACCTGCTCACCTGTCTCGCGGAGGACCCGGGTGCGGTCTGCTCCCGCCGCCAGATCCTCGACACGGCGTGGGAGCCGAACTGGTTCGGACCCACCAAGACCCTCGACGTCCACATCGCCGCGCTGCGCCGCAAACTCGGTGACTCCGCCTGGATCGAAAACATCCGCGGGATCGGTTTCCGCCTGGTCCCGCCGCCCTGGACCGGCGCCGCGCCGGCCACCGCGGCGGTGCGCGGCGGAGGGGCCCGGTGACGCGCCGGATCCTGCTCAGCCATCTGAGTCTGATACTGCTCGTCCTGCTCGCGCTCGAAGTGCCGTTCGGTGTCTTCTACGCCCGCAGCGAGCTGTCCCGCTTCTCCCGTACGGCGCAGCAGGGCGCGATGACGCTGGCCGCGGTCTGCGAGGAGCGGATGGAGCACGGTCTGGCCGCCGATCTCCCCGCCCTGGCCCGCGCCTACGGGCGGCGCACCGGCAGCCGCGTGCTGGTCGCCGACCGCGAGGGGGTCGTCCTCACCGACACCGCCCGGGTCCTGACGGGCAGGGACCTGTCCGCCGATCCGGACGTCTCCGGCGCCCTGCGCGACCGTCCCGTCGCCGGGACCCGGAGCGACCCGTCCGCACGGGGCGACGTCCTCTCGGTGACCGTACCGGGCGGCTCGGGCGCCGCGGTCCCCTGCGTGGTGCGGACGGTGTACCGGCTGGACCCGCTCCGGGCGAAGGTCCGTGCCACCTGGCTGGCGCTGGCCGCCGTCGGGCTCGGCGTGCTGGCCACCGTCGCGCTGATCGGTTTCGTGCTCGCCCGCTCGATCACCCGACCGGTCAGGGCCCTGGAGCACGCCACCGCCCAGCTCGCCGAGGGCCGGCTCACCGATCCGCCCGCCACCGACCACGGTCCGCCGGAACTGCGGCGGCTGGCCGCGTCGTTCACGACGACCGCGGCCCGGCTCCAGCATGTGCTGCGCGCGCAGCAGGCGTTCGCCTCCGAGGTGTCCCACCAGCTGCGGACCCCGCTCACCGCGCTGCGGCTGCGCCTGGAGAACTTCGAGCCGCACCTCGCCCCCTGCGCCCAGGACAGTCTGGACACGGCGCTGGCGGAGCTGGAACGGCTCAGCCGGATGGTGCAGGGGCTGCTGGCGCTCGCCCGGCTGGAGAACTCCGCGACCCGGCCCGAGGCGGTCGATCTGGACGCCGTCGTCGCCGAACGCGCGGCCGTCTGGGCGGCCTTCGCCGACGAACAGCACGTGGGCATCGCCGTCTCCGGGACGACGGCCGCCCGGGTGTGGGCGGTCCCTGGGGCCCTGGACCAGATCATCGACAATCTGCTCTCCAACGCGCTGCGCGCGTCCCCTCCTCGGACCACCGTCACGCTGGCGGCGGCCGTCGCCCCGGGCGACGGCCACCGCGCGCCGCACCTGGCCGAGCTGCACGTCGTGGACCAGGGGGCGGGCCTGAGCGAGGCCGAACGGCACAGTGCCTTCGACCGGTTCTGGAGAGCGTCCGACGCCGACCACGACGGCACCGGCCTGGGTCTGCCGATGGTGCGGCAGCTCACCCGCGCGGCGGGCGGTGAGGTCACGCTGGAGCCGGCCGCGGGCGGCGGGCTCGACGCCGTGGTCCGGCTCCGGCTCGCCGGGCAGCACCCGTACCAGGAGCGGCCGGACGGCGCCGCGGACGACCGCGGGTGTCCGCGGCACCCCTGCGCGCACGGGGTGCGGGCCGCCGGGGGCGAGCCGGGTGCCGGGTGCGGCGCGGAATGCCGGCCGCCCCGGCGCCGGGCCCGGGTCGGGGCGGTCCGTCGTGGCGGCTCGCTAGCCGAGTGAGGTGAGGAGCGTGTCGAGCGCCTTGACCTCGGTGGCCTTGTCGGGGCTGGAGGCCCGCAGCGCCGTCAGGACCTGGTCGATCTCGCTGTCGAGGAAGTGCCAGGACCGGCCGTTCTTGGGCTCCAGGGCGGACTGGTCGTCGTCCCAGGCGGTCTCCAGGTCCCGCACGCGGGTGGTCGCCGCCGACTGGTCGCCCGCCTCGATCTTGGCCAAGGTGTCGGCGGTGATGGTGCGGAACTTCGCGATCTCGGCCGGCGGGAACGGAGAGGTGGCCTGCGCGGGGGTCAGGTGGACCGTCACGGGTGCGGGGGCGGCGTCCTCGCCGGCCGGGGCCGCGTGCGGCTGCTGGTGCGCCCAGACGAGGAGCGCGGCGGTCGCGACCGCCACGACGGCGTAGTAGCCGAGCATGAGCCGTTCGCGCGCCGGGTTCGCCGGGCGGGGCGTGCGAGCGGGCGCGTCGGTCTCGATGACGTCGCTGCGGCTGACCGTGAGGTACACGACGGTGGCGAGGATCGCCGCCAGGAAGAGCACGCTGGTGACCGCGGTGCCCAGGCCCAGGCCGCCGTCACCGCCGGGCGAACCGAGCCAGTCGCCGAGGTTGGCGCCGAGCGGGCGGGTCAGGATGTACGCCAGCCAGAAGGAGAGCACCGCACCGGCGCCCAGCCGCCATCCGGCAATGATCGCGACGATCAGTCCGAGGGGCAGGAACACGGACACGCCGGCGGTCCAGCCGGTCAGTTCCAGGGTCCAGTCGCCGGTCGCGGTGCCGAGGGCGAAGGTGACCAGGACCGCGAGCCAGTAGAAGAGTTCCCGGGGCCGGGTGGTGATGGTGTGCACCGACAGGGTCCGCTCGCGGGCGTACCAGATGCCGAAGACGACGGCCAGGAGACCGGCGAAGACACTGCTGCTCAGCGCGAGGGGCACGCCCTGGCTGTCGGTGAGGATGTCGGTGTAGAGGGTGCCGGTCACGCTGACCACCACGACGGTGAGCCAGTACACGAACGGGACGTAGCGTCGGGTGCGCAGCTGCCAGGTCATGACGGCCGCCAGCACCGCGGTGAAGATCAGTGCGGTGTTCACGAGGCCGACGCCGAGGTTCATGTCGATCCAGTCGGCGAAGCTCTCGCCGACCGTGGTGCACAGGATCTTGATGATCCAGAACCAGATCGTGACCTCGGGGACCTTGTTCAGCATCTGCCTGGCGGGCGTCCGGAGATTTTCGGGCGTCGTCGCGGTTGTCATGTGATCCTCGCCTGGAACGGGCGGCAGCACGGAGGGGGGCCCTCACGTCTGCGGACGGTGATGGTCGGGAAGGACGTGACCGGGCTCGGTCCGGAACGCGCGGGGCCGCGGTACGGCGTCGACCGCGCGCCGGAGCCTGCGGGCCGCTCGGCGTCGGGCGTGCGGCGGGGGCTCCGGGAGGGACCGGCCGGTGTTCGGTGGGTCATGTTTCGTGGGTCATGGCGTCCGACGGTGCCACCGGGAACCTGAACGCATCCTGACTGTCACCGTGCGCACCGGCGGGTGACGCGGCGGTGGACGACCGCTCCGAGGACGACGGCCAGGGACAGGGCACAGGCCATCACGGTGCCCGCCCCGCGGTCACCGGCGGGCCGGGCCAGCAGGTCACCGGCCCAGCTGCCGAGCGGGCGGGTCAGGACGTAGGTGATCCACAGACTCCACGCCGCGTCCAGGTCCAGCGCGAGGTGCGCGACGGCCACCGCGGCGACGACCGTCGTGAGGAGGACCGCGGGCAGCAGGCGGCCGGATCCGAGGTGCGCCGACAGCAGATCACCGGCCCCGGTGCCCAGCGCGGAGGCGGCCAGGACCGCCGCCCAGGAGAAGGCCTCCCGGCCGAAGGTGCCGACGTGACGGACAGACGGCATACGCTCGCGCCGGTACCGGGCGGCGCACACGAGCGCGAGGAGGGCCGCGAGGACCCCGGTGCCCGTCGCCCGCGGCACAGCGGCGTCGGCGAGACCGGCGCCGGTCAGCGAGGTGACGGCACCGACCAGCGCCACCGCCGGCCAGTACGCGCCCGGCAGGCGGGCCCGGAACCTGACCGCCAGGACCACGGCCAGCAGGACGGACAGCAGCGCCGACGCACCGGCCGGACCGAGCCCCGCCGTCCCGTCGAGCAGGTCCGCGGCGGCCCCGCCGACCGCCGTGCACACCGTGTGCACGATCCAGAGGGGGCCGGTGGCCTCGGGCACCTCGCTCCGGTACGGCCGGTCCCGGGAGCCGGGCGCCGGGCCGGCCTCCGGAACGGCCTGGCCTTCGGACGCTTCGTCGATCACCGCCCGACCATGACACCGGGCACCTGAACGCATCCTGACCGCGGACGGACGTGCACCGCCTCGGGCCCGGACGGGCGACGGCCGACGGGTAGATTAGGCATACCTTAGAAACACCGGGGAGGGACCTTGGCGAACGGGCGTCGGGACGAGAGACGTCAGCACGGCGAGCTCGTCGCGGACGTGCTGGCGGTGCTGTGGGAGGCCGGTGAGCCGATGACCGCGCAACAGGTGAACGCCGTACTCGACAAGGGGCTGGCCAGGACGACGACGGCCACCATCCTGGCCCGCCTCTACGAGAAGGGCACGCTGCGGCGGACACCGGTCCCCCGCGGTTTCGCCTACGAGCCGGTGGCGGACGAGGCGGGGCTGGCGGCGAGCCGGATGCGACGCGAGCTGGAGAGCGACCTCAGCCGCGATCTGGTGCTGAAGCGGTTCGTCTCGTCGCTGTCCGCGGACGACGAGGAGACGCTGCGCCGCCTGCTCCTGGAAGCCGGGGACGAGTCCTCGTGACGTACGTGCTGGTCGTGGTCGCGCTGACCCTCGCCCTTCCGTGGGGCGGGGCGGCCATGGCGAACAGCCTCGCCGGCCGGCTGCCGCCGCGCCGGGCGTGCCGGATGCTGACCGGCGCGGCCGTCCTGCTGGCCGGCGGGACCGTGGCGGCGCTGGTCGGCCTGTTCCACGTACCGTTCCTGGCCTCGCTGGAGCGGCTGCCGTTGTCGCGGGTGCTGGAGGTGTGGCCGGCGGCGGTGCCCGTCGCGGCTGCCGCCGGAGTGGTGATGCTGTCGCAACTGGCGCTGCTGGTACGGCGCGTGCTGCGGCACCGCTCGCTGCTCAGGCGTGCCTGGCTGTCGGCGGACGAGGGCACCGGCGGCGGGGACATGCTGGTGGTCCCGGGACAGGACGTGGACGCCTTCGCGCTGCCCGGCTACCGGGGGCGCCGCGGCCGGGTCGTGGTGACGTCGGGCATGGTGCGGTCGCTGAACCCGGGCGAGCGCGAGGTGCTGCTGGCGCACGAGCGGGCCCATCTGGCCGGGCGCCATCACCTGTTGTCGGTGGTGGTCGACCTGGCCGCCGTCGTGCACCCCGCGCTGCGGAGTCTGCGGGAGACGCTGGGCTTCCATCTGGAGCGGTGGGCCGACGAGGAGGCCGCCGCGGCCGTGGGCGACCGGCGGGTGGCCGCCGCGGCGATCGCCAGGGCGGCCCTGGCCGGGGCGTCGCAGCGCCGCACGGACCGCTATCCGCTGTTGTCGGTGACGAGCGGCCCGGTGCCGCGGCGCGTGGAGGCGCTGCTGCGGCCGGCGCCCGCGGCACCGCCCGGCCGTGCCGGACGAGCCGGTGCCGTCGCCCTGGCGGGATCGGTGGTCCTCGCCGCGGTGGCGGCTCTCGTGACGGCCTACGGGCTGCACGAGTACGTGGAGTACGCGGCACGCCGGTTGGTCGGCGCGTCCTAGGTCCGCGGTGACCCTGACGGCCCGTCATGGACCGCGATCGGCATCGTCGTTCCGTGACCGGGCCGGTCGGCCCGTTCCGGAACAGGGCCGACCGGCCCGCCTTGGAGGGTCACTTGGGCATCGGCCCCGCCGGCCGGCGGGGCCGCGCCGGGCCGGACCGGCGCGGCGGGCGGTCACTCCGAGTCGTCCCGCTGCACGAGGCGGTATCCGGTGCCGGACGGTCTGCGCCCGGGTCTGCGCGGCCGGTACGAGGAGGGGACGAAGGCCGTCGCCTTCGGCGGCCGGACGCGTCGCGCGGCGTCCACCAGAGCGACCAGCGTCGGCGAGGCCCGCCACATCTGGCGGAGTTTGTAGGTGCTGAGGCCCGCCGTGTCCGCGGCCGTCCCCCAGGACGCGCCCTGGCTGAGGGCCAGGAGTACGACGCGGACCATCGCCGGTGTCCTCGCGCCGCCGGGTTCGCGTCCGTGCGCGGCACCCAGGGCCGCGGCCGCCGCGACCGCATGGGCGAACTCCCGGTCACTCTCCAGCCATTGCCGCACCAGGGGTTCGGGCACTCCGGCCCACACCGCGGCGGCCTGCGGCGCGAGGCCCTGCGCGGTGGCCTGGAGAACGTCGGCCATCCGCGCGAGGCGTTCGTCGCGTTCGCTCGGCAGCCCGCCCAGAGAGGCGTGCAGCGTCTCTTCCACGGCGCTCCGGCCGGCCAGCCAGTCCAGTGCCCGTTCGGCCTTCGGCTCCGCGTCCCTGACCTCTTCGGCGTCGGGCCGGTGGCTCTCGAACATCAGCACTCTTCCGAGGCGGCGACGACGGACGCGGCGGCGGCCACCGGCGACACGCTCGCCCGAGGCCGTGCCGGTACCGGTGCCGTTGAGGGCGCGCAGGGACCGGCGGACACGGGAGCCTCGTTTCGCGCGAGTGGGCCGACGGCACGCGCGGATGCCCGGCCGCCACGAGTCTACGTAAATGTAGACAGTGAGAGAAGGCCACCTCCGTGGCGCGCGACCGGTACCGGTCGGCGATTTTGCTCCGCCATGACCTTCGCATTGCTGACTGTCTACAGACTTGTAGTCATGATGGATCGCGTCTTGGTTAGGTATGCCTACGCTAATGAGACCTCTCAGCGGCGGGGCCGGGCGGGGAGAGCCGCATGTGGGATGACGCGTTTCCGAGCTTTTTGATCGGACTGCGGGAGGGACTCGAGGCCGGGCTCGTCGTCTCCATCCTCGTGGCCACGCTCGTCAGGGCCGACGCCCGTTCCCGTCTGCCGCAGGTGTGGACGGGCGTGCTCGCGGCGGTCGCGCTCGCGATGAGCTTCGGCGCGGTCCTCACCTTCACCGCCGCGTCCCTGTCCGCGACCGCTCAGGAGGCGTTCGGCGGCACGCTCAGCGTGATCGCGGTCGCGTTCGTCACCGCGATGGTCTTCTGGATGCGCCGCTCGGCCCGCAGCCTGTCCGGCGCGATCAAGGAGCGGGTCACCGGCGCGCTGACCATGGGCGCGGGAGTCCTGGTGCTGACCTCCTTCCTCGCCGTCGGACGGGAGGGCCTGGAGACCGCGCTGTTCCTGTGGACCACCGCCCAGGCCGCCGGCGAGTCGGCCGGCCCGCTGACCGGCGCCGCGGTCGGCCTGGTCCTCTCGGTCGCGCTGTGCTGGGCCCTGTACCGGCGGGTCCTGAAGATCAACCTGACGAGGTTCTTCACCGCCACCGGCGCCGTCCTCATCGTCATCGCGGCCGGCGTCCTCGGGTACGGCCTGCGCGACCTGCAGGAGGGCGGTGTGCTGCCGGGCAGGACGGCCTACGCGGTCGATCTGAGCGCCGGTGTCGACGCCGGCTCCTGGTACGCCACCCTGGTCCAGGGCGTTTTCAACCTGACCCCGGTCATGACCTGGCTCCAGGTCCTCGGCTACGCCGGTTACCTCGCCACGGTGATGACGCTCTTCGTCCGCGGGGTGCGCACCCCGGCCGCCGGGCCCGCCGCCGGTACGGACGGCCCCGCCCGCACGCGTCCCGTGCGCCGCCGCCCCGGCTGGGTGGTGCCGGTCGCCGTCGTCACCGTCCCCGCCGTGATCGCGGGCCTCGCCGTCGCCCTCGGCCGCCCCAAGCCCGCCGCCGCGCAGACCGTCGCCGTCTCCGAGAAGGAGTGCGGCAACGGCTTCTCCGCGCCGAAGCCGGGCCGGCAGACCTTCCAGATGCACAACACCGGTGACAAGACGTCAGAGGTGTACCTGATCGCCCCGGACACCGGCGCGGTCTACGGCGAGATCGAGGGCCTGGCACCCGGCACCACGCGCGCCCTCGTCGCCACGGTGGCAGGCGGCAGTTACGCCTGGCGGTGCGTCCCCACCGGCGGCACCGCGGTCACCTCGCGGGCGGTCCGGGTCACCGGCGGAGGAACGGCGAAGGCGGTGGTACCGGTCTCCGCGCGGGACCTGGCCGCGCCCCTGCGGCAGTACAGGGAGTACGTCGACCGGGGGCTGGCCGCCCTCGCCGCCAGGACCCGCGTGCTCGCCGCCGACATCGAGGGCGGTCACCTCGGCCGGGCCCGCGCCGACTGGCTCACCGCCCACCGTACCTACGCCTCCCTCGGCGCCGCCTACGGCACGTTCGAGGACTTCGACCAGAAGATCGACGGCAGGGCCGACGGACTGCCCGGCGGCGTCCACGACAAGGACTTCAGCGGCTTCCTCCGCATCGAGTACGGCCTGTGGCACGGGGAGACCCCGGCCTCCCTCGCCCCGTCCGCCCGGCAACTCGCCGCCGACGTCGCGCAGTTGCGCAAGGCCTTCCCGCACCAGGCCTTCGACCCGTCCGACCTGCCGCTGCGCGCCCACGAAATCCTGGAGAACACCCTGCAGTTCGAGCTGAGCGGTGCCACCGACGAGGGCAGCGGCACCAACCTCGCCACCGCCGACGCCGAACTCGCCGGCACCCGCGAGCTGCTCACCGTCCTCACACCGCTGCTGACCAGCCGCGCCCCGCACCTGCTGCCGGCCCTCGACACGGACATCGCCCGGCTGCAGCGGCTTCTCGACGCCGCCCACCACGGCGGCTCGTGGACCCCGGTCGACCGCCTCGGCGCGACCGGCCGGGCCCGGATCGACGGAGCCACCGGCCGGCTCCTGGAGGACCTCTCCCCGGTGCCGGACCTGCTGGAGATCCGGAAGTCCGCCTGATGCCCGGCCCCGAACGCCGCCACGACACCGACCCCGCACCCAGGAAGGGGAACTCCCCCATGCCGTCCGCCGAATCCCCCTCCCCGCAGGGCGGTTGCCCCGCCGGCGCCGGCCGCCGCTCGTTCGTGCGGACGGCCCTGGGCGCCGGAGCCGCCGGAGCCGTCCTGGCCGGCGGCGGTCTCGCGCTCGCGGAGAGCGGGAGCGGCACCGCCGGGGCCGCCCCGCGGACGGAGAACGCCGCCGGGGTCCCCTTCCACGGCACCCATCAGGCCGGCATCCTCACCCCCGCCCCCGAGTCCGCCGCCTTCGTCTCCTTCCACGTGACAGCCGACGACCGCGCCGAGCTGGCCGACCTGCTGAAGACGATCACCGCCCGCGCCCGGTTCCTGACCGCCGGCGGCACCCCCGCCGACCTCGGCGTCGGCGCCCCGCCCTCCGACAACGGCATCCTCGGCCCGACCGTCCCCGCCGACGGCCTCACCGTCACGGTCGGCGTCGGCGCGTCCCTGTTCGACGACCGCTACGGCCTCGCCAAGGCCAGGCCCCGCGGCCTGACTCCGATGCGGACCTTCCCCAACGACGACCTCAGGCCCGCCGAATGCCACGGCGACCTGTCCCTGCAGATCTGCGCACAGCGGCAGGACACCGTCCTGCACGCGCTGCGCGACATCGCCAAGCACACCCGCGGCGGTCTGCAGATCAAGTGGCGCATCGACGGCTTCCAGAACGTGCCCCGGCCCACCGGCACCCAGCGCAACCTGCTCGGCTTCAAGGACGGCATCGCCAATCCAGACGTCACCTCGGCCCGCGAGACGGCCCGGCTCGTCTGGGCGGGCGCCGGCGAGCCGGACTGGGCCGCGGGCGGCAGCTACCAGGTGATCCGCGTCATCCGCATGCTGGTGGAGTTCTGGGACCGCGTCTCGCTCAGCGAACAGGAGCTGATGTTCGGCCGCCGCAAGGACACCGGCGCCCCGCTCGACGGCGCCCACGAGACCGACGTCCCCCACTACGCCAAGGACCCGCAGGGGAACGCGATCCCGCTGGACGCCCACATCCGCCTCGCCAACCCGCGCACCGCCAGGACCGACGACACCCGGATCCTGCGCCGCGGCTACAACTACGACCGGGGCGTCGACGCCGTCGGCAACCTCGACATGGGCCTGGTGTTCTGCTGCTACCAGCGGGACGTCAGGCGGCAGTTCGAGGCCACCCAGACCCGCCTGATCGACGAACCCCTCGTCGACTACATCTCGCCGACCGGCGGCGGCTACTTCTTCGCCCTGCCCGGCGTCCGCGACCACGAGGACTGGCTCGGCCGCGGCCTGCTCAGCACGTGAGCGACGGGCGGCCGCCGGGTCACGGGCGGCAGCGAGGCCCGATGCCCGCCGCCGTGCCGCCGCCCCGGTGACCCCGCCGACGGACCGGGCCGCCTCACGGCCGCCGCCACGCGCGCCGAGGCGGGCGGTACCGCGCCCAGGAAGCACCGCGACGGCCAACGGCGGGCCGAGAGCTCCGGCGCCGGGGCCGCCGGGACCGGACGCCGTCCGGTGCGTACGGGTGCCGCACCGCGCCCCGCCGTCCTGCGGCGACGCCCAGGCCGTCCCGACGTCCTCGGTGTTCCGCGCCAAGCTGACGCCACCGTGGCATCCGGGACCACAGGAGGCGGACGGCCCCGAGGCGGGCAGGACGGCGGAAGGCACGAGGCCGCCTGCACCGCAGTGTCCGGAACGGCGGCAGGCGCAAGGCCGACGGCACCGCGGTGACCGGAACGGCGGGACGCGCGAGGCCGAGGGCACCTCAGTCGCCGAGACAGCGGGAGCGCACAAGACCAACGTCAACCCCAGTCGCCGGAACAGCGGGAGCGCACAAGGCCGACGGCACCCCAGTCGCCGGAACAGCGGGAGGCGGACTGCGCCGCGGTCGCCGGGACGGTAGGGGCGTGAGGCGGGCGGCGCGGCGTGGAGGGGTGGTGGCGGGCCGTCCGGCAGGGGCAGGCGGTGGGCGCGAGGACGGTGGGTGGGTCACACCGCTTTGCGGTGGGCCAGCAGCGCCAGGACCAGCAGGCCGGGGAGCATCGGCAGCCAGCCGGTCAGCAGGCGGTAGCCGAGGACCGCCGCGACCGCGTCCGGCCCCGGCGCGCCGGCCGCCGTGAGCGCGAGGGCGAGCGCCGCGTCCAGCGAACCCAGTCCGCCCGGCGTGGGCAGCAGCGCCGCCGCGCCGGCGGCCACCAGGTAGGCCACGACCACGCGGCTCGCGGGCAGGCCGAGGCCGATCGCGCGGACCACGGCGAGGACCACCCCGGCGTGCAGCAGGGCGAACGCGACCGATCCGCCCCACAGCGCCCCGGCCCTCGCCCCGCGCCG
The DNA here is from genome assembly GCF_044757385.1 of Streptomyces sp. NPDC091282. Lineage (NCBI taxonomy): Bacteria > Bacillati > Actinomycetota > Actinomycetes > Kitasatosporales > Streptomycetaceae > Streptomyces > Streptomyces sp. NPDC091282. The sequence continues at coordinate 262,283 of NZ_JBIVUX010000002.1, forward strand.
GTGCACGTCCCGCACGTCCGCGAGGGCCCGGCCCAGCGCAGGTCCGAGGCGCACGGCGAGCGCGACGGCCAGGACGGCGGCCCCGGCCAGCGCCGGCCACAGGACCGTCGGGTGCGGGACCGGCACGGAGAGCCGGACCGTACCCGGCGAGGCGGCCAGCAGGGCCGCTCCGAGCACGCAGCGGACGATCCCGCCGACGGCCGCCTTCACCGCCAGCGCGGTCGCCGAGCGCCTGACCGACAGTCCGCACCGGGTCAGGAACCGCAGGTTGACCACCGCCGCGCCGGCTCCGGCCGGCAGCAGGTGGTTGGCCGCGCCGGCCGCGAACTGCGCCGCCACCAGCCGTCCCCTGGGCAGCCGTTCGGCCACCGCTCCCTGCTGGGCGACGGCCGCGCACACCCAGGTGCCCACCGCGGCGAGGCAGGCGAGCAGCAGCCACTCCCCGTCGGCGGCGGCCAGCCGGTCGGTGCCGCTGTCCAGGGTGTCCCGGTGCGCGGCGGCCACGCCTCCGGCGGCGGCGAGCACCGCCAGGGTGACTCCCAGCCGGACGTACGAAAGGCGGCCCGCGACGGCCGGCGGGGTCCCGGCCGCGGTCACGGCAGTCGCCTTCCGTGCCGTGCACCGGGTGCCGGGTAGGCCAGCAGGGCCCCGGCCGGCTCCTTCGGCCACGCGCGCGCGTACCCGGGCGGGCGGCCGCCGGGCGGTGCGAGGACGGCGAAGGGCATCTGGTGGGCCTTGCGTGCCAGCTCGGCCGGGGTCATGGCGGCGTCGTGCCCGGCCGTCTGGGCGGAGCCGCAGCCGGCGTAGACCGCGACGGGGACGGCGTCGTAGCCGCTGAGCAGGCACGGCGGCCTGATCCCGAGCGCGTGGAGCGCGGTGGCGGTGCGGGCCCAGTCGGCGCGGGAGGCGGCGGAGCCCCGCACGGTGTGCTCCAGGACGGCGACCTGCACGGCCAGATGGCCCGCCAGGCAGACCGCCGCCAGACCGGCGGCGAGGCCGCGCGCGGTCCGGCGGGCCGGGGCGGTGACCAGGTGGACGAGGCCGTGCGCCACGGGCACGGCGAGCAGGGCGTAGGCGGGCAGCAGGAAGCGGGGGGCCGCGTAGCCGATGAGGAAGAGGTAGGGCACCGCGGCGGTGACGGCGCAGACTCCGGGGAGCAGGACGGGCATCGCGCGCCGGGCACGCACCGCGGCCACCGCGCCGAGGGCGGCGAGGAGCGGCAGCGCGAACCACCACAGGGTGACCGGCAGGCCGGGCGCCGGTCCGGTGCAGGGCCGGCACAGGGTGCGGCCGCCGAGCGCCCGGACCTGGTCGGCCACGGCGAGGTGCAGGCCGAGGCCGCCCTGGACGGCGGACGCCGTGGACAGGCGCCGCGCGAGACCGCCGTAGCCGGCGTACGCCTCGATCACCCACTCGGCGCCGCCCGCCACCAGGCCCGCGGCCAGCGTGCCGAGGAGACGCGGGCGGCGCACGGCGAGGGCGAGCAGGGGCAGCACCACGTAGACGGCATCCATGGGGCGCATCCACGCCATCAGCGCCGCGCCCGCGAACACCCCCCACCGGGCTGCCCGGTCGGCCGTGTCCGCGCGGGCGCGCAGGAAGCAGCCGACGCAGCCCAGGGCGCCGACGGCGACCCAGTAGTTGGGCATGGCCTGCGGGCCGTAGAACAGCGTCACCCACAGCGAGCCGAACAGGGCGCCGGCCAGGGGCAGGACGGCGGTCCCGAGGTGGCCGCGCCAGACGCGCAGGGCGAGGTGGAGGGCGAGGCCGGAGAGGACGGCCAGGTAGATCCGGAGCAGGACGGTGGAGTCGGACCAGGTGGCGACCGGGGCGACGAGGAGGGAGATGCCGCGGGCGCGCGGGGCGCTGAAGTAGGCGGCGGGGACGTGACCGCTGACCTGGCTGACGTAGACGCCCTCGTCCCAGCCGAGTCCGAGGCCGGGCCGTACGAGGACGAGCTGGGCGAGCGTGAAGGCGGCCGCGACCGCCGCGAGCCGGGGCACGCCCCGGGGGCGCCTGGGCCGGACGGCCCGGCCCGGGAGGCGGGTGCGCGGGACACCGGTCGTCGTGGCGTTCGAGCCGCCGGTCATCTCGCACCTCTTGTCGTCGCACACCGCGGGGACCGCTTCCTCCTACAGCTCGTAGGAGGAGATCCCACCCTACGGCTTGTAGGGTGAGATGCGGGTGAGAAGACGTCCGGCGGCGCCGCGCGTTCAGCCGGGGGCGGGGCGGGCGAGTCCCAGGTCGTAGGCGAAGATCACCGCCTGGATGCGGTCGCGGGCGCCGATCTTGGCGAGGACCCGGCCGACGTGCGTCTTCACGGTGGACTCGGTCACCACGAAGCGGGCGGCGATCTCCCCGTTGGTCCAGCCCTTGCCGATGGCGACGAGGATCTCGCGCTCGCGTTCGGTGAGGGCGGCCACCCGCGGATCCTCGCCCGGATCGCCCCTCCGGGCCGGCACGTGCCGCGCGTACTCGTCGAGGATGCGGCGGGTGAGGGCCGGCGCGATCACCGCGTCGCCGCCGGCGACCGCCCGGATCCCGGCGAGGAGTTCCTCCGGACGCGCGTCCTTGAGCAGGAAGCCGCTGGCGCCGGCCCGCAGGGCGGCGTGCACGTACTCGTCGAGGTCGAAGGTGGTCAGCACGAGGACCCGGGACCGTCCGCCGGCCTCGGCGATCCGGCGGGTCGCCTCGATGCCGTCCATGCCGGGCATCCGTACGTCCATCAGGACGACGTCCGGGCGCAGTTCGGCGGTCCTGCGGACGGCCTCGGCGCCGCTGCCGGCCTCGCCGACCACCTCCGTCTCGGGGATGGAGTCGAGCAGCACCCGGAAGCCGTACCGCTGCAGTTCCTGGTCGTCGACGATGAGCACCGTGGTCACCGGGTGCCTCCCTGCGGTGTCAGGTCGAGGGCGGCCTCCACGGCCCAGCCGCCGTCGGCGGCGGGGCCGGCGGTCACGGTCCCTCCGTACAGTGCCGCTCGTTCGCGCATGCCCACCAGTCCCTGTCCTTCCTCGTTCCCCGGTCCGGGGCGTCCGGCGGTGCCGTCGTCCCGGACCCTGATGACCAGCCGTTCGCCCCGGACGCCGACCGAGAGGTCCACCCGGGTGCCGGCGCCGGCGTGCTTGAGGGTGTTGGTCAGGGCCTCCTGGACGATGCGGTAGACGGCCAGCTGCACACCCCGGTCCAGGGCGTCGACCTCGCCGACGGTCCGGTAGACGATCTCCAGGCCGGCGGTGCGTACGCCGTCGCACAGCGTCCCGATGTCCGCGAGGCCGGGCTGGGGACTGAGTTCGGGCGCCTGCCGGGTGCCGTCGGAGGCCTCGCGCAGCACGCCGAGCACGCGGCGCAGTTCGCCGAGCGCAGTCCGGCCGGTGTCGCCGATGAGCCGGAGGGCCTCCTTGCCGCGTTCGGGCGCGGTGTCCGTGGCGTAGGAGCCGGCGTCGGCGAGGGTGATGATGACGGCCAGGTTGTGGCCGACGATGTCGTGCATCTCGCGGGCCACCCGGGCGCGTTCGGTGGCGGTCGCGAGCCTGATGCGCTGGTCGCGTTCGGTCTCCAGGCGCGCCGCCCGCTCCCGCAGCCCGGCGAGCTGGGCCCGCCGGGTCCGGACCGTCAGGCCGACGGCCAGCGCCGCGGTCGCCGTGCTCAGCAGGAAGAACAGGGCGTCCCAGACCGACACGGCGGGCGCGACCCGTACCGCGACCAGCACCATCCCCGCCGCCATCACCGCGCACGCCCACGGCAGCCTGCGCAGCCGGCCGTGCAGGGCGAGGCTGTACAGGGCGATGAACAGGGCGACGTCCGCGCGCAGCGCCGCGCCCAGCGACCACTGCAGGACGAAGACGACGGCGATGGCGACGAACGCCGCCATGGGCCGTCGCCTGCGCCACAGCAGCGGCAGCACCAGTCCGGCCTGGAGGGCCAGCATGGCCGCCAGGGGGAGCCGGGTGAAGGCGAAGTGGAACCGGTGCGGGGCGTCGCCGTCCCCGTCGCCCGCGCCGCCGTGGTGCAGCAGGTCGGGCAGGCAGAACATGAGGAAGACCAGCGCCGTCACGGCGGTGTCCAGCACCCAGGGACGGGCGCGGTCCGCCTGCCGCAGCCGCTGGCCGGCCCGGGCGAGCCGGGCGGCCACCGGGCCGGTGTGGCCGATGTCCTCGGCCGCAGTGGTCGTCGTCAAGGTGGTCACCTGCCCATGGTGCGGGTCGTCAGACGTCGCTGCGCACCAGCCGGTGGGCGGCGGCCGCCAGGGCGAGCGCCGTCCAGCCGAGGAAGACCAGCAGTCCGGCGCCCGGCGACAGGGCCGTGGCGTCGTGGGTGAGGGCGAACATCGACTCGCCCGCGTCGGACGGCAGGTAGGGGCTGATGTGGTCCTGCCAGGAGCTGGGCAGCAGGGAGATCAGTCCCGGGAGAAGCATGAGGGTGCCGACGAGGACCGAGATGCCGCCGGCCACCGACCGGAGCAGGGTGCCGAGGGCGGTGCCGATGACGCCGACCAGGCCGAGGTAGAGCCCGGCGCCCAGCAGGCTCCGGACGACGCCCGCGTGCCCGAGGCCCATGGCGGCCGGCGTGCCGGACACGATGTTGCTGCCGGACAGGAAGGCGACGAACACGCCGAGCGTTCCCACCACCAGCGCGACCACCCCGAACACCGCCGCCTTGGACCAGAGCACGGGCAGCCGGCGGGGCACGGCGGCGAGCGTGGAACGGATCGTGCCGGTGGAGTACTCGCCCGCCGTGACCAGCACGCCGAGCACGCCGAGGGCGAGCTGCGCGAAGTTGGTGCCGAAGAGGGACAGGCTCAGGGCGGTGGCGGTGGCGAAGTCACGGTCCTGGTGCGCGGAGCCGATGCCGGACCGGTAGTGGGCGGCGGCGATCACACCGAAGGCGACGAGGAAGAGCAGGCCGAGGCCGAGGGTGATCCAGGTCGAGCGGAGCGACCACAGCTTGGCCCACTCCGAGGCGAGCACCCGCCGTCCGGTCACCCGGTAGGCGGGACGGGCGGGAGCCGCGGGGGACGTCTCGGCGGTGGTGGTGAGGGTGCTCATGCGGTGCTCCCGACGGTTTCAGGGGTCTCGGCGCTCTCGCGCGCGGTCTCGGCGGTCGTGGAGCCGTGGTACTCCACGGCGTCCCTGGTCAGGTTCATGAACGCCTCCTCCAACGACACGGTGCGCGCCGTCAGTTCGAAGAGCGCGATGCCGTGCTCGGCGGCCTTGAGGCCGATCTCGCGGGCGCTGAGCCCGCTCACCTGGAGCTCCTCGGAGCCGGACCGTCCGGTGATGGCGACGCCGGGACCCGCCAGCGCCTCCCGCAGCCGGGCCGGTTCCGCTGCGGCCACCTGCACGGTGTCGCCGCCGGCCGCCCGGACGAGGTCCGCCACGGTGGTGTCGGCCAGCAGCCGCCCGCGCCCCACGATGATCAGGTGGTCGGCGACCAGCGCCATCTCGCTCATCAGGTGGGACGACACGAACACGGTGCGGCCCTCGTCGGCGAGGGCCTTGAGCAGGTTGCGGATCCAGAGCACGCCCTCCGGGTCCAGCCCGTTGACCGGCTCGTCCAGCATGACCGTCTGCGGATCGCCCAGCAGCGCCGCCGCGATCCCGAGCCGCTGGCCCATCCCGAGGGAGAAGGCACCGGCCCGCTTCCCCGCCACGCTGCCCAGTCCGGCCAGTTCGATCACCTCGTCGACCCGGCGGCGCGGAATGCCGTGGGTCAGCGCGAGGGCCAGCAGGTGGTTGCGGGCCGAGCGGCCGGGGTGGATCGACTTCGCCTCCAGCAGCGCGCCGACCTCCTGGAGCGGTGCCCGGTGGCGGGCGTAGCGCTGTCCGTTGACGGTGACCGAGCCGCCGGTCGGGGCGTCGAGTCCGACGATCATGCGCATGGTCGTGGACTTTCCGGCGCCGTTGGGACCGAGGAACCCGGTCACGCTGCCCGGCCTGACGTCGAAGTCCAGTCCGTCGACGGCCGTTTTCTCGCCGTACCGCTTGGTCAGCCGCTGCGCCTCGATCATCCGCGTTCTCCCTGGGGGCCCGGGCGTCCGTCGCTTCCGACGCCTCACCTGCCACGCTAGGAGCCGTACCGGCCGGTCCCGTGGTACCAGGAGCCTGAACCGGGTGCACCACGTCGTACCCCGGTACTACGGCTCCGCTACCCGCGCCGGTTCGCGTGCGCGGCGGCCCCGCGGTGCTCGCAGCAGGCGTCGTCGTGCCGCTGCCCGCGGTGCCCCGCCGGGTCCGGCGGCCCGGCGTCCGCGGCGCACCGGGCCAGCTCCGCGCCGTCGAGCAGGCTCTCGCTGTCGGAGGCGGCGTTGGCGAGGCCGCCGCAGCACAGGGTCAGCAGCAGGGCGACCGCCACGAAGGGCAGGGTGCGGCGCGGCGGGGGCGGGGCGAGCAGGGCCCGCACCCGCTGGGGCACCGCTCCGCCGGTCGCGGCCAAGGCGGCCGGGCGTGCGGCGCCGGCGGTGGCGAGCGCCGCCCGTCCGACGGCGCGGGCGACGACCGTACGGCTGCCGACGCGGGCGGCGGCCTCCTCGTCGGCCCAGCGTTCCAGGACGAAGGCGCCCGCAGCGGCGAGCGGCCGCAGCAGCGGGCAGGCGGCGGCCGTGAGACGCCACACGGCCTGGAAGAGGTGGTGGCGGCACCGCAGATGGGCCCGCTCGTGCGCCAGCAGCGCCTCCAGTTCGACGTCGCCGAGGCAGCGCAGCATCCCCCGGGAGACCACGATCCGTCCCGGGGCGCCGGGCAGCGCGAACGCCTGCGGCATCTCGTCGTCGACCACGGCCAGTTCGGTGTCCCCGGGGATCCGCCCGCACTCCCGGCGCGCCCACAGGACGTGGCGGACCTGCCGCCGGGCGGCCACGGCCAGCGACCCGAGGCCCGCCACGAGGGCGAGGGCGCCGACGCCCGCGACGGACAGCGAGACCGGGTCCTCGGCCCGGAGGGCGGCGACGGACCAGTGGCCCTGCTCCGCGACCTCGGGGATCTGCGCGAAGCCGGTGAACGCCAGCAGGGCGAGCGAACCGAGCCAGCCGGCCGCGGTCACCAGCGCCGCGCAGGCCAGGGCCCAGGCGGCGGGCCGCGGCGCCGGGCGCCGGGCGGCCCGGGGGGCGAGCACGGCGAGGACCACGGTGACCAGGAGCGGGACGTAGACGCTGATCGTCACCGGCTCACGGCCCGTCGTCGCCGGGTCCGGTGTCCTGGCCGCCCAGCAGGCGGTGCAGCACCTGCTCGTCCTCCTCGGAGAGTTCGGACACGAAGCGGGACAGCACCGCCTCCCGGTCCGAGCCGCGCTCCAGCAGGCTGTGCATCTGCACGGCGGTCTGGGACGCCTCGTCGCGGACGGGCGCGTAGGCGTAGCCGCGGCCCGCGGGATGCCGGACGAGCATGTCCTTGTCGTACAGGCGGGACAGGATCGTCAGCACGGTCGTGTAGGCGAGGTCTGCGGGGAGCCGTTCCAGGACCTGGCGTGCGGTCAGCGGCCGGTCGGCGGACCACAGCACCGCGAGCACGCCGCTCTCCAGCTCGCCGCGCGCCCTCCTGCCGCCCGCACCGCTTCCGCCGCCGCGCACCCGCCACCCGCCTTCCGTCTCGGCCCACCAGCCTACCGGGGGCTACTACGGCTTGTAGAACGGGCCGCCGGACGGTGGGCCGCGGAACTACTACATCGTGTACGAGGTTATCTACTACATGTTGTAGAGTCCCGCTGCCCGCTCCACACTCGGAGGGACCACCCCATGCCCCACCTCGGAAGTACGGTGCATCTGCGCGCCCTGGCGGCCGCCACCCTGCGCCCCGGACCCCAGCCGCCCACGGCCGGCGCCGGGCGCGTCGCGATCGTCTCGGCGAGCATCGGCGCCGGCCACGACGGCGCCGCCGCCGAACTGGCCCGCCGGCTCACGGCCCAGGGCCTCGCCGTCGACCGGTTCGACCTGCTCGACCTGCTGCCCGCCGGGCTGGGACGGCTGGTGCGGGACGGCTACCACCGCATGCTCGTCCGCGCGCCCTGGGCCTACCAGCGGATCTACCGCAGCACCGAACGCGCGGGCGGCGGCGGGCCGTTGGCGAACGCGCTGCTGCGTACCGCGGAGGAGCGCCTGCTGCGGGCGCTGCGGCCCGGCACCGGCGCGGTGGTCTCCACCTATCCGGGAGCCAGCCGGGTCCTGGGCGGCCTGCGGCTGCGCGGACGGCTGGACGCGCCCGTCCTCACCTATCTCACGGACTTCTCCGTGCACCCGCTGTGGGTGGCGGACGGCGTCGACGTGCACCTCGCCGCACACGCCGTGCCCGCCGCCCAGGCCCGCGCGGCCGGGGCACGGGACGTCCGGGTGTGCGGGCCGGTGGTGGACCCGCGGTTCCGCCCGGGCGGGGCGCGGGAACGCGCGGCGGCCCGGGCCCGGTTCGGACTGCCGGCCGACGCCACGCTGGCGCTGCTGGTCGCCGGCTCCTGGGGTGTGGGGCCGGTCCGCCGGGTCGCCGCGGAGCTGCGCGCGTGCGGGGCCGCCGTCCCGGTCGTGGTCTGCGGCCGCAACGAGGCGCTGGCCGAGCGGCTGCGCGCGGACGGCGTCGAGCACGCCTACGGCTGGGTCGACGACATGCCCGCGCTGATGCACGCCGCCGACGTCCTGGTCCAGAACGCGGGCGGGCTCAGCTCCCTGGAGGCGTTCGCCGTGGGCCTGCCCGTCGCCAGCTACCGCTGCATACCGGGCCACGGGCTGACCAACGCCGCCGCCCTCGCGGAGGCCGGCACCGCGGTCTGGATCCGTGACCCGGACCGGCTCGAGGAGGAGCTGCGCGCGCTGATCCACGGTCCGCTGGGTCCACGCCGGCGCGCGGCCGGCCTCGCGCTCTTCGCCGCCGGATCCGACGGCGGCGGGCCCGCGGCGGAGATCGCTCGGGTCCACCGGGCGGGCCCGGCGCTGCCGTCCGCGCGGCCCTCGGCGCGACGGCACCGGCCGGCCGCCCGCCGGCTCGCCGCCACCACGGCCGTGGCCTGCGGGCTGTGGGCCTGCGCGGTCGGCACGGGTATCGCCGTCGCCCACGACGGACCCGACGTGATCCACGCCATCGGGCACGGCCTCGACCTGGACGACGTCCCCGGCCGCGCGCCCGCCCCGGAAGGCCCCCGCCCGTGACCGCCGCCCGCCTGCTGCGCGCCGCCGCCCTGGCCGCCGCGCCCGCCCTCGTGGCCGCCCACGCCGCACCCGCCGTCTCCGCCTTCGGCCCGCTCCGCAACCGCGCCATGCCCCGCCTCGCGGGCCGAGGCCGCCCGGACCACGTCGCCCTCACGTTCGACGACGGCCCCGACCCGCTGTCCACCCCGCACTTCCTGCGGCTGCTGGCCGAACGCCGGGTCCGGGCGACGTTCTTCCTGCTGGGCCGCGAGGCGCACCGCTCGCCCGGCCTGGTCCGCGAGATCGCCGCGGCGGGACACGAGATCGGCGTCCACGGCTGGCTGCACCGCCCGCTGCTGCTGCGCGGCCCGCGCGCCACCCACGACGACCTCGCCCGCGCCCGCGACACCGTCGGGGACCTCACCGGAGAGCGGCCCGCGCTGTTCCGGCCCCCGTACGGAGTGATGTCCACCGGCGCCCATCTGGCCGCCCGCCGCCTCGGGCTGACACCGGTGCTGTGGACGTGCTGGGGCGAGGACTGGACCGCCCGCGCCACACCGCGGTCCGTGCACCGCACGGTCACCTCGGACCTGGACGGCGGCGGCACCGTCCTGCTCCACGACTCCGACTGCACCTCCGCCCCGGGCGCCTGGCGCTCGGCACTGGGCGCACTGCCCCACATCCTCGACACCTGCGCACAACGGGGCTACGAGGTCGGCCCGCTCCACGACCACGGCCACCCCGTCCCGTCCTGACAAGGCGCGTCCCGCACCGCGACCTCCGGCCCAACGCCCGAACTTCCGGGCCGACGCCCGGACTCCCGGCCCTGCGCCCGAACTTCCGGCCCGGTGGCACGAGTTCCCGGCCCTACGGCGCGGATTCCCGGCCCGGCGGCGCGGACTCTCGATCCGGCGCCGCCCGGTTCCCGGCTCGCGGCGCGGAATCCCGGCCTGGCCGCGCGGACTTCCGGTTCGCGCCGCGGATTCCCGGCCTGCGCCGCAGCCGCCGACCCGGCGACGGACGAACGGACCGGGCACACGGCGGGCCGACACCGCCACCCAGCCGCGCGAGCGGGCGAGCCGTCCGGGCAAGCCAGGCAGCCGAGCCAGCCAGGCGACCGGGCGAGCCAGCGCGCGGGGCAGGCCAGCCCGCCCCGTGGGCTCTCGGCCTGCGCCGCCGGTTCCCAGCCCGCGGCACGGGTTCCCGGCCCGGCGGCGCGGATTCCCGGCCTGCGCCGCGGCCGCCGACCCGGCGACGGACGAACGGACCAGGCACACGGTGGGCCGACACCGCCACCCGGCCGCACGAGCGAGCGAGCCGTGCGGGCAAGCCGGGCGACCGAGCAAGCCTGCGGGCGGGCGGTGCAGGCCGGTCCACACGGCCGCGGACCGGCCTGCGTCGTGAACTCTCGGCCCCGCCGAGTGCACCGCCCCGGTGGCGGGACGAACGGACCGCACGGCGGGTCGACACCGCCGCCCAGCCGCGCGAACAAGCAGCCGGGCGGGCGGGCGAGCCGGGCGAGCGGACGGCAAGCCAGGCAGGCAGGCGGCCTCGGCCGGCCCGCAGCCGTGGCGTGACGGGCGTCTCGTGCCGGGCGGGCCGATCATGGGAACGTCTCCCCCGCCACGATCGTCTACAGTTGAGTAGACCGTCTACTGCACTGTAGTCACCGACCCGATGCCTCCGCCGCGGCGTGCCCGGCGCTCCGGTCGTACGACGAAGGGACCCCCCGACGATGACCACGGCCCTGCATCTCTCGTCACAGCTCGCCGTCAACGTGCTGGACGCACGCTCGCTGCTGGCCGCGTTCGGCGTGCTCGGCGTGGGCGTGGTGCTGTTCGCCGAGACCGGGCTGCTGGTCGGGTTCTTCCTGCCGGGCGACTCGCTGCTCTTCACGGCGGGCCTGCTGTGCACCGGCTCCGCCGACCACGGTCTGAAGCTGTCGCTCGGGCCGCTCCTGGTCTCCGCCGCGGTGGGGGCGCTCGCCGGCTCGCAGTGCGGCTACCTGCTGGGCCGCAGAGCGGGCGGCGCCCTGCTCGCCCGCAGCCGCTCGGCCCGCCTGCACGAGGGCGCGCGGCGCGCGGAGGAGCTGCTGGAACGCTATGGGTACGCGAAGGCGATCGTGCTGGCCCGGTTCGTGCCGGTGGTCCGGACGGTCCTGAACCCGATGGCGGGCGCCCTGCGGGTGCCGGTGCGGACCTTCACCGTCTGGCAGACGGCCGGCGGGCTGCTGTGGACCCTGGGTCTCACGCTCGCGGGGTACGCGCTGGGGTCCTCGGTACCGAACGTGGACCGGTACCTGCTGCCGATGGTCGCGGTCATCGTGGCCCTGTCCCTGATCCCGCTCGCCGCCGAGCTGGTCCGCTCGCGCCGGGCGGCGAAGGCGGAGGAGGTCCAGGGATGATCCTCGCCCTCACCGGTCCCGCCGTCGACGGACCGGCCTACGTCGACGTGGTGCACCTCGCCCAGCGCGCCCCCGACTGGCTGAACGACTCCGTGTCGGCGTGGTCGACGTACGGGCTCGCCGTGTTCGCGGTGTTCATGGTCATCGCCTGGTGGAGTGCGCGTCGGGTCGGCGCCACCGCGTCGGTGACGGCGCTCGCGGTACCGGTCGTCGTCGTGGTGGCCTACGCGGTCGACGCGGCGCTCAAGCTGCTGGTGCACGAGAACCGGCCCTGCCGGAGCCTGCGGGTGACGGTCCTGGAGACATGCCCGGCGCGCGGCGACTGGTCCTTCCCCAGCAATCACGCGGCCGTCGCCGCCGCCGCGGCCGTCGCCCTGCTGTTCGTGTTCCGCCGGCTCGGCGCGGTCGCCGTGGTCGCCGCCGTCGCGATGGCGGCCTCACGGGTCTGGGTGGGGGTGCACTACCCGCACGACGTGCTGGCGGGCGCGGTGGTGGGCGCGCTCACCGTGACGGCCGCCATGTCCGTGCTGCGCCGGTGGGCGGGGCCGCTGGCCCGGCGGCTCGCCGCCACCCGGCTGCGCCCGCTGCTGGCGGTGTCGTGAAGCGCGGCGACGCCGCCCACCTGGCCGTCGGCTGCGGCCTCGGCGCCTGGGCCGCCTTCGGCCTGCTGACCATGGTCGTGGCCGGTCACGACGGCCGCCCGCTGTCCGTGGACCGCGCCCTGCTCACCTGGTCCCTCGGTCACCGTCCGGACGGCGCGGTGGCGTTCGCCCACGCGCTGACCACCACCGGGACCGGAGTCGTGCCGTACCTATTGGCGGCGCTCGCCGGGATCGTCGCGGGGCGCACCCGCCGGCGGCGTGCGCTCGCCGTCGTGCTCTGCCTGGCCTGTCTCGCGGCGGGCCAGGCGCTGCGGTACGCGGTGATGGCGCTCGTCTCCCGGCCGCGCCCGCCGCGCGCCGACTGGGCCACCCACGCGTCGGGCTGGTCCTTCCCGTCCGGGCACACCACCACGGCGGCCCTGACGGCGGGGCTGCTGATCGTCGCCGTTCTGGTGCGCGGCGGGCGCGGCGGCGCTCCGCTCGCCCTGGTCGCCGGCTGCTGGGGCGCGGCGGTCGGACTGACCCGCGTCTACCTCGGGGTGCACTGGTTCACGGACGTGCTCGGCGGCTGGCTGTTCGCCCTCGGCTGGCTGGGCCTGTGCCTGGCCGCCGTGACCCTCCGGCCGCCGTGGCAGCGGCCGTACGGCGCCGTGCGGGGCGACCCGGTGCCCGCGGGAGAGCCGTCGTCGGACGCGGGAGATCCGCCGCCGGACGCCGGAGATCTGGCGCCGGACGCGGCGGGCGGCCGGACGGACACGACACGAGAACCGAGGGAGGACCATGCGGCAGACGATCCTGGTCGTCGAGGACGATCACGCCCTGCGTGACGTGCTGGTGCGCGGGCTGCGCGACGAGGACTTCGACACCGTCGCCGCACCGGACGGCGCCACCGCGCTGCGGCTGGCCACCGACGGCGTCTGCGCGGCCGTCCTGGACATCGGGCTGCCGGACGCCGACGGACGGGACGTGTGCCAGGCGATGCGCGCCAACGGGTTCCTCTCCCCCGTCATCTTCCTGACCGCCCACCACCGGCTCACCGACCGGCTGTCCGGGTTCTCCGCGGGCGGCGACGACTACCTGCCCAAGCCGTTCCATCTCGCCGAACTCGCGGCCCGGCTGCGGGCGGCGCTGAAGCGGGCCGCGCCGTCACCGGCCGCCACGGCGGGCGACCTCGTCCTGGACGCCGTCCGGCACACGGTCGCCGTCCGCGACACCCGGGTCGGTCTGACACCGACCGAGTTCCGTCTGCTGGCCGCGCTGATGGCCGCTCCCGGCGCCGTCGTACGCCGCCGCGAACTGGTCCGGGCGGCCTGGCCCGAGGGCGCCCGGGTCAGCGACAACACCCTCGACCAGTACCTGACCAGGCTGCGCCGCAAACTGCGCGAGGCGGGCAGCGACCGGACGATCGGCACGGCCCGCGGCATCGGCCACCGCCTGTCATGAGCGGTCCCCGCCGGGCGCGCCCCGCCACGGCCGCCCTGCTCCGCCGCCTGACGCCCGGCACCCTGCGCGGCAGGCTCTCCCTGGTCGCGCTCGTCACGGCCACGCTGCTGATGCTGGTCCTCACCGTCGCCTTCGACACCGTGGCGCAGCACCGGCTCCAGCACCAGGCGGACGACGAACTCCGGGCCCGCGCCGCCGCCGTCGCGACCACCGTCGACACCGGCGGCAAAACCGTACGGGTGCGGGAGAGCGCGCACGACGACCTGCTCGACGCGCACGTGTGGATCTACGCCGGCCGGCGCCTGCTCGAAGCCCCGCCGGCCGCCGGGCGGCTGACCCGCGTCGCCGGCACCCTCGCCGGACGCGGCGGCCGGCGGTGCGTCACCGTCGACGTGCACGGCCCGCTGCGGCTGTGCTCCCAGCCGGTGTCCGGGGCACGGAGCGGGGCCACGGTGGTCACCGCCCTGGACCTCTCCCCCTACCGGAGCTCGGCCGACACCCTGCTCCTCGGATCGCTGGTCCTGGACGCCGTCATGCTCGCCTGCACCTACGCCCTGACCCGGCTGGCGGTCGGCCGCGCGCTGCGCCCCGTCCGCACCATGACCGACCAGGCCGCCCAGTGGAGCGCCGTGACCTCCGAGGAACGCTTCGCAAGCATCCGCCACCCGGCCGAACTGGCCCGCCTCGGTACGTCGTTGGACGCCATCCTGGACCGCATCCGCACCCTGCTGCGGCACGAGCGGCAGCTCACCGGGGAGCTGTCGCACGAGCTGCGCACCCCGTTGAGCCGGATCATCGCCGAACTCGACTGGTGGCAGGCCCGTCCCCGCACCGCCGAACAGACCCACGCCACGCACCGGGTCATCGCGGACGCCGCGGAGTCCATGCGGACCATCTGCGACACGCTCCTGGACGACGCGCGCGGCGGCACGCTCACCGCACCGGGCACCGTGGAGGTGCTGCCCGCGCTGCGCCGCCTCACCGAAGCGCCGGGTCTGCCCGGCAGCGTGCGGCTCACCGTCGACGGCGCTCCGCCGGTGGCCGGGGTCCCGGCCGCGCTCCTCGAACGCATCGTCAGCCCGCTGCTCGCCAACGCCTGCCGCTACGCGCGCACCGGTGTCGCCGTCCGGGTCCGCTCCGCGCCCGACGGCGTCCGGGTCGACGTCGTCGACGACGGGCCGGGCGTTCCGCCGTCGTTCGCCGGGTTGCTCTTCGAGCCCGGCCGGCGCGCGGATCCCGGCGACGGGCACCCGGGAGCGGGCCTCGGACTGCCGCTGGCGCGGCGGCTGGCCCGCTCCGTGGGCGGCGAGGTGGCGCACGATCCGGGGCACACGGCCGGGGCCCGTTTCGTGGTCAGCCTGCCCGCCGGATGACGGCAGGACCGCTCGGCGCGGTGCCCGCTCACGCCGCGGTGCCGGGCCGGACGTCCTTGCGGGAGACGGCGAGGTAGCCGACGAAGCCGAGGATGGCCACCGTCCAGGACAGCGTGACCGGTCCCAGGCCGAGCGCGAGCCCGCCCCGGCTCCGGGCGACGGCCATCCAGTCGGCGACGGAGGCGCCGAGCGGCCGGGTGATGACGTAGGCGGCCCAGAAGGCGGTCACCGCGTTCAGGCGGCCCAGGCGGTGCGCGAGCGCGGGTACGGCGATCGCAAGGCCGTACACGACGGCGGACCCCAGGTAGCCGAGGCCGATCGTGGCGGTCAGGTCTCCCGCGGCGGTGCCCAGCGCGAACGTGGCGAGGACGGCGGCCCAGTAGAAGGTCTCCCGGCGCCGGGTGTGGATGCTGTGGATGGACAGGGTGCCCTCGCTGCGATGCCAGAGGACGAAGACGGCGGCCAGCGCGGCCATGAAGAACGGCGTGGAGAGCGCGTACGGCACGCCGAGACCGACGTGCAGGATGTCGGCGGCCATCGTGCCGAACACGCTGACCATGACGATCGCCGTCCAGTAGATCCAGGCCACGTACCGCCTGACGGCGAACTGCACGGCCAGGGCCGCCACCAGGGCGACGCCGCCGAGGCCGACGGCGGGCACGGGGCCGAGCAGGTGCGCCAGGAAGTCGGAGGCCGTCTCGCCCATGCCGGTCGTCAGGACCTTGATGATCCAGAAGTAGACGGTCACCTCCGGCACCTTGCTCGCCGCGTGACGGATGTGGCCGGCAGGCCGGTCGTGCATGAGGTGATCGGTCGACATGGCAGGGACGATGACACGGCACCCGGCAGGTTTCCCAGACCCTTTTGCCAGAGCTTTGGGGCTTCTGGTGGCGCGGTTTTCCAAGCGCTCCGCGAACCTGAACACAACCTGAAAGCGACGACGAAAGCGCTGGTCAGCGGCGCACGGCCGATGGTAGAAGCCTGCTCCCCGACCCGCATGGCGCGTCCCGCGCCGCCGCCGTGGCCCGAAGGGCCCACTACCCGAAGCGGACCTCCGTCACGTCGATCGCGACCATCAGCAGGCCGGGCCAGGCGCGGCCGGAACTGTCGCGGCGGAACGCCCGGCGCACCGAGGGCAGCCGGATCCCGTCGGCCTCGATGATCTGGTGGACGTACTGGGCGGTGGCGAACCCGCCGGCGACGTCGACGTGGTAGTCGTGCCGGCGCAGCAGGCCGTCGGAGCCGAAGTAGAACTGCTGGTGCTCGCTGTGGCTCGGGTACGACGGCGGAAAGGTCACGTCCAGACCGCGCCAGACCTGGTCGCGCTCGTGCCACGGCTCGATCTCCGTCACCGTGAATCCCGGCAGCGTGAACAGGAACGGCGTGGTGAAGTACGTCCACATCGCGTACCCGTTGAAGTAGGCGCGGTCCAGCGCGTCCCACGGGGTCTCCAGCACGTGCCCGGCGAACGAGGCGCGCGGGTGGTCCCGTCGGGCCACCGTCCTGCCGTCCGTCGTCACGATCCGCAGCCGCTCAGGGGTGAACTCCGAGCGGCGGTCGGGGGCGCCGAACGGGAAGAGCGAGGCGCGTTCCTCGTGCAGCCAGACCGTCTGGCGCCGCGGCGCGGGATCCTGCGGCATGCCCTTGACGACGAACAGGTCGCCGCCGCTGACCACCGTGGCCGTCACTGTCGTGAACCGGTTCCACCGGTCGAGGCCGCCGTGCGCCTCGACGACCTCGTCGAGAAGGCCGGTCATCCGGGCGCCGCCGTCTCAGACCTGGACCATGCCGCCGTCGACGAAGAGTTCGGATCCCGTCGTGTACGAACTCTGGTCGGAGGCGAGGAAGACGGCCATGGCGGCGACCTCCTCGGGGCGTCCGATGCGGCCGAGCGGGATGTCGTCCGCGAGCCGGTCCGCCATCTGCGCCTCGCCCTGCGGCGGGTTGTCCAGGCCGCGCAGGCCCGGGGTCTCGATCGGGCCCGGGGCAAGGGCGTTGACCCGGATGCCGCGCCCGGCGAGTTCGCCGGCCCAGGTGCGCGCCAGGTTGCGGATGGCCGCCTTGGTGGCGCTGTAGACCGACATGGCCTCCATGCCCATCGAGGCGTTGGTGGAGGAGAGCAGGACGACCGAGGCACCGTCCGGGAGCAGCGGGAGCGCCTTCTGGACCGTGAAGATCGTCCCCTTGACGTTGATGTCGAAGGTCGAGCGGTACTGCTCCTCGGTGATCTCCCCGAGCCGCGCCAGCTCGGCGCCGCCGGCGTTGGCGACGACGACGTCCAGCCGTCCGCTGCCGTTCCGGATGATCTCGAAGAGGTCGTCGAGGGCGTCGAGCCGGGAGACGTCGCTCTGGACGCCGACGGCCCGTGCCCCGAGGGTGTCGACGGCCGCGTCGAGTTCGGCCTTGCGCCGGCCGGTGACGTACACGGTGGCGCCCTCGTCGACGAACCGGCGCGCGATGGCCAGTCCTATGCCGGTCGAGCCGCCGGTCACCAGGCCGATCTTGCCGTCCAGTTGTCCCATGGTGTCCACATCTCCCTCGCGGCAGCGCGGGCGGATCGGTACCTCTCAGCAAAGGACCTCGGGCAGGGCGCTGCAACCGGAGCCGCCTTCGGCGTCCCGCGGGCGGTGCGCGCGGGACGCGGCATGGGCGCACCGGCCGGGGGTAACCGGTTCGCGAATCGCAGGTTCACGTGAAGGGAGACCTCTGGTGCTGATGGCCCACCCGGCGGTGCTGAAGGACCTGGTCGCGCAGTACGAGACGCTGCGCGCGCTGCACGCCGAGAACGGCAGCCCCGCGGCGCGGCGGCGGATGAACGACATCGCCTACACCCTGTGCGTGTCGACCGGCACCAGCGACGTCGACAGCGCGCTCGTCGCCGCCCGTCACCAACTGCCCGGCGCCCGGCCCCAGGACGACTCCGTGCTGAGCGCGGGGTTGATCTCGACTCCGTAACAAGGACGTTTGTTCGGACGGATTCGGTGCACACGAAGAGCTGACACAAACTTTATCTCAGAAAGCGAGACGCAGTATGGGCATCATCGCGTGGATCATCATCGGCCTGCTCGCCGGCGCCATCGCCAAGCTCCTGCTGCCGGGCAAGGACCCGGGCGGCATCATCATCACCATGCTCATCGGGATCGTCGGCGGTCTGCTGGGCGGCTGGCTCGGCAAGGTGATCTTCGGTGTCGACTCCATCGACGGGTTCTTCGACCTGTCCACCTGGATCGCGGCGATCGTCGGCTCCCTCATACTGCTCGTGCTCTACCGGATCGTCACCGGCAACCGGCGCTCGCACGCGTGACCCGCTGACGGCCCACACATCCGCGCCATCCGAACGGCTCCCTCCTGGCGGACAGGACGGGAGCCGTCGGCATGTCCGCCGCGCCGCACGAGGCCCGGCCCCCCGTGTCCGCGCCGACGGACCCCGCCGGGGCAGTACCCTCGGTCGCCTCGGTGTCCGCCCGGCGTGCGGTGATGCCGGTGCGAAGTGAGGGAGGAACCCGCGTGCCCGCTGCCCCGCCCACGTCCCTGGCCGGCTGGCCGACGCCGCTGGAGAAGGCCCCGCGGCTGGCCGCCGCGCTCGGTCTGCGCGAGGACGACCTCTGGATCAAGCGGGACGACCTGATCGGCCTGGGAGCGGGCGGCAACAAGGTCCGAAAGCTGGAGTACACGGTCGGCGCGGCCCTGGCCGCCGGGGCGGACACCCTGGTCACCGTGGGGGCACCGCAGTCCAACCACGCGCGGCTGACCGCCGCGGCCGGAGCACGGCTCGGCCTGGACGTGGTGCTGGTCTTCCCGGGCCGGCCCGGCGCCTCACGGTCGGGGAACCTGGTCCTGGACGCCCTCTTCGGGGCCCGGGTGCACTGGGCCGGCGACGTGGACCTGGCAGGGCTCGTCGCGACCGCGGAGGAGACGGTGGCCGCGCTGCGCCGCCGGGGGGCGCGCCCTGAGCTGATCCCGTTCGGCGGGTCCAACGCCGTGGGGGCCCGGGGCTACGAACAGGCGGGCCGGGAACTCCTCGCGCAGGTTCCGTCGCTGGATCTGGCCGTCGTCGCGGTGGGTTCGGGCGGCACCATGGCCGGTCTGGTCGCCGCGCTGGGCGCCGACCGGGTGCTGGGCGTCGACACCGGCGCGATGGAGGAGCCCGCCGCGGCCGTCGCCGCCATGGCAGGCGAACTCACCGGATCCGACGTGCGCGACCGGCTCCGTATCCGCTCCGACCAGGTCGGGGCCGGTTACGGCCGGCTCACCGCGTCCACCGCCGCGGCGCTGCGGCTCGCGGCCCGCACCGAGGGCATCGTGCTCGATCCCGTCTACACGGGACGCGCCCTGGCCGGGCTGCTCGCGGCGGCCGAGGAGGGCATCGTCGCACCGGGCCGGACGACCGTCTTCTGGCACACCGGCGGCCTGCCCGGGCTCTTCGGCCACGCCGAGGCCGTCGGCCTCCTCGACGGTTCCCTGCCGGTCTTCCCGCCCGAGGACGGCCCGGCGCACTGAAAGGGCCCCCGGACGCCACGGGTGGCGTCCGGGGGCCCTTCGGGGAGCCCGGCGTCAGGTGGTGCGACGGCGGGCCGGGGCACGTGACGCGGACTTGGGTTCCCGCGCCGGGGTGTTCGTCTGCACGGCACCGCCGCCGACGCCGGTGTCGAGCACCTCGTCGCCGTACAGGTCGTGGAGCCAGTTGGTCTGGTAGATGGTGTCGAGGTACCGCTCCCCGAGGTCGGGAGCGATGGCCACCGCGGTGAGGTCACCGCCCTCGTGCCGGGACAGCCAGTCCGTCGCGCCGCTGACCACGGTCCCGGTGGAGCCGCCGAACAGGAAACCGCTCCTGGCCATGCGGTGGCACATCCGGATGGTGTCCGGTTCCTCGACCTTGATCACCTCGTCGACGAGGGACTCGTCGAGCAGGGGTGGCCGCATGCTCATGCCGAGGCCCGGGATCATCCGGCGGCCCGGCTCGCCGCCGAACGCCACCGAGCCCTGGGCATCGACCGCGACGATCCGTACCGGCCGGTTCCACTCGCGGAAGTAGCGCGCGCAGCCCATCAGGGTGCCGGTGGTCCCGGCCCCGATGAACAACACGTCCAGCTGCGGGAACCGGCGGGCGATCTCCGGGGCCGTCGTGCGGTAGTGGGCCAGCCAGTTGCCGGCGTTGGTGTACTGACTGAGCCAGACGTACCGGTCGTCGGAGGCGCACAGCGAGCGGACGTAGTCGATCCGCTTGCCCAGGAAGCCGCCGTTGCCGTCCTGGTCGGCCACGATGTGCACCTCGCTGCCGAGCGCCTCCATGAGGAGCCTGGTCGACAGGTTGCACCGGGAGTCCGTCACACACAGAAACCGGTAGCCCTTGCTTGCGGCGATCATGCTGAGCGCGACGCCGAGGTTTCCGGAGGAGGACTCCACGAGAACGGAATCCGCTGTCAGGATTCCGTCCCGCTCGGCGCTCTCCACCATTTCGTTCGCGGCCTTCAACTTGATGGAACCGGCGAAGTTGAAGGCCTCGCACTTCAGGTAGAGCGGGTATCCGCAGATCGACGCGAGATCGACGAAGAGGTCGCCCTCGTTGAAGGCGTGGGGAGCGGATATGACGGGCACGGCGGGCCTCCTGGTGCCGGGCCGAGGACCACGGCCTCAGCCGTACCGACGCAGTTCGTGGAAGAAGTCATCGATGACGCGCAGCTCCCCCGACCGGGACACCTCGTCGTAGACGTGCTTGCCGACGGCGAGGTCGAGGACGCCGAGTCCGAACGGCGAGAAGATCACCGGCCGGTCGGTCGGCGGCGCGGCCCGTCCGGCCATGACGTCGCCGAGGGTGCCGTTCAGGAAGTCACGGCTGCCGGTGAGCTGTTCGGCCAGGTGGGGCGACGTGTCGGCCTTGAGACAGTGCTCGACGTCGTCGACGAAGTTGGCCGAGCCCAGCAGGATCTCCGGGGCGAGGTCGCGCAGGGAGACGTGCAGGACCAGCGGGTTGTGGGCGAACAGGGCCTGGTCGGTCACGTGCGGTTGGCCGGCGATGGTGGCGAAGACCACCAGGTCGCTGGCGCGGATCAGGTCCTCGGCGGTGTCGTGGACGGTGACGCGCGCGGCGCCGCCGGACTCCCGCAGGTAGCCGCAGAACCCGGCCGCGCTGTCGGCGGACAGGTCGTGCACGCCGACCTCGTCGAAGTCCCAGCCCGTGCCGGCCAGGAAGGTGTGGATGTACCGGGCGATCAGGCCGGTGCCGAAGAACCCGACCCGGGTGGGGCGCGTCCGGTTGCGGCTCAGCCAGTCGGCGGCCAGCGCGGCGGAGGCCGCCGTCCTGGTGGCGCTGATGATCGAGCTCTCCAGGCACGCGAACGGGTAGCCGGTGTCGTGGTCGTTGAGGATGAGCACCGCGGACGCCCGCGGCAGTCCGGCGCCCACGTTCTCCGGGAAGCTGGAGATCCACTTCAGGCCGTCCACGTGGACCGGACCGCCGAGCGAGGCCGGCAGCGCGATGATCCGCGAGGTGGGACGGTCCTGGAAGCGCAGGAAGTACGACGGCGGGTTGACCGAGTCTCCCGCGTCGTGCAGCCGGTAGACGGTCTCGACCAGCTCCACGAGCTGCTTCTCGTGCCCGGTCAGGGCCTGCTGCACCTCCTCGCCGCTGATCACCGCGAAGGTCGGCACGGCCGGCGCGCCGGGTGCCGCGGACCGGGTGGGGGTCGACAGGGTGTCGGTCATCGTTCGCTCGCCTCCAGCGCCGGGCAGTCGTCGGCGGGCCGCAGCGGCTCGCCCAGGCCGACCAGCACCTGGCGCTCTCCGGAGAACGCCTCCCTGCTGTGCGCGGTGCGTACGTTGTCCACGAGCAGCAGGTCACCGGCCTGCCAGGGTTCGCGCCGGGCGTGCGCCTCGTAGGTGCTGTTGATGGTCCGCACGACGTCCTCGGCGATCGGGGAGCCGTCGCCGTGGCGGGTGTTGAACGGCAGTCCGTCCGGGCCGTAGACGTCCAGCAGGTACTCGCGCACCTCCGGGTCCAGCGTCCACTCGTTGAGGAAGGCGATCTGGTTGAACCAGCACCGCCTGCCGGTGACCGGGTGCCGGACGACGGCGGCGCGGTGCTGCTCGGTGCGCAGCGACCCGTCGGGCTGCCAGGTGCACGTGATGCCGTTCGCGCGGCAGTACTGCTCGATCTCGGCGCGGTCCGCGGTGCCGAACGACTCCGCGAGGCTCGCCCCGATCTCGTCGCTGTAGCTGCGGGTGAGGATCCAGCCCTCCCGCTCGAACCGCTCGGTGAGCCCGGTGGGCAGTGCGCGCAGCACCTCCTCGGCGTCGGCCACCGCCGTCGCCCCGCCCTGCTCGGGCGCGGTGAGGCAGGCGAACAGCATGAGGCCGGGGACCTCCTGACGGTAGCTCAGCTCGTGGTGCATGCACATCGGCTGGTGGTCCGGCCAGGGGGTGGAGGAGTACACGCCGCGGCCGTGGGCCTCGCGGGGCGCGAAGGCCTCGCGCTCCGTCATCAGGTCGCCGGCCATCCCGGCGAAGACGGCTCCGGCCTGAGCGGCGTCGCGCAGTCCGAGGCCGCGGACGACCAGCGCGCCGTGCTCGGCGACCTGCGCGCGGAGCGCGTCGCGGTGCTCGGCCGTCCATCGCGGGGCGTCGTCGGGGGGATCGACGCACAGCAGCGCCGGCTTGTCCGGCCGCAGCTCCACGTCGAGTGGTGATGCCAGGGAGGAGAACGGCATCTCGGGTTCCTTTCGGTCGACCGCCTGGAGGTGACGGAGGTCAGGAGGAGGCGAGGGGAAGGACGCTGTTCAGCACGGCCTGTGCCGTCTCGGCCGGACGGGTGCGCAGGAAGTGATGGCCTCCGTCGGCGAGTTCATGGAGTTCGACGTGGTCGGCGAAGAGCCGCCAGTCGCGGTGGCGCTGGGCGTGGCCGGCGGTGTGCGGGTCGTCGGCGGCCACGACCACCGAGACGGGCGCGGTCAGTCTCACCGGCGGCGGGGCTTCCAGGGCCTGGTGGAAGTAGCGGTGGGCGGCGACGCAGTCGTGCCGGTAGGCGGCCGCGATGTGTGCGGCGTGCGGCGCGTCGAGTTCGAGGAGTTCCGCGTAGCCGCCCTGCGCGGTCAGCCGCTGGACGATCTCGGCGTCACCGGCGGCGGTCAGTTCGACGATCGCGGCGAACCGGTCCGCGGCGGTGCCGAGCAGTTGCGCGCCCAGGAAGACCCGGGCCACCTGCACGCCCCGCTGCTGGAGCCGGAGCGCGGTCTCGACGGCCGCGGCGGTTCCCGAGGAGTGGCCCCACAGCACGACCCGGGTCAGGCCGCGGGAGGTGATCTCGGCGACCGTCCGCTCGGCGACCTGCTCGATCGTCTCGAACGGTTCCGGCGGCGCGGCCAGGTTGTGGCCGGGCAGGTCCGCGGCGAGGACCGGCAGGCCGCTGCCCGTCAGCGCGCTCGCCATCGGCTGGTAGTTGACGGCGTTGCCGCCCGCGTACGGGAAGCAGACCAGGGCGCATTCCGCGGCGCGGCTGCCGCCCGACAGGGGCAGCAGCAGCTCCGGGCGCTGCCGGGGCGTGCCGTCGAGGAGGGCGGCCAGGTCGGCGAGGAACGGATGCCGGGTGATGTCCTTGAGGGACACCGCACGGTCCAGGGCGAGGCTGAGCTTGACCGCGGTCAGCGAGGTGCCGCCGGCGTCGAAGAAGTGGTCCGTGCGGCCGATCCGCCGCTCGGGCACCCCGAGCAGTTCGGCCCAGGCCGCCGCCAGCCGCCGTTCGGTCGGGCTGAGCGGGGCGGCGTCGGCGGCGCCCTGCGGTTCCGGTGCCGCCTGCTCGGCCAGCGCGGTCAGGGCCTTGCGGTCGATCTTGCCGTTGGCGGTCAGCGGCAGGGCCTCCCGCCAGTGGAAGGCCGACGGCACCATGTAGCCGGGCAGGGCCGCGCCGAGGGACTTGCGCAGCGCCTCGGGCTCGTGCTCCCGGCCGGCGTAGAAGGCGATCAACTGCTTGCCGCCGCCGTTGCGCTCGGCGACGACCACCGCGCCGTCCCGTACGCCGTCGACCCGCAGCAGGGAGTTCTCGATCTCGCCGATCTCGATCCGGAAGCCGCGGATCTTGACCTGGTTGTCGCGGCGGCCGAGGAACTCCAGCTTGCCGTCCGGGTGCCAGCGGCCCCAGTCGCCGCCCAGGTACAGCCGTTCACCGGGCCGGTACGGGTCCGTGCGGTACGCCTCGCGGGTGCGTTCGGGGTCGTTGACGTATCCACGGCCCACGCAGACGCCGGAGAAGGCGATCAGTCCGGGGGCGCCGAGCGGCACCAGCGCCAGGTGCTCGTCGACGACGTGGACGCGGACGTTGTTCACGGGCCGTCCCAGCAGCACCCGTTCGGGCACCTCCCGCAGGACCTCGTGGTTGGTGTCGTCGGAGGTCTCGGTCAGCCCGTAGGCGTTGAGCAGCGCGATGCCGGGCTGGACCGCCAGCCAGCGCTGGACCAGCTCCCGTTTGAGCGCCTCGCCGGTCACGGACACGCAGCGCAGGTCCGGCAGCATCCGGGGGTGCCGCTCCAGGTAGGAGACGACGACCTCCAGGTAGGACGGCACGAGCTGGGCCACGCCGACCCGGCCGCGTTCCAGGGTGCCGACGAACCGCTCCACGTCGGTGATCACGTCCTGCTCGACCAGCAGGGTCCGGCCGCCCGCCAGCAGCGGGGCCATGAGCTGCCACAGGGAGATGTCGAAGCACTGCGGCGCGGTCTGGGCGACCACCGTCCCCTCGCCGATCGACAGGTCGTCGATCTTGGCGTAGAGGTGGTTGAGCATGCCCGCCTGCTCGCACATGGCGCCCTTGGGCTCTCCGGTGGAGCCGGACGTGAAGTAGATGTAGGCGAGTTGGCCGGGACCGACCTCGATGCCCGGGCTGTCGTCGGCGTGCGACTCGGCGTACGCCGTCTCCGTCAGGAGCTTGTCGACGCCCTCCAGGGCTCCCAGCGCCTCGTCGAGGGTGCGGGTGCTCGCGGACTCGGTGAGGACCAGCCGGCACCGGGCCCGGGAGAGCGTCGCCTCGATCCGGCCGGCCGGGAAGTGCGGCTCGATCGGCAGGTAGGCGCCGCCGGCCTTGAACACCGCCAGCACGGCCGCCAGCCAGTCGAGGTTGCGTTCGGTGACGACGGCGACGACGTCCTCCCGGCCCAGGCCCCTGGCGAGCAGGGCGCGCGCCAGCCGGTTGGACCTGCGGTCGAGTTCGCCGTACGTCCACTGCTGCTCGCCGTGGACGGCGGCCACCGCCTCCGGGTGGGTCCTGGCCCGCTGTTCGAAGAGTTCGTGCGCGCGCAGGTCGGGCAGTTCCCGCTCGGGGCCTGCCAGGCCGTCCAGTTGTTCGCGTTCCTCCTCGGCGCAGAGCAGGCTCTGGCGGGTGTGGTCCGCGTCGGGCTGGGCGGTCATCAGCCGCAGCGCCGCCAGGTGGTAGCCGCCGATGCGGGCGGCGGCGCGGGAGTCGAGCACGTCGGTGCGCCGGCGCAGGTGCAGCGTCATCCGCCCGTCCCGGTCGGACCAGCGCACGTGCAGGACGGCGTCGCCCGCGGGCCCGTCCGCGGGGCCGTGGTCCGCTGCCGCGGGTCCGCACACGACCTCGAACGGCGGTTCCGTCAGGCCCAGTTCGCGCCGCAGGTCTGCCACCGGGAAGGCGCGGCGGGCCCGCAGCTCGGCCTCGGCGCGGTGCGCGGCCGTGAGCAGGGCGGTCCAGGATCCGGACGGGACGGACACCCGGCAGGGCAGCGGCTCGGCCTCGGTGCCGCTGACGCAGCCCGTGACCACTTCGGATTCGCCGGAGAGCACGGCAAGCACCTTGAGGTGCGCGGCCAGCATGGGCGCGTCGACCGGCAGGCCGTGTCGCCCGGCCAGTTCCCGCACCGCGTGCGCCGTGTCGTCCGGCACGGGTATCTCGTGCTCGGCCGTGCCCTGCTCAGGTTGCGGAGCCCATCGCGGCACGGCGGTGGCGCCGCCTGCGCTCAGTATCCGGCTCCAGAACTCCCGGTCGGTTTCCACGCGCGTTCCCATCGAATGGCCTTCCTCAACTCACGTTCGCCGTGGTGGCGTTGGCTGCTGACGTGGTCCGGCCGACGGCACCGGGCCGACTGCCGCTCTCCGGCATCTCCACCGCGGGGTTGCCGCCCCACTGTGCGTGCGCGGGGACTTCCTCGCCCTTCATGAGGAAGGAGTCGGGCGCCAGCACCGCGCCGTCGCCCATGGTCACGCCGTAGTGCACATGGGAGCCGACGCCGAGCGTGCAGCCGGCACCGAGCGTCGTGACGTCCGACTTGAAGGTGCCGTCCTCCTGCGAGTGGCACTGGATCTTGCTGGCGGCGTTGAGGGTGCACTCGTCGCCGACGGCGCTGAGCGTGCGTTCGGTCATGTAGACGCCGTCGTCGAACACCCTGCTGCCGATGCGGACTCCCAGCAGCCGCCAGACCAGGGTCTTGAACGGCGTGCCGTTGAAGATGTTGAGGTACTGGTCCGGGACCTTCCAGAGCCGCTCGTGCCACCAGAAGTACGGGTCGTAGATGGAGCACAGGCGGGGGCGCAGCGGCCGGAAGGATCCGATCCAGCGCTCCACCAGGACGAAGTACGCGGTGGAGAAGACCAGCGAGAAGGCCAGGTAGCCGCCGATCACCACTTCTCCGAGCGCGCCGTACAGGTCCACGGAGGCGAGTCCGAACAGGGTGAGCGCGAAGGTGTGCAGCCAGCGCACGAGCAGCATGGCCACCATGGAGTTGAGGTTGTAGCGGTTCTTCTCGGCGAGCCGGGTGCGGAGGGTGTCGCCGGTCCTGAGGTGGTCGAACCGGGTGTCGCGGTCCACCGTGCGGGGGATCTCGAAGCACGGTGACCCGAGGAGGCCGACGCCTTCCCTGACCTCGCCGTCCATGGGCACCATCACCTTGGTGGCCAGCAGGCAGTTCGCGCCCGTCCTGCCGCCCGCCGGGTAGGCGATGTTGTTGCCGAGGAAGTTGCTCGGCCCGATCTCCACCCGGGACAGCCGGAACGAGGTGCTGGAGAAGTCGGCGTTGAGGACGGACAGGCCGTCGGCGATCATCGTCCCGCTGCCGACGGTCACCAGCAGCGGTGACTCGTGCTGCAGCTCGGTGCCGAAGTTCGAGCCGGTCTGCTCGACGCGCGAGAGGTCGTATCCGATGCCGCGCAGGTAGTGGACGATGTACGAGCTGTCGCCGAACAGCCACGTGAAGAACTTGATGTTCGTCATGCGGGCCGTGGTGCGCTGCAGCACGTAGTGGAATCCGTAGAGGGGATAGATCCGGTCGGGCCTGAGGACCAGGCCCACCAGCCGCGGCACGGTGCACAGGACCAGCAGTCCGAGGATCACGAAGCCGAAGAACAGGACGGCGGAGAGCACCAGGGCGTCGGGGACCAGTTCGGAGGGGCTGACCGCCGTCTGCGGGTCGAGCCGCCTGCCGATCGCCGGGACCTCGGTGAAGACCATGTACACACCGCCGACGAGCAGCGGGATGTAGAGGAGGAACAGCTGGATCAGGGTGCCCGCGCCGAACCAGGCCCGGCGCAGGGTGCCGCAGCGGGCGGGCGCGACCCTGGCGTAGTCGACGCGGGTGGGTTCCGCCGGGGATCCGTGCCAGTGCTCGCCGGCCGGGACCGACTGACCGCGGTGGAGGGCGGAGGAGTGCCCCAGCTGGGAGCCGTCGCCCATGGCGGTGTCGATGTCCAGCACGGTCTTCTCGCCGACGAACACGTCCGCGCCGAGGGTGATCCGGCCGGTCTGTATGTGTCCGGCGTGGGCCCGGTAGCACAGGAGGAACGCGTCCTTGCGGACGACCGTGTCGGCGCCGACCGTCAGGAGGTCGGTGCAGACCGGGACGGAGCGCGTGAGGATCGTGACGCCCTTGCCGATCCGTGCGCCGAGGGCCCGCAGGTACAGCACGTACAGCGGTGTTCCGGCGAGCAGGATCATCGGGTTGGCGTGGATCAGGACCTTGACGAGCCAGAAGCGCAGGTAGTGAAGGCCCCAGACGCGGAACTCACCGGGTTGCCAGCGGCCGACGAGCAGCCATTTCCCGGCGATCGGGAAGGCGCACAGGGTGACGAAGGCGATGCCTCCGAACAGGACCGACCGCAGGTAGATGTCGGCCAGGCCCGAACCGGTGGCGATCCATTGGTATCCGGCCGCGGTGGCGAATCCGTAGGCCAGTGAATAGCCGAGGAAGACCGTCAACTGGGCGGTTCCGCAGAGCAGATGGATGAGCCGCTTCACGAACGGACCAGGACCGGGCCGCGGGGGCGGCGAAGGCGGCACGGGCGCCGCCGGGGACGGCGCGTCCGTGGGAGCAGCGGGTGCGCAGGTCCCGAGCGCGGTGGCCAGACTCCGGATCGTGGGGTGCTGGTAGATGTCCTTCATGGAAGGACTGGGCAGATCCGGGGCCTTGCGTATTCGTGCGCAGAACTGGGCCATGACCAGGGAGTTGGCGCCGAGGTCGGTGAAGAAGTGGCCGTCGGCCGGAACACTCTCGGTGCCGAGCAGGTCGGCGAGCGCCTGCGCGAGCCGCAGCTCGGTCTCCTCCCCTCGCTGGCCGGTGCCGCTCAGCGCGACGACGGACTCAAGGGACTCATCCGGCTCCGAAACGACCTCGGAGGACTGTTCCACCATGCGATCTCCTGGAGAACGTGGATGTTCCTGATCACGAACCGGCGGATTCAGTTTGTCCAGAGAGATCTACGTCTGCCACTTCTGCCCCCGGCCCGGCGGCGAGGGTTGAACGACGCGCCGGGCCGTATCCCCAAGGATTCAGGCGGGTCGGCCGGGAGGCGGTTCACCCACATGGCGGTCCCCCAACCGATGACGCGGGCGGTGGGAGCCGGGGCCGGCCGGGCGGGCATGCGGAAGGGCCGGGTCCCGGCCCGGTAGGGGCCTCGCCCGGCGGTTCGGTCGCGGCGGGATCAGCCGGCGGCCGTCCAGGCCCTCGGGCCCAGACCGCGCCACTCGATGAGGTCCGGGTCGTCGACCGTCGTGTTGGCCTCGGGCAGCCCGGCCCGGCGCAGGAACTCGACGACGTCGAGCAGGTGATACGCGGTGCCGACGTACTCTCCGCGGATGGTCACCTTCCTGCCACCGTCGGTGCCCGGCGGCTGCACCACCACAGGCGCGTCTTTCATGACTCCCGGATTCCCCCTGACGAGCCCGGTCATGCGGGAGGTCACCCGCCGATGCGGGTCGTGGCGGCGTCGTCACCCGTGACGGACGGGACGCGCGGGGCGGCCGAAGGCCGAAAATCGGCGGACGGCCGGGAGCGGAGGGCCGGGAAGGAGCGGAAAAGGGGTCGGCGCATCCGGCGTACACCCGTGGCCGCCCTCCGTGGCGGACCGCCGGCGCCCGGCGCCCGGCCGGGCGATCGCCGGGTCTCCGCAGAACCCGGCGCCCCGGCCACGGGACGCGCGGGCCTGCCGGGGGCCGTCCGGGTGAGTACGGGTACGGCGCGTGCGAGCGCCTTCGCCGGGAGGGCTGCCGGGGGGCGGCGGCGTTCGGCTCCTGATGGGAGGCGCCATCCGCGCGGCGCGCCGACGGGCCCGACCCGTCGCCGGGGCCGAGTGGCCGGAGCCGCCGGTGGGGCGCGGGTCCGTGGGGCACGGGTCCGTGGGGCGTGGCCGCGCGGGGACGGTCAGCGCACGACGTCGAAGACGGCCTTCTGCACGCCGTTGGAGTAGGTCTCCTGCTCCACCAGCCGCAGGTGCTGCGTGTCCTTGTCCGAGGTGCTGAACAGGCGCTTTCCGGCGCCGAGCAGCAGCGGGTAGACGAGCAGGTGGTAGCGGTCGACGAGGCCGGCGTCGGACAGCGCGTGGTTCAGCGTGGCGCTGCCGTGCACGATGACCGGTCCGCCCTCGGTCTCCTTGAGGGCGGCCACCTCGTCGAGCGAGCGCAGGATCGTGGTCTCGCCCCAGTTCGTGACCAGGTCGCCGGCGTCGAGCGTGGTGGAGACGACGTACTTGGGCAGCGTCCGGTAGCGCGCGAACTCCGGCATGTCGGGCCACACCGGGCTGAACGCCTCGTAGCTGGTACGGCCCATCAGGACCGCGGCCGACTCCTCCTGCTCCCGCCCCTTGATCTCGAACGCCTCGGGGACGAACTCGATCCCCTTGAACGTCCACCCGGTGTTCCGGTAACCGGGTTCGCCACCGGGGGCCTCGACGACGCCGTCGAGCGAGACGAAGGCGGTGCTGATCAGAGTGCGCATCTGGGTTTTCCTGCCGTCGGGAGGTCCGGGGTGTCCGGTGGGCCGGCCTCCAGCATCCGACCGACAAATTATTTTGTCAAGGAAACTCGACTTGTCGGTGGGCCCCGCCCGCGGACCGGCAGCGAAAAGACACCGGTCCCGCAGGTCGGTGACCTGCGGGACCGGTGTCGGACGTGCCGGGTGCGGATGACGGAAGGCATCCAGGTGGCGGGAGCGCCCCGGTGAGCACGGTCGCCCTCCCCCAATCGGGGCGAGCGTGCTCACCGGGGCCGGGCGCCGGCCCCGCGGTGTTCCGCGGAGCAGGACCGGGCGAGTCCCCCCTCACCCGTCCGGCACCCCTGGACCGTCCCCCTGAGTCCTGGGTGCCCGGCGCCTGCGTCAGGGCGTCAGCGTGGCCCACACGGCGTGGCCGCTGGTGAGCCGGGACCTGTCGACGCCCCAGGAGTCCGCGAGTTCTTCGACGAGCAGCAGTCCCCGGCCGCCCTCGTCGTCGGGGCCGGGCTCGCGCCGGAGCAGACCCCGCCGCGAGTAGTCGTGGTCGTGCACCTCCAGCCTCAGGCACCCCTCGGTCATCATGCCCATGCCACACAGGATGCGGACGCTGAACGTGTGCCGGATGGCGTTGGTGACCAGCTCGGAGACGAGCAGCACCGCGTCCTCGCACAGCTCGGCGGGCATCCCCCACCCGCCCAGACGCTCTCTCATGGAGCGCCGGGCGACTCTGACGCTGGAGCGGTGGGAGGGCAGCTCGATCCAGTGCGACTGGTCGGGGTCGACGACGTCTAACAGGTCGAGCGGGGAGGTCGCGTGGGGGGACACGTGGTTGCCTTCCGTGAGGCGGCTGCGGCGGGGAGCAGGCAGTGCAGGCAGTACTGAGCAACGTCCGCACGGGAGAGGCGCGTTGCCCGTGGGCGTGACCGCGATTTACTCAAGTAACTATGCGCGCAGCGGGGTTCAACCTGCAACCGACTCCCTGATAATTTCAGCCTGCCGGTGTCGGTGTGGTCGCTTCGCCAAGTGCCTGACAAACTTGTACCGGTGACGTTCCATCAGGAGGTAGGGCGTGAGCGAAGGCCGTTCGAACGCGAGCAGTTCCAGCGCGCCCACCGTGCTGCGCATGATCCTGGGCCGCAGGCTCCAGGAGCGCCGCCAGGAAGCGGGCGTGTCACTGGACGAGGCGGCGCGGGCCCTGCGGGTCGCTCCCCTGACCATCCGCCGCCTGGAGAAGGCGGAGGTGGCGCTCAAGCCCCTCTACGTCGAGAAACTCCTGGAGACCTATGGCGCCGACCGGCAGGAGACCGAGGAGTTCGTCGCCTTCGCCGAGCGGGCCAACGAGCCCGGCTGGTGGCACACCTACCGTGACGTGCTGCCGAACTGGTTCAGCGCCTATGTGAGCCTGGAGACCGGTGCGAAGACCCTGCGCACCTACGAGCCGCACTACGCCACCGGACTGCTGCAGACCCCCGAGTACGCGCGCTCGGTGCTGAGCGGCGGTTTCCCCAACGACCGTGACGAGGACCTGGACCGGCGGGTGAACCTCCGGCTGCGCCGGCAGGCCCTGCTGGAGCGGGCCGAGGCGCCCACCCTGTGGGTGGTCATGGAGGAGGCCGTACTGCACCGGGTCGTCGGCGGCCCGCAGGTGATGCGGGGCCAGATCGAACGGCTCCTGGAGGTCTCGGAGCTGGACCACATCAGCGTGGACGTCGTGCCGTTCACCGCCGGTGCCCATGTGGGCGCGTGCGCCCCGTTCACCTACTTCCGCTTCGAGGAGCCCGAGCTCCCGGACGTCGTCTACAGCGAGATCCTCTCCGGCGCGATGTACCTGGACCAGCGGTCCGACGTCGTCGCGCACCTGGAGGCGCACAACCGCATGTCCCTGCTGACCTCCGACGCGCAGAGCAGGGCGCTCCTGAACCGCATGCGCAAGGAGTACGCATGACCATCATCGACGGCAGTGCCCACGACGTGTACAACGGCATGCCCGCCTCCGACCTCGGCGAGCAGGGCTGGGAGTCGCCCTGGAGCGGCCCCAACGGCGGCCAGTGCGTGCAGACCAAGCAACTCGCCGACGGGCGGGTCGCGTTGCGGCAGTCGACCGATCCGGCCGGCCCCGCGCTGATCTACACCCCGGAAGAGATCACGGCGTTCGTGGCCGGGGTCAAACGGGGCCTCGCCGACCACCTGACCAGGCTGACCTCCCCACGCACCCCCTCCGAAAGGTTCAGGATGACCGACTCGCACGCGGCGCGGGACATCGACACCAGCAGGCCCCACTCCGCCCGGATGTACGACTACTACCTCGGCGGCAAGGACCACTTCGCGATAGACAGGCAGGTGGGCGAGAGCGTCGCGTCCGCCTATCCCGGTGTCTTCGTCGCCGCGCACGAGAACCGGGGATTCATGCACCGGGCCACGCGCGTCCTGGCCCGGGAGCACGGCATCCGGCAGTGGCTGGACATCGGCACCGGCATCCCCACGGAGCCGAACCTGCACCAGGTGGCCCAGTCCGTGGTGGCCGACGCACGGGTGGTGTACGCCGACAACGACCCGCTGGTGCTCAAGTACGCCGAGCGCCTGATGCGCAGCAGCCCCGAGGGCCGCACCACGTACATCGAGGCCGACGTCAACGACCCGCAGGCACTCATCGACGCCCCCGAGCTGACCGAGATCCTGGACCTCGGCAAGCCGGTGGCGCTGTCGCTCAACGCCCTCATGCACTTCGTGACGGACGACCAGGACCCCTACGGCATCGTCACCAGGCTGCTGGCCATACTGCCGTCGGGCAGCGCGCTCGCCCTCAGCCACGTCACCCCCGACTTCGACCCGGACTCCTGGGGGAAGGTCGCGGAGATCTACGAGAACGGCGGCACTCCGGTGCGGTTCCGCACGCACGACGAGGTGAAGCGGTTCTTCGACGGGCTCGACCTGCTCGACCCCGGCATCTCGCTGGCGCACCGCTGGCGTCCCGACGCCGAACCGACCGCCGTCGACGCGGAGGTCAGCCTGTGGACCGGAGTGGGCATCAAGCCGTGACGCGGACGGGCTGCCGTACCGCACGGTGACCCGGCGGCACGACAGCCCCGACAACCCCGACGGCCCGGTACAGGGCCGGGAACGGGTCAGCCGATGTGGTAGCTGTCCCCGTACACCTTCCAGTCGAGCGGGGTGTTCAGGCACAGGTTGCCCTTGTTCAGGAAGACCCGCTGCTCGGTGTCGACCCGGGTGGTGTCGCTGTGCGCCTCCTCCTGCTTCATGGCCCAGACACGGGCGTCGAGGAAGGCGTTGAGGTACGTCGTCTCGTTGCCGCCCTGGGCCGGCGGCTTGGCCTTGGTGAGGGCCCGCTTGCGGATGTTGCGGAAGCTGGTGGAGTCGTCGCCGTCGCCGTGCATGACGATGGCGTCGTAGTAGGCGAACTGCCCCAGCGTGCCCAGGCCGTCCGTCTTGCCCTGCTGTACGGCCGGGTTGAAGTAGACGCGGTCGCGCTCGTCGTTCTGCGCCTGCTGGAAGGCGGTGTCCTGGGCGGCCTTGCGCCAGTCCGCGGGGAAGTTCGGGTCGAGACCGGAGTGCGAGTCGCTGCCGTTGACCCGCTGCAGCGCCGGGAGGTACTTGGCGAGGACGTTGCCGGGCTTGCGGTCGGTGTAGAGCTGGACGAGGTCGAGCATGTCGCCGGTGCCGGAGCAGAATCCGATGATCCCGGCGGTGTAGCCGCGGCCGTCGCCGATGTCCTCGATGTACTTGTACTGCGCCTTCCAGTCGAGCGAGGAGTTCTCCGCGCTCGACACCAGCTTCATGGCGATCTCCTTCTTCGCCGCGTCGTCGAGGCCCACACAGCTCGCGGCCGTGGAGGCCGCGGCGGCCGAGGCGTGCTCGGGACGCAGCAGTACGGCGCCGGCGGCGGACGCGCCGAGCAGGGCGAGCAGGGTGCGCCGGGAGGTCAGGGCAGGGGTCGTCGCGGGGGTGTTCGGCTGCCTCACGTGGGCTCCAGGAGGTGGTGGGGGGTGGACTGGGATCCACTATTAGGAAGGTTTCCTATCAGAGCCTGACGGTGATGTGTACCCGTCACGCGCAAACTTCGTAGGGTCGAACAAGACTGGTCCGGACCACCGCGGCGCCGATCACCCCGGGGCGCCAAAGTGGTGGAATATTCAACCAACGCGCCCGGTTGACGGTCCCGAAGGAGGTCACGAGTGGACACCACGTACTACGACCAGGGGACTCTCACCGAGCGCTGGGACCGCGCCCGGCTGTTCTTCGACGCCAAGGACTACGCGGGCGCCGCGCGGGTGCTCGCCGGGCTGGTCGAGGAGGTGCCGGAGCAGACCGGACCGCGGCTGCTGCTGGCCCGCGCCTACTACCACTCGGCCCAACTGCGCCGTGCCGAGGCCGAGTTGCGGGAGATCGTCGAGCGTGACCCGGTGGAGCACTACGCCCGGCTGATGCTGGGCCGCACGCTCCAGCGGCAGGCCCGGCACGAGGAGGCGGAGCCGCACCTGCGGCTCGCCTCCGCGCTGGCGGGCGACTTCCCCGCCGAGTGAGACGGCACCGCGAAGGGCTCCGGGTCTTCCCGGGGCCCTTCGCGTGCCCGGCCGCCGCGAGGCGCGGCCGGCGTCACAGGGGGGTGGCCGCCTGGAGGACCAGGAAGAGGGTGACCGCCGAGTTCGCCGACGACATCGCCGACGCCGCGGCACCGGCGGCCGCGCCCCAGACCGCGAGGCCGGCCGCGGTGAAGGCCGGCGGCCAGCCGCGCGCCGACGGGGCGGGAGCGAGCAGTGCGGCGACCCGGCGCGGCACCGGACCGGTGGCGGCCAGCGCGGCCAGGGTGGGAGCCGGTGTGCC
Source organism: Streptomyces sp. NPDC091282 (assembly GCF_044757385.1). NCBI lineage: Bacteria > Bacillati > Actinomycetota > Actinomycetes > Kitasatosporales > Streptomycetaceae > Streptomyces > Streptomyces sp. NPDC091282. The sequence goes on from NZ_JBIVUX010000002.1 coordinate 297,256, forward strand.
GGGCGCGAGCAGCGCCGCCCTGCCGATGGCACGGGCGACCGTGCGCCGGTCCCCCACCGCGCCGGCCGCCGCCTCGTCCGCCCAGCGTTCGGCGGTGTAGGCGACCGCGGTGCGCAGGGGCCGCAGGAACGGGTTGGCGCGGGCCGCCAGGTGCACGGCGAGCAGGTGGCGGTGGTGCCGGGCGGCGACATGGGCGCGTTCGTGGGCGAACAGGGCGCGGCGCTCGCCGGGGGCCAGCCCCTCCAGCAGGGCGGTGGTGACGACGATCCGGCCGGGCAGGGCGTAGGCGTAGGGCGTGCGGTCGGGCAGGACGGCCACCTCGCGGCCGGGCAGCGCCGTCAGCGCCCGCCGGGCGAGCCGGGTGACCCGGCGGTGCCGGTGCAGGGTGCGCCCGCACAGCACGGCGACCGTGCCGAGCGCGGGGATGGCGGCGCGGCCCGCGATCCCGTCCTGCGGCACCGCCTCCCGCACCTCGGGATCGGCCCAGCCGTCCGGGAGCGGATTGCCGGGCAGCTGGGCGGTGCCGACCACCATCAGCAGGGCCAGGCAGAGCGTGCTGCACACGGCCATCACCAGGGCCACCGCGGTGAGCAGCCGGGTGGCGGCGCGCGGATGCAGCCGGCTCTCGGCCAGCCGGGCGACCGGCCAGGCGGACAGCGGCAGCACCAGAGGCAGGAAGACGAAGACCCCCATGAACCGTCAGTCTTCCGTACCGCCGGGGTCGGCGGGGCCGGTGTTCCGACGGTTCACCGGGCCCGGTCCCGCGGCCTCCAGGAGGGCCCGCAGCACCTGCTCGTCGCCGGGCGGCAGCGCGGTGACGAAGCTCGCCAGCACGGCCTCGCGGTCCCGCTCGCCGTCCAGGAGCCGCCGCATCCGCAGCGCGGCGAGCCGGGCCACGTCGGCGGTCGGCGTCCACAGGAAGGCCCGGCCCTGCCGTTCACGGGCGACGACGTCCTTGGCGAGCAGCCGGGTCAGGATGGTCACCACGGTGGTGTACGCGAGGTCGCCGCCGAGCCGCTCCTGCACCCAGGCGGCGGTGACGGGACCACCGGCCTCGCGCAGCGCGCCGAGCACCTGGCCCTCCAGCTCCCCCTGCCCGCGCCGGGCCCGCGCCATAGTCCCGTCTCCCTCCGGCGTCGGCGTGTGCGACACGCGTGCCGCGGTGTCCGACCACGCTACTTCACGCCGCCCCTGACCCCGTACGTCCGCCGCCCGCGACGGTGGGCGATCTCGCCGGGCACCACGTCCACGACGACGAACGCGGCGAGCGGGATCCCGGGCGGCGGCACGCACCGGACTCCGGCGGAGAAGTACAGCCGCACGACGAGGGGAAGTGACCCGCGTCACAGTCGTCGTCCGTGGCATGCTGGCGCGATGGCATCTCCCAGTGATCGCGCCCCCCTTGCCGAGCGCGTCGAGGAACTCCTCGCCGACGGCGGCCCGTTGCCCATCGTCGCGGCCGGCGACCCGGTCCTGCGCCGCGGAACCGAGCGGTACGACGGTCAGTTGGACCCCGGCCTGCTGGCCCGGTTCGTCCGGGCGCTGCGGGACACCATGCACGCGGCACCGGGCGTGGGCCTGGCCGCGCCGCAGGTCGGCGTCGCGCTGCGGATCGCGGTGATCGAGGACCCGGCGCCGGTGCCCGAGGAGGTCGCCGTCGCCCGCGGCCGGGTCCCGCAGCCGTTCCGGGTCATGGTCAACCCGGTCTACGAGCCCGTCGGCGACGGCCGGGCCGCGTTCTTCGAGGGCTGCCTGAGCGTGCCGGGCTACCAGGCGGTGGTGGCCCGGCACGCGGAGGTACGACTGCGCGGCGAGGACGAGCACGGCGTCGCGGTCGACGAGGTGTTCACGGGGTGGCCGGCCCGGATCGTCCAGCACGAGACCGACCACCTCGACGGCACGCTCTACCTGGACCGCGCGGAACTGCGCTCCCTGTCCTCGAACGAGACGGCGGCCACCCGCTGGACGGACCCGACGCCGAGGGCGGCGGCGACGGAACTGGGCTTCGACCTGCCGTGACGGCCGGCGGGCGGGCCGCCCGGCCGGGACGGGACCGCGGCCGACGCCCGGCGGAACCGGGCCCCGCCACAGGCCCGGAGCCGCGTCAGCCCGCGGCCCGCACTCCGCGCACCGGGCGGGCGGCCACGCCCGTGCCGTGGCCGCCCGCCCGGTCCCGCCGGATGCCGGGCGTCCGTCGTCGGTGTCAGCCCCGGTAGGCCTCCAGGAGGCGCAGCCACACCTCGCTCAGCGTCGGGTACGACGGCACCGCGTGCCACAGGCGGCTGACCGGCACCTGGCCGACGACGGCGATCGTCGCCGAGTGGATCAGTTCGCCCACGCCCGGCCCCACGAAGGTGACCCCGCGCAGGATCTCCGCCTCCAGGTCCACGACCATGCGGGCGCGGCCCTTGTAGCCGTCGGCGTACAGACCCGCTCCGGCGACCGAGGAGAACTCGACGTCGACGGCCCGTACCCGGTGGCCGGCCTGCTCGGCCTCGGCGAGGGAGAGACCGACCGCGGCCACCTCCGGGTCGGTGAAGACGACCTGCGGGACGGCGTGGTGGTCGGCGGTGGCCGCGTGGGCGCCCCAGGGGCCGTCCAGGAGCGGCGTGTCCGAGGCCCGGGCGGCGATGGTGTCGCCCGCGATCCGGGCCTGGTACTTGCCCTCGTGGGTGAGGAGCGCCCGGTGGTTCACGTCCCCGACGGCGTAGAGCCAGTCGGTGCCCTCGACCAGGAGCGTGTCGTCGGCGGTGAGCCAGGAGCCCGGCTCCAGGCCCACGGTGTCCAGGCCGATGTCGTCGGTGTGCGGGACACGCCCGGTGGCGAAGAGGATCTCGTCGGCCTCGATGCGGTCACCGGCGTCCGTCACGGCGACGACCGTGCCGTTCTCGCGGGTCACCGAGGTGACGGAGGTGCCGGTGCGGACGTCGACGCCCGCCTCCTTGAGCGCCTCGGCGACGAACTCGCCGGCGAACGGCTCCATGCGGTTGAGCAGGCCCTTGCCGCGGACCAGCAGGGTGACCCGGGAGCCCAGGGCCTGCCAGGCGGTCGCCATCTCGGTGGCGACCACACCGCCGCCGACGACGATCAGCCGCCCCGGGGCCTCCTGGGCACTGGTGGCCTCGCGGCTGGTCCACGGCTTCACCTCGGCGAGCCCGGGCAGGCCGGGCAGCTGCGCGCGGGTGCCGGTGGCGACGGCGACCGCGTACCGGGCGGTGAGCGTGGTGACGGTGCCGTCCGCGCCGGTCACGGTGACCGTGCGGGGTCCGGCGAGCCGGCCGTGGCCGCGGTACAGGTCGGCGCCGATGCCGTCCAGCCAGGAGACCTGGCCGTCGTCCTTCCAGTTCGAGGTGAAGTAGTTCCGGCGGGCGAGGACCGCGGGAGTGTCGAGCGGGCCCTGGACCGCCTGGGCGAGACCGGGCAGGCGGCGGGCGTCGGCCTGGACGATCACCGGCCGCAGCAGGGCCTTGCTGGGCATGCACGCCCAGTACGAGCATTCGCCGCCGATCAGTTCGCTCTCCACGACCGCGGTGGAGAGGCCGGCCGCACGGGTGCGGTCGGCGACGTTCTCCCCCACGGGCCCGGCCCCGAGCACCACGACGTCGTATGCGATGGATTCCGTTTCCGTCATGGGGTCAGTCTCCAGGGTGGTGTGCCTCAGGGCCACACGGGTAGGTGGCCGGAATACCCACCCGGCCGGACGTGTTGTGCGGACGGCTCGTCCCGGAGCGGGGCGCCCCCCACGTCAGGAAGAGGGAAACTCGCATGAGCAGCACCGTGGAACTCACCAAGGAGAACTTCGACCAGATGGTCAGCGAGAACGAGTTCGTTCTCATCGACTTCTGGGCGTCGTGGTGCGGGCCGTGCCGTACGTTCGCCCCGGTCTTCGAGAAGGCCGCGCAGGCCAACCCGGACCTGGTCTTCGCCAAGGTGGACACCGAGGCGCAGCCGGAGCTGGCCGCCGCCTTCGACATCCAGTCGATCCCGACCCTGATGATCGTCCGTGACCAGGTCGCCGTCTTCGCCCAGCCCGGCGCGCTGCCGGAGGCGGCCCTGACGGACGTCATCGGCCAGGCCCGGAAGCTGGACATGGACGAGGTGCGCAAGAGCATCGCCGCGCAGCAGGGCAGTGGCGCGCAGGGCGAGTGACGGCCTGCCCCCCGGGTGACGGGGCGCCGTCCGGGCACTTCCGCACGGCCGCGGCCGGACGATCCGGCCGCGGCCGTTCCATGTCACGGGGACGTGCGCGGTCCGGCGCGCCTCAGAAGGGGTACGGCGCCACGTCCCCGCGTACGGTCGTCCACCGCACGTCCGTGAACGCCTCCAGGTTGGACTCGCCGCCGAACCGTGCGCCGGTGCCGGAGGCGGCGACCCCGCCGAAGGGGGCCACGGCCTCGTCGTTCACGGTCTGGTCGTTGATGTGGACGATGCCGGTGGGGATGCGTTCGGCGAGGTCGAGTCCGCGTGCCGTGTCCCGGGTGACGATGCCGAGGGAGAGGCCGTAGGAGCTGTCGGCCGCGAGGGCGGCGGCCTCCTCGGCGTCGGCGAAGGCGCGGACGGGCGCGACCGGCCCGAAGACCTCCTCGGCGTAGGCGGGAGTGCGGTCGTCGACGCCGGCGATGACGGTGGGCCGGTAGAAGAGGTCCTCGTGGGTGCCGCCTGCGGCGAGTCGGGCGCCCTGGGCGGTGCTCGCCTCCACCAGGCCGTGGATCTTGGCGAGTTGGGCGCCGTCGATGATCGGGCCGAGGTGGACCTGCGCGCGGTGCGGGTCGCCGACGGCGAGGGAGTCGGCCTTGGCGGCGAGGCGTTCGACGTACTCCTCGGCCAGAGAGCTGTGCACCAGGTGCCGTCCGGTGGTCATGCAGATCTGGCCCTGGTGGAAGAAGGATCCCCAGGCGGCGGTGGAGATCACCGCGTCGAGGTCGGCGTCCTCCAGGACGATCAACGCGGAGTTGCCGCCGAGTTCGAGGTGGGCGCGCTTGAGGCGGCGGCCCGCGGCCTCGCCGACCGCGCGGCCCGCCGCCGTCGAACCGGTGAAGGAGATCACCGGCACCCGCGGGTCGTCGACCAGCGCCGCGCCGACGTCGGCGGCGCCGGGCAGCACGTGCAGCAGCCCGTCCGGCAGACCGGCCTCGGCGAACACGGCGGCGAGGGACAGGCCGCCGCAGACGGCGGTGCGCGGATCGGGCTTGAGGACCACCGCGTTGCCCAGCGCGAGGGCCGGCGCCACCGAGCGGATGGACAGGATCAGCGGCGCGTTGAAGGGCGCGATCACTCCGGCCACGCCGACCGGCACCCGGCGGGTGTACGACAGCCGGGGTGCCTCGCTGGGCAGCACCTGGCCCACGGGGCGGGAGGCGAGGGCCGCGGCCTCGTAGCACTCCTGGGCGGCGACGTGCAGTTCGAAGTCGGCCTTGCCGGGTATGGAGCCGGACTCGCGCACGATCCACTCGCGCAGTTCGTCGGCGTGCTCGGTGAACAGGTCGCCGGCGCGGCGCAGGACCCGGGCGCGCGCGAAGTGCGGGGTGCGGGCCCACGCGTGCTGCGCGGCGCGGGCCGCCGTTGCGGCCGGGGAGACGTCGCCGGGGGCGGCCAGGGTGACCGTGCCGAGCGCGTCGCCGGTGGCGGGCTCGGTGACGGTGTACCGGGGGCCGGACAGGGTGCTCGCCTGCCAGGTCTTCGGGTCGAGCAGCGGCATGACGGCTCTCCGATCACCGGGGTCGCGCGGCCCACGGTGCCCGCGGACCGTTTTGTTGAGCGCGCAACATCCTAGTCGGGGAGGCCGGAAAAGCACCGCCCCGTCCAGGGTGACCCGTCAGCTGGACTCGCGCCGCACCACCGAGGCGCCGAGCACCTCGTGGGTCTCCGGTGTGCCGCCCGGGTCGCGCACCACGCGGTCGACCAGTTCGGCGAGGTCACGGCCGGAGGGCAGCTCGATGTGGATCGTGGAGAGCCGGGGCCGCAGCAGCCGGCCGAGCATCAGGTCGTCGGCGCCGACGACGGCGGTGTCCTCGGGAACGCGCACGCCCTCGTCCTGGAGGGCCCGCATTAACAGCATGGCGTACTCGTCGTTGTAGGCGAACACCGAGTCGATGCCCAACTCCCGCCACTGCGAGGCGAGTTCACCGGCGGACTGCTCCGTGTAGCCGAGCGGCAGCTCGGTCACCGAGGCGTCGGTGCCGTACAGGGCCCGGCGGACGCCTTCGAGGCGGGGCCGGGAGTAACTCTCCAGGCCGGTCTCGGCGGGGACCACCACGCCGACGCGGCGCCGGCCGCGCGCGTACAGGTGGGCGCCCGCGCACCGGCCGACGGCCTCGTGGTCCATCAGCAGGGCGTGCGCGCCGTCGACCCGTTCGGGGCCGAGGGTGACCACGGCGCGGGCGCCGGCCCGCTTGAGCACGGCGACGCCCTCGGCACCCGGTCCGGCGCCCGGCACCAGCACCGCCACCGGCCTCAACTCGGCCCAGGCGCGGGCCGCTTCGTCGCCGCGCAGGCCCGCGGTGCCGTACTGGACGACCGTGTAGTCGAGGCGGCTGAGGGCCCACTGGAGGTCGTTGATGAACTGGCCGTACAGCGGGCCGGCCGGGATGGCGGGGGCGGGCATCAGCACCATCCGGCTGTGGCCGGCGCGCAGGCTGCGGGCTGCCGCGTGCGGGACGTAGCCGAGTTCCTTCGCGGCCTCGTGGACCCGGCGGCGGGTGGGCTCGCTGATCCGTACGGCGCTGGTGTTGTTGAGGACGTAGGAGACGGTCGCGCGGGAGACGCCGGCCAGGCGGGCCACATCGGCGCTCGTGGGGACCGAGCGCGGAGTCGGCGATGCCGCCGGGGGCGTATGCGGTATCTGCACCATGACGTACGGCATCTTGGCAGAACGCCGGGACGGCGGGAGCGGCGGGGCAAGGTGGTTCACCGTTGGACGGATCGGGGCCGTCGTGAGTCGTGACGAACATGTTCGTTCAGAACTTGTTCGCGACGAACATGTTCGTTACGGTGGTTCGCATGCCAGCCACCCCCCGCTCCCGCCGGGAGCGTCCCGCCAAGCCCGCCCTGACCCGGGAGGGCATCGTCGGCCTCGCGGTCGGGATCCTGCGCGCCGAGGGTCTGCAGAAGGTCACCATGCGACGCCTCGCGCAGGAGCTCGACACGGGTCCGGCCTCGCTGTACGTCTACGTCCGCAACACCGCCGAGCTGCACGCGGCGGTCCTGGACGAGCTGCTGGGCACGCTGCCCCCGCCCCCGGCCGAGGGGGACTGGCGGGAGCGGCTGGAGCGGGTGCTCATCGCGTACACGGGGATGCTGCTGGAGTACCCGAGCCTCGCGCGCTCCGCGCTGACCGCGTGGCCGAGCGGCCCGCACTACCTGGACCTGATCGAGCACCTGCTCGGCCTGCTCGACGAGGGCGGAGTACCGCGGGAACGGGCCGCGTGGGGCGTCGACCTGCTGCTCCAGCGCGCCACCGCGACCGCGGCCGAACACGCGGGCGGGGACTCCCGCGACGACTGGGACGCGCTCGGCGACGCACTCGGCACGGTGTCGGCGCGGGCCCACCCGCACATCGCCGCCGCGTCCGGGCTGCTCCTGTCCGGAGCGCCCGAGGCCCGCGCGTCCTGGGCCTTCCAGGCCCTGATCAACGGCATCGAGCACACCGCCGTACCCGAACCCCACGAGTAGGAGACCACCATGTCGACTCCCCACCACCCCGTAGCGATCATCGGCGCCGGACTCGGCGGGCTCACCCTGGCCCGGGTGCTCCAGGTGCACGGCGTCGAGGCGGCCGTCTTCGACCTCGACGCCTCCGAGGCCGCCCGCACCCAGGGCGGCATGCTCGACATCCACGACGACACCGGCCAGCCGGCACTGCGCGCGGCCGGGCTGTACGAGGAGTTCCTCACCCACGTGCACGCCGGCGGCCAGGCGGCCCGGGTGCTGGACCGGGACGCCCGGGTCCGCCTCGAATCGCCCGACGACGGCACCGGCGGCCGGCCCGAGATCGACCGGGGCGACCTGCGCAGGCTGCTGGTCGGCTCGCTGGCCGAGGGCGTGATCCGCTGGGGCGCGAAGGCCACCGGCGCCCGCGCGCTCGGCGACGGCCGCCACGAGGTGACCCTGGCGGACGGCACCTCCTTCACGACCTCCCTGCTGATCGGCGCGGACGGCGCCTGGTCCCGGGTGCGCGCGCTGCTCTCGGACGCGGCACCGGCGTACACCGGCGTGTCGTTCGTGGAGACCGACCTGCCGGACGCGGACGTACGGCATCCGGTGAGCGCGACGGTGGTGGGCGGCGGCATGCTGTTCGCGCTCGGCGCGGGCCGGGGCTTCCTGGCCCACCGGGAGAGCGACGGCGGCCTGCACGTGTACACCGCGGTCCAGGCGCCCGAGGAGTGGCTGGACGGGATCGACTTCACCGACACCGAGGCCGCCAAGCGAGCCGTCCTGGAGCACTTCGACGGCTGGGACGAGAGCCTGCGGGCACTGGTCGCGGACGCCGAGGGCGCCCTGGTGCCCCGGCGCATCCACGCCCTGCCGGTCGGCCACCGCTGGGACCGGGTCCCCGGTGTCACGCTGCTCGGCGACGCGGCGCACCTGATGTCGCCGTTCGCCGGCGAGGGCGCCAATCTCGCGCTGATCGACGGCGCCGACCTGGGCCTCGCGCTGGTCGCGCACCCCGGCGACCCCGAGGCCGCGCTGGCCGCCTACGAGGAGCGGATGTTCGCGCGGGCCGAGCGGTCGGCCGCGGAGTCCGCGGCGAGCGGAGCCATGCTGTTCCGGGCCGACGCCCCGCAGGGCCTGGTCGACATGTTCACCGCGCCCGCGGCGGACGTCAGCGCGGCGGCTCCGTCCGCGTGATCCGCGCGACCAGTTCGATCCAGCCGGCCTCCAGCCGCTCCATCGGCATCCCGCACTGCCGGGTCAGGTGGTGGACGAGGGCCGGATCGAGGTAGGCCAGCAGCGTCTGGGCGAGCAGGTCGCAGTCGGCCTCGGGGTCGATGCGCCGCAGCAGCATCGTGACGTGCGTGCGCAGGGCCTGCATGGGCGGGTTGGCGTAGCGCCGGGTGGCCTCGGGCTGGGCGGCGAGCTGGAGGTCGAGCTGGTCGGCCGAGCGGTACAGCACCGCGACCCCGAACGCGCGCAGCCGCTCGACCGGCGGGGCGCCCGGGCCCAGCGGCGGCGGGCCGCCCAGGAAGTCCGCCTGAAGTTGGCGTGAGGAGTGGTCGAGCAGCGCCATCAGCAGCCCGGTGCGGTCGCCGAAGCGGCGGAAGACCGTGCCCTTGCCGACCTCGGCGGCCGTCGCCACCGCCTCCATGGTGACGCCGGCCACACCGTGCTCGGCGATCAGCCGGGCGGCTGCCTCCAGCAGCCGGGCCCGGTTGCGGGCGGCGTCGGCGCGCAGGCACTGCTCTTCGGGGGCGGGGCCCACCTCCAGCAACTCGGGTGTGTCGAAGGGCTCCTGGGGCTGTGGGAGGGGCGGCAGGACGCTGGACATGAAGACAGCGTAAAGCATGGGGAACAGAACTGGACCGCGGTCCGTTTGGGGTGTTAGAAATTAACCGGACCTCGGTCCGGATTCGTAACGGCAGTGTTTCACCCCCCTTGGAGTTCCCCCATGTCTGTCCGCATCCTTGCCCTCGTCGGCAGCCTCCGCGCCGGTTCGCACAACCGCCAGCTCGCCGAGGCGGCCGTCAAGCTCGCCCCCGAGGGTGCCGAGGTCGAGGTCTTCGAGGGCCTGGCCGACATCCCGTTCTACAACGAGGACGTCGACGTCGAGGGCGCCGTCCCGGCCGCCGCCGCGAAGCTGCGCGCCGCCGCCCAGGCCGCCGACGCGTTCCTGCTCTTCTCCCCCGAGTACAACGGCACCATCCCGGCCGTCCTGAAGAACGCCATCGACTGGCTGTCCCGCCCGTACGGCGCCGGCGCCTTCGGCGGCAAGCCGGTCGCCGTCGTCGGCACCGCCTTCGGCCAGTACGGCGGCGTGTGGGCGCAGGACGAGGCCCGCAAGGCCGTGGCCATCGCCGGCGGCAAGGTCGTCGAGGACATCAAGCTGTCGATCCCCGGCTCGGTGACCCGCTTCGCCGAGACCCACCCGGTCGACGACGCCGAGGTCGCCGCGCAGCTGACCGAGGTCGTCGCGCGCCTGCACGGCACCGTGGGCGTCGCCGCCTGAGGCACCGCCGTACGAAGGGGCCGGGGCTCGGTGAGTCCCGGCCCCTTCGTGTCTCAGCCGACCGCGGCGAGCCGCTCGACGGCCGGGGCCACGAAGCTCTCCATCCACCGCGAGGTCTCGCCGAGGCGCGGGCCGAGGATGACGGTGTCGAGGCCCAGCCCGGCGTATCCCTCGATGTCCCGCATGAAGGCGTCCAGGTCCCCGTCGGTGGCCGCGTCCCCGGTGTACGCGATGGTCTTGCGGATGCTGTCGTAGTCGCGTCCGGCCGTGTCGCAGTGGCCGCGCAGCACCTCCAGCTTGTGCCGCAGCTCCTCCGGCGAGGAGGGGATCAGGTTGCAGGCGTCCGCGTACCGGGCGACCAGGCGCAGGGTCTTCTTCTCCCCGCCGCCGCCGATCATGATCTCCGGGTGCGGCGAGCTGACCGGCGCCGGCACGCAGAGCGTCTCGGCGAGGCGGTAGTGCCGGCCCTCGAAGGGGCCGTCGTTCTCCGGGTCCCACATCTGCAGGCAGATCCGCAGGGTCTCCTCCAGCCGCTCGAAGCGCTCCGCGAGCGGCGGGTAGGGCACGCCGAGACCGTGGTGCTCACGGTCGTACCAGGCGGCCCCGATGCCCAGCGTGGCCCGGCCGCCGGACACCACGTCCAGGGTGGTGGCGATCTTGGCGAGGAGTCCGGGGTGGCGGTAGGTCACTCCGGTCACCAGGGCGCCCAGCCGGACGGTGGAGGTGCGGCCGGCGAGGTAGCCGAGCGTCGTGTAGGCCTCCAGCATGGCGTCCTCGGCGCCACCGTTGAACTCCATCTGGAAGTAGTGGTCCATCACCGAGAGCCAGCTGACGCCCGCCGCCTCGGCCGCGGCACCCGCGGCGGCGAGTTCGGCGCTCAGTGCGGGGCCGCCGCCAGGGTGGTTGAACCGGTTGATGTGCACGCCCACGCGCATGGCCGTTCTCCGTTCCGCCCGGATCGTGTGCTGTCCTTCCGACGCTAGAACTTCGAGCACTCTCGAAGTCAAGGCGCGCCGGACGCCGGACCACCCGCCGGACGGCGGAGAGGTTCCGCCGTCCGGCGGCCCCGGCGGCGGGCGGTGCGCGCGGATCATGGTTGTACGAGCCGCACGTCCGCCGCAGCCGCGAGGAGCCGCCATGACCTCCGTACCTCCCCCGTTCGACCCCGAACTCGCCGCCGCTCTGGAACTGGTCAGGGAGGTGGTCTCCCCCGTGCTCACACCGCAGGACATCGAGACGGTCCGGCGGAGCGAGGGGCTGCGGCAGCTCGCCGAGACGGACCTCACCCTGGACGGGGCCTTGAGGTGACCGACCGCGCGGTGCCCGGCCCGGCGGGCGCGCCCGAGATCTCGCTCCTGGTCTGCCGGCCCACCGCGCCTCCGGTCCCCGGCCCGCTGCCGGTGATCTACCACGTGCACGGCGGCGGCATGGTGCTCGGCACCAACCGGGTGGGCGTGGACGCGCCGCTGGCCTGGGCGCGGGAACTGGGCGCGGTGGTGGTCTCGGTGGAGTACCGGCTGGCGCCCGAGCATCCGCATCCGGCGCCGGTCGAGGACGTGTACGCGGGCCTGCTGTGGACGGCGGAGCACGCGCGGGAGATCGGCGGCGACCCGGAGTGGATCGTGATCGCCGGTGCCAGCGCGGGCGGCGGCCTCACCGCGGCCCTGGCCCTCCTCCTGAGGGACCGTCAAGGCCCGCCGGTGATCGGCCAGATGCTGATGTGCCCGATGCTCGACGACCGCAACGACACCCCGTCCGGCCACCAGATGCAGGGCCTCGGCGTCTGGGACCGCACGGCCAACGAGACCGGCTGGACCGCTCTCCTGGGCGAGGCCCGCGGCGGCAACGCCGTCTCCCCCTACGCGGCCCCCGCCCGCGCCACCGACCTCACCGGCCTCCCGCCCGCCTTCCTCGACGTCGGCTCCGCGGAGACCTTCCGCGACGAGACCGTCGCCTACGCCTCCCGCATCTGGCAGGCGGGCGGCGTCGCCGAACTCCACGTCTGGCCCGGCGGCTTCCACGGCTTCGACGGCTTCGCCCCGCAGGCCGCCCTGTCCCGATCGGCCCGCGAAGCCCACCTGGACTGGCTGCGCCGGCTCCTGGCGCACTGAACGAAGGTCACCCGACAGCCACCGGCTGCCGCACGGGGGGCCGCCGGACCGCCGACCGGTCGAGCTGGACGGCGACGCTGCCGTAGAACCGCTGCACCGCGTCGTCCACACTGCGGATGAACCCGGTTTCCGCGTTGCCGCGGCCACTGCCCATGCCCTTCAGGAGGGACAGCCTGAAGCCGGTGATTCTGACGCCGTCCGCCTTCGGCAGCAGGTCCGCGGGCTCGGGCCGCAGCCGTTCGAGCGTGCCGCGGGGCCCCGCCGCGTCACCCTCCAGCAGGGTCTCGATGTGCAGATCGGCCGGCGCCTCCGCCAGGGTCCGCACGAGCCGCTTGACCCAGCTCAGGGGGTAGCCCTGTTCGGGGGACGGGATGTCCATGGACGTCCGGAGCCGTCCGGTGCGCAGATCGGCGACGACGGCTAGCACTCCGGGCGTCCCCTCGATGCGCAGTTCGGCCTGGAGCCGTCCCTGGAGGCACAACTGGTCGGCGAGGAGGCGCCGGCGCTCCCTCGGGTCCCTGCCGCCCCTGGAGCCCCGCACCGGCAGCACCTTCTGGCCCAGTTCACCGCCCAGGCCCAGGCAGACCTGCCGGATGAGCCGCTCCCAGCTCTCCACCACGTCGAGGGCGCGCTGGTCTCCCTGGCACAGGGTCTCGTCGTCGATGCCGTTGCGCACCGGAACCCAGGCGGGGCCCATGTTCTGGAATCCGTGGCAGCCGGAGTTCTCGTGCTGGAGGTACTGCAGCAGTTCCTGAAGCAGCCAGGCGTGCGCCCGGTTGCCGACTCCCTCGTGCCGGATCAGCATCTGGGCCTGGTGGGCGACCTCGGCCCAGGACAGGTGCCGCAGCGCCACCTTGTGCTTGCGACGCCCGTCGATCTTGACGTCGACCAGCGGACTGCCTTCGAGGGCGACGTCGTTCGACAGGGTGATCACGGCCTCGTAACCACGCCGGGCCGCGATGTCCATGTACGCCTGCACCTGGTCGGACTTCAGGGCGTTGCCATTGGTCTTCGTCTCGACCAGGGCCGTCCACAGCTTGCCTGCCCGCTCGACACGGATGACTCCGTCGGGACGCCGGGGAGAGTCGCCGTGCGGCAGGGACACCTCGGTGAACGCCTCCATGCGTCCGGCCGGCGCACCGAAGCCCGCGGTCAGCCGCCTGCCGAACTCGGGGACCTGCGCCATCACGGAGAGGAGGACCGAGGTGGCTCGGGTCTCGCGGTCCCGGTCGCTCTTGAGGGCCGAGACGGGGAAGAGCCGGGACTCGCGCCAGGACTCGTTCTCCGCAAGGGACTTGCCCGCCGCCTTCGGCAGGGTGATCTTCTTCTTCGCCGTCCGCGGTCGCGGGGCCGGCTTCCGCGCCGCCGCGTCCTCCGCGGCCGGGCGCGACCCCGGGACGCCGTCCAGGTTCGCCACCGACGCCTGTTCGACCACCGGCTCGGGATCGCCCGCGGCGGCCGGTTCCTCGTCAGCCGGGCCGTCGAGCACGTCCTGCGGCTCGGCGTCGTCGTCGATGTCGACGCCGAAGTCGGTCGCCAGACCGGCCAGTCCGTCCGCGTACCCCTGGCCGACGGCCCGGAACTTCCACTCCCCCGCCCTGCGGTACAGCTCCCCGAAGATGACCGCGCTCACCGAGTCGGCGTCCTCGATCGTGAACCGGAGCAGCGGGTCGCCCGCCGCGTCGGCCAGCGTGACGGTGAGGTTCTCCAGCTCGCCGAAGCGTGCGTCGCGGTACCGGCTGGCGGCCACGATCATCCTGTCGACGTCCTGGGGCACGGCCGTCAGGTCGAAGCCGATCCGGTCCTCGTCCCCGGCCTCCGTGGGCGCCTTGCCCAGCAGTTGCACGCTGCCGTCGGACGCCACCGGGTTGTTGTAGAAGTAGAAGTCGGAGTCACCGCGCACCTTGCCGCCGGAGCCGACGAGCAGCACGGACACGTCCGCGTCCCCCTCCCCGGTCGGGCTCACCCACCCCAGGCTGACGACCACCGAGCCGACGTTCTCGCTCAGGGCCGACAACGCGACGTTGGACCCCTTCATCATCTCTTGCATGAATCCCCCCAGGATCCCCACCGTTGAGCAGAGCAACTGTAGTACCCACGGACCTCGGTGATACCGGCGATGCGAAAACGACCGAACCTGCTCACTCTTGACCGCTTCCGGATGAAACGCCTCGTCAGGGCAGCCTCGGGGGCGCGCGGTATCACGGTCCGACCGGGGGTTTGATTCGGCCGTCCGTCGGCTCCGGTCCTCCTCCGCGGACCGTTCGATGGCGCATCATGGCCGTATGAAAGAGCTGGCGGGGCGCCTGGCCGCGGTGGATCCGGATGCCGGGGCCGCTGTCTCGGTGATCGCCTACTTCGACCGGCTGGCCGAGAGCCGGGCCGGGCTGGAGGCGCTGGTGCGCGGGGCCGCCGTGCTCTCCGGATGTCCGGCCCCGCTGGTCGACGCGGACCGGCGGGTGCGGGTGCGGGTGGTGCCGGACGGGCGGCGCGAGGACCGCGCCGGCGCTCCCGATCCCGGCTGGCCGTGCGTGCCGCTGGTGCCGGACGGCCCGCCGGCGCTCTGGCTGGAGCGGGCCGGGTCCGAGGGACCGAGCGTGGTCGACGCGGTGATCCTGGAGCGGGCCTCGGCGGCCGTACGGTCCGTACTCGACCGCACCCGGGGCCGCGCACCGGCCCCGCCCGTGGACGATCCGGCGCTGGTCGAGACGGTATTGGACGCCGACGCCCCGGCGGCGGCCCGGCTGCACGCGGCGCGGCGGCTCGGTCTGGATCCCGGTGACCCGTCCCTACGGGTGCGGGCGGTGGCGGTGGCCGGCGGTCCGCCCCGGATCGTGGCGGACGGGCACACGGTGGCGACGGCGGGACGCGCCGGCGTGGGCCCGGCGGTGGCCGTGCCGGATCTCCCGCGGTCCTGGGCGGCGGCCGTCACCGCGCTGCGGTTCGCCTCCGACGGGGATGCGCGGGGACCGGCGGCGGGCGTCGTGCACGCCGACGAGCTGGGCGGGGTCGCGCTGCTGGCCGGCCTCGTCGTCCCCGGGGCGGAGCCCGCGCCCGACGTCCGCGCCGTACGGGCCGCGGCGGCAAAGGCGCCGTGGATGCTGGGCACGCTGCACGCCGTCGCCTCGACGGCGAGCCTGCGGGCGGCGGCCGCCGAGGTCGGCGTCCACCACTCCACGCTGCAGGTCCGCTTGACGCACGCGGAGCATCTGCTGGGCTGGTCGGCGCGCACCCCGCAGGGCCGCTTCCGGCTCCAACTGGCGCTGACCATGCTGCAGCTGACCGATCATCAGTAGACGTCCCGGAGATAACGCCGGTCCGCCGCCAGCTGTTTGACGTATCCGGCGGCCTCGTCCTCGGACAGCCCGCCGTGCACGGCCGCGATGTCCCGCAGGGCGCGGTCGACGTCCTTCGCCATCCGGGAGGCGTCCCCGCACACGTAGAAGTGGGCGCCGTCCCGGAGCCAGGACCACAGCAGCGCGCCGTGTTCACGCATCCGGTCCTGGACGTAGATCGTGGCCCGCTGGTCACGGGAGAAGGCGGTGTCGAGGCGGCTCAGGGCGCCCTCGGCGAGCAGTTCGGTGAGTTCCCGCTCGTAGTAGAAGCCGTGGGCGCGGTGCTGTTCGCCGAAGAAGAGCCAGTTGGGTCCGTGATGGCCGCGGGCGCGGCGCTCCTGGAGGAAGCCGACGAACGGTGCCACCCCGGTGCCGGGGCCGACCATCACCATGGGTGTCGCCGGGTCGGCGGGCGGACGGAAGTGCGGGGAGCGGCGGACCTGCACCGGGACCGGGGTGCCGGGCCCGGCGTCGGCGAGGAACGGCGAGCACACGCCCTGCCGGGGCCTGCCGTGCAGGTTCTCGAAGCGGACCACGGAGACGGTGGTGGAGATCAGGTGGGGGTCGGTCAGCGGGCTGGAGGAGATCGAGTACAGGCGCGGCCGCAGCCTGCCGAGGACCCCCGCCCACTCGGCGGCCGTGGCCCGGATCCCGAACTCGGCGGCGACGTCAACCGCCTGACGTCCCCAGCACCAGCCGGCCAGTTGGTCCCTGTTGTCCGGCCGCAGCAGCTTGCGCGGTTCGCGTGGGTCCCGGGTGCGTTCGGCGGTGAAGCGGAGCAGGTCGGGGGTGATCCGGGTGATGTCCAGGTGCCGCGAGAGGGCTTCGGCGAACGGGACCTCACCCGCGCCCTCGACGGGCACGCCGGCCGTCCCGTCGAGGCCGGTGACGCTCAGCCATTCCGCGACCAGATCCGGGGAGTTGAGGGGCATGACCGCGAGTGCGTCGCCCGCCTCGTAGACCAGCGGGGTGGCGCTCTCCCGGGTGTCGAAGGTGAAACGGCGGACCTCCTTGCCGCCACCGGGCGCGCCGAGCAGCCGGTTGCCGACCAGCCGGGCAGTAGCGGAGTCGGAGGGGGTGGGGCCGCAGGAGGGTGCGGGGGCGGGCCCGCCGGTCGGGGCGGGCGCGGGCGCGGTGCCGTTCCCCAGGGCGGCGAGCACCTGGTCGAGCCAGGTCCGCGCCGTGGGCAGGAAGTCCGGTTCGCAGTCGGCGCGCGGGGCGAGCCGCACCGCGCCGAGTTCGTCCATACGCCGGTCCAGGCGCCGTCCGTGCCCGCAGAAGTCGTCGTAACTGGAGTCCCCGAGGGCCAGCACGGCGTACCGTCGCCCGGCCAGGCGCCCTGCGTCGAGGCCCACGAGGCCGTCCCAGAAGCCGGCGCCGTTGTCGGGGGCGTCGCCGTCGCCGAAGGTGCTGGTGATGAGGAGCAGGTCGGCGTCCGCGGGCAGCGCGGCCGGGTCGGCCTCGTCCATGGCGAGCAGGGCGGCCGGGTGGCCGCCTTCGGTGAGCCGTCCGGCGGCGGTGGCGGCGAACTCCTCGGCGTTGCCGGTCTGCGAGGCCCACAGGACCACCACCCGGCGGGTGTCCGGCTCCGCCGCCGCGGCCTGTGGCGCCCGCGAGTACAGGCCGGCCAGGGTGCCGTTGACCCACCGGGCGTGTCCGGGGCCGAACGGCGCGTCCGGGGGCAGGACGGGGACGCCGGGTGCGCCGGCCGGGATGCCGGCGAGGAATCCGGTCAGGTACTGCCGTTCGGGCTCGGTGAGGACCGGAGGCGGTGCGGGGGCCAGGCCGAACGCCTCGAACGCCGTGGAGGCGGCCGGGGGCAGCGGGGCCGGGGGCAGCGCGGCCGGGGCTTCCCCGACGCCCGGCATCCGCACGTTCACCGGCGCGGACGCCCTCGTCAGCGCCACCGCGCACACCTTCAACTCGGGCTGGAAGGACAGCGGATCGACGGCGTCGTTGGTCACCGCGTTGACGCTGAGGTACTCGCCGAACAGGTCGTTCCAGTGGAAGGGCGCGAAGCAGGTGCCGGGCAGCACCCGGTCGGTGAGGACGGCAGGCAGCACGGCCCGGCCACGCCGGGAGGCGACCTCGACGGGGTCGCCGTCGGCGAGGCCCAGCGCGGCCGCGTCCTCGGGGTGGACCTCGACGAACGGGCCGGGGTCGAGCCTGTTGAGCCTGGCGACCTTCCCGGTCTTGGTGAGGGTGTGCCACTGGTGCGCGACGCGGCCGGTGTTCAGGACGAACGGATGGTCGTCGTCGGGCATCTCGGCGGGGTCGAGATGCGGGCGAGGATAGAAGACGGCGCGTCCGGAGGCGGTGGGGAAGGTGGGCGTGCCGTCCGGGCCGACGTACCTGACCGGGTTGCGGTCGGGGCCGTCGGCGGTGGCCGCGGGCCACTGGACCGGGGCGTCGCGCAGCCTCGCGTAGCTGACTCCGCGCAGGTCGTAGCCGGTCGCCGGGTTGTGGAAGCGTTTGATCTCCTCGAAGATCTGCTCCGCGTCGTCGTAGCGGAAGCCGTCCTCGAAGCCCATGGCACGGGCGACCGCGGCGATCAGCCGCCAGTCGGCGGTGGCCTCGCCGGGCGGGTCGGTGGCGGGGCGGGCGAGGGTGAGGTTGCGCTCGCTGTTGACGAGGACGCCCTCGGACTCGGTCCACAGGGCGGCGGGCAGCACGACGTCGGCGTAGGCGTTGGTCTCGGTGTCGCCGAACACGTCCTGGGTGACGACGAAGTCGGCGGCCTCCAGGCCCTCGATGACGGTCCGCCGGTTGCCGACGGAGGCGACCGGGTTGGTGCAGATGATCCAGCAGGCCTTGATCTCGCCGTCGGCCATCCGCCGGAACATCTCGACCGTGCCCCGGCCGGTGCCGTCCGCGCGGATCGTGCCGGACGCGAGCCCCCACACGTCCTCGGCGAAGGCCCGGTCGGCGTCGGACAGGACCGACCGCTGGCCGGGCAGTCCCGGGCCCATGTATCCCATCTCCCGCCCGCCCATGGCGTTGGGCTGGCCGGTGAGGGAGAACGGCCCGCTGCCGGGGCGGCAGATCGCTCCGGTGGCGAGGTGCAGGTTGACCAGCGCGTTGGTGTTCCAGGTGCCGTGGGTGGACTGGTTGAGGCCCATGGTCCAGCAGCTGGTCCACTCCCCCGCCTCGCCGATCAGCCGGGCGGCCGTGCGCAGGGCGGCCTCGGGGACGCCGGTGATGGCGGCGACGGTGGCGGGCGGGTAGTCGGCGAGGAAGTCCGGCATCGCCTTCCAGCCCTCGGTGTGGGCGGCGATGAAGGCGGGGTCGGTGTGCCCGTCGACGTGCAGCAGGTGCAGCAGGCCGTTGAGCAGCGCGAGGTCGGTGCCCGGCCGTACCTGGAGGAAGAGGTCGGCCTTCGCGGCGGTGGCGGTGCGGCGCGGGTCGACGACGATCAGCTTCGCGCCCGCCCTGACCCGGTCCATCAGGCGCAGGAAGAGGACGGGGTGGCAGTCGGCCATGTTGGAGCCGATGACGAGGAAGACGTCGGCCCGGTCGAGGTCGTCGTAGGAGCCGGGCGGGCCGTCGGCGCCGAGGGAGAGCTTGTAGCCGGTGCCGGCGCCGGCCATGCACAGCCGGGAGTTGGACTCGATGGTGGCGGTGCGCAGGAAGCCCTTGGCGAGCTTGTTGGCCAGGTACTGGGCCTCCAGGCTCAGCTGGCCGGAGACGTAGAGGGCGACGGCGTCCGGGCCGTGCTCGTCGACGGTCGCGCGCAGCCGTCGCGCGGTCTCGGCGACCGCCGCGTCCAGCGCCGCGGGGACGGCCTGCTCGCCGCGCGCGGGCCGCACCAGGGCGGTCGTCAGGCGGCCGGGTGCGGCGAGCAGGTCGGCGGTGGTGGCGCCCTTGGTGCACAGCCGCCCGCGGTTGGCCGGGTGCGCCTTGTCGCCCGAGGCCCCGAGGACGGTACGGCGGCCGTCCGGTCCGCTGCCTACGTCCAGGACCAGGCCGCAGCCCACCCCGCAGTACGAGCAGACCGTCCGCACGGTCGCGGTGTCGGTGCTGCGCGAGTCCGGCGCGGCCACGGTCACCCCCTTGTCCTGGCTGGTCGGGCGCTGTTCTCCGGCGCCGACCGTACGCAGCGGGGGTTTCGCCGGCGTCACCGCTCCTGATCCACGGGGGTTAAGGCCGCCGCACCGGCCGGGGTCGGGCGTTGTGAGCGCGCGGGCGGCGGTATGTCCCGGGATGCGGGATTCCGGGACCTGGTGGAGGATGAGGGCGGCCGTGGGCGGGGGCAGGCGAGGAGGACCGGGTGGACAGGGACACCTCCTCGCGACGACCGGCCTCCTCGGGCGCACCCCCCGTCGACATCGGCTACATCGACCTGCTCCGCGGCATCGTCGAGGGCGCGGCCGTCGGCTTCGCGGTCCTCGACACCGACCTGCGCTACCTGTACGTCAACCCGCACATGGCCCGGATGACGGGACTGCCCGCCGCCGCGTACCTCGGGCACACCCTGCACGAGGTGCTGCCGCACATCCAGCGGCCGGAGGCGGTGCTGCGGGACGTCCTGCACGACGGACGGCCGCGCGAGACCATCGTCTCCGGGCGGACCTGGGTGGACTCGCCGTACCAGGTCCGCGAGTGGCGGTGCGTGTACCACCGGATGGTGGACAGCAGCGGCAAGGTGGTGGGGGTCGCCGGGGTCGGCCTGGAGATCAGCGAGCCGCAGCAGTACCTGTACGAGCTGGAGCGTGCCCACCGGCGCCTGGCGCTGCTGGACTCGGCGGCGTCCCGGATCGGCACCGGCACCGACGTGGCCGGCACCTGCCGGGAGCTGGCGGAGTTCGTCGTGCCGGAGCTGGCGGACGCGGCCGGGGTGGAGCTGGTGCCGGCGGACACGGCGTCGGGGCGGCGAGCGCCGGTACGGCTGTCCGCCTACGCGACCCGGCCGGATCTGGTGACCGGGCTCGCGGCCCTGGACGCGCGCGGTGAGCTGGTCGGCTGGCCGCGCGGCATCGGGGCCCGGCGGGGCCTGGCGGCGGGCCGGGTCCTGCGGCGCAACGCGATCACCGCGGCGCAGTGGCGTGCGCTGATCCCGAGCTGGCCGCCGGCCCGTGCGTGTCTGACCGCCGGTGTGCACTCGGTGCTGCTGGCTCCGCTGGTCTCGGACGGCCGGTACCTCGGCAGCCTGCAGCTGGCCCGGGCCGGGGACTCCGCGCCGTTCTCGAACGAGGACGCCACGGTGGCCCGCGAACTCGCCGCCCGTGCCGCGCGCGCCCTGGACCGGGCGGTGCGGTTCGAGCGCGAGCACACCATGGCCCTGGAACTGCAGCGGGCCCTGCTGGCCGAGCCCGGCCGGTTGCGGCAGCACGGTGGCGTGGAGACCACCGCACGCTACCGGCCGGCCGACGACGAGTCGCTGATCGGCGGTGACTGGTACGACGTCCTGGCCCTGCCGGACGGCCGGACGATGCTGGTCATCGGGGACGTGATGGGGCACGGCGTGGAGGCGGCGGTGGCCATGAGCCACTACCGTTCCACGCTCCGCGCGCTGGCCCGCGCGGGGCTCTCCCCGCGCCGGATCCTGGAGCACGCGGACCGGATGGTCTCGGACTCCGGTTTCGAGCGGGTGGCGACCTGCTTCCTCGCGCTCGGTGACGCCGACGTCGCCACGCTCACCTATGCCAGCGCCGGGCACCTGCCGCCGGTGTGGCTGGCCCCGGACGGCGGGATCGAGCTGGTGCCGGTGCCGGTCGGCCCGCCGCTGGGCAGCGGCCTCGGCCGGTACGAGCAGCGTGTCACCCCGGAACGCGGCGGTGTGCTGCTGCTGTACACCGACGGGCTGGTGGAGCGGCGCGGTGAGGACATCGACCGCGGTCTGGCCCGGCTGACGAGCCTGACCCTGTCGCCCGGCGACCCGCTGGACAAGATCGTCGACACGGTCCTCGACCACCTCGCCGTCGGCTCGGAGGACGACATCGCGCTGCTCGCGGCCCGCGCGGTGCGGCGGCGGTGACCGGGCGGTTCAGCCGTACGTGAGCACCATGCGGAAGCGGGCGCCGCCGTCCATCATCCTCTGATAGGCCGCGCCCGCCTCCTCCAGCGGCACGGTCTCGATGGTCGGCCGGATCCCGTGCAGGGCGCTGAAGTCCAGGGTGTCCTGCACGTCCTGGGCGGTGCCGGAGGGATGGCCGCGCACCTCCCGGGCGCGCATGAGCAGCTGGAGCGGGCTGATCCCCATGGGTTCGGGGTCGATGCCGATCACCACCAGCTCGCCCCGCGGGGCGAGACCGTCGACGGCCGCCGAGATGGCCTGGGAGTTGCCCGCGGTGGCGAGGACGACCTTGGCGCCGCCGAGCGACTGGAGGGCGTCGGCTACGGGGGTGGCGGCCGTGGAGTCGACGTAGTGGTGGGCGCCGAGCTGCTTGGCGAAGTCGGCCTTCTCGGCGCCGCGGGCGATGGCCACCGTCTCGAAGCCCATGGCCACCGCGTACTTCACGCCGAGGTGGCCGAGCCCGCCGAGGCCTACCACGGCGACCAGGTCACCGGGTTCGGCCGGGCTGCGCCGCAGCCCGTTGAAGGTGGTCACGCCCGCGCAGCCCAGGGGTGCGGCGTCGGCGGCGGCCAGGCCTTCGGGGATGCGGGCCAGGGCGTCGACCGGGGCGACGACCCGCTCGCCGAAGCCGCCGTCGTAGGACCAGCCGGGCACCCGCAGGTTCTCGCAGACGATGAAGTCGCCCTGCCGGCAGGGCGTGCAGTGGCCGCAGCTGCCGCCGAACCAGCCGACGCCCACCCGGTCGCCGACCTGCCAGCCCCAGTCGTCGATGCCCTCGCCGATCTCCTCGATCCGCCCGGCGATCTCGTGTCCGGGCACCACGGGGAAGGTGATGCCCGGCAGCCCGGCGTTCACGAAGAAGCTGTCGCTGTGGCAGACCCCGCAGGCCTCCACGGCGATCCGCACGTGCCGGGGACCCGGCCGGGGCACCTCGCGTTCGACGATCTCGAAGGGTCCGCCCGCGGTGGTCACCTGCGCGACTCGGTAGGTACTCATACGTCTCTCCCGGAGCGGGTACGACGGGTACGGTCACACCCCCTCCCCCAGCACACCAGCTCCGGGCCGATCGCGCGCGTCGAGCCCCCGTTCACGGCGGAGTGACGTGGGTGGTACGGGGTGTCACGAGGTGATGCCGTCGTACTCGTTCCAGGTGTAGGCGAGGTCGGGCGAGGAGGGCTTGCCGGTCCAGTCGAAGTAGTCCCAGACGAGTTCGGCAGGGTCGGTGGCGAGGTAGCCGCGGCCGGGCAGGTCGTCGCCGTCGTCCCAGGCCCAGGGCGGGTTGGCCGCGTTGGTGTCGCAGGCGCCGTTGGCCGGGCCGAGGACGCCGCCGGCACCGCACTTGGCGCCGTAGGGGTTGGAGCTGGTGTCGCCGGCGAAGGTGTCCGGGGTGGCGAACAGCGTGGTCAGGTTGCGGTTGGCCCACATGCCGTTCGGGGCGAAGACGTCGGTCAGCGTGTACTGCACGTCGCGGTCGTTCGATCCGGACGGCACCTCGGCGGCGGTGCCGGGGTAGTAGACGATGCCGTCGCCGTTCGCGTACTGGTCGCGTTCCTTGGAGAGGTAGCCCTCGGCCCACGTGGCATGGGTGTTGGGCTGCTGGGTGGTGAACGGCCGTCCGTGGCCGTCGTCGTGCGGATCGCCCTGGAGTTTCAGGGTGCCGTCGACGCTCTCCTGCCCGCTGGTGAAGTCGCTGCCCGCGGGCACCCAGGAGTAGAAGTTGCTGTGCGCGACGGTGATCGCGGCCTTCAGCTTCCCGTGCGCGGAGCCGTCGTCGGCGACGACGACGAGGACGCCCTCGGAGTCGTTCTCGTGCTCGGTGAGGTCCTCCTGGTAGTTGTCCAGCACGCCGTCCGACCAGTCGCGCGGGTGGAAGTACGTGTACAGCAGGTAGGAGAAGGACGGGGTCCGGACCACCGAGTAGTACACGTGGGCCGCGAGCGCGTTCTGGCCGGTGTTCTCCCAGTTGTCGCGGCCGTCGAGGTCACCGTCGTAGTCGTAGGAGGTGAGGTAGTCGGACTTTCCGCCGAGCGCGGTCTCGCCGGTGGAGTCGACATCCTGGAAGGTGACGGGGGCCCACCACTGGGCGAGGGCGGCACGGTCGGCGGCGGAGTCGGCGTGCGCCTGGACGGGGTGGGTGAGGCCGGCGCAGCAGACGGCGGCCAGGGCCGCCGTCAGGGCGAGGGATCTGCGTCGGGACGGCTGCACACGGGGACGGTGGGGGCGGCTGGTTGCCACGGTTCCTCCGGGAGGGGCGACAAGGAACCGGCACGTCGGTGAAGTCGACGTGCCGGTACGGGAGTTGACGCTGAACTCGGGTGGTGCGTGCGGTGCCGCGCGTACGATACCGCCGGGTGCCGGCGCGCCGGCGGGGTCAGCAGGTGATCGTGCCCCGGCGCAGGGCGTGGCCGCTGTCGTTGCTGTCGTCGGACCAGTACACGGGCTTGCTGCCGCCCGTGCACGCGTCGGAGCCGGAGACCGAGAAGCCCTCGTTGTTGAGGTTGTCCATGCCGGACGGACGGTTGTAGACCGCGGTGGTGGCGAAGACCCCGGACGCGTTGATCTTCAGGGTCCGGTGCTGGCCGTCACAGGTGTCGTCGCAGACCGCCCAGAGGCGGGAGGCCTGCGGCTCCCACTGGAGTTCCATCACGCCGGCCATGCCGCTGCTGACGGACGCGACGCGGGTGAAGGTGCCGCCGTCCTTGAGGACGTAGCCGTAGATCATGCCGGTGCCCTCGACGCCGACGAAGAACACGCCGCCCGTGTGGGAGCCGTAGCCGGCCGGGTTGTAGGCCGCGCCGGTGGAGGCGTCCTTGAACCCGGCGGCGGTCAGGGCCGCGTCCGGGACCCAGGTGATGCCCTCCAGGCCGAGGTTGGAGCCCACGGACGGCAGGTCCGGGGTGAGGTTCCACTCGGTGGCGGCGGTGAGCGTGCCGGCGGTGCCGCTCACGTCGTACTTGAGGACGGACAGCCGGCTGGTGCCGGAGGAGTCGGCGTTGCGCTCGCTCGCCACGTAGACGCCCCCGCTCGACCCGGAACCGGTCAGCGTGACGCCCTCGTCGTCGGGCGTGCCGGAACCGCCGGGGAACCGCAGGGACTTGCCGGAGGACCAGCCGCCGGTGGTGTCGGCCTTCCAGGCGGTGGAGCCGTTCGGGACCAGGCGCCACAGCTTGCCGCTGTTCTGCGCCGCCCACATCACGTTCCCCTCCTGGTAGAGGCCGCTGAGGTCGGAGCCGAAGGCGTTCTTGGTGTCGGCGGTCGCCACCGAGCCGCCGCCCGGCCACGCCGACGGCGAAACGCCGCCGGAGCCGCAGGCGTTGGCGGCGCCCAGCGTCAGGGCCGCCGAGCCGAAGGCACCCGTACCGTCCGGGCAGCGCGACCACGACGGGGCGGAGTGCTGGCTCCAGCTGAAGCTGTCCACCAGGGTGGTGCCGTCGGCGAGGTAGAGGCGTGCCTCGTCGTCGGAGCCCAGACCGAAAGCGTTGTGCACGTCGAAGGCCACGAACCCGCCGGGGGCGAGCGTGGTGCCGGCGGCTATCGCGTACTTGGAGCTGTTGTCGTCGTCCTTGATGATCCAGCCGGACAGGTTCACCGAGGCGGTGCCCTTGTTGTAGAGCTCCACCGAGTCGTTGACGCTGCCGGTGGTCACCACCTCGTTGATCCGGATGTCGTCGGCCGCGGCCGCGTGGGCGGGGGACGCGGTCAGGGCGCCGACGGCGAGCGTCGGGCCGGCGACGGCGACGAGCAGAACACGGAGGCTGCGACGCCACCGGCGGGCGCGTGAATCGGTCACGGAGTCCGTCCTGGGGTGTGAGATGTGACAGGCCGCCAGGACCCTTCCTACGCAGCCCGAACGGCCGCCCTCACCCAGGTGAGGCCGGTGTGAACGGTCGGCGAATCACCAAGATCACGCGCGGTGGGGCGGTGCGCCCGGCCGTGCTGGGGTCGTCCGTCGCCCGGCCGCCCGTCGTCATGGTCAAGACTGCGTCATCTCCGTACCGCGGCTGAGAGAGCGGGCGCCGGGCGACGTACCAAGGGAGCACGTGGCAGCGACTCCTGAAAGGCGACTCCTTGAACCCGCGACGCATCGCCCTGCTCCTTGCCGCAGGGCTCGTCTCCCCGCTCCTGCTCGGGGCGTGCGGCTCCTCGGACGGATCCGGCTCCGGCGGCGCCGCGCCCGCGGCCCCGGCCGCGTCGGCCCCCACGGTCTCCGCGCCGGCCGCTCCGGCGGCGGGCGGCGGCGGGAGCACCGGGCCCTCGGCGGTCACGACCGGTGTGGCGGCCACGGCGGTGACCGGCGTCGGCACCGTGGTCACCGACGACCGGGGCATGACCCTCTACCGTTTCGACGAGGACCGGCCGGATCCGTCCCGGTGGACGTGCTCCGGCACCTGCACGAAGACGTGGCTGCCGGTCATCGTCGGCGATGCCGTGCGGACCTCGGGAGTGGGCAGGAATCTGCTCGGCACGGTCCACCGCGACGGCGAGAAGCAGCTGACCCTCGCCGGGTGGCCGCTCTACCGGTACAGCGGTGACACCGCGGCCGGACAGGCGAACGGCCAGGGCAGGGACGCGCGGTGGCATGCCGTCGCCCCGTCCGGCGCGAAGGCCGCCGGGACCGGCTGACCCGGCACCGTCCGCCTCCCGCGCTGAACCTCCCGGGCCGCCGCCACGTACCACGGTGCGGTGGCGGCCCGGTGCCGCCCCGGCGCACCGCCAGGGAACCGCCCGACGGGCGACGCGCCGCCAGGAGAAGGGGTCGAACGATTTCCACGGACCTGAGCCGTCCGGCCGGCAGCACGCTCGAAGCGGCCGCCCCGGCCGCGCGGGAGGAGACGGCGGCGGGGACGCACGGCCGCCCGCAGGTGGCCGGCCTGGACGGCCTCCGCGGCCTGGCCGCCCTGTATGTGGTGCTGTTCCACTGCTGGTTGTACACCTTTCCCGGCTACCCGGACAGTTCCGCGCCCGGGTGGCTGAAGGGGCTGATGTTCGGGCGTCTCGCCGTCGTCTTCTTCCTGGTGCTGTCCGGCTTCTCCCTGGCGCTCTCACCGGCGCGCCACGGCTGGCGGACCGGCGGTGCCGCCCGGTTCCTGCGCCGGCGTGCCTGGCGGATCCTGCCGCCGTACTGGGCGGCGCTGGCGCTGAGCCTGCTCGTGTCGCTCCTCGTGGTCCCGGCCTCGCACCACGGCCCGCCCACCGCCGGTACCGCCCTGGTGTTCGGCCTCGTCCTCCAGGACCTGGTCACCGCGCCCACGCCGAACGGCGCGTTCTGGTCGATCGGCGTGGAGGCCGAGCTGTACCTGCTCCTCCCGCTGCTGCTCCTCGTGCGGCGGCGGACGAACGCGGTGGTCCTGGCCGCGTGCGCGGCGCTGCCGGTGATCGCTCTCGGTCTGGCCGCGCCGGGCGGGAACCCGGTGGAGGGCGACAACCTGCTCGCTCCCCACCTCGCGCCGGTGTTCGTCGCCGGTGTGATCGGCGCGGGGATCGTCGCCGCGCGGGAGCGGGTGCGGCGGCTGCCCTGGGCCTGGTTCGCGGCGGCGGCCGCCCTGCCCGTCCTGGCCGTCGGCCTCGTCAAGGGCTCCGTGTGGACGGTGGACCACTACTTCTGGATCGACCTCGCCGTCGCTCCCGCCATGGCGATGCTGCTCGCCGCGGTGGCCACCGGCAGGCCCGTCCCGCTCCTGCGGCTGCTGGACAGCCGCCCGGTGCGCGGCCTCGGCGACTTCTCCTACAGCCTGTACCTGATCCACCTGCCGGTCGTCCTGACGGTGATCCACCGCGTCGCCCCGCGTCTCGTGGCCCCGGGCCTGCCCACGTTCTGCCTGACGCTCGCCGTGGCGCTGCCGGTCTCGGTGTCCGGGGCCTGGCTGTTCTCGCGGATCTTCGAGATGCCCTTCAAACGGAACAGGTCCTGGCGGGCGCTGCTCCGGCGGGAGACCTGAGCGGACAGGACCGGCGGTCGGGCGGGGCCGTACGGCGGGAGCCGTCGCCCCGGGCGCGGCGGGCGTCCCGGGGCAACGGCTCCTCAGGCGGGCGACGGGCTCAGGGAACGAGCCGCCACTGCTCGATGTAGCCCACGTCGATGGCTGCACGGTCCTGGACCCGGAGCTTCCAGGTGCCGTTCAGGGGCTGTGCGGAGGCGTTGACGGTGAACGTCTGGTCGACGTTGTCGGCGGAGCCGCCGCTGCGGTTCAGCAGGGAGTAGGCGGTTCCGTCGGGGCCCACCAGGTCGACGGTCAGGTCACCCCGGTAGGTGTGGACGATCTTGACGTAGACCTGGGTGGTGGCGGAGGCGTTCCCGGTGCGGCCGGTGACGGTCACCGGGGACTCCACCGCGGGGCCGTTGTCGGGGATGTCGACCCGGCTGGAGTTGGCGTAGATGTAGGCCACCTGCCAGGAGAAGCTGCGGGTGGCGGAGGCGCCGGTGTCGTCGGTGACCGTGATCGTGACGTCGCTGGTCCCGAGCGTGGTGGGGGTGCCGGTGATCAGGCCCGTGTCGCTCATGGTGAGCCCGTCCGGCAGGCCGGTCGCCGTGTAGGTCAGGGCCGCGCCGGAGTTCGTGGTGTAGGCGTCCGCCTGGAGGGACACCTCCTGGCCGACGCCGCTGATCTGGTCCGCGATCGGCGCCACGTTGACGCCGAGCGCGATCCGGTCGCCCACGTCGATCGCCGCCCACGCGTTGGCGACGGCGAGGTAGGAGGGGCTGTAGGCGCCGAAGAGGTCGGCCGCGGCCTGGAGGGTGGCGGTACGGGCGCCCGCGTAGTTCGTGCTCGACGTCATGTAGGTGCTGAGTGCCCGGTACCAGACCTGCCGGGCGTTGTCGATGCCGATGCCGGTGACGGGCTGACCGTCGTAGGTGGGGCTGTCGTAGGAGACGCCGTTGACGGTCTTGGCGCCGCTGCCCTCGGAGAGCAGGTAGAAGAAGTGGTTGGCCGGGCCCGAGGAGTAGTGGACGTCGAGTCCGCCGAGGGACGGGCTCCAGTAGTCGCTGGACGCGCCGTCCTTGGAGGGCTTGTCCATGTAGCGCAGCGGGGTGCCGTCGCCGTTGATGTCGATCTTCTCGCCGACCAGGTAGTCCGGGACGTCGGCGGGCAGGTTCTCGTAGAACTCGACGGCGGCGGCGAAGATGTCGGAGGTCGCCTCGTTCAGGCCGCCCGACTCGCCGGAGTACGTGAGGCCCGCGGTGGCGGCGGTGACGCCGTGGCTCATCTCGTGCGCGGCCACGTCGAGCGCGGTGAGCGGGTGGGTGTTGCCGGAGCCGTCGCCGTACGTCATGCAGAAGCAGGCGTCCTGCCAGAAGGCGTTGACGTAGTTGTTGCCGTAGTGGGCGCGGCTGTAGGCGGCGACGCCGTCGTTGCGGATGCCGTTGCGGCCGAAGACGTCCTTGTAGAAGTCCCAGGTGGCCGCCGCGCCGTAGGCGACGTCCACGCCCGCGGTCTGCCGGTTGGCGACCGTGCCGTCGCCCCAGACATCGTTGTCGTCGGTGAACAGGGTGCCGGTGCCCGAGGTGCCCTGGTTCAGGTCGTAGGTGCGGTGGCCCGCGCGGTCGCCGTCGACGAGCTGGTAGGTCGAGCCGGAGAGCGTGGTGCCGAGCGGCACGGTCCCGTCGAACTGCCCGGTGCCGACGCCGGTCTCGACGCCCTGGTAGCGGAAGAGCTGCTTGCCGGTCGCCGCGTCGGTGATGACGTGGAGTTCGTTGGGCGTGCCGTCGTCCTGGAAGCCGCCGACGACGGACTCCCAGGCCAGCGTCGGCCGGTTGGAGGCGGCCCAGACGACGAGCCGGGGGGAGGTGCCGACCGCGGGGTGCTCGGCGCCCGCCTTCGCCGCGGTGGTGAGCGCCCGGTCCCGTGCCGTGGCCGCGGAGATCTTCGCCCTGGTGGTGGGCAGGGCGAGGGCCGCCTTCGTGGCCTTCGTCACCGTGAGGCGGGCACCGCTGCGGTGCACGACCAGGTCTCCGCCCAGGACGGGCAGGCCCGCGTAGGTGCGCTCGTAGCGGGTGTGGGTCGTGCCGTCGGCGTCCTGGGTGACGTCCTTGACGACGAGCTTCTCGGCGCTGCCCAGGCCTAGCGTCTTCGCGGTGTCCGCGGCGGCGGTCGCGGCGCTCTTGAGCAGCGCGGCGTGCCGGGCCGGTGACAGCGTCGCGGGGGCGGCGCCGGCGCGGGGGGTGGCCTGGATCCTGGCGGGGGCGGGTGCGTCGGCCGAGGCCAGGGCGGTGCCCTGCTGGAGGCCGGCCGCGAGCAGGGTGGTGGCGGCGGCCAGCGCCAGGCCGGCGCTGCCTCTGACTCGGCGGTGGTGACGGTCCTGCCGGAACATGGCGTTCTCCTTCTGTGGGGTGGTCGGGCCCGGTGGGGCCCGGGAGAGCGGGTCGGCTGGGTCGAGCCGTCCGGCGGCGCGCGGGTGCGGGGGAAGGGGCGCATGGGCACGGGGCGACGGGATGACGTCCGCTCGGGCATGCGCATGACACGAGAAAGGAGATGCGGGTACTGCGTGAGGTACCTGTGAGTGGACGGTGAACTTCCGGAGAGCAGATTGGCATCCGCCGCCCGAGACTGTCATGACCGCATCAGAACATCGGCTGGAACTGATGGTTGCGAGCGGGGGTTTCGAGCACGGCGACAGCGCTTTCCGGTCGGCGTGGGCGTCGGGGCGGGAACCGTCCGGGGCGGGCACCCTCGCGATGTCGTCGGGTCGGGACCGTCGGGGAACGCGCCCTCGTGATGCCCTTCGGCCGAGCGGGACCGGCCGGTGCGGGCGCCCTCGTGACGTCGGTCAGTCGCGCTGTACGACGATCATGGCCATGTCGTCGTCCCGCCGGCCGCCCGTGTGCGCGCGGACGTCCGCGGCGAGCCGTTCGACGAGCAGACCGGGCGTCGCGTCCGCCCAGGCCGTGGCGCGCTCGGCGAGCGGATAGAAGTCGCCGTCGCCGTTCCGGGCCTCGCTCACGCCGTCCGTGTAGAGCACCAGCCGGTCGCCGTGCGCGAACGGGAAGGTCGCCGCCGCGTAACAGGCGCACGCCCCGTCCGTGCCGTGCGCACCGGCGGGCCACACGCCGAGGCCGAGCGGCGGCGCGGGCTCGGGGACCGCCAGCACCAGCGGCTTCCTGGCGCAGCCGCGCAGCAGGAGCGGCGGCGGATGCCCGGCGCTGACCAGGTGCAGGACGGGTTCGTCGTCCGGGATGTCCATGACGGCGGCGGTCACGAACCGCTCGGCAACGTCCTCCGCCGGCTCCGAGAACTCCGCGAACCCCCAGCGGACGGCGTCCTCGATGTAGGCGACCAGTTCCGGCAGCGGGATCCGGCGGTGCGCCGCGGCCCGGAAGGCGCCCAGCACGATCGCCGTGTCGCTGATGGAGGGCAGCCCCTTGCCCCGGACGTCACCGATGAGCAGGCGGGTGCAGCCGGGGATCCGCGCGGCGGCGTAGAGGTCGCCGCCGATGGTCGCGTCCGCTTCCGCGCTGCGGTACCGGGCGGCGAGGACGACGGGACCGGCCCGCTGCGGCAGCGGCCGCAGGACGACACGCTGTGCCGCGTCGGACACCGAGCGCGCCCGGACGAGTTCGCTCTCCCGCCGGTCCCGCAGCCGCGTGAACAGGACGAAGAAGACGGAGACGGCGAGGAGGGCGGCGATCTCCACGAGGACGCTCTCGGTGCTCAGCGTCCGCCGCTCCATGCCGGCCAGGACCAGCGCGATGACCGCCAGCACGCCGATCAGCGCGGTGGCGCGCGGCCCGGCCCCGACCGCGGTGACCGCCACGGCGACGACGAGGAGGTGGGCGAGATGGATGTCCGGCGGCAGGAACCCGTCGGCCACCGGGATCGCCACGATCAGCAGCAGCGGACCGGCCAGCCACAGACGTCCCGGCGCGGAGCGGCCCCATCCACGCAAGGTGTCGACCAGGGATGTCGCGATCATCGCAGCGCTCACGTCGTGCTCCGGTACTCGTCGTCCTGCACGGCCAACGCGTGATGACATGTCCCCCATTCCCGGACACCGTCCGATGTGACCGTCCGGCTGCGCTCCGTGCCGCACGGGCGGGGCGGCGGACCTACTGGTAGCAGGGAGGTCCGCACAGCACGGTGACCTCGGCGGACGGCGGCACGGTCGGCGGCGGGCCGCAGGCCGGGCGCGGTGACGGTCGGGTCCTGCCGGTCTCCCAGAACACGGGCGCGGCCACGGCCCGTGGTGCGAGCGCGGTGCAGGCCGCGGCGGCCATGCGTGTGCGCGGACGCAGGATGAACTCCTCTGTGGACGTGCGGCGTCCGGTCGCGTCGGTGCGGGCGCCTCGGGCAAGGCGCCGGCGCCTGCGGCCGGTCTCGGGCCGCGGACCGCCCGCGGTCCCGTCTCCGGGCGGATTCCGGCACGTCTCCACAGGGTCGCCGCGAGGGGCGGACGGCGCTCCGCGCCCGGCCCGGCAGGCCGGTGCGCCGGTGCCCGCCGGCCGGGCCAGGAGTGGCGGCGGGTGGGGCCCGGGCGTGGAATGGAGGAGCGGGGGTCGGTGAAGAGGTGGAGGCGTCGTGGGTGTGACACCGCTGACCGAGATCCTCGCCGGGCCTTTCGAGGAGCGGTACGCCGTACCGGCCATCAACGTGTTCAACGACCTCACCATGGAGGCCGTTCTGGCGGCCGCGGTGGAGAACGCCTCTCCGCTCATCGTGCAGACCTCCGTGAAGACCGTGCGGTCCATCGGCAGCGACGTGCTGTACGCCATGTGGAAGGCGATGACCGCCGGCATCGAGGTCCCGGTCACCCTGCACCTGGACCACTGTCCCGAACGCGAGGTCATCACCGAGTGCCTGCGGCGGGGATGGAACTCGGTGCTCTTCGACGCCTCCGCACTGCCGGTGGAGGAGAACATGCGGCAGACCGTCGAGGTGGTCGCGGAGGCCCGCGGGTTCGGTGCCGCGGTCGAGGGCGAGATCGAGTCGATCACCGGTGTGGAGGACGGCGTCGGCAGCGACACCGCAGCCGAGCGGCAGGACCTGGCGGTCGCCCTGGAGTTCCTGCGGACCACGCGGGTCGACGTCTTCGCACCGGCGATCGGGAACGCGCACGGGTCGTACAAGCGGGCGCCGGTGCTGGACGCGCAGCGCGTCTCCGACATCGTGGCCGCCCATCCCGTGCCCATCGCGCTGCACGGCGGCAGCGGCCTCTCCGACGAGCAGTTCCGCGACCTGATCTCCCGGGGCTGCGCGAAGGTCAACATCTCCACGGCCCTCAAGGAGACGTACATGAAGTCGAACCTGGCCTTCCTGCGGACCGCGCAGGAGCGGCAGAAGTGGGATCCGCCGTCGCTGTTCCGCGACGTCCGCCGGGACGTCGTCGAGCTGGCCGGTTCGCTGATGCGGCTCTTCGGCAGTGCCGGGCGGGCGGCCTAGCCGTGCCCGCGCTCGTCTTCGACTGCGACGGCGTCCTCGCCGACACCGAACGCGACGGCCATCTGCCCGCCTTCAACAGGACGTTCGAGGAGTTCGGCCTGCCCGTGCGGTGGAGCGACGCGGAGTACGCGCGGAAGGTGACCATCGGCGGCGGCAAGGAACGGATGCGCTCGCTGCTGACCCCGGACTTCGTCGCCGCGGCCGGCCTGCCGTCCGATCCGGCCGCGCTCGACGAACAGGTCGCGGCCTGGCACCGGCGCAAGACCGAGATCTACACGGCCGTCATCGGCAGCGGAAGCATCCCGCCCCGGCCCGGTGTCCGGCGGGTCGCCACGGCGGCGCACGAGGCGGGCTGGACGCTCGCGGTCGCCTCCACCTCCGCGGAGCCGTCCGTCCGCAGCGTGCTCGAACTCGCCATGGGCCCCGAACTGGCCGCGCACTTCAGCGTGTTCGCCGGAGACGTGGTCCCGCGCAAGAAACCGGCCCCGGACATCTACGCGTTCGCCCTGGACCGGCTCGGCCTGGATGCGGCGCGGGCCGTCGTCGTCGAGGACAGCCGCAACGGACTGCTGGCCGCGCTCGGCGCCGGGCTCGCCTGCGTGGTCACGACGAGCGCCTACACGGGCGGCGAGGACTTCACCGGCGCCTCCCTGGTGGTCACCTCGCTGGGCGATCCGCCGCCGGAGGAGACCGTGGCCCGGGTGCTGAGCGATCCGCTCGGCACCGCACCGGGGCCCTGGATCGAGCTCGCGGACCTCGCCGGACTGCTCGGCACCGTGGGCGGCGCGGGCCCGGATCCCGCACCGTCCGATCCCCGGCCGCACTGACGTCGCGGCAGTCAGGAGAGACATGTCAGCGCCATCGTCCTCGTCACCCGCCCCGCCGTCGGCACCCGGCGGCGACCTCGCCTTCGTGGTGCGGGTCGTCGCGCGGACCGCGGTCGACAACGAACGGGCCTTCAGCGACCTCGACGCCGTCGCGGGGGACGGAGACTTCGGGTACTCGCTCGCCCGCGGCTTCGAGATCGTCCTCGCCGACTGGAACGACCTCGCCGGCGACGTGCCCGCCGAGTTCCTGAAGAGGGTCGCGATGGTGATCTCCAAGCGGGTCGGCGGCACGTCCGGGCCGCTGTGGGGCACGGCGTTCCTGCGGGCCGCCGGCGCGGTGAAGGACCGGCCGGAACCGGACGCCGGGGACGCGGTCGCCATGCTGCGGGCCGCCGCCGAGGGGATCAAGGCGCGCGGCAGGTCCGACGTCGGCGACAAGACCCTGCTGGACGCGCTCGTTCCGATGACCGACGCGCTGGAACGGCGGCTGGCCCGGGGCGAACCGGCGTCCGGCGCCGAACTCGCGGCGCTGGCCGCGTCGACCGCGCGGGCCGCCGCCGACGCGACGGCGCCCATGCAGGCCCGGCGCGGCCGGCAGAGCTACACCGGTGAGCGCAGCATCGGTTCGCCCGACCCGGGCGCGGTGGCGGTCGCGGTGATGGCGGAGCGGGTGGCCGCCGAGTGGGACGCGCGCGGCTGACCCGGCCGGCAGGACCAGGAGGAGGTGCGGCATGAAGAAGTTCGTCAACGACCCGAAGGACTACGTCTCGCAGATGCTGGAGGGGCTGGCCCTGGCCAACCCCGGCACGCTGAGGTACGTGCCCGAGTACAACCTGGTCATGCGTGCCGACGCCCCGCGGGAGGACAAGGTCTCGATCGTGCAGGGCTCCGGATCGGGTCACGAGCCGGCGCACGTGATGACCGTCGGCAAGGGCATGCTCGACGCCGCCTGCCCGGGGGACGTGTTCGCCGCGCCGCCCGCCGACTACGTCTACGAGACGGTGAAACTGGTCGCCTCCGCCAAGGGCGTGCTGCTGCTGGTCAACAACTACACCGGGGACCGCATGGCGTTCGAGATGGCCGAGGAGCTGTCCCAGGCCGACGGGGTGAACGTCCGGACCCTCTTCATCGACGACGACGTGGCCGTGCAGGACTCGACGTACACCGTCGGCCGGCGCGGGGTGGCCGGCAACTTCTTCGTGATGAAGGCCGTCGGCGCGGCCGCCGAACGCGGTGCGGACCTCGACGAGGTGTACCGGATCGGCGAGAAGGTCAACTCGGTCACCCGCACCATGGGCATGGCCCTCACCGCCTGCACGCCTCCGGCGAAGGGGTCACCGCTGTTCGAACTGCCCGACGACTCGGTGGAGATGGGCGTGGGCATCCACGGCGAACCGGGCCGCAGGCGGGAGAAGCTGCGGTCGGCCGACGAGATGGTGCGGGAACTGGTCGACGCGGTCGTGGACGACCTGCCGTTCGCCTCCGGCGACCGCGTCGCGCTGATGGTCAACGGTCTCGGCGGCACACCGATCGGCGAGCTCTACCTGGTGTACGGGCTGGCCCACAGGCAACTGGCCGAACGGGGCATCGAGGTGGGGCGCAGCTACGTGGGCGAGTACTGCACCTCGCTCGACATGGCCGGTGCCTCGGTGACCCTGGTCCGCCTCGACGACGAGATCCTCGACCTGCTCACCGACCCCGCGGAGATCCCGATCCGGGTCTTCTGAGGAGCCGTTTCACGGCCGCCTGCGACGTGACCGCAGAGCGGAGGGCTTGTGGAGGCGATGTGCGGGCATACGGGTTTCACCCTACGAGAGGAGCCTGATCATGCCCGGCATCATCGCGGCAGTGTTGTTCTTCATAGCCTTCCTGATCAACGCGGCGGACATCAGCACCAACGACACGTTCACCTCCACGAACGTGATGCTGCTGGGACTGACCGCCCTGGCTCTGCACGTGGCCGGAATCGGCACCGGCTGGTCGTACCGGAGGCGGCGCTGACCTCCTGCTCCGCTTTCGTGGGCCCGGCGGCAGCGCGCCGCCGGGCCCACGACCCGGTTCGGGTCAGAGCAGTCGCCTGATGTCACCGCGCACCCGGTAGAAGCCGCCGGCCGCCGTGTGCAGGGAGTCCACGACGTAGCGGGCACCGGGCTCGCGTATCCCGCGCGGGAACTGGACGTTCAGCGACCGGTCGTAGCCGTCCGACACGACGTGCACCCGGACCCGGCCCGACTCCTGGACGCACTCCACGACGATCGCGCCGGTCGGCGCCTGCGCGACGGTGGCCACCGCGCTCACGGTCGTGGCCGGCGCGTAGGCGGGCATCGCCGCGGCCAGTTTGACGTCGCGGGCCACCGGCACCGTGCCTCCCTGGGCCGCCGTAACGGCCGCCTCGCTCGCGTCCACGCAGACCAGCGAACCGTCGGTGGTCACCAGGTAGAGCCGCTCGTCGTGGTACTGCATCGACAGCGCCGAGCCGCCGCCGGTGCCGAGCTTCCACAGCCGGGTGCCGTCCTGGTCGAAGCAGTAGACGGACGAGGCCGCGTCGCCGGCGAACACGAACCGGCCGCCGGGCGAGGTCGCGCACGAGTACACGGCGCTGTCGCAGGTGTACGTCGCCTCGATCGCGCCGGTCGCCTTCGCCAGCCGCTGGACCGCCTTGTGGGCCGTGCCCGCGTACACCACGGCGCCCTCCTGCCAGCCGAACAGCACCCCGCCCTTGGTGGGCGTGTGCCACAACTCCCGTCCTCCGTCGGGGGCGTAGGCGGTGACGCCCCGGCTGTGGCCGTGGTAGACGGCCCGTTCGTCGGCGCGGACCATCCAGGCCTGCTCGCCCTGGCTGCGGCGGGCCCACTGGTGTTCGTCCTCGTGGTCGATGACGGTCAGCCGGCCGTCGCGGTCGGAGACGTCCAGCACGCCCTCGTGGATGTCCAGCCAGAAGATGTCGACGTCCGCCGCGATGTCGTAGGCCACGAACGGCAGTTTCGAGGACAGGTCGTACACCTTGCCGTCGTCACAGCCGGCGTAGATCCAGAAGTCGTCCGCGACCAGGCACTTGACGCCGTCCGGGAGGCCGAAGCGGGCCAGTACGCCGCCGTCGTGGTCGAGGGTGTAGACGTCGCCCGACTGGTTGCCGACCCAGCAGTGGTCGTCGTCGACGTGGATGCCGAACGCGGCGGAGCCGGTGCGGAAGCGCCACAGCACCGGCGCGGCCGCGCGGGCGGTGGAGGGGGCCGAGGCGACCTGGCGCCGGGTCACCGAGCGTGGTGCGCGGCCCCCCTGGACGGCCGGGGCGTATCCCTTGCGGACCTTCTCGCCGACCTTCTTCGCGGCGGCGGCCCGGGCCTTCTCCACCGTCGCGAACGTCGTCGTCTGCGTCTGCCCCTCGGCGCCGATCCGGCCGTACCGCACGGTCACGACCAGGTCGGCGACGGACACCTCGTAGAACTTGTGCGCGGCGCCGTCGTCCTGCGACAGCTCCAGGTACGTCGTCGACACCGCGGCAGAACCGGTGGACATGGCAGACCAGACCCCTCCCCATACGGATCCGCCGTCCGTCCGGCGGGTCCCACTGATCGAACCGTAGCCGTGGGCACTGACAACGGACTTCGCGATCAGTCGTGCGGGGGCGGGCGCCGGTGGCGCCGGGACCCGCGTCGGGCGCGGGTCACCGGCACCTGGCGAGCCGGGTCAGTGGCGGCCGCCCCGGTGCCGGCCCCAGGTGACCTGGTCCACCACGCGGTTGCGGTCGTTGCGCAGGGTCGCGGTGTCGGCGAAGTTGTCCCAGGCCTCGTGACGGCGGTCCTGGTACACGTCCTTGGCGTTGTCGCGGCCCACGCCGGTGTGGACGCGGACCGTGGCCCGTCCCTCCAGGCGGAAGTGACGGAAGGTGTAGCGGTGCCCGTCCTTGCCGGTCAGCGTCCAGTGGTCCAGGTTCACCGACCGGCGCGTGGTGTTGGTGATGTCGACGTACTCCTTGTTCAGGGAGCGGTTGGAGTTGTCGTCGCGTCCCGGGGAGTCGTACCGGACGCTGCTGATGACCACGTCGCCGTGCGGGCGGGCGGAGTGCTGGCCGGACGCGGCGGCCGGCAGCGCGAGAGCGCCCACGGCCGCCGTGGCCACGGCAGCGGCGGCGGTCAGACGGCGAGCGATCACAGACACGGACATGAGGTCCCCCTTCGCAGGGCCGGACACCCGGGCGGGCGACGCGGTAGTCGCAGGTCACCCGGGATGTTCAGGCGATTCGGCGGCCGGTCGGCCGCACACCCACACCCTGCCCACGGTGCGGAGGGAATGTGATGACGACGAGAAGGTCATGACCGTTCCGTCATATTCCTATGACCCTTGGATGCAACCTCCATGTATGCGCCGAATGCACGAAGTTGACGCCCTCTCACCGAATGGCCCCTTGTGCGCGAAGGGTCCTCGGCGCGAGCCACCCCCGTGCGCCACCCCCCGGCTCCGTGGCACGTCACCCGAAAGTGAGTAACAGCCGGCGCCGCCGTGACGTGCGGATGCGGCGCCGCCGGCCGGGTCAGGAGCGTGACCGCACCGGCGCGGCCGTGCCGTCCGGCGAGCCGTCCGCCGCCGCGCCGTGCAGGAGTCCGCGTTCCAGGTCGTCCAGCGCCTGCCGGGCCGCGCCGATCCGTGTCAGCAGCAGGCGCCGGTCGTCCGGCTCGCGCGGCTCCTGCGCCGTCTCCTGCTCCTGCCCTTCCATCTGCCGGGCTTCGTCGAGGGACGTGATGACCACGCCGATCAGGACGTTGACGAGCACGAACGAGGCGATGAGGACGTAGGAGGCGTAGTAGGCGAGGCTCCAGCGCGAGACTTCCAGGCCCGCGTGGACGGCGTCGCCGATGCCGTCGAGGGTCATCAGCAGGAAGAGGGTGAGGACCGCGCGGCCGATGGAGCCGTAGTGCTCGGGGTCGTGGTGGCCGAAGAAGACCCAGCCGACCATGGCGTACACGTACAGCAGCAGGGCGCCCACCAGCAGGAAGCTGAGGGTGCCCGGCAGGCTGCGGGCGACGGCGGTGAGCACGATGCGCAGCTG
Organism: Streptomyces sp. NPDC091282; assembly: GCF_044757385.1. Lineage (NCBI taxonomy): Bacteria > Bacillati > Actinomycetota > Actinomycetes > Kitasatosporales > Streptomycetaceae > Streptomyces > Streptomyces sp. NPDC091282. The sequence goes on from NZ_JBIVUX010000002.1 coordinate 336,126, forward strand.
CGGCAGGAAACGGGCCGTGCGCAGCACCCGGGCCAGCCGCAGCAGGCGCAGCACGGTGGTGTTCTCGCGGACGACCGGCAGGAAGGCGCACAGCACCACGGCGAGGTCGAAGAGGTTCCACGGGTCGCGGAGGAAGTCCCGGGGGCGGTCGGCGTGCGCGCCGACGCGCAGCAGGATCTCGACGGTGAACACCGCCAGGCAGCCGTGCTCGGCCGTCCGTAACCACCGGTGCCAGTCCTCGACCAGTCCCGGGTATGTCTCCAGGCCCAGCAGGGCGGCGTTCAGGAGGATCACGGCGAAGACGGTCAGGGCGAACCAGCGGGCCTCCGTCGTACCGCGGCAGCGGCGGGCCAGTCGCTGCCGGGCCGGCCGGCTCCGGTCACCGGTCGTGGGGTCGTGCTGCTCCGGCATGCTGCTGCCACCGCTCCTCGGCTGTCAGGGGATGTCTCCGGCCGACCCGGCGGGACGGCGGACTTGCCGCGTGATCGTCCGCGGGGGAAACTTCTACAGCACTGTAGATCGAAATGCGGAAGGCAGTACTCATGTTCGGCTTGAGCGAGCTGGCACTGATCCTCGTCGTCGCCGTCGTGGTCCTCGGCTTCAAGAAGCTGCCCGAGCTGACGCGTTCGGCGGGCAAGGCGGCCCGGATCTTCAAGAGCGAGACCAAGGCGCTCAAGGAGCAGGACGCGTCGGACCCGGGGACGACGGCGGCCGGTTCCGGCCGGGTGGTCTCGGGCACCGTGGTCGAGCCGGACGGCACACCGCGGCCCTGACCGCGGTGGCGCCGCGCCCGGCGCCACCGCGGTGGCCTGATCTTCGCGGCGCTGGCCAGAACCAGTATCCTTCCGCCTGCGTCGTAGCGGATGGTGCCGACGGCCTGACCTGTGGGGGGACCACATGAGCAGCGAGATCTACTTCAGCAACAACTACCGCGACCTCTGTGAGCGCAACGGCACGGGAGCCGGCTTCCAGTTCGAGTTCTCCTGCGCCCGTTGCTACGACACCTGGCGTTCGCCGTTCGAGCCGTACACCGGCGAGCGGGCCGCGAGCTGGCTCAGGAAGGGCACGGACCTGGCCTGGAGCATGCTCGGCAGCGCGGGCCGGGGTGTCACGTCGGCCGCCGACGGGCTCGCGGGAGCGGGCTACGGGCAGGCCCGCGACCGCGCCTTCGAGCGCGCGATCGCCAACGCCCAGGGCCACTTCAACCGGTGCGCCCGGTGCACCCACTACGTCTGCGGGCGCTGCTGGAACCCGGCGCAGGGCCTGTGCTTCAACTGCGCCCCGGACACCGCCGCCGAGGCCATGGCCGCACAGCAGCGCGGCCTGAACGACATGGCGTCCCAGCGGGCGTACGCCGCCGGTCAGCAGACCGGGCAGACCTACGACCCCGGCACGCCCCGGCAACTGGTCTGCCCCCAGTGCCGTACCGAGACCCACGGCGCGGCCTACTGCTCCGGCTGCGGCCACCACCTCGCGCAGAGCACGCACTGCGGCTCCTGCTCGGCGGTGGTGCCGGACGGCGCGGCGTTCTGCCCGGGGTGCGGCACCCGCCGGTAGCGCGGCGGCGCCTGCCGGACCGGTCACGGGCCGGGCATATCGGTCGGGAACGCCTTTGATAGGGTCACCGCGTCGGACCGCCGGACGCCTGTCCGCGGTCCGCGCGACCACGGCATTCCCAGCCGGTGACACGGACCTCCGGGCCGTCAGCCCGGCCCCAGTCGCCAGGACCACGCGTGTCCGAGGCGGGGCATGCTCTCTCCCGCAGAGGCAGACCGTCATGCGCACGTCCCCGGCCGGCTCCCGCCGTGCCGCCCTGTCCCTCGCCGCCGTGCTCGCCGCGGCCTGCGTCACCGCGGCGGGCTGCTCCGACGCCGCGCGCCCCACGGGCACCGGCTCCGCGAGCCCTGGGGCCGCGAAGGTGTCGGCGCCGCCCGTCCACGCCGACGTCGACTACCAGCTCGGCGGCGCCTATCCGCCGCCGAAGGGCGTTGCCGTCGTCTCCCGCGACCACACCGACTCACCGGCTCCCGGCCTGTACAACATCTGCTACGTCAACGCGTTCCAGGCACAGCCGGACGCCGAAGACGCATGGGACGCCGACCTCCTGCTGCGGGACCGCTCCGGGAAGGTCGTCATGGACGAGGACTGGGGCGAGGCGATGCTCGACATCGGCACGCCGGGCAAACGCGCACGGATCGCCGAGAAGGTGGGCGCCTGGATCGACGCCTGCGCCGACAAGGGGTTCGACGCCGTCGAACCGGACAACTACGACAGTTACACCCGCGCCCCGCACGGCCTTTTGACCGCGGCCGACGCCGAGGCGTTCCAGACCCTGCTGGCCCGCCACGCACACGCCCGGCTCCTCGCCATCGCCCAGAAGAACACCCTCGAACTGGCCAAGGACCGCAAGCGGGTCGGCCTCGACTTCGCGGTGGTGGAGGAGTGCGGGCAGTACGACGAATGCGCCTCCTACGTCGACGCGTTCGGCGACCACGTCCTCGTCGTCGAGTACACCGAACAGGGCATGCGCAAGGCCTGCGCGGGCTGGGGCGACCGGATCAGCATCGTCCGCCGCGACCTCGACGTCACCCCGGCCGGCGGGGACGGGTACGTACGGGAGACCTGCGCGGGCTAGGTCCGTACCGGGCCGTCGGCTCCCCTCCCTGCGGCGCCTGGAACCGCGGACCGGCGGCGCAGTGACGTACGTCACTGCGCCGCCGTCGAACCTCCGCCCCGCGCAGGCATCTTGTCCACGTCGTCGGCACCGCCGGACGAGGAGGACGCATGATCTCGCCTGGCCCGCCCCTGCCGCACCGCGGCGCCCCGGGTGCCCCGGACGGCTGCTCGTCCGTGACCGCCGGGGAGGGGCGATGACGGAACGCGACGCGCACGCAGGACTCGTCGGACGGGAGGCGGACCGTGCGCGGCTCGGCGCCTTCCTGGCCGAACTCCCCGGTGCGGGCGGCGCCTTGGTGCTGCTGGGCGACCCCGGCATCGGGAAGAGCGCGTTGCTCACGGCGCTCGCACGCGACGCCGGGGCGGCGGGCGTACGCGTCCTGCACACGGTCGGCGCGCAGTACCGGGCCCGCACCGGTCACGGCGCGCTGCGCCAGTTGCTGGCCTCGTCGCCCGAGGCGTGGTCGCAGGCGGCCGAAGTCCCCGTGCTCGGCGCCGCCCTGGCCGTCGAGCGGCCCGCCGCACCCGGACACGACGCGGTCGCCGACGCGCTGACCACGCTGATCGCCGGGCTCTCCCGGGACCGGGCCACCCTGCTGGTCCTGGACGACGCGCACTGGCTGGACCCGGCGAGCGGTGCGGTCCTCGGGCGGGTGGCGCGCCGGCTCGCCGGGACCGGCGCGGGCCTGGTCGCCGCGGTACGGACGGGTGAGGCGGGTTCCTTCGCGTACGACGGACTCGCGGTCCACGAACTGCGCCCGCTCAGCGAGGCCGCGTCCGAGGAACTGCTGCGGCTGCGCTTCCCGTCCCTGGCGCCCCGGGTACGCCGGCGGCTGATGGCGGACGCGGACGGCAACCCGCTCGCCCTGCTCGAACTGCCGGCCTCGCTCACCGACTCCCAGCGGGCCGACGCCCAGGCGCTGCCCGCGCGCATTCCGCTGACCCAGCGGCTCCTGGCCACGTTCGCGTCCCGCGTCGGGGCCCTGCCGGCCGCCACCCGGCACCTGCTGCTGGTGGCCGCGCTGGAGGGCACCGGCGACCTGCCGGCCGTACGCCGGGCGGTGGCGGGCCGGTGCCACCTCAAGCACCTGGCGCCCGCCGAGCGCGGCCGGCTCGTGCACGTCGACGACGCGACGGGACGCTTGACCTTCCGGCACTCGCTCATCCGCTCCGTCGTCGTCGACCTGTCCAGCAGTGACCAGCGCCGAGGCGTGCACCGGGCGCTCGCGGACGCCTGGGCCGGCGTTCCCGAACAGCGCGCCTGGCACCTGGCGCAGGCGGCGGAGGAACCCGACGCGCGGGTCGCCGACCTGCTGGAGGAGGCCGCGGACAGCAGCGTCCGCCGGGGCGACGGCCCGAACGCCGTCGCCGCGCTGCTGCGTTCGGCCGGCCTCAGCCCGGCCGCCGCCGAGCGGGCACGGCGGCTGGCCAAGGCGGCCTACTTCGGCGCCAACCTCACCGGCGGCCTGCGCGACGTCCCTCGCCTGCTGGACGACGCGCGCCACGCGGCGCCGGGACAGGGCTCGCTGGCCGCCGCCGTGGCGGGCTCGGCGTACCTGCTCAACGGTTCCGGGGACATCGCCACCGCGCACCGCCTGCTCGTCGGCGCGCTCGCCCAGCGGCCCGAGCCGTACGATCCGGCGGACGCCACACTGGCCGAGGCGATGCACACCCTGCTGCTCATGTGCTTCTTCGGCGGCCGCGCGGAGCTGTGGTCCGCGTTCGACGCCGCGGCGGCCAGGTACACGGCGCTTCCCGAGCTTGTGGCGATCACCCGCAGCACGTTCGCGGATCCCGCCCGCGCGGGCCGCGAGGACCTCGCCCGGCTGGACGCGGCCGTCGCGGAACTCGCCCACCGAACCGACCCGTTGCACATCGTCCGGGTCGCCACCGCGGGCGCCTACCTGGACCGGCTGGGCGACTGCGCCGAGGCGCTGGGCCGCGTCGTGGACGCCGGACGCCGGACGCCGCGGCGAGAACATCACCGCCGCGCTCAACGCGCTGTTCCTGCTGGGCAACCACGCCTGGCTGACCGGGCAGTGGGCGGAGCTGCGCCGGACCGCCCGCGAGGGCCTGGACCTGTGCGAGCGGTACCACTACCCCCTGCTCGCCTGTCCGGGGCACTTCCTGCTGGCCTGCGTCGCGGCGGCACGCGGCGACCACGCGGCGGTGCGGGACCTCACCGGCCGGATGCAGCTGTGGGCCGGGCCGCGCGGCGCCGAGGGCGTGCGGTTCTACGTCCTGCACGCCAAGGTCCTGTACGCCCTGGGCCAGGGCGACTTCGAGGACGCGTACCGGTTCGCGCGGTCGATCGCGCCGCCCGGTGAACTGCCTCCGCACGTCCCGCACGCGGTGTGGTCGCTCCTCGACCTGGCGGAGGCCGCGGCGCGGACGGGCCGGCCGGGGCAGGTCAGGGCGCACGTCGCGGCGGCGCGGGACGCCGGTCTGGACACCCTCTCGCCCCGGCTGCGCATGGTGCTCCTGGCCGCCGCCGCGCTGGGCACGGCGGACGACGGCGCCGCCGTGGCGCTGTTCGGTGAGGCCCTGGCCGTCGAGAACGCCGACCGCTGGCCGTTCGAGCACGCGCGCATCCTCCTGTACCGGGGCGAGAGGCTGCGGCGCGGCCGGTTCCCGGCCCGGGCGCGGGCGCACCTGCGGGACGCGGCCGAGGCGTTCGAGCGGCTCGGGGCGGTGCCGTGGGCCGAGCGCGCCAGCCACGAACTGCGGGCCTGCGGTGCGCCGGTGCGCGCTCCGGGCGGGCCGGCCGCCCCCGCGCTCACGCCGCAGCAGCGGGAGGTCGCGCGGCTGGCGGCCACGGGACTGACCAACAAGCAGATCGGCGAGAAGCTGTTCCTCTCGCCGCGCACCGTCTCCACCCACCTCCACCAGGCGTTCCCGAAACTGGGTGTGACCTCCCGCGCCGCACTCCGGGACGCCCTGGAACGGCTGCCGGAGCGGTGACGGGGCCGGAGCCGCGGGCGGGGTGCGTTCCCCGGGCGCGGACCGGCCGACATCCGCGCGGCGCGCCCCGCCTCGACGTTACTGTCCGGTAAGTATCCTGCTCCCGGAGGTGGTTCCCCATGCCGTCGGACCGTTCACCGGGTCTCGTCGAGGCCGCACGTGCCCTGGCCGCGGGCGAGACGACGTCTCGCCGGCTCGTCGCGGACTGTCTCGCGCGCATGGAGGCGACGCAGGACTCGCTCAACGCCTTCCGGATCGTCCGCCGGTCGGCCGCGCTCGCCGAGGCCGAGGCCGCCGACCGGGAGCTGGCCGCGGGCGGGCGCCGCCCGCTGCTCGGGGTGCCGGTGGCTGTGAAGGACGACACCGACGTGGCCGGCGAGCCGACCGCCTTCGGCTGCCCGGGCGACTTCCCGCCGGCGGCCGAGGACGGCGAGGCGGTACGACGGCTGCGCGCGGCCGGAGCGGTGATCATCGGCAAGACCAACACCTGCGAGCTGGGCCAGTGGCCGTTCACCGAGGGACCCGCCTTCGGTGCCACCCGCAACCCCTGGCAGCCGCGGCACACCCCGGGCGGTTCCTCGGGCGGATCGGCGGCCGCCGTCGCGGCCGGGCTGGTGCCGGCCGCGCTCGGCTCGGACGGCGCCGGATCCGTGCGCATACCGGCCTCCTGGACCCATCTGGTCGGCATCAAGCCCCAGCGCGGCCGCATCTCGACCTGGCCGCACGGCGAGTCCTTCCAGGGCATCACCGTCAACGGCACCCTGGCCCGCACGGTCGCCGACGCGGCCCTGCTCCTGGACGCGGCGAGCGGCAACCACCCCCAGGACCCGCACCGGCCACGGCCGTTGACCGTCTCCGAGGCGATCGGCCGCGACCCCGGACGGCTGCGGATCGCGCTGTCCCTGAAGCCGCCGTTCACCGCGCTGCCCGCCCGCCTGTGGCCGGGCGTTCGCGCCAGGGTCCTCGAAGTCGCCGAGAGACTGGCCGCGTCGGGCCACACCGTCGAGGAGGCCGACCCGCCCTACGGACAGATCGGTCTCACCTTCGTCCCGCGGGCCACGGCCGGGATCGCCGAACGCGTCCGCGAGGTGCCGGCGCCCGGCCTGCTCGATCCGCGCACCCGGGAGGCGGCCCGGCTGGGACGGCTGCTCGGCGGCGCGCCCCTGCGGGCCGCCCGGCGCGCCGAGACCGCCCTGCGCCACCGGATCGGCGGCTTCTTCGCGTCGTACGACGCGGTCCTCGCGCCGACCACCGCCGCTCCCCCGCCCCGCGTCGGCGCGCTGCTGGGGCTGGGCCCGTTCGCCACCGACCGGGCGATGATCGCCGCCTGCCCCTACGCCTGGCCGTGGAACGTGCTGGGATGGCCCGGCGTCAACGTGCCCGCCGGTTTCGTGGACGGTCTCCCGGTGGGCGCGCAACTGCTCGGCCCGGCCGACAGCGAGCCGCTGCTCGTGTCCGTCGCCGCCCGGCTGGAGGCCGACCTGCGCTGGCACGAGCGCTGGCCGCCGGCCGCGGGTGCGGCCGCGGACCCGCCGGCGGCGTGAGGGAACCGGGTGCGGCGCCGCGCGGCTTTCCCGCGACGTGACCGGCCCGTAGGCTCTGGCCATGGACGACGCGTCGATGGTCGGGCTGATGGGGCGGGTCACCGGAACGGTCGGGCCCGGACTCGTCGGCGAGGTGATCGTCCGGGTGCGCGGGGGCGCCGAGCACTTCCTGGCCTACGCCGCCGACGGCTCCGCCCGGATCGAGCGCGGCACGGTGGTGATGGTGGTCGAGCACCTGCCCCCGCGGACCGTCTACGTCACGCCCGCGTACGACAGTTGAGCGCGCTCCGCCCCAGGTGAGGGGCGTATGCGTCAAGATTGCAACAAGGAATCGTCAGCGTCTTCACCCCGCGCTCGCACGGGCGCACACTCCCTTCGTTCGGTGCCGTCAGGGCACCATGCAAAGGGGGCGTATGCCGATGGTCGTCGGCGTCGTTGCGGGGGCGGCGGTTCTCGCCGTGCTCGTGCTGATCGGTGTGTTCAAGATGATGTGGCGGGTCGCCGAGCCCAACGAGGCGCTCATCATCTCCGGTTCGAACCATCGGACCGAGGGTCTCGAAGCAGGTATGGGATTCCGTATCGTCACGGGGCGCGGCACGCTGGTGCTGCCCGGCGTGCAGGCGGTGCGCAAGCTCTCGCTGGACCTGAACGAGACCGAGTTGTCGGTGGACTGCGTGACGCAGCAGGGCATTCCGCTGAAGGTGCGGGGCGTGGTCATCTTCAAGGTGGGCGACGACTTCGTGTCGATCGCCAACGCGGGCCGGCGTTTCCTGGACCAGCAGAAGCTGATGTCCGAGCGGGTGCACAACGTGTTCGCCGGTCATCTGCGGTCCATCGTGGGCGGGTTGACGGTCGAGGACATGATCCGCGACCGGGACAAGCTCACCGGACAGACCCGGGCCGCCTGCGGCACCGAGATGGAGAAGCTGGGACTGATCGTCGACTCCCTGCAGATCCACGAGATCGAGGATCCGACCGGGTACATCAAGAACCTGGCGATGCCGCACGCGGCCGCCGTCCAGCGGGACGCGCGGATCGCGCAGGCGGAGGCGAACCGGCTGGCCACCGAGGCGGAGCAGGCCTCGTTCGCCCGGATGGCGGAGGCCACCCGGGACAGCGAGATCCTCCAGGCCGGCTACCAGGCCGAACGCGACAAGGCGGCGGCCCAGTCCCGCCAGGCGGGCCCGCTCGCCGACGCGGCCGCCCGGCAGGAGGTCGTCGTCCAGGAGACGCGGGTCGCCGAACTGGAGGCGCACCGGCGCGAACAGCAGCTCCAGGCGGACGTCCGCAAGCCGGCCGACGCACGGGCCTACGAGAAGCGCACGCTGGCCGAGGCCGAGCGCGACGCGCGCATCTCGGCGGCCCAGGCCAAGGCGAAGGAGACGGAACTGGCGGCGGCGGCCGAGGCGACCCGGGTCAAGACGGCCGCGAGCGCCGAGGCCGAGGCGACCAAGGCCCGCGGTACGGCGAGCGCGGCCGCCACCCGCGCCACCGGTGAGGCCGAGGCCGCCGCCGCGCAGGCCAAGGGTCTGGCGGACGCCGAGGCGGCCAAGGCCAAGGGCCTCGCCGAGGCCGAGGCCATCAAGGCCCGCGCCGCCGCCCTGGCCGAGAACCAGGAGGCGGTCGTCGCCCAGCAACTCGCCGAGAACTGGCCGGAGATCGTCAAGGCCGGCGCTTCGGCGTTCGGCAACGTCGACAACATGGTGCTGCTCAACGGCGCCGACGGCATGGGAGAGATGTTCGCCAAGGCGCTCACGATGGGCGGTACCGGACTGGGGCTGGCCCGCCAGCTGCTGGCGTCGATGCACCAGAACGGGCAGGACCACGCGGTGGCTTCGCCGGTCCTCAACGGGGCCGCGGCCCCGCGGACGCAGAAGGTCCCGGTGGAGCAGGACGGCGAGTAGCCGGCGGCGCGGCCGCAGCGCAGGGATGCCCCCGGCGGGTCCGGGGGCATCCCTGTTGTCTATTCGGCCTCGTTGAGCCGTCGCAGCAGTTCCAGCAGGGTCGCGCGTTCCGGTGCCGTCAGTCCGGCGAAGCAGCCGGCGAGCACCTGGCCGGCGACCCCGTGTCCGGCCGCCAGGATCCGCTCGCCCTCCGCGGTGAGGCGGTGCAGGATGCGGCGCCCCTGGCCCGGTTCCCGTTCCACCAGTCCCCGCGCCGCCATCCGGGTCACCAGCGTGCCGAAGGCCTGCTCGCTCTGGAAGGTGACGGCGGCCAGCTCGCGCGCCGAGGCGCCGGGCAGCCGGTCGATGGCGCGCAGCGCGTCCCACTGCGCGAGGGTGGTTCCGACGTCCGCGAGCGCGCTGTCCATCGCCCGGTGCTGCCGGTACTGGGCCTGTTTCACCGCTCGGCCGAGAACGTGCAGGTCGTCTTGCATGGGGCAAGCCTAACCCCTGACTAAGGTTGTTTATATAAAGATGTTTAGTTAGAGTCCTCGGCATGACGACGAACCGCACCGTCCCGGTGTATCCCGACCTGCCCCTCTCCCTCACCGAGGCCGGTTCCGGCCGAACCGTCCTCGTCCTGCACGGAGGCGGGGGCCCCGCGACCGTCGCGGGTCTCGCCGCCCGCCTCGCGGAGTCCGGCCATGTCCTCACGCCGGTCCACCCGGGCTGGGACGGAACACCCCGCCCCGACTGGCTGACCGACGTCGACGACCTCGTCACCGCCTATCTGCACCTGCTCCAGGACATCGGGGCGCGCGACGTCCTGGTCGTCGGCTCCTCGCTGGGAGGCCGGCTGGCCGCCGAGATGGCGCTCCGTGACACGGCCGGAGTGATCACCGGCCTCGTCCTGGTCAACGCGGTCGGCCCGGAGATCGACGGCGAGGAGGTCACCGACTTCTTCGCGCTGGACCCGCGCGCCCAGGCCGAGCACTCCTGGCACGACCCGGACCGCTTCCACGTCGACCCGGCCACCCTCCCCGCCGCCGAACTGGCCCGCCGGCAGGCCAACATGGCGACCATGCGGCTGCTCACCGACGGCGGCCGGATGACCAGCGCGAAGCTGCTGCCCCGGCTGGGCCGGGTGACGCGGCCGGTGCTGGTGGTCTGGGGCGAGAGCGACCGGATCGTCACCCCCGCCTACGGGGCCGCCTGGGCGCGGGCCTTCCCCGCGGGCCGGTTCGTGCCGGTGCCCGGCGCCGGTCATCTTCCGCACATCGAACGCGCCGACGTGACCGCCGAGTTGATCGAGGCCGAGCTGCGCCGTACCGGCACCCCGCGTGTTCTCGCAGGGTGAGGCCCCTTAGGGTGCCCTCGTGACTGCGCTTACCGACGACGAGAACATTCCCGGCCGTTACGGCCCCACCGCGACCACCGAGGCCGACCCGCGCGAGGTCGGCACGGTGCGCACCGAGTACTCCCCCGCCCACGACGGCGACCCCGATCCCGGTGAGATCGTGTGGACCTGGGTGCCGTTCGAGGAGAACGACGGGCGGGGCAAGGACCGGCCGGTGCTGGTAGTCGCCCGCGAGGCCGGCGGCACCCTGCTCGCGGTGCAGCTGTCGAGCAAGCGGCACGACGACGACCGCGAGTGGGTGGCCCTCGGCAGCGGCCCCTGGGACCGGTCGGGCCGCGACTCCTGGATAAACGTGGACCGCGTGCTGCGGCTGCACGAGGACGGCATGCGCCGCGAGGCCTGCGCGCTGGACCGGGGCCGCTTCAACCTCGTACGCAACCGCCTGCACGAGCGCTACGGCTGGCGGTGAGGATCTAGGCCGTAGCGGCCGTGTCCGCCGGGAACTCCTCGGTGAAGGCCGCGCGTACCGTCGATCCCGGCGTGCGGTCGAGGATCCCGAAGACCACGTGCGCGAAGGTCCCGGCGAACCGTCCGCCGGGGCCCAGCAGCCCCCGGAAGGCCCCCGCGACCTGGCGGGGGTCGTTCTGGAAGACGCCGCAGCCCCAGGCGCCGAGGACCAGCCGCCGGTAGCCGTGCGCGGCGGCCACCTCCATGACCCGCTCGGCCCGGACGGCCAGGACCTCCGGCAGTTCGGCGGTGCGCTCCGGTGCCGTACGGCGGATCACGCCGGCGTTGGGCGCCGCCGAGGTGAGGAAACCGGCGCGGTAGGGCTCCGCGAGGAGGCGTCCGCGGTCGTCGCGGAAGACCGGGACCGCCGGGGAGTGGATCACCCGGTCCGAGTAGAACGGGTCGCGGTGGGCGCGGTGGTGGTCGTAGAAGGCGCGGGCCTCCAGTTGGCAGGCGTAGAGCGCCGAGGCACGGCACAGGGCCTCCTCCTGTGCCTGCGCGCCGTTCAGATAGCCGCCGCCCGGGTTGCGTGCCGAGGCGAAGTTCAGGACCGCGACCGGGGCGTCCGCCAGCCGGCGGGCGGCCTCCAGGCTGCTCTCGCCGGTGACCTCGAACGCCGTGCGGACCGGGTCGGGCGCGGTGACCGGCACCGGCCGCGGGCCGTACATCCGGGTCCCGGCACGTGCGGCGGCGATGTCGGCGGCCAGGGAGACCTCGCGTCCTTCGGAGGTCCGGTAGCTCCCCGCCGCCACGATCAGCTCGGTCTCCTGGGCGATCCCGCGCAGGCGCGCGCTCATGGCGCCACCCCCGTGGACGCCATGCCCGCGACCTGCGCGGTCTCCCCCGTCGTGCTCATGCAGGCATCCTGGGTGATGCTTGTGGTGCGGTGCAACGGAGTTTCCTGTGCCCGAAACGGCGCCGGAACGTGCGAGGAAGCAGAGGTTACCGATCTAGAACGTCCGAATAGGTACCCTTGTGCGAATCGGCGCGAAGGTCTTGGGTGGAACGGACGATGCCGTCCCGGGCCCATCCACGGCCGGGCCGGCGGCATGGTGGAATCTCAGGAGGATCCCTACATGTCCGACTCGATATCCGACGGCGGCGACTGTACCGACGGGTCGGTGAAGACCGACTTCTCGGACGACCGCACCGCCGTCACCGAAGCCGAGGTGGAGGCCCTGGTCAAGGGCATCTGCTTCAAGACCGGCCCGCCCCGCACGGTCGGGGTCGAGGTGGAATGGCTGGTCCATGAGCTGCGGCAACCACAGCTCCGCGTGACACCCGAACGACTCGAAGCGGCCTACGCCGCACTGCGCACGGTACCCCTGGGGTCGGCGCTCACCGTCGAACCCGGCGGTCAGCTGGAGCTCAGCTCGCCGCCCGCCGCCTCCCTGACGGAGTGCATCGGTACCGTCTCCGCCGACCTGGACGCCGTCCGTACGGTCCTCGCCCGACAGGGCCTCGGCCTCGTGGGCGCCGGTCACGATCCCTGGCACACACCCCGCCGCTTCCTGCGCGAACCGCGCTACGAGGCCATGGAGAGATGCCTGGACCGCACCGGCCCGGCGGGCCGCCACATGATGTGCAGCTCGGCCTCAGTACAGGTCTGCCTGGACGCGGGGCACGAGGAGCCCGGTCCGCTGGGGCACGTCCGCCGCTGGTGGCTGGCCCATCAGCTGGGCCCGGTCCTGGTGGCCGCCTTCGCGAACTCCCCGTTGGTGGACGGACGTCCCACCGGCTGGGTCTCCACCCGGCAGCTGCTGTGGATGGAGATCGGCGCGGGCCGCGCGGGAGCGCCGCCGCTGGCCGGTGACCCGCGCGCGTCCTGGGCCCGGCACGTGCTGGACGCCCCGGTGATGTGCCTGCGCCGGGACGGTGGCCCGTGGGAGGTCCCCGACGGGCTCACCTTCCGGGAGTGGACCCGGTCCGGGTCGCCCACCAGGGCCGACCTCGCGTACCACCTCACCACGCTGTTCCCGCCGGTCCGGCCGCGCGGTCATCTGGAGCTGCGGATGATCGACGCGCAGCCCGGTGACGACGGCTGGATCGTGCCGCTGGCGGTGACGACGGCGCTGTTCGACGACCCGGAGGCCGCCGAGACCGCGTACCGGACGGTGAAACCGCTGGCCGAGCGGGCGCGGCCGCGGACCGCGCCGAACAATCCGCTGTGGATCGACGCGGCCCGTACCGGACTCGGCGACCCGGAGCTGCACGAGGCCGCCGTCGCCTGTTTCGCGGCCGCGCTGGAGGCACTGCCCCGGCTCGGCGCGGCCCGCGAGGTGGTGGCCGCCGTGGCGGCGTTCACCGACCGCTACGTGCGCCGGGGCCGCTGCCCGGCCGACGACCTGCTGGACCCCCTGCGCGGCGAACCGAGCCGCGCCCACGGGAAGGACATCCCCGCATGACCGCCCCCGAGACCGACATCGACATCGAGGCCCTGCGGGACCGGGCCCTGGCGTCCCTGACCACGGCCAGGGACCGCACCACGCTCCTGACCAGCTGCGTCGAGGGGCCCGACCTGACCGCCCAGCACTCCCCGCTGATGTCCCCGCTGGTCTGGGACCTGGCCCACATCGGCAACCAGGAAGAGCTCTGGCTGCTGCGCAACGTCGGCGGCCGGGAGCCGATGCGCCCCGAGATCGACAGCCTCTACGACGCCTTCGAGCACCCGCGCTCCGAACGTCCCACGCTGCCGCTGCTGCCGCCCGAGGAGGCCCGGCGGTACGCGGCCGAGGTGCGCGGGCGGGCGCTGGACCTGCTGGAGGGCGCGGCGTTCAGCGGCACCCGGCTGACCGAGGCGGGCTTCGCCTTCGGGATGATCGCCCAGCACGAACAGCAGCACGACGAGACGATGCTGATCACCCATCAGCTCCGCAAGGGCCCCCAGGCGCTGACCGCCCCGGACCCGGACCCGGTGCCGCCGTTCACCGGCCCCTCGGAAGTCCTGGTCCCCGGCGGCCCGTTCACCATGGGCACCTCCACCGAGCCGTGGGCGCTGGACAACGAACGCCCCGCGCACCGGCGGGAGGTCGCGCCCTTCTGGATCGACACCACCCCGGTCACCAACGGCCGGTACCTGGCGTTCATCGAGGACGGCGGCTACGACGACGAGCGCTGGTGGACCCCGGAGGGCTGGGCGCACGTCCGGGAGCACTCGATCGTCGCCCCGCACTACTGGCGCCGTGAGGGCGATCAGTGGCTGCGGCGCCGGTTCGGGGTCACCGAGGTCGTGCCGCCCGAGGAGCCGGTGCTGCACGTGTGCTGGTACGAGGCGGACGCCTACGCCCGCTGGGCCGGCCGCCGGCTGCCCACCGAGGCCGAGTGGGAGAAGGCCGCCCGGCACGACCCCGCCGAGAACCGGTCCCGGCGCTATCCGTGGGGCGACGCGGATCCGGCGCAGGCCCACGCCAACCTCGGCCAGCGCCACCTGCGCCCCGCCCCGGCGGGCAGCTATCCGCAGGGCGAGTCACCGCTGGGCGTACGGCAGTTGATCGGTGACGTCTGGGAGTGGACGTCCAGCGACTTCCTTCCCTACCCCGGCTTCAGCGCGTTCCCGTACAAGGAGTACTCGGACGTGTTCTTCGGCCCCGAGTACAAGGTGCTGCGCGGCGGTTCGTTCGCCGTGGACCCGGTGGCCTGCCGCGGGACGTTCCGCAACTGGGACTATCCGATCCGGCGGCAGATCTTCTCCGGATTCCGCACCGCCCGCAGCGCGGAGACGGCCTGATGTGCCGTCATCTGGCCTGCCTGGGACCCGAGGAGCCGCTCGGCCGGCTCCTCGTGGAGCCCGCCCACTCCCTGTACCGGCAGTCGTGGGCACCGCGGCGGCAGCGGTACGGGACGGTCAACGCCGACGGTTTCGGCGTGGGCTGGTACGCCGACGGTGATCCGCAGCCGGCCCGTTACCGGCGGGCCGGGCCGGTCTGGGCCGACCCGTCCTTCGCCGACCTGGCCCGGGTGGTGCGCACCGGCGCGCTGCTGGCCGCCGTACGGGACGCCACGCTGGCGGGTGCGGACGGCGAGGCCGCGGCGGCGCCGTTCGCCGCGGGCCGCTGGCTGTTCAGCCACAACGGGGCGATCCCCGGCTGGCCGCAGGCCGTGGCGTCCCTGGTGCCGCTGCTGCCCGCGGCCGACCTGCTCTCCCTGGAGGCACGCACCGACTCCGCGTTCGTCTGGGCCCTGGTCCTGCACCGGCTGCGGTCGGGCACACCGCCGGGCCGCGCCCTCGCCGAAACGGTTCTCCAGATCGCCGAGGCGGCCCCGGCGGCCCGGCTCAACCTGCTGCTCACCGACGGCGAGACCATCGCCGCCACCGCCTGGGGCGACAGTCTCAGCCACCTCTCGGAACCCGGCCACCGCGTCGTCGTCGCCTCCGAGCCGTACGACGACGACCCGCGCTGGCAGGACGTCCCCGACCGCACACTGCTCGTCGCGAGCCGCCGGGGCGTCACCCTCGCCCCGGTCGAGGACCGGGACCCGAGCCCGGCCGAGGCCCCGGCGTCCGCATCCCCGAAGGAGCCCTGTACGTGAGTCCCTTCCGTGTCACCCGCACCCTTCCCGAGGACGCGACGGACGCCGCGCTGCGCGCCGACGTCCTGAACGGCCTCACCGCCACGCCCAAGACGCTGCCGCCGAAGTGGTTCTACGACGCCCGGGGCAGCGAGCTGTTCGAGCAGATCACCGAACTGCCCGAGTACTACCCGACCCGGGCCGAACGGGAGATCCTGCTCGCCCGGTCGGCCGAGATCGCCGCCGCGAGCGGCGCCCGGACCCTGGTGGAGCTCGGCTCAGGCTCCTCCGAGAAGACCCGCCTGCTCATCGACGCGCTCACCTCCCTGGAGGTGTACGTCCCGGTCGACGTCAGCGAGAGCGCGCTGACGCAGGCCGGCCGGGCGCTCGTCGAGGAGCGCCCCGCGCTGTCGGTGCACGCCCTGATCGCCGACTTCACCGGCCGGATGAGCCTGCCCGAGACACCGGGGCCGCGGCTGGTGGCCTTCCTCGGCGGCACCATCGGGAACCTGCTGCCCGCCGAGCGGGCCGTGTTCCTGGCCTCGGTGCGCGGGCTGCTCGCGCCCGGTGACGCGCTGCTGCTCGGCACCGACCTGGTCAAGGACGAGGACGTGCTGGTCCGCGCGTACGACGACGCGGCCGGGGTGACGGCGGAGTTCAACAAGAACGTCCTGGCCGTCGTCGACCGTGAACTGGACGCCGACTTCGACCCGGCCGCCTTCGACCACGTCGCCCTGTGGGACGCGGAGCAGGAGTGGATCGAGATGCGGCTGCGCTCCCGTGTCGCGCAGACCGTGAAGGTGCCGGCGCTGGACCTGGCCGTCGACTTCGCGGCGGGCGAGGAGCTGCGCACCGAGATCTCGGCGAAGTTCCGGCGGGACGGCGTGACCGCCGAACTGGCCGCCGCGGGCCTTGAGCTGACCCACTGGTGGACCGACCCGCAGGGCCGCTTCGCGCTCTCCCTCAGCGTCGCCCGCTGACCCGCCGGCTCAGCCGAAGTCCGGCGCGAGCAGTTCGGTGATCCTGCGGGAGGCACGGCGGGCCTCGGTCGCGGGGTCCGCCCCGCGGAGCACCTTGGTCATGTAGCCCTTGATCGGGTTGGCGGCCTCGACCGCCGGCCAGTCGGGGGTGTTGGGGGTCGC
The DNA here is from genome assembly GCF_044757385.1 of Streptomyces sp. NPDC091282. Classification (NCBI taxonomy): domain Bacteria; kingdom Bacillati; phylum Actinomycetota; class Actinomycetes; order Kitasatosporales; family Streptomycetaceae; genus Streptomyces; species Streptomyces sp. NPDC091282. The sequence continues at coordinate 352,705 of NZ_JBIVUX010000002.1, forward strand.
CCGGCCCTGTGCGGCTCCCGCCGCCATGGCGGCGACCCCCTCCGACCCGGCGACCGCGCCCGCGAGCGTGGTCTTGTTCGGCACGTAGTTCATGGTGCGGGCCAGTTCGGTGTCCCACTTGGCGCCGGCCAGCGCGCCGACGACGGCGGTGGCATCGTAGGGCCGGTCGGTGTTCTGCGGTACGACCAGGTCGGAGCCGCCGGTGAAGACGGCACCGGGGTGCGCGGCGGTGCGGCCCGGCACCGGGAAGTAGCCGATCTCGTCCTTGAGTTCCGGGTTCTCCTGCACGATGGACTGGGCGAGGCCGGGCACCGCGATGAGCTGGGCGACCTGGCCGGAGGCGAACACCTGCGCCTGGGGCGGGTGTTCCTCGTCGGCGTCGACGGGTCCCGCGCCCAGGGCCTGGAGCCGCCGGTAGAAGTCCATCCCGCGCAGCGCGGCCGGGCTGTCCAGGGCGCCCTGCCAGGCGGCGTCCGTCTCCACCGCGAGGTCGCCGCCCTCGTCCCAGATGAACCCGGAGAGCGTGTACCAGTCCTGTCCGGCGAGGTAGATCCCCTGGTTACCGCCCGAGTTGAGCTTCTCGGTGTCGGCCAGCCACTCGTCGCGGGTTCTGGGCGGGGAGGTGATGCCGGCCTTCCTGAAGAGGTCCTTGCGGTAGATGACCACGCGGTTGGCCGCGTACCAGGGGATGCCGTACTGGCGGGAGTCGTCCCGGCCGGGTTCGGCGAGGCCGGGCAGCCAGTGCTCCTTGCCCCAGTCCCGCATCGACTCCAGGGTCAGGTCGGTGAGCCGGCCGCCCTCGACGTACTGCGGGACCTGGGTGTTGCCGACCTCGATGACGTCGGGAGCGTCGGCGGAGTCGGACTTGAGCGCCGTCTGCACCTTGTCCACGATCCCGGTCCACTGCTGGATGCGGATGTCGACGCGGATGTCCTTGTGGGTGCGCTCGAAGTCCGCGGTGAACCGGCGCAGGAACTCCGGGGAAGCACTGTTCTGCATCAGCCACACCGTGACCGTGTGCCGCCCGTCCGAGCCGCCCGGCAGGACGCCACAGGCGCTGAGCAGCGCGGCGGACACACAGACGAGGGCGAGCGGGCGACGAGGTCTCACGAGGGGGTCCAGTTCTGTCTGGCGGACAGGGGAAATGGCCCGACGTGGGGGAACGAGCACGGATGGCTCATACGGGTGTACGGGATTTTGGTACAGACCAATACGCAGGGTCAAGGGCCGCCGACACGGCGCGCGGTCAGGCGGTGACCCGGGCGACGAAGGCCGTGAGGTTGGCGAGGGTCCGCTGGACCTTCTCCTCCAGCGTGAGCGACTCGGGCATGCGGGCGCCGGCGCCCGCGTCCTTCCTGCCCCGGACGTAGAGCGGACAGGCGAGGTCGCTGCACAGGTAGACGCCCACGGAGTTCCCCTGCTGCCCGGCCCTGCCCGGCTTGGCGGCGACCATCAGCGAGACGCCTCCGGTGTGGGTGGTCAGGCAGATCGAGCACATGCTGCGCCGCGCCTGCCAGGAGGAGGCGCCCGAGGAGCGCAGGGCCAGGGCCACCGTGCGTCCGTCCAGCTCGACGGCCAGGTAGGCGCGGTCGGGCGCCTGGGGGTCCCGCCAGCCGAGGAAGTCCAGATCGCCCCACGGGCGGTCGGACAGGTCATGGGGGACGAACAGGCGCTTGGCCTCGCCCTTGGTGCAGTTCACGAAGGCGGCGCGGATCTCCCGCTCGGTCAGGGGCTTCATGCACCGCAGGCTAATTTGCCTAAAAGCTTTAGGCAAATGCATTATCGTTCTCGGCGGACAGGAGGAAGATTATGGCTAGAGCAGGGCTGACCCCGGAGCGGCTGACCGTGGCCGGGGCGGAGCTGGCCGACGAGGTCGGCTTCGACCAGGTGACCGTCTCGGCGCTCGCCCGGCGCTTCGACGTCAAGGTCGCGAGTCTGTACTCGCACCTGAAGAACTCCCAGGAACTCAGGACCAGGATCGCCCTGTTCGCCCTGGAGGAACTCGCCGACCGGGCCGCCGACGCCCTGGCGGGCCGGGCCGGGAAGGACGCGCTGGCCGCCTTCGCCGAGGCCTACCGGGGCTACGCCCGCGAGCACCCCGGCCGGTACGCCGCCGCCCGGCTCCGCCTCGATCCGGAGACGGCCGCCGCCAGTGCCGGCGTCCGGCACGCCCAGATGACCCGGGCCATCCTGCGCGGCTACGACCTGGCGGAGCCGGACCAGACCCACGCGGTCCGGATGCTCGGCAGCGTCTTCCACGGCTACGTCAGCCTGGAGCTGGCCGGAGGCTTCGACCACAGCGCCCCGGACCCGCGGGAGTCGTGGGCCTGGATCGTGGACTCCCTCGACGCCCTGCTGCGCGGCCGGGCCGCACCCACCCACTCCTCGACAGGCTGAGGCAATGAGCACCGAACCCGACTGGATCACCACCCCCGTCACCGCGGACCTGCTGCGCGGCTTCCTGGACGTGGAGGAGACCGCGCACGGCCTGCTGCCGCACCGGCTGCCCGCACGGGCGCGCCGGCAGATCCCGGACGACCGGCTGGCCCAGGCCGAGGCCCAGCCCTCCGGCGTACGGCTGGCCTTCCGTACCCGCGCCACCACCGTCGAACTGGACGCCCTGCCCACCAAACGGGTGTACCAGGGGTTCCCGGCCCCGGCGGACGGCGTGTACGACCTGATGGCCGACGGCCGCCTCACCGCCCAGGCGACGGTGCCCGGCGGCAACGTGTACACGGTCACCGACATGGTCACCCAGTCCGCCGAACTCACGGAGGGACCGGCCGGCACCGCGCGGTTCACCGGTCTGCCCGCGGGTGACAAGGACGTCGAGATCTGGCTGCCGCACACGGAGATCACCGAACTCGTCGCGCTGCGCACCGACGCCCCCGTCGAGCGGGCGCGGGACCGCGGGCGCAGGGTCTGGATGCACCACGGCAGTTCCATCAGCCACGGCTCGAACGCCACGCACCCGACGGCCACCTGGCCCGCGCTGGCCGCCGCCGAGGGCCAGGTGGAGCTGGTGAACCTGGGGTTCGGCGGCAGCGCGCTGCTGGACCCGTTCACCGCGCGCGCGATGCGGGACGCGCCCGCGGACCTGATCAGCGTGAAGATCGGCATCAACATCGTCAACGCCGACGCCATGCGCCTGCGCGCGTTCACCCCCGCGGTGCACGGCTTCCTCGACACCCTGCGCGAAGGGCATCCGAGCACACCGCTGCTGGTCGTCTCCGCCCTGCTGTGCCCGGTCCAGGAGGACACACCCGGACCGCTCGCCCCCGACTTCGACGGCGGGACCCTGCGGTTCAGGGCGACCGGCGATCCCGCCGAACGCGCGGCCGGCCGCCTGGCGCTCGGTGTCGTACGCGCCGAACTCGCCCGGATCGTCGCGCAGCGCGCGGCCGACGACCCGCACCTGCACTACCTCGACGGCCGGGAGCTGTACGGCGAGCGGGAGTACGCGCGGTTCCCGCTGCCCGACGAGGTGCATCCCGATCCGGCGGGGCACCGGCGCATCGCCGAGAACTTCGCACGGCTCGTGTTCGGCCCCGGCGGCCCCTTCGCCGCCGCGCCGCCGGTCACCGACGCCTCGCGCTCGGCTTCCGGATGCGGCACGGTGGAGTGACCACGAGAGGAGCATCCCGATGCCGAACCACACCTACCGGGTCACCGAGATCGTCGGCACCTCCAACGAGGGCATCGACCAGGCCATCCGCAACGGTGTCGCACGCGCCAACCAGACCCTGCGCAACCTGGACTGGTTCGAGGTGACCCAGGTCAGGGGCCAGATCGAGAACGGGCAGGTCGAGCACTACCAGGTGGGCCTGAAGGTGGGCTTCCGCATCGACGACGAGGGCTGACGGCCGCGGCCGCGCGGGGCGGGTCCCAGCGGGCGGGCGTCAGGTCCGCCCGTCCGCTTCCTGGGCCCGCTCCAGCGCGGCCGAGCGGTCGGCCCAGCGGGCCCGCACCACCGTGAACCCGGCCCGTTCGGCGTCGTCGCACACCAGCTCGTCGTCGTCGGCGAGGAAGCGGACCTCGCGCCGTTCGGCGAGGCGGCGCAGGATCTCCAGCTTGGTGCGCCGGGCGGGCCTGCGGTCGGCGTCGCGCCGCATGTGCACGCGCCCCTCGGGCAGCCCGTGGGCGGCGAGCCACTCCAGGGTGGCCCGCCGGCAGCGGTCGGGCCGCCCGGTGAGGTAGACGATCTCGCACTCCTCGGCGGCGGCCACGGCCAGCGCGATGCCCTCGGCGAGCGGCGGATCGTGCGGCGCCGCCGCGAAGAACGCGTCCCAGTCCCGGCGGCCGCCCTCCAGGAACCGCTGGCGGTGCGCGGTGTCGGCGAGCGTGTTGTCGATGTCGAACACGGCGAGGGGACGGTGGCTGCTCTCGGTCACGCGGCCACCCTAACCGGGCTCCCGCACCACGGTCGGGCGGCGGGAATCCTGGAGCCGCCGCGCTGTTGAACCCACTGTGAACGCGCTGACCGCCCGGACCCGGTTCTCCGTCCTCGACCGCTCACGCACCCGCGAGGGCCACTCCCCCGGTGCGGCGCTGCGGGACACCGTGGCGCTGGCCCGGGAGGTGGAGGCACTCGGCTACCACCGGTTCTGGGTGTCGGAGCACCACGGGGTGCCCGGGGTCGCCGGTTCGGCGCCGACCGTGCTGGCCGCCGCCGTCGCCGCCGCGACCCGCACCCTCCGGGTCGGGACCGGCGGTGTCATGCTGCCCAACCACCGGCCCCTGGTCGTGGCCGAGCAGTTCGGGGTGCTGGAGTCGCTGTTCCCCGGGCGGATCGACATGGGGCTCGGCCGGTCGGTGGGGTTCACCGACGGGGTCCGCAGGGCGCTCGGGCGCGGCAAGGACGACGCCGACGACTTCGCGGCGCAACTGGCCGAACTGCTCGGCTGGTTCGAGGGCACCTCGCCGACCGGCGTGCGGGCCCGCCCGGCCGAGGGGCTGCGGGTGCCGCCGTTCGTGCTGGCGATGGGCGAGGGCGCCGAGATCGCGGCCCGTGCCGGACTGCCGATGGTCATCGGCGACCTGCGCGACCGGGACCGGATGCGCCGGGGCGTCGACCGCTACCGGGACCGCTTCCGTCCCTCCGCATGGGCCGCCGAGCCCTACGTGGTGATCTCCGGGACCGTCGCCGTCGCCGCCACGCCCGAGGCGGCCCGGCGGCTGCTCGTCCCGGAGGCCTGGTCGATGGCGTACTCCCGCACCCACGGCAGCTTCCCGCCGCTGCCCCCGGCCGAGGCGGTCGAGGGCAGGACGATGACCGCCAAGGAGCGCGGCCTGTACGAGTCCGGTCTCGCCGGGCATCTCGCCGGCACCGCGGAGCAGGTCGCCGACGAGCTGGAGAGCGTCCTGAAGGAGACCGCCGCCGACGAGGTCCTGGTCACCACCAGTACGTACGACCGTACGGCGCTGCTGGACTCCTATCGGCGGCTGGCCTCCGTCGTGAACCCCTGATCAGACCTCGGCGGGATGGTCGGCGCGGACCACGATCTCGCCGTCGGCCGCGTCCACCACCGCCCGGTCACCGGCCGTCAGCTGACCGGAGAGCAGCAGGTCGGCGAGGCGGTCGTCGACCTCGCGCTGGATGGTGCGGCGCAGCGGGCGGGCCCCGAAGTCGGGTTCGTGGCCGAGGTTGGCGAGCAGTCCGGCGGCCTCGTCGGTGACGTCGAGGCCGACGTCCTGCGCGTGCAGGCGGCGCCGGGTGTTCTCCAGCAGCAGGTCGACGATCTCGCGCAGCTGGGTGCGGTCCAGGCCGCGGAAGACGATGATCTCGTCGATGCGGTTCAGGAACTCCGGCCTGAAGTGCTGCTGCAGGGCCGGCATGACGGCCTCGCGGACCTTGGTGTAGTCCTCGGTGCCGGCGGCCAGGATGCGGTCGGCGCCGATGTTCGACGTCATGATCACGACGGTGTTCTTGAAGTCGACGGTGCGGCCCTGGGCGTCGGTGAGGCGGCCGTCGTCGAGGAGTTGCAGCAGCGTGTTGAAGACGTCCGGGTGCGCCTTCTCCACCTCGTCCAGGAGCAGCACGGCGTACGGCTGCCTGCGCACCGCCTCGGTGAGCTGGCCGGCCTCCTCGTGGCCGACGTATCCGGGCGGGGCGCCGACCAGCCGGGAGACCGTGTGGCGCTCCTGGAACTCGCTCATGTCCAGGCGGATCATGCGGTTCTCGTCGCCGAAGAGGGCGGCGGCCAGGGCGCGGGCCAGCTCGGTCTTGCCGACGCCGGTCGGGCCGAGGAAGAGGAAGCTGCCCATGGGGCGGTTGGGGTCGCTCATGCCGGCCCGGGCGCGGCGGACCGCGCGGGCGACGGCGGTGATCGCCTCGTCCTGGCCCACCACCCGCTCGTGCAGGTGGTCCTCCAGCTTCATCAGCCGCTCCCGCTCCTCCTCGGTCAGCTCGGCGACCGGGATGCCGGTGCTGCGGGAGACGACCTCGGCGATGTCCTCGGCGGTCACCTTGGGCGCGTGCTCGTCGGCCGTGCCCTCCTGCGCCAGTTCCGCCTCGGTCTCCTTGATGCGGTCGCGCAGTTCCTTGGCGCGCTCGTACTCCTCGTCGGCGACGGCCTGGTCCTTCTCCCGGGTCAGGGCCGCGATCCGGTCCTCGATGTCCCGGGTGTCGGTGGGCGGGGTCTTCGAGCGCAGCCGGACCCGGGCGGCGGCCTGGTCCATCAGGTCGATCGCCTTGTCCGGCAGGAAGCGGGAGGTGATGTACCGGTCGGACAGCTCGGCGGCCGCGACGACCGCCTCGTCGGTGATCCGGACCTGGTGGTGGGCCTCGTACCGGTCGCGCAGTCCGCGCAGGATCGCGATGGTGTCGTCGACGCTGGGCTCGCCGACCAGGATCGGCGCGAACCGGCGTTCCAGGGCCGCGTCCTTCTCGATGTGCTTGCGGTACTCGTCGATCGTGGTCGCGCCGATCAGGTGCAGCTCGCCGCGGGCGAGGGCGGGCTTGAGGATGTTGCCCGCGTCCAGGGAGCCGTCTCCGCCTCCGCCGGCCCCGACCACGGTGTGCAACTCGTCCAGGAACAGCACCAGTCCGTCGCTGTTCTCGCGGACCTCGTCGAGGAGTTTCTTCAGCCGCTCCTCGAACTCGCCGCGGTACTTGGTGCCGGCCACCATGCCGGCCAGGTCGAGGGAGACCAGCCGCTTGCCCTCCAGGGTCTTGGGCACGTCACCGGCGACGATGCGCTGCGCGATGCCCTCGACGATGGCGGTCTTGCCGACTCCGGGGTCGCCGATCAGCACCGGGTTGTTCTTGCCGCGCCGGGAGAGCACCTCGATGGTCTGCTCGACCTCGTCGTCCCGTCCGATCACCGGGTCCAGGCGCCCGGCGCGGGCGTCCTCGGTGAGGTCGCGGCCGTACTCGTCGATGGTCGGCGTGGTGCTGGGCTTCTTCCGCTCCGCCGCGCCCTCGGCCGGCATCCGGGCGGGTTCCCAGCCGCTCTCGGCGAGCGCCCGGCCGGCCGTCGACTCCGGGTTCGCGGCGAGCGCGCGCAGCAGGTGCTCGGGGCCGATGTAGGAGGCGCCCTCGGCGCGGGAGATCTGGTAGGCGTCGAGCAGGGCGCGCTTGGCGGCCGGGGTCAGGGCGGTGGGCTCCGTCCGGCCACCGGTGCCGCCGTGGCCGGCGGTGAGCCGCTCGCGGAGCTGGTCGGGATCCGCGCCGGCCTCGGTGAGCAGCCGCCGGGTGGAGTCGTGCGTGGTGGCCGCGGCCAGCAGGTGCCGGGCGTCGACCTCGTCGCTGTCCTCGCCCGCGGCGAGTTCGCGGGCCTCCGCCACCAGTTCGCGCGCCCGCTCGGAGAGCAGGCTGCCGATGTCCACGCGCTGCGGGCGGCGGGCCGGCACGGCCGGTCCCGAGCCGCCGAAGAACCGGGACATCAGCTCGTCGAAGTCTTCGAAGGGGCTGCGGCCGTATCCGAAACCGGGAGTGCTCATGGGACCCGGGCCTTTCTGCGCTCAGCTTGCGGTCGGCGGGATTCCGCGTCTTCCAACCTCGCACAGGCGGGCCGGGCCCGCACGGGGACGGCCGCCGAGATGCGGACCGGGCCGGGGCCGGTGACGCTGGTGGGGAAGCCTCAACCAGCGAGGAGGGCTGCCATGTCCATGCTGGACAAGCTCAAGGGGATGCTCAAGGGCCACGAGGACCAGGCCAAGAAGGGCGTCGACAAGGGCGGCGACATGATCGACCAGCGGACCGGGAACAAGTACCAGTCCCAGGTCGACATGGGCCAGCAGAAGGCCACCGACTACATCGACCAGGAGCGGAACCGGAACAACCCTCCGCGGCCCTGACACACCGCACGGACTAGACTCGCGGGGTTTGTCCCTGCCCGGCGAGTCGTCCGTACCGAGTCTCCCTCCATGCACAGCTCTCATGATCCGTACGTCCGCGTCCGCGGCGCCCGGGAGCACAATCTCCGGGGCGTCGACGTGGACATCCCCCGGGACGTGCTGGCCGTCTTCACCGGGGTCTCCGGGTCGGGCAAGTCGTCGCTGGCGTTCGGGACCGTCTACGCCGAGGCCCAGCGGCGCTACTTCGAGTCGGTCGCCCCGTACGCGCGCCGGCTGATCCACCAGGTGGGCGCGCCGAAGGTCGGCGACATCAGCGGGCTGCCGCCGGCGGTCTCGCTCCAGCAGCGCCGCTCGGCGCCCACCTCCCGTTCCTCGGTCGGGACCCTCACCAACCTCTCCAACTCGCTGCGGATGCTGTTCTCGCGCGCCGGGGACTATCCGCCGGGCGCGCAGCGGCTGGACTCCGACGCGTTCTCCCCCAACACGGCGGCGGGCGCCTGTCCGGAGTGCCACGGCCTCGGGCGGGTGCACGGGACGACCGAGGAGTCACTGGTCCCCGACCCGTCGCTGTCGATCCGGGAGGGCGCGATCGCCGCCTGGCCGGGCGCCTGGCAGGGCAAGAACCTGCGGGACGTGCTGGACGCGCTCGGCCACGACGTGGACCGGCCCTGGCGCGATCTGCCCGCCGCGGAGCGGGAGTGGATCCTGTTCACGGACGAGCAGCCGGTGGTCACGGTGCACCCGGTCCGGGACGCCGACCGCATCCAACGGCCCTACCAGGGCACGTACATGAGCGCGCGCAGGTACGTCATGAAGACCTTCTCGGACTCCCGGAGCCCGGCCCTGCGGGCGAAGGCGGAGCGGTTCCTGACGAGCGCGCCGTGCCCGGTGTGCGGCGGCAGCAGGCTGCGGCCCGAGTCGCTCGCCGTGACCTTCGGGGGCCGTACGATCGCCGAGCTGGCGGCCGTGCCGCTGACCGGGCTGGCCGGGCTGCTCGGCGGTCCCGCCACGGAGACCGCGCGGGTGCTCACCGAGGACCTCACCGCCCGGATCGCCCCGGTCGTCGAACTCGGCCTCGGCTACCTGAGCCTGGACCGGGCGACCCCCACGCTCTCCGCGGGCGAACTCCAACGCCTGCGCCTGGCGACGCAGTTGCGCTCCGGGCTGTTCGGCGTCGTCTACGTCCTCGACGAGCCGTCGGCCGGGCTGCACCCGGCGGACACCGAGGCGCTGCTGACGGTCCTGGCCCGGCTCAAGGAGGCCGGGAACTCGGTGTTCGTCGTCGAGCACCATCTGGACGTGGTGCGCGGCGCCGACTGGCTGGTGGAGGTGGGTCCGGGCGCCGGCGAGCACGGCGGCCGGGTGCTGTACAGCGGGCCGGTGGCCGGGCTGGCCGGGGTCGCGGAGTCCGCCACCGCCCGCTTCCTGTTCGCGACGGGGCCCGCTCCGGCGCGCGAACTCCGTCCGGCCGCAGGCCGGCTGAAGGTCGGCCCGGTCACCCGGCACAACCTGCGGTCGGTCACGGCCGAGTTCCCGCTCGGGGTCCTCACCGCCGTCACCGGGGTCTCCGGGTCGGGCAAGTCGACGCTGATCGGCGAGATCAGCGAGGAACTGGACGGGGTCGAACGGCTGGTGTCGGTGGACCAGAAGCCGATCGGCCGCACCCCGCGCTCCAACCTGGCGACCTACACCGGGCTGTTCGACGTCGTACGGAAGGTGTTCGCGGCCACCGATCAGGCGCGGGAGCGCGGTTTCGGCGCGGGACGGTTCTCCTTCAACGTGGCCGGCGGACGGTGCGAGACCTGCCAGGGCGAGGGTTTCGTCAGCGTGGAGCTGCTGTTCCTGCCCAGCACCTACGCGCCCTGCCCGGACTGCGGCGGTGCCCGCTACAACCCCGCGACGCTCGAAGTGACCTACCGGGGGCGGAACATCGCCGAGGTGCTGGACCTGACCGTGGAGAGCGCGGCGGAGTTCTTCGCGGACACACCGGCCGTGGCCCGCAGTCTGGACACGCTGCTCGACGTGGGTCTCGGCTACCTGCGGCTGGGACAGCCGGCCACGGAGCTGTCCGGCGGCGAGGCCCAGCGGATCAAGCTGGCCGGCGAGTTGCAGCGCGGGCGGCGCGGGCACACCCTCTACCTGCTCGACGAGCCGACGACCGGCCTGCATCCGGCGGACGTCGAGGTGCTGATGCGCCAGCTGCACGGGCTGGTGGATGCCGGGCACACGGTCGTGGTGGTCGAGCACGACATGGCGGTGGTGGCGGGCGCGGACTGGGTGATCGACCTGGGTCCTGGCGGCGGGGACCGGGGCGGCCGGATCGTCGCGGCGGGCCCGCCGGCCGAGGTCGCGCGGGCTGCGGGCAGCGTCACGGCGCCCTATCTGTCCCGCGCCCTCGCCGGCTGACCACCCGCGCCGGTCCGGGCCGTTCCGGGGGCCGGGGCGTGCCCGGCCCGCCGACGGCTACGGCGTCGACTCGCTCAGGCTCCACGGGGAGAGCGGCCGCTGCGCGACCGTGCCGGGGCTGACCAGGGCCGCGTGCGTCCAGGCCGGCTCGTGGGTCACCGGCTGGGCGGCGCGGGCGAGGGTGCGGCGGTCCGGGTGGCTGCCGGCCGGTATCAGCGGCCGGACGTCCACCTCGGCGACCAGGCCGCGGGTCGACACCACGCGCCACACGGAGGCGAGCAGCGTGTCCTCGCCGACGTAGGCGGGCACGGTGCTGGCCTCGCCCGCTTCCCGCCGGTAGTGCAGCCGCACCGGCTGCACGGGGGTGCCGGCGTCCAGGGCGGCCTGGAAGACGGCCCTGCGGAACCGGCCCTGCGCGCGGCCGCACCAGGTGCTGCCCTCGGGGAAGGCGACCACTGCGGCGCCGTCCCGCAGCGCGCCGGAGATCCGTCCGACGGTGTCCGGCAGCGCGCGCAGCCGGTCCCGGTCGATGAAGAGCGCTCCCGCACCGGCCACCAGCGCGCCGGCCACCGGCCAGTCGCGGATCTCCTTCTTGGCGAGCATCCGGGCGGGCCGTACGGAGGCCAGCAGCGGGATGTCCATCCAGGAGATGTGGTTGGCGACGAGCAGCACACCGCCGGTGGCCGGGGCGCTGCCGTTGGTTCTGATCCGGACCCCGGCGGCCAGGACGACCAGCCGGGAGAACCGCCGCACCCACGCGGTGGGGATCCGGCCGCCGAGCGGAAGCAGCAGGACCGCGACGACGATCAGGGCCAGGACCGCGGTGAACCGCAGCACGGCACGCGGCAGGACGGCGAGCGACCTCGCGGACTCGACGCAGGCGCCGGGCGTGCACGGCGCGCTGGGCAGCCAGACGCTCATCAGGCCGGGACGAGCGAGAGGAAGTGCCGCAGATAGCGCGCGTTGACGCGGCGCATCGACAGCAGGACGTACATGTCGGCGACCCCGAAGTCCGGGTCGTGGGCGGGCTCGCCGCAGACCCAGGCGCCGAGCCGCAGGTAGCCGCGGAGCAGCGCGGGGAGTTCGGCGCGGCCCTCGGGGGCCGGGCCCTCGGGCGTCCAGGGGCGCAGCGGTCGTACCCGCAGCTCCTCCGGGGCCAGGTGCTTGTCGCGCACCCGCTCCCAGGTGGCGGCCGCCAGGGCGCCGCCGTCGGCGAGCGGGACGGAGCAGCAGCCGGCCAGCCACTCGTGGCCGCGGTCGACCATGTAGCGGGCTATGCCGGCCCAGATGAGGCCGATCACGGCGCCGTCGCGGTGCGCGGGGTGCACGCAGGAGCGGCCGACCTCGACCAGGTTGGGGCGGATGGCGGCGAGCGGGCCGAGGTCGAACTCGCCCTCGGAGTAGAGGCGGCCCGCGACGGCGGCGCGTTCGGGCGGCAGCAGCCGGTAGGTGCCGACGACCTCGCCGGTCAGGGCTTCCCGGATCAGCAGGTGGTCGCAGAACGCGTCGAAGGCGTCCACGTCGAGACCCGGTTCCGGCCCGTCGAGCCGGGCGCCCATCTCTCCGGCGAACACCTGGTGGCGCAGGCGCTGTGCGGCGCGGACGTCGTCCTCGTCGCGGGCGAGCTGCACCAGGTAGCCGGAGTCCCCGGTCGGGGCGGCGAGAGCAGGGGGTGAGGCGGGCATGGCGGTCATGGAGGTCTCCTGCGCCGAGCGGAAGCTGAGGAAATCTGCACCTGCTTTCTTCCTTGGCAGGCTGGACTCGGCGTGACGTGCGCGGGACCCGTGGATGTGCGGCTGCTGAATGCCGGGATTCGGGGGGTGCGGCACCCCCGCGCGTGTCCTGATGGACGCGCCGAAGCAACGCTACCGTGACCCGGCCGCGTCGTTGCGCGCCCCCGGCAGGGCCGTCGGTCACGGCGAAACGGGGCCGGGGAGCACCAGCCCCGGCCCCGCCCGTCCGCACGTGTCGGCGAACGTTCATGTAAGCGCCTCGTGCGGCGCTACCGCTTCCCGGCCTTCCGGGTGGCCCGCAGCCACTCCTTGTTCATGCTCGTGATGGACACCAGCGGAATGCCCTTCGGGCAGGCGGTCGCGCACTCCCCGGTCAGCGTGCAGCCGCCGAAGCCCTCGTCGTCCATCTGCGCCACCATGTCCAGCACCCGCGTCTCCCGCTCGGGCGCCCCCTGGGGCAGCACGTTCAGGTGGTTGACCTTGGCGGAGGTGAACAGCATCGCGGCCCCGTTGGGGCAGGCCGCCACGCAGGCGCCGCAGCCGATGCACTCCGCGTGCTCGAAGGCGAAGTCGGCGTCGGCCTTCGGCACCGCCGTGGCGTGCGCCTCCGGCGCGGCACCGGTGGGCGCGGTGACGTAGCCGCCGGCCTGGATGATCCGGTCGAACGCGGACCGGTCGACGACCAGGTCCTTGACCACCGGGAAGGCGGCGGCCCGCCACGGCTCGACGTCGATCGTGTCGCCGTCCCGGAAGGACCGCATGTGCAGCTGGCAGGTGGTGGTGCGCTCCGGGCCGTGCGCGTCCCCGTTGATCACCAGGGAGCAGGCGCCGCAGATCCCCTCACGGCAGTCGTGGTCGAAGGCGACCGGGTCCTCGCCCTTGAGGATGAGTTCCTCGTTGAGGGTGTCGAGCATCTCCAGGAAGGACATGTCCGACGAGATGCCGTCCACCTCGTAGGTGGACATCGCGCCGTCGGCGTCGGCGTTCTTCTGCCGCCAGACGCGCAGGGTGAGCCTCATGCGTAGCTCCGCTGGGTGGGGTGGACGTACTCGAAGACCAGGTCTTCCTTGTGCAGCACGGGGGCGTCCCCGGTGCCGGTGAACTCCCAGGCGGCCGCGTAGGAGAACTCGTCGTCCCGGCGGGCGGCCTCGCCGTCCGGTGTCTGGGACTCCTCCCGGAAGTGGCCGCCGCAGGACTCGGCGCGGTGCAGCGCGTCGAGGCACATCAGCTCGGCCAGTTCCAGGTAGTCGACGATGCGGTTGGCCTTCTCCAGGGACTGGTTGAACTCCTCGCCGGTGCCCGGCACCTTGATCCGGCGCCAGAACTCCTCGCGAATCTGCGGGATGCGCTCCAGCGCCTTGCGCAGTCCCGCGTCCGTGCGGGCCATGCCGCAGAACTCCCACATGAGTTCGCCGAGTTCGCGGTGGAAGGAGTCGGGGGTGCGGTCGCCGTCGACGGACAGCAGCAGGTTCAGCCGGTCCTCGGTCTCGGCCAGCACCTCCTGCACGACGGGGTGTTCGTCGGTCACCGCGTCCTGGTGGGGGTTGCGGGCGAGGTAGTCGTTGATGGTCGCCGGCAGGACGAAGTAGCCGTCGGCGAGGCCCTGCATCAGCGCGCTCGCGCCGAGCCGGTTGGCGCCGTGATCGGAGAAGTTGGCCTCGCCGACCGCGAACAGTCCGGGCACGGTGGTCTGCAGGTCGTAGTCGACCCACAGGCCGCCCATCGTGTAGTGCACGGCCGGGTAGATCCGCATCGGCACCTGGTAGGGATCCTCGTCGGTGATCCGCTGGTACATGTCGAAGAGGTTGCCGTACTTGGCCTCGACGGCCCCCCGTCCCAGCCGGGCGATGGCGTCGGCGAAGTCGAGGTAGACGCCCTGCCCGCCGGGGCCGACGCCGCGCCCCTCGTCGCAGACGTTCTTCGCGGCGCGGGAGGCGATGTCGCGCGGGACCAGGTTGCCGAAGGACGGGTAGATGCGCTCCAGGTAGTAGTCGCGCTCGTCCTCGGGGATCCGGTTCGCGGGCCGGGTGTCGCCCTTGGCCTTCGGCACCCAGATACGGCCGTCGTTGCGCAGCGACTCGCTCATCAGGGTGAGCTTGGACTGGTGGTCCCCGGTGCGCGGGATGCAGGTGGGGTGGATCTGGGTGAAGCACGGGTTGGCGAAGTACGCGCCGCGGCGGTGCGCCCGCCAGACGGCGGTGGCGTTGGAGTTCATGGCGTTCGTCGACAGGTAGAAGACGTTGCCGTAGCCGCCGCTGGCGAGGACGACGGCGTCCGCGAAGTAGGTGTCGATCTTCCCGGTGATCAGATCGCGGGCCACGATCCCGCGGGCCCGGCCGTCGATCACGATCACGTCGAGCATCTCGGTGCGCGGGTGCATCTCCACGTTCCCGGCGGCGATCTGCCGGCTCAGCGCCTGGTAGGCGCCGAGGAGCAGCTGCTGGCCGGTCTGGCCGCGGGCGTAGAAGGTGCGGGAGACCTGGACGCCGCCGAAGGACCGGGTGTCCAGCAGGCCGCCGTACTCGCGGGCGAACGGCACGCCCTGGGCCACGCACTGGTCGATGATCTCGACGGAGATCTGCGCGAGCCGGTGGACGTTGGACTCCCGGGCCCTGAAGTCGCCGCCCTTGACGGTGTCGTAGAACAGCCGGTGCACGGAGTCGCCGTCGTTGCGGTAGTTCTTGGCCGCGTTGATGCCGCCCTGCGCGGCGATGGAGTGGGCGCGGCGCGGGGAGTCCTGGTAGCAGAACTGGACGACGTGGTAGCCCTGTTCGGCGAGCGTGGCCCCGGCGGAGCCGCCCGCGAGTCCGGTGCCGACGACGATCACCGTGTGCTTGCGCCGGTTGGCCGGGTTGACCAGCCTGGCCTCGAAACGGCGCTTGTCCCAGCGCTCGTTGACCGGCCCGGAAGGGGCCTTGCCGTCGGTGACGGCCTCGCCGGTCGTGTAGTTCGCGTAGTCGGTCATGTTCAGCTCACCACTCCGGTCATGACACCCACGGGGACGGCGATGAAGCCGGCCGTGAGCAGCAGCGCGAGGACGTCGGCCGTGGCCTTCAGGGCGCGGTCGCGGGTGCGGCTGCCGACGCCGAGGGTCTGGGCCGCGCTCCAGAAGCCGTGCCGGATGTGCAGGCCGAGGGCGAGCATCGCGACGATGTAGATGACGTTGCCGTACCAGGTGGAGAAGGTGTCCACGACGTTCTGGTACGGGTGGCCCTCCTGGAAGCCGCCGGAGTGCACGGTGCCGGTGGTCAGGTCCAGGATGTGCCAGACGATGAAGAGGGCGAGGATGATCCCGCCCCAGCGCATGGTGCGCGTCGCGTAGCCGGCCCGGCGCCTGCCGTGCACGTACGCGACGGGACGCGCCTTGAGGTCACGGCGGCTGAGCTGGTACGCGGACGTGGCGTGGGCGACCACGGCGACGACCAGGACGATCCTGACGAGCCAGAGCGTCCACTCGTAGTGCATGAAGGGTTCGCCGACGGTGCGCAGCCAGTGGGCGTAGTGGTTGAACTCGCCCGCCCCGAAGAAGATCTTCAGGTTCCCGATCACGTGCGCGACCAGGTAGAGCAGCATGACCAGGCCGCTGACGGCCATCACGGTCTTCTTGCCGACGGAGCTGTCCCACATCGTGCGTGCCATGGACGGCCGTCGGTCCGTCCGCGTTGCCAGAGCCATGTGCAGGACGGTAGGCCGCCGGGACCCGATCGGTCCAAGACATGGTACGGCTTGATTCGATAGCCACCAGCTATCGTGTCCTCATGCAGTTCCAGCAGCTCCAGTACTTCGTCGCCGTGGCGGAGACCCGTCACTTCACCCGCGCCGCGGAGCTGGTGCACGTCGCCCAGCCCTCGCTGTCCCAGCAGATCAAGGCGCTGGAGCGGGAACTGGGAGCGGATCTCTTCCTGCGCGCCAGGGGCAACATCACGCTCACCGACGCGGGCGAGGCGCTGCTGCCGCTGGCCCGGCGGATCCTCGCGGACGCGGACACCGCCCGGCACGAGGTGCAGGAGCTGGTGCAGCTGCGGAGCGGCCGGGTGCGGCTCGGGGCGACGCCGAGTCTGTGCACGGGACTGCTGCCGGACGTCCTGCGCGCCTTCCACGACCGCTACCCGGGCATCCAGCTGCTCATCGAGGAGAGCGGCTCCCACGACCTGGTGCGGGAGCTGGCCCGCGGGGCGCTGGACCTCGCGCTGATCGTGCTGCCGCTGCCGCCGGCCTCGCCCGCGCTGACCACGGTGGAGCTGCTGCGGGAGGACCTGGTGGTGGTGTCCTCACCGGAGGCGACGGCTCCCGGGCGCGGACGCGGCGGGGTGCAGATCGCCGACCTGGAGGGCGAGCGGCTGGTGATGTTCCGGCACGGGTACGACCTGCGGGAGCTGACCGTCGCGGCGTGCCGCTCCGCCGGTTTCGAGCCGCAGTTCGCCGTCGAGGGCGGCGAGATGGACGCCGTGCTCGGGTTCGTGCGGGCCGGGCTCGGGGTGGCCGTGGTGCCGCGGATGGTCGCGGCCCGGTCGGGGCGGGGGCTGCGGGTCACTCCGCTGGCCCGGCCGGGTCTGCACCGCACGATCGCCCTGGCGCACCGCAGCGACGTGGCTCCGCCGCGGGCCGCGCGGGAGCTGCAGCGGATGCTGCTGGAGAGGTGAGCGGCGCGCACCCGCCGCCGTGCGCCGGGCCCGTGCTACGCGTCGGCGTCCGCCGCGGCGACCCATGTGTAGCGGACCGACTGGCCTTCCCGCGAACGCTCCGCGTCCCCCTTGGCGACCAGGGCCTCGACGGCGTTGCGTACGACGACCTTCCCCGAGGACCGCACCGTGCCGGGCAGCCCGGCGAAGATGTCGTTCACGGAGACCGGTTGCTCGCAGGCGCGCAGGAACCGCACGACGGCGTCCCGGACCGAACCCCGCCGGGCCGCCGGCCCGCGGGACGCCGGGCCGGGCTCCGGAGCGACCGGGGCGGGGGCGGGCTGCCGGGACCGGACGTCGCGGGCCCTGGGGACCGCGGCCCCTTCGGCGGCGCCGAGGTTCTCCCACAGCCGGCCGAGGAGCAGACGGTCCGCGCGCAGGGCCTCCAGACGTGCCTCGGTCCGGGCGATCTCCGCCTCGACCCGTTCCAGATCGGCCCGGACCTGATGGGCGTACACATCGCTCAGGGACCCCGGCGCGGCTGCCTCTGCGGACATCGGACACCTCCGTTTCGGGCACTGTATCCGACATACCGGACCGCACGGGGACGAAGGCGTCGAGGGCACACCCGTGCGCTCCCGGCCGCGCCGGTCAGCCCGTCGCGTCCACCAGGGCCAGGTCGTGCAGGCGTTCCGGCGGGCCGGGGCGGGCGTAGTACCAGCCCTGGGCCGTGTCGCAGCCCAGTATCCGCAGCTGTTCTGCCTGCGCGCCCGTCTCCACGCCCTCCACCGTGACCGCGAGGTCCAGGCTGTGGGCGAGGGAGACGATGCCCTCCACGATCTTGAGGTCGACGGGGTCCGCCGGGAACTGCTGCATGCTCTGGGTGAAGGAGCGGTCCAGCTTGAGGACGCTGACCGGCAGGCGGCGCAGGTTGGCGAGGTTGGAGTAGCCCGTGCCGAAGTCGTCCAGCGCGATGTCGACGCCCATCTCGGCGAGCCGCCGCAGCGGTTTGAGGAGATCGTCGTCGGCGCCGATCAGCGCCGACTCGGTGACCTCCAGGCACAGGGCGTCGGGGGCGACTCCGGCCCGCTCCAGGATGTCTACCGTGTCCTGGACCAGGCCGGGGTGGGTGAGCTGGCACGGCGACAGGTTGACGTTGATCCGCAGCGGGTCCGCGGCGCCGTAGCGCTCCCGCCATTCGCGGGCCTGGCGGATCGACTCCTCCAGGACCCAGCGGCCGAGCGGCACGATGAGGCCGGTGTGTTCGGCGAGCGGGATGAACCGGTCGGGGCCGAGGACGCCGTGCTGCGGGTGCAGCCAGCGCACCAGCGCCTCGGCGCCGCGCACGCTGCCGTCGCCGAGGTGGACCAGCGGCTGGTACTCGATGAAGAACTCGCCCCGGTCCAGGGCCGCGGGGAGCGCGGTGGTCAGGCCGTGCCGGGTGATGGCGCGGGCGTCGGCCTCCGGGTCGGCCAGCTCGAAGCGGTTGCCGCCCGCCGACTTGGCCCGGTACATCGTGATGTCGGCGCTGCGCAGCACCTCGGCCGGGGTCCGCTCGCCCGCCGGGCCCTCCACGATGCCGATGGAGCCGCGGACCATGAGTTCACGGCCGTCGATGCTGATCGGGGTGATCAGCGCGTTCATGATGCGGTCGGCGAGGTCGTCGACCTCCCGCTGGGTGCCCGGTCCGGTGGTCAGCGCCACGAACTCGTCGCCGCCGAGGCGGGCGACCATCTCGCCGGGCGCGGTCGCGCAGGACTGGAGCCGGTCGGCGACCTCCACCAGCAGCCGGTCGCCGGCCGAGTGGCCGAGGCTGTCGTTGACGGTCTTGAAGCCGTCCAGATCGAGGTAGCACAGCCCGAAGCGCTGGCCCTCGCCGGCGGCCAGGGCCTTCTCCAGGCGCTCGAAGAACAGCGTGCGGTTGGGCAGGCCGGTGAGCGCGTCGTGGGTGGCCTCGTAGCGCAGCCGCAGGTTGAGCAGCCGGCGCTCGGTGGTGTCCTCCATGAGGGCCAGCTGGTACTGCGGTTCGCCGTCCGCGTCGCGGAGCAGGGAGACGGTCAGGTTGGTCCACAGGACCGTCCCGTCGGAGCGGTTGAACGCCTTCTCGACGTGGTAGTGCTCGCGGTCGCCGCGGACCAGTTCCTCGTAGAGCCGCCAGGTCTGGGGCGCGTCCTCGGGATGCGCCCACTCCATCACCTTGCGGCCGCGCAGGGTCTGTTCGGAGCCGCCGAACATGCGCAGCAGCGCGCCGTTGACCTGGAGGACGTTGCCGTCCAGGTCGGCGATGCCGATCCCTATCGCCGCGCCCTCGAAGACGGCGCGGAACCGTGCCTCGCTGGCGTGCAGCGCCTGGGCGACCACGCCCTGGGCCCGCAGCGCGGCCTGCGCGATGGCCTCCTGCTCGGCCAGGGTGCGTTCGCGCAGCGCCTGGGCGAATCCGGCGGCCATCGCGTGCTGGATCCGCGAGGAGCGCATCCGCAGCTCGTCCTGGGGGCCGTCCCCGCCGCAGTACAGGGCCAGGTAGGCGTCGACGCAGTCGAGGGTGCGGGTGAGCGCCTCGGGGTCGGTGCAGTGCGCGTCGATCAGCGCGGCCCCCACCTGCCGGGCCTCCTCGGCCTCGAAGCCGTGCGCGAGCAGCACCTCGCTCAGCCGGCGTGCCAGCGGGAGGAGTTGTGCCTCGAACTCCGGCCGGGTCAGGGACGTCGAGGTCACCGGGAACACCGCCCGGCTCCAGATCGTCGCGAACCGGCGCAGTCTGTCCTCCGGGCCGTCCGGCTCCGCGCTCACGCCGCGGTCCCCACGCCGGCGAATCCGGCGAAGGCGTACGGATCCTCGTCCTCCGGCGCCGACTCCGGCCGCCAGTGCGGCATCGGCACCAGTCCGGGTTCCACCATGTCGTACCCCTCGAAGAACCGTGCGATCTCGTCTCGCGAACGCATGATGAGCGGGTTGCGGATGTCCTTGTACACGTCCACCGCGCTCTCGGCCCGCTCGGGAGCCAGCGGGATCCGCTCGTACGAGGCGTGCGTGAGGATCAGCAGGCTGCCCGGCGCGAGTGCGTCGCGCAACTGTGCCACTGTTCCGTACGGGTCGTCCGCGTCTTCCACGAAGTGCAGTATGGCAACGAGTAGCAGCGCCACTGGCCGATTCAGGTCGATGAGACGCTCGACCTGGGGGCTCGACAGGATCTCCTGGGGCTTGCGGAGGTCCGCGGCGACCACGTCCGCGCCCTCGTTGCCCGCGAGCACGGCCTCGCTGTGGGCCACGGCCACCGGATCGTGGTCGACGTAGACCACGTGCGCGCCGGGGCGCGCCGCCTGCGCCACCTCGTGGACGTTGCCGAAGGTCGGGATGCCGGAGCCGATGTCCAGGAACTGCTCGATGCCGGCGCCCGCGGCGTACCGCACGGCGCGGCGCATGAAGGCGCGGTTGGCCTGCATGATCTTCGGCAGCCCCGGCAGGTGTGCCATCGCCTTGCGGGCCGCCTCCCGGTCGACCTCGAAGTTGTGCGAACCGCCCAGGTAGTAGTCGTAGATACGCGAAACGCTCGGCACCGAGATGTCGATGCTTCGTGGGGCCCAGGCGGGACGCTCCATGTATCTCTCCAAGGCTGAGGCGATCCGGTGTTCGACCAGAGGCTACTGATCGCCTGCGAACTGGGCGAGTGGAACCGGAAATTGACCGTCCGTTCCCGGTCACCACCTGGGAATTCCGGGTGCGCTTTGGGGGTGTTCGGGCATTCCGCCGATTGCGGGTGCGACGCATTGCACATCCGTGCTCCGGCGCCCGGCGCACGCACGGGAGCCCGCCCCCTCCGTGCGGTCCGGAGAGGGCGGGCTCCTGCGCCGTCGCTCGGGGCTCGCGCCCCGCAGGGCCTACGCGCCGGGCGCGCCGACCAGCTTCCCCTCGGGCGAGACGGCGTACCAAGTGCCGCCGACTCCCTGCCCGTTGGTGTCCCCGGCCTTCGCGTCGCCGGAGAAGGTGTAGATCGGCCAGCAGTTGACCGTCATCTGCTTCTGGCCGGTGTCGGGGCGGGTGAAGCCCATCAGGCCCTTCTTCTGGATGCCCTTGGTGTCGTTCGTGGCGACCTCCGCGACGGCCGGCCACTTGGCGAGGCAGTCACCGGTGCAGTTCGAGACGGACTTGGGCCACGCCTTGTCCTTGATGAAGCGGTAGACCGTCATGCCGTTCTTGTCGACGATGATGTCGCCGAGCTTGGCGTCCTTGCGGACCGACAGGCCCGGCAGGTCGGCCAGGGTGGCCTTCTTGCCGTCGGGGGCGGTCGCGAACCACTTGCCGCCCACGCCCTGGCCGTTGACGTCACCGGCGTTCACGTCCTTGGCGTAGCGGTACACCGGCCAGCCGCCCACGGTCAGCTGCTTGGTGCCGTCGGTGCGGGTGACCTCGCCGAGCAGCGCCTTGTCGATGCCCGCACCGGCGCTCGCGTCGTCGGCGGGCACCGGCGGCCAGGTGGTGGCGCAGCCGCCGTCGCAGTTCGACTTCGGGGGCTTGGCGGTGTCGGAGTCGAAGCGGTAGAGGGTCAGGCCGCTGCTGTCGGTCAGCACCTTGCCGAGGTCCGGGTTGCTGGCGACGCTCAGTTCACCCGCGGGGGCGACCGGGGCCGGCGAGCCCGAGGCCTGGCTGCCGTCGGCGCCGTACCCGTTGCCGGCACCGGTGGAGGGGCTGGTCACGCTGCCCACGTTGCCGACGCCGGCCGGAGCGGTGGCACCGACGTTCTGGGCCGCCGAGGACGGAGTGGTCACATTGTCCTGGCCGCATCCTGTCGTCAACGCCAGCACGCCTGCGGCCGTGGCCACCAAAGAGGCGCTCCTCCAGGAGGTCTTCATCTTCAACTCCCCATAATCGCCTGGATATTGCAGCGCCTGTGCGCCGCCGCACGACACCAGGTACGGATTCGGGGGCCCGGAGTGTTCAACGGGCGCACAAATTTCTTTCCGGACACCGCGCCCCCGGCGCGCCGTCCGCACGGACGTACGCTTCGAGCCATGTCTCACGTCATGTGATTCAAACCGGTTTACGCCACCTGTACCCCGTTCGGGCCAATCCCTCCGCACTCCGGCGTACGACGGCATCCAGCGCCTCATGATCTCGGTCGTGCACGCACCCGAAGCGACCCGACTCGCGCCCGTCCCGAAGGTGTTGGCCCTGCTGACGCTGACCTGGACCCTGGTGGGCTGTCCGGTCGGCACGGCGTCGGCCGACGCCTGCGCCTACGCCTCGGCGGGACCCGACGGCGTCCAGGCGGTGGCCGTGGCCGGCGACTCCTGGCCGACACCACCGCTCTGCCCGCCTCCCGAACCCCCGCCCTGCCCCACACCCACTCCCCCACCCACTCCCACACCGCCTCCCCCGCCTCCCCCGCCTCCACCGCCGCCTCCGAAGCCCACCCCGCGCCCCAAGCCGACGCCGAAGCCCGAGCCCACGCCGAAACCGGCGCCGAAGCCGCGGCCCGTCCCGCCGGCCCCCGCACCGCCCCCGCCACCGCCGCCACCGGCCGCCAGGCCCGTGCACCGGCCCGCGCCGAGGCCGACGCCCACCCCGACCCCGCCGCCGAAGCCCACCCCCCGGCCCTCACCCACCCCGGTGACCTACCCGCCGTACCACGTCCAGTCGACCGCGAGCGCGGCCCCGAACCGCACCTCTCCGGTCACCTACGTCCTGCTCATCGCCGTACCCGCCATCCTCGCCATCGCCGCGTTCCGCGCGCGCTGACGGGCGGCCCACACCCTCCTGGAGGCTTCCGTTGCCGGATTGGCTTGTTCTCGTCCTCGCGATGCTCGCGGCCTGTGCCGTGGTCGTCGTCATCACCCTCGTACGGCACAAGAGGGCGGCGGAGGACGAGGATCCCTCCGAGACGCCGGACGTCATCGAATACATGACCATGTGGATCGGAGTCATCTACGCCATCGTCCTCGGCCTCGCGGTGGCCGGCGTGTGGGAGGCCCGCAGCGCCGCCCAGGACCACGTCCAGGCGGAGGCGCAGGCGCTGCACGAGATCTATGAGCGCGTCCGGGTGTATCCGCCCGACACCCGCGACCGGATCCGCGCCGACGTCGAGGCCTACACCCAGCAGGTCGTCGACAAGGAGTGGAAGGAGATGGCCGACCACGGCCGGCTCAGCACGCGCGGCGCGGAACTGCTCGCGACGCTCCGTCAGGACGTCACCGACTACCAGCCGAAGAGCGACTTCGAGGCGCAGGCCTACCAGCCGCTGGTGGACCAGGTGGCCGCCGTCGACCAGTCGCGCAGCGCCCGCGCCGACGCGACCGGGGCGACCATGCCGAGCGTGGTGTGGGTGGGGCTGCTGACCGGCGCCGTGATCACCGTCGGCATGATCTTCGCGCTGCAGATCAGGCGCACCCGGCGCGAACTGATCCTGGCGGGCCTGTTCTCCGCGACCATCGCCTTCATGCTCTTCCTGATCTGGGACTTCGACGAACCGTACAGCCGCGGCATCACCGCCACGGCGCAGCCGTTCCTGAACCTCTTCCCGCACCTCAGGGGCTAGCGGAGGACCCGCACACCCGAAGGCGTCCGGAGGACACCGCGGCGCGCCACGCCGTGGCCGTCCCCCGGGTGCCGCGTCCGGGTCACCCGTCCGGCGCACCGGCGTCCCCCGTTCGCGCTACTGCGTTCGCGCGCCTGTACGGATGTTCCTAGCGTTCCAGACATCGAGGTGCATTTCCGGCACGAGCGGAACGGATCCGCGGACAGCTCCTCGGGGACCGGAGGAACCAGCATGCACGCAATACGCCTGGCCTCGGCCGCGCTGCTCGGGATCGGAGCGCTCGTCCTGGGCGCTCCGGCCGCCCTCACGGACGACGAGAGCGGCGGGGACCATGACGCCGGCCGGCAGGCCTCCTTCGGCGTCCGCGTGACGCCGTCGACCGTCACGGCCGGCGGCCGGATCAGTCTGCAGCTGAGCCGCGACGAGAGCTGCCGGGGCGCCGCGACGGTCAGCTCCGACGTGTTCGACACCGTCCGGATCCCTCAGGGGCGGGACTCGGTGGCGGCCACGGTCCACCCGGACGCGCGATCGCAGACCTCGTACCGGGTGACGGTCGACTGCGACGGTACGCGGGGGTCGACCGAACTCAGCATCGCGGGCACGCAGTCGTCGGGACGCGCCGACGACGGGACGGGCGTCCGGGCCGACGGCCGCACCGACGGGGCCACCGACGGCCAGTCCGGGGTTCACACCGGCTCCCGTACGGACGGCCTGACGGACGACGGGTCCGACGACCTCACCGGCGGCGACGGCGACGGGCTCACCGGATCCGGCACCCAGCCCCTCCAGCCCGACCGGGGCGTGCGCGCGGGGGCCGGCGGCAGCGTCGCCGGGTTCGACCTCAGGGAGATCGGCCTCGGGGCCCTGCTCGTCACGGCGTCGGTCGGCACCGCGTACCGCATCGCACGCCGGCGGGCCGGCGAGGACGGTGCCTGAGCGCCTCCCGGTCCGCGAACCGGCCGTGCGGGTCCTCGCCCCGCACCCACGCGGGGGTTGGGGCGAGGACGGGCCGCACGGTTCAGAGCCGCTTCTCGTGCCGGCGGCGCAGCCAGAACCCGCAGCCGGCGAGCACGGCCGCGCCCACCAGCCCGCCGCCGATCGCCATGTCGGCCGGGGTGGCACCGCTGGAGACGCTGCCGCCGAGGCCGCCCCTGACCCCGCCCAGCACGTAGAACGCGGACGACCGGGTCAGCGTCCGCCCGTCGCAGCGGACGGTCAGGTCGTACGGACCGGGACGGGCGTCCCGCTCGATGGTCGCGACACCGCGCGCCATGTCGCCGCCGAACGGGAACAGCGACGTCGACCGGAACGCACGGGAGTACATGACGCCGCTGCGGCAGCCGTTGACGGTGACGGTGAGACGGGAACCGCTCGTGATCGCCCGGGGCTGGGCGACGATGTCGCGAGCCCCCTCGCCACCGCAGCCGAAGCCGAAGTCGCCGTCCCCGCGACCGCCCTCACCGCGACCGCCGTCGCCCCGTCCGCCGTCGCCCCGGCCGCCGTCCCCGCGACCGTCGTCGCCCCTGCCGCCGTCCCCGCGGCCGCCGAAGCCGTCGTCGAACCCGTCTCCGCCCCGCCCGCCGGATCCCTCGCCGCCCCGCCAGCCGCCCTCGTCGCCGCCCCGCCCGCCGAACCCTTCGCAACCCCGCCCGCCGCGGCCGAACCCGCCGACGCCGTAGGCGGGAACGACGACACCGGGGACCGCGAAGCCGGGAGCGACGCCGATCCCGGGCGCCACACCGACACCGGGGGCGACGCCCACGCCCGGGGCCACCCCGCCGACACCGCCTACTCCGCCGACGCCGCCGACCCCGGGGGCGACGCCGGTCCCGCCGACGACCGGGGCCTGGGTGTTGGGCGGGCCGCCGGGATTGCCGAGGCCGTCGGCGACGGCCACGGGGGCGGCGACGCCGAGCACGGCGACCACCGTGCACGCGGCCGCGAGGGCACGTGAGTTTCGCATCTCTTCCTCCGCGGAAGGCGCCCCGGGAACCGTCCCCGGTAGATCGGCGAGAAAGCACCTCCCGCATAGACCCTCAGATGCCGTGAACACGCCCGCATGTCGAGAATGGTCCGTCCTGGTGAGCGGACACGCCGAACGAAAAGCACACAATCGGATATTGCCGCAGGTCACGGACCGTCAGAAAAATCCTGGGAACGGCAACTCGGATGGCGCACCGAAGCGCGCACGGGCCACCCGTTCGCCCGCCGCCCCGTCGCCGCACACGCGCGCGGGACTTAGCGTTTTCCCATGCGCGCCGCGGACCGGCGCGCTGCGGATGTCGCGGCGGCCGTGTCGAGAGGGGATGGCGAATGTCTGCATCCGAACTTTCCGAGCTGGCCGAGGAGGAGGAGCGGCGGCGCAAGCGTGCCCCCTGGGGCGTCATAGCGCTCGTCCTGCTGACCGGCCTGGCCCTCATCCGCAACGGTTCCGGGGAGTTCGACGTCGGTCCGCCGCAGCCGGCCTCGGCCGCCGCCCCGGACAGCCGTAGCACGCTCCCTGACACCTTCGCCACCGCGGCGGCCTCGCTGCCGTACTCGGCGGCGAACCGGGTCCGGATCCCCGCGATCCGGGTGGACGCGCCCGTGATGGCGGTGGGGCTGGACGCGGACGGCTGGGTCGCGGCACCGCCGCCGGACGACCCGAACCTGGCCGGCTGGTTCACCGGGGGCGTCTCGCCCGGTGAGAAGGGCACCTCCGTGATCGTCGGCCATGTCGACAACACGAAGGGGCCGGCGGTGTTCTACGGCCTCGGTTCGCTGAAGAAGGGCAACCGCATCGAGGTCGACCGCACCGACGGCAGGACCGCGGTGTTCGAGATCTACGGCATCGAGGTCTTCGCCAAGGCCGACTTCCCCGGGGACCGGGTCTACGGCTCCAAGGGCACACCGGAACTGCGGGTCATCACCTGCGGCGGCGGCTTCTCGAAGCAGAACGGCTACGACGGGAACGTGGTGGTCTTCGCCCGCCTGGTCGAGGCCCGCTGAGGCGGACCCGGCCGGGCGGGCCAGGACCCGCCGGACGGGCCCGGTCCGGCTCAGGTCCGGCGGCGCGGCACGGTCAGGTGGTAGCCGTTGTCCAGCAGGTAGGGCAGGTACTCGCGCAGGGCCTGGACGCTCTGCGAGCGGTCGCCCCCGGCGTCGTGGGAGAGGACCACGACACCGGGGGCGGCGCCGCTCTCGATCGTGTCGACGATGGTGCGGGTGCCCGGCGTGGTCCAGTCGGTGCTGTCCACGGTCCAGGCCATGGGCTCCATGCCCATCTGGGCACCGAGCTGGAAGGCCGCGCGGTTCCAGGCTCCGTAGGGGGCGCGGAACCACTGCGGGCGTTCTCCGTAGGTGTCCTCGATGGCGTCGCTGGTGCTCTCCATCTCGTCGCGGATCTCCCGGCGGTTCAGGGTGGTCAGCAGCGGATGCGTCCAGGTGTGGTTGCCCACGACGTGGCCCTCGGCGGCCATCCGGGCCACCAGCTCCCGGTTCTCCACGATGCACTCCCCGCACAGGAAGAACATCGCGCGCACGCCGTACTTGGCGAGGGTGTCCAGGATGTGCGGGGTGTAGGCGGGGTTGGGGCCGTCGTCGAAGGTGAGCATCATGCGGCGGCCGGTCCCGGAGATCCGCAGGATGGGCTCCTTGCGGACCTTGAGCTTGCGCGGCGCGGCCGGCGGCGGGCCGTATCCGGTGAGCGGCTGGAGCCGGAAGGCCGAGGACTTGGGCGCCTGGCGGGCCGGTGGACCGGCGGCCGGGGCGACGGTGCCCGCCGCCTCCTCGCCGTCGCTCGCCACTACGAGTCCCGCGGTGCCCGCCGCGCCCAGAGCTGCGGCGCCGGCCAGCAGCAGCCGGCGCCGGGTGAACAACTGATCCTTCTGCATGACTCATCAGTCGCCCGGCCGGGCTGGGGCGCACCACTTCGACACCGGTGCGGCGGCTCGAAAACACCCGCACGGACCAGTGCAGGAAGGTTTCGGAAAGAATTCGCCAAGTCCCGCGGGCCGTCGGTGTGTCGGGGCGGCGGGCGGTCTTCAGCGGCGGCGGACCAGCGGGAAGGGCAGCGTCTCGCGGATCGTCAGACCGGTGAGGAACATGACCAGCCGGTCGACTCCGATGCCGAGACCGCCGGTCGGCGGCATGCCGTATTCGAGGGCGTCCAGGAAGTCCTCGTCCAGCTCCATCGCCTCGGGGTCACCGTCGGCCGCGAGCAGCGACTGCGCGGTCAGCCGGCGGCGCTGCTCGACGGGGTCGGTCAGCTCCGAGTAGGCGGTGCCGAGTTCGGTGCCGAAGGCCACCAGGTCCCAGCGCTCGGCGAGCCTCGGGTCGGTGCGGTGCTGCCGGGTGAGCGGGGAGACCTCGGTCGGGAAGTCCTTGTAGAAGGTGGGCAGCTGGGTCCGCTCCTCCACCAGGCGTTCGTACATCTCCAGGACGACGTCGGCGGGCCCGTCGTCGGCGGTGTACGGCACGCCCGTCCGGTCGCAGTGGCGGTGCAGCCGCAGCAGCTCGGTGCCGGGCCCGATCTCCTCGCCCAGCGCCTCGGAGATCGCGCCGTACACGGTCTTGACCGGCCAGTCGCCGGAGATGTCGTACTCCCGTCCGTCCCGGCGGACCACCGGCGAACCGCAGGCGGCGGTGGCGGCGCCCTGGATCAGTTCGCGGGCCAGGCCGAGCATCACGTCGTAGTCGGCGTACGCCTGGTAGGCCTCCAGCATGGTGAACTCGGGGTTGTGCTTGTAGGAGACGCCCTCGTTGCGGAAGGTGCGGCCGAGTTCGAAGACCTTCTCCATCCCGCCGACGCAGAGCCGTTTCAGGTACAGCTCGGGCGCGATGCGCAGGTACAGGTCGAGGTCGTAGGCGTTGATGTGGGTGGTGAAGGGGCGGGCGTTGGCGCCGCCGTGGATCTGCTGGAGCATCGGCGTCTCGACCTCCAGGTACCCGCGGTCCAGGAGGCCCTGGCGCAGCGCCTGTACGGCGGCGGAGCGGGCGCGGACGACGGCGCGGGCGGCGGGGCTGGTGGCGAGGTCGAGGTAGCGGCGGCGGACCCTGGCCTCGGGGTCGGCCAGGCCCCGGTGCTTGTCGGGCAGCGGGCGCAGGCACTTGGCGGTGAGCTGCCAGTCGGTGACGAAGAGGGTGGGCTCGCCCCGGTCGCTGAGGCCGGCCCGGCCGGTGGCGGTGATCTGGTCGCCGATGTCGGTGTCGGCGGTGAAGCGGGCCAGGGCGGCGCCGGACTCCGCTCGGGTGAGGGCGAGTTGGCGGTCGCCCGACCAGTCGCGCAGGGTCACGAAGACGATGCCGCCGAAGTCGCGCACCAGCATGATCCGTCCGGCGACGGTGGCCGTTTCGCCCTCGCGGACGTCGGCGAGCGCCCGGGTGGGCCGCAGGACCCCCACCGGATAGGGGTCGACGCCCGCCGCGCGCAGCCGGTCCAGGGTGCCGCGCCGGACGCGGAACTGGTCGGGCAGGCCGGGTGCCGGGGCTCCGGGCCCGGCCTCGTCCCCTCCGTCGAGACCGGGCACCGGTGAGGACCGCGGTGCCTCGACGGGGCGCGGTCCGTTCTTCGGGTGCCCTTTTCCCCAGAGTTTGCGCAACGAGGGTACGGAGACGAAGCCTTCGGCGATTCCGGAGGCGACGCCGATCCGGGCGAGGGAGCCGGTCTCGCCGTAGCAGATGAAGCGCGGGTACCACTCGGGGTGGTACTTGGCGTTGGAGCGGTACAGGGCCTCCAGCTGCCACCAGCGGGAGAAGAACAGCAGCAGGCGGCGCCACAGGCGCAGGACCGGTCCGGCGCCGATGCGGGCGCCCTCCTCGAAGACCGAGCGGAAGACGGCGAAGTTCAGCGAGACGCGGCGCACGCCGAGCCGGGGAGCGGCCGCGCACAGGTCGGCGACCATGAACTCCATGACGCCGTTCGGGGCGGCGCGGTCGCGGCGCATCAGGTCGAGGGAGACGCCGTCGCCGCCCCAGGGCACGAAGGAGAGCAGGGCGAGCAGCCGGCCGTCCTCCGCGAGGGCCTCGACGAGCAGGCAGTCGCCGTCGGCGGGGTCGCCGAGCCGGTCCAGGGCCATGGAGAAGCCGCGCTCGGTCTCGGTGTCGCGCCAGGCGTCGGCCTTGTCGACGACCTCCTCCATCTCCGCCTCGGTGAGCGTGGCGTGCCGGCGCACCCGGGTGGTGGCTCCGGACCGCCGGACCCGGTTGACGGCCTGGCGGGTGACCCGCATCTCCCGGCCGCCGAGGTCGAAGCCGGCGACGTGCAGGATCGCCTCGTCGCCCAGTTGCAGGGCGCCGAGCCCGGCGCGGACGTAGGCCTTGGCGCCGTCCTCGGAGGCGCCCATCACCGCGGGCACCCAGGCGTGCCGGCGGGCCACCTCCAGCCAGGCGCCGACGGCGTGCGGCCAGGCCTCCGGGTCGCCGACCGGGTCGCCGCTGGCCAGGCAGACGCCGGCCTCGACCCGGTAGGTGACGGCGGCCTTGCCGCTGGGCGAGAAGACGACGGCCTTGTCGCGCCGGGTGGCGAAGTAG
This sequence comes from Streptomyces sp. NPDC091282, assembly GCF_044757385.1. Classification (NCBI taxonomy): domain Bacteria; kingdom Bacillati; phylum Actinomycetota; class Actinomycetes; order Kitasatosporales; family Streptomycetaceae; genus Streptomyces; species Streptomyces sp. NPDC091282. The sequence continues at coordinate 382,803 of NZ_JBIVUX010000002.1, forward strand.
CCGAGCGAGTCCCGGTCGCCGTAGGCCTTCAGGAGGGCGCGGATGCGGGACTCCTCGTCGCCGTGCAGGGCCGCTTCCAGGCGCTGTGAACGGAACAGGGTGGCGGCGGCGTTGAGCAGGGCCAGGGCGCCGAAGAGGCCGAGCATGAAGGCGACGAAACGGGGCGGTCGCCCGCCGTAGCTGCCGCCGTCGACGAGGCCGCCGCAGACCCGGTCGGCCGCCCAGGCCAGGTGCTGGCCGTGCGGGAGCGAGCCGGGGAAGAGCGAGACCAGGCCCCAGCCGGCCAGGATCGCCACGACCAGGCCGACGAGCAGGACGCCGACGGCACGGCGCACGGCGGCCCGGCGCGAGGCGGCGTAGAACTCGCCTCTGGCCACGATCAGCAGCGCGAGGGCGGATCCGCACACCAGCAGTGAGCTGAAGGAGTACCAGTCGAAGCCGAAGGCGACCGTCAGGACGTCCGCCAGCACCAGCAGGCCGAGGTAGACCACCACCAGCCACCAGGCGAGCTTCTTGCGGGCGGCGGTGGCCCCGGCCAGCAGGAACAGGAAGACGGCGTAGGCCAGGTTGGGGCTGACGGGCACCACGACGGCGTTGAGGAAGTGCACGACCGGACGGAGCAGGGCGCGCAGCGGGGCGATGAAGGAGAGCAGGGCGCACAGCAGGGCGAGGGCGCCGAAGAAGGTCCCGAAGGCCTCCGGCACCCAGGCCGTCCGCCCGCCGCGGGGCGGGCGCACCGGCCCCGCGGTGTCCTTGCCCGGGGCGGGCTCGACGGCGGCACTCATGCTCCGACTGTAGGAAGCGCCCGCCGGACTCGCCCGTCGAACGGCCGGAGCGCGCAGGGCGGCTGCGGGCTGGTGGGCGGTTGCTCGCGCCCCCTTCGGGAGGGCCATGTGCGCGTCCCTGAAAGGGGCGCGGGGAACTGCGCGAGAAGCCCCCGCCGACCCGCGCCCGTACGACTCGCGGCGGGCCACCCCGGACACTCACCGGACCGGTGGATTCCGATAGCCTCGGGGCGTGGCGGAACAACACCAGTTCGAGCGGGGCACGGACGGGCCGAAGGTCATCGTGGTCGGCGTGGACGGCTCGGACTCCTCGTGGCACGCGGCCTCCTACGCCGCCGGTCTGGCCCGGCGGCAGCATGCCCTGCTCGCCGTCGTCTACGTGCAGCCGGTGCTGGCGGCCGGCGCCGCGCTCGGGGCGCCGGTGGCGGAGACGACCGACGAGATCGCGGAGGACCTGGTCGCCCAGATCAGGGACGCGGCCGAGCGGCTCAAGGGGATATTCGAGGTGCGCTGGGAGTTCCACACGTTCCGCGGTGACCCCTACACCGGCCTGACGAAGGCGGCCGACGAGCTGAAGGCGGACGCCGTCGTGGTGGGCGCCTCCGAGCAGGCCGGCCACCGGTTCATCGGCTCGGTGGCGATCCGTCTGGTGAAGGCGGGACGGTGGCCGGTGACGGTGGTGCCGTAGCCCGGTCCGCGGCGCGCGGGAGCAGGGCCGGGGTGACCAGCAGCAGGACCCCGGCCGCGGCGATCGCGGTGCGCGTTCCGGCGAGGGCCGCCAGCGCTCCCCACAGGGCGGTCAGCGCGGCGATGGAGGCCTTGGTGCCGACCGACCAGGCGGACAGGGTGCGGGCGGTCAGGTCGTCCGGGGTGTGGTCGAGCCGGTGGGTGGCGAGCACCGGGTTGAAGACGCCGGCGCAGAGTATGAGCCCGAACTCGGTGACCATGACGATCAGCAGTCCGGGCAGGCCGGGACGGACGAGGGCCGGCCCGAGGGACCACGCGGCGCGCAGCGCGCCAAAGGCCAGCAGGACCCGGCGCTGTCCGTGACGGGCGACGAGCGGGCGGGCCAGGCGGGAGCCGACCAGGCCGCCCAGGCAGGGCACCGCGAAGGCGAGGCCGTACTCCCAGGGCGGGAAGCCGAGCGGGCCGAGCATGAGGACGGCCAGCAGCGGCGCGGTGGCCATGATCAGGCCGTTGACCAGGGCCACGTTCAGGAACAGGGGCCGCAGCTCGGGGCTGGTGAGGATGTGCCGCCAGCCGTCGAGCAGGTCGGCGGCCCGCGGGCGGGCGGCTCCTCTGTCACGGGGGGCCGGCTCGCCGCCGCCGACGGCCCGGATGCCCAGCGCCGACAGCAGGAAGCTGGCCGCGTTCGCGACCACCGTCGTGATCGGGCCGAGCACGCCGATGGCGGCGCCGCCGAGCGGGGGACCGAGGACGGTGGCGGTCCACATCGTCGACTCGAAGCGGGCGTTCGCGGTCAGCAGCCGGTCGCGCGGCACGAGCGACTTCAGGAAGGCCCCGGAGGCCGCGTTGAACGTGATGTCGGCGGCGGCGACCACCACGGAGACGGCTATCAGCTGGCCGATGCCGAGGGCGCCGAGGAGGTAGGCGGCGGGCACGCTGAGCAGCGCGGCGCACCGGACGAGGTCCATCCCCGCCATCACCGGCCGTTTGCGCCGGAACTCCACCCAGGGGCCGAGCGGTACCGCCAGCGCGGCGCCCACGGCGGGCCCGGTCGCGGCGAGCAGCGCCACCTGGGCCGCGCTCGCGTGCAGCACCAGGACCGCGATCAGCGGGAACGCGTCGAACGCGAGCCAGGTCCCCAGCACGCTGACCGAGTACGCGGCCCACAGCCACCCGAACCGCCGTCCCATGCACAACCTCCCGTTGACCCGGGACATGAAAACGTGCTGGTGGCCGCCGAATCAAACAACTCGCCGGTCCCTCGCCACAACCCGCGGTTGTACGGTGGCGGTGTGGACCTCACCGCCGTGCGCACCTTCGTCGCCGTCGCCGACTCGGGGCAGTTCCAGGAGGCCGCCGTCGTGCTGGCGGTCACCCAGCAGGCCGTCTCCAAGCGGATCGCGGCGCTGGAGAAGGAGCTGGGGGTGCGGCTGTTCACCCGTACGCCGCGGGGCGCCGACCTGACCGTCGACGGCCGGACCTTCCTGCCGCACGCCCGCGAGCTGCTGCTCGCCGAGGAGCGCGCGACCGCCTCCGTACGGTCCGGCCGGCGCCCCCTGCGGGTGGACGTGGTCGGCGCCCGACTGGCCCCGGCGGCGCTGCTGCGCGGCTTCCACGAGGCGCACGGCGAGATCGCCCTGGACGTCGTCACGCTCTTCGACGTCGACTCGGCGCTCACGGCGCTGCGCTCCGGCGCGGTCGACGCGTCCTTCCGGGCCGTCGCCATGCCCGGCCGGCCGCTGCCCAGGGGCGTCGAGGCGGCCCGGGTGTACGACGAGCCGGTCCAGCTGCTCACCGGCCCCGGGCACGCCCTGGCGGGCCGCCGGGCGGTCGCGCCCGGCGAGCTGGCCGGGCACCGGATCTGGATGCCGGGCATCGTGGAGGGCACCGAGTGGGCCGCCTACTACGCCGCGCTCGCCGCCGAGTTCGGTCTCACCATCGACTCCTCGGGCCCCAATTTCAGCGGGGCGGTGCAGGACGCGGTGGCCCGTTCCGGCACCCTGGCGACGCTGGTCGGCGAGCGGACCGGGCTGGTCTGGCCCGAGGGTCACGACCTGCGCCGCATCCCGCTGCTCGACCCGGTGCCCGTCTATCCGCACTTCCTGTTGTGGACGGCCGCCAACCCGCACCCGGCGCTGGCCGTCCTGCGGACCCATCTCGCCGGCGCGCGGCCGCCCGGCCCCACGACCGGGATCTGGGTGCCCGGCTGGGCCGAGAGCGTGCGTGGCGTCTTCCGTCCATGACGCCCCTGGGCCATCATGATCCGCCGTCAGCCGTTCGCGATCGGCGATGAGGTGAGGCACATGGCCAAGCTCCGCATGGGTGAAGGAATTCTCCGCCGCAAACCCATCGAACACATCGAGGAGAGCGAGACCGGCGAGGGACCCCGGCTCGACAGATCGCTCGGGCTGTGGCAGCTGACCGCGATCGGCGTGGGCGGCATCATCGGCGCGGGCATCTTCACCCTCGCCGGCACGGTCGCCAACGGCACGGCGGGGCCGGCCGTGCTGCTCTCCTTCCTCATCGCCGGCCTGGCCAGCGCCTGCGCGGCGCTGTCGTACGCCGAGTTCGCCGGGATGATCCCGAAGGCGGGTTCGGCGTACACGTACGGCTACGCGGTGCTCGGCGAGTTCGCGGGCTGGTTCATCGGCTGGGACCTGCTCCTGGAGTACACGGCGATCGTGGCGGTGGTCGCGATCGGCATCTCGGGGTACTTCGGCTTCCTGGTGGAGGAGATGGGCGCGCACCTGCCGCGGTGGATGCTCGGCGCCCCCGGCACCGGGGCCGGTCACCGGGTCGACCTGTTCGCGGCGATCCTCTGTCTGCTGATCGCCTACCTCCTCAACCTCGGCATCCGCAGCGCGGCCCGCTTCGAGACGGTCGTGGTGGTGCTCAAGGTGCTGGTGGTGCTGCTGGTGATCGGTGTCGGCGTGTTCCACATCGACTCGGGGAACTACCACCCGTTCTTCCCGTTCGGCGTCGGCGGGGCGTTCACGGGCGCGGCCACGGTCTTCTTCGCGGTCTTCGGGTACGACGCGATGTCGACGGCGGCCGAGGAGTCGAAGGACGCGCAGCGCCACATGCCGAAGGCGATCATCTACTCGCTGGCGATCTCCATGGTGCTGTACGTGGCGGCCTGCCTGGTCCTGACCGGTATGCAGAACTACAAGGACATCGACCCGGAGAGCGGCTTCTCCACGGCGTTCAAGTCGGTGGGGCTGAGCGGACTCGCGGACGTGATCGCGGTGGGGGCGATCATCGGCATCCTGACGGTGATGTTCACCTTCATGCTGGGCGTGACCCGTGTCTGGTTCAGCATGTCCCGGGACGGGCTGCTGCCCTCCTGGTTCGCGAAGACGCACCCGACGCGGCACGTGCCGACCCGGGTGACCTGGATCGTCGGAGCGGCCTCGGCCGTCCTCGCCGGGTTCGTGCCGATCGGCGAGGCGGCCGAACTCACCAACATCGGCATCCTGCTGGCGTTCGTGGTGGTGTGCGTGGCGGTGATCGTGCTGCGCTACCGGCAGCCGGACCTGCCGCGCGCCTTCCGCACCCCGTGGATGCCGGTCGTACCGGCGCTGGGCGTCGTCTTCTCGGTCTGGCTGATCACGTTCCTGGCCTGGGAGACCTGGGTGCGGTTCGCCGTCTGGTTCCTGATCGGGTGCGTGATCTACTTCGGCTACTCGTACAAGCGTTCACGGCTGGCCGGACGCTAGAGCGCACGCAGGAAGTCGAGCAGGAGGCCGTTGAAGACGTCCGGGCGCTCCAGGTTCGGGTAGTGGTCGGTGCCTTCGACGACCTCGGCGCGGCCGTCGGGGACCTCGCGGGCGAGGCGTTCGGCGGCGGCGAGCAGCTCGGCGGGCTCCAGGCCGCCGTTGATCGTGAGGACCGGGACGTCGATCTTCGGCAGCCGGGGCCAGGAGCCGGTCACCGGCACGTGCCAGTCCGTCTCGCCTGGCGTGTGTCTGGCGAGGGTGCGGCGGGCCATCTCGCGCAGCCGGCGCGGGATCTCCGGGTCCAGGTCCGCGACCTCGCGCCGCGCGCCCGCGGCGACCCGGACGAAGGCGTCGAGCCAGCCCTCGATGTCACCGGCGCCCAGGGACCGGGCGTACTCGGCCCCGAGTTCGGTGTGCCAGGCGTCGGAGTACCGGAAGTCGCCGGTGGCGGCTCCGCAGGTGACCACCGCGCGGACCAGGCCGGGGTGTTCGAGCACGGTGTCGGTGGCGATCACTCCGCCCATGGACACGCCGACCAGGACGGCGGGTCCGGCGTCGAGGTGGCGCAGCAGCGCGGCGAGGTCGTCGGCCCAGCGGAACGGCTCGCTCGCGTTGGCGGAGGAGCCGTGCCCGCGGACGTCGGGGGCGATCACCCGGTGTCCGGCGGCGAGGGCCGGTATCTGGTCCGCCCACATGCGGTGGTCGACGTACCCGGAGTGGATGAGGACCACCGGGTCGCCGGAGCCGGTGTCGAGGTAGGCGAGGTCTCCGTCGCGGGACGGGAAGAAGCGGACGTCCACACCATCTGTCATGACAACCAAGGTGTCATCCTCGGTGCGTTTTGACAACCGAGTTGTCATGATGACTTTGACACCTCGGGTGTCACCTTCGCCGGGTGCATGATGGCCGGGTGAACGACATCGACGAGCCCCTCGGCCCCGACGAGCTGGGTGAGCGCATCACCGAGGTGTACGACCTGATCGGCCCGCTCTACCGGCGCGCCTTCCGCAAGATCGAGCAGGGCGAACAGATCGAGGGAGCCTCGGTCGGCGTGCGGTCCGTGCTGGACCTGCTGCGCAGGTTCGGCCCGATGACGGTGCCGCAGATGGGCCGGATCATGGCGCTCAGCCGGCAGTTCGTGCAGCGCACGGTGAACGACGCGGCGGCCCGCGGCTGGGCCGAGGTGATCCCCAACCCCGCGCACCAGCGCTCCTCGCTGATCCGGCTCACGGACGCGGGCCGGACCGTGATCACCGCGGTCCTCGCCCGCGAGCACGCGGTGAACCGGCAGGTCGGCGGCGGCCTGACCGACGCCGAGATCACGGCGTGCGTACGGGTGCTGAGGGAGCTGCTGCGGACCATGGACCACGTCGACGTGGAGTGAGCGCTACTCCCCCATCACCAGCCCGTCCTTGGCGGCGCCGCGGCCGAGCACGACGTCCCGGATGGTGTCGCGCACGGCGGTGTAGTCGGCGCCCTGGTCGATGGCGGCGTTCAGGTCGACGACCCGGCCGGAGTCGATGTCGTAGAGCTGCGGGACGAACTCGACCCTGGCCACCTCCCAGCGGCCGCCGGGACGGGCCGGCGGGGCGAAGGTGAAGCGGGCGAGGGTGGACTGGTTGCCGCGCGGGTCCTGGCGGCCCTGGCGGTTGTACAGCTCGCCGGCCAGCTGGTCGCCGAGGCTGTAGACGACCCAGGTGCCGTTGACCTTCTCGTAGGCCTGCGGGATGTGCGCGTGGGTGCCGAGGACCAGGTCGATGTCCGGGCGGCCGCCGGTCCGGGCGGCCGTGAGCTGCTTGGCGAGCGTGAGCTGCTGCTGGTCGGGCGCGTCCTGTCCGTCGGTGCCCCAGTGCACGGAGACGACGACCACGTCGGCCCCCGCCTGCCGGGCGGCGCGGGCGTCGGCGACGACGCGGTTCCCGTCCAGGAGGTTGACCGCCCAGGGCTGCCCGGAGGGCAGGGCGTTGCCGTTGACGTCGAAGGTGTAGGAGAGGTGCGCGACCTTGGCGGGCCCGGCGCCGAGCAGGGTGACCGCGGCGGCCTCGGCCTGGGTGCGGGCGGTGCCGGCGTGCCGCAGGCCCGTCCGGTCGAGGTCGGTGAGGGTGCGCCGGATACCGTCGGCGCCGCCGTCCAGGGCGCGGTCGGAGGCGGTGGAGCAGCTGTCGTAGCCGACCGCGGCCAGGCCCTCGACGAGCTGCGGCGGGGAGCCGACGCCGGCCGGGCCGGGCGTTCCGCCCTCGGCGTCGGTCACGGTCGCCAGGTGGCAGAGCGCCAGGTCGGCGTGGGAGACGACGGGTTCGACGCCGGCCAGCATCTGGCGGAAGTCGTGGCCCTTGCCGCCCGCGTCGAGGTTCGCGTGGTCCAGCGCGGACTTCTGCGGCATGACGTCGCCCGAGGCGACGAGGGTGAAGCCGCCGCCCGGCGCGGGCACGGCGGGGGCCGGCCGGCCGGACGGCGTGGCGTTCTCCTGCCGCACGTGGTTCTGGCAGGCGGCTGCGGTGGCGAGGAGGGCGGTCAGGGCCAGGGCCACCTGGCGTCTGCGATTGATCATCAGGAGCACCCCAGAGTCGCAAGCCTTGTCCGATTTACAGATCAATGGGTACGAAGCCGAGCCGGGTCGCAAACAACTCAGGCGTCCCGATTGACCCATCCGGGTGGGGTAACGGGGAGGACGGACCGTTCGTCGCACCGTTCGCCGACCCGATCGACCGTCCGTCGCAGATCCCTGTGCGCCCACTGTCCCGCCGCCCGGCCCTGCGATGCCATACGGCCATGACGGCCGGAACCACCCTTCCCGACGGGACGACGACCGCCGAGCACGAGCTCGCCGCGCTCCAGCGCGAGCACGGCCGCCCGCTCTTCGCGCTGCTGCTGCGGCTCAGCGACGGCGACCGGCAACGGGCCGAGGACCTCGTCCAGGAGACCCTCGTACGCGCCTGGCAGCACCCCGAGGCGCTGCGCGCCGACGACTTCGACTCCGTCCTGCCCTGGCTGCTGACGGTCGGCCGGCGGCTCGCCATCGACGCCCGGCGGGCCCGCCGGGCGCGGCCGCCCGAGGTGCACGACGCCGTCCTGGAGAACACCCGGGCCGTCGGCGACCACGCCGAACGCGCCGCCGCGGCGCTGGACGTGCGGGAGGCTGTGAAGACTCTCACCCCGGAGCACCGTGACGTCCTGGTGCTGGTGTATTTCCAGGGGGCCAGTGTGGCGGAAGCCGCCGAGACCCTGGGCATTCCGCCCGGTACCGTGAAGTCGCGGGCGTACTACGCGCTGCGGGCCCTGCGCCGGGTTCTGCCCGGTTACGCACCCGACCTGGGCTGAAACCGGAAGCCAGGTCAAACCTCGGTAAAGCGCCTTGCTGAGGACCCTGTTGGAGCAATCAGCTGTCTTCATCCGTGTTCCGCACCGGGAGAGGGACGGACCCGGGGTCGGGGCCACGCGCGCACCGGAGGAAGGCAGGACGGGATGCTGCACAGAGGGCAGGAAAGCACGGACGGGGCCGGGAGCGGGGAACTGGCGGTCCCGATGGCCTGGTTGTACGCCGAGTACATCGCCGACGAGCTGCTGCGCACCGGCGATCTCATGCCGCCGACGTCCTTCGAGTTCCGGGCCGGCCGGGACGCGCTGGCGTTGACGATCTTCCTCTCCGACACGGACGGCGAACTGTCGGGCATCCGGGTCGTGTCCCAGTTGGAGACCTGGCTCTCGCTCACCGCCTACGACCAGCCCTGGCAGGACTGGGTGGGGGACCGCATGGCCCGGCTGACCGCCGAGGCGACGGCGACGGGCGGGCCGTCGGCCGACCTGGACCTGGCCGCGGCGGCCTGGCGCTGGCTGGAGGAGACCGAACTGCTCGCACCCGACCTGGACGCGGTGCCGGGCGGTGGTTCGGTCTTCGGCGAGGACGAAGGACCGAAGGTGTGGACGGCCGCCTGGCGGCTCGGTCTGCCCCTCGGACATCTCGCCATCCATCTTTTTTGAATCGGCACCAATCCGCGGGCCCGGCCGCTCCGAACCCGTTGATTACGATTCTGTACGTGCCTTGAGTGAAACAGCGGCCGACTGCGTACGGGTGGGAGCAAGGAGCAATGAGTAACCCCCACCCGCACTCACGGCACGAGGATTCGGCATGAGGTCCCTGGAAAGGCATCGCGACGTCGGCGCGTACGCGCTCGGCGTGCTGGACGAGGCGGAGGCCTTCCGCTTCGAGGACCATCTCATGGAGTGCCCCAGCTGCACGGCACACGTGACCGAGTTCGGCCCCGCCGCACGGCAGTTGATGCTGTACCGCCGGGCCACGCCGCGCTTCGTGCACCCGATGGCCCAGCCGGGTCCCCGGCTGCTGGACCGGCTGCTCGCCGAGGTGGCGAGCCGGCACCGGGTCAAGCGCCGCAAGCTGCTGTACGGTCTGGCCGCCTCGGTGGTGTTCGCGGTCGTCGGCCCCGGCATCGTGGCGTACACCGGCCACGACGCCCCGCCGGCCGTCCGGGTCACCGCCGCCACCGACACGCGCTCCGGCGTGTGGGCGCAGGTGAAGTCGGCGGACACGGACTCGGGCAGCACCATCGAACTCCAGGTCAAGGACGCCGACGGACCGCGCACCTGCCGGCTGGTGGCGATCGGCCGGGACGGCTCCGAGCAGGTCGTGACCACCTGGGCCGAGCGCGACCACGACGACCGGGTGTCCACCATGACGGGCGGCTCCTCGATGCACCCGGACGAGATCGACCGCTACGAGGTCCGCAACGCCGACGGGCAGCCCCTGGTGACCCTGGACCCCCGGTGAGCGCGGATCACTTGAGCAGCCGGGACATCCGGCGGTCCGCCAGCGGCTTGCCGCCCGTCTGGCAGGTCGGGCAGTACTGCAGCGAGGAGTCGCTGAAGGAGACCTCGCGGATCGTGTCGCCGCAGACCGGGCACGGCTCGCCGGTCCGCCCGTGGACGCGCAGCCCGCTCTTCTTCTCCGACTTGAGCCGGCCCGCCGCCAGGCCGTGGGAGCGCTCCACCGCCTCGGTGAGGGTGGTGCGCAGCGCCTCGTACAGCCCGTGGACCTCCTCCGGGGTCAGGGACGCGGCCAGCTTGAACGGGGACATCCTCGCCGCGTGCAGGATCTCGTCGCTGTAGGCGTTGCCCACCCCGGCGATCAGGCTCTGGTCGCGCAGCGCGCCCTTGATCCGGCGCCGCTCGTCCTTGAGGAGGGCGGCGAGCCGGGCCTCGTCGAAGCCCTCGGCGAGCGGGTCGGGACCGAGCCGTGCGACACCGGGCACCTCCCCGGGGTCCCGGACGACGTACACGGCGAGTTTCTTCTGGGTGCCGGCCTCGGTCAGGTCGAAGCCCGCGCCGGTCTCCAGGGCCACCCGGAGGGCGAGCGGACCCTTGCCCGGCCGGGGCAGCCCGTCCGGCAGCCGGTCCTTCCACTGGAGCCAGCCCGCTCGGGCCAGATGGGTGACCAGGTGCAGGCCCCCGTCGCCCTCGACGTCCAGGAACTTGCCGTACCGGTGCACGGCCACCACCTCGCTGCCCTCGAAGGCACCGACCGGGGGGTCGTACGTCTTCAGGACGCTGACGGCGACCGGCAGGACGCGCACCACCTCGTGACCGACCAGGTTCTCGGTCAGGAAGTCCTTGAGCGCTTCGACCTCGGGCAGCTCGGGCATGCGTCCAGGGTGCCACCCGTGGCCGCCGGGGTCAGGCCGGCTCCGGCATGCGGAACTCGCACCAGACCGCCTTGCCGCCGCCGCGCGCCTCCACGCCCCACACGTCGGTGATCTCGTCCACCAGCAGCAGGCCCCGCCCGGACACCCCGTCCGCACCGGCCTCGCGGCGGCGCGGCAGGGCGCTGGAGGAGTCCTCGACCTCGACGCGGAGCCGGCGCTCGCCGCCGCACAGAACCCGCAGGGTGACGATCGCGGAGCCCTCGGTGTGCATCAGCGCGTTGGTGATCAGTTCGTCGGCGACCAGCTCGATCTCGTCGGCGCGCTCCCCCGCGCCCCAGGCCCGGACGGCGGCGCGGATCATGTGCCGGGCCAGGCTGAGCGCCTCGGGGTCGCCGGAGGCCACGTGCTGCTGGAGGCGGCAGACGGCCTGAGCGGTGTCCGGGCCCCGGCGGCGCAGCAGGAGCAGCGCCACGTCGTCGTCGCCGCCCCGGTCCTCGGCGACCTCGATCAGCCGGTCGGCGAGCCGCCGTACGTCCTCCGGGCCCTCGGCGACCTGCCGGATCAGGGAGCGCATCCCGTCGCCTAGGTCGGTGCCCGGCTGCTCGACCAGTCCGTCGGTGCACAGCAGCAGCGTCTCCCCGGAGTCCAGCTCCAGGGTGGACACCGGGTATTCGAGGCTCTTGAACTCGGCGGACAGGCCGAGCGGCAGGCCGCCGTCCACCGGGACCCGCCGGCAGCTTCCGTCGGCGCCGCGGACCAGCGGGTCGATGTGTCCGGCACGGACCACCTGGACGACGCCGGTGGACAGGTCCGCCTCGGCGTACAGGCAGGTGGCGAAGCGGTCGGTGTCGAGTTCGTCCAGGAAGACGGAGGCGCGGGCCATCACGGCGGCCGGGGCGTGGCCCTCGGCGGCGTAGGCGCGCAGCACGATCCGCAGCTGGCCCATGACGGCCGCCGCGTGCGTGTCGTGGCCCTGGACGTCCCCGATGACGGCTCCGACCCGGCCGCCGGGCAGCGGGATCAGGTCGTACCAGTCGCCGCCGATGTCCCGGCCCAGGGTGCCGCTGCCGCTCGCCGAGCGGTAGCGGACGGCGACGTCCGCCCCGCGCACGCTGGGAATGGTCCGCGGCAGCATCGCCTGCTGCAGGTTCTGGGCGAGGTCCTTCTCCTGTTCGAAGAGCATGGCGCGCTGCAGGCTCTGCGCGATGCTGCTGCCGAGGGCGACCAGGACGGCGCGTTCCTCGGTGGAGAAGCCGAGCCGGTCGTCGTAGAGCAGGCCCATGGCGCCGATCGGGCGGCCCTGCGCGATGAGCGGGAGGTAGGCCGCCGAGGTGATGTGCAGCTCGGTGATGTGCGGCCACAGGATCGGGTAGCCGTCGGCGAACTCCTGCGGTGACTCGATGAAGCGCGGTCCCAGGGTCCGCACCACCTCGCCCATCGGGTAGGGCTCGTCTATCCGGGTGATCCGGGTGCCGGGCACGAAGCTGCCCACCGGTCCCTCGGCGACCAGTCTGATCCGGCCGGCCTCGACCAGGCCCATCACCAGACTGGTCGCGCCCAGGTTGGGGATGCCCTGGGTGTCCTTGAGGGCGTCGATGACGTCCTGGACGCTGCGGGCGTGCGCCAGGGCGGCGGTGACCACCTGGACGACGCCGGTCTGCTGGCGCAGCGCCTCGTCCTGGGCGGCCCGCAGGCTGCGCGCCTCGCTGTCCTCCAGCTCCTGGGTGGCGTCCCTGACCACGCCGACGACCCGGCGCGGGCGGCCGGTCTCGTCCCGCCTGATGTACCCCTGGGTGTGGGTCCAGCGCGGGGTGCCGTCGCGGCGGCGGATGCGGAAGTAGGCCCCGTAGTTCTCGCTGCCGTCCTTGATGGCGGCGGACACCACCGCGTCCAGCCGGCTCCCCTCCGTCAGGGGGACCCGGACGGCCAGGCTCTCGGCTCGTCCGTCGTACTCCTCGGGGGTCAGGTCGAACACCTCGTACGCCTGGGCGTCCATGTGGAGCAGACCGGCGTCCAGGTCCCAGTCGAAGGTGCCCAGCCGGTTGAGCGCCAGGATCGGGTGGTCCGGGTGGGCGGGCCAGTCGTCCGGGAGTGACGGAGCGCTCGCTCCCCGATCAGCCATGGGGCCACCTTGCCAGGGGAAGCAGAACCGGGCAATTCATCCGATTTCCTTCGCCTCACTCTCCCGGGTTACGTCACCGGGGGCGCGCGGTACACAGGGTGACGGGCCCTCTCCCGGCATCGGGGCCGGGGCGCGGACCGCTAAGAGGCAGGGGCGCACGGCCGTGGACTGGTTCACCGCACCCGGGTACGGGCTGAGCCGGCTGGTCTTCCAGCGGGCGCTGGCCGGCGTGTACCTCGTCGCGTTCCTGACGGCGGCGCTCCAGTTCCGGGCGCTGCTGGGCGAGCGCGGGATGCTGCCGATCCCGCGGTATCTCGCCCGGGTGCCGTTCCGGCGGGCGCCGAGCCTCTTCCACCTGCACTACTCGGACCGCTTCTTCGCGGCCTGCGCCTGGACCGGGTGCGCGGTGTCGGCGGCGCTGCTGGCCGGACTGGACTCACGGCTTCCGCTGTGGGCCGCGACGGTGCTGTGGCTGATCCCGTGGGCCCTGTACCTCTCGATCGTCAACGTCGGCCAGACCTGGTACGCGTTCGGCTGGGAGTCGCTGCTCCTGGAGGTCGGCTTCCTCGCCGCCTTCCTCGGCAACGACGAGGTGGACCCGCCGGTCGTCGTCCTGTTCCTGCTGCGCTGGATCCTGTTCAGGGTGGAGTTCGGCGCGGGTCTGATCAAGATCCGCGGGGACGCCTGCTGGCGCAGGCTCACCTGCCTGCACTACCACCACGAGACCCAGCCGATGCCGGGCCCGCTGAGCTGGTTCTTCCACCACCTGCCGGGGCCGGTGCACCAGGTGGAGGCGGCCGCCAACCACGTCACCCAGCTCGTGGTCCCCGTCCTGCTGTTCACCCCGCAGCCCCTCGCCACGGCGGCCGCCTCGCTGATGATCCTCACCCAGCTGTGGCTGGTGGCCTCAGGAAACTTCTCCTGGCTGAACTGGATCACCATCGTGCTGGCCCTGTCGGCGCTGCGGCTGCCGTCCGGCCGCACCGCCGCGGCCGGCCCGCCGCTCTGGTACGAGGCCGTCGTCCTCGCCGTGGCCGCGCTGCTGGTCTTCCTGAGCCACCGCCCGGTGCTGAACATGGTCTCCCGCCGCCAGGTGATGAACCGCTCCTTCGACCCGCTCCACCTGGTCAACACCTACGGCGCCTTCGGCAGCGTCAGCCGGGTGCGCTACGAGGTGGTGGTCGAGGGCACGCTGGACGATGCTCCGCGCGAGGACGCGGACTGGCGGGAGTACGAGTTCAAGGGCAAGCCCGGCGATCCGCGGCGCTGGCCGCGCCAGTTCGCGCCCTACCACCTCCGCCTGGACTGGCTGATGTGGTTCGCCGCCCTCTCCCCCGCGTACGCCGACGAATGGTTCGGCGGCCTGATGGAGCGCCTCCTGGAGAACGACCGGGACACGCTGCGGCTGCTGCGCCGCTCGCCCTTCCCGCCCGACCGGCCGCCGCGCTTCGTGCGCGCCCGCCTCTTCCGCTACCGCTACACCGGGTGGCGGGAGCTGCGGGAGACGGGCGCGTGCTGGGAGCGGTCGTACGTGCGGGAGTTCATGCCGCCGACGCGGCTGGCGAGGGCGGCTCAGAGGCCGTAGACCCGGGTGGCGGTGGTCTCGAAGACCTGGGTGCGTTCGCCGGGGCCGATCAACTGCCCGGCCGCGTCTAAGACTTCGGCGTAGGTTCCGGCCAGGAGGCACACCGGCCAGTCGGAGCCGAACATCAGGCGGTCCGGGCCGAAGGCGTCCATGACCGTCTCCGCGTAGGGGCGGAGGTCCTGGACCGTCCAGGAGGCCGGGTCGGCCTCCGTGACCATGCCGGAGAGTTTGCAGACGGTGTTGGGCAGGGCCGCAAGGGCGCGCACCGCACCGGCCCAGGGGTCGAGGGCGCCGGAGGCGATCGGCGGTTTGCCCAGGTGGTCGAGGACGAAGGTGAGCCCCGGATGGGCCTCGGCCGCCTTGACGGCGGCCGGCAGCTGGTGGGCCCGCACGACCAGGTCGTAGACGAGGCCGGCCTCGGCGACCGCGGCCAGGCCGCGGTGGACGTCGGGACGCAGCAGCCACTTGGGGTCCGGTTCGTCCTGCACCTGGTGGCGGATGCCCTTCAGGTGGGCGCCGCCGGGGAGTTCGCGCAGACGGGCCAGTTCACCGGCGACCGCCGGGTCGGTCAGATCGGTCCAGCCGACGACCCCGGCGACCAGGTCGTGGGCGTCGGCGAGGGCCAGGAACTCGGGGGTCTCCTCGGGGACGGTGACCGTCTGGACCAGGACCGTGCGGGTCACGCCGGCCGCCCGCGCCTCGGGCCGGAGGTCCTCGACGCCGAAGTTCCGTCTGAGCGCGCGCAGTCCGGGTCCGGTGATCCAGTCCTGGTCGCGTACCGACAGGTCCCAGACGTGGTGGTGGGCGTCGACGGTCACGGCAGCTCCCAGACGACGGGCAGAGAGGCGTCCGTGCCCGCCCCCGAGTAGTCGTGGACGACGTCCAGCAGCTCGGCCATCCGGGCCTGCCAGGCGACGTTGACCGGCAGCTTCTCCAGCTCGGCGAGGAGCGCGCCGTAGTCGGCGCACTCCAGCACGTGGAAGAGGTCGGTGCCGCTGCGCCAGATGGTCCAGGAGGTGGCGCCGGCCGCGCGGATGGCGTCGGTGAGCGCGGCGGGCACCTCGCGGTGGGCGGCCTCGTACGCGGCGACGCGGTCCGCGCGGACCTTGGTGTGCAGGGCGACTCTCATGACGGGTCCTCCGTCGGGAGCGGGACGTCGGCGGGCAGGAGGTGCGCGGCGCGCAGTTCCTGCCAGAAGGCGGCGGGGACCGGGGTGGCGAACTGCCGTGCCCCGTCCTCGATCTCCGCCGCCGAACGGGCACCGACCAGGACGCTCGCCACGGCCGCGGGGGCGGCGCAGAAGGCGAGGGCGGCCGCGCGGAGCGTGGTGCCGTGCCGTTCGGCGAGCGTCTTCAGCCGCACGGCGCGGGCGAGCAACTCAGGTGGGGCCTGCGTGTAGTTGTAGGTGGCGTCGGGCCTCGGATCGGCCAGCAGACCGGAGTTGAAAGCGCCGCCGATCACCACGGACGCGCCGCGTTCGGCGGCGGCCGGGAGCAGGTCGGCCAGGGCGCTCTGGTCCAGGAGGGTGTAGCGGCCGGCGCACAGCACCACGTCGACGTCGGTGTCGCGGACGAACCGGGTGAGCATGGCCGTCTGATTCATGCCGGCGCCGATGGCGCGGACGAGGCCCTCGGAACGCAGCTTCTCCAGGGCCGGGTAGCCCTCGCGGAAGGCCTGCTCGGCATGGTCGTCGGGGTCGTGGAGGTAGACGACGTCGATCCGGTCCAGGCCGAGCCGTTCCAGGCTCGCCTCCAGGGTGCGGCGGATGCCGTCGGCGCTGAAGTCCCAGACCCGGCGGTGGGTGTCGGGCACGGCGAAACCGTCGGCGAGGTCGTCACCGGCCCCGGGCCCCGGCTCCAGGCGGCGGCCGACCTTGGTGGAGAGGGTGTAGGCGTCCCGGTCGTACGCCCGCAGCGCCTCCCCCAGCCGCCGTTCGGACAGGCCGAGGCCGTAGTGCGGGGCGGTGTCGAAGTAGCGCACGCCCCGCTCCCAGGCGGCGGTGACCGTGTCGTGGGCCTGCCGGTCGGGGACCTCGGTGTAGAGGTTGCCGATCGCGGCGGCGCCGAGGCCCAGCGGGCTGACCGGGACGCCGCTGCGGCCGAGGGCGTTCACCGGCCCGCCGGGCGGAGCCTGAGGCCCTGCATGCCGCCGTCGACGGCGAGGGAGGTCCCGGTGGTGGCGCCGGACAGCGGACTCGCCAGGTAGGCGACGGCGCCCGCGACCTCGGCGGCGGAGACCAGCCGGCCGGAGGGCTGGCGGGCCTCCAGGGCGGCGCGTTCGGCGGCCGGGTCGGGAGCCCTGTCGAGGAGGCGGCCGATCCACGGGGTGTCCGCCGTACCGGGGTTGACGCAGTTGACGCGGACGCCCTCGCGGAGGTGGTCGGCGGCCATGGCGAGGGTGAGGGAGTACACGGCGCCCTTGGTCGCGCTGTAGAGGGCGCGCTGGGGCAGTCCTGCGGTGGCGGCGATGGAGCAGGTGTTGACGATCGCCGCGTGCCGGGAGCGGCGCAGGTGGGGCAGGGCGGCGCGGGCCGTGCGGACCATGCCGAGGACGTTGACGTCGAAGACGCGGTGCCATTCGTCGTCGTCGTTGTCCTCGACCGTGCCCTGCGCGCCGACACCGGCGTTGTTGACCAGGACGTCGAGGCCGCCGAGGGCCTCGGCCGCGTCCTCCACGGCCGACCGCACGGAGGCGTCGTCGGTGACGTCGGCCCGGAAGCCGAGCAGCGGTTTCGCGACGGCCGCCGGGTCCAGGTCGAGGACGGCGACCTGGGCGCCGCGTTCGGCGAGGAGTTCGGCGGTGGCCCGTCCGATCCCGGAGGCGCCGCCGGTGACCAGGGCCCTCAGTCCCTCGAAGTCGGTCATGCGGCCTGTCCCTTCTGGGTGTCGGGGTCGGCGGCCCAGAAGGTGCCGCCGGGGAAGGTGTACTCCGCGATGGACTCCGGTCGCATGGCGGCCGAGAAGCCCGGCGCGGTGGGTGCCGTGTAGTGACCCTCCCTGATCACCACCGGGTCGCGGAAGTGCTCGTGCAGGTGGTCGACGTACTCGATGACCCGGTCGTCGGTGGTGCCGGCGACCGCGAGGTAGTCGAACATCGAGAGGTGCTGGACGAGTTCGCACAGGCCGACGCCGCCCGCGTGCGGGCAGACCGGCACGCCGAACTTGGCGGCGAGCAGCAGGACGGCGAGGTTCTCGTTGACGCCGGCCACCCGGGCCGCGTCGATCTGGACGACGTCGATGGCGCCGGCCTGGAGCAGCTGCTTGAAGACGATCCGGTTCTGCACGTGTTCGCCGGTGGCGACCTTGACCGGGGCCACCGCGCGGCGGACGGCCGCGTGGCCGAGGATGTCGTCGGGGCTGGTGGGCTCCTCGATCCAGTACGGGTCGAACTCGGCGAGCGCCTTGGTCCAGCGGATCGCCTCGTCGACGTTCCACCGCTGGTTGGCGTCGACGGCCATCCGGATGTCCGGGCCGACGACCGCGCGGGCCACCCGGCAGCGCCGGATGTCGTCCGCGAGGTCGGCGCCGACCTTCAGTTTGATCTGCCGGAAGCCGTCGGCGACCGCCTGGGCGGCGAGCCGGGTGAGCTTCTCGTCGTCGTAGCCGAGCCAGCCGGCCGAGGTGGTGTAGGCGGGGAAGCCGCGTTCCAGGAGCCGGGCCCGGCGCTCGTCGGCGCCCGGCCGGGCGCGCCGCAGGATGCCGAGGGCCTCCTCGGGGGTGAGGGCGTCGGTGAGGTAGCGGAAGTCGATCTGGCGGACGATCCACTCGGGTTCGGCGTCGGCGAGCAGCTGCCACAGCGGTTTCCCGGCCCGGCGGGCGGCCAGGTCCCACACCGCGTTGGTGACGGCGCCGATCGCCATGTGCATCACCCCCTTCTCGGGGCCGAGCCAGCGCAGCTGGCTGTCGCCGATCAGGTCCCGGAAGAGGGTCGCCGGATCGTCGCAGATCTCGTCGACCGGGCGGCCGAGCACGTGGTTCCGCAGGGCGTCGATCGCGGCGACCTGGACGTCGTTGCCCCGCCCGATGGTGAACGTGAACCCGTGTCCCTCGTGCCCGTCGGCGGCGTCGGTGCGCAGCACGACGTAGGCCGCCGAGTAGTCGGGGTCCGGGTTCATCGCGTCGGAGCCGTCGAGCTCGCGCGAGGTGGGGAAGCGGATGTCGTAGGTGTCGACCGCGGTGACACGCGCGCGGGGGCCGGGGCTCGGGGACACGGATTGCCTTTCCGTCGGGGGGAGTTCGGGACGCGGGCCGGTCAGTCCTGCGCGCGTCCCGTGGTGACGCGGGCGATCATCAGGGCGACGAGGATGATGCCGCCGTAGATGGCCTGGATCCAGAACGAGGGAACCTGCGCCAGGGTGAGCAGGTTCTGTACGACACCCAGCAGGAGCACGCCGGTCAGGGCGCCGAACATGGTGCCCTTGCCGCCGTCCAGGCTGATGCCGCCGATGACCGCCGCCGCCATCACCGTGAAGATCATGTTGTTGCCCTGGTTGGCGCTGATCGCGCCGACGTAGCCCGTCTGCATGATCCCGCCGACGGAGGCGAGGACGCCCGCGACGACGGAGACGCCGAGCACCACCCGGTCGACGCGGATACCGGCCGCGCGGGCCGCCTCCGCGTTGCCCCCGATGGCGTACAGGGCGCGGCCGACCCGGTGGTACTTGAGGACCAGTCCGGCCGCGCCGAAGGCGACCGCGGCCAGCCACACCGACAGCGGGACCCGCAGGAAGGTGGAGGTGGCCAGGGAGAAGAACGCGTCGGGCATGCCGAACAGCGTCTTGCCCTTGGTGGCGCCGACGAGCAGCCCGCGCAGCACGATCAGCATGGCGAGGGTGACGATGAAGGCGTTGAGCTTGAACTTCACCACCAGGACGCCGTTGAAGGCGCCGATCAGGCCGCCGACGACGAGGACGGCGAGCAGGGCGAGGCCGGCCGGCCAGCCGGTGCCCCAGCCGGACTCGGCGCTCGGCAGCACCAGCAGCGCGCCGACGGCGGGCGCGATGCCGACCACGGACTCCAGGGACAGGTCGATCTTGCCGGTGATCAGGATCAGCGACTCGGCGAGGACCACCATGGCCAGGGCCGCCGAGGCGCCCAGGATGGAGATCAGGTTGCGTTCGGTCAAGAACGAGTCGTTGACCACCGCGCCCAGGATCAGCAGCACCAGCAGCGCCGGTACGAGGGCGAGTTCGCGGACCCTGCGGAGCAGCACGGTCTTGGCGGCGCGGGCGTCGGGGACGTGCAGGGGGCCGGCGGCCGAGGCCGAGGGGGCCTTCGTGTCAGCCATGGTCCACTCCTTCGGCCGGGGAGCCGGCTCCTGCGGGCATCGAGTCCACTCCTTCTATGGAGGCGATCAGCTCGTGGTCGCGCCAGCCGGCCGGGTGTTCGGCGACGACGCGGCCGTGGAAGAGGACGAGGACCCGGTCGCAGCGGCGCAGGTCGTCGAGTTCGTCGGAGACGACCAGTACGGCGGTGCCGTCCTCGCGGGCGTTGTCCATGCGGGCGAGCAGTGACTCCTTGGACTTCACGTCCACGCCCGCGGTGGGGTTGATGAGCACGAGCAGCTGGGGGTCGGAGGCCAGGGCGCGGGCCATGACGACCTTCTGCGCGTTGCCGCCGGAGAGGTCGGAGACGGGCTGTTCGGGGCCCTCGGCGTGGATGTCGAGGCGCTCGATCAGCTCGTCGGCGAAGCGGCGTCTGCGCTCGCCCGCGACGAACCCGAAGCGGCCGAGCCGGTCCAGGACGCTCATGGTGGCGTTGTCGCCGATGCTCATCCCGAAGACCAGTCCCTGTCCGTGCCGGTCCCGCGGCACGCAGCCGACACCGGCTCCGAGGGCGGCCCGCACGTCGCCGAACGGAAGCGGCCTGCCGTCGAGTTGCGCGGATCCCGAGGCCGGCGTGTACAGCCCGGCGAAGGACTCCGCCAGCTCGATCTTGCCGCTGCCGCTGGATCCGGCGATCCCGACGACCTCGCCGCGGCGCACAGTCAGGTCGATGTCCCGGTACGCCGGCGCGGTCAGTCCGCGCGCGTCCAGGACGACGGGGGCTCCGTCGGCCACCGCGTCACGGCTGTGCTCCCGCTCGGTGATCGACTCCCCCGCCATCGCCTCCACCAGCGCGCGGCGCGGGAGTTCGGCGACGGGGGCGGTGGTGATCCAGCGGGCGTCGCGGAGCACGGTGACGGTCTGGCAGACCTCGTAGACCTCCTGGAGGTGGTGCGAGATGAACAGGAAGGTCACGCCCGAGTCCTGGAGCGCCCGCATCCGGCTGAACAGCCGCTCGATCTCCCGGTTGTCGAGCTGGGCGGTCGGCTCGTCGAGCACGATGAACCGGGCGCCGAAGCTGAGCGCGCGGGCGATCTCGACCATCTGGCGGTCCTCGACCTTGAGGTCGGCGGTGCGGGCCTCGGGGTCGACGCGGACGTCCCAGGTGTCCAGCAGCGCGGCCGCCTCGCTCCGCAGCCGCCGCCAGCTGATGAACCCGCGGTGCAGGGGCTGCCGGTTGATGAACAGGTTCTCGGCGACCGTCAGTTCCGGTACGACCGTGGGCTTCTGGTAGACGCAGGCGACCTTGCTCCGCCAGGCGTCCCGGTCGGAGAGCGGGGGCGCGGGTTCGCCGTCGAAACGGACCGTGCCCTCGTCCGGGGCCTGGAGGCCGGTGAGGACGGTGACCAGGGTGGACTTGCCGGCGCCGTTGCGGCCGACGAGGGCGTGGGACTCGCCGGGCAGCACGGTGAGCCGGCCGTCGGCGAGGGCGACGGTGGGGCCGTACCGCTTGACGATGTCCCGGGCCTCAACAAGTGGCGTGCTCATTTGACCGTGTTGCCCCACAGCTTCGGGTCGTCCACGTTGTCCTTGGTGACGAGCGGCGCGGGCAGCTGGTCCTCCAGGATGCCGCTGGGCAGCTTGACGATCGTGGAGTCGTGGTCGGTCGGACCGGGCTTGAACGTCTTTCCTTCCATCGCCGCCTTGATGTAGTACATGCCGTACTTGGCGTAGGCGTCGGCGGGCTGGGAGACGGTCGCGTCGATCTGGCCCTTGCGGATGGCGTCGAACTCCTGCGGGATGCCGTCGTTGGAGACGATGGTGATGTGCCCGCTCTGCCCGGCGGTCTTGAGCATGCCCTTGGACTTCAGGGTCTGCAGGGTCGGCGCCAGGTAGACACCGCCGGCCTGCATGTAGATGCCCTTGATGTCGGGGTTGGCGTTCAGCAGGGTGTCCAGCTTGGAGGCGGCGGTGTCGGACTCCCACTTGGCCGGGATCTCCAGCACCTTGAGCTTCGGGTACTTCGTCTTCACGCAGGTGCGGAACGCCTCCGAGCGGTCCCGGCCGTTGACCGAGGCGAGGTCGCCCATGATCTGCACGACCTTGCCGCTGGTGATGTGCTGGCCGAGGTACTCGCAGGCCTTGGTGCCGTAGGCGACGTTGTCGGCGCGCACCACCATGGCCACCTTGCCCTTGTCGGGCGCCACGTCCACGGCGACCACCGGCACGCCCTTGCGGTCGGCCTGGTCGAGTCCGGCCTCGATGGCCGCGCTGTCCAGCGGGGCGACGACCAGCCCCTTCACGCCCTGGTTCAGCTCGTTGTTGATGTCGGTGATCTGCTGCGAGGGGTCGCTGTTGGAGTTGACCGTCTTCAGCGCCTCAACGCCCTGCGACTTCGCCATCTTGGGTACGTAGTCGTTGTACGACTGCCAGAACGGCGAGGTCAGCAGGGGCAGGATCACCCCGACCTTGCCGGTTCCGCCGCCTCCGGCGCTGCCGCTGCCGGTGTCGTTCGTGCTGCCGCACGCGGCGAGCGCGAGCGAGGCGCCGACGGCCACGGCCGTCGCGCCGATGATCCGTGACCTGTTCCGCTTCCTCAGTGTTCTGCCGGGCATCGGGCAGCTCCTCATCGAGCGTGTTCGAGCAGATGCCCGCATACTTATCAGACCACTCGGCGCCTTCGACACCCTGCGGACGCGATTTTTCCGGGAAACGAACCGTAGTGGTCCGACCACATGGCTGATTAGACTGCGGCGCACCGGCGACAGGAGGAACGGTGTGGACGAGAGCGGCGTGGACGGGGCGGCCCCGCAGAAGGGCACGGTGACGCAGCGCGCCATCGAGCGGATCAAGGAGATGATCGGGGAGGGAAGGCTGGAGCCGGGCCAGCGACTGCCGACGGAGCGGGATCTCGCCGCCCAGCTGGGCATGTCCCGCAGCTCGATGCGCGAGGCGATCCGCGCGCTGACCGTCCTCGGCGTACTGGAGGCCCGGCACGGCTCCGGCATCTACGTCACCCAGCTGGAGGCCGGCGACCTGCTGGAGACGTTCGGGGTGGTCGCCGACCTGTCCCGCGGGCCGCAGCTGGTGGAACTGCTGGAGGTGCGGCGGGTCTTGGAGTCGACGGCCACCGCGCTGGCCGCGGCGCGGATCACGGCCGACCAGCTGGCCGAGGTGGAGAAGCACCTGACGGCGATGAACGCGACGGAGGACCCCGAGGAGATCCTCGCCCACGACCTCGCGTTCCACCGGGTGATCGCCGGGGCGGCCGGCAACGACACGATGGCCGCGATCCTGGAGGGCCTGTCCTCACGGACGTTCCGGGCGCGGGTGTGGCGGGGGTACGAGGAGGAGGGGGCGTTCGCGCGGACGCGGCGCGAGCACGCCGCGATCCACCGGGCCCTCGTCGCCCGGGATCCGGAGGCGGCGAGGGCCGCGGCGGCGGCGCACGTGGGTGAGGTGGAGGAGTGGCTGCGGGTGCAGCTGCGGGGGTAGGCCGGGAGTTCGCGGCCGCGGGTGCGCCGTGGCCGGTCGCGCGGTTCCTCCTCCCCCGGCCTTCGGCCGGGGGTGCCCCCAGGGCCCCTAGAGGGGCGCCAGACGCAGCGTCACCAGTTCGAACGGTCGCAGTCGTAGTGAGACGCGGCCGCCGTCACGCTCCGGGTCCTGCCCGTCCAGCGGCCGCTCCAGCAGGTCCGTCACGCTGACGCCCGCGATCTCGAAGCCCGCCGTCAGCGTCGCGCGGGCGCGGCCGCCGTGGGCCTCGTGGAAGCGGACGACCACGTCGCCGCTGCCGTCGTCGGCCAGCTTCACGGCGGTGACGACCACGGCGTCGTTGTCGACGGTGCCCAGCGGAGCCACCTCCTGACCGCCCGTCACCCGGCGCTCCGGCAGGTTGATCCGCCAGCCCTCGCGCACCGCGTCCGCGATGGCCGCGCCCGGCACCAGGGCGTGCCGGAAGCGGTGCACGCCCTGGTCGGTCTCGGGATCCGGGAAGCGCGGGGCGCGCAGCAGGGACACCCGGACCGTGGTCGTCGTACCCCGGTCGCCGTCCGTGCGGACCGCGCGGGTCACGTCGTGGCCGTACGTCGAGTCGTTGACGATGGCCACGCCCCAGCCCGGCTCTTCCAGGTGGACGAAGCGGTGGTTGCAGGCCTCGAACTTGGCCGCCTCCCACGAGGTGTTGGTGTGGGTCGGGCGGTGGAAGTGACCGAACTGGGTCTCCGACGCGTACCGTTCGGCGTGCAGGTCCAGCGGGAAGGCCAGTTTCAGGAACTTCTCCGTCTCGTGCCAGTCCACCTCCGTGTCGATGGACAGGCGGCGCTCGCCGGGCCGCAGGGACAGCACCTGGGAGACGGCGGACTTCCCGAAGGACCGTACGATCCGGACCGACCGGCCGTCCTCCCCGGCCGTCAGCTCGTCGACGGAGGTCAGGTCGGTCACCGCGTTGCGGTAGAAGGCGTCGACGTCCCAGGCGTCCCACATGTTCGGGAAGTCCGGGTGCAGCTGGAGCAGGTTGGCGGCCGTGCCGGGGGCGACGGTCTCGCGCCCGGCCGCCGTGTCGTACGCGGACACGACCAGGCCGCGGGCGTCGATCTCGACCCGGAGCAGGCCGTTGGCGAGGACGTAACCGCCCTCGGGCCGCTCCGCGACCGTCACCTCCGCGGACGGCTCCGCCTCGCCCGCGGCCCCGGCCGGGACGCCGTGGCGGGTGTGCGGCGCCGCGTTGAAGACCAGGCTCCGCGTCCCCTCCCCCGCCAGCGCCCGCTGGGCCGCGTCGATGATCCCGTCGAGTTCCGCGGCGATCCGCCGGTAGGTGGCGCGGGCCTCGCGGTGCACCCAGGCGATCGACGAGCCGGGCAGGATGTCGTGGAACTGGTGGAGCAGGACCGTCTTCCAGATCCGGTCCAACTCCTCGTACGGGTAGGGGAATCCGGTGCGCACGGCCGCGGTGGCCGCCCACAGCTCGGCCTCCCGCAGGAGGTGTTCGCTGCGCCGGTTGCCCTGCTTGGTCTGCGCCTGGCTGGTGAGGGTGGCGCGGTGCAGTTCGAGGTACAGCTCGCCGACCCAGACGGGCGGGTCCGGGTAGTCGGCCTCCGCCTTCTCGAAGAACTCCCGCGGGGTCTCCCAGACGACCGCGGGCGAGCCCTCCAGGTCCCGTACCCGGGCCGCCTTCGCCACCATCTCCCGGGTCGTGCCGCCGCCGCCGTCGCCCCAGCCGGTCGGCGCCAGGGAGTGCCTGGCCCGGCCCTTGTCCTTGAAGTTGCGCGAGGCGTGGGCGAGTTCGCTGCCCTTCATGGAGCAGTTGTAGGTGTCGACGGGCGGGAAGTGGGTGAAGATCCGGGTGCCGTCGATACCTTCCCACCAGAAGGTGTGGTGCGGGAACTTGTTGGTCTGGGACCAGGAGATCTTCTGGGTGAGCAGCCGGGTGGTGCCGGCCGCCCTGATGATCTGCGGGAGCCCGGCGGCGAAGCCGAAGGTGTCCGGCAGCCAGGCCTCGTCGTTCTCGATGCCGAACTCGTCGAGGAAGAACCGCTTGCCGTGCACGAACTGACGGGCCATCGCCTCCGAGCCGGGCATGTTGGTGTCCGACTCCACCCACATCCCGCCGGCCGGCACGAACCTGCCGTCCGCGACCGCCTTCTTCACCCGCGCCCACACCTCGGGGCGGTGCTCCTTCACCCAGGCCCACTGCTGGGCCTGGGACATGGCGAACACGAAGTCCGGCTCGTCCTCGGCGAGGGCGGTCATGTTGGCGGTGGTGCGGGCCACCTTGCGGACCGTCTCGCGCAGCGGCCACAGCCATGCCGAGTCGATGTGCGCGTGGCCCACGGCGCTGATCCGGTGCGCGGACGGCGCGGCGGGCACGGACAGGACGCCGGTGAGCCGCGAACGCGCCGACCGGGCGGTGCCGTTGACGTCCTGGAGATCGATCGCGTCCAGGGCCGCCTCGACCGCGCGCAGGATCTCCCAGCGGCGCGGGGCGTCCGCCGGCAGCTCGGCCATCAGCTCGCCGAGGACCTCCAGGTCGATCACCAGGTTCCACACGGTCTCGTCGAGGACGGCGAGGTCCATCCTGGTGAGCGTGTACTGCGGCTCGTGTCCCGCGGTGTCCTTGTCGCCGAGCGCGGTGGGACGGAAGGGGTGGTAGTCGAGGATGACGGGGTTGGAGGCGGCCTCGACGTGCAGCCGTACCTCCTCGCCGCCCGCCACCGGGGCGCCGATCCTGACCCACTGATTACGCGGGTTGAGGCCCTTCACCGGGGTGCCGTCGGGCCGGTAGACCAGGCCCTCGCACTGGAAGCCGGGCATGTTCTCGTCGAAGCCGAGGTCGAGGAGGGCCTCCACGGTCCGTCCCGCCCACTCCTCGGGGACGGTTCCGTTCACCCGGAACCAGCTGGTGCCCCACGGAGCGCCCCACCGGTCGCCCACCCGGATCGGGCCCGGCTCGGCCGCGAGTCCTTCGGCGACCGGCACGGGTTCGCCGGGCGCGTGCCACACGGCGACGTCCAGGGGCACGGACTCGGGGTACACGGCGGGGCGGATGCGCTCGTCGAGGACACGCCTGAGGCGGGCTTCCACCAAGCTGCGGTCGTCATGCATGTGGGGTGCTCCGTTTGTTCGTTACCGGTTACCGGGTGTGCGTGGCGGTCACGGGGTCCGACGAGGTGTACTGCTCCCCTGCCGCGCGCACGTCGAACCGTGCCGCCGCCTCGCCCTGGCCCCGGATGTGCCGGATGACGTGCGCCGGGGCGGGCCGAGCGGCCTTCGTGTCCGGGGAGCCTGGGTCACGAGCGGGTCCGTCCCGGTGCGGTGGCGAGGACCTGATCGGGGGTGACGACCTCGGTGATGCCGCGCGCGGCGAGATGGTCGCGGTCGTCCGCGCGGGTGTCCAGGACGGTGGTGGGGCGGGCGCCGTCGGCGGCCAGCCGGAACCAGGCGTCGAAGACGGGGCCGCCGGGCGCGCACCGGGAGCGCCGGGCCGGGTCGGCGGGCACGACGAGCGCGGTGGCACGTGCCGTCGCCGCCCGGGACTCGGCCGCGGCGAGGACGTGCGCCAGGTCCTTGGGCTTGCGGTCGTTGGTGAGCAGGCCTAGTCCGTATTCGAGTTCGGGGAAGTCGGCGAGGCTCCTGCTGACGTCGTGCGAGCACCACCAGGTGACGCCCCACAGGCCGGGGCAGTCCAGGACGGCGTCGAGGGTCGCCTCGGTGAACGCGGCCGCGTGTTCGGCGGGGATCAGCGGCGCGGGCGCGCCCACCTCCTGGAGCCACACGGGCCGGTGCGGGTCCTCGGCCCAGGCCTTGCTCAGCTCCACCAGGTAGGCGGCGTGCTGCTCGGTCTGCGGGGCGCTGCGGCCGTGGCGCTGGGCGGTGCCGTCGAACACCCAGGAGTGCACGGCGGTGAGGTCGCCGAGACGGGCCGAGTGGGCGGGGGTGAAGGGCTGGTCGTCCTGGTACCAGGCGGCGTCGTAGGAGGCGTGCAGGTGCAGTCTGCCGGGGGCGGCCTCGGCGCAGGCGGCCAGCAGCCGGGCCAGCCAGCTCCCGGCCTGCTCCGCGGTGATCCGGTCCGGGTCGGGATGCGGGCCGGCGGCGAACTGGTTGACCTCGTTGCCGATGGTCATCCCGATGAAGTTCGGCCGGTCCGCGAGCGCCGCGGCGAGGGTGCGCAGGTAGGCGACCTCGCCGGAGACCACCTCGGGGTCGGTGAAGAGGTTGCGCCGGTGCCAGGTCCTGGTCCAGGCGGGCAGGAAGTCGAAGCTGCTGAGGTGGCCCTGGAGGCCGTCCACGTTGACGTCGAGACCGCGTTCGGCGGCGGCGTCGGCGAGGGCGACGAGCTGCTCGACCGCGCGCGGCCTGATCAGGGTGCGGTCGGGCTGGAAGTAGGGCCACAGCGGGAAGACCCGGATGTGGTCGAGTCCGAGGGCGGCGATCGAGTCGAGGTCGGCGCGTACGGAGTCCAGGTCGAAGTCGAGCCAGTGGTGGAACCACCCTTCGCTGGGGGTGTAGTTGACGCCGAAGCGCACGGCCGGGGGCATGCGGTCTCCTTGCGGGAACGCGCGGAACGCGGGACGCGGGAAAGGGGGGTTCAGCCTTTGACGGCGCCCTCGCCGACCCCGCGGAAGAAGTACCGCTGGAGACAGGCGAACAGGGCGATGAGCGGGGCCACGGCGATCACGGTGCCGGCCGCGACGAGGCGTTCGTCGTTGGCGAAGGTGCCGTGCAGGTAGTTGAGGCCGATGGTGAGGGTGAACCTGGAGGGGTCGCTGAGCACGATCAGCGGCCACAGGAAGTCGTCCCAGGCGCCCATGAAGGCGAAGATGGCGACGACGGCGACGGTGCCCTTGACCGACGGCAGGGCGATCCGCAGGAACCGCTGCCAGACGTCGGCACCGTCGACGTAGGCGGCCTCCTCGATCTCGTAGGGCAGGTTGAGGAAGGCGTTGCGCATCAGCAGGACGTTCATGGCGCCGATCGAACCGGGCAGCACGACGCCGATCAGGGTGTTGTTGAGGCCGAGTTCCCGCATGGTGGTGAACTGGGCGATGATGATGCCCTCCACCGGCACGAGCATCGCGAGGATGAACACGAGGGTGGCGACCCGGCGGCCCCGGTAGCGCAGCCGGGCCAGCGCGTAGCCGGCGAGCGCGGAGCCCACGCAGTTGGTGACGACGCTGGCGCCCGCCACCTTCAGCGAGTTGAGGGCGTAGTCCCAGACGGGGATGGTGTCGGCGACCCGCCGGTAGTTGCGCAGGGTGGGGTGTTCGGGCAGGAAGCCGGGCGGTGAGCTGAAGATGTTCTCGGTCGGTCCCTTGAGCGAGGTGGACAGCTGCCACAGGAAGGGTCCGACGGTGACGGCCAGCACGACCAGCAGCAGGGCGTAGCGCAGGACCAGTTCGCCGATCCGGACGCGGCGGCCGTGCTCGTCGGTGAGGCGGCTGCGGGTGGCGGTCACGGGCGGTCCCTCCGGTCCGCGCGCAGCACGAGCAGCATCAGCGCGACGGTGACGGCGAAGACGACGACGGAGAGCGCCGAGGCGTAGCCGACCCGGCCGGTCAGGCCGGTGCCGGTGCGCTGCACGAGCATCACGAGGGTGGTGTCCTCGCCGGCCGGGCCGCCGTCCGGGCCCGCCATCAGGTACACCTCGGAGAAGACCTTGAAGGCGGCGACCGAGGAGAGCGCGGCGACGAGCACCATCGTGGAGCGTACGGCGGGCACGGTGACGGAGAGGAAGCGGCGTACCGCGCCCGCGCCGTCCACGGCGGCGGCCTCGTGCAGTTCGCGCGGCACGTTGGCGAGCGCCGCCAAATAGATGATCATGTAGTAGCCGAGGCCTTTCCAGACCGTGACCGCCATCGCGCTCAGCAGGAGCAGCCACTGGTCGCTGAGGAACCCGATCCGGCCGATCCCGACCGTCTGGAGCAGGGAGTTGACCAGGCCGCGTTCGTCGAGCAGCCAGACCCAGATGAGCCCGACCACGACGATCGAGGCGACGACCGGGGTGTAGAAGGCGGACCGGAAGAAGGCGATGCCCGGGATGTTCTTCTGCACCAGCAGCGCGAGCAGCAGCGGCAGGAGGACGAGGGCGGGCACCACCACGACGACGTAGAGGGTGCTGTTGCGCAGACCGGTCCAGAACATGTCGTCGTGGATCAGCTCGCGGAAGTTGGCGAGGCCGACGAACCGGCCGGGGATCAGGGTGCGGCGGTCGGTGAAGGAGTTGACCACCGTGGAGACGAACGGATAGAGCACGAAGGCGCCGACGACCAGCAGCCCGGGAGCGGCGAACAGCCAGGGACTGGTGGGCAGCTGACGCCGCACGCGGGGCACGCCGGCCATGAGGGGCCCCTCAGCCCTGCTGCCGGAGCAGCTGGTCGCAGGCCTTGACAGCGTTGTCCAGGGCCGTCTTGGGGCTCTCCTTGCCCTGGAGGGCCTTGGCGACCTCGTTGCGCAGCGCGGTCTTCATCTGGTCGCTGAACAGGACCGGCGTGTAGTTGACGGCGGTCTTCAGGGACTTGGCGGCGGCGATCCGCACCCGGGTCTCGTCGGTGCCGTCCTCCTTGGTGAAGTACGGGTCGTCCAGGGAGCCGGCGGTGCTGGGGAAGATGGCGACCTGCTTGGCGAAGGACATCTGGTTCTGCGCGTCGGTCACGAAGTGCGCGAAGGCGACCGAGGCCGCCGTGTGCTTGGTCCGGGAGTTGACCATCACGCCCATCACGTACATGTTGACGTGCCCGGTGCTGGTGATCTGGTCGGTGATGCCGATGTTCTTGTACAGGCCGGGCGCCTGCTTCTTGAAGTTGTCGAGGTCCAGGGCGCTGCCGGGGTTCATGGCGACGGCCTCGGTGAGGAACTTCTTGCCGGAGGACTCCGGGGTCGCGGTCAGCGCCTGCGGGTCGAGCGCCTTGGCGTCGTACAGCTCCTTGTACTTGGTGAGCAGTTCGACGCCCTTCGCGTCGTTGAAGGCGAACCCGGTGCCCTGCTGGTCCATCAGCTCGACGCCGTAGCGTCCGAAGTCCTCGACGGTGGGCACGTTGGCGAGGGTGGCGACCTTGCCGCCGCTCTTGCGGGCCATGTCCAGCGCGTCGGCGAAGAGGTCGTCGTAGGTCTTCGGCGGCTGCGCGGGGTCGAGTCCGGCCTGCCGGAACAGCGCCTTGTTGTAGAAGAGCGGCCCGGTGTTCAGGTACCAGGGGAAGGCGTACGTCCCGCTCGTCCCCGGTATCCGGTGGCTGGCCCAGGCTCCGTCCAGGTACTCGGGCCGGTACTTCGCCGCCGCCTTGTCGAGGTCGAGGGCGAGGCCCGCCTTGGCGAGCGGAGCGACGAGGTCCGGGGAGACGTTGACGACGTCGGGCAGGGTGCCGCCGGCCGCGTCCGCGCTGATCTTGTCGGCGTAGCCCTCGGCCGGCTGGTCGATCCACTTCACGTGAGTGTCCGGGTACTTCTTCTCGAAGTCGGCGACCAGGCCCTCGAAGTAGGGCTTGAAGTTGGCGCGCAGGTTCCAGGTCTGGAAGGTGATGTCGCCCTCGACCTTGCCGGAGGCGTCGGTGGAACCGCCGCCGTCCTCGCCGGAACCGCAGGCGCTCAGCGGCAGGGCGAGGACGGCGGCAGCGGCGAGGGCGAGGGCTCTGCGGGAGATGCGCATGGTCCGTTGCTCCTTTGCAGCGGGGCGGCCGAAGGTGTCGGGCCAGACCTTGCACGCCGTTTTGGGCACGCGTCAATGGATTCGGCGGGGCTAAAGTCATTAGTGGCTCAAAACCCCTGCTCAGTCGAGTGGTGCGGGCCTCTTGCCGCCGATCGCTAATGCGCTTTAGGGTGTTCGAACTCAAGCGCATTAGCGGATCGCGGCCCCGATGAATGAGGAAGTGAGTTGGCGGAGAAACGCAGCCCCGCGCGCCGGCCGACGATGAAGGACATCGCGCGCAGGTCCGGGGTCTCCGAGAGCGCGGTCTCCTTCGCGCTCAACGGCCGCCCCGGCGTCTCCGAGACGACCAGGGCACGGGTGCACCGGGTCGCCGAGCAGCTCGGCTGGCGGCCCAGCACGGCGGCCCGCGCCCTGTCCGGCGAGGGCGCGGCCACCGTCGGCTTCGTGCTGGCCCGGCCGGCGCACTCACTGGGCGTGGACTCGTTCTTCCTGCAACTGGTCTCCGGCATCCAGGAGGTGCTGGCCGAGCGCCATCTCGGCCTGCTCTTCCAGATGGCCGAGGACGTGACCGACGAGTGCGCGGTGTACCGCCGCTGGTGGGCGGAGCACCGCGTCGACGGCGTCCTGATGGTGGACCCGCGCGCCGACGACCCGCGGCCCGGCCTGCTGGACGAACTCGGCCTGCCCGCGGTGGTGATCGGCGGTGCGCCCGACGGATGCCGGCCGGGTCTGTCCACGGTCTGGGCGGACGACGCGGCCGCGATGGCGTCGGTGGTGGACGAGCTGACGGCGCTGGGCCACCGCAGGATCGTGCACATCGCGGGCCTGCCGGGCCTCGCCCACACCCAGCGCCGGATCCGCACCCTGCGTGCCGAGGCGGACGGCCGGGGACTCTCCGAGGTCCGCTCGGTGACCACGGACTACTCCGACGCCGAGGGCGCGGCCGTCACCCGCCGTGTCCTGCGTGCCGCGCCGGCCCCGACGGCGCTGATCTACGACAACGACGTGATGGCGGTGGCCGGTGTCGCGGCCGCCGCCGAACTGGGCTACGCCGTCCCCGACGACGTCTCGGTGGTCTCCTGGGAGGACTCGGCGCTGTGCCGGATGGTCAAGCCGTGGCTGTCGGCGCTGTCCCGCGACAGCGCCGAGTTCGGCCGGACGGCGGCGCGCGAACTCACCGCCCTGCTGGACGGCGACCCGGCCCGCGCGGTCCGGGTACCGGTGCCCCGGCTGACGGTCCGGGGCAGCACGGCACCCGCCGCCCGCTCCTAGGGCCTAACCCCTGGGGCACGCGGCCTCTCGCCGGGGTCAGCCGTGCCACTCCACCTTGAACACCCACACGTGTTCGCCCGCCCTGCGGGCCGCCTCGGGGACGTCGATCACCAGTGCTCCGCCGGTGACGGTCCAGGTCAGCGGCCGGTCGTGGCCGAGCATGGTGATCCTGTCGCCGGACCGGACCGGCACCGGTGCCTCGACGGTGAGCCGGGCGCCGGGCCGGGCCAGGGAGTGGATGTAGAAGGCCTCGTCCGGGCGGACGGTGAACCGGAGGTCCTCGCCGAGCTGGGCCATGCGCGACCAGTAGGTGGTCCCGTACACGGCCTCCCCGTTGACCGCGAGCCAGGCGCCGGTCTCCCGCAGCCGGGTCTGCATGATCTCCGGGATGGTGCCGTCGGCACGCGGGCCGATGTCGAGCAGGAAGTTGCCGTTCTTGGAGACGATGTCGACCAGGCTGTGCACGACCTCCTCGGCGGTCATGTAGGAGCCGTCCGGGGTGGCCCGGTTGTAGCCGTAGCTGCGCGGGTCCAGTCCGCGGCTGGCCTCCCACTTGGCGACGACCGTGTCGGCGTACGTCGTGTACTCGGGCGTGGTGAAGTCGTGGAAGCCGATGCCGGAGCGGTCGTTGACGGTCACGTCGGCCGGACGGGCCCGGTCCTTGGCGTGGTTGAAGTACTCGGCGAGGACGTGCAGGCTGTCGTTCTCGCCGCCGATGTCGCACCAGATGATCTCCGGGTCGTAGCCGTGGACCAGTTCGAGCAGCTGCGGCGCCTGGAAGTCCCGTACGTAGTCCTTGCCGGAGGTGTATCCGGTGTACGGCAGGGGTTCCAGCGTGTACGGGTTGCGCGGGGCGTGCCCCATCCAGGGGCTGTCGGGGTTGAACCACTCCGGCATGGAGAAGTAGAGGCCCCGGTGGAGTTCGGGCGTGTACCGGCGGGACGCCTCGAACAGTTCCCCGACCAGGTCGCGCTTCGGTCCCATCCGCACGGCGTTGCGGTCGGAGAGTCCGGTGTCCCACAGGGCGAAGCCCTCGTGGTGCTTGGAGGTCAGCACGTGGTACTGGGCTCCGGCGTCCCGGAACAGTTCCACCCAGGCCCGCGGGTCGAACTTCTCCGCGGTGAAGCGCGGGATGAAGTCGTCGTAGGCGAAGTCCTCGCCGTAGGTGTCCCGGTGGTAGGCGTAGGTGGGGTTGCCCGGGTCCTGCATCTGGTCCCAGTACCACTCGGCGTACTGCACCCCGACCGGCGCCCACGCGGGTACCGAGTACACGCCCCAGTGGATGAAGATGCCGAACTTGGCCTCGCCGAACCAGTAGGGCGCCTGGTGGCCGGCCAACGAGGTCTCGGTGGGCAGGTAGTCGGCGGTCCCGAGTGTCAGCCGGCGCCGCACCGAGGCCGCTCGGCCACCGCGTCCGTCGACGCTGACCGTGCCGTCCCGTTCGGTGCCGGGTGCGGTGCCGGAGCGCCTGCGGATGCCGACCCGGACACGGGCCTGCTCGCCGGGGTCGAGGCGGCGGATGCGGGCGGGCTCGGCGGTGCGGGCGCCGGGGATGTCGACGGTGACGCAGACGTCGTCGCGGGCCAGGATCGCGACGGTGCCGGCGTTGACGACGGTGGCCTCGACGCTCTGGGCGCCGGT
The DNA here is from genome assembly GCF_044757385.1 of Streptomyces sp. NPDC091282. Classification (NCBI taxonomy): domain Bacteria; kingdom Bacillati; phylum Actinomycetota; class Actinomycetes; order Kitasatosporales; family Streptomycetaceae; genus Streptomyces; species Streptomyces sp. NPDC091282. The sequence continues at coordinate 416,668 of NZ_JBIVUX010000002.1, forward strand.
GCCGTCCAGCAGGGAGCTGGTGGAGTGCGCGTCCCGCAGGGCCAGTGCCCGGCCCTGGGCGACGGGCTGCAGGGAGAGCGCGAAGACGTGCAGGGCGGTCGTGCCGGCCTCGGCCGGACCGGTGACCGGCAGGGTGAGGGCGACGGCCGCGCGCCGCGGGTCGATCCACACCTCGCAGGTGCCGATCCCGACGGCGTGCGGGTCCTTGCCGCCGTCCGGCCGGTAGCGGTACGGCGCGGTCAGCGAGCCGCCCACCGCGTACCAGTCGGCGCCGCTCAGCCCGGCGGTGCTGGTGGAGCCGTCCTGGTAGTGGACGGTGGCCCGGCCGGAGGCGTTGCCGTAACTGCCCGCGGTGAGGAGGACGGCCGACAGGTAGTGGCCCCCGGGCAGGTCGACGCGCTGGCCGCGCGCGACGACGTTGTTCGCCGCTCCCGCGGTGGCGGCGGGGAAGTCGAAGGCGATCCCGTCGACCTCGACACGGCCGGCCGGGAGTTCCTCGCCGGGGAACGTGTAGCCGGAGCCGTCGAAGTCACCGCCGCGGGCGTCGGCGGTGTCGATGCCGTCGTTGTCGTAGAGGGAGTCGAGCGGTACGGGGACCGGGGCGGGGACGGCGGCCCAGGACGAAGCGGCGGGCTTGCCGGCATCCGCCTCAGCGGCACGGGGACCCGTGGCCCCGGCGGCACGGGCCGGGGCGGAAGCGGCGAGCGGCAGGGCGGCCGCCGCGACGGCACCCGCCGCGGCCCCGAGCACGTGGCGTCTGGGATGGGGAGACATGCTCATGCGCGGCTCCATTCATCGGATGTCTGATGATTGAGCGAGCCCTGGAGCCTGTCAATGGGGTGTGCACGCACAGGAGTTGGGGCAGTGGTCGGATGACCGGAGGGGACTGACCCGGCGTCCGGGACCGGTCCACGGCGCGCTCCGCCCGCGTGTCCGGTCGCCGCCGCTCTCGACGTGACGCCCGCGGCGCGGCAGAGTGCCGTTCTGTACCGACGAGTAAGCCCTTCCGCACCCCCAGGAGCACCCGTGACCAGCTGGGCCGGCCGGACCGCCGCCGACATCGCCGCCGCCGTGAGGGAGAAGCGGGTCACTCCCCGGGAGGTCGTGGCCGAGCACCTGGACCGGATCGCACGCCTCGACGGACGGATCGGTGCGTTCCGCAAGGTCAGGGCGGAGGCCGCGCTCGCCGAGGCGGACGAGCTGGCCGCCCGCGCCGACCTCGCCGAACTCCCGCTGGCCGGTGTCCCGTTGGCCGTGAAGGACAATCTGGCGGTGCGCGGCGAGGCGCATCTGGACGGGTCGGCGGCGACGCCGGACAGCCCCGCCGACGCCGATCACGCCACCGTGGCCCGGCTGCGGGCGGCGGGCGCGGTGGTCGTGGGGCTGACGAACGTGCCCGAGCTGTGCGTCTTCGGTACGACCGACGGGATCCACGGCATCTCCCGCAACCCGTGGGACACCCGGCGCAGCGCGGGCGGCTCCTCGGGCGGCAGCGCGGCGGCGGTCGCCGCCGGGCTGACGCCGATCGCCCTCGGCAACGACGGCATGGGCTCGCTGCGCATCCCGGCGGCCAACTGCGGTCTCGTCACCATCAAGCCGGGGTTCGGCGTGGTGCCGGCCGGTATCGGGCACGGCGACTGGTTCGGCATGTCGGAGAACGGACCGCTGGCGACCTCCGTCGAGGACGTCCGGCTGATGCTCGCGGTCCTCGCCAGGACGGAGTTCGAGGACTCCGCGCGGGACGGCACGCTGAGGATCGCCGTCTCACGGCGCAGTCCGCTGATCGGGACGACCGTGACCAGGCCGTATACGAACGCGGTGGCGGAGGCGGCCGGACTGCTGGCGGGCGCCGGGCATCAGGTGCGGCGGGCCGAGCCGCCGTATCCGGCGTCGATCGGTGTCACCGCGCTCCGGCACTGGACGGCGGGCACGGCCGTGGACGCGGCCGGTCTGGACCCGGCGCTGCTGACCCGCCGGACCCGGGTGCACGCGGCGATCGGCCGCCGGTTCCTGAGCGGGGTCCGCACGAGCGACTCCCGTGACCGGCTGCGCGCGCGGCTGACCCCGTTCTTCGCCGAGTACGACGTGCTGCTCACCCCGGCGCTGGCCCGTCGTGCCCCGCGGGCGGCCGCCTGGCACGAGCGCGGCTGGCTGAGCAACGCGCTGGCCGGCTCCAACTACTCGCCGCTGACCCCGGCCTGGAACCTCACCGGCTGGCCGGCGATGTCAGTGCCGTTCGGCATGCTGCCCTCGGGCACTCCGTGCGCCGTTCAACTGGTGGGCCGGCCGGGCTCGGAGGCGGTCCTGCTGGCGGTGGCCCGGACCCTGGAGACCCTGCGGCCGTGGCAGCGGACGGCGTCGGTCGGCTAGGTCGTGTCCGCAAAGTCCTGTCGTTCGCCCGGAGGGCGGGCCGCGCGGCGTCAGGTGCGTGCTCTCGGCGTGCCGGGCGGAAGCCCTCGTACTGGGCGTACTCGGGCTTTCGCCCGGTGCGGCGAGAGTGCGTGCATGGCGTCGCGCGGCAGACAGGACTTTGCGGACACGGCCTAGGTCGTGTCCAGGGCGCGGTACATGATGTGCAGGCCCACCGGGCCGTGTTCGGGGTGGTCGAAGGCCGCCGGGACCGTGCCGATGACCGTGAAGCCGAGCGAGGTCCACAGCGCGACGGCGGGGTTGGTCTCGACGACGGCGTTGAAGACCATGGCGCGGTAGCCCTGCGCCCGGGCCTCGGCCAGGACGTGTTCGGCGAGGGCCCGTCCGATGCCCTGCCCCGTGCGGTCGGGGTCGACCATGAAGCCGGCGTTGGCGACGCGCGCGGCCGGGCCGCCGTAGTTGGCGGTGAGGTAGGCGGAGCCGACGACGGCTCCGGTGGCGTCCTCGGCGACGTAGACACGTTTCGCCGGGCTCATCCACAGGGCGCGGGCCGCCTCCTCGGAGGTGTCGGGGTCCCAGCCGTACGTCTCGGCGGCGGCGACGATCCGGTGCCAGAAGGGCCAGATCTGCGGCCAGTCGGCCGCGGTTGCTGCTCTGATCGGCATGGGCGTGAGTCTCGCACGCCCATGCGTCGGCGATCGCGGATGATCGACCGGCGGTCAGTCCACGCTCGGCAGGATGTGGGGCTCGGCGAGGTCGTCCTCGTACCCCGCGAGGCGGATCGGGGCGGACCTGGCCCACACGTCGAGGCTGCCGAGCTGTCCGGGCCGCCTGCCCGAGCGCTCCGTGCGTTCCTTGGGGCGCTGCTCGATACTTGTCTTCTCCGGTGTCACCGCGCACTCCTTATGTGTCGGTCACCCTCGGGGCGTGCCGGACGGTCCGCGTTCCGGTGCCCGGCGCCCGCTCGGGTCTTGATGGAAAGGCCGGTTCGGACGCGGTGGCGCCGGTGTCTCACAACGGAGCAGGCCGTTGTCGGCCGGCTCGTCCCGGGACGGACCGTGGGTGTGGGTGGGACCCCTTACTGCTGTCCGTCCCCTCTAGATTAACCAAATGAGCGCAGGTCCGCTCGATAGGGAGTGCAAACAAGGTGTAACTATCGCGAGTCGGCGCACGCGTCGGCCGCCCCGGAATACACCCTTTCGTAACATGATGCACTGTTCGACCCACGCCTGCTCGACCAGGCCACCGAACACGCATTCGCATCGATGGACCTCGCTCTCCGTGCGGGCTGAGCAGTTCAGGCTGCGTTGGCCGGGTCGAAAACTCCACATGATCCGATGGCGGAGGACAACGGCTGTCTCGCGGAAGGACTGACGCATGGAGCTGCGCAGCGTCGAGGAGCTGATGGATCTGCTGTACGCCTGCCGTCACCAGCGGGCCCTGCGCACCGCGGCCCTGCTGCGCCGCAGCCGCCCCGCGGACAAGGAACTCCAGGTCGCGGGCCTGGTGCACGGCATCGAGACGCCGCCGGGCTCGCCCGACGGCGCGGCGCACTCGGTACGGCACCTGCTCGGGGAGCGGGTCCACCACCTGGTGCGCGGGGACGGCGCCGCCACCGAGGACGACACGCTGCGCCTGCGGCAGGCCGACGAGGAGAGCCGCACCGCCGGGTTCGACGCCGGTGTCCTGGAGGACTGGCGGACCGTCCTGGAACTGGTCGCGGCCCGCAACTCCCGTCTTGGGGCTGTCGACTGACGGTCCGTCATGAGACGGTACGGCGATGATGCCGTCGTACGGGCTCAGGGGCAGGGCGGCCGTCGTCACCGGCGGCACCCGCGGGATCGGTCGCGCGGTCGCCGGGGCGCTCGCGGCGGCCGGGGCGCTGGTGTGCGTGAGCGCGCGGGACGCGGACGAGGTCAGGAGCACGGCCGCGGCGCTGGGCGGGACCGGCCTCGCGGGCAGCGTCGCCGAGCCGGAGCATGCCCGGGAGCTGACCCGGCTGGCGCTCGGCGAGTTCGGCCGCCTGGACATCCTCGTCAACAACGCGGCCACCAATCGGCCGTACGGACCGCTCATGGACGCCGATCCCGGCGCGTGGCGGGAGGCGTTCACGGTCAACGTCGAGGGACCGCTGCGGCTGACGCAGTGCGCGTGGCGGGGCTGGATGCGCGAGCACGGCGGTTCGGTGGTCAACATCTGCACGGAGGGCGCCACCCATGTCGGCCCCGACGTCGGCGCCTACGGCACCAGCAAGGCGGCCCTGCTGCACCTGACCCGGCAGCTGGCCGGAGAGCTGGCACCCCGGGTCCGGGTGAACTCGGTCTCGCCGGGCCTGGTGCGCACGGAGCTGGCCCGGTTCATGTGGGAGCCGCGCGAGGCGGAGATCGCCGCCGGGCTGCCGCTGGGCCGCATCGGGGAGCCCGAGGACGTGGCGGGGGCGGTGCTGTGGCTGTGCTCGGACGCGGCGCGGTGGGTGACCGGTGCCGACATCCTGGTGGACGGCGGCACCCGGGTACGGGCGGCCCACGCACCGGCGGGCGGGCGCGGGGAGCCCGGCGACCGGCCCCCGCGGCCCGCACCCGCCTGACCGGCCCGGCCCGGCCGGGCCGGGATCACCACTTGCCGGGCTCGTAGTCCTTCAGGAAGACCCCGTACACGTCCTCGCCCTGCTCACCGCGCACGACGGGGTCGTAGACCCGGGCCGCGCCGTCGATCAGGTCGAGCGGCGCGTGGAAGCCGGCCTCGGCCAGGCGCAGCTTGTCGTAGTGCGGGCGCTCGTCGGTGATCCAGCCGGTGTCCACGGACGTCATGAGGATGCCGTCGCTCTCGAACATCTCCACCGCGCTGGTCCGCGTGACCATGTTCATGGCGGCCTTGGCCGCGTTGGTGTTCGGGTGTCCGGCGCCCTTGTAGCCGCGGCCGAAGACACCCTCCATCGCCGACACGTTGACGACGTACGACCGGCCGCGCGCCGCCTGCTTCGCGGCCGCGGCCATGGCCGGCCGGAGCGCGCTGATCAGGATGAACGGCGAGGTGTAGTTGCAGAGCTGGGTCTCCAGGAGCTCGACCGGGGAGATCTGGTCGATGGTCTGCACCCAGGTGTTGCTGTCGACGACGTCCGGGACGAGGCCGCCCGCGTCGATGGCGGTGCCGTCGAGGTGCCGGGCGACGCTGGCGTTGCCCGCGACCAGCGCCAGGTCGGCGACCTGCTGGGCGTCCAGGCCGCTGGTGCCCAGCGGCAGTGCGGCCAGGCCGTCCACGGCGCCCGAGTTGAAGGCGCCGATGACCTGGTGGCCGGGCAGTTCGCCGGCGGGCAGCGGGGCGCTCTCGCCCTCCACCAGCGCCGCGTAGGCCGAGGGCAGCCGGCGTACGGTCTGGGTCGCGTTGTTGATCAGGATGTCGAGCGGGCCGGCCGCGGCGACCTGCTCCGCCAGGGCGACGGCCTGGGCCGGGTCGCGCAGGTCGATGCCGACGACCTCCAGGCGGTGCAGCCAGTCCGCCGAGTCCTCCATCGCCTTGAAGCGGCGGATGGCGTCCTTCGGGAACCGCGTGGTGATCGTGGTGTGCGCGCCGTCCCGCAGCAGCCGCAGCGCGATGTACATGCCGATCTTGGCGCGGCCGCCGGTGAGCAGGGCGCGCTTGCCGGTCAGGTCGGCGCGGGCGTCCCGCTTGGCGCGGTTCAGGCCGGCGCAGTCCGGACAGAGCTGGTGGTAGAAGTAGTCGACCTCGACGTAGCGGCTCTTGCAGGTGTAGCAGGAGCGCGGCCGCTGGAGTATCCCCGCGATCGTGCCCTGCTCGGTCCGCGAGGAGGGCAGCAGGCCCTCGGTCTCGTCGTCGATGCGCTGGGCCGAGCCGGTCGCGGTGGCCTCGGTGACCGCCTTGTCGTGCGCGGTCTTGGCGGCCCGGCGCTCCTGGCGGCGCCGCTGCTTGACCGTGCGGTAGACGCCGGCCGTGGCCCGGCGCACCGCGATGGCGTCCGGGTGGTCGACCTCCAGCGTGTCCAGCTCGTCGAGGACGCCGAGGCAGACGGCGAGCCGCTCCGGGTCGATGCCCGGGCCGTAGACCACCTGGTCCTCGGCCGTCGGGCCGTCCTGTGTCACCGTCATCGTGCCGCCGCTTCCCTGATCCACCAGCGGCGCTCCGACTCGCGCCCGCCATCGAACAGGGAATTTTACGGAGCGCCGGGCCCTACCTCCAAACCCGACCGCATCATGGATCGCAGACCTCGATCAGCGAGTCGACCTCGTCGGTCACCGCGCGGGCGAGCACGTCGAGGTCCGGGACGGCCGCCGCGTCCGCGACGAGGCCGTAGTGGACCTGGTTGCGGTAGGTGGAGATGGCGACCGCGAGGGACTGGCCGGGCGCGAGCGGGGCCAGCGGGTAGACCGCCGTCAGCGGATGGCCGCCGAGCCGCAGGCCGAGGCCGGGCAGCGGGACGCTGGTGACGAGGATGTCGAACCAGAGCCGGGCCGCCTGGCCGACGAGCGGTCCGCCGAGCCGGTGCCCGAGGGCGGGCACGTGGTCGGCGAGCAGCGCGACGGCACCGGCGCCCCGGTTGGGGCCGGCGTCCTTGTTGCGGACCATCGCCGTGCGGACGCGGTCGAGGCGGGCGAGCGGATCGGGGTCGTCGACCGGAAGCCGTATCAGGTAGCCGGAGAGCCGGTTGCCCTGTGGGGCGACCGTGCGCGGACGGCGCTTGGAGACCGGGATCAGGGCGCGCGGCGCCACGCCCTCGGTGGGGGCGCCGCGCTCCTCCAGCCAGCGGCGCAGCGCGCCGGCGACGACGGCGATGAGGACGTCGTTGACGGTGCCGCCGACGGCCTTGCGGACCCGGTGCACGTCGTCGATGTCGAGATCGACGCCGGCGATGCTGCGGGTCCCGGTGGGCGTGGAGCGCAACGCGGCGGAGGAACTCACGCCGAGGGCGGACAGGGCGACGGACGCGCCGATGTCCAGGGCCCGGCCGACGTCCGAGAGCGCGCCGCGCACCAGCTCCGGGACCTTGCGCACGTCCGGCAGGGCCGGCAGGGTGCGCGGCGGCTCGATCGGACGCGGGGCGCGCTCGGGCAGGTCGAGCGGGTCCAGCACGCCGGCGGCCAGCTTGAGGGCGCGCAGCCCGTCGGCGAGGGCGTGGTGGAACTTGAACAGCACGGCGAAGGAGATCCCGTCCTCGCCGGGCAGCACATGCGCCTCCCACGGCGGCCGGCCGCGCTCCAGCGGGCGTTGCATCAGCCGGCCGGCGACGGCGTGGAAGTCGTCGGTCGGGGCGTGCAGCCGGACGTGGTCGAGGGGGTCGAAGTCCGGGGCGGTCTCGCGGGCGGCGCCGCCGAACGCCAGCGGCTGCCAGACGTCCCTGATGCGCATGCGCAGGCCGGGCACGGCGGCGGCGCGGGCCGCGAGCAGGTCGGCCGCGTGGGCGCCGGCGGTCGGCGAGTGCGCCGAGAAGACGCCCAGCGCCCCGAGGTGCATCGGGTGCAGGTCGGACTCGATGTTCCAGAAGGCCAGATCGAGAGGGGCGAGCAGATCAGCATGCACAGTCATCGAAAGGGGTGCCTCGCGTCGACGGAGGGGGAATCAGCAGTCAAACGCCGACACCTGATTACGGTCAAGTACGATCACGCTACACACAGTTAACAGCAGATTAAGTCCCGCCTCCCCCGAAAGAGGCGGGACTCATGGGAAACCTGAGGTCACCTCAGCGCCGGCGGCGCCGCCTGGGGTGACGTACCCCACTCTGACGGGTGCGGGCCGACCGTGAACGCGAGCGAGCGCAGGGTGCGCAGCGAACCGTTCGTCAGATAGGTCCGGCCGTACGCCGATCCGCCGACCCAGACGGACTGGACGTACCGGTCGGCGGCCGAGGTGCCGGGCGCGGTGACCGTGAAGCCGCCGCTCGGCCAGTAGCGGCGGTCGAGCCGGATGTCGGCCCGGTCGAAGACGGGCGTCGACAGACCCCAGGTGCCGAATCCCGGCTGGACGGGGAAGAGACCGATCGACGACAGCACGTTCCAGGCGGACATGGTGCCGAGGTCGTCGTTCCCGGTCATTCCGGAGGGCCCGTCGGTGAAGAGGGTGAGCGCCCCGTGCACGACGTCGGTGGTCTTCCAGGGCCGGCCGGTGGAGAGGTAGGTGTACGGGGCGATGAGGTCGGGTTCGTTCATCGGGTTGTACACGGCCGCGTGGTAGTAGTCGTACGCGTTGCCGTGCACCCACACCTCGCGGGCGGTCTTCGCCGGATCGGCGAGCAGCCGGTCGTAGGCGAAGAACGCGTCCAGCCGCCGGTCCGCGGCGTCCGCGCCGCCGATCAGGGAGATCACGCCGGGCAGGTCCTGCGGGACCAGCCACTGGTACTGCCAGGCGGTGCCCTCGTGGAAGCCGATGCCGCGGGCCGGGTCCGGGTCGCCGGTGAAGGCACCGGAGGCGTCCCGGGCGCGGAAGAAGCCGGTGGAGGGGTCGAAGACGTTGCGGTAGTTCTGGGCCCGGGTGGCGTAGCGGGCCGCGTCGGCGCCGTGGCCGAGGTCACGGGCCATCTGCGCGAGCATCGCGTCGGACAGCGCGTACTCCAGGGTCACCGAGGCGCCGTGGTCGTAGTCGGAGTCGCCGACCTTGGTGTGCGGGCGGCCCTTGACGTACGGCGCGAAGCCGTCGGCGAGGTACTCGGCGTTGGCCTCGCGGCCGACGCCCGCGTTGGCTGCCGGCGGCACCCCGTCGGCGTTCCTCCGCAGCGCCCGGTAGGCGCGCTCCTCGTGCCCCTTGAGCAGTCCCGCCTGGTAGGCGGTGGTCAGGAACGGGGTGACCGGGTCGCCGGTCATGATGTTGGTCTCGACCGGGCCGTAGCCCCACTTCGGGAGCCAGCCGCCGTCCTCGTCGACCTTCAGCACCGACAGCGCCATGTCCCGGGCCTCGCGCGGGGCGAGCAGGGCGAGCAGCTGGGCCTGGGTGCGGTAGGTGTCCCACAGCGACCAGTTCTGGTAGTACGTGAAGCCCGCCGAGCGGTGGATCCGGCGGTCCCAGCCGGTGTAGCGGCCGTCCGCGTCCTCTCCGACGTTGGGCGCGAGGAAGGCGCGGTACAGGGACGAGTAGAAGGTGCGGCGCAGGGTCGGGGAGCCGCCCTGGACCCGGATGCCGGCCAGCCGCCGCTCCCAGGCGTCCCGGGCCTGCCGTCGTACCGCGTCGAAGGGACGGCCGCCCTCGGCCCGCAGGTTGGCCTCGGCACCGTTCGCGTCGACGTACGACAGGGCGGTGGTCGCCTCCACGGTGCGGTCCCGGGTGGTGTCGAAGCGCACGTAGGCGCCGTCGGCCCCGGTGCGGGCCCCGGGAGCGACGTCGGTGCCCTTCCAGGTGCCGTAGGCGGTGAAGGGGCGGCTGAACCGGGTGACCGTGTACACGGTGTACGGGGCGGTCTCCCGGCAGAAGCCGTGGCCGGTGATCTTCGTGCGGACGGTGCGGTCGTCCAGGATCTCGACCTCGCTGCTCACCGGCTTGTGCAGGGCCTGGCCCGCGTTGAGCAGGACGTTGGCCTTGTCGGTGGCCGGGAAGGTGTAGCGCTGGACACCGGTGCGGGCGGTCGCGGTCAGCTCGGCGCGCACGCCGGAGTCGAGGCCGACGCGGTAGTAGCCGGGGCTCGCCGTCTCGTCGGCGTGGTCGAAGCCGGCCGCGTACCGGGCGTAGTCCGTCTGCGTGACGTCCCCGGTGGTGGGCAGGACGGGCAGGTCGCCGCCGATGCGGCAGCCGACGCCCGAGAGGTGGACCAGGGAGAAGCCGCGGATCCGGTGCTGCGTGTAGTCGTAGCCGGTGCTGTGCCCGGTGTCCGGGGAGAGCTGCACCATGCCGAAGGGCACGGCCGCGCCGGGGAAGGTGTTCCCCTCGTCCTGGGTCCCGATGAAGGGGTTCACCAGGTCGGTGAGGCGGCCGCCGGCCGGTTCGGCGGCCCCTGCGGCGGGGGCGGTGAGCAGCGCGGACGCGGTCAGCACCCCGGCCAGGCACAGCCGTGTGCGCCGGTTCCCTCTCATGTCGGAAGACCTCCGAAGGTTCGACGTCGTTGTCTGCATCGTGAGGGGGAAAGACGGCAAAGCCCGGCAAATGGCGGGTTTCGGGTGCAGCGCGTCGCCGGGCGGGGCACGGCGCGCGGGACGGGCACACGCGGCTCGGCGTACGACGGACGGGCGCGCCGCTCGGCGTACGACGGGACGGGCCCGGCGCGTGAGCGGCGCCGGGCCCGGCTGACGGGGACGGAGGGGAGCTAGGAGACCAGCTGTCCCTTGCCGAGGGCGATCACCCCGGCCTTGGAGACGGTGTACAGCTCCCCGTCCCGCTCCGGGTTGACGCCGATGGTGGCACCGGGCGGGACCTCGACGTTCTTGTCGAGGACCGCGCCGCGCACCACCGCGCCCCGGCCCACCACCACGTTGTCGTGCAGGATCGAGCCCTGCACCACCGCACCCGGGTCGACCCGCACGCCCGGTGACAGCACGGACCGGGTGACCTGGCCCCGGATCAGGCAGCCGGCGCTGATGATGGACTCGCTCGCCATGCCGCCGGCGTTGAAGCGGGCCGGGGAGAGCTGGTTGGAGTGCGTGTAGATGGGCCAGCTGCGGTTGAAGAGGTTGAAGGCGGGCCGCTCGGCGATCAGGTCCATGTGGGCGTCGTAGTAGGCGTCCAGCGTGCCGACGTCCCGCCAGTAGCCGCGGTCGCGGCTGGTCTCGCCGGGGATGTGGTTGGTGCCGAAGTCGTAGAGCTGGGCCTCGCCGCGGGCGGTGAGCTGGGGCAGTATCGAGCCGCCCATGTCGTGCACCGAGTCGTCGTCCTCGGCGTCCCGGTGCAGGGACTCGACGAGGGCCTTGGTGGTGAAGATGTAGTTGCCCATGGAGGCGAAGACGCAGTCGGGCGCGTCCGGCAGCCCCGGCGGGTCGGCCGGCTTCTCCAGGAAGGTCTCGATCGTCTGCCCGTCGGAACCCGGCTGGATGACACCGAACGCCGAGGACTCCGCGCGCGGGATCCGGATGCCCGCGACCGTGACCCCGGCGCCGCTCTCGATGTGCTGCTGGAGCATCTGCCGGGGGTCCATGCGGTAGACGTGGTCGGCGCCGAACACCGCGACGTACTCGGGCTGTTCGTCGTGGACCAGGTTCAGGGACTGCAGGATGGCGTCGGCGCTGCCGAGGTACCAGCGCGGGCCGAGCCGCTGCTGGGCCGGGACCGGGGTGACGTAGTTGCCGAGCAGGCTCGACATCCGCCAGGTGGTGGTGATGTGCCGGTCCAGCGAGTGCGACTTGTACTGGGTCAGCACGCAGATGCGCAGCACGTCCGCGTTGACAAGGTTGGACAGCACGAAGTCGACCAGACGGTACGTCCCGCCGAACGTGACAGCTGGTTTGGCGCGGTCGGCGGTCAGGGGCATCAGGCGCTTGCCCTCCCCGCCCGCGAGCACGATCCCGAGTACCGAAGGCCCACCACGACGCATGGCCGCTCCCCTCACCTTGGTGCTCCATGCCTGCCCTCGGAGCACTCCCGCTAAGCCTGTACCCGGATCGCGTCGAACAAGCGGCCAGCCAGTTACGACTGCTTGAGGATCTCCTCATAGAGCCCGACCGTCCGCCGGGCCACCGCGTCCCAGCCGAACTCCCCGACGGCACGCTCCCGTCCGGCCTCGCCCATCCGCCGGGCCGTCTCCCGGTCGCCCGCGACGGCGTCCAGCGCCCGGGCCAGGTTCGCCTCGAAGTCGTCGTCGAGATCGACCAGCAGCCCCGTCTTGCCGTCCTCGACGACCTCCGGGATGCCGCCGACCCGCGACGCCACCACGGGCGTCCCGCAGGCCATCGCCTCCAGGTTGACGATGCCGAGCGGCTCGTAGACCGAGGGGCAGGCGAACACGGCCGCGTGGGTGAGGAGTTGGATGACGTCCGCGCGCGGCAGCATCTGCGGGATCCAGTGCACGCCCGCACGGACCCGGCGCAGCTCCTCGAACAGCTCCCGGAACTCCCGGTCGATCTCCGGGGTGTCGGGCGCTCCGGCGCACAGCACCACCTGCACGCCCGGGTCGATGTCCCGCACCGCGCGCAGCAGATGGGGCACGCCCTTCTGCCGGGTGATGCGGCCGACGAACAGCACGTAGGGCCGGCCCGGGTCGATACCGGTCCGGGCCAGTACGTCGGTGCCGCGGTCCGGCCGGTACAGGGCGGTGTCGATGCCGTTGTGCACGACGTGGACCTTCGCCGGGTCCAGCGCGGGGTAGCAGTCGAGGATGTCCGTGCGCATCGCACCGGACACCGCAACCACCGCGTCGGCGGCCTCGATGGCGCTGCGCTCGGCCCAGCTCGACAGGGCGTAGCCGCCGCCGAGTTGTTCGGCCTTCCAGGGGCGCAGCGGTTCCAGGGAGTGCGCGGTCACCACGTGCGGGACGCCGTGCAGGAGCTTCGCCACGTGCCCGGCGAGGTTGGCGTACCAGGTGTGGGAGTGCACGAGGTCGCGGCCCGCGAGGCCGGCGGCCATGGCGAGGTCCACGGAGAAGGTGCGCAGCGCGTCGTTGGCGGTGTCCAGCGCGGACCAGGGGCGGTGCCGGACGACGCCGACCCCGCGGCCCTCGCCCCAGCAGTGCACCTCCAGGTCGACCAGCGGCTGCAACTCCCTGGCGAGGAACTCCACATGAACACCCGCGCCGCCGTAGACGTCCGGAGGGTACTCCCGGGTCAGCAGTCCCACTCGCACCCGCAACCCCCTGATCTCCACGGCCGGTTGTTCCATGGTCACCCAGATGCGGCGCGCGGGGAAGAGCGCGGTGGTTGTGTGAAACAACAGTCACCGCAGATCCCGCCGCCCGGTACCCGGTAGTAGAGGCAGCAGCTGCGCCGCCGGAAGGCCGGGCCGGTGCGGACGCCGCCGGCGCGCAGCAGCGGGTGCGCGAGGAGCGCGTCGGCGAGGGCACGGACCCGGTCCACGTCCTCGGTACGGCCCTCGGCGCGTGCCCACCGCTCCAGTTCGCGGGCGGCCCCGGCCAGCGCGGAGGCGGCGTTGCCCCACAGCAGGCCGGCGGCGGCGCCGTAGCGGGCCCGCAAGGTCTCGGCCAGCGGCTGGAGATGGCCGTGCACGACGGCCTCCGCGAGCGTGTCAGGTCCGGCGCCTCCGGGCAGCGCGCGGACCTCGGTCAGCCAGAGGTCGTCGGGAGCGGCGGCAGCGGCGTCCCAGCGGAGCAGCCGGGCGTCCAGGTCGGGGAGGCGGCCGTAGCGGGCGGCGCAGCCGAGGGCGGCCGACCAGAGCCGGGCCGCCAGCCCCTGGTGGGCGATGGAGGCGGCGACGCGGAGTTCACCGGTGCGCAGCCGGGCCGCCACCAGCTCCACCCGGGACGTGAGGACGTCCCCGTGCGCGTCCGGCGGTGACGTTCCATAGGCTTGGGCGAGCCGTGGCAGTCCGTCGATCCGGGCCGCCGCCGGGTCTCCTGCCACCGGGTCTCCTGCCACCGGGTCTCCTGCCACCGGGTCTCCTGCCGCCGGGTCTTCTGTCGCCGGGTCTCCTGCCGCCGGGTCTTCTGTCGCCGGTCGGAGCGTGCGCAGGACGAAGAACCCTCCGAGCGGGCGGAGTGCGGCGAGATCGGGGTCCAGGTCCACGAACAGCAGTAGTACCAGGCACGCCTGGGCTCGCAGGCCGTGGGTCTCCACCCTCCGTCACCCACCCTGGGGATGATCGGAGCCCTCCCCTACTCCATCGGTAGTACGAGGCATTGGGTGCTCAGGTACGACGACGGGAAGCGATCGGGCGGGCAGAGTGTTGCTCATGGAAGCCGACCGTTCACCGTGCGGGACCGCCCTGCGGATCCGCCCGACGCAGAGGAGCCAGCCTTGAGTGCCCTCGCGTTGTCCGTGCTGCTGTCCTTCGTGTCCGCCGTCGCCTACGCCGGCGGAGCGATCGTGCAGGAGCAGGTGGCGGTCACCTCCCCCGGCGAGCAGTACGCGCCGCTGCGCCGCGCGAGCTGGTGGGGGGCGATGGCGCTGAACGGCCTCGGCGGACTGCTGCACGTGGTGGCGCTGGCCTACGGCCCGCTCAGCCTGGTCCAGCCGCTGGGCGCGCTCACCATCGTGTTCGCGCTGCCCATGGCGGCCCTCTTCGTCGGCCGCAGGGCCGGTTCGACCGCCTGGCGCGGCGCGGTCATGGCCACCGTCGGCCTGGCCGGACTGCTCTCCCTGGTCGGCACCTCCGACTCCCACACCCTGGACTCCGCCGGGCGCACCGGGGTCGCGGTGGTCACCGGCGGGGCGATCGTCGCGCTGATGGCCGCGGGCCGCGCCGCGCACCGGCACCCGGCGGTGCGCAGCGTGCTGCTCGCCGTCGCCTCGGGCATAGCCTTCGGCATGTCCTCGGTGTTCACCAAGGTCGTGGCGATCGACTGGGACGGCGGCGTCGCCCTGTCCGACCTGCTCTGGCTGGCCGTGATCGGCGTGTACGCCGTCGCCGGTGTCACGATCTCCCAGGCGGCGTACCGCGGCGGCGGCCTCGCCGCGCCCCTGGCCACGCTGACGGTGGTCAACCCGGTGCTGGCCGCGGCGGTCGGCATCACGATGTTCCACGAGACGTTCCGCTACGGCACGACCGGCACCCTGCTGGCGCTGGCCTGCGGTGTCGTCGCGATGGGCGGTCTGATCCTGCTGACGACCGAACGCATCGAGAGCACACCGCATCCCGCGGACGCCGCGCCGGAACCCGAGGCCTCACCGGAGCCGCTCATCGAGGCCCTGGTGGAACTGGCCGAGGCCGGCCGGACGAGGACGGACCCGTCCGAGGCGGTCCCGACCGGGGCGGTCCCGGCGGCGGCCGGGGTGCCGGAGGCGACTCCGACGCCGGAAGCGGACCTCACGACGGACGGCCCGGCGCCGCTGGACCTGATGGAAGCCGACCTGGTGGACGCGGGCCTGGCGGGCGGCGGTCTGGCAGAGATGCCGCGGCAGCGCACCGGATCCGTGACGGACCTGGCCGAGGTCGTGCTCCCGGCCGTCGGCCACGTACCGGCCCCGGGAGCCGACCGCCGCCGGATCCGGGTCAGATCCTGACGCCGCCGGCCCGGAGATAGGCGACCGGGTCGATGTCCGTGCCGAAACCGGGCCCCGTCCGCACCTCGAAGTGCAGATGCGGGCCCGTGGCGTTTCCGGTCGACCCCGACCGGCCGATCCGCTGCCCCGTGGACACGCCCTGTCCCGCCCGTACCGAGATGGCCGAAAGATGGCCGTACTGCGTGTAGCGGCCGTCGGGGTGCCGTATGACCACCTGGTAGCCGTACGAACCGCCCCACCCGGCCGTGACGACCTGGCCGGCCTCGACCGCCTTCACCGTGCTGCCGGTGGGCGCGAGGAAGTCGACGCCGGTGTGGTAGCCCTTCGACCAGTGCGAGCCGGAGGCGTGGTACGGCGTCCCGACCGGCGCGTCGACCGGCGCGACCAGGGCGTGGTCGCCGTGGGTGGCGGCCTTCTTCGTCCTGGTCTCCGGCTTGGCCGCGGGCTTGGTGCGGGCCGGCTTGGCCGCCGTCTTCGTCGCCTTCTTCGCGGGCGAGCGGGTCTCGTGGCCGGTCAGGCTCAGCCGCTGGCCGGGCAGGATCAGGTCGGGGTCGGAACCGACCGTCGTCCGGTTGGCGGCGTACAGCCGGTGCCAGCCGCCGGCGACGTCCTGTTCGGTGGCGATCCCGGAGAGCGTGTCGCCGTGCACCACGGTGTACATCTCGGCCTTGCCGGCCCTGGACTGCGGTGTGGTCTGCGGCTGTACGTCCCGTACCGAACTCTTGGCGGGGCGGGTGGCGGCGCTCTCGGTGTGCACCTCGGGCGTGGCACCGCCGCGGGTGAGCCCGGCCTGGACCGAGCAGACGGGCCAGGCGCCCGGCCCCTGGCCGCCCAGGACCTTCTCGGCCACGGCTATCTGCTGGTCCTTGGTGGCGAGGTCGGCGCGCGGCGCGTACCGGGTGCCGCCATAGGCCTCCCAGGTGGACTGGGTGAACTGGAGCCCGCCGTAGTAACCGTTGCCGGTGTTGATGCCCCAGTCGCCGCTGGACTCGCAGGCGGCGACCTTGTCCCAGGTGGACACGGAGGCCGCGTCGGCGGTCCCGGCCGCGGCCAGCGGAAGCGCCAGTCCGGCGCCGCCCGCCGTGACCGTGAGCGAGGCGCGGTTGATCCTGTTCGGCTGGTACCGGCGGTGCCGGCCGCGTTCGGCCATGTCTGAGATCCCCCTCGCCACGCGCGTCAGGAAGGCCAAAAGTAAGCGCCACGAACAGGCCATGACAAGGCGGCAATCAGCCGCCTCTCACACCCGGCGGCACGGCGGACGCGGCGTGAAGCGGCGCGCGGCGCGGCCGAGTTGATCCACCGTCAGTCCGCGGACCGCGCGCCCCCCGGGTGAAGTGGGCCGCGAGACGGCTGAGGCGTCGGCGCCTGTGATCCGTATGTGCAAGTGCGGCCGGTCGAACGGCGAGTCAGGATGGCCTTTGGGCAATACTGGCGGGCAGGAGCGGCGGCAGCATCCCTTGCACGTTCTACGGGATCACTTGATCTTTGAGGAGCAGGCGGTATGAGCACTACGGCGCAGATCGGCGTCACGGGTCTCGCGGTCATGGGCCGCAACCTCGCCCGGAACTTCGCGCGCAACGGCTACACGGTGGCGTTGCACAACCGCACGGTGTCCAAGACACGCGAGCTGGTGGAGAACTTCGGGGACGAGGGCGACTTCATCGCGGCCGAGACCGCCAAGGAGTTCGTGGCGGCCCTGGAGCGGCCCCGCCGGCTGGTCATCATGGTCAAGGCCGGCGACCCGACGGACGCGGTGATCGAGGAGTTCGCCCCGCTCCTGGAGCCCGGCGACATGATCATCGACGGTGGCAACGCGCACTTCGCGGACACCAGGCGCCGGGAGAAAGCGCTGCGCGAGCAGGGCATCCACTTCGTCGGCATGGGCGTCTCCGGCGGCGAGGAGGGCGCGCTGCACGGGCCGAGCATCATGCCGGGCGGCCCGAAGGAGTCGTACGACTCGCTGGGCCCGATGCTGGAGAAGATCTCGGCGAAGGCGGCGGCCGACGGCGCGCCGTGCGTGACGCACATCGGTCCCGACGGCGCCGGGCACTTCGTGAAGATGGTCCACAACGGCATCGAGTACGCCGACATGCAGCTCATCGGTGAGGCGTACCAGCTGCTGCGGGACGTCGCCGGGTACTCCCCCGCGCAGATCGCGGACGTCTTCCGGACCTGGAACACGGGCCGGCTCGACTCGTACCTGATCGAGATCACCGCGGAAGTGCTGGCGCACGTGGACGCGGCCACCGGCAAGCCGTTCGTGGACGTGGTGGTGGACCAGGCCGAGCAGAAGGGCACCGGCCGCTGGACCGTCCAGATCGCCCTGGACCTGGGCGTGCCGGTGTCCGGGATCGCGGAGGCGGTCTTCGCGCGGTCGCTGTCCGGTCACGCCGGTCTGCGGGCCGCCTCCCAGGGCCTGGCGGGACCGAAGCCGACGCCGCTGCCCGAGGCAGAGGCGGCGGCGTTCGCCGACCGGGTGGAGCAGGCGCTGTACGCGTCGAAGATCGTGTCGTACACGCAGGGCTTCCACGAGATCCAGGCGGGCAGCGACGAGTACGGCTGGGACGTCGACCTCGGCGCGGTCTCCTCGATCTGGCGGGGCGGCTGCATCATCCGGGCGGCGTTCCTGGACCGGATCCGTGCGGCGTACGACGCGCGGGCGGACCTGCCGAGCCTGCTGTCCGACGAGACGTTCGCGCGGGAGATCGCCGGGGCGCAGGACGACTGGCGCGAGGTGGTCATCGCGGCCACGCGCGAGGGTGTGGCGGTGCCGGGCTTCTCGGCGGCGCTGGCGTACTACGACGCGCTGCGGGCGGAGCGGCTGCCGGCCGCGCTCACGCAGGGGCAGCGGGACTTCTTCGGGGCGCACACGTACCGGAGGGTGGACCGGGAGGGGGCGTTCCACACGCTGTGGGGCGGGGACCGTAGCGAGGTCACTGCGTAGGCGTAGGCGGTCGGCTGTTTCGGTCGCGGTTGCGTTTCGGGCGCGGGTGAGCTGCGGTTTTGCGCAGTTCCCCGCGCCCCTTTGGTGGGTGGCCGCCTGGGGTGTGTTCGTGGGTGCGGGTTGATCGGGGGTTTGCGCCGTTCTCCGCGCCCCCCAGGGGGTGGGGTCAGGTGAGGGGTGGGCCCGGTTGGGGGGTGGGGGTGGGGTCCGGGGGGACCGGGGGTGGGGTGGGGGTCGGGGCCGGCGGGGTCGGGACGGGGCCCGGGGCCGGGGGTGGTTCAGGGGTGGGGACCGGGCTGGGGTAGGGGTCCGGAGGCTGGGGCTCGGGGGGTACGGGGGTGGGCTGCGGGTTCGTCATGGCGTCCTCCGGCCGGTGGCTCGACTGCACCTGCGGGGTGCACCCCTCGCGTACCCGGACGGGACCGGTGCACTCACCCCGCCGCCCGCGCGGCCGCGGCGAGACCGGGACGCGGGCTGGAGAGGATCGGCACGGACGTCGTCGTCAGCCGCTGCGCCGGAGCCATCGAGACCTGGGCGAGGACGATCACGTCGGCGTCGGTCACGGTGTCCGCGGCGGCCGCCACCAGACGGGCGCAGCCCTCGACGTCCCCGGCCTCGAAACGGGTCCAGGCGTCCGCCACGACCTGCACGCGGGCGCGGACCGGGCGGTTCGCGCGCCGGGCCTCGTCCTCGATCAGAGCCAGGGTCGGGGCCAGGGTGCTCTCGACCGTCGCGAGGACCGCGACGCGGGGCCCGGCCGTCACCGCGGCCGCCGCCATCGGACGATCGCCCCGGACCACCGGGACACCGACCCGGGCGGCGGCGCATTCCGCCACCTCGCCGATCGTCGAGCAGGTGCACAGGACGGCCCCTGCGCCGTCCGCGGCCGCCTGCTCCAGGGCCGCCGTGACCTGCGGTGCCACCGCCTCGGGCCCCTCCGCGCGGGCCCGGGCGAGGAGGTCGGGCGCCACCAGGTGGCGCAGCCCCAGGCCCGGGTGGTCCTCGTCGCGCAGGGCGTCGAAGACGGGGACGTGGAGCGGGGACGTGTGCAGGAGGGCGAGCGCCACGGGTTCCTCAGAAACGGCCGGGGTGGGCGACCAGCCACTCCTTCGCCGCGCGCAGCAGCTCGGGGTCGGCTTGCGGCGCCACCTCGGGGTGGCGTTCGGCCCACCTGACGACGTAGGGGCAGAGCGGGGCCACCGGGGTGCCCTCGCGCTCGGCGATGGCGTACAGCTCGCGGGCGAGGGAGCCCGCGATGCCCTTCCCCTCGTGCTCCGGTTCCACGATGGTGTGCACGGGCACCAGGGCCCGGGAGGGCGACTCCAGCACGAAGTACTCGACGTGGCCGACGACTTCGTCGCCGGCGACCGCCTCCAGACGGCCCGCCGCGCGGTCGTCGCGGATCTCGATGTCGCTCATGTCGCCCTCCTGGTCCGCCGGTCAGGCCGACACGGCCTGCGGGCTGCGCTCCTGGTCCGAGCCGGGTACCGGCTCGGCCGGGTCGGCGCCGAGCGCCACGACGCGGTTGTCGTGGTCCACGTGCACGACCCGCGGCCGAAGCGTACGCGCCTCGGCGTCGGTGACCTGAGCGTAGCTGATGATGATCACCAGGTCGCCGGGGTGGACGAGATGGGCGGCCGCCCCGTTGATCCCGACGACTCCGGAACCCCGCTCGCCCTCGATGACGTACGTCTCCAGCCGGGCGCCGTTGCTGATGTCGACGATGTGGACCAGCTCACCGGGGAGCAGGTCGGCGGCGTCGAGAAGGTCGGCGTCGATGGTCACCGATCCCACGTAGTGCAGGTCGGCCTGGGTCACGGTGGCCCGGTGGATCTTGGACTTGAACATGGTGCGCAGCATGTCTGACTCCTACGAGACGGCTCCCTGCCTGCGTTTTTGCAGGTCAAGGGCGTCGTTCAGCCTACATCCGCGCATCCTGGACTCGAAGGCCTTCCAGGACATGGTGTGCCGTCGTGAGCAGGATTCTCACCGGGCCGTCGAGTCGGTGTCCAGGGCCCTACCGAGCCGAGCCGTGTCAGCCCGTGCGGGCGGGACGAGTTGCGGTGGGAGCGGTCGCCCATCGGTGGGTGATCTCGCTCATGGCGGTGGCCGCGCGGTCCGCGGCCGGTGCCTCCAGGCGGACGCCGGGGGCCAACTCGACGTGCAGGAAGGGTACGTCCGCGGCGTCGGCGGCCCGGCCCTCCATGTTCGTGCTGCCCTCCACCGGACACTTCCGTGCCCAGGCCCGGCACACGTGGAAACCGTGGGTGCCGAGGGCGTCGGCCAGCCGGCGGGCGTCCGAGCCGGCGGCCGATCCGGGGCCGGTGGAGGCGACCGCGTCGTAGCCGGGGGCGGTGGAGGCCGCGAAGCCGTGCAGTTGGAGGCCGGGCATCCCGCGGCGGACCAGCTCGGCGCAGATGGCGTAGAAGACGGTGTCCCGTCGATGTGCCACGTCCGCGGAGTTGCCGGCTCCGGCTCTGCGGTGTGCTCCCGCGATCACCAGGACGCCGCCGGGAGAGTCGCGCAGGACCCGTACGCCCAACTGCTCGGTGCTCTTGTCGAAGACCGGGTGGGGGATCTGGATCGAGAACCGCGGTGTGCGGTCCAGGTCGACGTAGACGCGCCCCCAGCCCCGCGGCGTCACGGCCGCGTCGGTGCGGTCGGCGACCTCGGCGTAGTGGTGTCCGGAGACCCGGTCGAGGACCGTGCGTACGGTGAAGTCCCGTCCGGAGAGAATCCGTTCGGCCTGTGCGCGGTGGCCGTCGACGAGCAGGCCGACCGCCCGCGCGACGGCGGTACGGTCCGCGCGGCCGGGCCGCCGGTAGCCGCCGTCCGGAGTGAAGCGGCCGGTGTAGTCCGCGACCTCCCGGGCCAGGTCCACCGGCTGGGCGTCCTGGCCGTGACGACCGTCACCGGAAGCCGGTCCGCCGCCTCCAGTGGCGTGGATCACGGCGGTCGTACCACCGGCGAGACCAGCGATGACCAGGAGAATTGTCGTGATCGTTATGATACGCGAGCGATTGGCACTCATGGTCGTATCAAGATATCCCGGTGAACATACGCCGTAGCCGCACCCCGCTCAGCCTGCTGGCCCCGCTCTCCCTCGTCGCAGCCGTCACCGGTTGCGGGCTCGTCTCGGACGACGGAGCCGGCGGGCCCGCGGGCCGTACCTTCACCGTGGCGGCGGCCGGGGACATCCTGATGCACCCCGCGCTGGTGGACCAGGCCCGCAAGGACGCCAAGACCACCGGCAAGGGCGTCGCCGGACTGGACTTCGGGCCGATGATGGCCGGCATCAAGCCGGTGATCAGCAAGGCGGACCTGGGCATCTGCCACTTCGAGCCGGTGGTGGGCACGGTGAACGGCCCCTTCGAGGGCTTCCCGGACTTCCAGGTGCCCCCGCAGACCGCCAAGACGATCAAGGACCTCGGCTACGACACCTGCTCCACCGCCTCGAACCACACGCTCGACCACGGGTACGGGGGTGTCCGGCGCACGCTGGACGCGCTGGACGACGCCGGCCTGAAGCACACCGGCTCCTTCCGGACCCGTAAGGAGGCGCTCACTCCGCTGATCATGGACGTGAAGGGCGTCAAGGTCGCGCAGATCTCGTTCGCCTACGGCTTCAACGAGCCGCACGAGTACCCCAAGGGCAAGCCGTGGGTCGCCAACAGGATGAGCCTGAAGGCAATCAAGGCGGCCGAGCAGCGGGCCCGCGACGCCGGCGCCGAAGTGGTGATCCTCTCCATCCACTGGGGCCTGGAGCACCACCCGGAGCCCTCGGGCCAGCAGATCTCCTTCGCCCGGGAGATCGCCCGGCAGACCGGCGTCAACCTGGTCATCGGCTGCCACGCGCACGTGGTGCAGCCGATGGAGAAGGTCGACGGCACCTGGGTCGCGTACGGCATGGGGAACCAGATCGCCCGGCACGAGGTGCCGACCGGACTGACCGAGGAGGGCGTGATCGCCTGGTTCACGTTCACCGAGCACGGCAAGGGCCACTGGGACGTCCAGCCGCGGTTCGAGCCGACCCTGCTGGAGATCCCGCCGGACGCCGAGAACGCCACGGACGGCGGCAAGGCCACGTACACCGAGGACGACGCGCGGGACTACCGCCTGCTGGACGTGCCCGCCGCGCTCCGCGACGACAAGGACCTCACCGACCGCCAGCGGGCCCGGCTGCGGCTCGCCTTCGAGCGCACCGAGGGAACCCTCTACAACCGGGGCGCGGCCGAGGACGGCCTGAAGCCGCTGACCGAGATGCCGTGACGGCCGTCTGACGTCGGGGCGGCGGTCGTGACGGCCGTCCGACGCCGGCTGCGGCGGTCGCGTCGCGCGGGCGCCGTGGGCGGGTCGGCGCCCGGTTCCACCGGGCGGTCAACGTGTCCGGGTGCCCGAATCTGACCGCCTAAAAGCTGAATGTTGCGCAGATCACAGCCATACGGGGGCAACTTCATGTGTTTCCGGGTGGTCGGAGTGCTGCGGACACACTCGCGTAACAGGTGTGCCCGCAGCCCACACGCAACGGACACACCGTCCCCGCTTCTCCGCGGGGACTGACCACCTGTACAGCCTGAGAGGACCCTCCCTTGGCGTCACCGCCCCCGGCGCGGCAGCACCGAGCCCGCCGCCGAGCCGACATGTCGCTGATCGGAGGCATCCGGCCGCCGATCGCGGTGCTGTCGGTGCTCCTGCTGTCACTCGCCGGTATCACCGCGCTCGTACTGGGCCGGGTCGACAACGCCGGGGTGCCCAAGGCGGTACTGACCTCTCAGCAGCACTTCGCGGAGGACGGCGCCATCGCGCTGCGCGCCTCCATCGACGAGTCGGTCACCGACCTCACCCGGTCCGCCGCGCTGTTCAGCGCCGGCGAGCCGGTCTCAGGCGACGCCGCCCTGGACAAACTCGGCAGCACCTACCAGAAGTGGACCGGGACCGCCGTCGTCGAGATCCGCTCCGGCAAGCTGGTCGCGGCCCGAGGCGAGACCGTACCGCTGACCTCGGTGAACACCGCCTCCCTCGGCGACGAGGGCGGCCTGGCACCCCGCATGGTCCGGCTGAAGAACGGCGAGACGCGCCTGCTGTCCCTGGCCCTGCTGTCCTGGCCGGGCAGACCGCAGCTGCTGCTGGTGGCCTCCAGCAACCTGACGTTCCCCGGCATCAGCCTCGGCCAGTTCCGGTCCATCGCCGTGGCCGACCAGAACGGCGCGATCCTCAGCAGCGACGGCATCCCCGAGCCCGAGCAGGTGCGCAACGACACCGACCGCGCGGACATCAAGGCGTCCAACAAGCAGCTGAAGTCCTTCGCCCAGCTCGCCGCCCGCAAGGCCCGCCAGGATCCGCGCAGCAGCAAGGAACCCGGCATGGGCGGCTACCAGGGCGTCAGCGGCAGCGTGGTCGGCGGGCACGTGCTCAGCAGCCGTTCCGTCGCCGGATACGCCACCCTGGCCGCGCCCGCCCCCGGCGAGATCACCACCGCCTCCGGGCTCGGCCTGTCCGTCGTCGCCATGGCCAAGGTCAGCGAGGACCCCACCCGGACGAAGTCCGTGGTCTTCGGCCTGCTGGCGGGCGGCGCCCTCCTGGTCGCCGGTGCCGTCGCCGTCGCCGTCCTGCTGGGCACCGTCCAGCGGCCGCTGATCCGGCTGTTCCTCGAATCCCGCCGGCTCACCCGCGGCGACCTGACCCGGCCCGTCAGCGTCCCCGGCTACGGCGAGGCGCGACGCATCGGCAGCGCACTGGAACGGCTGCGCCGGCAGTTGCTCGGCGAGACCGTCGAGGCGACCGGTGCCGCGTCGCGCCCGCGCGGACTGCGCCGGGTCGGCACCCGGGCCCTGCTGAGCGCCTGCGCGGTCCTGCTGCTGGCCTGGTCGGCACCGCTGATGCTGCTGGTCAACCGCGCCGACGACAAGGCCGTCGTACCCCAGCAGCTCGTCAGCGACCAGCGGGAGCGCACCGACACCCTCAGCGACCGGGTGCGCCGCGCCCTCAACGAGGGCAGCGCCGACCTGGACTCGGTCGCGTCCCTCATCGGCAACCGCACCGACGCCGAAACCATGGGCAAGGTGCTGGAACGCACCCTCGACGAGAACCGGCGCTACCGCTCCCTGTACGTCGTCGACTCCTCCGGCCAGATCCTGGCCGCCAAGGGCAACAGCCCCAAGGTGATCCGCGCCCACCGGGTCTCGGACACCCCGATCCGGCTGCTGGGCCAGGGCGGCAAGGAGCCCGTCGTCGTCGCGGACGCCGAGATCCCCGGGCGGAACGGTGCCCGGCTCGTCGGTGAGTTCCGCGTCGAGTTCTTCAACGCGCTCCTGACCCGGCCGGGTCTGGGCGTGGTCCGCCTGGTCGACGACCACAGCAAGGTCATCGCCGGCAACACCGGCTTCCTCGCCTTCCAGGGACTGCCCGACGAGCACCTCAAGGACCTGGCCGCCGCCAGCGCCCAGCGGCTCGGCAAGAAGGCCCGCGCGAACGGGGTCCTCTACCGCGAGGGCGGCGTGCGGATCGCGGCGGCCGCCCCGTTCGCCGGCAGCGGTCCCGCCGAGTCCCTCGGCTGGAGCGTGGTCAGCTGGCAGGCCGCCAACCGGCTCGACATCCCCGAGTACGACAGCCAGAACCGGACCGTGCTCGCCGGACTGCTCGGCGCCGCCGCGGCCGCCGCCTGCCTGGGCTGGATGCACATCGTGGTGGCCCGCCCGCTGCGCTCACTGGCCCAGCGGGCCGAGGCGCTGGCCGACGGCGACCGCAAGACCGTGCTGTTCCCGCAGCACCACGACGAGGTCGGCGCGGTCACCCGCTCCCTCGAACTCATCCGGCAGAAGCTGCAGGAACTGAGCCGGCAGCAGCCCCGCCGCACCCCGCCCCAGGCGCACGCGCCGCAGCAGTACACAAGGAACTGATCGCCCGTGCTCTTCCTCTACACCGTGCTGCTGGTGTGCTGCGCGATCATGCTCGTCGCGGGCATCGTCGAGCAGCGGCGGCACTTCACCAACCTGGACCACATACCGACCCGGGTCCTGATCAACGGCATCCGCGGCAAGTCGTCCATCACCCGGCTGTGCGCCGGCGCCCTGCGGGGCGGCGGTCTGACCACCGTCGCCAAGACGACCGGCACCGCGGCCCGGTTCATCCACCCCGACGCCACCGAGGAGCCGGTCTACCGCAAGTTCGGCATCGCCAACGTCGTCGAGCAGATCGGCATCGTGCGGCGCGCCGCCGCGTACGCGCCGGACGCGCTCGTCATCGAGTGCATGGCCGTCATGCCGGCCCTCCAGGAGATCAACCAGTCCAAGCTGATCCGGTCCACGATCGGCGTGCTCTGCAACGTCCGCGAGGACCACCTCGCCGAGATGGGCCCCACCCTGGACGACGTGGCGCGTTCGCTGTGCCGGTCGATGCCGGAGGACGGCATCTGCGTCACCGCGGAGAAGGATCGTTTCCACATCCTCCAGGAGGAGGCCGACGCCCGGAACTGCCGACTGATCTACGCGGATCCGGAGATCGTCACCGACGAGGAGCTGCGCGGCTTCAGCTGGTTCACCTTCAAGGAGAACGTGGCCATCGCGCTGACCGTGGCCGGACTCCTCGGCGTCGACCGGGAGACGGCCCTGCAGGGCATGTACGAGGCGCCGCCGGACCCGGGTGTCCTCTCCGTCGAGCGTTATGTCACGCCCGAGGGGAAGAAGCTGCGCTTCGCCAACGTCTTCGCGGCCAACGACCCCGAGTCGACGCTGATGAACATCAACCAGCTGCTCGACCTCGGCGCCATCCACCGCCCGGTCAACGTGGTCATCAACTGCCGCCCCGACCGCGTCGAGCGCAACGGGCAGATGGGCGAGATCATCCCCGACCTCGACCCCGAGCGCGTCTTCGTCATCGGCCACCCGGCCAAGTCCGCCATCGACGCCATCCCCGCGGAGTTCCGCTCCCGCGCCGTCGACCTCGGCGGCGACAAGCGCGACCCGCACGAGTTCATGGCCCGGCTGCTGGAGCAGCTCGGTCCCGACTCCTCGCTGGTCGCGATCGGCAACATCCACGGCCAGGGCGAGATCCTGCTGGAGCACCTCGCCGAACTCCCGCCGGACGACAGCCCCGACGAGTCCGCGGCAGCCGCCCCGGCCGGCAGGGCCGAGAAGGCGCCCGCCGTGGTCGAACACGTCGAGACCATGCAGCTGTACGTGCCCCGCATCGACCCCTACCAGGGCTACTCGCAGGCGTACGAGTCGCGCTACGGGCAGCAGCAGCCGTATGCCGCCGGGCAGGTTCCCGTGCAGCGCGACGCCGCGCACCCCTACCCCGACCAGGAACGGGCAGACCGGTCCGGGTACGCCCGGCCGTACCCCGACGACGCCCGGACCCGGCAGCACCGCGACGACCGGTCCGCCCCCACCGCGCCGCAGGCGCGCCCGGAGAACGGCACCGCACCCGGACAGGCCGCGCCCCGCGGGCTGTTCGAGCCCCGCATTTCCCCCCAGTCTTCCGCCGACGAGAGCCAGCAGTGGCACAGCCCAGGAGAACAGCGTTGATCCCCTCCGTCCTCACCCCCGAGATCGCCGCGATCGGCATCGGTCTGGGTCTGATGTTCTCGTTGATGTGCTACTTGGCCACCAACCTGTCGCCGGGCGGCATGATCACACCCGGCTGGCTCGCCCTCACCCTCATCGAGGACCTGCAGCGGGCCGCCCTGGTGGTCGGCGTGACCGTCCTCACCTACGTCGCCACCCTGCTGATGCAGAAGTTCGTGATCCTCTACGGCAAGCGGCTGTTCGCCGCCGTGGTGCTCAGCGGCGTGCTCATCCAGGCCACCGTGATCATCGTGCTGCAGATGGAGTTCCCGCTGCTGTACGCCAACCAGACGCTCGGGTTCATCGTCCCCGGCCTGATCGGCTACCAGCTGGTCCGCCAGCCCAAGGGCGCGACGCTGCTGTCCGTCGGCTCGGTCACCCTCGCCACCTATGTGGTGCTGACCGCCGGCATCCTGCTGGGCGCTCTGCCCTCCGCCTGAGTCCGCCCCTACCCGACGCAATCCTGGAGCCCCTCACCATGCCGAAGCGCAAAGGCCGCCCGGTCGTCCACACGGCGACGGTGCTGGCGCTGCTCGCGGGCAGCGCGTACTTCACCTACGAACTACGCAAGGACGAACAGGCGAAGGTCCCGGCCGCCCAGACGGTCACCGACAACGCTCTGCAGAACTCGGGCACGGCCACCGGCAAGCAGACCTGGGAGCGCCTGAACGACCCGGCGCGGTCCGTGCTGCGCGACGGCAAGGGCGCGATCATCGCCACCTTCACCGACGGTGCCCGCACCGCGACCCTCAAGGGTCCCTCCCGCACGTTCACCGAGCCGGCGAACACCAGCACCAAGGTGATCACCGACGACTGGGTCCGTCTCATGTCGGAGCCGTGGACCAAGGGCGCCGAGAACCAGCAGTGGTTCAAGGACTGGTTCAAGCAGTACTACGGCAGCCAGGAGGACGACATCTTCGCGATCGCCTTCCAGTACGTGCAGGGCGTGCCGGTCAAGAAGGACTCCGCGGGCGTGCCGTACGCGGGCGACGCGGTGTTCGGCCCGTACAAGGCGGACGGGGTGGACCGCCTGGAGCAGAACGACTTCTACGACTACCTCGGCATCCCCTACACCTTCCGCAACGGGACGACGATGAGCCCGCGCCCGGAGCGCTACCGCGCGCTGGACTGCTCGGGCTTCATGCGGATGGTGTGGGGCTACCGGTCCCGCTATCCGCTGATGGCCAGCGACACCCTGGGCGACGGCCTGCCGCGCTCCGCCAACGGCATGGCCCGCTCGAAGACCGGCGTCGACATCATCAAGCTCCAGGGCCCGTCGCCCTGGTACACGCGTCCGAAGAACACCGACATGCTGCAACCCGGTGACCTGCTGTTCTTCAAGATGGACCACCGCACCGCCGACCACATCGACCACGTCGCCCTCTACCTGGGCCTGGACACCGAGGGCCACAAGGTCTTCATCTCCAGCCGCAAGGAGCAGAACGGCCCGACGATCGGCGACGCGGGCGGTGTCTCCCGCATCGACGGCAACGGCTTCTACGCCAAGCTGTTCCGCAGCGCGAAACGCCTCTGACCAGGACGAACCCGCCCCGACGGCTTGCCACCCCTCCGGTGGCTAGCCGTCGCCGTCCACCACCATGGAGGACCTGCTCCTACCTGGACACTCACCAGTACCGGCCGGGAGGCGGCGAGTCGGTCCGGTGACGCCAACCGTGGGGTCTGGACCTGATTCGCGCTACCTCGGCGCCGGGCCGGTCGGCCTGGTCCGGTGGGGGAAGGCTCGGGCCCCGCGCCCGTCTCCGCGTCGGGGAGACGGGCGCGGGGCCGCGGCGGTTCAGCAGCCGGAGTCCGCGATGACGAAGTAACCCGGTGAGGTCTCCTTCAGTGTGTGGGTGATGGCGACGTTGTAGAGGCCCATGTTCTGTCCGGAGCCGTTGGCGTAGGTGTAGCCGCCGGACTGGTGGGCGCGCCCGGCCTGGACCTGCTGGTAGTTGTTGGCGGTGTAGCACGCGGGCGCGGAGCCGGTGGTCGTCGCCGTGACCGCCGCGGAGGACGCGCCGACGGCTCCCGAGGAGTCGACCGCCGCCACGGTGTAGCTGTAGGCGGTGCCGGCGGACAGGCCGGTGTCGGTGTAGGCGGTGCCCGTCGCGGAGCCCACCTTCGCGCCGCCCCGGTAGACGTTGTACGAGGCGGCGCCGCTCACGGCGTTCCACGACAGCGAGGCGCCGGTGCCGGTGGTGCCGGTGACCGTGAGGCCGGACGGGGCGGGCAGGGAGCCGGTGCCTCCGCCGCCGCCGCTGCCGTCCAGGCCCCAGAACTTCGCGGTGTGGTAGCTGGAGCAGATGTAGTTGAGGTAGTAGGTCCCCGTGGTGCCGCACTGGTCGGCTCCCGAACCGGGGTTCACGGCGAGGCCGTGCGCCATGCCGGAGACGGAGAACAGGGCGACCGCGGCCTTGCCGGTGCTGTCGTCGTAGACACTCTCGGTGGTGCCGCCGGTGAGGGTCCGGGTGCTGGAGGCGGTCTGGCCGATGCCCCAGACGTCGGTCCACTGGTCGCGCAGCTCGGTGCCGTTGACGGGGGCGACGGTGGTGTCGGAGGAACCCTGCCAGATGGCCACCCGCGGCCACGGACCCGTGTAGCCCGGGTAGGAGTTGCGGACCTTGTCGCCCCACTGCTTCGGGGTGAGGTTCTGCGCGCTGTACTGGCAGCCGGAGGCGGCGGTCTGCGTCGTGGCGCACTGCGCGGGAAGGCCCGAGTCGACGGCGCCGCCCGCGAACACGTCCGGGTAGTCGGCGAGCAGGTCCGCGGTCATGCCGCCGCCCGCGGAGAGCCCGGTGACGAAGACGCGGGTGCGGTCCGAACCGTACTGCGCCACCGCGGTGTCGACCATCTGCTTGACCGAGGCCGCCTCGCCCTTGCCGCGCGTGTCCTTGGACGAGTCGAACCAACTGAAGCAGGACAGGCTGTTGTTGGCCGAGCTGGTCTGCGGGTACACCACGGCGAAGCCCCACTGGTCGGCGAACTTCTGCCAGCCGGAGTGCGCGTGGTAGTCGCTCGCCGACTGGGTGCATCCGTGCAGGGCGACCACCAGCGGCGCGCCGGAGGGCAGGCCGGTCGGCGCGTATGCGTACATCGCCAGGTTGCCTGGGTTCGAGCCGAAGTTGGTGACCTGCTGGAGCGTGCCGGCGGCCGCGGCGGCGCTCGTCGTGACGGGGGCGACGACGCCGAGGCCCGTCACGACGGCGGCCAGTACGGCGGCCAGTGCGGTCCGCCGGAACATTCGACGCCAGGTGGAGTGAAGCATGATGCGACTCCGATGGGTGGTGGGGAGGGAGGGGGATCACGGGCCCGGTGCGCCGCCCGGCGGTCCCACCCCGCCCGGTCCGCGCCCCGCGCCCTGCCCTTGGGACAGCCGCCGCGGCACCTGTCCGCGCCCGCCGTCCGTCGAACCGGCCTGCTGGAGACGGAAGGTACGACCGGCGCTCCGGGCCGCGACATGTCAGGGGCACCCAGGACACCGCCGCCCGCCGTGGCTCCCGCAGCCATGGTGCGGGCGGTGCCGCTGTGACATGCGGCGGGTCCCGCGGGCCGGAGCCGCGGCGGCTGTCCGGTGGTGCGGGGCGGCCGCGGTCGGCGCCGTCCCGGGCCTGCCGGTGCGGGACGGCGCCGGCCACCATCTCGTGGTGCGCAGGTGTGTCGACGGCCCACATGTCTCATCGTCCGGTTCCTGCCTACCGTGTTCGGCCATGGACAGCACGAAGAGCCCCGACGAGGGCTCATCCCGACACCCCGGGCCCGGGGACACCGCCGCGTCCGATCCGGCGCCGATCCGCTTCCTGGCCGGGCGCAGGGTTCTGGTCACCGGCGCCGCCAGCGGGATCGGCCGGGCCTGCGCGGAAGGCTTCGCCGCGGCCGGTGCCGAGGTGTACGTGGTGGACCGGGCCGGTGAGGCCGCCAAGGAGGTGGCCGAGGCGATCGGCGGCACCGCCGTCGTGGCCGACCTCTCCGAGGCCGAGGCCGTCGACGCGCTGCCGGACGACGCGGACATCGTGGTCAACAACGCCGGTCTGCAGCACGTCGCCCCGCTGCACGAGTTCCCGCCCGCGCGCTTCACGCTGATCCAGCGGGTCATGGTGGAAGCGCCGTTCCGCATCCTGCGCCGCACGCTGCCCCACATGTACGCGCACGGGTGGGGCAGGGTCGTCAACATCTCGTCCGTGCACGGGCTCAGGGCGAGTGCCTACAAGTCCGCGTACGTGACGGCGAAGCACGCGCTGGAGGGCCTGAGCAAGGTCGTCGCCCTGGAAGGCGCCCCGCACGGTGTGACCAGCAACTGCCTCAACCCCGGCTACGTCCGCACCCCGCTGGTCGAGGGTCAGATCGCCGACCAGGCACGCGCCCACGGCATCCCGGCCGCGGACGTGGTGGACCAGGTGTTCCTGGACCGCACCGCGATCAAACGGCTGATCGAGCCGGCCGAGGTCGCCGAGGCGGCCCTGTGGCTGTGCGGCGAACGCAGCGCGTCCATCACCGGCAGCTCGATCCCTCTCGACGGCGGCTGGACCGCCCGCTGAACGCCCGGCACCACCACCCGCATGTGCAGACCCGTGGTGGGTTCGTCCAGGACGTAGCGGATCGGGTCCATCAGGCCGGTGTAGGTCGCGGTGCGTCGAGAGGAGACCGCGACTTCGAGGAGTGGGTCCTGCTGACGCTCGGCCGTGCCACCGCGCACGAGCCGGGCCCAGACTCCCCCGCCCGACCACCTGAGACCGCCCCCCGTGGAGATCCGCATCGACCACGGCACCTGTATCGGGTCCGGGCAGTGCACCCTGACGGCACCCGCCGCCTTCACCCAGGACGACGACGGGGCAGCTGCCCGGCGGCCGGCCACCGGCTGGACGCACGGCGGCCTGGACGCCCGAAACCGGGCCCGGGTCATGCCAGGCCGGCCGCAATGGCGCGGCGGACGGCGTCGGCGCGGTCCTGGATGCCGGCTTTGGCGAACAGGTTGTTGATGTGGGTCTTGACCGTGGCCTCGCTGACGAAGAGCTTCCCGGCGATGGCCCGGTTGGGAAGGCCCTGGCCGATCAGGGTGAGCACCTCACGTTCGCGGCGGGTGAGGTCCGCGGGCAGCGGCTGTGCGGCGGCCGTCGAGCGCGTGCGTACGGTGGCCAGGAGGCGGTTCTGCACCTCCTGGTCGAGTACGGAATGTCCCGCGGCGGCGGTCCGGATCGCGCGGACGATGTCCTGGCGCCCCGCGTTCTTCGTCAGGTAGCCGCGGGCGCCGGCACTCAGGGCGGCCAGGATCGAGTCGTCGTCAGCGAACGTGGTCAGCACGACCACGGCCGTTCTGGGGTGTTCCTCGCTCAGCCGACGGGTGGCCTCGACACCGTCCATCACCGGCATGCGCAGGTCCATCAGGACGACATCGACCGGTGCGGCGGTCACGGCGGCGAGCACCTCGGTGCCGTCCGCGGCGACGGCCACGACGTCGATGTCCTCGCTCATGTCGAGCACCGCGGCCAAGGGCTCGCGGACGGCGGCCTGGTCGTCGGCGACGATCACCTTCAGCGGACGCTCGGTCGGCGCGTCCTGCGGGTCGCGCGGCTCCTGAGCCGGTTCGTTCGTCGTCATCCTCGGATCACTGCCTCCACCTGCCAGCCGCCCCGGTCCGGTCCCTCGGTGAGCGGACCCGCGGTGAGGGTGCCGCCCAGCAGGGCGACGCGTTCGCGCATTCCTATCAGTCCCATGCCGCTGCCGACACCCGCGGCCGCCTCACCGGTCGCGGGCCCGTTGCGGACGGCAAGGCTGGTCGAGTCGGCGTCGAACGTCAGCTCCACCGCGACCTCGGCGCCGGGAGCGTGCCGGCCCGCGTTGGTCAGCGCCTCCTGCGCGATGCGCAGCACGTTCTGGGTGACCTGTGCCGGCAGCTCCCGGACGGTCCCGGTGACGGTGAGCACCTCGCGGTGGCCGGACGACTCGATCATGGCGGTCAGGCTTTCGAGCAGCGGAAGGGAGTCCTCGCGCAGCGCGTGCACGGTCCACTGGGCCTGTTTCAGGCTCTCCCTGACCAGGCTCTGCGCCTTGTTGTGCGCCGCGCGGACCTTCTCCAGGTCCCCGGTGTCCATCAGGGCGTCCGCCAGCTCCAAATGCATGTTGATCCCGGCCAGCGAGTGCGCCAGCACATCGTGGACGTCGCGGGCGATGCGGCCTCGTTCGGTGAGCACGGCCGTTCGGGCCTCGGCCCGCGCGGCCCGCTCGGCGGACTCGGCGGCCTGGAGCCTCGCCTCCACCGCCTGTTGCCTGCCCCGGCCCAGGATTCCGGCCACCACCGGGACGCCGGTGCTGAGGCCGAAGGTCCAGGTGAGCACCTGGTGATCGGGGCCGACGTAGAAGTAGAAGACAGCGCCGCACAGCAGGCTGGACAAGGCCGCGACCGCCAACGCCGGTCTGAGGGGGAGACGGTAGCCGGCGTGCCCGACGAGGAAGTAGGCGAAGAGGTAACCGGAGCCGCTGTTGCTCACCTCGAGCAGGGCGGCCGCCGCCACGACACCGGCGGTCAGCCAGACCAGCGCGACCCGGCGCGGGACGTCGAGCGGCAGGTGCCTGCCCAGCAGGGCAAGGGAGTTGACCGCCAGCAGGGCGACCACGGCCAGGCCGCGGCCGCTGACGCCCACCGGCCGGACGGTGCTGACCGCGATGGCGATGATCAGCAGGGTGACGGCCCACTGGAGGCGGGCGTCGTGCCGGAGCACGGCCCGGGGGCCGGGCTCACGCAAGGAGGCCGGCCCGGGGGCGGGGAGACTGTCGGAGAAGGACACGGCGCGACGATAGTCGGTGGTCAGACGGACCGCTGCGCGGCGACCGTCGTGCGCCGTCCGTCGGCCTCCGGCTGCAGCTGCTCCCGGGTGGCCATGCGGCCGCGGAGGAATATGGTGCCCAGCCGGGTGACCACCTCGGTGAGTGCCATCAGCACGAACGCGGCCACCCACGCGTCCTGCGTGGTGATCTGGTGGGCCAGGCTGAAGCGGGCCACGTCGTCGGCGCCACCGTGGTCGACCCACAGCTGGAAGCCCATCCGCGCTCCCATGCCCAGCACCCACAGGGTCGCGGAGACCGCGCCCGCCTTGATGAAGAGATGCGTGCCGGACTTGCGTATACGGGTGTAGATGCCGCCCGCGACGCCGAGGGCCGCGCCGACGGCCACGAGCGCACCGATCAGCACCAGGTCGTTGCCGGCCGTGGGCACGGTCTTCAGGTAGCTGTGCGCGACGAAGGCCACGATCCCCAGGGGGATCACGTACGACTTCACGTCGAGGCGGCCCTCCCGCAGCTGCCGGAAGACGACCAGGAGGAGGGCGATGTCGGTGATCCAGTCAGTCGTTGTCATGCCTCAAGCCTGCTGACTCGGGCCCGTACGCGCCTGGACCCACAGGTGGAACTACGGGTGGAGTCCGGCCGGTCGGTGAACCGCCGGACTCACGAGCAGAACCGCCTTTCCACGAGCCGGCATGGTGGTCGCACGCATAGCGGACCCTCGAACTGTGTGGTTCCGCCACATGTGCGCCTGACCTGCGGATTCCTACGGTGTGGCGACACGCAAACGTCCCCGTCACACCCAGGAAGTGGTGCCGATGTCGTCGCCCGCAGCCGCTCCACCAACCCCCGCCGGCCTCAGGCGCATCGTCGCCGCGTCCCTCATCGGCACCACCATCGAGTGGTACGACTACTTCCTGTACGGCTCGGCCGCGGCCCTCGTCTTCGGGCGCGTGTTCTTCCCCGACTCGGACCCGCTGACCGGGACGCTGCTGTCCTTCCTCACCTACGCCATCGGGTTCGCCGCCCGGCCGATCGGCGCCGTGGTCTTCGGTCACTTCGGCGACCGCTTCGGACGCAAGAAGCTCCTGGTGATCAGCCTGCTGATGATGGGGCTCTCCACCGCCCTGATCGGCTGCGTCCCCGGGTACGACACGATCGGCGTCGCGGCTCCCCTGCTGCTGACCGTCCTGCGGCTGATCCAGGGTTTCGCCCTGGGCGGCGAGTGGGGCGGGGCCGTCCTGCTGGTCTCCGAGCACGGTGAGGCCGAACGGCGCGGGTTCTGGGCCTCGTGGCCGCAGGCCGGCGCCCCGGCCGGCAACCTGGTCGCCGTCGGGGTGCTCTCCTTGATGACCAGCGTGCTCAGCGACGACGCGTTCGACTCCTGGGGCTGGCGGGTGCCGTTCCTGCTCTCGGCCGTCCTGGTCATGATCGGTCTGTGGATCCGGCTGTCCGTCGACGAGTCGCCCCTGTTCAAGGAGGCGCTGGCCAAGGCGGAACGGCGCAAGGCGGAACAGCGGGCCGAGCAGCCGCCGTTCGTGGCCGTCCTGCGTCACCACTG
Source organism: Streptomyces sp. NPDC091282 (assembly GCF_044757385.1). Classification (NCBI taxonomy): domain Bacteria; kingdom Bacillati; phylum Actinomycetota; class Actinomycetes; order Kitasatosporales; family Streptomycetaceae; genus Streptomyces; species Streptomyces sp. NPDC091282. Next base: position 451,924 of record NZ_JBIVUX010000002.1, read on the forward strand.
GCGGGACGTGCTGGTCGCGATGGGCGCGCGGATGGCCGAGAACATCTCCTACTACGTGATCACCGCGTTCGTCCTCACGTACTGCGTCGAGCATCTCAAGATCGACAAGCAGACGTCGCTGAACGCCGTGCTCATCGGCTCGGCCGTGCAGTTCTGTCTGATCCCGCTGTTCGGCGCGCTCTCGGACCGGGTCGGGCGCAAGCCCGTCTACCTGGTGGGCGCGGTCGGCGTGGGCGTGTGGTCGTGGGCCTTCTTCGCCCTGCTGGACACCAGGTCGTTCCCCTCGCTGGTGCTGGCCGTCACCGTCGGGCTGATCTTCCACAGCGCCATGTACGCGCCCCAGGCCGCGTTCTTCTCGGAGCTGTTCGCGACCCGGATGCGCTACACCGGCGCGTCCATCGGGGCCCAGCTCTCCTCGGTGGCGGCCGGCGCCCCGGCTCCGCTGATCGCGACCGCTCTGCTGAGTTCCTACGGCGACGCCACCCCCATCTCGGTGTACGTCGGTCTGGCCGCGGTGATCACCGTCGTCGCCGTCGTCGCCGCCCGCGAGACCCGCGGCCGGGACCTGTCGGCCGTCGAACCGGGCGGTTCCACGGCCGGAGCGGCCCCGGAGCAGCAGCCGGCCGCGTCCGCCTGACGGCGCGCGCCGCGCACCAACGGGAGCCGGTGTCCTGCCTGCTGGGGGACACCGGCCCTCATCGGGCCTTACGCTCCAGGCCGTGCCCCGCCACCACCGTCCACCGACTCAGCAACGGTAGCCCGCCCATGCCGCACTCCCCCGTCCCCGTCACCCGTCACCTGCGCCGCCTGCTGGAGATGCTCGCCGCGGGCGCTCCCGCCGAGGAACTCGGCACCGTCGCGGCCGACGCGCGCCGTGACGGTGCCAGCGCCGAGGACCTCGCGGAGGTGGAGAAGGCCACCGAGGCGGCACTGCGGGTGCAGAGCACTCTCCGGCAGCACCGGCGCCGGGAAGCGGAGTTGACGGCGCTCTTCGACACCGCGGGCGACCTGGCCGCGCTGCGCGACCTCGACGCCGTGCTGCGGTCCATCGTCCGGCGGGCCCGCCTGCTCCTGGGTACCGACACCGCCTACCTCACGCTGCCCGACGAGGACGCCGGGGACACCTTCATGCGGGTCACCGACGGCTCGGTGTCCGGGCTGTTCCAGAACCTGCGCCTGCAACTGGGCGAGGGACTGGGCGGTCTGGTCGCGCAGACCGCGCGTCCCTACGCCACCCACGACTACCGCACCGACGACCGCTTCCTGCACACCGGCAGCATCGACGCCGGAGTCCTGGACGAGGGGCTGGTCGCGATCCTCGGCGTCCCGCTGCTGCTGGGGTCGGGCAGCGGCGGCCAGGTCATCGGGGCGCTCTTCGCGGCCGACCGGACGCCCCGCACCTTCGCCCCGGACGAGGTGGCCCTGCTGTGCTCGCTGGCCGACCACGCGGCCATCGCGATCGACACCGCGAAGGCCATGGCCGACACACGGTCGGCGCTGGCCGAACTCGCCGAGGCCAACGCCGTGATCGGGGAGCATTCGGCCGCCGTCCAGCGTGCCGAGGAGTCCCACGACCGGCTCACCGATCTGGTGCTGCGCGGCGGCGACGTGTCCGATGTCGCCACCGCCGTGGGCGGTCTGCTGAAGGGCGACGTCGCGGTCCACGACGGGGCCGGGTGGCCGCTCACCGCGGTCGGCGGGCAGGGCGGCGCGTTCGCCGAGGGGTCGCAGGACGGGGAGCGCGCGGAGGCCGCCGCGCTGGTCGCGTCGGCGAAGAACTCCCGCGCGTCCGCCCGTGCGGTGTTCCGTGACGGGCGCTGGGTCTGCGCGATGCTGGCGGGCCAGGAACTGCTGGGCTGCCTGGTGCTGTACGGGCGGCCGGACCTGGACGGCCCCGACCAGCGCCTGTTCGAGCGGAGCAGTGTCGTGACCTCGCTGCTCCTGCTGCTGCGGCGGTCGGTGGCCGAGACGGAGAACCGGGTGCGCGGCGATCTGATCACCGATCTGCTCACCGCGCCCGACCGCGACCCGGCCGGCCTGGTGGCCCGCGGCCGCCGCCTCGGCTTCGACCTGGACCGGCCGCACGTCCTGCTCGTCGCCCGGACCGCCGACGAGGCACGGGGACGGCTCGCCGACGCGGCCGTGCGGTACCTGTTCGGGAGCGGCGGTGTCAGCGCGGAACACGAGGCCGCCGTGGTCCTGCTGCTTCCCGGTGAGGGCACGACGCCGGGCGAGGCGGCCCGGCTGGCCGCCGAACGGCTCGGCCGGCTGATCGGCACACCGGTCACGGTGGCCGGCACGGGCCCGGCCGCGGGACCGCGGGCCATCGCCGGCGCGCACACCGAAGCGATGCGCTGTCTGCGGGCGCTGCACGTCCTGGACCGCACCGGGCAGGGAGCCGGCGTCACCGAACTCGGCTTCCTCGGCGTGCTGCTCGGCGACGACCACGACGTGGACGGCTTCGTCACCGCGACCCTCGGTCCGCTGCTGGAGTACGACAGCCGGCGCGGCACCCAGCTGGTCCGTACGCTGCGCGCCTATTTCGACTGCGGCGGGAGCCTGACCCGGGCGAAGGAGGAACTGCACGTGCACGTGAACACGGTCGTGCAGCGCCTCGACCGCGTTCAGGCGCTGCTCGGTGCCGGGTGGAACGCCCCCGAGCAGGCCCTGGAACTCCAACTCGCCCTGCGTCTGCACCTGCTGTCCGGCGCCTGACGCCCGGGCGGGCCGCGAGCGGGGCCCGGGGGCGGCCGGCGTGCGCTCGGCCGTCCCGGAGGGGCTGCCGCGGTCATCCGGACGGGACGGCGCCCGGTCCGCTCGTTCCCCGTGCGTCCGCCGCACGCAGGAGGTTCCGCGCCACGGTCCGGGCGCCCTCGTCGCCGACGAGGATCGTGTAGTGGTTGGTGCCGGACACGCGCTGCGGGCGCACCCGTTGAGGATCCAGGTTCGCGGCGGCGAGCCGGTGCTCGTCGTACAGCCCCTGCGGCTCGTCCATCAGGCCGCGCTCGGCCCACAGGAGCACGGCCGGGCGGGGCAGCCGGTGCACCGCGCCCGACACCTCCTCCCGGAGCTGGTCGACGCCGTCGACGCGGACCGCCTCCCGGTCGCAGGAGGAGCGCAGCAGCGGCTCCTCCCCCACGAGGTCGCGCTGGATGTAGGCGTCCACCCACGGTGTCCAACTGCCGCCGAAGGCCGGATGGTTCCGCCAGAACGCGCGGTAGGCGTCCCGGTCCGGGAACGTCATCGACAGCCGCCGCACGGCCGGGCCGATCACCGCGTCGAGCAGTTCGTCCGGGTCCAGGTCCGCCGGGACGGGGAAGCCCACCCCGCCGTCCACCAGCAGCAGGGCCGCCGGCAGGCGCGGATGGCGCACGGCGGTCAGGGCCGCGACGAAGGCGCCCATCGAGTGGCCTGCCAGCACCACCGGCTCCAGGCCGAGCGCGTCCGCGACGGCGGCCGTGTCGTCGGCGTGGCCCGCGATGCCGTACGGTCCGGGCAGCCGCCCGCTGCCGCCCCGGCCGCGCAGGTCCGGCGCCATCAGGGTCATCCGTCCGGCCAGGTGGTGGGCGACGCGCGCCCAGCTCAGGCCGTTGGCCGTGATGCCGTGCAGCGCGAGGGCCACCGGTGCGGCCGGATCCTCCGCGGGCCAGCGTGACACGGCCAGTTCACCGCCGCGCACCGGTACCCGCAGTTCCTCGCGCGCCGGGGGGCCGGCTTCCGGTCGGGTTGTGGCGGCGGTCCTCGGAGTGCGGTTCATGACGGCACGGCCTCTCCTCGCTCGGCGGTGGCGCGCGGCCCACGGGCCGCGCGGATACGGTCCGGCAGTCGCACCACGCCGCCGGGAAGAAGATAGATGACCGCGATGAACAGGGCCCCGAGCAGGAACAGCGGCTGCGAGAGCGGTGCCCGCAGCACGGTGGGCAGCGAGGTGACCGTCTGCGATCCGGCCAGGTCGCCGAGGCGTTGGTCGGCCCAGGTGTAGAGGATGCCGCCGATCATGGGACCCCACCGGGTGCCGGAGCCGCCCAGTACCACCATCACCAGCAGGGACAGGGTGAAGTCGGAGGTGGTGGTGCGCGGAGTGGCACCGCCCGTCAGCAGGAGGTACACGATGCCGCCGAGCGCGGCCAGGGTGCCGGCGATGACGAAGGCGGCCAGTTTGAAGCCGTAGGGGCGCATGCCCAGCACCTCCACCCGGCGTTCGTTCTCCTTGATGCCCTCCCACACCCGCCCGAGGGGTGAGCGGACGGTCCACTGCACGACGGCCAGCGCGACGACGAGGTAGGCCAGGGCGGTCCAGTACAGGGCCGGGGTGTGCTGGATGCCCACCAGCGGGGCCGGAAGTCCGTCGGCCGGGGCCGCCCTGCCCTCCTCGCCGCCGGTGACGCCGCCGGGGTCGCGCTGCACGAGGATCGACGCGGCCTGCGCGAAGGCCAGGGTCACCATGGAGAACGCGATCCCGTCGACCCGCAGGCTGATCGCGCCCAGCAGCGCGGAGAGCGCCGTGCCCGCCAGGAGTCCCAGCAGCGCGGACACGGCGAACGACAGGCCCGATTCGAGCAGGACGATGTCGGTGACGTAGGTGCCCGCGGCGAAGTAGAGCGCGTGCCCGAAGGAGAGCAGTCCGGTGCGGCCGAGCAGCAGATCGTAGCCGGTGGCCAGGGCGCCGAACACCAGGCAGAGGGCGAGCAGTTGGAGATTGCCCGGGCTGCCGATCGGGCCGTCGAGCAGGACCGGCAGCGGCAGCGCGCTGAAGGGCACGACGACGAGCACCGCCAGCAGCGCGGCGGGCCAGAGGCGGGAGGCGTGCCGCAGCCGCTCCAGGCGGGTGGCGACGGTGCGGTCCCCGGCGCGGGCCGGGCCGCGTGGCTGGGTGACGATGGTCATGCGAGCCTCCTGGTGAGCCCACGCGGCCGGACGAGCAGCAGGGCGGCGAGCAGGACGACGACGGCGAGGTCGCCGAGTCCGGCGGTGGTGTAGTAGTTGGCGAACTGCTGGACGAGGCCCACGGCGACCGAGGCCAGCGCGGCGCCGGTGAGCGAGTCCATGCCGCCCGTCACGACGACCACGAAGGCGAAGATGAGCAGGGAGGTGCCCTGTCCGGGGTCCACGGAGCCGAAGTAGAGGCCGCCGAGGGCGCCTCCGAGGGCCGCCGCCGCGCCGCCGAGGGCGAAGACCAGCGTGAAGGCCTTCCGTACATCGATGCCGAGCGCGGTGACCATCGCACGGTCCTCCACCCCCGCGCGGACGACCAGTCCGTGCCGGGTGCGGCCGAGGAACAGCCTGAGCGCGGCCAGCACGACCACGGCCGCGCCGATCAGCACCAGGCGGTTGAGCGGCACTTCGGCGCCCAGCAGGCCGAAGGTGCCCGCGAGGGCCTTCGGGCCGGGGAAGGGCCGGGCGTCGGCGCCCCAGATCGCGGACAGCAGGGCCGGGACGGCCAGACCGACGCCGACCGTGGCGAGGATCTGTTCGCGCGGGCGGGTGTAGAGCGGGCGGATCACGGCGAGTTCGAGCAGGACGGCGGCGACGGTGCCCACCGCGGTGCCGAAGGCGACGGCGAGCGCGAACCCCGCGCCGCCGGGCCCGGCGCCGGGCAGGTGGCCGGACGCGGCCCACCAGGTGCCGTAGGCGCCGACGGACAACAGGGCGCCGTGGGCGAAGTTGAGCACGTCCATCAGCCCGAAGATCAGCGACAGTCCGGAGGCGACCAGGAAGTACAGGGCCCCGAGACCGAGGCCGGTGAAGACGAGCAGGACGACGGTGGACATCAGGTGTCGGCCTCCGGGAGCCGGGCGGCGGGGCGGGCCGCGAGGTGAGGGGACCGGCCGGCGGGCGCCCGCGTGCCGTCGCCGTGGCCGGTGCTGCCGACGCCGAGCAGCCGGCGGGCCGCCTCGGCGTCGGCGAGCAGGTCGCCGGTGGGGCCCCGGTGCGCGGTGCGGCCGTCGGCGAGGACGACGCAGTCGCGGGCGAGGCGCCGTACCACGGCGAGGTTCTGTTCCACGAGCAGGACCGGGACGGCCTCGGCCGCGCGCTCCAGGACCTGGGCGACCTCCGTGACCACCTTGGGGGCCAGCCCCTTGGTGGGCTCGTCCGCGATGATCAGCCGGTTGCCGTTGAGCAGGGTCCGGGCGATGGCGACCATCTGCTGCTGGCCACCGGACAGGGTGCCGGCGGCCTGCCGGGCCCGTCGCCTCAGCTCCGGGAACAGGTCGTGCACGAGGCCGTAGGCCGGTTCTCCGGCTCCGGACCGCTCGGCGAGGCGCAGGTTATCGGCGACGCTGAGGGCGGCGAAGACGCCGCGGTCCTCGGGTGCGTAACCGATGCCCCGGCGCACCAGGGCGTGGGTGGCCAGGCGCACCGTCTCCTCGCCGGCCAGCAGCACGCTTCCGGTGCGCGGGACCAGGCCGAGGATGCCGCGTACCGTCGTCGTCTTGCCGGCTCCGTTGCGGCCCAGGAGTGCCGTGGTGCCCGAGGCCGCCACCTCCAGGTCGACGCCGTGCAGGATGTGCCTGCTCCCGATCACCACGCGCAGGTCACGCACGGTCAGCAGGGGTGCGGGGGTCACAGCTCCTCCCCGAGGTAGGCCTGTTGCACCGTGGGGTCGGCCATCACGGTCCGCGGGGTGTCGAGGGCGAGCAGCGTGCCGTGGTGCATGACGGCCACCCGGTCGGCGAGTTCCAGCAGCACGTCCATGTGGTGCTCGACCATCAGCACGGTGCGCCCCTCGTCCTGGTGCAGCGAGTGGATGAGTTCGGTCAGCGCGGGCACCTCCTCGGCGCTCACCCCGGCCATCGGCTCGTCGAGCAGCATCAGCCGGGGTTCGCCGACGAGCAGCACGGCGAGTTCGAGTTTGCGTTTCTCGCCGTGCGAGAGGGCGTCGGCGCCCGCGTCGGCGCGGTGGGCGAGCTGGGTGCGCGTCAGCACCCGGTCGACCAGTTCCGGGTAGGTCCCGGCACGGCGCCACACCCGGAACGAGCCGCCCTCGGCGGCCTGGGCCGCGAGCCGCACATGGTCGGCGACCGTCATCCCGGGCCACAGGCTGGAGGTCTGGAAGGTGCGGCCCAGTCCGCGCCGGGCCCTGGCGTAGGCGGCTTCGGCGGTGACGTCGTGGCCGTCCAGTTCGATGGTGCCGCGCGAGACCGGGCTGAGGCCGCTGACCAGGTTGAACAGGGAGGTCTTGCCCGCGCCGTTGGGGCCGATGAAGGCGAGGAACTCGCCCTGGCGGACGTCGAAGGAGACGGAGTCGACGATCGTCGCGCCGCCGACCGTCCAGCCGATGTCGCACAGCCGCAGCACCGGTGCCGCGTCGGCGGAGGCGGCCCGGTCGCCCGAGGCGCCGGCGGCGCTCGCGGGCGCCGTGTCGGAGGAGGACATCGGTTCAGCCCGCCGTGCCGGCGGCCGGTGGCGCGACCTCGGCCATCGGGACGCTGTCGATCAGCTCCGGCCGGGCGGCGGCGCCGGTTCCCTTCAGGCGGGCGGTGAACATCGGCTGGAGCAGGGCGTGGTCCGCGGCCCGGATCTGCTCCTTGCCCTTGGGCCCGTCGAAGGTCCAGCCCTCCAGCGCCTTCGCCATGGCGGCGGTGTCCGTGGCGCTGCCGGAACCGATCGCGTGCACGATCATCTGGGCCGCCGTGAAGCCGTCCGGGCTGAACAGGTCGGGCGTGCCGCCCGCCTTCGTGATGCCGTCGAGCATGGCCTTCTCGACCGGGTTGTCCCCTCCGGCGCCCGGGAAGTAGTGGGCGAGGAAGGCGACCTTGGAACCGGCCGGCCCGAAGACCGGGTACGAGGCGGTGCCCGCGAGGCCGGTGACGACCTTGCTCGCCTCCAGCACGCCCTGCTGGCTCAGCGCGGTCCACAGGGCGGGGGCGTTGGAGCCCGCCCAGGCGACGAACACCAGGTCCGGCCTGCCTGCTCGGGTCTGCCGGGCGAACGGCGTCAGGTCGGTGGCGCTCGGCGGGGCCAGCACCGAGCCGACGCGCGCGCCCTCCTTGCCGAGGACCGCCTTCACCGCGTCCACGTTGGCCTTCCCGAAGGCCGAGTTCTGCGCGAGCACGGTGACCTTCTTGCCCTTGGCGTCGCCGAGCAGGGTCCCGGCCGTGAGGATGTCCTGGTACGACTGCCGCCCCGAGCGGAAGGTGTAGGCGTTGACGCCGGTGACCGCGTCGGTGGCGGCCGGACCGCTGACGTACAGGACCTTGTTCTGGGCGGCCAGCGGTGCCACCTGGAGCGCCACGCCCGAGTCGGTGGTGCCGGCGAGGACCTTGTATCCCTTGCCGACGAGGGACTTCGCGGCGGCGACGGCCTTCGCCGGGTCGCCGGCGTCGTCCTGTTCGGTGACCTCGATCCGGTGGCCGTCCACCGTGTTCGTGCCGTGCGTGGCGTAGGCCAGTCCGGCCTTGAAGCCTTCCTCGTACTGCTTGCCGTAGGCGGCGAGCAGCCCGCTGCGGGAGTAGACCAGGCCCACCTTCACGGCGGCGGGCCCGCCGTCGGAGCCGCCGGTCTCCGTGCCCGCGGTGCCGGCCGAGGAGCATCCGGCGACGAGGGCACCGGTGGCGAGGAGGGTGAGCGCACGGAGGGATCTGCTTCTGAGGGCGTACCTGAGGCTGGACGGCATGGTGATTGGCTCCTGACCGTGTGTCGCGCCCCGTCGCCGGGTGCCGTCGGCCTCGTCCAGGACGACGGCACCGGTCCGCGACAGCGGCGGGGCGCTGCGTGATGGCCGGAACCCTAGAAGCGCCGTACGGCGGGCGGCATGTGGCCGGTCACCGCTCTTCGCGGCCCGGTCGTGGCTCCGGCGCACATGGCCCGTGACGGCGGGTGCGGGCAAGGGTGAGGAGCGGCCGGCCGTCGTCGTGACGTCGGGTGCGGACCCGGGCCGGCGCGCGGTGCGCACCTCTGTGGAGAAGGAATCGGCATGGACAAAGTGGTGGCCGCGGCCGCGCTGGCAGTGGCGGACATCCCCGACGGTGCGACCGTGGCCGTCGGGGGTTTCGGGCTGTGCGGCATCCCGTCGACGCTGATCGCCGCGCTGTCCGAGGCGAGCGCGTCCGGGCTGCGGATCGTGTCCAACAACTGCGGTGTGGACGACTGGGGGCTGGGGCTGCTGCTGCGCGCCGGCCGCATCGCCCGGATGACCTCCTCCTACGTCGGCGAGAACAAGGAGTTCGCCCGCCAGTACCTGTCGGGCGAACTGGAGGTGGAGCTGACCCCGCAGGGCACGCTCGCCGAGCGGCTGCGGGCCGGCGGCAGCGGTGTCCCGGCCTTCTACACCCCGGCGGGCGTGGGCACCCAGGTCGAGGAGGGCGGGCTGCCCTGGCGGCACACTCCCGACGGCGGTGTGGCGGTGGCGTCCCCGCCCAAGGAGACCCGTGAGTTCGGTGGCCGCCGCTACCTGCTGGAGGAGGCCATCACCGCCGATTTCGCCCTGGTGCGGGCCGCGGTCGCCGACCGGCACGGCAACTGCGTCTTCCACGCGGCCGCCCGCAACTTCAACCCGCTGTGCGCGATGGCGGGGCGGGTGACCGTCGTGGAGGCGGAACGCGTCGTGGCGGCCGGTGAACTGCCGCCGGACGCCGTCCATCTGCCGGGCGTGTACGTGGACCGGGTGGTCGCCGCCGACGCGTCGCTGGACAAACGCGTCGAGCGCCGCACCGTGCGCCCGGCGCGCACCCACGCCGAAGCAGCCGTCTCGCGCCCCGACTCCGAGGAGAACTGACCATGCCGCTCGACCGCGACCAGCTCGCCGCCCGCGCCGCCCGGGAACTCCGCGACGGCCAGTACGTGAACCTGGGCATCGGTCTGCCCACGCTGATCCCCGGTCATCTGCCGGACGGGGTGCACGTGGTGCTGCACTCGGAGAACGGCATCCTGGGCGTGGGCCCCTACCCGTACGACGGCGAGGAGCACCCCGATCTCGTCAACGCGGGCAAGGAGACGGTGACCACCGTCCCCGGCACCGCCTACTTCGATTCGGCCCTGTCCTTCGGCATGATCCGGGCCGGCCGGATCGACGTCTCCGTGCTGGGCGCCATGCAGGTCTCGGCCCGCGGCGACCTGGCCAACTGGATGATCCCCGGAAGGGTGGTCAAGGGCATGGGCGGCGCGATGGACCTCGTCCACGGTGCGCGCCGGCTGCTGGTCGTCATGGAACACGTCGCCAAGGACGGCAGCCCCAAGCTGGTCGAGGAGTTGAGCCTGCCCGCCACCGGGCGCCGGGTGGTGGACCGGGTGATCACCGACCTGGCCGTCATCGATGTCACGGCCGAGGGGCTGCGGCTGGTCGAGACCGCTCCTGGTGTCACCGCGGCGGAGGTCCTGGCGGCGACCGACGCCGAACTCCTCGTCGGCGAGGGCGTGCACGCGGGCATCGGTCCGCGACCGGTCTGAGCGACCTCGTGCTCCTCCGCGGGGCTTCCGCCCCGAACAGGGCGCCCGGCGCGGCGGGGGTGCGTCAGGCCTGCGCGGGACGGGGCCCGGCGCGGTGCTTGAGCCGGCGGTTGACCGTTTCCAGGATCTCGTCCGAGAGGTCGCCGTCGGCCACGGCCCGGGACATGAGTACGGCCCCGACCAGCGCGCTGAGGGTGAGCACGGCCTCGGCCCTGGCGTCCTCGGCGTCCTCGGCGTCCTCGGCGTCCCCGGCGTTCTCGTCGAGGCCCGCGATCAGGTCCAGGTAGGCGCGGACCTGGCGCTCGTAGGCGTCCTTGAGGTGGACGTCGCCGTCGGTGCCGTCGCGTCCCGCGGCGGCGCCGAGCGGGACCAGCGCGCAGCCGGTGGCCGGGGTGTCGCGGTGCTGCTCGCTCAGGTACGCGTCGAGGAGGCCGGCCCGTGCGTCCCGCTCGTTCTTCCGCGCGGCCCGCTCCATCTTCGCCGATCCCTCGGTCAGGGCAGCGGCGGCGGCCTGGGTGACGAGGTCGTCGCGCGACGCGAAGTGCTTGTAGAAGCCGCCGTGGGTGAGTCCGGCCTCCTTCATCACGTCCGCGACGCCGAGCCCGCCGACGCCGTCGGTGCGGACCTTGCGCGCGGCGATGCGGAGGACCCGTTCGCGGCTGGCCGCCTTCTCCGCCTGCGAGTGCCCCATGACGGCCCTCCCTCTCGTACCCCGGTCTGGATGACGTGCATCATACTCCGACGCCTCGCAGAGGAGGTCGGCAGCCGTTCGTTTGACTTTCAGGATTATGGCCGTAATCCTGAATGAGGATGTCACGTGTCATCCACATTCATCGTTCCGTTGGGAGTACGCCATGTCCCGGACCTACGAGCCGGGCCGCACAGCGGTCCTGCTGGTCGACCCCTACAACGACTTCCTGTCCGAAGGCGGACAGATCTGGCCGCGCCTCGCCGCCCTGGCGGGCGAGGTCGGCCTCCTCGACCACCTGCGCTCCGTCGTCGGCTCCGCCCGCGAGGCGGGGGCGCGTGTGGTGTTCGTCCCGCACCGGCGCTGGGAGCCCGGCGACTACGCGACGTGGGCCCACCCCAACCCCACCCAGCTCGGCATCATGGAGCGGCACAGCTTCGCCCGCGGCACCTGGGGCGGCGAGTTCCACCCCGACTTCCGGCCGCAGACCGGCGACATCGTGATCCAGGAGCACTGGGCGCAGAGCGGATTCGCCAACACCGACCTGGACTTCCAGCTCAAGCAGCACGGCATCACCCACGTCGTGCTCATCGGCCTCCTGGCCAACACCTGCATCGAGTCCACCGGCCGCTACGCCATGGAACTCGGCTACCACGTGACGCTGGTGCGCGACGCCACCGCCGCCTTCGAGCCCGCCATGATGCACGCCGCGCACGACCTGAACGGCCCCACCTACGCCCACGCCATCACCACGACGGACGAAGTGACCGCCGCCTTCGACGGAGCGCACGCATGAACCTCACCGGAGAACTGCTGATCGGCGCGGCCCGGGTGGCCGCCACCGCCGGGACCATGAAGGCGCTCGACCCCGCCACCGGAGAGGTCGTCGAGCCCGAGTTCGCCTTCGGCGGCGCGGCCGAGGTGGACCGCGCGGTGCGCCTCGCGGACGACGCCTTCGACAGCTACAGCCACACCTCGCTCGCCCGACGGGCCGCCTTCCTCGACCTCGTCGCGGACAAGCTGGAGGCGGTCAAGACCGAACTCGCCGCCCGCGCCGCGCTGGAGACCGGCCTGCCGACCGCACAACTGGAGGGCGAGACGGTCCGGACGGCCGGCGTCTTCCGCAAGTTCGCCGACGTCGTCCGCACGGGCCGCTTCCTGCGGGCGGCCGTCGACACCGCGCAGCCGGACCGCCTCCCGATGCCGCGGCTGGACCACCGGCTGCAGAAGGTGGCCCTGGGCCCGGTGGTGATCTTCGGCGCGAGCAACTTCCCGATCTCCTACTCGGTGGCGGGTGGGGACACCGCCTCCGCGCTGGCGGCCGGCTGCCCCGTCGTCGTCAAGGCCCACAACGCCCACCCCGGCGCCTCCGAGATCCAGGGACGGGTCATCCGGGAGGCGGTCACCGAGGCCGGACTGCACGAGGGCGTCTTCTCACTCGTCCGTGGCGCCGGCAACGGGATCGGCGAGGCGCTGGTCGACCATCCGCTGGTCCGCGCGGTCACCTTCACCGGCTCCGAGGGCGGCGGCATGGCCCTGTACCGCCGGGCCCAGCACCGCCCCGACCCCATCCCGGTGTTCACCGAGATGACGAGCGTCAACCCGGTCTTCGTCCTGCCGTCGGCCCTGGCGGCGCGCGGTGCGGAGATCGGCGCGGGCCTGCTGCAGCGTGCCCTGTACAACGTCGGACAGGCCTGCCTGAAGCCGGCGATCCTGCTGGCCGTCGACGGTCCCGGCTTCGAGGAGCTGCGGGACGCCGCGACCGCCGAGGTGCGCGAGGCCGCCGCGCGGACCATGCTCACGCCCGGCATACACGAGGCCTACACCCGCAACGCGCGGCGGACGGAGGAGGGCGGCGCCGTCCTGGTCGGCGCGGGCGCGGACCCGGCCCGCGCCGGGGAGGGCCAGGCCCTGCTGTACGAGGTGAGCGGTGACCGGCTGCTGGCCGAGCCCGCCCTGCGCGAGGAGGTGTTCGGCCCCGCGGTGCTGCTGGTGCGGCTGTCCGGCGCGGAGCAGCTGTTCGAGGCGGCCCGGGCCTTCCGCGGGCAGCTCTCGGCCACGGTGCACGCCGACGCCGCCGACCGCGCCGCGGCCGGACGGCTGCTGCCCGTCCTGGAGCGGCGCACCGGGCGCATCGTGTTCAACGCCTTCTCGATCCCGCAGGAGGTCTCGGACGCCGCCACCCACGGCGGCCCGTTCCCCGCGACCTCCGACAGCCGGTTCACCTCGGTGGGCATGGGCGCGATCGAGCGGTTCGTCCGCCCGGTCACCTACCAGAACCTCCCCGACGACCTGCTGCCGGAGCCACTGCGCGAGGCGAACCCGCTGCGCCTGTGGCGGCTCGTCGACGGTGAACCCGGCCGGCACTGACCATCCGCGCGGGCTCCGTTCCCCCTCTCCGAACGGAGCCCGGCGGGCTCCACCCGACGACGAAAGGCGGCCCCGCCGTGTCCGAACCCGACCGCACGACAGCCGAGCACGAACGCGTGGCGCGCGACGCGGTCCGCGAACGGCTGATCGGCGCCTGGCGGCTCGTGTCGTACACCGCCACGAGCACCGCGGGCGAGGTCGTCAGCCCGCTCGGCTCCGCGCCGTACGGCCTGATCGTCTACACCGCCGAGGGATACATGTCGGCCCAGCTGGGCCGTGGCGACCGTACGCCCCTGCGGTCGGCGCGCCTGGAGGACGCGGCGGACGGCGAGCTGGCGCGGGCCGCGGCCGGCTATCTCGCCTACGGCGGCCCGTTCGCGGTCGTCGGTCCCACCACCGTCGAGCACCATGTCACAACCAGCCTCTTTCCGAACTGGATCGGCCGGGCCCAGGTCCGCGAGGTGGGCTTCGACGGCCCGCATCTCGTCCTGCGCGTCGCCACGCCCACCCGTCTGTGGGGCGCTGACCGCACGGCCGAGCTCACCTGGCGCAGACTGTCCTGAGCGACGGACCGGACATGACGTGCTTGTCCGGCGGCTCTTCGGGTACGGCGTTTGCATAGGTGATACCTGCAATTGACAGCGGGATTCGGAAAGCGATGCCTCCGTGACTGGTCTGAGTGGTTCCCGGGACGACCGATCAGGTCAACCGCGCGACGGTCCCGTGCCGCTCGCCCCTGCGCTGGCCGACGCCGTGGACCGGCTCGCCCACCTGTGGTCGGACGCGGCTCAGGGCGCGAACCTGCGTCTGTCGCCGCACCAGCTGAGGGCGCTGCGGATCCTCCGGGAGGAACCGGGCCTCAACCTCACCTCGCTGGCCGTGGCCATGAGGATCGGGCTGCCGACCGCGAGCCGGCTGTGCGACCGGCTGGAGGCGGCCGGGCTGCTGGAGCGCGAGCTGCATCCGCGCAACCGGCGCGAGGTGCGGCTGCTGCTGACCCGGCTGGGCCAGCGGATCCTGGACGAGGTGGCCTCGCACCGCGCGGACGCCCTGACGGCGGTGCTCGCGGCGATGGATCCGGCCGACCTGGCGGCTCTCCAGCAGGGGCTCCGCGGGTTCCTCACCGCCCACGACCGGACGGCACGGCAGCACCGCGACGGCGGCCCCTGACCGCTCCGGCGGCGTACGGCACGAACAGCGGCCGCCGGGGCCGTGCCGGTCCGGCGGAGCCCACATCGGGGCCACGCAGCGGACGGCGGCCCGCCCGGCACACCGGGGAACACGGGCCGCGGGCCGAGCACCATGCGGGCGGGCCGCACGCGCCGCACGCCGTCGGCTCCGTCAGGCGTACGGCGGTCGCGCCTGCCGGGGGCGGCCCGACGGCGGTGGCGGCCGGAGCACCGACCACGCGCGCCGCGCACCGCCGGCTCCCGCAGGCGGACGCCCGCCGGGACGGCCTACCGGCGGGGCGGCCGGAGGTGCCGGCCGCGCGGGCGACCGGGGTGGTCACCGGGCGCCGCGGTCAGGGGCGGCCTCGCCAGTCCAGGCAGACGACCAGGGCGTCGTCCGTGGCCAGGACGTCCTCACCCCGGTGGACCGCCAGCTCGCGCAGTATGGCGCGGGGCACCTCGGCGGCGGGCAGCAGCCGGGTGGAGTGTATGGCGCGGGCCAGGGCCCGGTCGCCGTACGCCTCGCCCTTCGGGGAGTTCACCTCGTGCACGCCGTCGCTGACGAAGACGAGCCGGTCGCCGGGCTCCACCTCGAACTCCTGCGCGACGTAGTCCGTCTCCTCGAACATGCCGAGGGGCAGCTGCGCCTCGAAGGGGACCCGCTCGACGGTGCCGCCGCGCAGCCGCAGCAGCAGCGGGGAGCCCGCGTCCACGACACTCACCCGTCCGCTGTCCAGGTCGAAGTCGAACATGAGGACGGACAGGTAGCAGCGGCCCCGGTAGTGGGCGTACACGGCCTGGTCGGCCAGGGCCGCCTGGTCGGCGAGGGAGATCCCGGCGCGACGCGCGTTGCGCAGCGCGTTGATCGCCAGGCTGGTCAGCAGCGCCGCCTCTATGCCCTCGCCCATGCCGTTCGTGACGTAGAGCATCAGGTGGTCGGCGGTGGCCGACCAGTCGAAGTTGTCGCCGAAGACGGCGTAGGCGGGCTCCAGCTGGCCACCGAGGTCGTACTCGGGGCGAGTGCATGAGCGGCCGGGCAGCAGCTGCCACTGCATCTCGGCCGCCAGGGTGAGCCGGTCCTTGCGGCGGGCCTGGAGATACAGGTCCGTGTCGCGTTCGGCCACCAGCACCTCGTGGCCGAGCACCTCGGCGATCTCGGCGAGTTCGGCCACGGACGCGCGGGCCGCCTCGTCGGCGGGCAGCGTCACGGACAGTACGCCGAGCCGGTCGCCGCGCACGCTGACCGGCAGGTGCACGCGCATGCGCCGGTCCTGGCCCTCCTCGCAGTAGGGCTCCTGCGAGCCGAAGGCCCGGCCCGCGGGGCTGCCGTGCACCGGCACCGGCACCAGGTTGTGCGGCCGCACCGACACCGGCTGCAGCGCCGTCAGGCCGTAGTCGGCCATGAACAGCTCGACGGCCTGCGCGCCGTACTGCTCGGTCAGCACGACGCGCACGGCGTCGAGCAACTCGTGGGGAGCCGCCGTGCGCACCGCGCGCTCAGCGGTCTGGAATCTGTTCACGATGAGTAATGCACCATTCTTTCTCCCGGCAACGCGCGGGCCCCGCCGGGGAGGCGGGCCTCGCGAAGAGCCGCGTCGGTCGTTCCGAGGGGTCGGGTAGGGCTGAGGCTCCTAGTAGGCTGAAAGGCGCCCCAGAGCCTGCGAGAGTGTGATCGTGACTGCCTTCCGCCGCCGCCCCGAGCCCGATGAGGTCGCACGTGTGACCACCAAGGCCGTTGAGCTGCTGGAAGTTGTATGGGGCCGTGCGTCGACCGCGCCCACCTCTGCCTCCCAGTTGCGCGTGCTGCACATCCTCGAGCACCACGACGGCATCAATCTGCGCACGCTCGCCGAATCCCTGGCCTCCACCCCGCCGTCCACCAGCAGGCTGTGCGACCGGCTACAGGCCGCGGGATTCATCGAGCGGGTGGTGGGCGCGGAGGACCGGCGCGAGGTACGGCTGCATCTCAGCGGCCGGGGCCGCTCCTTCCTGGCCGATCTGCGGGCCCGCCGCGAGAGCGAGCTGCAGAAGGTGCTGGCGGACATGCCCGCCGCCAAGCGCGTCGCCCTCCTGGAGGGGCTGGAGGCGTTCTGCGCCACCGCGGCGACGCAGATACCCGACGAGACCCCCGAGTCCGACAGCCGGACCGCCTGAACAACCCGCTCGGTACCGGGCCGCCGCCGCTCCAAGGCGGGGGCGGCCGGTGCCGGGGGCGGTCCCTGTCCACCGGAGCATTCCAGGTCCTTCCCCGTGTACGTCCGACTCGGCTACTCTGTTGCCTCATGGCTATTATTGTCAAACGACAACTGTTCTGAGAAACGCTCTTACCTTGTCCGACTACCCTGCTTCTGACGCGATTCGCGTCAACTGTGCGCTATGTCTCGAAAATCCCGGGACACGACACGAGGATGGCTCGATGCCCGCGGCTCCCGAACTGAGGGCGCACGTCGACCGCGACGGGCAGACCTTCGTGATCACCGTGAGCGGGGACGTGGACTACGCCGCCGTCGACGGCTTCGACCGCGCCTGGGACGCGGCCGACCACGCGGCCATGCCCGTCACCGCGGTCGACCTGACGCGCGTCACCTTCGCGGACAGCATGCTGCTCAACGCCCTCATCGAGGCCCGGCTGCGCCATCAGGCCTCCGGGCGCGACCTGGTACTGGTGGGCCCGCTGGGGCCCGCCGTCAGCCGGCTCCTGACGATCACCGGCGCCATCAGGCTGTTCACCGTCGTCGAGGGCGGCTGAGGGTCAGCGCACGATCCGGCGGCGCCCCGCGTGCCGGAGCCTGAACCCCGCGTAGAAGAGATCGGCCAGCAGCACCGCGGCGCCGATGACCAGCAGGTAGAACAGCCCGTGCGCGGTGAACCCGATGATGCCCAGGACGAGGGCCACGAGGATCAGCAGCAGAAAAAGACTCATCGGCTCTCCTAATCGGCCGTCGCGTGTGCCGGGTCAGCGGCGGGCCAGCCGGCGTTCACCGCCGGCGCCCGGGGTGTAGTCGAGCGAGTAGTGCGCGAAGACGGCGGGCTCCTGGTCGGCCGGCAGCTCCCCGTCCGTGTCGATGGACGGCGCCTTCTTGACCGTGTCCTTCTCGTGGGCGACCTGCAGGTAGCCCGGACCGACGGTGGCGCCGTCGAGCGGCACGAACACCAGGCGCCGCCGGGTGGGCAGGCCGACGGTCACGGTGGCGTAGCTGGGCTGGTCGGTCGCCGTGTCGACGTAGACCGATTCCAGGATCCCGACCTTGTGCCCGAAGGTGTCGACCACGTCGTGGCCGCGCCACTCTCGGATATCGCCTGCTTCGAACATGTGACACCTCCGTAGGGTCAGGTACCCCTGATCCCGCGGTTGACGCCGCCGGCCGCTCCGGCGGCGCTCAGAACGGCGCCACGCGGATGCCCACGAGGCAGGTGTCGTCGTCGGTGTCGGACCTGCTGTGGGTCAGCAGGCGGTCCAGCGCCTGGTCCAGGGTCGCGGGAACGTTGCGGGCGGTCGTCAGCAGCTGCGCCAGGGACTCCTCCACCGACCGGTCACGGCGCTCGATCAGGCCGTCCGTGTACATCAGCAGCGTGTCGTCCACGGCGAGCTGCACCTCGTGCTCCTGGTACACGGCCTCCGGTACGGCACCCAGCAGCATCCCCTTGACCAGCGGCAACGGCTCCGCGTCCCCGGCGCGGACCAGCACCGGCGGCAGATGGCCGGCCCGGGCCCAGCGCAGGGTGTGCCGGTCGGGGTCGTACAGGCCGCACACCGCGGTGGCGGTGACGGAGCCGGTCAGGTGGTGGGTGACCATGTTCAGCCAGGACAGCAGCTGCCCCGGCCCGGCACCGGTCACGGCGAGGCCGCGCAGCGCGTTGCGCAGGACCACCATGCTGGTGGCCGCCTCGATGCCGTGTCCGGCGACGTCGCCCACGCACACCAGCACCAGCCCGGACGGCAGCAGGACCGCGTCGTACCAGTCGCCGCCGACCAGGTGCTGGGTCTCCGCGGGCCGGTAGCGCACCGCGAGGTTCAGTCCGGGAACCGCCAGCGGGGCACCCGCGGGCGGCATGATCGCGTGCTGGAGCTGGAGGGTGAGCCGGTTGCGCTCGCTGGCCTGCTGCTCGCTGTGGGCGAGCTGGTCGCGGGTCGCGGCGAGCGCCACCTCCGTCCAGTGGTGCGCGGAGATGTCCTGGTAGGCGCCGCGTACGACGTACAGCTGGCCGCCGGAGTCGAGGACCGGTTCGGCCACCACCCGGATGTGGCGGGTCACGCCGTCGGGGCGCTGCAGCCGGAAGGCGGCGGACGCGGGCCTGCGGTGGTGCAGCAGGGTGCGCAGGAAGCGGCCGATGGCGACGGCGTCGTCGGGATGGGCGTGGACGGGCAGGTCCTCCAGCGGCACCGGGGCACCGGAGTCGGGTTTGCCGTAGAGGTGGAAGAGCTGGCCGTTCCAGGTGATCTCGCCGGTGAGGAGGTTCTCCTCGAAGCCGCCGATCCGGCCCAGGCGCTGCGCGTGCTGGAGCAGGCTGGCCAGCCGGGCGGTCTCGTCCTCGATGCGCCAGATGAGCAGGACGCAGCCGCCGTGCCGGCTGATGTTGATGTCGGCGACGGCCGCGAGGGGGACGTCGTCGACGAGTGCGGTGAGCCGCATGCGGTGGGCGCGGTAGGGCTCGCCGGTGGCGTAGACCCGCTCGATCCGCTCGAACAGCTCGCTGTGTCCGGCGGCCATCGGGTAGGCCTCCAGCAGCAGGGCGCCGCTGATGACGGCCCGGGGCCTGCCGCCGGGATCCAGGAAACGGCCGTTGACGTGGTGGATGCGGAAGTCGGCGAGGTCGCCGCCGGCGTCCAGGTGCGGCACGAGCACCAGAGCGGGGTCGTGGAGTCCGTCGGCCAGGTCCATCAGCTCGGAGAGGCCGGGCAGCACGGGCCGGACGCCGCCGTGGGCGTGGTCCGGGGAGCCGGTGTCCAGGGTGTGCGCGCACAGCTCGGCCAGGGCCTCGACCTGCCGGACGACCGGCGCGGACGGCGGGTCCAGCGGGCCGGGCCAGACGATCTCCAGGACGCCGTGGATGCGCCCCCCGGTACCGGCCGCCACGGCGACGCGGCCGCCCTCGGGATGCTGGTGCTGGCCGATGGACGGCAGCCCGGTCGCGGCCAGGCTGCCGATCCAGTGCCCCGAGCGTTCGGTGAGGCCGCGCCGGGCCACCGTCGCCACCCCCGGCGGCACGTGCCGCCAGCGTCCGGCCTCGGCGGAGGAGAATCCGGCGTGGCCGGCCAGGGTGAGCGAGCCGTCGGCGCCGAGCGCCCAGATGGCGACCGCCTCGGCGCCGAGCGGGGCCAGCGCGTGCTCCAGCAGGGACTCGGCCACGGCCTGGGTGTCGTGGGCGGCCAGCGCACCGCTCTCGGCGGCCCGCAGCCGTACGGCGGAGGCGTGGCCGCCCGCCGGGTCGACGGCCTCGGTACCGGCCGCGGTGGCCGCGAGGAAGGCGGCGGTCACCTCGGACATCCGGTCGCGTGCGGCCTGGTTGATGACGTCGACCGCGAACTCCAGCGGCGTCACCCCGGCCTGCTCGGCGAGTTCGGCCAGCTGCCGGGCCGCCTGGGCCGGGCCGCAGCCGAGCCGTTCGACGAGGATGCCCTTGGCCAGCTCGATCAGGGCCCGCCCGTCGGCCTCGGCGTGCGCCGCCCGCACCTCGCGGCGCAGCCGCTCCACGGTCGCCGCCAGCCGGCCGATGGGGGACGAGGGGCCGGTCTCGGCCGGTGCCCCGTCGGGCTGTCCGCCGTCGGCGCCGTCGAGCGGTCGCGGCGGTTCGGGCGTGGGAGGGAGTTCACTCACGGTGGGCCTGTTTCTCGGCTGGGACGCCCCGGGGCGTTACGCGGCCTGCTGGTGGACGCCGTGGCGGCGGATTGCGGTCACACGGCCAGCCAGCGGCGGACGCGGGCGATGAGGTCGTTCGTGTCGACGGGCTTGGTGATGTAGTCGTTGGCGCCCGAGGCGAGGCTCTTCTCCTGGTCGCCCGGCATGGCCTTCGCGGTGACGGCGATGATGGGCAGCTCCGCGTACTGGGGCATGGCGCGGATCTCCGCGGTGGCCGCGTAGCCGTCCATCTCGGGCATCATCACGTCCATCAGGAGCAGGCAGACGTCCGGGTGGGCGAGCAGCATCTCGATGCCCTTGCGGCCGTTGTCGGCGTGCAGGACCTGGAAGCCGTGCAGTTCCAGTACGCCGCTGAGGGCGAAGAGGTTGCGCGCGTCGTCGTCGACGACCAGGACCGTGCGGCCGAGGAAGGTGTCGTCCACCACCTGGGCCGCCGGTCGGTGCGGTTCGTCGGCGCGTACCAGCGACAGCACGTCGCCGGGCTGTTCGGCGGACAGGTGCAGGGTGATGCGCTCGCGCAGTTCGTCCAGGCTGGACAGGAAGTCCAGCGGCCGGCCGCCCGCGAGGGCCCGCAGCGCCTGCTCCTGCGCCAGGTCGACCCGGTGCCCGGTGTGCACCAGGACGGGCACGCTGGCCAGCGCGGAGTCGCCGCGCATGGCCTCCAGGAAGTCCGCGCCCTCCTTGCCGGGCATGCCGAGCTCCAGGACGACGCAGTGGCAGGGTTCGGCCGCCAGCGTGCTCGCCGCCTCCTGCGCGCCCACGGCGGTGATGAGGTCGATCGCTCCGTGCGGATCGCCGGGGTCGTGCGCGAGGTCGGCGACGGCCCGTTCGGCGACCAGGGTGAGCAGTCCGCGCGGGCGTTCCTCGATCACCAGGAGGCGGCGCCTGCGCTGCGCGGGGGCCGGTCCTGCGGCGGGCAGCGCGCGGGACGCGGGCTCGGGCTCCGCGGCGCTGAGGACCCGGGGCTGCTCCGCCGGCCGGGCGCCGTTGTCGAGCAGGTCCTCGAAGTCGGCGCGGGCGACCGGCAGGTACAGCGTGAACGTACTGCCCTGGCCGGGTGCGCTGTCCACGGTGACCGCGCCGCCGAGCAGATGGGCGATCTCGCGGGTGATGGACAGGCCGAGTCCGGTGCCGCCGTACTTGCGGCTGGTGGTCCCGTCGGCCTGCTGGAAGGCGCCGAAGATGGTCTCCAGCTGCTGGTGGGGGATGCCGATGCCGGTGTCGACGACCCGGAAGGCCACCACCGGGCCGCCGCGCAGCACGCCCGCCGGGACCTCGCGGTCGGCGGCCGGCTCGATGCGCAGCTCCACGCAGCCCTGTTCGGTGAACTTGACCGCGTTGGACAGCAGGTTGCGCAGGATCTGGCGGAGCCGGGAGTCGTCGGTGAGCAGGTCGGCGGGCGTGCCCGGCGCGGTGGCCACCGTGAACTCCAGGCTCTTCTGGGTGGTCATCGGCCGGAAGGTGGCCTCGACGTACTCCAGGAGCTGGCGCAGCGGGACCCGCTCGGGGGCCACGTCCATCTTGCCGGCCTCCACCTTGGACAGGTCGAGGATGTCGTTGATCAGCTGCAGCAGGTCCGAGCCCGCCGAGTGGATGATGCCGGCGTACTCGACCTGCTTCGGGGTGAGGTTGCGCGAGGGGTTCTGGGCCAGCAACTGGGCGAGGATCAGCAGGCTGTTGAGCGGGGTGCGCAGCTCGTGGCTCATGTTGGCCAGGAACTCCGACTTGTACTTGGAGGCCAGTGCCAGCTGCTGCGCGCGGGTCTCCAGTTCCTGCCTGGCCTGCTCGATCTGCAGGTTCTTCGCCTCGATGTCGCGGTTCTGCGAGGCCAGCAGGGACGCCTTCTCCTCCAGTTCGGCGTTGGAGCGCTGCAGTTCGTCCTGCTGTACCTGCAACTCCTCGGACCTGGCCTGCAGTTCGGAGGTGAGCCGCTGGGACTCGCCGAGCAGCTCGTCGGTACGGGCGTTGGCCACGATGGTGTTGAGGTTGACGCCGACGGTCGGCACCAGCTGGGTGAGGAAGTCCTGGTGGATCTGGGTGAAGCGGGCCAGCGAGGCCAGTTCGATGACGCCGAGGACCTGTTCCTCGACCACGATGGGCAGCACCACCAGGGCGCTGGGCACGGCCTGTCCGAGTCCGGAGGAGATGGTGACGTAACCCTCGGGCAGTTCCTCGACGTTGATGATCCGCCGGTTGCGTGCCGCCTGTCCGACCAGGGAGCGGCCGACCGGGATGCGGGTGGGCCGCTCGGTGTCGTCCGGGTAGCCGTAGGAGCCCACCAGGCGCAGTTCGTGGCCGCGTTCGGTGTCCTCCGCCAGGTAGAAGGCGCCGTACTGGGCCGAGACCAGCGGGGTGAGTTCGTCCATGATGAGTTCGGCGACCACGGGCAGTTCGCGGTGGCCCTGCATCAGGCCCGAGATGCGGGCCAGGTTGGTCTTGAGCCAGTCCTGTTCCTGGTTGGCCCGGGTGGTCTCGCGCAGGGACTCCACCATGGAGTTGATGTTGTCCTTGAGGTCGGCGACCTCGCCGGACGCCACCACGGTGATGGAGCGGGTCAGGTCGCCCTCCGCGACGGCGCTCGTGACCTCGGCGATCGCGCGGACCTGCCGGGTGAGGTTCCCGGCCAGTTCGTTGACGTTCTCCGTCAGCCGCTTCCAGGTGCCCTCGACGCCCTCCACCTCGGCCTGGCCGCCGAGGCGGCCCTCGCTGCCGACCTCGCGGGCGACACGGGTGACCTCGGCGGCGAAGGACGACAGCTGGTCGACCATCGTGTTGATGGTGGTCTTCAGCTCCAGGATCTCGCCCCGGGCGTCGACGTCGATCTTCTTCGACAGGTCGCCGCCGGCCACCGCGGTCGTCACCAGGGCGATGTTGCGGACCTGCCCGGTGAGGTTGTTGGCCATGGAGTTGACGTTGTCGGTGAGGTCCTTCCAGGTCCCGGCCACGTTCGGCACGTGGGCCTGGCCGCCGAGCCGTCCCTCGGTGCCGACCTCGCGCGCCACCCGGGTGACCTCGTCGGCGAACGCGGAGAGCGTGTCGACCATGGTGTTGATGACGTCGGCCAGCGCGGCGACCTCGCCCTTGGCCTCCACGGTGATCTTCTGCGACAGGTCGCCGCGCGCGACCGCGGTGGCGACCTGGGCGATCGACCGGACCTGACCGGTCAGGTTGGACGCCATCACGTTGACGTTGTCGGTGAGGTCCTTCCAGGTCCCGGAGACGCCCGGCACGATCGCCTGGCCGCCGAGGTTGCCCTCGGTGCCGACCTCGCGCGCGACACGGGTGACCTCGTCGGCGAACGCGGACAGCTGGTCGACCATCGTGTTGATGGTGTTCTTCAGCTCCAGGATCTCGCCCCGCGCGTCCACGGTGATCTTCTGCGACAGGTCGCCCTGCGCCACCGCGGTGGCCACCTGGGCGACGTTGCGGACCTGCGCGGTGAGGTTGCCGCCCATGAAGTTCACGGAGTCCGTCAGGTCTCGCCAGGTGCCCTTGACGCCCTTGACGTCCGCCTGGCCGCCGAGCCGGCCGTCGGTGCCGACCTCGCGGGCGACGCGGGTGACCTCGTCGGCGAACGCGGACAGCTGGTCGACCATCGTGTTGATGGTGTTCTTCAGCTCCAGGATCTCGCCGCGCGCGTCCACGGTGATCTTCTGCGACAGGTCGCCCTGCGCCACCGCGGTCGTCACCTGGGCGACGTTGCGGACCTGGGAGGTGAGGTTTCCGGCCATGAAGTTGACCGAATCGGTGAGGTCGCGCCAGACGCCGCCGACCCCGGGCACCTGCGCCTGGCCGCCGAGGCGGCCCTCGCTGCCGACCTCGCGGGCGACACGGGTCACCTCGTCGGCGAACGCGGACAGCTGGTCGACCATCGTGTTGACGGTCTCCTTCAGCTGGAGGATCTCGCCGCGCGCGGGCACGTCGATCTTCTGCGAGAGGTCCCCGCGCGCCACCGCGGTGGCCACCTGGGCGATGTCACGGACCTGCGTGGTCAGGTTGCCGGCCATGGCGTTCACGGAGTCGGTCAGGTCCGCCCAGGTGCCGGACACCCCCGGGACCTGCGCCTGCCCGCCGAGCGTGCCCTCGGTGCCGACCTCGCGGGCCACGCGCGTCACTTCCGAGGTGAACTGGGACAGCTGGTCGACCATGCCGTTGAAGACCGTGGCGATGTCGCCGAGCAGTCCCTCGCCGTCGGAGGGCAGACGGGTGCCGAAGTCACCGTCCCGCACCGCCGTCAGACCGGCCAGCAGCTGCCGCAGCTCCTGTTCGCCGGGCCCCTGGACCCGGGTGTCCGCCGACATGCCGCTCATGCACACCCTCGTTCCGCTCCCCAGAGTCCCCACCCCGAGGACCCGGAACCTCGCCGGAGCCGTAGAGCTCCGCCCACCAGCGGCGATTCCGCGTTCGGCGGCATCGCGCGGCAGACATTCGGTCGCAGGTTAACTCAGTTGTCGGCCGACAACCAAAGTGTGCCGAGGCCGGACCGGGGCCGGAACCGGCCCCGCCCGGACGCCCGGCACGGCGTCACGCCGCGATGGCCTCCCGCACGGTCGGATGGCAGGTGGCCAGGGTGTCCAGGCCCACCAGCTCCACGGTCCGCCGCACCGGGTCCCGCAGCCCCGCGAGCCGCAGCCACCCGCGTGCGGCCCGCGTCACCTGGTGGGCGGCGATCAGGGCGTTGATCCCGCTGGAGTCCATGAAGGTGACCCCGCTCAGATCGACGACGACCCGGGAGCCCGCGGTGGGATCGGCCGGCGGCATGGCGCGGGCCAGGGCGCCCACGGTGTCGCAGTCGATCTCGCCGCGCAGGCCGAGCACGGTGACGCCGTCCACGTCGCTCCGGGTGACGGACAGCGCACCGTTCTCCGCTGCCCTGTGTTCCTCTGCCACGTGCGTCCTCCGCGCCCTCGGTCCGAGCTGTGTCGCCGGTCCTCAGCCAACGTGCCCAGCCGGACGGACTGCGATGCACGACGGCGGGCATCCGGATCGGGGCGGTGCGGGAGTACGACGGCGCATCGCCGGGTAGGCGCGCGCCCATGAACGGGGTATCGCGGATCGTCGGCAGGGCGTCTGTCCCGCCCGAGGAGTGTTCCCGGATGGCGGATGCTGCACCTGTCGAGGTCACGGTCGCGCTGGACGGGGCGGACGGCTGTATCGCCCACGCCCGGCACCGGACGTCGGACTTCCTGGCACGGGCCGAGTCGGCGCCGGGACGGCCGGTGCCGGTCCGCACGCTGGAGCTGGCCCAGCTGGTGGTGAGCGAGCTGGTCACCAACGCGCTGAAGTACGCGCCCGGACCGGTGCTGCTGCACCTGGGCGCCGCCGACGGCGTGCTGGAGATCGAGGTGTGGGACAGCGATCCGGCCCTTCCGCTGGCCCGGCCGGCGGACGCCGGACGGGTCGGGCAGCACGGCCTGGAGATCGTCCTGGCGGTGGCCAGGGACGTCGAGGCACGGCGGGAGCCCGTCGGCAAGCGGATCACCGCCCGGCTGGCGCTGTCCGACTGACCGCGACCGTCCGGGCCGCCCTGTCACCGGGCGCTGCGGCCGTCCGGTGAGCGCGCCCGAGGCGGCCGGGACCGCCACAGCGCGCACCGCACCCGTTCGGCGTAACGTGAGGCGCCGGGGCGGATGTCGGGCCGCGCGGGGCAGGGATGCCGTGCGGGGGCCGGCCGGTCCCGTGGACCGCATCACTCACGAGTCAGGAGCGCACCATGGCGACACCCGTCCGCCGGCCCGCGGGCCGGCGTTCCGCTGCCCGGCGCACCGCCGTCGGGCTCGCCACCACCTTGCTCGCCGTGTGCGCGTGCAGCGCGCCGGCGGCCGGGGAGGAGGCCCACCGCGTGTCCGCCACGGCCTGCGCCGACAAGGTCTACACGGGGATGACCACGGCGCAGCGGGTCGGCCAGCTGTTCATGGGCGGAATCGCCGCGTCCCGTCCGAGCGCCGCGGACCTGAAGACCCTGCGCACCTATCACGTCGGGTCCGTCATGCTCACCGGGCGCAGTTCGGCCGGTACGGCGGCGACGAAGAAGGTCGTGGACGGGGCGCGGGCGCAGGCGGACACGGTCGCGGGACACCGGGTCGGGCTGCTCGTCTCCACCGACCAGGAGGGCGGGCAGGTCCAGGTGCTGAGCGGCCCCGGCTTCTCCGTCATGCCCAACGCGCTCACCCAGGGCTCCTGGAGCACGGCGACGCTGCGCTCCCGCGCCGAGACGTGGGCACGGCAGCTCAAGGCGGCCGGCCTCGACCTCAACCTGGCCCCGGTGGCCGACGTGGTGCCCGCGAGCCTCGGCACGCGCAACGCTCCCATCGGGCACTTCTACCGTGAGTACGGCCACACCCCCTCCGTCGTCACCTCCCACAGCGGCGCCTTCGCCGCCGGTTTCCGCAACGCCGGGGTCATGACCACCGTGAAGCACTTCCCCGGTCTGGGCCAGGTCATCGGGAACACCGACACCACCGCGAACGTGGTCGACTCGGTGACCACGTCCTCCAGCGCGAGCCTGCAGCCCTTCCGCAGCGCGATCACCGCGGGGTCGCCGTTCGTGATGATCTCCTCGGCGAAGTACACCAAGATCGACTCGAAGCATCTGGCGGCCTTCTCGCCGACCGTGATCAGCTCGCTGCTGCGCACCAAGTTCGGCTTCAAGGGCGTCGTGATCTCCGACGACCTCGGCCAGGCCGTCGCGGTCCGCTCCTTCACCCCGGCGCAGCGGGCGGTGGACTTCCTGAACGCCGGCGGCGACATGGTCCTCACGGTCAAGGCGTCGGCTCTTCCGGCGATGATCCAGGGCGTGCAGGCCAAGATGGCGTCGGACGCCTCCTTCCGGGCCAAGGTGACCGCCTCCGTGCACCGCGTCCTCACCGCCAAGGCCACGGCGGGCCGGCTGACCTGCAGCTGAGACCCCCGCGATCCGGAGACGGAGCCGGGCCGAGCCGATACGGGCTCGACCCGGCTCCGTCGTATTTACTTATGACTGGTTGAACAGTCCAGACTGATAAATCTAGTATTAGTACATGTGAAGACAGACATAGCTTCCGATGCCGGCGGCACCCGGGATCCGGGCGACGCCTCCCTCCTCGCCGCCGAGCTGAGGCTCGCGGTGGGCCGGATGACACGGCGGCTGCGCCAGGCCCACGCGGTCGGGGACGTCTCGCTCTCGGGCGTCTCCGTGCTGGCGCGGCTCGCGGCCGAAGGACCCGACTCCCCCACCTCACTGGCCGAGATGGAACGGGTGCGTCCGCAGGCCATGGCCGCCACCCTCGCCCAGCTCGAACAGCGCGGCCTGATCCGCCGCACCCCCGACGCCGTGGACGGACGGCGGAGCATCGCCGCCGTCACCGAGGAGGGACGCGCCATGCTCGCCGAGCGGCGCTCGGAGTCCGTGCAGCGGCTCGCGGACGTCCTCGACGGGTTCTCCGCCGAGGAGCGCGAGACCCTCGGGGCGGCCGTGCCGCTCCTCGCCCGGCTGGCGGAACGGGTGTGAGCGCGCCCCGCCGGTCCGGCGCCCTGCGCTCGGCCCGCCACCAGGAAACCCCGCCCGGACCCGGCTACAAGTGGGTCGCGCTCTCGAACACCACGCTCGGCGTGCTGATCGCCACGATGGACGCGTCGATCGTCATCATCTCGCTGCCGGCGATCTTCCGCGGCATCGGCCTCGACCCGCTGGCGCCGGGCAACATCGGCTACCTGCTCTGGATGATCCTCGGCTACCTGCTGGTCTCCGCGGT
Organism: Streptomyces sp. NPDC091282; assembly: GCF_044757385.1. NCBI lineage: Bacteria > Bacillati > Actinomycetota > Actinomycetes > Kitasatosporales > Streptomycetaceae > Streptomyces > Streptomyces sp. NPDC091282. The sequence goes on from NZ_JBIVUX010000002.1 coordinate 480,134, forward strand.
CTTGGTGGTCGTGCTCGGACGCCTCGGCGACATGTTCGGCCGGGTCAAGATCTACAACCTCGGGTTCCTGATCTTCGCCTGCGCCTCGGTCGCATTGTCACTGGACCCGTTCCGCGCGGGAGCGGGCGCGATGTGGCTGATCCTGTGGCGGATCGTGCAGGCCTTCGGCGGGTCCATGCTCACCGCCAACTCGGCCGCCATCCTCACCGACGCCTTCCCGGCCCGGCAGCGCGGCATGGCCCTCGGCATCAACCAGATCACCGCGCTGGCGGGCCAGTTCCTCGGACTGCTCGCGGGCGGTCTGCTGGCCGCCGTCGACTGGCGGGCCGTGTTCTGGGTGAGCGTCCCGGTCAGCATCACCGGCACGATCTGGTCGTACCTGAGCCTGCGCGAGACCTCGACGGGCCGGCCCGGCCGGATCGACTGGCTGGGCAACATCACCTTCGCGGCGGGCGCCGGCATCCTGCTGGCCGGGATCACGTACGGCATCCAGCCCTACGGCGGCAACGCCACCGGCTGGACGAACCCGTGGGTGCTGACCGGCCTGATCGGCGGCGTCGCCCTGCTGCTGGCCTTCTGCGTCGTCGAGACGCGGGTCGCCGACCCGATGTTCGACCTGACGCTCTTCAGGAACCGGGCGTTCGCGGCCGGCAACGTGGCCGCCCTGCTGACCTCGATCGCACGCGGCGGCCTGCAGTTCATGCTCATCATCTGGCTGCAGGGCATCTGGCTGCCGCTGCACGGCTACGACTTCGAGGACACCCCGCTGTGGGCCGGCATCTTCATGCTCCCGCTGACGCTGGGCTTCCTGGTCGCGGGCCCGGTCTCCGGCTACCTGTCGGACCGGTTCGGCGCCCGGTTCTTCTCCACCGCGGGCCTGGTCGTCGTCATGCTGTCGTTCCTCGGCCTGCTCGCGCTGCCCGTCGACTTCGACTACGGGCTGTTCGCGACGCTGCTGCTGCTCAACGGGCTCGGCCAGGGCATGTTCTCGGCGCCCAACACGTCCTCGATCATGGGCAGCGTCCCGGCCGAGTACCGGGGAGTCGCCTCGGGCATGCGCTCCACCTTCCAGAACTCCGGTACGGCGCTGTCCATCGGCGTCTTCTTCTCGCTGATGGTCTCCGGCCTCGCCGCCACGCTCCCGGACACCCTGAAGAGCGGTCTCACCGCGCACGGCGTACCGGCCGCCTCCGCCGCGCACGCCGCCTCGCTGCCGCCGGTGAGCACGCTGTTCGCGACGTTCCTCGGCAACAACCCGATCGAGCACCTGCTCTCCTCGGAGGGCGTCCTCGACCACGTGACCAGCGCCCAGCGGTCCGTCCTGACCGGCCACACCTTCTTCCCGCAGCTGGTCTCCGGTCCGTTCCACCACGGCCTGACCGTCGTCTTCGGGGTGGCCGCGGGCATGGCCCTGGTCTCCGCGGTGGCCTCGGCGCTGCGCGGCAGCCACCGTCCCGTCCTGGAACGGGCGGAGTCCACGGACCGGGCGGCCGCCCGGACGACCTCGTCGAACTCGCAGAAGTCGCAGAAGTCGCAGAAGCCGTAGCGGTCGCGGCGGTCCCGGACGTCGGGGAAACGGCCGTGGGCCGGTACGGCGGATGTCCGCCGTACCGGCCCACGGCCGTTCAGGTCACGGGTACGACTTCAGGTTCGCCACGTTGGTGGACGAGTTCGACGGTCCGCCCGTGTTGTTGACGACATGGCTGATGGTGCCGGTGCCGCCGAGGGAGACCGTCACCAGGCTGGTGAAGCGGACGCCCGAGGTGTTCGGCGCCTCGACGGCGTGCGCCGCGACCACGCCCGGGTTGACGTTGAAGTAGCAGTAGCTGCCCAGGCCGTACACCTGGTGGCTGGTGACCGAGTCGGCGACCTTGTAGGCCGCGTAGCCCTGGGTCGAGCCGTTCATCCAGGCCGCCTGGTTGGGCGGGTCGTAGGGCATCTCGTTCTGGTAGAAGTACGTCCGGCCGCCGTTGCCGTTCCAGAGGGTCTGGTACTTCTGGAAGTGCTCGACGAACAGGCCGTACATCGTCACGTTGTCGCCGTTGACGACCAGGCCGGTGTCCGCGGTGTTGCTGGTCCAGCCGACCCCGCTGCCGTGGTCGGCGCGCCAGATCCACATGTGGTCGCCGATGACGTTGTCGCTGTTGACGACGAGGCTGGTGGTGGCCTTGCCGACGCCCGCGCCGCCGACCCGGAAGTACACGTCGTGCAGGGAGGTCGGGTCGGCCGCGTGCGAGGCCGAGGAGCCGCTCGGACCGACCTCCACCAGGGTGGAGGAGTTGGTGGTGCCGGCGTCGAAGAGCAGGCCCGCGATCTGGACGCCGTCGACGTCGGCGACCTTCATCGCGGTGACGCCGTTGTCCGGGACGAAGGTGGCGAGGCCGAGGCCGAGGACGACGGTGTCGGCCCGGTTGACCTGGAGCGTCTGGTCGAGGTGGTAGACACCCGGGGTGACCAGGAGGTTCTTGCCCGCCGCCAGGGCCGCGTTGATCTGGGACGCGGTGGCGCCCGGCTTCACGACGTAGAAGCTGTCCAGGGACAGCGACGAACCGGCGGCCGAACCGGAACTCCAGCTGGTGCCGGAGGAGTTGGACCGGGTCGACGGTACGAAGACCTGGTAGTTGCCGGAGCCGTCGACGTACAGGAACGGCTTCTCACGGGTCACCGGGCTCTGGGCGACCGTGGTGTCCGGCGGGCTCGGGAAGGTGGTGCCCGGCACCCCGGTGCTGCCGACGAAGACCATGTTCCAGTTGGAGCCGGTCCAGCTGCCGAGCTGCGAGTTGCGGGTCAGCCACTGCTGCTGGCTGCCGGAGTTGACCTGGCCGTCGATCTTGCTGTCGGCGATCAGGCCGCCGCTGGACCAGCCGCCGTCGTCCAGGGCGAGGTTGCCGCGCAGGTGCATCCGGCGGTACGCCGAGGCCTGCGAGACCGCCCAGCGGTCGGCGCCGCCGGTCGGCGTGACGGACAGGTTCTCCGCGCCGCGCCAGAAGTTCTGGGTGGCGTTGCCCTGGAACCAGTCGGCCTCGGCGTGCACCGCGCCGTTGATGTTGACCGCGTCCGGGGTCAGGCCGAGGCCGAGGACCTGGGTGTAGAAGCCGACGTTGACGTTGGCGCTGTAGGTGCCCGGCTTGAACATCACGGCGTAGCGCTGGGAGCCGAACTGGTTCGTCTCCTGCTGCTGGAAGATCGAGTTGAGGCGGCTCTGGATGGTCGACGCCGACATCGACGGGTCGAAGACGACGACGTTCGGGCCGAGGTCCGGGGTGCCGGACGGCGGCGCCGTCACGGCGGCCACCTGGAAGCGCTGGGCAGCGGTGCCGTTGCAGGTGTACTGCACCAGCTGCACGCTGTCCGCGGTGGAGGCGGCCGGGTCGTCGAGGCACTTGCCGCTGTTGCGGTTGACGAAGTGGTAGGCGCCGCCGCCCTCGTCGACCGGCTGCCACTGCTGGTTGGCCCCGCCGCCGTAGGTCCACAGCTGGGCCGTGGCGTTGTCGGCGGTGGAGACGTCGGTGACGTCGACCACCTGGTCGGTGTTGTTGCCGTTGCCGATCCGGACGTAGCCGTCGCTGGTGGCGGTGAGACTCCACTGCTGGGCGGTGGTGCCGTTGCAGGAGTACTGCTGGACGGCGGTGCCGTTCGCGGTGGCGGCGGCCCTGGCGTCCAGGCACTTGCCGCTCGCGGCGTTGGTGAGGGTGGCGAGCCCGGTGGGCAGCGCGGCGGCGGCCGCGTGCGCGGACGGGGCGGCGGTCAGCAGGGACGCTCCGAGAACGGCCAGCACGGCGGCGGCCGTCGGTCTGCGGCGCCAGGGAAGGCGAGGCAAGGGATCTCCTAGTCCGAGGTGTGGGGGGTCAGCCGGTGTAGCCGGCGAAGACGCGCGTGTAGTCCCAGTTGGACTGGCTCACGCCGGAGCAGCTGTCGGCGGAGCCGCCGGTGCAGGGCCGGTCGCGGTTGGCGGACCAGAAGGTGAGCCGGGCCAGGTGGTGCTGCTGGGCGTAGGCGAGGATGGTCCGGAAGTCGTTGACGGTCACCGTCTCGTTGTTGTCGGTGATGCCGTTCATGGACGAGATGCCCATGTCCCGGTAGGCCTGGTCGTCGCTGTAGTGGTACGCGTTCTTCAGCGCGTTCTTCAGGCCCTCGGCCGCCTGGGTGGTGAGGTTGCCCATGTTCTGGCCGGCGCCGCCGAAGTCGAAGGGCATGATGGCCCAGGCGTCGACGGTCAGCCCGGAGGACGCGGCCCGGTTGATCAGGCTGGTGTCGGGGCCGCTCTGGCCGGTGCCGATGGTGATGTACACCTTCGTGCCGGGGTTGTTGGCCTTCACCGTCTTCAGCGCGTCCACGACCCGCTGCTGCACGGTCCCGTTGCTGTAGGCGTCGGCCTCCAGGTCGATGTCGATCGCCTTGAGACCGCCGTAGGCGTTGATGACCTTCTGGTAGGCCGCGGCCAGTTCGCCGGCGCTGGAGCAGGAGCTCTCCAGCTTGTTGCCGCTGTAGCCGCCGAAGGACGGTACGACGTCACCGCCGTTGGCCCGCACGGTGTTGACCGTCTGCTGGTCGACCCCGCCGGTCAGCGCCCGGCTCCCGTCCCACTGCGGGTTGCAGTAGCCGTTGCTGAGGACGAACGCGAGCGTGTAGTACTTCACGCCGGTCGCGTTGGTGATCGTGGTCGGGCTCGGCGGGTCGCCCCAGCCGTTGTACAGATACGGTGCCACCGCCATCGGCGAGGACGGCGTGGTGCCGCCGCCGTCGGACGCGGGCGCGGTCCACTTCTGGTTGGCGGTGCCGCCGCACGTCCAGATCTGGGCGCGCGTGCCGTTCGCCGAGGAGTTGCCGGTGGCGTCCAGGCACTTGTTCGCCTGCGGGTTGACGATGTCGTGGGCGGAGCTGACGGTCCACTTCTGGTTGGCGCCGCCGGAACACGTCCACAGCTGGGCCTTGGCGCCGTCCGCGGTCGAGTTCCCGGTCACGTCGAGACACTTGCCGAGGGCGCGTATGGTGCCGTCGCTGCCGACGGTCCACTGCTGGGCGGCGGTGCCGTTGCAGTCGTAGAGCTGGACGGCCGTGCCGTCGGCCGAGCTTGCGCCCGCCACGTCCAGGCACTTGCCGCCGATGCCGGTGATGGTGCCGGTGGCGGCCTGCGCGGGGGACGCGGCGAACAGGCCTGCGGAGAGGGTCAGGGCGGCCAGGGCGGCGGCCGTGGGAAGGGGTCTGGCCATGGGGGGTTGGCCTTTCACGCGGGGGGATGCGGCACGGCGTGCGCCCAACACCTCTGTGGTCAGCGGGTGTTGAGCACAGCCGTGAGGCTTTGTTTAAGGCGTGAAGCTAAAGGTCCGGACCAGTGCCGTCAAGTGCGGGAGCGCTCCCTTCGCGGAATCGGGGAAAAAGATGACGCTGAGGTGAACGCGGCCGTCAGGATGCCGGTGCGGCGGCGAACTGGGTGCGGTGCAGCTCGGCGTACCGCCCCTGCGCCACCAGGAGTTCCGCGTGGGTGCCGCGCTCCGCGATCCGGCCGTCCTCGATCACCAGGATCTGGTCGGCCGCCCGGATCGTCGACAGCCGGTGGGCGATGACGACGGCCGTGCGCCCCTCCAGCGCCTCGGCGAGCGCCTCCTGGACGGCCGCCTCCGAGGTGTTGTCCAGGTGCGCGGTGGCCTCGTCGAGGATGACCACGCGCTGGCGGGCCAGCAGCAGCCGGGCGATGGTCATCCGCTGCCGCTCGCCGCCCGAGAGCCGGTAGCCGCGTTCGCCGACCACCGTGTCCAGGCCGTCGGGCAGCGACCGTACGACCTCGTCGAGGCGGGCCCGGCCCAGCGCGTCCCACAGCTCCTCCTCACCGGCCGCCGGGCGGGCGAGCAGCAGGTTGGCGCGGACGGTGTCGTGGAAGAGGTGGCCGTCCTGGGTGACCATGCCGAGGGCGGCGCGCAGCGAACCGGCGCCCAGGTCGCGGACGTCGACGCCGCCGATGCGTACGGCGCCCCCGTCGACGTCGTACAGGCGCGGCAGCAACTGGGCGATGGTGGACTTGCCCGCGCCGGAGGAACCGACCAGCGCGACGGTCTGCCCGGGTTCGGCGCGGAAGGAGATGCCGTGCAGGACCTCGGCGCCGCCGCGGGCGTCCAGGGCCGCGACCTCTTCGAGCGAGGCGAGGGAGACCTGGTCGGCGGCCGGGTAGGCGAAGCGGACGTCGTCGAACTCGACGGCCAGCGGGCCGTCGGGCACCTCGCGGGCGTCCGGTTTCTCCTCGATCAGGGGCTTGAGGTCGAGGACCTCGAAGACCCGCTCGAAGCTGACCAGCGCGCTCATCACCTCGACGCGGGCGCCGGCCAGCGAGGTGAGCGGGGCGTAGAGCCGGGTCAGCAGGAGGGCCAGGGAGACCACGGCGCCCGGCTCCAGGGTGCCGCGCAGCGCGAACCAGCCGCCGAGGCCGTAGACCAGGGCGAGCGCGAGCGAGGAGACGAGGGTGAGGGCGGTCATGAAGACCGACTGGGCGGTGGCGGTGCGCACCCCGATGTCCCGGACCCGGGCGGCGCGCGCCGTGAACTCCGCCGACTCCTCCTCGGGGCGGCCGAAGAGCTTGATCAGGGTGGCGCCGGGCGCGGAGAAGCGCTCGGTCATCCGGGTGCCCATGGCCGCGTTCAGCGCGGCGGCCTCGCGCTGCATCCGGGCCATCCGGCCGCCCATCCGGCGGGCGGGCACCACGAACACCGGCAGCAGCACCAGGGCGAGCAGGGTGATCTGCCAGGACAGGGTCAGCATGACCGCGAGGGTGAGCAGCAGCGTGACCAGGTTGCTGACCACGCCGGACAGGGTGTTGGCGAAGGCCCGCTGGGCGCCGATCACGTCGTTGTTGAGACGACTGACCAGCGCTCCCGTACGGGTACGCGTGAAGAACGCGACGGGCATCCGCTGCACATGATCGAACACCGCCGTGCGCAGGTCGAGGATGAGTCCCTCCCCGAGCGTCGCCGAGAGCCGGCGCCCGAGGACGCCGAGCGCCGCCTCCGCGACGGCGACGGCCGCGATCAGCAGCGACAGCCGTTCGACCGTGCCGGTGTCGTGCCCCGACACGATCGCGTCGACGACATGGCCGGCCAGCACCGGGGTGGCGACGGCGAGCAGGGCGGTGAGCACCCCGAGCAGAACGAAACGGACGATCCCGCCGCGGTGCGGGCGGGCGAAGGCGGCGATCCGGCGCAGCGTGGCCCGGTCGAGCGGGCGCCGCTCCTGCTCGGCGGTCATCACGCTGTGCAACTGGGTCCAGGCGGTGGTCTCCATACTCATGGGGGAGAACGTAGGACCTCAAGCTTCGTTGAGGTCAATGTCCGCTCACCGTCCCCCCGTACGAAGGACCAGATGAGCCTCCCCCCTCACCCGCTTCCCGTCCGTCATCCGGTGTCTCCTCTTCCGCCACCCGCAGTTGGCGCGGCGCGGAAAACCTCTCCCGGTGTGACAGCGGAAAGAATCCCCGGCTTCCGTGCGGGCCGTCTCCCCCGGCTCGCCCGCCGTGTCCCCTGGCGGCACATCCTCACCCTGATCCCGCTCCTGCTCGTGGCGGTCATCGCGGTGCAGCACTGGCCGGTCCTCGTCGAGGGCTTCGCCCACCTCCGTGACGCCTCCCTGCCGTGGCTGCTGGCCGCGGGCGCCGCCACCTGCCTGACCTGGGTGGCCGCGGCCTTCACCCGGCAGGGCGCGGTGGTCCAGCAACTGCCCCGCTGGCGGCTGCTGGCGACCCAGCTCGCGGCCGGCTCGGCCAACCACCTGCTGCCGACGGGCCTGGGTTCCGGCGCGGTCAACCTGCGGTTCATGACGGTGTGCGGGGTGCCGCTGGCCACCTCCTCGGCCGCGCTCGCCCTGTATCTGCTCGCCGAGTCGGTGGCGCGGGTGGGCCTGATGGCCGTGTTCTTCGTCGCCTTCCCGGACGCCCTGCACCTCGGCGGCCTCCTCCCGCACGGGACGGCCGGCCCGCTGCTGACCGTCGCCGGCGCGGTGGCCGTCGTCGCGCTGGGCGCGCTGTTCCTCGTACGACGGGTGCGCGAGCCGGTGTTCCGCTTCGTGCGCTCGGCGCTGAGCGAGGCCCGCTCGGTGCACACGCGTCCGTCCCGGGCGCTGGCGCTGTGGGGCGGCTCGCTCGCCTTCCCCGCCCTCCAGGCGGCCGGACTGGTGGCGGTGGGACAGGCTCTTGGCCTGCCGGTACCGCCCGCCCACATGGCGCTGGCGTACCTGGCGGCCACGGTCGCCGTCGCGCTGATCCCCACCCCGGGCGGTCTGGGTTCCGTGGAGGCGGCGCTGATCGTGGCGCTGGTGGCCGCGGGCGGCCCGGTGGCGGTGGCGACGGCCGTCGTCCTCGCGTACCGGATCATCACCGTGTGGGTGCCGTTGCTGCCGGGAGCCCTGACACTGGGAGCGCTGGTACGACTGAAGGTCATCTGACCCCGATGGCCTTCCGACGGAGGGAAGCGCATGCCGGTCCGCCTGGAACGCCAGGGTCCTGTCACCACGGTCGTCCTCTCCCGGCCCGCCGCGCGCAACGCGGTGGACGGGCCGACGGCGGCCGAACTGACCTCCGCCTTCCTTGAGTTCGAGGCGGACGACGCGGCCCGGGTGGCGGTGCTGTGGGGTGAGGGCGGCACCTTCTGCGCGGGCGCGGACCTGAAGGCGGTGGGCGGCGAGCTGGGCAACCGGGTCGCGGAGGACGGCGACGGGCCGATGGGCCCGACCCGGCTGCGGCTGTCCAAGCCGGTGATCGCGGCCGTCGCCGGGCACGCCGTGGCGGGCGGCCTGGAACTGGCGCTCTGGTGCGACCTGCGAGTGGCGGAGGAGGACGCGGTGTTCGGCGTCTTCTGCCGTCGCTGGGGGGTGCCGCTGATCGACGGCGGCACGGTACGGCTTCCGCGGCTGATCGGTACCAGCCGGGCCATGGACATGATCCTGACCGGCCGTCCGGTCCCGGCCGAAGAGGCGTACGCGATGGGCCTGGCCAACCGCCTGGTCCCGGCGGGCACATCGCGCGCGGCGGCGGAGGAACTGGCCGCGTCCATCGCCGCGTTCCCGCAGGCCTGCCTGCGCAGCGACCGGGCGTCGGTGCTGGACCAGGAGGGGCTGGACGAACAGGCGGCGATGCTCGCCGAGGTCCAGTACGGCATGGACGTGCTGGCGGAGGGCGTCGAGGGAGCGGCGCGCTTCGCGGCCGGGGCGGGCCGGCACGGGACCTTCACGGACCAGGAGTCCTTCACCGGCCACTGATCGTTCACGGAGCACGGATCCTCCACCTGCCAGGGGCCCTTGGCCGGCCGGGGGGCCTTCCCGGACGCCCGTGGGCCGCGCCGGTTTCCCCGCCGGTTCGGGTCCCTTCGGCTGCCCCGCACGGCCGGCCGCCGGGGTCCGCCGCACGAACCTCTGTGCGGATCAGGTCCCGTGGATGCGGCAGGATGAGCGGTTGCACAACCGAATGGGAGGTAACCGGTGGACCGAGCGCTCACCGTCGATGACCTGGTCCTCGCGGGCATCGCCCTGGCGGCGGGCCTGTTGCTGGCCTTTCTGTCGCGCGGCATGCTGCGCTGGCTGGCCAAGCACGCCAAGCGGACGCGCTGGAGCGGTGACGACGTCATCGTGGACGCGCTGCGCACGGTCGTCCCGTGGGCGGCGCTCGCGGGCGGCGCGGCGGCGGCCGCCGCGGCGCTGCCGCTGACCAGAACCGTGCAGCACCAGACCAATCAGTGCCTGAAGGTGCTGCTCATCTTCGCGGTGACGGTCTCGGCGGCGCGGGTGATCGCCGGTCTGGTGCAGTCGGTCACCCAGTCCCGCTCCGGAGTCGCCGGTTCGGCCACCATCTTCGTGAACATCACCCGGGTGCTGGTCCTCGCGATCGGCTTCCTGGTGGTGCTCCAGACGCTGGGCGTCTCCATAGCGCCGCTGCTCACCGCCCTGGGCGTGGGCGGACTCGCGGTCGCCCTCGCGCTCCAGGACACCCTGGCCAACCTCTTCGCGGGCATCCACATCCTCGCCTCCAAGACCGTCCAGCCGGGCGACTACATCCGGCTGAGCAGCGGCGAGGAGGGCTATGTCGTCGACATCAACTGGCGGCAGACGACCGTGCGTCAGCTCTCCAACAACCTGGTGGTCGTCCCCAACGGCCAGCTGGCGAAGACCAACATGACCAACTACACGCGGCCCGAGCAGCAGTTGACGATCCTGGTGCAGGTGGGCGTGAGCTACGACAGCGACCTGGACCAGGTCGAGCGCGTCACGCACGAGGTGATCGCCGAGACCATGACCGAGATCACCGGTGCGCTGCCGGAGCACGAACCGGCCATCCGCTTCCACACCTTCGGCGACTCACGGATCGGTTTCACGGTGATCCTCGGCGTCGGCGAGTTCAGCGACCAGTTCCGGATCAAGCACGAGTTCATCAAGCGCCTGCACCGCCGCTACCGCGAGGAGGGCATCCGCATCCCGGCCCCGACCCGCACGGTGGCCCTCCAGCAGGGGGCCGTGGTGATACCGCAGCAACGCGTCCCGGACGACGTGCCGTCGGGCCTGCCGCACACCGAATAGCCCCCTGCCGTACGGCTTACAGGGTCGCGGAGTTGTCGTGGTGCCGGCCGCCGCGCAGGCTGTGCGGGGTGGCCGGGGCCGGGGTCACCGGGGTGACCGTCCAGTCGGGGTGGCCCGGCATCCGCGGGGTCGTGGTGCCGTAGAGCCAGTCGCGCAGGAAGCCCGACAGGTCCTGGCCGCTCACCTCGGAGGCGACGGCGATGTAGTCCTGCGTCGACGCCGAGCGGTTGCGGAAGCGGTCCAGGAAGGTCCGCTCGACCCGGTGGAAGACGTCCTCGCCGACCAGCTCGCGGAAGGCGTACAGCGTCAGGACGCCGCCGAGGTAGCGCTGGCTGTCGAAGAGGTTGACCGCGTTCGGGGCCGCCACCGGCCCCGAGTCGTGGCGCCACTGGTCGCCGCGGGCGTAGGTGTCCTTCATCCGGGCCTCCATGGTGGTCATGCCCAGGGAGTCCGGCCAGCCGCGTTCGTAGCGGTAGAGCAGCCCGTAGAAGTCGGCGTGGCCCTCGTTCAGCCAGAGGTCGGCCCAGGTGGCGGGCGAGACGAGGTTGCCGAACCAGGAGTGGACCAGCTCGTGCATCATGTGCGAGCCGATCTTCGCCTCCTCCTGGAGCAGGAAGTTCGGCTTGTACAGGGTGAGGGTCTGGGTCTCCAGGCCGGTGAAGTCGAAGGCGTCCGGGTCGTCGGAGTTGCAGGGCAGCAGGCCGTACGTCTCGAACGGGAAGGCGACGCCGAGCCGGTCCTCCAGCCAGGCCACCTGGCCCGCGGTGAGGGCGAGCGCCGGTTCCAGGGCGGCGGCCCGTGCGGCCGGGACGACGTCCCGCAGCGGCAGGCCGTGCGGGCCCCGCCGGTCCCTGATCACGTAGTCGCCCACGGTGATCTGGACGAGTTCGGTGGCGATCGGCGCGCGGGACCGGTACGAGTAGGCCGTCCGGCCGCCGGACAGGCGTTCGGTGCGGGTCAGGGTGCCGTTCGCGACCCCGCGCAGTCCGCTCGGGACCGTGATGCGGAAGGAGAAGTCCGCCTTGTCCGAGGGATGGTCGTTGCACGGGAAGACGGTGTGCGCGGAGTCCGGCTGCGGGCAGACGGCGAAGCCGTCCGGAGTGGGCACCCAGGCGGTGTGCGCGAGGACGCGGCCGGGGTCGGCGCCGTACTCCACGCACACGGTGACCTGGTCGTGCTCGCGCAGCGGGCGCGCGGGGGTGATCCGCAGTTTCTCGCCGGCCTGCTCGAAGGCGGCGGTGCGGCCGTCGACGCGCACGGAGCGTATGTCGAGGCCGAGGGCGTCCAGGGAGAGGCGGGAGAGGTCGTCCGTGGTGCGGACGCGCAGGGTCGCGGTGGCGTCGATCAGGCGGGTCGTGGCGTCGTAGGCGAGGTCGAGGTGATAGGCGAGGACCCGGTAGCCGTCGTTGCCGAGGGCCGGGTAGACGGGGTCGGAGAGGGTCTCAGGGCCCGGGACGGGTGTCCCGCCCCCGGCCCTCGCGGCGCCGCTCCTCTCCCCCGTGGAGAAGGGACGCGCGAGAGCCGGGGCCCCCGTGGCCAGTACGGTCGCCGTGCCGAGCAGGGCGGCCGCCGGGGCCGTCACTCTGGTGCGATTTCTCATGGTCCGCTTTCGCTCGGGCGGCCGGCTGGTCGGTCCGGCCGCCGGTCGATGGTGGCTCGTTCGTCTTGACCACCCTGGGGACCGATCCGGTTGCCTCCCGTATGACAGACCGATCCTCCGAGTCGCGGACCCCTGTCGAGCCCGGGTCGTGCACGAGATATCTTGATGTCGAGCAATGTTGCAGACGTGGAGCGGAGCACCCGGTGACTGACTCGACCATCTTCTACACCTACACAGACGAGGCCCCGGCCCTCGCGACGCACTCGTTCCTGCCGGTGATCCAGGCGTACGCCTCGCAGGCCGGAGTCGCCGTGGACATCCGCGACATCTCCCTGGCCGGGCGCATCATCGCCCATTTCCCGGAGTACCTGAACGAGGACCAGCGCATCCCGGACGCCCTGGCCGAGCTGGGCGACCTGGCCAAGACGCCCGAGGCCAACATCGTCAAGCTGCCGAACATCTCGGCGTCGATCCCGCAGCTCAAGGCCGCCGTCGCCGAGCTGCAGGGCAAGGGCTACGCGCTGCCGGCCTACCCGGACGACCCGAAGAGCGACGAGGAGCGCGAGATCCGCGCCCGCTACGACAAGATCAAGGGTTCCGCCGTGAACCCGGTCCTGCGTGAGGGCAACTCGGACCGCCGCGCCCCCGCCTCGGTGAAGAACTACGCCAAGACCCACCCGCACCGCATGGGCGCCTGGGCCTCGGAGTCCAGGACCGACGTGACGACCATGGGCGAGAACGACTTCCGCTCCACCGAGAAGTCCGCGGTGATCTCCGAGGCCGGCGCGCTGCGGATCGAGCTGGTCGCCGAGGACGGCACCACCACCGTGCTCAAGGACTCCGTACCCGTCCTGGCCGGCGAGGTCGTGGACGCCTCCGTGCTGCACGTGGCCCAGCTCAACGACTTCCTGGCCGCGCAGATCGCGCGCGCCAAGCAGGACGGCGTCCTGTTCTCCGTGCACCTCAAGGCCACGATGATGAAGGTCTCCGACCCGATCATCTTCGGTCACGTGGTGCGCGCCTTCTTCCCGAAGACGTTCGCGCGGTACGGCCAGACCCTCAAGGTGGCCGGCCTCAGCGCCAACGACGGCCTCGGCGGCATCCTCAAGGGCCTGGAGAACCTGCCCGAGGGCGCCGAGATCAAGGCCTCCTTCGACGCCGAGCTCGCCGAGGGCCCGGCCCTGGCGATGGTCGACTCCGACAAGGGCATCACCAACCTGCACGTCCCCTCGGACGTCATCATCGACGCCTCGATGCCGGCCATGATCCGCACCTCCGGCCACATGTGGGGCCCGGACGGCCAGGAGGCCGACACCCTCGCGGTCATCCCGGACTCCTCGTACGCCGGTGTCTACCAGGCCGTGATCGAGGACTGCCGGGCCAACGGCGCCTACGACCCGTCCACCATGGGCTCGGTCCCGAACGTCGGCCTGATGGCGCAGAAGGCCGAGGAGTACGGCTCCCACGACAAGACCTTCGAGATCGCCACCGCCGGCACGGTCCGCCTGGTCGACGCGGCCGGTGCCGTCGTCATCGAGCAGCCGGTCGCCGCCGGTGACATCTTCCGCGCCTGCCAGACCAAGGACGCGCCGATCAAGGACTGGGTGAAGCTGGCCGTCACCCGTGCCCGCGCCACGGGCGACCCGGCCGTGTTCTGGCTGGACGAGGGCCGCGCGCACGACGCGCAGCTGATCGCCAAGGTCAAGGAGTACCTGCCGGAGCACGACACCGAGGGCCTGGACATCCGGATCCTGGCGCCGGTCGAGGCCACCAAGCTGTCCGTGGAGCGCATCCGGCGCGGCGAGAACACCATCTCCGTCACCGGCAACGTGCTCCGTGACTACCTGACCGACCTCTTCCCGATCCTGGAGCTGGGCACCAGCGCCAAGATGCTGTCGGTCGTCCCGCTGATGGCGGGCGGCGGCCTGTTCGAGACGGGTGCCGGCGGCTCCGCGCCCAAGCACGTCCAGCAGCTGGTCAAGGAGAACTACCTGCGCTGGGACTCCCTCGGCGAGTTCTTCGCGCTGGTCCCCTCCTTCGAGCAGTACGCCACGGCCACCGGCAACGCCCGCGCCAAGGTGCTCGCCGACACGCTGGACCGCGCCACGGCGACCTTCCTCAACGAGGACAAGTCCCCGACCCGTCGCGTCGGCGGCATCGACAACCGCGGCAGCCACTTCTTCCTGTCCCTGTACTGGGCGCAGGAGCTGGCCCGGCAGACCGACGACGCCGAGCTGGCCAAGGCGTTCGCGCCGCTCGCCGAGACGCTGACCGCGAACGAGCAGCAGATCGTCGACGAGCTGCTCGCCGTGCAGGGCTCCCCGGCCGACATCGGCGGCTACTACCAGCCCGACAAGGCCAAGGCGGACGCGGTCATGCGCCCCTCGGCCACCTGGAACGCGGCGCTCGCGGCCCTCTGAGCCGGCCCCGCCGCTCCAACCGCTCCACCGCTCCGGGGACCCGCCACGGGTCCCCGGCCGACGGCTGCGCCCCGGCAGGCATCCCGCCCGCCGGGGCGCAGCCGTGTCCGCCCCTCGTGACGTGCGTGTGTCGTTCGTGAAGTCTGCGTGTCGCGCACGGCGGGCCGCTGGCGGGCCGTGATCCGCCGTGGTTCGCTCGACGCATGACGGTGCTGGTCACCCGACGCCATGTCGATCATGTGCGTGTCACCACCACGGGGTGTCGCGCCGAGAGCTGACGCCCCGCTCCGGCCCGGCCCCGCCCTGCCCCGTTCTGCCCCGTTCTGCCGACGACGCGTGCCCGCACGCGCACGCCGTCCTGCCTTCCCGCACGAGGAGCAGCACCATGAGCCAGCCCATCGACTCCGTCACCGCCGGTCACACGCCCGACGAGCCGCCCGCCGGACCCGACACCTCGGCCTGGTCGTTCGAGACCCGGCAGATCCACGCCGGAGCCGTCCCGGATCCGACGACCGGCGCCCGTGCGACGCCGATCTACCAGACGACCTCGTTCGTGTTCCGCGACACCCGGCACGCCGCCGACCTGTTCGCCCTCGCCGAGCCCGGCAACATCTACACCCGCATCCACAACCCCACCCAGGACGTGTTCGAGCAGCGGATCGCGGCCCTGGAGGGCGGCGTGGCGGCGGTGGCGCTGGCGTCCGGGCAGGCCGCGGAGACGCTGGCGATCCTGACCCTGGCGGGGGCCGGCGACCACATCGTGTCGAGCACGTCCCTGTACGGCGGCACCTACAACCTGTTCCGGCACACCCTGCCGAGGTTCGGCGTCGAGGTGTCCTTCGTGGACGACCCGGACGACCCGGAGGCCTGGCGGGCGGCCGTCCGCCCGAACACCAAGGCGCTGTTCGCGGAGACGCTGGGCAACCCGCGCGGCAACGTGCTCGACGTCCGGGCGGTCGCGGACGTGGCGCACGCGGCCGGCGTGCCGCTGATCGTCGACAACACCGTCCCGACCCCCTATCTGCTGCGGCCCCTCGAACACGGCGCGGACATCGTGGTGCACTCGGCGACCAAGTTCCTCGGCGGGCACGGCACGGCCATCGCCGGTGTGGTGGTGGACGGCGGCGGCTTCGACTTCGGCGCGCGTCCCGACCGCTTCCCCGACTTCTCCGAGCCCGACCCGAGCTACCACGGACTGCGCTACTGGCCGGCGCTCGGTCCGGGCGCGTACGCCGTCAAGCTGCGGGTGCAGCTGCTGCGCGACCTCGGTCCGGCGCTCTCCCCGCACTCGGCGTTCCTGCTGCTCCAGGGCGTGGAGACGCTGAGCCTCCGGCTGGAGCGGCACTCCGCCAACGCGCTGGCCCTGGCCGAGTGGCTGGAGGGGCGCGACGAGGTCGCCGCCGTGCACTATCCGGGGCTGCCCTCCAGCCGCTGGTACGAGGCCGGGCAGCGGTATCTGCCGCACGGCGCGGGCGCGATCGTCTCCTTCGAGCTGCGGGACGGGATCGAGGCGGGGAAGCGGTTCGTCGACGCCGTCGAGCTGTTCAGCCACCTCGCCAACATCGGCGACGTCCGCAGCCTGATCATCCATCCGGCGTCCACCACCCACAGCCAGCTCGACGAGGAGCAGCTGGCGGCGACCGGCACCGCACCGGGCCTGGTGCGGCTGTCGGTCGGCATCGAGAACCTGGCCGATCTCCGGGCCGACCTGGAGGCCGGTTTCCGCGCCGCCAAGGGCGCCGCGTCCTGAACGCCGTACCGCCTTCCGAAGTGCCACTGCCGGCGGCCCGGCGTCAGGAGGATCCGCCGGGCCGCCGGCAGTGGCGCGCGCTGCAGAAGCCGCTGCCCCTGGAGGCGGGCGGTGAACTGCCCGGGGTCCGGCTGGCGTTCGAGACCTGGGGACGGCTCGCGCCGGACGCCGGCAACGCCGTGCTCGTCCTGCACGCGCTGACCGGTGACAGTCACGTCGCCGGGCCCGCCGGGCCGGGACATCCGACGCCGGGCTGGTGGGAGGGCGTGGTCGGGCCGGGTCTGGCGCTGGACACCGACCGCTGGTTCGTCGTCGCCCCGAACGTCCTGGGCGGCTGCCGGGGCAGCACGGGCCCGTCCTCCCCGCGCCCCGGCGCCCGCGGCCCCTGGGGCAGCGCGTTCCCCTTCCTGACCCAGCGGGACCAGGTCGCCGCCGAGGCCGCGCTGGCCGACGCCCTGGGCATCGGGCGGTGGGCCCTGGTAGCCGGTGGTTCGATGGGCGGCATGCGGGCCCTGGAGTGGGCGGTGACGTACCCGGAGCGGGTCGGCGCCCTGCTGCTGCTCGCCACCACGGCGGCGGCCGGCGCGGAGCAGATCGCCTGGGCGAACACCCAGCTCACCGCGATCCGCGCCGACCCCGGATGGCAGGGCGGCGACTACCACGGCACGGGCCGGGCCCCGCACGCCGGTCTGGGACTGGCCCGCCGGATCGCCCATGTCACCTACCGCAGCGAGCCCGAACTCGCGGTGCGCTTCGGACGGCGGGCGCAGGGCACCGAGGATCCCCTGTCCGGGGGCCGCTACCAGGTCGAGTCCTACCTCGACCACCACGCCGCCAAGCTGGTCAGGCGCTTCGACGCGGGCAGCTACGTCGTGCTGTCCGAGGCGATGAACGCCCACGACGCCGGCCGCGGCCGGGGCGGACTGCGCGCCGCCCTGCGCCGGGTCACGGCCCGCACCCTGGTGGCGGGGGTGGACTCCGACCGTCTCTATCCCCCGGCCCAGCAGGCCGAACTGGCCGCCCTGATCCCGACCGCCGACACCCTGCGGCTGGTCGAGT
Source organism: Streptomyces sp. NPDC091282 (assembly GCF_044757385.1). NCBI lineage: Bacteria > Bacillati > Actinomycetota > Actinomycetes > Kitasatosporales > Streptomycetaceae > Streptomyces > Streptomyces sp. NPDC091282. The sequence continues at coordinate 497,514 of NZ_JBIVUX010000002.1, forward strand.
CCCCGTACGGGCACGACGGCTTCCTGATCGAGACCGGACAGGTCGGCGCGCTGCTGCGGGAACTGCTGGCCTGACGGCCCACCGCCGCGGGCCGCGACCGCTCGCCCGGCGGGGACGACCCGGTGCCGGGGAGATCGCCGACCGTCACGGCTCGGCCGGCCGGCGATGTGACACCGTGATCCCGCACCCCGTCACCGCCAACGCCCCCGGGAGCCGCCCGTGTCCGAGCCGTCGTACGACCTGCTGCCCGGCGCCGCCGAGTCGCCCGTGATCCTGCACGTGCCGCACTCGGCCCGGGAGATCCCGGCCGCGGTGCGCGACGGCATCGTGCTGGACGACGCCGCTCTGGAGCGGGAGCTGGACCACATCACGGACGCGCACACGGCCGGGATCGCGCGGGCGGCGGCCGGGCTCGCCGCCGTGACCCCCTGGCGGTTCGTCAACCGGCTGTCCCGGCTGGTGGTGGACCCGGAGCGGTTCCCGGACGAGCGGGAGGAGATGCTCGCCGTGGGGATGGGCGCCGTGTACACGCGGACCACCCACCGGGAGGTGCTGCGCGAGGAGCCGGTCGATCACGGCCCGCTGGTCGAGCGGTACTTCCGGCCGTACGCGCGCGCCATGACCCGGGCCGTGGCGGGGCGGCTGGCGGCGACCGGACGGGCCGTCGTGATCGACGTGCACTCCTATCCGAGCCGGGCGCTGCCCTACGAACTGCACGGGACGGGGCCGCGGCCGCCGGTGTGCCTGGGCACGGACGTCTTCCACACCCCGGCCGGGCTGACGGCGGCGGCCCGCGCGGCCTTCGCGGGGTGCGGACGCGCGGAGCTGGACAGCCCGTTCGGCGGGACCTACGTGCCGCTGGAGTTTTACGGGTCGGACGCGCGGGTCCAGGCCCTGATGATCGAGATCCGCCGCGACCTCTACATGACCGAGCCGGGCGGTCCGGCGGGGCCGGGAGCGGACCGGCTCGCCGCCGCCCTGGCCGCGCTCGTCGACACCGTCGCCCGCTGACCCTCCGGCCAGACCGTCTCCGCGCGACACGCGGCGGGGGGCCGTACGACCGTGGTGGCAGGCCCCCGGAGGTGTCCGCGTCCCGCCCGCGCCCGGGGCTCCGGCGGCCGGCTCCCGGGCCGTACGCCGCCGGCACGGGACCGGCGGCGTACGGCCCGCAGAGACCTGCTCCGGCCGGGAGCCGCCACCCGGTCCGTCACCCGGCGCGTCCGGGTGCCGCCGGACTCACACCCGCAGCCACTCCGTGACGATCACGTCGCCGCCGGTCCGCAGCCGGAGCGCGAACGGTCCGACGGGCGCGGTGTCGCTGGCGAACCGGCCCATGCCGTCGGCCGTGAGGGCACCGCCGGCCGCCGGGGTGCCGAGCAGCTCGATGCGCGCCGGCTGCGGAGGCAGCAGCTGCCCGAGCAGTCCGTCGCCGGTGACCTCGATGTCCACCGTGAGGTCGCCCGCCTGGAAGGTCAGCATCCGGGGCGGTGCCTCGGCCCCCCTGACCGGGATGGCGTCGACGAGGGAGTCGAAGGTCAGCTCGGCGATCCGGGCGTCCAGGTCGTGCAACGCGTAGGCGTCCATGGCCAGTTGCAGCAGTCCGGCCGGGAGCGGGTCGAGGACCGCGGCCGCCTGGCGCAGCTCCTCCTCCAGCAGGTCCGCGTCGAAGGCGGAGCCGTCGAGGCCCTCCTCCACCGGGAATCCGTCGTCGCTCATACCGCACCCCTCGCGTCGAGCCGGGCCCGCAGCCGGCGCAGACAGCGCTGGCGCAGCGGGCCGATGCTGCCCACCGCGATGCCCAGCGCCCCGGACACCTCGGCGTAGCTGGGCGGCGGCGAGGCCATCAGCACCCGCAGCAACTGCCTGCACCGGTCGCCGAGTTCCTCGAACTCCTGCCACAGCAGACGGATCAGCTCGGCCTCGTCCGCCCGGTCCTCCGCGTCGATCAGGGACTGCTCGGGCGTACGGTCCTCGCTGACCCGGTCCAGGACCTGCGGATCGTCGGTGGGCATCAGGCGGGTCAGCCCGCGGATCACCTTCAGGCACTCGTTGCGTGCGGTGCTGGCCAGCCAGGAGCCCGCCTTGTCGGGCTCCCGGATCCGGCCCAGATGCTGGGCGAAGCGGAACCACACGGTCTGGTACACCTCGTGCCCGTCGGCGTCGGAGAGCCGATGCGCGCGCACCACGGACCACACCAGCGGGCTCAGCCCCTCCACGAGCGCCTTCCAGGCCGCCGCGTCGCCGTCGACGGCGGACTGGACCAACGCGCCGACCTCTGCTCGGTCCACGGTCCCACCCCTCGTGTACGGGGAGTCATCGTACGCCGTGGAGGGGAGTGTTCCGGAACTCAGGGCGCGGGAGCCGGCTGGACGACCGGGACCGGCTGCCAGCTCGCCGGCCGGAGCGCCGGTACATGGGCCCCGCGCACCTCGGCGTAATCCGTGACGCCCGCCATGAGCCCGGTGCTCGCGGCGCGCGCGTCCGGCTCCTCGGCCGTGCTCATCCGCTCGGCGACGAGGCCGGCGGCGATGGGGGTGGCGAACGACGTTCCGCTCCACTGTGCGAACCCTTCGAACATCACTTGATCGGGTTTGCCGGGGCCGGTGGTCCCGGTGTCGGTCAACACGCCGGTGTGGCGCGGGTACTGGCAGGTGCAGGCGTAGCCGAAGCCGTACCGGCAGGCCTCGTAGGTGGTGTGCTGGTAGACGTACGGCACCGGGGTGTCGAACCCGGCCAGGGCACCGGTCAGTTGCTCACCGGGGGCGTAGACCTTGACCCAGCCGCCGTGGTTGGTGAAGCAGGCGCCGTACTCGCCGTCGCTGCGCAGCGCGCCGACCGAGAGGACGGCGTTCTCGTAGCCGGGCAGTGCGGCGTAGGCGGCGGGCCAGAACGGGGTGGCGCTGCCGTTGTTGCCTGCGGCGGCGACCAGCAGGGTGCCGGGCCGGTCGCGCAGGGCCTGCATGAAGTTCTCGACGCCGAGCAGTCCGTCGGCGCTGCCGTTCGGCGTGCCGGCGGAGAGGCTGATGATGTCCGGCCAGCCGTGCCGGTCGACGGCCTCGAAGAGTTTGGCGCCGAACTCCGACTCCAGGATGGCGCCCGCGTCGTTGAGGGTGTTGGTGACCGTGATGTCGGTGTTGGGCGCCAGGGCCGCGACGAGTCCGGCGATGAACGTGCCGTGGCCGACGTACTGCTGGAGGACGCCGTCGGCGTCGGTCTCCGCCAGCTGCGGGTCGCCCTGGACGCGGGCCAGGAGCGGGTAGCTGCGGTAGTCGTGCACCAGACCGGTGTCGATCACCAGCACGCCGACGGCGGTGTCCGGGTCGTGGGCGCCCTCCACCGGCCGCGGGTTGGGGGTCTGGCTGAGCAGGGCGGGCACCGGCTCGGCGGGGTTGCAGGCGTTGACCGTGGTGGACACGACGTGGTTGCGGCTGACCAGGCGGCGCCCGGCCCGGCCCTCCGCCTCCCGCAGCGCGCGCAGCGCGTGGCCGACCGCGTGGTCGCCGGTCCGGTCGCCGTGCTCCGGGTCGCCGACCCGGATGCGGGTGATGCCGGTGCGGTTGGTCTCCGGGCCCGCCCGGCGCACCTGGTCGGCGACGAGGCCGGTGGTGGCGGTGAAGTGGGCGCGGACGGTGTCCTCGACGGCGCGGGCCTCCTCGCCGTCGCGGGCGAGGACGACGCCCTTCTCGTAGAAGAACTCGGCGGAGTCGTCCGGCCCCATCGCCAGCGGAACGTCCGGCATCGAGCGCTGGATCTGATCGAACTGCTCGTGGAATCGCTGAGGTGCCATGGCCTGTCGTCCTCCCCCGGAAAAACGGCGTTCTTCAGTCAGAGTCTCGCGCCCGCCGTCTGATACAGCGCCAAACCAGTGGGGCATGTATGCCCAGGCCACTACCATCCGAGAGGTGACAGCGGGAAGCGAATCGGTGACGGAACTCCTGCCGATGGTGTTCGCCGCCCCCGGCGAGGCCCTGGCACGCGCGGAGCGGCTCCTCGGGTCGGATCCGTCGCCGCTGGACGCGTCCGTCGCCCACCAGGTCGTCGGCATCTGGCAGCGCGACTTCGGGGACCTCGGCGTCGCCCTCGAACACCTGCGGCGCGCCCGTGACTTCGCGGCGCGCGCGGACTCCGCGGAGCGGGAGGCGGACGTCCTCGCCACACTCGGGGTCGCGCTGGTGCACGCGGGCCGCACCCGCCAGGGCCTGACCGCGTTCGAGCGCGGGGTGGCCCGGGGCAGCGGGCACACCCGGGCCCGGGTGCTGTACCGCAGGGCGTACGTCTGGTGGGTGCTGGGCCGGCACAAGGAGGCCCTGGAGGACGTGCGGCGGGCCATTCCGGTGCTGCGCCAGGCCGACGACGTCATCTGGACGGCCCGCGCGCTGACGCTGCGGGCCACGGTGCATCTGGCCCTCGGCGCGGTGGACCGGGCGGACGCGGACTTCACGGCGGCGGAGCGGCTGTGGGAGACGACGGGCCAGGAGCACGACAAGGCGGACGCGGTGGAGAGCCGGGGCCTGGCCGCGTTCCGGGCGGGCGACATCCCGGCGGCGCTGCGGCTGCTCGCCGAGGCCGAGGAGCGCTACGCCGAGCTGGGCACGCCGACGTTCATGCTGTGCATCCGGCGCTGCGAGGTGCTGATGGCGGCCGGGCTGGCGCCCGAGGCGCTGGCCGAGGCGGATGCGGCCATCGCGGCGCTTGACCGGCTCGGCGGGCAGTCCACGCGCAAGGCCGAGCTGCTGCTGGCCGCCGCCCGGGCCGCGCGGTCGGCGGGTGACGCGCAGACGGCGATCGCCCGTGCCGCGGTCGCCGTACGGCTCTTCTCGGGGCAGCGGCGCGGCTGGTGGGAGACGCACGCCCGGCTGGTGCTGATCGAGGCACGGGTGGCGGGCGGGGCCGTCTCCGGACGCCTGGTGCAGGACGCGGCGGCGGTCGCCGACCAGCTGGCGTCCTTCGGGGCGCCGGCCGCGCCGGAGGCCTCGCTGCTCGCGGGGCGGATCGCGCTGGCGCTGGGCTGGACGGCGGACGCGGAACGGCATCTGGCGGTGGCCGCGCGCAGCCGGCACGGCGGACCGCCGCTGGCCCGGATGACCGGCTGGGCGGCGCAGGCGCTGCGCGCCCGGTCGGCCGGTTCGCGACGGGGCGTGCTGGAGGCCTGCCGGCGCGGCCTGGACGTCCTCGACGACCACCGGATGACGCTAGGCGCCTCGGAGTTGCGGGCCCGGGCCACCGCGCAGGGCGCGGAGCTGGCCGCGCTGGCGCAGCAGGCGAGCCTGGCGCACGGCGGACCGCGCAGGCTGCTGGAGTGGAGCGAACGCTGGCGGGCCACCGTCCTGTCCACTCCCCCGACCCGGCCGCCCGCCGACCCGGCCCTGCTCACCTCGCTCACCGCGTTCCGCGAGATCGCCTCCCGTGCGGAGGACGCCCGCAGGCAGGGCCGTCCGGTGCCCGCCCTGGAGCGTGAACAGCGCCGTCTGGAAGGGGAGATCCGCTCCCGGACCCATCACATCCACGGGGACGCGCCCGGTGGCGGCGACCGCTTCGACCCGGCCCGCCTGCTCGACCGGCTCGGTGACGGCCGCCTGGTCGAACTCGCCGTGCTGGAGGGGCGGGTGCACGTCCTGCTGTGCGGGCAGGGCCGGGTGCGGCGTTTCGCGGGCGGCCCGCTGGCGGAGGCGGTCGCCGAGGCCGAGCACGTCCAGGCGGGGCTGCGGCGGCTCGCGCATCCGGGAGCGGAGGCGCGGCTCGCGGTGGTGGAGGCCGGCGGGCGGCGCCTGGAGGAACTGCTGCTGGGCGCGGCGGCGGACCAGCTCGGCTCGGGTCCCGTGGTGATCGTGCCGCCGGGGGCGCTGCACCGGGTGCCGTGGGCCCTGCTGCCCTCGCTGCGGGAGCGGGTGCTGAGCGTGTCGCCGTCGGCGGGGAGCTGGCTGCGGGCCCGGGAGACCGAGCCGCCGCCGGGCGGCCGCCAGGTGCTGGTCCGCGGGCCGGGGCTGGCGACCGGGGGCGCGGAGGTGCCCGAGATGGCGGGCCAGTACGCGACGGCACGGATCCTCGACCACGACGAGGCCCAGGTGCCCGCCGTCCTGCGCGAGCTGGACGGGGCGGGGCTGGCGCACATCGCCGCGCACGGCACGTTCCGCGCCGACAGTCCGCTCTTCTCCTCGCTGCGCATGGCGGACGGCCCGCTGATCGTCCACGACTTCGAGCGCCTGGCCCGCAGCCCCTACCGGATCATCCTGTCCAGCTGCGACACCGCCCGCCTCGCCTCGGTCGGCGCCGACGAACTCCTCGGTCTTGTCACGGCGTTGCTGCCGCTGGGCACGGCGGGCGTGGTGGCGAGCAGCGCGCCCGTCAACGACGCGGCCGTGGTCCCGCTGATGCTGGCCCTGCACAAGGGGCTGGGCGCCGGTCTGTCGCTGGCGGAGGCGCTGCGGGATGCCAGGGCCGCCCTGCCGGGCGACGCGGTCCACCAGGCGACGGGCTGGGCGTTCGCGGCCTTCGGGGCGGCCTGAGCGGAGCGGGCCGAGGAGCGCCGGCGGCGCCCCGCTCCGTCATGGCGGAGCGCGCCGCTCCCCGCGCCCTTTCGCGGCCCGGGATCGTTCACGCCGTTCTCCGCTCGGGCTCCTCCACCAGCCAGGGCAGGGCCGCCCGGTCGCTCGCGCCGAGGCGGGTGTACGCGCCGTAGAGGTGGTTGCCCACCGTCCGTACGGACAGCGTCAGCCGCTCGGCGATCTGGCGGTTGCTCAGACCGGCCGCGGCGAGGGTGACGATCTGCCGCTGCCGGGCGGTGAGTTCACCGAGGACCAGGCCGGACAGGGCCGGGGTGCGGGCGCCCTGGCAGCGCCGGGCGAGGGCGACGGCGCGGGTCCGGGAGAGACGGGCGGCCCGCGGGTCGCGGTGCGCGCGGGCCGCCTGGGCGTGGGCCTCCGCGGCGAACAGCAGCAGACCGCGTTCGGCCAGCGCCTCGGCGGCCCGGTCCAGGGCGGCCCCGTCCTCGTCCGCGAGGGCCTGCGCGTGGCGGGCGAGCACGCCGGCCGGCCGCTCGGCGGACCCCGCCGGCTCCCCTCGCCGTACCGCGCCGTAGTGCGCGAGACCCCCGTCCCCGCGCACTACGGCAGCTTCTCCCGACTCGGCCGCGGCACGGGCGAGTTCGGTACGGCAGGAGGCGTCGCCCGGCGCCGTCCGCAGTCCCTCCCTCGCCCATGCCGCCGCCTCTCGCAGCTCCCCCCGAAGCCGCGAGTACCGGGCACGCACAGCCGCGTACCCGGCCGGAACGGGCAGGCCTCCCGCTGCCAGCCACTCCCCCACCGGGGCCGGCGCCTCCCGTACGTCCAACCGGTCGATCCGTTCCGCGAGTTCTTCCTGTTCGTCCTTCAGGGCCGGTTCGCACTGGCCGGCGGTGCGGGCCAGCCTGCGGGCCCGGAGCCGGCCCACGCGGGCGCGCAGCGCGGGGCCGTGCAGCGGATGGGCGAGGCGGACCGTGCCCCGGTCGTCGACCTGGATCAGGCCGTCGTTCTCCAGCCGTTCCAGGACGGCGAGGTCGAGGCCTTCGTCGAGGTGCGGCGGCAGCGGCTCGGCGAAGGCGAGCCGTTCCAGGGTGTCGCGCTCGCCGGGGTCGGGGCGGTCAAGGAGCGGCGCGATCCGGTCCCGTACGGTCGCGGTGAGCGGCAGCGGGCCGCGCCAGGACCACTCGCCGGTGTCCGGGAGCCGGTGCAGCGCACCGGACGCGCGCAGCGCGCCGAGCAGGTCCCGCAGCAGCCCCAGGTCGCCCCGGCACATCCGGTGCAGCCGGCGCACGGTGAGCGGGTCCAGGCCGCCGCCCGCCAGGAGCCGGGCCGTCTCGTCGTACGGCAGGGGCTCCAGGGCGAGGCGGGTGAGGAGTTCCCCGGTCCACAGGCGCGCGACCGCGCCGGGCAGGGGCGCCGGGCCGGTGGCGGCGACCACGAGGCGGGTGCGGCCGTGCACGGCGAGCTGGTGGACGAGTGCGGCGGAGGCCTCGTCGAGGAGGTGGGCGTCGTCGACGACGAGGAGGCGTACCCCGGCGAGCTGCCGGATCGCGCCGGGCAGCGAGAGCCCGCCGGGCAGCAGGTGCGCGAACGCCGCGAAGGGCAGCGCGGAGGTCTCCGGGGTGCCGGTCACCCGCACGCAGTCGGTGCCGCGCACGGCCTCCGTGATCAGCCGGGTCTTGCCGCCGCCGGCCGGCCCGGTCACCAGGACTCCCTGCCGGCCGGCGCCCAGCGACCGCCTGACCAGCTCCAGTTCGTCCTCCCGGCCGGTGAAGGGCCAGGGCGGTCCGAGGGGTCCGGTGTCCTGTTCGTAGCTCGTCACACGAGTATGAGTCGGGTTGCTCAGCCCTGATACAGGGGGACTTGAGTAGCTTGCGACTCAGGCGGCCGGCCGGCGGGAACGGCAGGCTGGGCGCATGACCCGACGCTACTGCTCGCTGCCGCGGCAGTCGGACCCGGCGTTCGCCCCGGGACTGGCCGCCGAGCGGCTCGGCGCGCTGATCGGCGGGCGGCGGATGTGGGTCAACGGCACCGTCCTGCACTACTGCTTCCTCGACGCCGCCACCGACGCCTCGGTGATCCCGGTCCCCGGGACCGCGGAGATGCGCCGGGTGCCGTGGGCCGGTACCGAGGAGCAGCGGGACGTGGTGCGCGAGTCCTTCCGGGAGTGGCAGGACCTCGGTATCGGGGTGCGGTTCGCCGAGGTCCGCGACCGGGGCGAGGCCGAGCTGCGGATCGGCTTCCAGGCGGGCGGCGGATCCTGGTCGGCGGTCGGCCGGGACGCGCTCGCGGTGGGGGCCGGCGAACGCACCATGAACCTGGGCTGGGACCTGACCGAGCCCGGCGGCCGCTGGACCGCGCTGCACGAGATCGGGCACGCGCTCGGGATGCGGCACGAGCACCAGAGCCCGTTCGCCGGGGTGCACTGGGACGACGAGGCGGTGTACACGGCCCTCGCCGGGCCGCCGCACCACTGGAGCCGGGACCGGACGGACCGCGCGATCCTGCGGAAGCTGGACCCGGCCGAGGCCAACGGCTCGGTGTGGGACCCGCATTCGGTGATGCAGTTCCCCTTCGGCCCGGGGCTGATCCTGGAGCCGGAGCAGTACCACAACGGCCTGTACCCGCCGGGCTCGCTGTCCCCGGCCGACAAGGAGTTCGTGCTCCGCTGGTATCCGCCCGCCGAGGCCCCGGCCGCGCTGGTGCCGTTCCGGTCGGCGCCGCTCGGCCTCGGGCCGGGCGGGCAGGCGGACTTCGCCGTGGAGCCGCCGGAGACCCGCGAGTACAGCGTGGGCACCTTCGGAGCGTGCGACTCCGTCGTCGTGGTCTTCGAGGAGCGTGACGGGGAACCGCGCTACCTCGCCGGGCACGACGACGGGGGCACCGCGCACAACGCGCTGGTCGGGGTCCGGCTCGTCAAGGGCCGGCGCTATGTCGTCCGCGTACGTCTCCATTCCACGTGGGGGTCGGGGGAGACAGCGGTCATGTGCTGGTGACACCGGCACGGGACCGCGGCGCGGAGGTCGGACTCAGGGTCCGGCACCGGGGGGAAGCGGTCGCGGCACGTAGCCTTCGGGGGAGGGATACGTGCCGCGGCCTTGCCCGTGGCCGCTCAGGACGCCGCGCGCTGCCCCCGGGGCTCGTCCGGGTGGGCGAGGCCGAGGTGGTCGCGCAGGGTGGTGCCCTCGTACTCGGTGCGGAAGACGCCCCGCTCCTGGAGGAGGGGGACGACCGTGTCGGCGAAGGCGTCCAGGCCGCCCGGGGTGATGTGCGGGACCAGGATGAAGCCGTCGGCGACGTCGGCCTGCACGAAGTCGTCGATGGTGCGGGCGACGGTGGCCGGTGAGCCGACGAAGGTCTGCCGGTTGCCGGTGTTGATCACGAGGTCGCGGATGGACCACTTGTTGGCCTCGGCCAGCTCACGCCATTCGCGGGCGATGGCGACCGGGTCGCGGTACATCCGCACCTGGGCGCGGCCCCGCGAGATGTGCTCCTCGCTCACCAGCGGGTCCACCTCGGGCAGCGGCCCCTCCGGATCGTACGACGACAGGTCCCGGTTCCAGACGAACTCCAGGTGCTTGAGGGCGGTCGCCCCGCTGACCTGCAGGCGCCGCACCTCGTGGGCGGCCTCCTCGGCCTCCTCGTCGGTGTCGCCGAGGACGAAGCTGGCGGCGGGCAGGATCAGCAGGTCCTCGGGGCGGCGGCCGTACGCGGCGAGGCGGGACTTGACGTCGGTGTAGAAGGCCTGGCCGGCGTCGAGGGTGGCGTAGCGGCTGAAGATGGCGTCGGCGCCGGCCGCGGCGAACTCGCGGCCCTCGTCGGACTCGCCGGCCTGGAAGATCACCGGGCGGCCCTGCGGGGAGCGCGGCACGTTGAACTGGCCGTGGATGTCGAACTGGGGGCCGCGGTGGGCGAAGGAACCGGCCCTGGCGTCGCTCAGGAAGGCTCCGGCGGCCTGGTCGGCGAGGATCTCGTCGCCGTGCCAGGAGTCGAAGAGCTCGTTCGCCGTGGCGAGGAACTCCTTGGCGCGGGAGTAGCGCTCCTCCTGCGGCAGGAAGCCGCCGCGCCGGAAGTTCTCGCCGGTGAAGGCGTCCCAGGAGGTGACCACGTTCCAGGCGGCCCGGCCGCCGGAGAGGTGGTCGAGGCTGGCGAACTGGCGGGCCACCTCGTAGGGCTCGTTGAAGGTGGAGTTGATGGTGCCGGTCAGCCCGAGGCGGTCGGTGACGGCGGCGAGCGCGGCCAGCACGGTGAAGGTGTCGGGGCGGCCGACCACGTCCAGGTCGTATATTTTTCCGCCCTGTTCGCGCAGCCGGAGGCCCTCGGCGAGGAACAGGAAGTCGAACTTGGCGCGTTCGGCGGTCTTCGCGAAGTGCGTGAAGGAGCTGAACTCGATGTGGCTGCCGGCGGCCGGGTCGCTCCACACGGTGGTGTTGTTGACGCCGGGGAAGTGCGCGGCCAGGTGGATCTGCTTCAGCGGCTTGCTCATGTCGGGTGCGGTCCTTCCGGCTCAGGCGGTGGCGGCGTAGCGGTTGGCGGGCCGGGCGAGCCCGAGCAGACCGCGCAGGGTGTCCGCCTCGTAGGCGGTGCGGAACCGGCCGCGGCGCTGGAGTTCGGGGACCAGGTCCGCGGTGATGCGCGGCAGGTCGTGGCCGAGCACGCCGGGCCTGAGCCGGAAGCCGGAGAGGCCTTCGGCCGCGAACTCCTCCAGGAGATCCGCGAGTTCGGTCGCCGTGCCGGTGAAGACGCGGGCGTCGCCGGTGTGTTCGCCGCCATCGAGTGCGTCGAGGCGTTCCTTGCGGGCGACGGCCGCGGCACGGTCGTCGTCGAGGTGGACCTCCAGGTCGCCGAAGACGTGCACGGTGTCGCCGGGCCGTCCGGCGGCCTCCTGCCCGGCGCGGATCTCGGCGACGGTCGCGCGGGCGTCCGCGGCGTCGGCCGGGGTGACGTAGCCGACGTCGGCCTGGCGGGCGATCAGCCGGTAGGGGACGCTCTGGTGGCCGAGGGCGGTGACCAGGGGCTGGCCCTGTGGCGGGCGCGGGGTGATGGAGGGCCCCTTGACGCTGAAGTGCCGGCCCTCGAAGTCGGTGTAGTGCAGCTTGTCGCGGTCGATGAATCGGCCGGTGGCCGTGTCCCTGATCTCGGCGTCGTCCTCCCAGCTGTCCCAGAGCCGGCGCACGGCCTCCACGTAGTCGCCGGCCTCCTCGATGTACTCGGCGAGCCGGGCCTGCCCGGCCGGTGACCGCAGCTGCGCGAGGTCGGCCGGCGGGAAGGTGCGGCGGCCGAAGTGGTCGGCCTCGTGCGGACGGGCGGAGATCTGCACCCGCAGACCGGCCCGGCCGGTGCTGACGTAGTCCAGGGTGGCGATCGCCTTGGAGATGTGGAACGGCTCGGTGTGCGTGGCGATCACGGTCGGCACCAGGCCGATGTGACGGGACAGCGGTGCGATCCGGGACGCGATCAGCACGGCGTCCAGGCGGCCGCGGACCTGGTCGGTGCGGCCGTCGGGCTCGCCGTGGCGCGAGGACTGCAGGCCGAGGCCGTCCTCGATGGTGACGAAGTCGATCAGGCCGCGCTCGGCCTCGGCGACCAGGCCGGCCCAGTAGCCGGCGGTGAACAGCTCACGGGGGCGGGCGGCCGGGTCGCGCCAGGACGCGGGGTGCCAGCCGGTGCCGTCCAGGGCGACGGCGAGGTGCAGGGGGGAAGCGGGAGATGAGGACACGGTGGTGCCTTCCTGAAGGTCCGTACGAGGGCGCGCCTGGGCGGAGAGGGGGCGCGGCGGGGACAACCGGTCAGGAACAACAGAGCGCGCCGGCCACGCGCGCCAGGTCGATGTGCGGCCGGGAGACCAGGACGGTACGGCGGCTGGGGCTGAGCACACGCGTCATGTCCCGCACCTCCCGGCCTGCTCCGCGTACATCTCGTCACGACGCACAACAGCGGGGCCGCGGTGGTTGTTCCCGGGCCGGTCAGGAGTTGTCGAGCGGCAGTCCGGGCGGGTTGACCTCGGACGTGGCGACGGCCTCGTTGGACAGGTTGTAGGCCTTCAGCCACTGTGCGTACTGGCCGTTGTCGATCAGGTGGTTGATGGCGTCGGCGAGCGGCTTGGCGAGGCCGCTGTCCTTCTTCGCGGTGGCCGCGATCAGGCCCTGGAGGCCGGCGCCCGCGCCGGAGTAGGTGCCGGCGGTGCGGGTGGCGTTGGGCGTGTTCGCGGTCTGTCTGTTGTGGTAGGCGATGCCGGGGTTGGGGCCGAGGTAGGCGTCGATCTTGCCGCCGGCGAGGGCCAGGTAGACGCTGTTGCCGTCCTGGTAGTACTTGACCGTCAGCTTCTTGCCCTCCTTGGCCAGCTTGGCCTTCCACTCCAGGAGGATCTTCTCCTGGTTGGTGCCGGCGCTGACGGCGACGGTCCGGCCGGCGAGGTTCCGGTAGTTCCCGTCGAAGTTCCAGGTGCTCTTCTTGGGGACGGTGAAGGCGAGGTTGTCCTGCCGGTAGGAGGCGAACTCGTACTTCTTCTTGCGTTCCTCGGTGTCGGTGATGTTGGAGAGGGCCACGTCGACCTTGCCGCTGTCGATGCCGACGAACATGTTCTCCCAGGTGAAGTTCTTCACCTCGGGGGTGAGGCCGAACACCGCGGCGACCAGGCGGCCGAGGTCGGGTTCGGAGCCGGTGAGGGTCTTCTGGTCGGAGCCCACGTAGGCGAGCGGCGGGAATCCGGCGGGCAGGGCGCCCTCGCCGATGACGAGCCTGCCGCTCTTGCGGAGGGCGGCGGGCAGTTCGGCGCTGATGGACTCGACCTCGGAGACCTTGATGGTCGTCTGCTGCGCGGCGCCGTTGGAGACCCGTCCGATGACGACCTCGCCGCTCTTGGCGGCGCCGGTCGTGGTGGCGGCGTCGCTGTCGCCCCCGCAGGCGGCGAGCCCGGTGGCGAGGGTCGCGACGGCGGTCGCCGTGGTGAGGCCGCGGATCAGGCTGCGTCGGGTGAGGAGCGTGGGCATGGCTGTCCTTCGGGTGCGAGCGAAAAGCGGTGGGCGGGTGGTGAAAGGGGGCTGGTTCAGAGGACCTTGCGCAGGAAGTCACGGGTCCGTTCGTGCCGCGGACGGTCGAGGACCTCGGCGGGCGGGCCCTGTTCGACGATCTTTCCGCCGTCGATGAAGACGATCCGGTCGGCGACCTCGCGGGCGAAGCCGATCTCGTGGGTGACGATCACGAGGGTGGTGCCGCCCGAGGCCAGGTCCTTGATGACCGCGAGGACCTCGCCGACCAGTTCGGGGTCGAGCGCGGAGGTCGGCTCGTCGAACAGGATGATCCCGGGGCGCAGCGCGAGGGCGCGGGCGATGGCGACGCGCTGCTGCTGGCCGCCCGAGAGCTGGCGCGGATAGGCGCCGACGCGTTCGCCGAGGCCGACCCGTCCGAGGAGTTCCTTGGCCAGCTGCCGGGCCTCCTGCCGGGTCAGCTTCCCGGTGGCGACGGGGGCGGCGGCGACGTTGTCGAGGACCGTCAGGTGCGGGAACAGGTTGAAGTTCTGGAAGACGAAGCCGATCCGGCTGCGCTGGGCCAGGATGGCGCGTTCACTCAGCTCCTTGAGGCCGTCGCCGTGGCGCTTGACGCCGATCAGTTCGCCGCCGACGCTGACGTGCCCGGACTCGGGCTTCTCCAGGTGGTTGACGACCCGCAGCAGCGTGGACTTGCCGGAGCCGGAAGGGCCGATGACGACGGTGACCTCGCCGGGGCGCACGGTCAGGTCGATGCCGTCGAGGACGCGGTGGGCGCCGTAGGACTTGTGGACGTCGTGGATCTCCAGTGCGGCAGGCGTGACGTCCTGGAGCTGGGCCGTGTCCGGTGCGGTGGTCATACGGCGGCCTCCCGGCGTATCCGTTCGCGCAGGCCGTCCAGGCCGGTGCGCAGTCTCTGCAGGGGGGTCGGGGGAAGGGTGCGGGTGGCGCCGCGGGCGAAGTACCGCTCGACGTAGTACTGGAGGACGGAGACCGCGCTGGTCAGGATCAGGTACCAGACGGTGGCGACGAGCAGCAGCGGCACGATGTCGCCGGGGTAGGTGGCGCCCATGGACTGCACCGATCCGAAGAGGTCGAGCAGCGAGACGTAGAACACCAGGGACGTGCTCTTGATCAGGCCGATGAGCTGGTTGACGTAGTTCGGCACGATGGAGCGCAGGGCCTGCGGGAGGACGATCCGGGAGAACTGGTAGCCCTTGGGCAGGCCGAGCGCGGCGGCCGCCTCGTGCTGGCCCTGGTCGACGGAGAGGATGCCGCCGCGCACCACCTCGGACGCGTAGGCCGCCTCGTTGAGGCTGAGGCCGATCACGGCGATGGCCAGGTCGGTGGCGAGCTTCGACTCGTCGAAGCTGACGAAGGCCGGGCCGAAGGGCACGCCCAGGCTGAGCGTCTGGTAGAGCGCGGAGAAGTTGTAGAGGAAGATCAGCAGCACGATCAGCGGGATCGAGCGGAACAGCCAGGTGTACGTCCAGCTCACCGCCCGCAGCACCGGACTCCCCGAGAGCCGCGCGAGCGCCAGGACGACACCGCCGAGCAGGCCCAGGACGGCGCTGAGCGCGGCGACTTCGAGGGTGACGACGAGCCCGTCGAGGATGGTGGGCCGCAGGAACCAGTAGCGGAAGCGGTCCCACTGGTAGAAGGGGTTGGTGGCGAGTCCGTGGGCGAACTGCGCCACGAGCACCAGGACGACGGCGGTGGCGATCCACCGGCCGGGACGGCGCAGCGGCCGGACTCGCTCGCTGCGGACGGTTCTTGACGGTGTGTCGGTGGGCGGTGGCGCCTCGGCTACGGACAGGACGCCTGGGGGTTCACTCATGGCGGGCTCCGGCGGAGTCGGACGTCCCGGACCACGACGGCCGGGACCGCGGCACCGGACCGCGTCAGGGGACACGGCACCGGTGCGCGGGGGCGCGCGGGACACGGGACGGGGCGGACGGCTGCGCACCGGGACGGCCGGTGCGTCGTGGCGGTCGCGGGGACGCGAGGCCGCGCGAGCGGTGCTGCGGGCGGGGCGGAGGGGTCGGGTCAGACCCGACAGCGGGCGACGCCCGGCGCGGTACACGCGGTACACAGCGCGCTGCTGACACGGAGCAGGTCGACGGCGCGGTCGGCGACCAGCGGGCTCGGACACGGCTGTACGCAGCCCTGGGCCCGGCCATGGGCCGACCTCGAAGCTGCGTACATGTCCGTCACCTGTCGCTGTCGTGGCGGCCCCTGGGGGCCTCGCGCTTACCGAACGTCGTCATCCGGTCCGGTCGTCACCTGGGGCACCCCACCGCGGTGCGAGGGTTGCCGGTCAGCAAGCCAGGGCTCGATGCTGACGCTCTTGACCGTTCTGTGCCGCAAGTAAGTCAGTCGGCCGAAAAAATGTCAACGCCTGTCCGACAGGCGAAATGACGAGGACCGCTTCTACCTGCGCGAAGTGCCGGAGACGTCCGCCGCGTGCCCCGCCCAGTCCAGGATCTGGACGGCCGCGCCGGCGGCCTCCAGGCCCTGGCAACGGCCGTGGTGGCGGCGGGCGATGCCGTCGAGGTCGAGGTGGGGGCCGAAGGCCGGGTGCGCGGCCAGCCGGCGGGCATAGGCCCACAGCGCGGGGTGGCCGGCGACGGCGTGCACGGCGGCGGCGTCCAGGTGGTTGCGGTGCACGGTGTCGAGTTGCACCAGGGCCACCCACAACTCGACGTCGGCTGCCGTGAGTTCTTGGCCGACCAGGAACTCCGCGCCGGTCAGCCGGCGCTCCAGTGCGCCCAGGGCGGCGAGCAGGGTCTCCAGCGCCGCCGGGTCGCCGCCCTCCCGGCCGGCGTCCTGCGCCGCCCGCCCGATGTCCTCGGCGCACAGCCGCTCGGCCTCCTCGATCGCGGTCTCGGCACCGCACGGGTACAGCCGGACCGCGCCGTCACCGAAGTGGCGGTCCAGGTCGCGCAGGATGTCCCGGCTGTGGGTCGACACGATCCGGCCGGACCAGTCGTCGCTGAGCACCGGCGCGAGGGCCGGTCCCGAGTAGCGGTGGGCGCTCGCCTCGTACAGCGGGCGCAGCGCGGTGTGGCCGCCGTCGGGACCGTCCGGGACGGCGGGCAGGAAGGTGACGGGACAACAGTCGTCCAGGGCGAGGAGGCTGTGGCCGACGGCGATGCGGAGGCCGTCGGGACAGGCGGTGGCCAGGTGCAGCCGGTAGCGGCGGGGCACGGCGTAGTGCCCGCTGCGCGCGTCCCGGCCGATGCGGCCGCGGAAGACGGGGCCGGAGCGGGCGGCGGGCAGGGCGGCGAACGGAGTGATGGACATGCGTCTCCCCGGGGGTAGGGGCGCGCGGGCGTCCGCGCGGCGGAGGCGTTCGTCGGTGGGCGGGCGCCCGGCGGGTGCGGCCGGTGGCGGGCGTCCGGTCCTGCGGGGGCCGTGGGGCGGTGGCCGGCGGCGGGTGGTCAGCCGGTGCGGCTGATGGCGCTGCACACGCGCTGCAGGTCGATGTGCAGCCGCGAGGTGAGCAGCGGGACGGGGCAGGGCCTACGGCTCTCTCGGCGCTGTCTGCCGGTGGCCGTGCGCTGCGGACCCATCGTTCCCTACCTTTTCACTAGGATTCCCCTTGGAGTGTCGATCGGCCTCCGCGTGCCGTCAAGGGGGCGTCCACGCCTGGGACACCCGGTCCCGGTTTGCCCTCGGGCGGCGGCTGCTGTCCGCTGGAGACGCGGGCCGAGTGACAGGAGCCGGATGCGATGAGCGAGCCCCCGGGTCCCGGGCCGGTACCGGGTGCCGTGCCCGAGACCTTCGTGTTCGCCTGCGGGCGCTGCGGTGAGGTCTGGGAGGCGGTCTTCCAGGCGGTGTTCTTCACCGATCCGGTCGCCGACCCGGACCTGCAGAGCACCCTGGAGTACGTCGACGAGGCCGGGCGCGCGGTGCGGTCGCCGCTCGCCGACGCGGTCTGCCCGCGCTGCGGCAGCAGGCGGGTGCGGATCACGGCACCCGGATCGTGACGCTCACCCGGATGGCACGCGCGGGTGGTCGGCCGCGGTGCCGGATGGTGGCGTGGAGGGACGTACCGCCGTCACCCGCGGAGTGACGCAGCACCGCTGCCCCCGCGGGGACGTCCCGCCGCCCCGAGGAGGCAGTCGCGATGATCCGTCCGTTCCGACCCGTGCGTGTTCTCGCTCCGGCCGTGGTGGCGGGGGTCCTGCTCGCCACGGCGGCCTGTTCGGACGAGGGCGGCGGCCCCGGGGCCGTGGCCGTCTCGCCGGCCGGCGAACGCTCCCCCGCGTCCCCGTCGGCGACCCCGGCCCTCACCGGTGCGGGCGCGAAGGCCGCCCTCATCACACCGGCCGACATCGAGGACAACTGGAAGCTGGCCACCGACGCGGCGAGCTGGCGCAACTCGATGCCGGTCGGCAAGGTCGACGTGGCCGCCTTCCTCACCGCCAAGGCGGACGCCGCCGACTGCCAGCGCCTGCTCGACGGTCTCTACTCCGACAGCCTGCTGGGCCGTGCCTCCGGCGCCTCCGGGCTGCGCGGGTTCACCTCGGAGGACTCCCGGATGCTGTACCAGGTCGGCGACTACGGCTCGGCGAACCTGGACGCCACGCTGGCCTGGCTGAAGTCCCTGCCGTCCAAGTGCGACCAGTTCACGGCCACCGGCAAGGACGGCGGCAAGCGGACCGTGCAGGTCGTCTCCGCGAAGGTGCCGGCGTCCGGCGACGCGCGCGAGGCGGTGACGGTGACCGTCCAGGGCGACTCGGGCGGGCAGCCCGCCACCTACACCACCGACGTGGCGGTGCTGCGCATCGGCGCCTCCGGCGCGGCGGTCACCAACGGCGGCCTGTCCGGCGTCGACCACGACAGCACCGCGCTGGCCGTGCGCAGCGGCGCCCAGCGCCTCAAGGACGTCCTGTCCGGCAAGACCCCGGCACCGATGCCGAGCCAGCTCGACTAGCGTGCGGGGTCCGGCCGGGCGGTCTCAGCCGTCGGCCGGGCCGCGCGCCGTGCGGGCCGCCCTGGCGAGGTCCAGGTCCGTGGTCTCCGGGGCGAGGAACTGGGAGACCAGACCGCCGATCGCCAGCACGCCCGCGCCGACGAGCAGCACGAACTCCACGCCGAACCGGTCCAGGCCCATCGGCAGCAGGAAGGTGCCGACGGCCGCGCCGACCCGGCTCATCGCGGTGGCGAAGCCGACGCCGGTGGCGCGCAGCGAGGTCGGGAACACCTCCAGCGGGTAGACCGCGGTGAGCGCGCTGGAGGCCGCGTTGAGGAAGATGAAGAAGAGGAAGCCGGCCACGATGACGGGCGTCGAGTGCGGCCACACCGCGACCAGCGCGAGACAGCCCGCGGTGATCCAGAACGGCGGGATCAGCAGCCTGCGGCGGCCGATGCGGTCGACCACCAGGCAGCCCGCGGTGACACCGGCGACCGCGGTGAACGAGTAGACGAGCAGCGCCGCGACCGCGTTGTCACCCATGTGCAGGGCGTCGAAGACCTGCGTCCAGAAGGTGCCGATGGCGAAGTACGGCAGGACCAGCGCCGCCCAGAAGACGCTCGCGAACACCGTGCTGCGCAGGTGCTCCTTGCTGAACAGTGCCCAGAACCCGGCCTGTCGGCCGGTGGTCGGCTCGTCGAGTTCGGCCTCGACGTCGATCTCGATGCCGTACCGCTCGATGAGCGCCTCGGCCTCCTGCCGGCGGCCCTTGCTCAGCAGCCAGCGGGCCGACTCGGGGATGCCGCCGCGCAGCGACACGCAGACCACCGCGAGGACGGCGCTGCTGGCCAGGGACCAGCGCCAGCCGCCGTCGACCTCCGCGAACACGGCGCCGACGACGGTGGCCGCCGCGTAGCCGACGTACCAGCTGATCTCCAGGCTGGCCAGCAGCCTGCCCCGGCCCTGCCTCGGCGCGTACTCGGACAGCAGCGGGGCACCGATGGCGTACTCGCCGCCGATCGCCACGCCCATCAGCAGCCGGATCAGGAACAGCTGGAGCCCGTCGGTGACGAAGAACTGGAGCACCGAGCCGACCAGGAAGACCACCATGTCGGCGAGGAACACCGGGCGGCGCCCGAACCGGTCGGCGAGCCGGCCGAAGAGCGGACCGCCTACGAAGATGCCGATCAGCGGGGAGGCGCCGACCAGGCCCTCCATGAGGGTGGAGAGGTGGAGGTCGGCGGTCAGGGCGGTCATCGCCATGCCGATGCCGCCGATGATGTAGCCGTCGATGCCCTCGCCGATCTGGGTGGCGAGCTTCAACTTGGTCTGCAGGCGGCGGCGTTCGCGGGTGCGGTCGGCGGCTTCGGGGGTGCCGGGCGGTTGCTGGGTCGCAGGCGTCATTGCCATGTGCGGTCCTTGGGGGTGAGCGGGTGAGCGGACGGGGACGGGCGGCGGACGGACGGGTCAGAGGGGCCAGTCGAGGGCGATGTACTGGGTCTCCAGGAAGGCCTCGATGCCCTCGCGGCCGCCCTCCCTGCCGAGGCCGGACTGCTTGACGCCGCCGAAGGGCGCGGCCGGGTCGGACAGCAGGCCGCGGTTGACGCCGACCATCCCGGCCTCCAGGCGTTCGGCCAGGCGCAGCGCCCGGCCGACGTCACGGGAGTACACGTAGGAGGCCAGGCCGTGGACGGTGGCGTTGGCGCGGGCCACCATCTCGTCCTCGTCGGTGAAGGTGGTGATCGGCGCGACGGGGCCGAAGACCTCCTCGTGCAGGACGCGGGCGTCGTCGGGGACGTCGACGAGGACGGTCGCGGGGTGGAAGTGGCCGGGCCCGTCCGGGACTTCGCCCTGTACGGCGATCCGGGCGCCGCGCGCCACGGCGTCGGCGACCAGGTCGCGGATCCGGGCCACCGCCGTCTGGTCGATCATCGGGCCGAGGGTGACCCCGTCGGCGAGGCCCGGACCGGTGCGTACGGCGGCCATGGCGGCGCCGAACTTCCGGGTGAACTCGGCGGCGACGTCGGTGTGGACGTAGAACCGGTTGGCGGCGATGCAGACCTCGCCGCCGCCGCGCATCTTGGCGTCCATCGCGCCGCGCACGGCGGCGTCCACGTCCGCGTCCGCGCAGACCACGAACGGGGCGTTGCCGCCCAGTTCCATGGTCACGTTGACGACGTTGGCGGCGGCCTGCGCCAGGAGCGTCCTGCCGGTGGCGGTGGAGCCGGTGAAGGAGAACTTGCGGACCCGTTCGTCGCCGAGCCAGACCCCGACCACCTCGGCGGCGCGGTCGGTCGGCAGGACGTTCAACAGGCCGTCGGGCAGCCCGGCTTCGGTCAGCAGCGCGGCGATCGCCAGGGCGGTGAGCGGGGTCTGCGGGGCGGGCTTGAGCAGCACCGGGCAGCCGGCCGCGAGCGCCGGGGCGATCTTGCGGGTGGCCATCGCGGCCGGGAAGTTCCAGGGGGTGACGAACGCGGTCACGCCGACGGGGTGTTTGCGCACGACGTGCCGGTAGCCGCCCGCCGGGGCGTCCCCGAAGGCGGAGCCGACGCGCACCGCTTCCTCGGCGAACCAGCGGAAGAACTCGGCGGCGTACCCGACTTCGGCCACCGCGTCCCGGTGGGCCTTGCCGTTCTCCAGCACGATGAGCCGGGCGAGCGCGTCGGTGTGCTCGCGCATCAGCGCGAAGGCGGCGTGCAGGATCTCCGAGCGGCGCCGTGGCGGGGTCGCCCGCCAGCCGGCCGCGGCCTCCTGTGCCGCGCCGATCGCCGCGCGGGCGTCCTCGGGCCCCGCCGCGGAGACCTCCCTGACCGGATCGCCGGTGGCCGGGTCGTGCACGGGGTACGTGCGCCCGTCGGCGGCCGGGAGCCAGCGGCCGCCGAGGAACACATCGCCTTCCGCGAACGGCGCCTTGGCCAGGAGGTCGATGCCGACGAGGTTCATGAGCTGCTCTTTTCTCCGTTCCGGACGAGGCTCGTCCGATGCGCGGTGAATTTACGAGCGCGTCATGGGGCCGACAAGGCAACCCCGGCGGATCGCAATGGGGGTTGCTCTGAGGGCAACTCGCCGATCTTGGCGGGGAGTACGGCGGTCAGGTGAGCCGGGCCCGTCCCTGCGGGGTGCGCCGCGGCTCCCAGCCCAGCAGCGACGACACCCGCGCCGCCGCGCGTGCCGTGGTGCGGCCCGCCTCGTCCAGCCGGTCGCCGAGCCGGGACTTGGGGGCGGAGATGTTGATGGCCGCGACGACCCGGCCCCGGAAGTCCCTGACCGGCGCGGACACCCCGACCAGTCCCTCCTCGAACTCCTCGCTGACCCGCGCGTACCCCTGCCGCCGGGCGTCCTGGATCAGGGACCACAGGTCCTGGACGGGCATCTCCCCGCTGGTGCCGAACCGGACGTACAGCTCGTCGGGGGTCGCGTCGGCGAGCAGCACCCGGCCCGCCGACAGCCGCCAGGCGGGCACCCCGCGTCCTTCCCAGTCGTGCACGCGGAAGGAGTGGCCGGAGACCGAGAGCAGGGTGAGGACCTCGCGGTCGCTGAGCACGCACAGGTGGCTGGTCTCCTCCAGGTCCGCCGACAGCGCGTGCATGACCGGCTCGGCCACCCGGACCAGGCGGCTCTCGGAGGTCCGGGCGACCAGGGAGAACAGCCGCCAGCCGAGCCGGTACTCCAGGGTGTCGGGGTCGCGCTCGACGATGCCCTCGGCGGCCAGCGCCTTCAGGGCCCGGGAGACCTGGGTCTTCTCCCGGCCGACCAGCCGGGCGAGGCGGACGACGCCGAGGCCGCCGGCGTTCTGGGCCTCGTCGGAGGCGAGGGCCTCCAGGAGGTCGATGTCACGGCGCAGGCCGTGGCCGCGGGAGGCCGCGGAGGAGTCGGTCACAGGGGCCATCGTAGGCGCGCGTACGACCGCCGGAACCCCCAGGTCAGCCCAGAAGTTGTCAGGAGAGCAACCGGCATTTCGATTCCCCTGGCCACCTTGCGAGGGGGTGGTGGCGGACCTAGATTCGCCGCATCGGGCCGGAGGAACCGCACCGAATACGAGGTTCGTCCTCCACGGGATCTGCCTCTCCGTGCCCGCCGAACCACGCTTCCCAGGTCCAGGAGAGATCCGATGCCCACGCCGGTTTCCCCCGCCAGCCCGCCCGGCTTCGCCCCGACCGCGCTCATCGGCGAGTCCTTCGTCGGTGACGGCGCCAACGCCGCGCACACGAACATCGTGATCGGACGCAAGGGCGGCCCGGTCGAGACGGCGTGGGCGACGGCGCTGGCCACCCCGAGCGCCGGGCACGTCCCGTTCCTGACGGTGGTGCGGCCGTCGGTGCCGGTGAAGCCGCTGACGCTGTTCGTGACCAAGGCGGCCGCGGCGGGCGACCTGCACGAGCGCGCCACCTGGGGCTCCGCGCAGGCGGGCCTCGCGCAGGGCGTCGCGGACGCCGTCCGGGAGGGCCTGATCCCCGCCGCGGACGCCGACGAGCTGCTGATCATCGCGGCGGTGTGGGTCAACCCGGCCGTCGACGACCTGGACGCCTCCTTCCGCAACCAGCGCGCCGCCGCGCACGGCGCGGTCCGCGCGGCCGTGACCGGCACCCCGACCGTCGCCGACGTGCTGGCCGCCGCCGAGGAGGGCCCGGCCAACCCGTTCTACACCCCGACCCCCGAGGTGCTCGCCCGATGAAGATCACCGACATCACCCTGGACCGGCTGCGCCTGGAGCTGGACCCGCCGTTCCGCGCCGCCTGGGACCCCGAGCCGCGCCGCGCCTTCGACGCCACTATCGTCCGCGTCCACACCGACGAGGGGATCACCGGCATCGGCTCCGGCGATCTGATGGACGGCTTCGAGACGTACAAGCACCTGTTCGTCGGCGAGGACCCGCTCGACATCACCCGGCACGTCCGCGCGATCGAGACCGCCAACTTCCACGGCGCCCACTACTGGCCGCTGGAGGCCGCGCTGTGGGACGTCATCGGCAAGGTGCACGGCCGCCCGGTGTCCGAGCTGTTCGGCAACGCGGCGAAGCGGCTGCCCGCCTACGCCTCCTCCGGTGAGCTGAAGTCCCCGGCGGAACGCGTCGAGACCGCCCTGAAGGTGCGCGAGGCCGGTTTCCGCGCCATGAAGATCCGCATCGACCGCAACCGGGTCGACGAGGGCGTCGCGGCGGTCCGCGCGGTCCGCGAGGAACTGGGCGCGGACTTCGAGATCATGGTGGATCTCAACCAGTCCTGGCGGATGGCCGGCGACACCGCGAACGCCTCCGACCTCGCCAGGACCCGCAAGACCGTGGCCCGGCTCGCCGAACTCGACGTCTTCTGGGTCGAGGAGCCGCTGCCGTACGCCGACCTGAACGGCTTCAGGCAGTTGCGCGCGGAGAACCCGGGGGTGCGGATCGCCGCCGGCGAGATGCACCACTCCCCCACCGAGCTGCTGCGGTACCTCGAAGAGGACGCCCTGGACATCTACCAGATGGACGTGGTGCTCGCGATCGGCATGCACCGCGCCCGCACGCTGGCCGAGCTGGCGCAGCTGAAGCACCGTCAGTTCACCCCGCACAGCTGGACCAACGGCATCGGCGTGCTCGCCAACCTCCATGTCGCGGCGGGCGTCGGCGGCGGCCCGTTCTTCGAGTTCCCCTACGACCCGCCCGGCTGGACCCCCGAGCGCCGTGACTTCATGCTCGCCGAGCCGGTCCGGGTGAACGCCGAGGGCGACCTGGAGATCCCGGACCTGCCCGGCCTCGGCATCGAGCTGGACGAGGACGCGATCGACCGCTGGAGGATCAAGTGACGTACACGATCGACGAGTTGCTGGCACGGTCGTACGACGACTGGCTGGCCGCGGCGGACAAGCTCGCCTTCGAGACCCGGCTGTTCGTCGACGGCGCCTTCACCGACGCCCTCTCCGGTGACTCCTTCGCGAGCGTCTCGCCGCGCGACGGCGCGGTGCTGGCCCACGTGCAGGCGGCCGGTCCAAAGGACGTCGACCGGGCGGTACGGTCCGCGCGGGCCGCCTTCGAGGACGGCCGCTGGCGCGACCTCGCACCGAAGGAGCGCAAGCGGATCCTGCTGCGCTGGGCGGACCTGATCCTGGCGAACGCCGAGGAACTGGCGCTGCTCGACACCCTGGAGATGGGCAAGCCCGTCACCGAGTCCGTGCGGATCGACGTGGCCAAGACGGCGGAGACCATCGCCTGGTACGCCGAGACGATCGACAAGACCTACGACGAGGTGGCCCCGACCCCCGGTGACGCGCTGGCGCTGGTCACCCGCGAGCCGCTCGGCGTGATCGGCGTGGTCGTTCCGTGGAACTACGCGCTGCTGATCGCCAGTTGGAAGCTGGGTCCGGCGCTCGCCACCGGCAACAGCGTGGTCCTGAAGCCCGCCGAGCAGACCTCGCTCGCGGCCCTGCGGCTGGCCGCGCTGG
This sequence comes from Streptomyces sp. NPDC091282, assembly GCF_044757385.1. Classification (NCBI taxonomy): domain Bacteria; kingdom Bacillati; phylum Actinomycetota; class Actinomycetes; order Kitasatosporales; family Streptomycetaceae; genus Streptomyces; species Streptomyces sp. NPDC091282. Next base: position 522,341 of record NZ_JBIVUX010000002.1, read on the forward strand.
CCACCGAGGCGGGGCTGCCCGACGGGGTGCTCCAGGTGGTGCCGGGCCGGGGCGAGGTCGCGGGACAGGCGCTCGGCCGCCACCCCGAGGTCGACAAGATCGCCTTCACCGGTTCGGCGGAGGTGGCCCGGCTCTTCCAGGTGTACGCGGGCCAGTCGAACGGCAAGCAGGTCGCCGTGGAGGCGGGCGGCAAGTCGCCCCAGCTCGTGCTGGCCGACGCCGACATCGAGGCCGCCGCGTCCGCCGTGGCCTGGGGCATCTTCTACAACGCCGGCCAGACCTGCAACGCGGGCTCCCGGGTCGTCGTGCACGCCTCGGTCAAGGATGAACTCCTGGACGCCGTACGGCGGATCACCGCCAGCACCTTCCGCGTCGGCGACCCGCTCGACCCGGCCACCGTGATGGGCCCGATCGTGGACGAGGGCCAACTGGCCAAGATCCTCGGCTACATCGAACGCGGCCGGGCGGACGGGGCCCGGGTCCTGATGGGCGGCGGGCGCACGCTCACCGGCACCGGCGGCACCTTCGTGGAGCCGACCGTGCTCGACGGCGTGTCCAACACGTCCGCCGTCGGCCAGGAGGAGATCTTCGGCCCGGTCCTCGCCGTCGTGTCGTACGACGGCGGGGTGGACGAGGGCGTACGGCTCGCGAACGAGAGCGACTTCGGGCTCGTCGCCTCCGTCTGGACCCGGGACGTGACGGTCGCCCACCGCACCGCGAAACGGCTGCGGGCCGGCACGGTGTGGATCAACACCTTCGACGCCAGCGACGTCATCACGCCCTTCGGCGGGTTCAAGGCCACCGGCGCGGGACGCGACAAGTCCCTGCACGCGCTGGACGCCTGTACGGCGCTGAAGACCACCTGGATCAACCTGGCCTGACCGGCCGCCTCCCCACCACTTCACCTGCATCGAGCGAGGACAACGATGAGGATCGGATTCATCGGCCTGGGCAACATGGGACGCCACATGGCCCGCCACCTGATCCACGCGGGACACCTGGTCACCGTGTACGACACCCGCCCCGAGGCCGCCGTCGAGCACCTGGCGCTCGGCGCCCGCTGGGCCGACACCCCGGCCGAGTGCGTGGCCGGCGCCGAACTGCTGATCACGATGCTGCCGAACCCGCGTGTCGTCGAGGAGGTGCTGCTGCGCGGCGGCGCCGCCGAGGCGCTGCCCGAGGGCGCGCTGTGGATCGACATGTCGACCTCCACCCCGGCCGTCGCCGACCGGATCGCCGCGGACGTCCTGGACCGGCGCGGGGTACGCCGGCTGGACGCCCCGGTGAGCGGCATGGCGCACGGCGCGGAGGCCGGGCGGCTGCAGATATTCGTCGGCGGCGCGGCGGACGACTTCCGGATGTGCCTGCCCGTCCTGGAGGTCCTGGGCGACCCCGACAAGGTGCTGCACGTGGGGCCGCTCGGCACCGGCTACACGGTCAAGCTGATGATCAACCTGCTGTGGTTCAGCCACCTCGTGGCCACCTCCGAGGTGCTGGCCATGGGCACCAAGGCGGGCGTGGACCTCGGGGTGCTGCGCGGTGCGCTGCTGGCCAGCCCGGCCGCCTCGCACTTCCTGGAGCGGGACCTGCTGTCCGTGCTGGTCGACGGCGACTACGACGACTCGTTCGCCATGGTGCTGGCCTGCAAGGACCTCGGTCTCGCCGTGGACCTCGGCCGTGACCTCGGCGTCCCCACGGAGCTGTCCGCACTCGTGGAGCAGATCTACCGCCGCTCCCGGGCCCAGCACGGCGACCTGGCCGGGGAGATGAGCCCGGTGCGCCTCTACGAGGACCTGGCCGGACGGGAGTTCCGTCTCCCGCGCCCGGAGGAGGCCCTGCTGAGCACTCCCGTCTGAGCCGAACCCCCTCCCTCTTCCCCGCGTCCCCAGGAGCCGTACGCCATGGGCGAGTCCCTCACCGGTCAGCTGACCGTCGACCCCACCTGCCGCATCGAGTTCGGCCCCGGCCGGCTCTCCCGCCTGCCCGACCTGATCGCCTCCCTCGGCTCGGACCGCGCGTTCGTGGTCACCGACCGCGGACTGCGGGCCGCCGGGATCGCCGGCCAGGTGCTCAAGGTGCTCGACGCGGCGGGCGTCGAGCACGCGGTGTACGACGGGGTCGGCGCCAACCCGTCCACCGGCAACGTCGACGAGGGCGCCGCCCGGGCCCGGGAGTTCGGCCCCGCGGTGGTCGTCGCCCTCGGCGGCGGCTCGGTCCTGGACGCGGCCAAGGGCATCTCGCTCCTGGTGGGCAACGCGGACGCGGCGGCGGCCGACGCGGACGCGCTGTGGGAGGCGCTGGACGGGCTGCCGCTGATCGCGATCCCGACCACCTCGGGCACCGGCGCGGAGACCAACGGCTTCGGTGTCATCGAGGACACCGGGGCCCGCCGCAAGGTGTACATCGGGCATCCCTCGGTCAAGCCCAGGATCGCGCTGCTCGACCCGGAGCTGACGCTCGGCCTGCCGGCCCGGATCACGGCCGCCACCGGCATCGACGCCCTGGTGCACGGCATCGAGTCGCTGGCCTCGCGCGGCGCCAACCCGGTGTCGCAGGCGTACGCGACGCAGGCGGTCGCCATGATCGGCCGCTGGCTGCCCCGCGCCCACGCCGACGGCTCGGACCTGGAGGCACGGGCCCAGCTGATGCTCGGCGCCCACCTGGCGGGCCAGGCGCTGACCGTCTCCGGACTCGGCCTCGTGCACGGCATCGGGCACGCGCTGACCGCGCACACCGGCACCCCGCACGGGGTCGCGCTGGCCGCCGTCCTGGAGGAGGTCCTGGAGTTCGGCGCACCGGCCGCGGCGGACGCGTACGAGCGGACCGCCCGCGCCCTGCGCCTCGATCCGCCCGCCGACGGCGACTGGGCCCGCGCCGCGGTGGACGCCGTCCGGGAGATCTCCGGCGCGCTCGGCGTCAAGCAGCCGCTGCGTGAACTCGGCGTCCGCCCTGACCTGTTGCGTCCCATCGCCGCGGGCGCCGTGGCGGACGCGGTCACCAGGAACGCCCCGCGGCAGCCGACCGAGGAGGAGGTCCTGCGGATCCTGGAGGCGGTGTACTAAGAGCGCCGGTCCGGCGGGCCCGGCGGGACCGTCACCAGCGCACATGCAGGGTCGGCGGCTTGCGGAACACCAACCCGTGCGGTGCGGCGGGCCGTTCCGGGTCGAGGCGCAGCGCGGGCAGGCGGTCCAGCAGGCGCCGCAGGGCGATCCGGGTCTCCAGGCGGGCGAGGTGCGCGGCGACGCAGTGGTGCGGGCCGTGGGCGAAGCCCAGTTGGAGGCGGGCGTTGTCGCGGCGGACGTCGAACCGGTCCGGGTCGGGGAAGACCGCCGGGTCGCGGTTGGCGCCGGTGAGGGAGACGGTGACCAGGTCGCCGCGTCGGACGGCCGCCGTCCCGAGGACCACGTCACGGGTGGCGTAGCGGTCCACCACCGCCGCTCCGGGCTCCAGCCGCAGGGACTCCTCCACCGCACCGTCCAGGAGGTCGGGATCGGCCCGGACCAGGGCGAGTTGGGCGGGGTCGCCGAGCAGGTGGAGCAGCGCGTTGGTGATCATCGCCTCGGTGGTCTCGATACCGCCGAACATCATGACCGCCGCGTTGGAGGCCACTTCGGGCGGTGTCAGCCGGCCGGCGGCGGAGACGAGGAGCGAGGACGCGTGCCGGTCGGCGATCGTGGCCTCCACGGCGGCCCGCAGCTCCGCGTAGGCGGCGGCACCGGCCGGACCCGCCGCCACTCCCTCGGTGATGTCCGAGACGGCCCGTACGATCGCGTCGTACCAGGCCAGGACCGTGTCCGTGGTCGCGCCGGCCAGGCCGAGCGCCTCGGTCACCACGGCGACGGCGAGCGGTCCGGCGAAGGTACGGCGCAGTTCGGCGGCTCCGGACGGTTCCAGGCCGGTGATGAGCCGGTCGGTCTCCCCCTCGATGAACGCGGCGAAGCCGTCGTGCACGGCGCGGGGCCGGAAGGGAGCGGCGAACGGCTCGCGGTGCCGGGCGTGCGCGGCACCGTCGAGGGAGAGCATGCTCGGACCGACGACCTGGGCGGTGGAGAAGCGCGGGTCGTCCACGGTGAAGGTGGCGGAGTCCCGCATCACGTCCACCGCGAGGTCGCGGCGGGTGACCAGCCAGCCGTTCAACTCGGGCAGCCAGGACACCGGTTCGCCGGCACGCAGCCGGGCCAGAAGCGGGTGCGGATCACGGGCGAGTTCGGCGAGCGTGGTGGAGGCGCCGAGCGGGAAGGCACCGGCGGTGCTCATCGGGCGGTCCGGCCGGAGGAAGGGAGTCCGTTCACCTCCTCACCCAATCACGGCGGCCCGGCGGCCCGTCGGCCGCCCCGGGAGCGACGGGCCGCGGGCGGTTCAGTCGTCCTCGACCGAGACGGCGACGGGGGTCCCGGCCTCGATGGTGCGGCTGACCGTGCACAGCCGGTCGTGCGAGACGGCGACGGCGCGGGGCAGGATGGCGCGGGCCCGGTCGCCCGACGGGCCGTCCGGGAAGGTGACGGAGAAGGAGACCGCGAGGTCCGTCATCCGGTTGCCGCCCTCGTCGGTGACCTTGTGGCCGCTGACGGTGACGGTGAAGGCGTCCGGTTCGACGTGCCGGCCGGTGGCGACGTCGACGTCGGCCGCGGTGCAGCCGCCGATCGCGGCGAGCAGGAGCTCCACCGGGGTGAACTCGGTGCCGTCGGCGGTGCCGAAGCCGATCGTGCCGCCGCGCGCGTTCGTCGCGGTGAAGTGTCCGGTGGCGGTGCGCTCGACGGTGACCAGGCGCAGGGAGTCTTCGCTCATACCGCCGAACCTAAGGCAGGACGGCCGTCAGCGCAGGATGTTGACGGCCCGCGCCACCACCAGGACCACCGTCACCAGGGACACCGAGGACTGCAGCATCATCAGCATCTTGGCCCAGCGCGACAGCGGCATCACGTCGGTCGGGCTGAAGGCGGTGGAGTTGGTGAAGGACAGGTACAGGTAGTCCAGGAAGGCGGGCTCCCAGTCCGCCGGGGCGGTCTCGGGGCTCTGCATCTGCACGAAGAGGAAGTCAGCGTACTGGTGGTGGCCGCGGACCCGGGCCATCGGGCCGCCGCGGTCCCACTCCCAGTACCAGAGCGCGAACACGATCACGTTCGTCAGCCAGATGCCGCCGCCGGTCAGCAGCAGCGGTCCGGCCTCCGCGCCCTCGGTGCCGTCGACGAGGCCCGCCACCAGCCGGACCGCCGCCCAGCCGTTGGCGAGGCTGATCACGCCCATCAGGGCCAGGCCCAGCAGTCGCAGCCACCGGGTGCGGGGTTCCACCCTCCGGGGGTTGCCGGCGATCAGGCCTGCCAGCAGGGCCAGTTCGAGGGCCGGCAGCGCCCAGTAGGGCTGGAGGGCGAGGCGGTGCGGCAGCATCAGCTGGAGCGCCACGGCCACCAGGATGACGGCCGTCACGGCCCAGCGCGGCTCGCCCCGCGTGGCCCTGCGCCACGCGGGCACCACCTGGCGTTCGCCGTCGGCCAGCAGCCGTTCAAGCCTGGCCGGCCGGCCCTCGGCGTCGCTCCCCGGGTCGTTCATGGTGACGATTGTCCACGAGGCGGCCGGCCGGCCCCACGCCGCCCGGCGGCTGTGCCGTGCTTCACGGGTCCGGCGGCAGCAGGGGCCGGGCCCTGGCGATGAGCAGGGCGACGTCGTCCTCGCCGCCGGGCGGCCGCAGCGTCTCCAGGATGCGTTCGCAGGTCAGCTCCGGATCGTGGCCGCGGGTCGCGGCGAGGGCGTCGAGCAGGGTGTCCAGGCGGGCGTCGATGGCTTCGTCGCGGGTCTCCACCAGGCCGTCGGTGTAGAGGACCAGTTGGTCGCCGGGCCGGAAGTCGACGGTGGCGGCCTCGAAGGGCACTCCGCCGACGCCGAGCGGGACGCCGGCGGGCAGGTCGAGGAGCCGTGCCGGGCGACCGGCCCGCAGCAGCGCCGGCGGCAGGTGCCCGGCGAGGCACATCCGGCACTCGCCCCGGTGCGGGTCGCAGACGCAGTACAGGCAGGTGGTGATGGCCTGGTCGCTTCCCTCGATGAGGTGGTCGAGGTGGTACAGGGCCTCGTCGGGGGCGAGGTCGAGTTCGGCGAAGGCACGGGCGGCGCTGCGGAGTTGGCCCATGGTGGCGGCGGCGTTCAGTCCGCTGCCCATGACGTCCCCGACGACCAGCGCGGTCTTGTCGCCCCGCAGCGGGATGGCGTCGTACCAGTCGCCGCCGATCTCGCTCATGGCGCCGGCCGGCTGGTAGCGGCAGGCCACCTCCAGGCCCGGCAGCCGGGTCGGGAGCTGCGGGAGCAGGCTGCGCTGCAGGGTGAGGGCGGCGTGGCGCTGGGCCTGGTAGCCGCGGGCGTTGTCGATGCAGACCGCGGCGCGGGCGGCCAGTTCGGAGGCGAGGAACACGTCGTCCTCGTCGAAGGGCGCGGCGTTGCGGGTCCGGGCGAGGGCCAGGGCGCCCAGGACCTCGCCCCGGGCGGGCAGCGGTACGACCAGGTAGGAGTGGACGCCGGCGGCGGCGAGGAGGGCGGCGGCGCTCTCGTCGCGGGTGATGAGGTCCAGGTCCCGGCGGGTGGTGCGGGAGAGCAGGACCGGGCGGCGGGTGCGCACGCACCGGGAGACCAGGCGGTCGCTGTCGTAGGTGACGAGTCCGCCGGGCGGGTGCGCGGCGCGGACCGCGTCGCCGTCGTGGGCCGCGCTGACGGCCAGGGTACGGAAGCACAGGCGGCCCTCGTGCGCGACGGTCCGGCCGTCGAGCGCCCGGTCGAGGACGTCGACGGAGGCCACGTCGGCGAGGTCAGGTACGACGACGTCGGCCAGTTCGCGGGCCGTCGTCTCCAGGTCGAGGGTGGTGCCGACGGAGGCGGACGCCCGGGCGATCATGGCAAGGCGGTGCCGGGCCTCGGCCGCCTCGGTGGCCGCCCGGTACCGTTCGGTGACGTCGATGACGGAGTACGCGAGGCCGAGCACCCGGCCTCCGGAGTCCTCCAGCCGGTAGTACGAGACGGACCAGGCGTGGTCGTGGTCGGGGTCGCCGGGCGGACGGCAGACGATGTCCCGGTCCACCACGGACTCGCCCGTCTCCAGGACCCGGCGCAGCCGCGCCTCGGGGCCGGTGTCCAGGTAGGTGAGGATCTCGCCGGCGGTCCGGCCCAGGCGTTCGGCGGCGGACTGGCCCGTGATGCGTTCCAGGGCCGGGTTGACGGCCCGGTAGCGCAGGTCCGAGTCGAGGATGGCCAGGCCGACCGGGGACTGGGACACCAGTCGTATGGCCAGGGCCGCGTCCAGTTCGACCCGCTCCACCGCGGCCCGGTCGGCGGCCAGGCCGAGCGCGTAGGAGCCGCCGAGGTCGTCCAGCAGCCGCATGTTGCGGAACTCCACCAGGCGGGTGCTGCCGTCCTTGTGCCGGACGGGGAAGACCCCGGCCCAGTTCCGGCCGGTCTCCATGACCCGCGTGAACAGCCGTACCAGTTCGTCCCGGTGCTCCTCGTGGACGATCAGCCGGGCCGCGTACTGTCCCAGCGCCTCGGCCGCGCTGTGGCCGAACAGTTCCTCGGCCTTGGGACTCCAGAGGACCACCTGGCCCTCCGCGTTCAGCACCACCGCGGCGACGCCGAGCAGGTCGAGCAGGCCGCTGGGCGGTGCGTGGGAACCGGTCGCCGACCGGTCGTCGGCTGCTCGGGAGGAATCCGTCGCGTCCATCCCTCACCTTCCCCTCCCGCCCGGTGCTCTCGCTCGTGCCGCATCGGCGGGCGTGCTGTCTTCATCCATGGTCGCCCCAGACCGACGAGGTCCACACCTGGGCCCGCCCCGACGCCCCGTCCCCAGCCCCGGCCGACCCCCTCCCGCCCACCTCCCACCGCAGGTCGGACGCCCTCCAGCCCCGCCCCGCCCCCGTCGGCCGGTCCCGGCCACCGGTGCCCCCCGATCCCGGCCGGCCACGACCCGGCTGATCACCGGACCCGCCAGCCAGAACGGGCACGCTCCGGCGCCTACGGCCCGTGTGCGCCCGAGTCCGGCGCGCACGGACCGGGGCCGCTCGCACCCGGCGCGCACGAGCCGGGGGCGCGCTGACCCGGCGCCAGCGGACGCGGGCTCTCCGACCTGGCGCCGAGGGACTGGGGCTCTGCGACCCCGGCGCCAACGGACCGGGGGCGCGCTGTTCCGGCGCCAACGGACCGGGGGCGCGCTGTTCCGGCGCCAACGGACCCGGGCTCTCCGGCCCGGCCCCACCGACCGAGGACGCCGACCCGGCGCCCACGGACCGGATGCGCTCGCGCCCGACGCTCACGGACCGGGGCGCGCTGAGCCTGCGCCCACGGACAGGGGCTCTGCGACCCGGCGCCCACCGACCGGGCGACCGGTCACCTGGTCGCCGCGCACCGGGGGCAGCCGGTGTGTGCCGGGGTACGGTCACGGGGTGCCGGGCGGTGCCTGCTGTCGTGGCGCGGCCCGGCGGGCCGCCGTCGGCCGTGGAGCCGCGCGGCAGCGAAGGCGGTCCGGAACGGAGAAGACCGGGCGGCCGCCGTCGGCGGTCAGCCCGGGCGTACCGGTGACTTCCTGGTCGTGATCACGGTGTCCGGGGTGGTGCGGCGGGCCGGGGCCCGGTCCGCCGCCGGCCGGTGGATCGGTGTCGCCGAGCCGGTGAGCGGTGCGCCCGTCCCGCCCCGCCGGATCGCGACGATCTCCGCCGCGATGGACATCGCGGTCTCCTCGGGCGTGCGGGCGCCGAGGTCGAGGCCGATCGGCGACCTGAGGCGCGCCAGCTCCGCGTCGCCGAGGCCCGCCGCTCGCAGCCGGTCCTCGCGGTCGGCGTGCGTGCGGCGGGAGCCCATCGCGCCGACGTACGCCACCGGCATCCGCAGGGCCGCCGCCAGCAGCGGCACGTCGAACTTGGCGTCGTGGGTCAGCACGCACAGGACCGTGCGCGGGTCGGTCCGCGTGCTGCGGAGGTAGCGGTCCGGCCAGTCGACGACGACCTCGTCCGCCTCCGGGAAACGGGCCCGGGTGGCGAAGACGGGACGGGCGTCGCACACGGTCACGCGGTAGCCGAGGAGCTTTCCGGCCCGTACGAGCGCGGAGGCGAAGTCGATCGCGCCGAAGACGATCATCCGGGGCGGCGGGACGCGGGTCTCCACGAACAGGGTGAGGCCGCCGGGGCAGTGCGAGCCGTCCTCGGAGATCTCGACGGTACGGGTGCCGCCGGCGGCCAGCGTCGCCAGGGCCTCGGCGGTGACGCGCTCCCTCGGGAGGGAAGCCGGAGTGCCGTGCGCCGGAGCCGGCCGGTCCTCGCCGGGGGCGCGCACGGCCGTACCCAGCAGGTCGGCGGGCCCCCGGACCACCCGCGCGAGGGCCACCGGCTCTCCGCGGGCGGCCGCCCGCAGCGCCGCCTCGTACGTCCCGCGGTCCGGTGCGTCGCGGGTGACCGGCGTGACCAGGACCTCGATCACCCCGCCGCACGTCAGCCCCACCGCGAAGGCGTCCTCGTCGCTGTAGCCGAAGCGCTCCACGACCGGTTCGCCGTCTTGGAGCGCCTGCACGCACAGGTCGTACACCGCGCCCTCCACACAGCCGCCGGAGACCGACCCGACCGCCGTGCCCGCGCCGTCGACCGCGAGGGCGGCGCCGGGCGGGCGCGGCGCGCTGCCGCCGACGGACACCACCGTGGCGACGGCGAAGTCCCGGCCCTCCGCGGCCCACGCGCTCAGCTCCGCCGCGAGGTCAAGCATCCCGGCCCGCCCGCAGCACGCGGTCGGGGCGGATGGGCAGGCTGCGGTGGCGTACGCCGGTCGCGTGCCAGACCGCGTTGCCGACCGCGGCCGCCGCGCCCACGATGCCGATCTCGCCGATGCCCTTGATGACGACGGGGTCGTCCTCGTCCGGGTCCTCGGCCAGCCAGTCCGCCTCGATGGACGGGACGTCGGCGTTGGCCGCGAAGTGGTAGCCCGCGAGGTCGGCGCCGACGTGGGCGCCCGACGCCTGGTCCCGGACCGCCTCCTCGTGCAGGGCCATGGAGATGCCCCAGGTCATGCCGCCGACGAACTGGTTCCTGGCGGTCAGCGGGTTGACGATCCGGCCGGCCGCGAAGATGCCGAGCATCCGGCGCACCCGTACCTCGCCGGTCGTGACGTCCACGGCGACCTCGGCGAAGTGGGCGCCGTAGGAGTGCCGTTCCTTCTGCGGGAGGGCCGCGAGGGCCGCCGTGGTGTCCGAGCGGACGGTGATGCCCTGCGCGGGGATGCCGCCGCCCAGCGCGAGGCGTTCGCGCAGTTCGTCGGCGGCCGCGGTGACCGCCCAGGACCAGGAGCTGGTGCCCATGGAGCCGCCCGCGATCATGGCCGGCCCGAAGTCGCTGTCCCCGATCAGGACGCGCACGCGGTCGGGGGTCACCTCCAGCGCGTCGGCGGCGACCAGGGTGAGCGCCGTGCGCGCGCCGGTGCCGATGTCCGCGGCGGAGATCCGGACGGTGAAGCCTCCGCCGGCCTCGGCGGTCACGGTCGCCGTGGACGGCAGGGCTCCCGCGTGGAAGGTGGCAGCCGCCGTTCCGGTGCCGAGCAGCCAGCGGCCGTCGCGGCGCAGGCCGGGACGCGGGTCGCGGTCCGCCCAGCCGAACCGCCGGCCGCCCTCCCGGAAGCAGGCGGTCAGTGCGCGCCCGGCGAACGGCAGTCCGGACACCGGCCCGGTCTCCGGTTCGTTGCGGACGCGCAGTTCGATCGGGTCGATGCCGAGCTTCGCGGCCAGTTCGTCGAGCGCGGACTCCAGCGCGAACGAGCCCGGCGCCTCGCCCGGCGCGCGCATCCAGGTCGGCGTCGGCACGTCGAGCCGTACGATCCGGTGGGCGGTGTGGTGGGCCGGGGCGTCGTACAGGACCCGGGCCGGCATGGCCGCGGGCTCCAGGAACTCGTGGACGGTCGAGGAGAGGTTCAGCGACCGGTGCTCCAGCGCGCGCAGCCGCCCGTCGGGGTCGGCGCCGAGCCTGACGTGCTGGGCCGTGGGGCTGCGGTAGCCGACCAGGGAGAACATCTGACGGCGGGTCAGGACGACCCGGACGGGGCGGCGCAGGAGGGTCGCGGCCATGACGGCGGCCACCTGGTGGGCGCGGACGCCCTTGGAACCGAAGCCGCCGCCGATGTGCTCGGAGCGCACGCGCACGGAGTCCGGGTCGAGGGAGAACAGGCTGGCGAGTTCGCCCTTGACCCAGATGGCGCCCTGGTTGGAGTCGACGACCTCCAGGCGGCCGCCGTCCCAGCGGGCGGTGGCCGCGTGCGGCTCCATCGGGTTGTGGTGCTCCTCGGGCGTGGTGTACTCGGCGTCCACGACGACGGCGGAGCGGGCGAGTTCGGCCTCCAGGTCGCCCTTGGCGGTCACGGCCGCGGCGTGCGGCACGTCCGCCGCGGTGTACGCGTCCGGGCGCCCGTCGGCGAACGTGATGTCGTGCGGCTCCCGTTCGTAGCGCACCACGAGCCGCTCCGCGGCCTCCCTGGCCTGTTCGGAGGTCTCGGCGACGACCAGCGCCACGGGCCAGCCCGCGTGCGGCACCCGGTCGTGCTGGAAGAGCGCGATGGACGGGTCGGGCTTGTTCCCCATGAGGCCGGCGTAGTCGGTCTCCAGGTGCGGGGCGTTGCCGTGGTGCAGGACGGCGAGGACGCCGGGCAGGGCGAGGACGGCCGCGTCCTCGACGGCGGTGACACGGCCGCGGGCGACCGTGGACAGCACGAGCCAGCCGTGGGCGAGTTCGGCGAAGGGGATCTCCCCGGCGTAGCGGGCGGCGCCGGTGACCTTGGCGTGTCCCTCCACGCGGGTGTGCGCGGTGCCGACGGAGCCCTTCAGGGGCGTGACGGTGGTCATCGGGCCGCCTCCTCGGCGAGTTCGGTGAGGACGGCCACCATGAGGTTGCGCATCAGGGTCACCTTGTATCCGTTGTGCGGAAGGGGCCGGGCCGCGGCGAGTTCGGCGTCCGCGGCGGCGACGAAGGTGCGGGCGTCGGCCGGTGCGCCCGTGAGCACCCGCTCGGCCTGCGACGCCCGCCAGGGCCGGGACGCGACCGCCCCGAGGGCGAGCCGCGCCTCCCGTACGGTGCCCGCCTCGACGTCGAGCGCGGCGGCGACGGATCCGATGGCGAACGCGTACGAGGCCCGCTCGCGGACCTTGCGGTAGCGCGAGGCGGCGGCGACCGGTGCGGGCGGCAGGGTGACGCCGGTGATCAACGCGCCGGGCGGCAGGGCCGTCTCCCGGTGCGGTGTGTCCGCGACCGGCAGGTAGAACGCGGCGAGCGGCACCTCCCCCGGCCCGTCGGCCGTCTCGTAGGAGACGACGGCGTCGAAGGCGGTGAGGGCCACGCCCATGTCGGAGGGGTGTACGGCCACGCAGTGGCCGGAGGCGCCGAGGATCGCCGCGTTGTGGTGCTCGCCGGTGACGGCGGGGCAACCGCTGCCCGGGGTGCGCTTGTTGCACGGCTGGGTGACGTCGGTGAAGTAGCCGCAGCGGGTGCGCTGGAGCAGGTTGCCGCCGACGGTGGCCATGTTGCGCAGCTGCCCGGAGGCCCCGGCCAGCACCGCCTGCGCCAACGCCGGGTAGCGGCGGCGTACTTCGGGGTGGGCGGCGAGGTCGCTGTTGGTGACGGTGGCGCCGATCCGCAGGCCGCCGCCGGGGGTCTTCTCGATGCGGTCCAGGGGCAGTTCGCGGATGTCGACGAGGCGGGCGGGCCGCTCGACGCCGGTCTTCATGAGGTCGACGAGGTTGGTGCCGCCGCCGAGGAACCGTGCCTCGGGGTCGGCGTCGAGGACCGCGACCGCGCCGGGGACGTCGAACGCGCGCTGGTAGCCGAACTCCCTCATGCCGCCGCCTCCGTGGTGCCCTGCTCCGCCGCCGCCCGCGCGACCGCCCGGACGATGGACACGTACGCGCCGCAGCGGCACAGGTTGCCGCTCATCCGCTCGCGGATCTCCTCGGCGGTCAGCGGCGGCGGGCCCGCCTCGGGCCGTACGTCGCCGGTGGCGGCGCTCGGCCAGCCGGCCGCGTGCTCCTCGATCACGGCGACGGCCGAGCAGATCTGGCCGGGCGTGCAGTAGCCGCACTGGTAGCCGTCGAGGTCGAGGAAGGCCTGCTGCACGGGGTGCAGCCGTTCGCCGTCGGCGAGTCCTTCGACCGTGGTGATCTCCCGGCCCTCGGCGGCGACCGCCAGTTGCAGGCAGGAGACGGTCCTGCGGCCGTCGACCAGGACCGTGCAGGCCCCGCACTGCCCCTGGTCGCAGCCCTTCTTGCTGCCGGTGAGGTCGAGCCGCTCGCGCAGGGCGTCGAGGAGGGTGGTGCGGTGGTCGACGGACAGGGAGTACTTCTCGCCATTGATGTGCAACGTGATGGCGCTGTGCGTAGAGGGATGGGATGGAGCCATGATCAGCCTTCTTTCGCAGATCCGGAGCGCGCCGTGAAGGCGGTCCGGTACGCGGGCGTGGGGGAGGATCGGGGGCACCGGAGGGCAAAGAAGCAGCTCAGTGGATGGCTTGATCAGGTCGGCCGGGACTATGATGCGTCCAATCGGACAGCTGTCCGCTCTTACGGGCAACGTACCGGACACTTGTCCGCTTAGCAAGGCGGCTCCTCGGCGAGCCCGCGAGGAGGCAGGCGTGCCGGAGAAGCCGGAGAAGCCCGGGAAGAAGGACGCGGGGCTGCGCTCGGACGCGCAGCGCAACCGCGAACGCATCCTGGACGTGGCGCTGGCCGAACTGACCCGCTGCGCCGACGTCCCGCTGAGCGCGATCGCCAAGAAGGCGGGTGTCGGCCAGGGCACCTTCTACCGGAACTTCCCCAACCGCGAGGCCCTGGTCCTGGAGATCTACCGCCACGAGATGCAGCTGGTCGCCGACTGCGCGACCGAGCTGCTGGCGACCCGGGAGCCCGACCGGGCGCTGCGCGCCTGGATGGACCGGCTCGCCCTGTTCGCCATGACCAAGGCCGGCCTGGCCGACGCGATCCGGCAGGCCACGCGCGCGGCCGGGGCGACGGCGAAGCCCGAGCACACTCCGGTGACGGACGCCTCGGACCGCCTGCTCCGCGCCGCCGAGAAGGCCGGCGCCATCCGCCCCGGCGTCACCGCGGACGACTTCTTCCTCGCCATCAGCGGCCTGTTCACCATCGACCCGCAGGGCGACTGGCAGGCCCGCTCCGCCCGCCTCTTCGACCTGGTCATGGACGGCCTGCGCACCGGAGCCCCGGGCCCGCAGTCATGACCGTGCCGCCCCCGGCGGCGACACCACTCCCCCGGTCACCCCGCTCGTGCGCCGTCGTCAGCCCATCGGCTGGAAGAACGGGCGATCCGGCGGGAAGCGGCGAGAGCGCACCGTCACGTCCTCACCCCTGAGGTAGGCCAGCAGCCACTCGCCGAACGTCATGTCATGGAGCGTCCAGGCCGGGCTGTCCAACTCGACGACCACGACCCGCCAGGGCACCGAGGAGTCCTCCGGGACGCGGAGGAAGACGGATTCCCCCGTCACCGCCGACGCCACCGGCATCAGTTCACCGGGATGCGCGCCGGCCGGACCCGGCAGGTACTCCGCCATGTCGTCCTCGCGGAAGAGTTCGAGATCTCCCCTGACGGATTCCGCGAGGTTGTGCAGCAGGTGACCGGCCGGATGCTCCACGTACAGCTGGTCGTTGACGCAGACCGAACCGTAGGCGTCCACGATCTCGCGGAAATCCTCGGGGAACTCGATTCCGAACTCCCGCCGCATGCCGTCCCACGGCGCCGGATCCGTCCAGTTGAATCCGGGTTCGCCCAGCAGGGACCGAATCTCGGCGAATGCCGACCTCACCGCACCTCCTCCGGCGGGATTCCGCGTCCCGCTCCCCGTCCCCCGCAACGGCCGGAGGCCGGACTCGGTTGGTTCCGAGTCCGGCCTCCGGTTGCGACTGTCTCCAGTCGGGACGACAGGATTTGAACCTGCGACCCCTTGACCCCCAGTCAAGTGCGCTACCAAGCTGCGCCACGTCCCGCTACGCCATCACGCGGTGCACACCGCGTGATCACGCAGGTCAACATTACCGTACGCGTGCGGGTGCTGCCGCCGCCCGCTCCGTGACCGCTACGGTGACGCGCCGGTCGCGGCGGGCCGGGACCAGGAGCGCGGCCCCGGCGGCGGCCAGGCAGAACAGGGCCAGCAGGGTCCAGGCGTGGGTGTAGCCGGAGGCGTAGGGCAGGCCGGAGGGCTGGAGCCGGCCGGTGACCAGGACGCTGGTGAGCGCGGCGCCGATGGAGCCGCCGATGGTACGGATGTTGGCGTTCATGCCGGTCGCGGCGCCGGTCTGCTCGGGCGGCACGCTGCCGACGACGAGGTTGGCCATGGAGGCGAAGGCCAGGCCGATGCCGAGGCCGAACAGGCCGGAGACGACGGCGATCTGCCACTGCGCGGTGTGCCACAGGGCGAGCAGCCCGAGCGCGAGGGCACCGAAGGCCGCGCCCGCGGTGAGGAGCGCCTTCGCGCCCACCCTGGGCTCCAGCCGGCCGCTGAGGATGCCCGAGCCGAACATCGCGAGCAGCATCGGGAGCATCAGCAGTCCGGACGCGGTGACGCTGGCGCCGAAGCCGTACCCGGCGACGGACGGCGTCTGGAGGAAGCCGGGCAGGAAGGACCAGAGCGCGTACATGCCCGCGCCGAACAGCAGGGCGGCGGCGTTGGTGGTCCAGACGACGGGCAGCCGCATGACGCGCAGGTCGATCAGCGGGTTGCGGGAGCGGGCCTCGGCCAGCAGCCAGATTGCGAACAGCACGACGGCCGTACCGAACAGGCCGAGCACCTTGGCGGAGCCCCAGCCCCACTGTCCGGCCTGGCTCAGCGGCAGCAGCAGCGCCACCAGCCAGGCGGAGAGCAGCCCGGCGCCGAGCCAACTGACGCTGCCCTCGGCCCTCTTGGGCGACTCGGGGACGTAGCGGGCGGCGATCAGGACGGTCACGGCGACCACGCCGACCGGGATCCAGAACAGCCAGCGGTAGTCCAGCGCGGAGACGATGGGACCGGCGGCGACGATGCCGACGCCGCCGCCGGCCGCGATCACCGCGGACAGGTTGCTGATGCTGCCGCTGACCTCGGACGGGGCGAACTCGTCGCGGATGATGCCGAAGGAGAGCGGGAACAGGGCGCCGCCGACGCCCTGGACGACCCGGGCGAGGATCAGGACGCCGATGTTCGGCGCGAGGGCGGCGAGCAGACAGCCGGCCAGGACGGCCAGCAGGACGGCGACGAGGGTGCGCTTCTTGCCGGTCAGGTCGCCGACCCGGCCGAGTATCGGGGTGAAGACGGAGGCGGACAGCAGGTAGGCCGTCATCACCCAGGTCGCGTTGGACTGCGAGGTGTGCAGGGCGTGCTGGACGGTCGGCAGGGCCGGCGCGACCAGCGACTGGAGCATGGAGAACACGCCGGCACCGGTCGCGAGGACCGCGAAGGTGAGGCGGGTGGACTTCCGGGGCATGAAGGAGCCTCTCCGAACATCGGACACGGAGGGAAACAACGAGGAAGGGGGGTGTCTGGGCGGGTGCGGAAGGGCGCGGGCGCAGGCCGCGTCCGGCCGTGGCGGGCCCTTCTCGCACTGCTAAAGTGGAGGTACCCCTCCACTGTACTGGAGGCGGACCTCCGCTTCAACCGAAGTCGAGGAATCCCTCCGGTTCACCTTCGTCCCCCGGGAGGCAGCAGTGACCGCCGGCACCTTCCCCGTCAGTGAGATCGTCGCGTCCCGCAGACCGCACCGGAAAGACGCGGCCCGCAACTACGACGCGCTGCTCGCGGCCGCCCGCGAGGCGTTCGCCGAGAACGGCGCGGAGGCCTCCCTGGAGGACGTCGCGCGCCGCGCCGGGGTCGGCATCGGCACGCTGTACCGCAACTTCCCCACCCGCCGGGACCTCTTCGAGAGCGTGTACGCCGACGAGGTCAACACCCTGTGCCGGGTGGCCGTCGACCTCGCCGAGCAGGAGCCCTGGCAGGCCCTGACCGCCTGGCTGGACCGGTTCACCGCCTACATGGTCACCAAGCGCGCGGTCCGCGACGCCCTCAACGACGAGTCGGAGATCTTCCAGGCCTGCCGCGACTCGATGTACGGCGCAGGCGGCCCGCTGCTGGAGCGGGCCCAGAAAGCCGGCGTGGTACGGACGGACATGGAGATCGGCGACCTGCTGCGGATGGTCTCGGGCATCACGGCGACGGCCTTCGAGGACGAGACCCAGCGCGACCGGGTGATGGGCATCGCGCTGGACGGCGTCCGGGCGGCACGGCAGACCGCCCTCTAGCGGGTGAGGCCCACGCGAGGAGAAGCCTCCCCGGCGGGCGCGGTGAGCGCGGCGCCGGGCCGGAGGAGCACGCGGGCCGGACGGGTCCCGCACCCGAGGTCCGGCGGGTTCACGCACGCTCCAGCACGAGGTCGAACCGGGCGTGCCGGAACGGGTTCGGCACGCCGAACTCCGCCGCGAGCGCCGGGTCGTCGGTCGGCGTGAAGTCCTTGACCAGGCTCTCCTTGACCGCGAACACGGCGTCGGAGTCCAGGTACTCGCCGCCCGCGACGAAGACGTGCGTGGTGACCGGCGCGTGTCCCGCGGCCGAGGCGATGAAGTGGACGTGGGCGGGACGGTAGGGGTGCCGGCCGGTGGCCTTGAGCAGGGCGCCCACCGGGCCGTCGGCCGGGACCGGGTAGGCGCGGGGCACGCAGGTACGGAACCGGAAGCGCCCCTCGGCGTCGGCGGTGAACAGGCCGCGGCCGTTGCCGGACGGCTGGACGCCGGGCTGCTGGACGTCGTAGAAGCCGTGCGGGTCGGCCTGCCAGACGTCCACGACGGCGCCGGGCAGCGGGGTGCCGTCGGTGGACCGGACCACGCCGCTGATCACACAGGGTTCTCCCGTGCCCACCAGGTCGATGTCCGCGCCCAGCTCCCGGACCGGGGACTCGGTCAGGTGGAAGGGGCCGAGGACGGTGGACTCGGTGGCGCCGGGCGCGCGGTGCGCGTTGACCGTCTCGACCACCGTCGACAGGCCGAGGACGTCCGACAGCAGGATGAACTCCTGCCGGGTGTCGGTGCAGGTCCGGCCGGTCTCGGTGAGGAAGGCGACCGCGTTCTCCCACTCGGGCGGGGTCAGCCGGGTCTCGCGCGCGAAGGCGTGCAGATGCCGGATCAGCGCGGCCAGCAGCTCGCGCAGCCGGGGGTCGTCGGTGTTCCGCAGGCTCTCGACGGCCTCGGCGGTGACCGCGTCGACGGTTGTCATACCGGCTCCTTGCCCGGGAGGAACAGTGACCAGAAGTGATCGTAGACCGTTGACCGTTCAAGGAACCGGATCTACTTGATCAGCGCGTTGGCGACCACCACGATCACCCCGAGCAGCGCGTCGAGCAGGCCGATGAGGACGGCCGCGGGCCAACTCCGCGCCGACCGGCGGGCCGTGACGAGACCGAGCCCGAACAGGATCACGATGTTCAGGAGGAACGCCGGGTACTCGACGCCCTTGGGCGGCCACCAGTTCCAGCCGGCGCCCGCCAGCAGGAAGACCGTGGGCAGCACCGCCGTGACCAGCGGCCACTCCAGGGCCAGGGCGCGCAGCCCGTCCCAGCGCCGGTGCGGGGCGCGCTCGGCGATGTAGTGGGCGTAGCCGTGCGCCAGGGCGGAGGCGCCGGCGGTCACCAGGAGCCACAGCGCGTCGTAGCGGCGGCTGGCGGCGGAGGTGTGGCCGTACTGGGTGAGCGCCGCGACCATCGAGGAGGCCAGCACGGCGCCGTAGACCCCGCCGAACAGGACGGCCTCGCGGGTGTCGTGGGAGTGCGGCTCCGCCACCGCCGTGGAGTCGGCCATGCCCTCCACGATCGCCCCGGCACGCCGCGCCCGCCAGTCCGGCGGCCCGACGAAGTGTCCTCCCACCAGGCCGGATGCCCCACACCCTGTCCACGCCCAGGGTGCGTCCGGGCTCGCTAGGGTCGCCGTATGACGACGCACAGCTTCGCCCTCCACATCCCCGACGCCGACCTCGAACCGGAGCCGCTGGATGCGGCCCAGATCCTCTCCGGCACCCCCGAGGTCACCGGGAAGGTGGTCTGGGAGTCGGCCGATGGCAAACAGATCCGCGGGATCTGGCAGATCACCCCGGGTGTGGTCACCGACACCGAGGCGGACGAGCTGTTCGTGGTGGTCAGCGGCTCGGCGACGATCGAGGTGGCGGACGGCCCGACGCTCACGGTGGGGCCCGGGGACATGGCCGTGCTCCGCGCGGGCGACCGTACGACGTGGACGGTGCACGAGACGCTGCGCAAGGCGTACGCGATCACCCTGTGAGCGCGCTCAGCGGACCGTGGCGGCGGGCATGTTGTAGGGCGTGACCACCTGGATGGCCGACGGCAGGGTCGGGCCCGCGGGGGGCAGCGCGCCCTGCGCGCGCATCACCAGGTGGCAGGCCTCGCGCATGTCGTGGCGCAGGTCGTGGTGGAGGACGGCGGACAGGCGGTGCTCGCGCAGCAGGCGGGTGTTGTCGTGGTCGAGGTCGTGGGCGACGAACACGGCGCACTCCCGTCCCAGGTCGGCGAAGGCGCGCAGGGTCGCGTTGTTGCCGCCGCCGATGGAGTAGACGGCCCGGATCTCCGGGTCGCGTTCGAGTGCCGCGCGCACCAGGTCGTACTGGGTGGCGTCCAGGCCCTGTCCCTCGGCGATCTCCACCACGGTGCGCTCGGGATGGGTGGCCCGCATGACGCTGCGAAAGCCCATCTCGCGCTCCTCCTCGTTGCGGAAGAAGCCGCTGCTGAGGCTGGTGAGGACGTTGCCGGGGCGGTCGCCGAGCCACTGGCCCGTCAGGTAGGCGGCGGTGGCGCCGGCCGCCCTGTTGTCGCTGCCGACGTAGGCGAGCCGGCCGCTGGCGGGCAGGTCGGTGACGAGGGTGACGACCGGGATGCCCGCCGCCCGCAGACGCCCGACGGCCTCGGTGACCTCGGGGACGTCCGGCGCCTTGAGGATCACGCCCTGCGAGCCGCGGCGGGCCGTCCGGTCGAGCGTCGCCACCAGCTCGGCCACCGGCCCGGTCTCCCGGAAGTGGAACCGCGAGCGCACCACCGCCGGGTGCAGCGAGGGCAGCTCGGCCTCCAGCGCGCCGCGCACCGCGGTGGTGAACCGCTCGGGAGCCTGCATCACGATGTCGACCATGAAGGTGCGGCCCACCAGCCGGACCTGGGTGCGCTGCCGGTCCAGGTCGGCGATCGCCTGCCGCACCTCCCGCCGGGTGCTCTCCCGCACCCCTCCCCTGTCGTTCAGGACCCGGTCCACGGTGGCCTCGCTGAGCCCTGCCTGACGTGCGATCTCCCGGATCGGGAAGGGGTGGCCCACGACCTGGCTCCTTGAGGGGTTTTTGATGGCTCGCTGCTGGTTGTTCGAGGGGTTTGTACTGACAAGAATGGCAGAGCCCCGCCGCTCCCAGGGCCCCGGGCCGTGACCATGGCCCTGACCGAAAGAAGGACGCCGATGTCCCTCGCCGCCGAACAGGACCGCGCCTGGCTCTCCGGGCAGGACTGCGATCTCGACACCTTCCGCGCGCTGGTCGAGCGGACCACCGATCCGGCCGACTACCCGCACGCCGCGGCCGTCGAGCAGAACGTCCTCGTCTACGACAGCGAGCGGCTGCGCGCCCGCGACACGTCCCACGGCATCCGCACCGAACTCGTGCGCGCCCTCACCGACGGCCCCGGCGTCGTCGTCTTCAAGGGCGCCTTCCCCGATCCGACGGTCGTGGACCGGGCCTCGGCGGTGTTCGACGCGCTGATCTCGGAGCAGAAGGAGTCGGGCGCGCGGGCGGGCGACCACTTCGCCAGGCCCGGCGCCAACGAACGGGTGTGGAACGCGCTGGAGAAGGCGGCGCTCTACGACCCGGAGGTGTTCGCCGACTACTACGCCAACGACATCCTGGCCCTGGTCTCCCGGGCCTGGCTGGGCCCCGGCTACCAGGTCACCTCGCAGGTCAACGTGGTCAACCCGGGCGGGGTGGCGCAGACCGCGCACCGCGACTACCACCTCGGCTTCCTCTCCGACGAGCAGGCCGGGGCCTACCCGGCCCACGTGCACCGCCTCTCCCCCGCGCTCACCCTGCAGGGCGCGGTCGCGCACTGCGACATGCCGGTGGAGTCCGGGCCCACGCTGTACCTGCCGTACTCCCAGACCTACGAGCCGGGTTACCTGGCCTGGCGGCGCCCGGAGTTCCAGGAGTACTTCAAGGCCCGTCACGTGCAGCTGCCGCTGGCCAAGGGCGACGCGGCGTTCTTCAACCCGGCGGTGTTCCACGGCGCCGGCACCAACCGGAGCGTCGACGTGCGGCGGACCGCCAACCTGCTCCAGGTGTCCTCGGCCTTCGGCCGGGCGATGGAGACCGTGGACCGGGAAGCGGTGACCAACGCGGTCTACCCGGTGCTGCGCCGGCGCCAGGAGGAGGGCGCCTCCGAGGCGTGGCTGGACCACGTCATCGCGGCGAGCGCCGAGGGCTACCCGTTCCCGACCAACCTCGACAACGATCCGCCGGTCGACGGCATGGCCCCGCCCTCGCAGGCGGACCTGGTGCGCCGGGCGCTGCGCGAGGGCTGGGCGACCCGCGTGCTGCGGGACGAACTGCGGGCCGCCACGGTCCGGCGCGAGAGCTGAGCGAGCGGAAAGGCCAAGGAATCCATGGGACTTCTCGACGACAAGGTCGTCCTCGTCAACGGCGGCAGCCAGGGCGTCGGCGCCGCCGTCGCGCGGGCCGCGGTGCGTGAGGGCGCCGCGGTCGCCGTCACCGGCCGCCGTCCCGGGCCCGGCGAGGCGCTGGCGGCCGAACTCTCCGCCGCCGGCGGCGAGGCGCGGTACATCCGGGCCGACGTGTCGGACGCCGGGCAGGCCAGGTCCTCGGTGGCCGAGGTGATCGGGGCGTGGGGCCGGATCGACTGCCTGGTCAACGCGGCGGGGCTGACCTCCCGGGGCACCCTGCTGGACACCACGCCCGAACTGTTCGACCAGCACATCGCGGTCAACCTGAAGGGGCCGTTCTTCGCGATGCAGGCGGCGGTGGCCGACATGGTCGCCCGCAAGGCGCCCGGCACCGTGGTCAACATCATCACGTCGTCCGCGCACGGCGGGCAGCCGTTCCTCGCGCCGTACGTCGCGGCCAAGGCCGGGCTGATCGGGCTGACCCGCAACGCGGCGCACGCGCACCGCTGGGACCGGGTGCGGATCAACGGCCTCAACATCGGCTGGACGGCGACGGAGGGCGAGGACGCCACGCAGCGGGAGTTCCACGGGGCGTCGGACGGGTGGCTGGACGAGGCCGCCGCGCGGCTGCCGATGGGCAAGCTCGGCCAGCCGGACGAGATCGCCGACTTCGTGGTGCTGCTGCTGTCGGACCGGTCGGGCGTGGTGACCGGCTCGGTGATCGACTGGGACCAGAACGTGCTGGGCGGGCTCGACTGAGGGGCTGCCACGCCGGGTCACGGGCCGCCCGCGGCCGCGTCGTGGCCGATCGCGCCCATGCGGCTAAGCCGCACATCGGTACAGCCCCGCGCCCCTCGGGACGCGTACACATCAAGGAGTAACACCCTCATGCGTATCGGAATCCTCGGCCTCGGCCGCATCGGAGCCTTCCACGCCGAGACCCTGTCCGGGCTCGACGCCGTCGAGTCGCTCGTCCTCACCGACCCGTTCGCGGACGCCGCCAAGGCCGCCGCCGAGAAGTTCGGCGGCGAGGTCGTGGACTCGCCCGAGGCGCTGCTTTCCGCGGGCGTGGACGGCATCGTGGTGGCGGCCGCCACCGACGCCCACCCCGCGCTGATCCTGGCGGGCGTCGAGGCCGGCATCCCGGTCTTCTGCGAGAAGCCGGTCGCCAAGCGGATGAGCGAGGGCGTGCGGGTCCTGGAGGCGGTCCGGGACACGGGCGTGCCCATCCAGATCGGCTACAACCGGCGGTTCGACGCCGGGTTCGCCGCCGCGCGGGCCGCCGTACAGGCCGGCGAGCTGGGCGCGCTGCACACCGTCCGGTCCACCACCCTGGACCCGGCTCCGCCGCCCGCCGCCTACGTCGCGGTCTCCGGCGGGATCTTCCGGGACTGCTCCGTGCACGACTTCGACATCATCCGCTGGGTGACCGGCCGTGAGGTCACCGAGGTGTACGCGGCGGGCGGCAACCGGGGCGCCGACTACATCAAGGAGGCGGGCGACGCCGACACCACGGGCGCGATCCTCACCCTGGACGACGGCACCCTCGCGGTGGTCTCCAACTCCCGCCACAACGCACGGGGTTACGACGTCCGCATGGAGCTGCACGGCTTCCGGGACTCGATCGCGGTCGGCCTGGAGGACAAGCTCCCGCTGCGTTCGGTCGAGCCGGGCGTGACCTTCCCCGCGGGCACCCCGCACGACTTCTTCATGGACCGCTTCACCGCGGCCTACCGCGCCGAACTCGCCGCGTTCACCGAGGTCGTGGCCGGCTCCCGGCCCTCTCCCTGCACGGTGGAGGACGCCCTGGAGGCCGGCTGGATCGCGGAGGCCTGCACCCTGTCTCTGCACGAGCACCGTCCGGTGTCGATCGCAGAGGTGCGCGGAGCCTGACACCGCGCACGGCGGGGCGGGGCACCGGGACCGAAGCACGCGGTCCGGGCGCCCCGCCCCGCCCTTTCGGTGTTCACCGGGCCCGCAGCCCGTCCACGACGAGTTCCAGGATCCGCGCCGCCCGCGCCTGCGCGTCGCCGCGCGCCGGGTCGATCCGCCACAGGACGCTGAGCTGGAGGAGCACGTCCTCGGGGTCGACGTCCGGCTTCAGCGTGCCGTCCGCCGCGCCCGCGTCGAGCAGGACCGCGATGGCGCGCACGAACGGCTCGTACATCGGGTCGGCGCCGCCGCCCATCGCCGCGTGCACGACCTCCGAGACGCCGAACTTGAGCCTGCCGTAGCGGGCCACCTCGTCGCACCAGCGGCGCAGGGCCACCAGCGGCGGATGCGTCCGCAGCAGCTCGGGCGCGAGGTCGATCAGGTGCTGGAGGTCGTGCCGGTACAGCTCCATGATCAGCGCCTCCCGGGTCGGGAAGTGCCGGTAGAGCGTGCCGATGCCGACCCCGGCCGTGCGGGCGATCGCGGAGAGCGACGCCGAGGTGGCGGCGGAGAGTTCCGCGCGGGCGGCGGCCAGGATCCGGTCCCGGTTGTCGCGGGCGTCCTTCCGCGTCGGCTTCGAGGGCTGCGGGTTCACGGTGTCAGTCGTCCGTCCGGTGTGGATTGCTATCCGGAGGCCCCTCCGGTACGTTGGGAGACGTAGCGGAGGGGTCTCCGTTTCATTGCCGATTCTGGCACATCCCAGCACATCCGTGGAGGTCAGTCATGCCCGAACTCGTCCTGGTGACCGGCGGCACCGGATACATCGCCGGCTGGTGCGTCGCCGAGCTGCTGCGCCGCGGCTACGACGTGCGGACGACCGTGCGCGCACCGGGCCGCGAGCAGGCGGTCCTCGACGCCGTCTCGACGGTCGCCGACCCGGCCGGGCGGCTGGACTTCGCCGTCGCCGACCTCACCGCCGACGCCGGGTGGGAGGCCGCGGTGAAGGGCGTCGACCGGGTGCTCCACGTGGCCTCCCCGCTGGGCGTGAGCGCCACGGCACCCGATCTGGTCACCCCGGCCCGGGACGGCACCCTGCGGGTGCTGCGGGCGGCCACCGCGGCGGGCGTACGGCGGGTGGTGATGACGTCGGCCGCGAACGCCGCGAGCCCGTCGTCGTACGCCACGCAGGGCGTCACCGACGAGACGCTGTGGACCGATCCGGAGGATCCCACGCTGATCCCCTACCGGCGGGCGAAGACCCTCGCCGAGCTGGCGGCCTGGGAGTTCATGCGGGAGCACGGCGGCGCGACCGAGCTGACCACCGTGCTGCCCGGCGCCGTCTTCGGGCCGGTGCTGGCGCCGGACACCGCCGGTTCCGTCGGGATCGTCGCCCGGATGCTCTCCGGCGCGATGCCCGGCGTGCCCCGCATCGGGCTGGAGGTGGTGGACGTCCGTGACCTCGTGGACGTGCACCTCGGCGCGATGACCTCACCGGCCGCCGCGGGCGAACGGTTCCTGGCCACCGGCGAGTTCGTGTGGATGGCGGACCTGGCGCGGTTCCTGCGGGAGGGTCTGGGCGAGCGCGGACGGCAGGTGCCGACGCGCACTCTGCCGGACTTCGCCGTGCGCCTCGCGGCCCGCTTCCGGGACCCCTCGCTGCGGGAGATCACCCCGGCGCTGGGCCGGCGCAACCGGCACACCACCGAGAAGGCGGCGCGGCTGCTCGGCTGGCGGCCGCGGCCGGCCCGCGAGACGGTGCTGGACTGCGCCGAGAGCCTGTTCGCCCACGGCGCGGTCCGGGTCCCGGCGGCTCAGAGGCCGTAGCGGACCGCGAACTCGTCCGGGTCGTAGGCGTCCCGGTCCGGGTCGTGACCGGTCGCCGGCCTGGTCTCGACCATGTCCTCCGGCAGGATCCGGTCCGGGAGCGCGCCGAAACGCCGGTGCCGCGCCTCCTCGGCCGCGGTGTCCGCGTCCGGCCGTGCCCGCTCTTCGTCCGTCATCGTCGCCCCCATGGCCATCGTCCGGTGTCGTCCCGTCGACCCTGTGAACGTCCGGACCCCGGGCGCGTGTTCCCGCCCTCAGGCCCCGCAGGACCGCAGGAACTGCCGGGTGCGCACCGCGATGGGCAGCGGCTTGTCCGGCTCGCAGGGGTACATGTCCTGCTCGACGATGGCGAACAGGTCGACGCCGAGGCGCTGCGCCGCCTCCATCACCGGGCCCAGCTCCGGCACGCCGGCGGGCGGTTCGCACATCACGCCCTGCGCCACGGCCGGCCCGAACGGGGTGCCCTTGGCCTGCACGTCGGCCAGGATCGCCGGGTCCACCTGCTTGAGGTGCAGGTAGCCGATCCGCTCGCCGTAGGTCTCGATCAGCTTGACGCTGTCGCCGCCGCAGTACGCGTAGTGGCCGGTGTCCAGGCAGAGGCCGACCAGGTCCGCGTCGGTCGAGTCGAGGAAGCGCTCCACGTGCTCCTCGGTGTCGATGTGGGTGTCGGCGTGCGGATGGACGACGATGTCCAGGCCGTACCGCTCCTTGACCTCGTGGCCGAGGCGTTCCATGCCCTTGGTCAGGTGGGCCCACTGCTCGCCGGTCAGCTCGTGCGGCTCCAGGATCTCGGCGGTCTTGTCGTCCCGCCAGAAGGACGGGATGACCACCAGGTGCTTCGCGTCCATCGCCTGGGTGAGCGCGGCGACCTGGCTGACGTGCTCCCAGGTGGACTCCCAGACGGCCGGGCCGCGGTGCAGGCCGGTGAAGACGGTGCCGGCCGAGACCTTCAGGTTCCGCCGGCCGATCTCGTCGGTGAGGCGGGCCGGGTCGGTGGGGAGGTAGCCGTACGGGCCCAGTTCGATCCACGGGTACCCGGCCTCGGCGACCTCGTCGAGGAAGCGTTCCCAGGGCACCTGCCGGGGGTCGTCGGGGAACCAGACGCCCCAGGAGTCGGGGGCCGAGCCGACACGGATGCGGTCGAGGGCGTTCGCCATGCTCAGGACTTTCCTTCCGGACCGGCCGCCGAGCGGGCGGGCAGGTCCTCCTCTTCCGGGAGTTCCTCGGTGTCGACTCCGCGGACCTGGGACAGTTCGTGCTTGAGGGCGGCCAGTTCGGCGCCGCCCGCCATGTGGTTGGTCAGCTCTTCGAGGGTGATCCCGCTGCGCTCGGCGGAGAGTTCGAGGGTGCCGAGGCGCAGCACGCTGAAGTGGTCGCCGACCATGTACGCGTGGTGCGGGTTGTGGGTGATGAAGATGACGCCGAGGCCGCGTTCGCGGGCGGCGGCGATGTACTTCAGCACCACACCGGACTGCTTGACGCCGAGGGCGGCGGTGGGCTCGTCCAGGATCAGGACCCGGGCGCCGAAGTAGACCGCTCGGGCGATGGCCACGCACTGGCGCTGGCCGCCGGAGAGGGTGCCGATGGGCTGCTCCAGGTCGTCCAGGACGATGCCCATGTTGCGCAGTTCGCGGTCGGCGGTCTCCTTCATCCCGGCGATGTCCAGACGGCGGACCGGCCAGGGGCCCTTCGTCATCTCGGAGCCGAGGAAGAAGTTCCGCCACACGGGCATCAGCGGGACGGTGGCGAGGTCCTGGTAGACGGTGGCGATGCCCTTGTCGAGGGCCTCGCGCGGGCTGCTGAAGCGCACCGGCGCGCCGTCGACGAGGAAGTCGCCCTCGGTGTGCTGGTGCAGTCCCGAGATGATCTTGATGAGGGTCGACTTGCCGGCGCCGTTGTCGCCGAGGACGCAGGTGACCCGGGCGGGGAAGACCTTGAGGTCGACGCCGTGCAGGGCGCGGATGTTGCCGTAGGACTTGCCCGCGCCGCGCAGTTCGACGATCGGGGCGTCCTCGGCCGGCTCCGTGTCCGGGAGGCCGGCGCCGTGGGTTCCGGTTGCGTTGTCAGTCATCGGGTCACCTCCTGGTCGCGGTGCGCTGGACCCACAGGTTGATCAGGACGGCGCCGAGCAGCATCACGCCGAGGAACGCCTTGAACCAGTCCGGGTTCCAGCCGGCGTAGACGATGCCCTGCTGCACCATGCCGAACATGAAGGCGCCGAAGACCGGGCCGATCGCCGAGCCCGCGCCGCCGGTCAGCAGGCAGCCGCCGATGACCGCGGCGGAGATGTAGATCAGCTCCTGGCCGACGCCCTCGCCGGACTGCACGGTGTTGAAGGAGAACAGCTGGTGCATGCCGACGAACCAGGCGCCGAAGCCGACCAGCATGAACAGCGAGATCTTGGTGAAGGTCACCGGGACGCCGACCGCGCGGGCGCTCTCCTTGTTGCCGCCGACGGCGAAGATCCAGTTGCCGTACTTGGTGCGCAGCAGCACCCAGGTGGCGATGGCGGCGAAGACCAGCCACCACACGATGGTGATCTTCACTTCCACGCCGCCGATGTGGAAGGAGGACGCGAAGACGCTCCTGACCTGGTCGAAGCCGTCCATGTTGCTGATGTCGTCGGTGGCGACGTTGCCGGTGACCAGCTTGGTGACGGCGAGGTTGACGCCCTGCAGGATCAGGAAGGTGCCGAGGGTGACCAGGAAGCTGGGCAGCCCGGTCTTCACCACCATCCAGCCGTTGAAGGCGCCGATGGCGAGCGAGACGACCAGGGCGACGACGACGCCCATCCACACGTTGAGCGTCAGCTGGTAGCTGAGCATGCTCGCGGTGAGCGCCGAACTGACCACCGCGACACCGGCGGAGAGGTCGAACTCGCCGCCGATCATCAGCAGGGCCACCGGCAGCGCCATGATGCCGATGGTGGACGACTGGTACAGGATGTTCGCCATCGCGCCGGCCTCGCGCACCGGCGGTGCCGCGACCAGGAAGAACACGTACACGGCGACCGCGCCGAGGAACACGCCCACGTCCGGGCGGGCCAGCACCCGCAGCGCCAGCGGGCGTTGTGCGGTACGCCCGTCCTTCTGCCCGGGGCCGGGGGCCGGCGGTGTCGCCACCGCCGGCGGTGCCTGGTGACTCATACCGCTCACCGTGTGCCCTTCGCGGCGAACTGGGCGACCTTCTCGACGTTGGACTTGTCGACGAAGGCCGGGCCGGTCAGCACCGGCTGCTCACCGCCGCCCATGTAGTTGCCGTTGTTCTTGTAGAGCCACAGCGAGTCGACGGCCAGGTAGCCCTGCAGGTACGGCTGCTGGTCCACGGCAAACTCGATGGTCCCCTTGCTGATCGCGCCGGTCAGGTCCTTGTTGAGGTCGAAGGTCGCGATCTGCGCCTTGCTGCCCGCGTCCGACACCGACTGCACGGCGATCAGCGCGATCGGGGCGCCGAGCGTGATCACGTGGTCGATGGCGCCGTCCGTCTTGAGCTTGGCGGTGATCGTGGACTTGACCGCGGTCGGGGACGTGCCGTCGACGTACAGGGTCTCCGTCGTCCCCGAGAAGGTCTTCTTCACGCCGTCGCACCGCTGGGTCAGGCCGACGTTGCCCTGCTCCTGGATGACGCAGACGACCTTCTTGGCGCCTTCCGTGTTCAGCCGCTTGCCGAGCGCCTCGCCCGCCACCGTCTCGTCCTGGCCGAAGAACTCCAGCAGGCCGAGCTTCTTCCAGTCGCTCAGGCCGGAGTTGAGGCCGACGACCGGGATGTTCGCCGCGGTCGCCTTGCCGATGACGGCCTTGAGGGCGTCCGGCTTGGCGAGGGTGACGGCGATCCCGTCGACCTTCTGGTCGATCGCGTTCTGCACCAGGTTGGCCTGGTTGCCCGCGTTCGGGTCGGCGGAGTAGACGAGCTTGACGTTGTCCTTGTCGGCGGCCGCCTGGGCGCCCTTGCGGACGATGTCCCAGAAGGTGTCGCCGGGAGCCTGGTGGGTGACGAGGGCGACCGTCATGCGCGGGGTGCTCGCCTTGCCGGCGGCGGCGGACGCCCCGCCCTCCTCCGACTTCTTTCCGCCGGAGCTGCTGGAGCAGCCGGCGAGGGTCAGGGCGGCCGCAGCGGCCACGGCCACGAAGGGGGCCAGTCTCCGCGTGCGGATTCGGGATGAGCGGTCCATCGTGCCTGCACCTCACTGTGCGACGGGAAGGAGAGGAGATCCGCGAGGATCCTGACCCGGTCCGGACGGGGCCGGTCCGGGTCGGTGCTGTGCGTTGGGACGGGATACAAGTCCCTGCGCGGCCCGCTGTCAATACTTTGTTAAGACATCATTTCACACTCAGGTCCGAATGTAAGTACAAACCATTGACAGTTCGGCCCGCCCCGAACTACACCTGAGAGGCACCCCTGCACCCGGGAGCCCCGCGATCCCTACCCGCTCCCGCCCGGCGTACCCCTGGACACCGTCCCGCGCGAATGAGGTCCCCATGAGCCAGCCGACCACCCGCCTGACCGTCGCCCAGGCGCTGGTGCGGTTCCTGTCCGCCCAGTACACCGAGCGCGACGGCGTCAGGCACCGGCTGATCGCCGGCACCTGGGGCATCTTCGGCCACGGCAACGTGGCGGGCATCGGCCAGGCGCTGCTGGAGTACGGCGACGTCATGCCCTATCACCAGGGCCGCAACGAGCAGGCGATGGTGCACGCGGCGGTCGGCCACGCCCGGCAGCTGGACCGGCTCTCCGCGCAGGCGGTGACCACGTCCATCGGACCGGGCGCCACCAACCTGGTGACCGGGGCGGCGCTGGCCACGATCAACCGGCTGCCGGTGCTGCTGCTGCCCGGCGACTACTTCGCCAGCCACGCGCCCGACCCGCTGCTGCAACAGCTGGAGCACCCCGTCGAGTTCGACGTCTCGGTCAACGACACGCTGCGCCCGGTCTCCCGCTACTTCGACCGGATCACCCGCCCCGAGGCGCTGGTCCCGTCGGCCCTGAACGCCATGCGGGTGCTCGCCGACCCGGCCGACACCGGCGCGGTCACCCTCGCCCTTCCGCAGGACGTCCAGGCGGAGGCGTACGACTGGCCCGAGGAGTTCTTCGCCGAGCGCGTCTGGCGGGTACGGCGGCCCGCTCCCGACCCGGCGGAGCTGGCGGACGCCGTGCGCGCCGTACGGGCCGCCGAGCGGCCGTTGATCGTCGCGGGCGGCGGAGTCCACCACAGCCGCGCCGAGGACGCCCTGAGGGCCCTCGTGGAGGCCACCGGCATCCCCGTGGCCTCGACCCAGGCGGGCAAGGGCGCGCTCCGCCACGACCACCCGGCCGACCTGGGCGGCATCGGGCACACCGGGACCGCCGTCGCCGACGGCCTGGCGCGCACCGCCGACCTGGTGATCGGCGTCGGAACCCGGTACACGGACTTCACCACGGCCTCCGGCACGCTCTTCCAGAACCCGGACGTCCGCTTCCTCAACCTGAACATCACCGGTTTCGACGCCCACAAGCTGGCCGCCCGCACCCTCGTGTGCGACGCGCTGGCGGGGCTGGACGCCCTCACGAAGGCCCTCGCCGGACACCGGGTGGCCGCGGCCTACGAGGCCGAGTACCGGGACGGCAAGGAGCGCTGGGAGCGGGTCGTCGAGGCCGCCTACCGCGCGGACGACGAGGACGCGGTGCCGACCCAGACCCAGGTGCTCGGTGCCCTGGACGCGGTGGTGGGCGACGACGACGTGGTCATCAACGCGGCCGGCTCGCTCCCCGGCGACCTGCACAAGCTCTGGCGGGCCCGGTCGCCGCGCCAGTACCACCTGGAGTACGGCTACTCCTGCATGGGCTACGAGATCCCGGCCGGCATCGGCGTCCAGCAGGCCGCCCCGGACACCGTGGTCTGGTCGCTGGTCGGCGACGGCACCTACCTGATGAACCCGACCGAGATCGTCACCGCCGTCCAGGAGGGCCTGCCCGTCAACCTGGTGCTGATCCAGAACCACGGGTACGCCTCCATCGGCGGGCTCTCCGAGTCGGTGGGCGGCGAGCGGTTCGGCACCGACTACCGCTTCCGTTCGGCCGACGGCACCTTCGGCGGTGCCCCGCTGCCGGTCGACCTCGCGGCGAACGCGGCCAGCCTCGGCATGGAGGTGCTGCGCGCCAAGACCGTGCGCGAGCTGCGCGCGGCGCTCGCCGCGGCCCGCGCGAGCTCCCGGCCGACCTGCGTGTACGTCGAGACGGACCCGGCGTCCACCGCGCCGGGCGCCGAGGCCTGGTGGGACGTGCCGGTGGCCGCGACCGCCACCCGCGAGCCCGCCGTGCGGGCCCGCGAGGACTACGACCGGCAGGTCGCCGGCCGCCGCCGGCACCTGTGATCCCCACGAACCCGGAAGGAGGCGTCCCGGTGGCCCGAACCGCTGATTCCGCCCGAACCGCCGGTTCCGGCCGGACCTCGACCGGCGCGGCGCTCGGCTCCCTGGACTTCGCGCTGGACCGCGGCAGCCCGGTCCCGCTCTACTACCAGCTCGCCCGGCAGCTGGAGGAGGCCATAGAGCACGGGGTGCTGGCCCCCGGCAACCTGCTGGGCAACGAGATCGACCTGTCGGTGCGGCTCGGCCTGTCCCGGCCCACGGTCCGCCAGGCCATCCAGTCGCTCGTCGACAAGGGCCTCCTCGTCCGCCGCCGGGGCGTGGGCACGCAGGTGGTGCACAGCCAGGTCAAGCGGCCGCTGGAACTGAGCAGCCTCTACGACGACCTGGAGTCGGCCGGCCAGGGCCCGAGCACGCGGGTGCTGCGCAACGAGCGGATCCCGGCGACCGGCGAGGTGGCCGCCGCGCTCGGCGTCGCGGAGGGCGCGGAGGTGGTCGTGCTGGAGCGGCTGCGCTGCACGCACGGCCAGCCGGTGGCCTTCCTCTGCAACTACCTCCCCGCCGGTCTGCTCGAACTCGGCACGGAGCGGCTGGAGTCGACCGGTCTGTACCGGATGATGCGGACGGCCGGGATCACCCTGCACAGCGCCCGGCAGACCGTGGGCGCGCGCAGCGCCACCGCCGAGGAGGCCGGCCGCCTCGACGAGAAGGAGGGCGCCGCGCTGCTCACCATGCGGCGCACGGCCTACGACGACACCGGACGTCCGGTGGAGTACGGCAGCCATGTCTACCGGGCGTCCCGGTACGCCTTCGACTTCCAGCTGCTGGTGCGTTCCTAGACATCGGCGCGACGCCACGGGGAACGGCGGCCGGCGGTGCGGCCACCGCGGGCTTAACCGCTGGTCCCGCCGTGCGAAACCAACATGCCCGCACACGAGTCCCCACGGAGTTCGCCCGCCGGGGGCCCGGCCGTACCGCTCCGTTCAACAAAGCGGCAGGCAACCATGTCGATTACGTTTCGGGCAAGAGACGGGCGAGAGGGACGCAGGCTATTGACGCATGAGCGGACAAGCGGCTGTTATGGCGCCCACGATGTTCGGCCGAGTTGGTTTCTGATCGGTTTCGGGACCTTTCGAAGATCAACTCTCCCCTTGCCGAACCCTGTTACTCAGGAGCCGCCATGCGCATCTCCCCGTCCGGTCTTCACCTGCCGGGTCCGAGCCGCCGAAACGTCCTGCGTGGGGCCGGTTCGGCCGCCCTGCTCGCGGGCGGCATACCGCTGCTCTCCGCCTGCGGCGGCAGCGGGTCCTCCTCCGACCCGAAGACCGTCACCCTGGGCTCCAACGGCTCGGACGCCGTGCCGAAGAAGGCCTACGCGGAGATGTACGCGACCTTCAAGAAGCAGTCGGGCATCACCGTCGACGTCAACACGAAGGACCACAACACCTTCCAGGAGCAGATCAACTCCTACCTGCAGGGGACGCCGGACGACGTCTTCAACTGGTTCGCCGGGTACCGGATGCAGTTCTTCGCGAAGAAGGGTCTCGCGACCCCGATCGACGAGGTCTGGGACAAGATCGGCGACGGCTTCCCCGACGCGATGAAGAAGCTCAGCAAGGGCGAGGACGGCAAGTACTACTTCGTGCCGCTGGACACCTACCCCTGGGCGATCTTCTACCGCAAGAGCCTCTTCCAGGAGAAGGGCTACAAGGTCCCCACCACCTGGGACGACTTCGTGGCCCTGTGCAAGCAGATGAAGAAGGACGGCCTGGTCCCGATCGCGTTCGGCGACAAGGACGCCTGGCCGGCCATGGGCACCTTCGACCAGCTCAACTTCCGCATCAACGGCTACGACTTCCACGTCGACCTGATGGGCGGCAAGGCCGAGTGGACCGACCCGAAGGTCAAGGCCGTCTTCGACCACTGGGCCGAGATCCTCCCCTACCACCAGGACGGCTTCATGGGCCGCACCTGGCAGGACGCCGCGCAGAGCCTGGTCTCCAAGAAGGCCGGCATGTACCTCCTCGGCTCCTTCGTGGCCCAGCAGTTCACCAACAAGGCCGACCTGGACGACCTCGACTTCTTCGCCTTCCCGGAGATCAACTCCGCGTACGGCCAGGACACCGTCGAGGCGCCCACCGACGGCTACATGGTCAGCAAGGCCCCGAAGAACAAGTCCGGCGCCTTCAAGCTCATGGAGTACCTGGGCACCCCGGACGCCGAGCAGATCTACCTGAAGGCCGACTCCAGCGTGGTGGCCGCCTCCTCCAAGGCGGACACTTCGTCGTACTCCGCCCTGCAGAAGAAGGCGTACGACATGATCAGCAACGCCAAGAGCCTCACCCAGTTCATGGACCGCGACTCCCGACCGGACTTCACCTCGACGGTGATGCAGCCCGGCCTGCAGAAGTTCCTGCAGAACCCGAAGGGCGTCGACAGCCTGCTCTCGTCGATCGAGCGCCAGAAGAAGACCATTTTCGCGTCCGAGTGAGCGGCTGAATGACCACTGACATCACCACGAAGTCCCAGGAGGCGGCCGCCGTGCCGCCTCCTGGGCGCGCGTCCGAGAAGAAGCGGGTCCGGCAGGGGCACAAGCGCCTGCTGACCCGCCGCGACCGCATCACGCTGGCCTTCATGGCCGGCGTGCCGACGGTGCTCCACGTCCTCCTGGTCTGGGTGACCGCCCTCGCCTCGATCCTGCTGGCCTTCACCACCTGGGACGGCATCGGCTTCGACTCCATCAAGTGGGTCGGGTTCGACAACTTCCACCAGCTCTTCAGCGACAACCCGCAGTTCTGGCCCGCGGTCCAGCACAACGTCATCTGGTTCGTCGTACTGATCCTGATACCCACGCCGTTCGGCCTGTTCCTGGCCGTGCAGCTGGACAAGCGGATCCGGTTCACCCGGATCTACCAGACGGCGTTCTTCCTGCCGGTCGTCATCTCCATGGCGTGCATCGGCTTCGTCTGGCAGCTGATCTACAACCCGGACACCGGCCTGATCAACAGCATCATCGGCGCCAACAAGCCGGGCCACTACATCGACTGGATCGGCGACCCGAAGCTGAACCTGTGGGCGGTCCTGATCGCCGCGTCCTGGCGGCACGCCGGCTATATGATGATCCTCTACCTGGCCGGCCTGAAGAGCGTCGACCCGTCGCTGCGCGAGGCCTCCGCCCTCGACGGCGCCAACGAGTGGCAGACCTTCAAGAACGTCATCTTCCCGACCCTGCGGCCCACCAACACGGTCGTCCTGGTCGTCACCATCATCGAGGCGCTGCGCGCCTTCGACCTGGTCTTCGTCTTCAACAAGGGCGCCCAGGGCACCGAGTTGCTCTCCATCCTGGTGACCAACAACATCATCGGCGAGTCCAGCCGCATCGGGTACGGCTCGGCGATCGCGGTGGTCCTGCTGGTCATCTCCCTGATCGTGATCATCCCGTACCTGATCGCGACCTTCCGGAAGGAGCGGCGCGCATGAGCACCGTGAGCGCGCTGGGCAAACAGCGCACCCCGATCCGTCCGGCCCGCGTCCTGCTGCACGTCTTCCTCGCCGTCACCGCGCTCGCGTGGCTCGCCCCGCTGCTGTGGGCGGTCTTCTCGGCGCTGCGCCCGTACAGCGAGACCAGCGACCGCGGGTACGTGTCCTGGCCGCACACGCTGAACTTCGACAACTTCACGAACGCGTTCACGCAGTCGGACATGACCCACTACTTCATGAACACGCTGATCATCGCGGTCCCGGCCGTGCTGCTCACGCTGTTCCTGTCGTCGATGGTCGCCTTCTACGTCAGCCGCTTCGACTTCCGGCTCAACCTGGCGCTGCTGCTGGTGTTCACGGCGGGCAACCTGCTCCCCCAGCAGGTCATCATCACCCCGCTGTACCGGATGTACCTGCTGACGAACCTGCCGGGCATCACGCAGAGCGGCAAGCTGTACGACTCGGCGCTCGGCCTGGTCCTCATCCACGTGGCCTTCCAGTCCGGGTTCTGCGCGTTCGTGCTCAGCAACTACATGCGCTCGCTGCCGCACGAACTGACCGAGGCCGCGCTGGTGGACGGCGCGTCGGTGTGGCGCCTGTACTGGCAGATCACGCTGCCGCTGTGCCGGCCGGCGATGGCGGCCCTGGCGACCCTGTTGTCGATCTGGATCTACAACGACTTCTTCTGGGCGCTGGTGCTGATTTCGACCGGTGAGAACATGCCGATCACCTCGGCGCTGAACAACCTGTCGGGCCAGTACTTCACCGACCCGAACCTGGTCGCCGCCGGCTCCCTGCTCACCGCGATCCCGACGCTCGTCGTGTACTTCGCGCTGCAGAAGCAGTTCGTCAGCGGCCTGACCCTGGGCTCCGCCAAGGGCTGAGACGGCCCCCTCCGAAAGAGAACCCCGTGCACAACCCGTTCACCCCGGTCGCCTCCGTGCCCGTGGACACCTGGTCCGCGCGTGTCCACGAGGAGGGCTGGCAGTCCTGGTCGCCGAGCGGCTCCTACCGGCTCGGCGTCGCCCCGTACCGCCCGGCGAACGCCAACTGGGCGACCGTGTGCTACCGGCCCGGCAGGACCGTGCCCGCCGGGACCTACCAGGGCGAGGGCCTGCTGGCGCTCGACCCGGGTGACGGCTCGCCGGCCCGGCTGTGGGCGGCGGTGAACCCGCCGCACGAGGTGCCGTCGGTCCGGCTGACCATGGCGCGCGGGGTCGCCGAGGTCGAGGCCGACGGCCCGGTCAAGGAGTGGACCGGCCCGGACATCCAGTCCGTGCTGGGCGAGTGGGCGGACTCCCTGGCCCTGCCGGCGCCCCGGCCCGCGCCCACCGTCTGGTGCTCCTGGTACGAGTACTTCACGACCGTCACCGAGGACGACATCCACGAGAACCTGCGGGCGATGGACACCCTCGACCTGCCCGTCGACGTGGTGCAGATCGACGACGGCTACCAGAGCGCCCTGGGCGACTGGCTGAACCTCTCCGGCCGCTTCCGCTCGCGGCGGGGCATCGCGGACGCCATCCGCGGCCGCGGCCGCCGGGCGGGCATCTGGACGGCGCCCTTCCTGGTCGACCCGGCGAGCGCGCTCGCCGAGACCTACCCGGACCTGCTGGTCCGCGACCCCGACGGCGGCCCGCTGCACGCGGGCCGCAACTGGGGTCACGACCTGTACGTCCTGGACACCACCCACCCGGCCGCCGCGGCCTACCTCACCGAGGTCTTCGCCACGCTGCGCGCCGAGGGCTACGACTACTTCAAGACCGACTTCCTCTACGCGGGCGCGATGGACGGCGTACGGCACTCGGGCGCCGACCCGCTCACCGCGTACCGGCAGGGCATCGCCCTGATCCGGGAGGCCATCGGCGCCGACGCCTACCTGCTGGGCTGCGGCGCGCCGATGCTGCCGTCCGTCGGCCTGTTCGACGCGATGCGGGTCAGCCCCGACACCGCCCCGCGCCGCCGCCCCGAGGCCGACGACTACAGCCAGCCGGGCCAGGACCCGGCCGAGTTCACCGGGACCGGCCGCCAGTGGCAGCACGGCCGGCTCTGGGTCAACGACCCCGACTGCCTGATGGCCCGCCCCGCCGTGGAGACGCGCGACCGCTGGGCGGCGCACGTGGAGGCCGTCGGCGGCCTGGTCGCCTCCAGCGACCGGCTGCTCTCCCTCGACCCGTGGGGCGTGGACATCACCCGCCGCCTTCTGACCGGAGCCAACGGAGCCACCCGATGAACGACCGCACCCTCTCCGTCCCCGGCATCGTCTACGGCGGCGACTACAACCCCGAGCAGTGGCCCGAGGAGGTGTGGGCCGAGGACGTCCGTCTGATGCGCGAGGCGGGCGTGAACATGGTGAGCGTCGGCATCTTCTCGTGGGCGCTGCTGGAGCCGTCCGAGGGCGTCCTCGACTTCTCGCGGACGGACCGGATCCTCGGCCTGCTCCACGAGAACGGCATCGCCGTCGACCTCGCCACGCCGACGGCCGCCCCGCCCGCCTGGTTCTTCCGCGCCCACCCACAGGCGCTCCCGGTGGACCGCGACGGCCGCACGCTGTCGTACGGCAGCCGCCAGACGTTCTGCCCGAGCAGCCCCGCCTACCGGGCGGCCTCGCTCAAGATCACGGCCGCCCTCGCCGAACGGTACGCGAGCCACCCGGCCGTGACGATGTGGCACGTCCACAACGAGTACGGCTGCCACAACGCGGCCTGCTACTGCGACACCAGCGCCGAGTCCTTCCGCCGCTGGCTGCGGGCCCGCTACGGCGACGACCTGGCCGCCCTCAACCACGCCTGGGGCACCGCGTTCTGGAGCCAGTGGTACTACGCCTGGGACGAGATCCTGCCGCCCCGCGCCACCGGTGCCGTACCGAACCCGACGCACCAGCTGGACTGGCGGCGGTTCTGCTCGGACGAACTGCTGTCGCTGTACACGGCGGAACGGGACGTGCTCCGGGAGGCGGCCCCGGCGATCCCGGCCACCACCAACTTCATGGTGATGCACAACTTCGACGCCCTCGACTACTGGCGGTGGGCCCCGGAGCTGGACGTGGTGGCCAACGACCACTACCTGATGTCCGCCGACCCAGAGTCGCAGATCGACGTCGCCCTCAGCGGTGACGTGATGCGGTCGCTGGCGGGCGGCCCGTGGCTGCTGATGGAGCACTCGACGGGCGCCGTGAACTGGCAGCCCGTCAACCGCGCCAAGACTCCCGGTGAGTTGCGCCGCAACGCGCTCGCCCACGTGGCGCACGGCGCGGACGGCATCTGCTACTTCCAGTGGCGGGCGGCGAAGGCCGGTGCCGAGCAGTGGCACTCCGCGATGCTGCCGCACGCCGGGACCGACAGCCGGATCTGGCAGGACGTGGTCCGGCTGGGCGCGGACCTGCGGGCGCTGGCGGAGGTCCGCGGCAGCGGCGGCAACGCCGAGGTGGCCGTGGTCTGGGACTGGGACGCCCGCTGGGCGCTGGAGTTCCCGTCCCAGCCGAGCGGCGAGCTGCGCTTCCAGGAGCTGGTCCGTGCCTGGTACGAGCCGCTGTGGCGGGCCGGGGTGGCCGTGGACTTCGTCCGGCCGGACGCGGACCTGTCGGCGTACAAGGCGGTCCTGGTCCCGAGCCTGTACCTGGTGGACGACGCGGGCGCGGCCAACCTCACCGCCTTCGCGGAGGCCGGCGGCACCCTGGCCGTCGGCTTCCACAGCGGCATGGTCGACGAGAACAGCCATGTGCGGCTGGGCGGTTACCCGGGGGCGTTCCGCGAGGTGCTGGGCGTCCGCACGGACGAGCTGTTCCCGCTGCTGCCGGGTGAGCGGGTGGCGTTGGGCGGGGGCGGCACGGGCTCGCTGTGGTCGGAGCGGGTGCGGCCGGCGGGCGCCGAGGTGGTCACGTCCTACGCCGACGGGCCGCTGGCCGGTGTGCCCGCGGTGACGCGGCACGCCTATGGCGCGGGCAGCGCCTGGTACCTGGCGACGCTGCCGGACGCGGAGACCCTCGCGGGGCTGCTCGGACGGATCCGCGAGGAGGCGGGGGTGGCCGCGGGCCGTGCGGCGCCTCAGGGCGTGGAGGTCGTCGTGCGGCGCGGTGCGGACGCGGACTTCGTGTTCGTGATCGACCATGCGGGTGCGGGGGCGGAGGTTTCGGTGGCCGCGGGGTCGGTGGAGCTGCTGTCCGGGAAGCCGGTCGACGGGGTGGTTGTGGTGGCTCCGGGCGAGATCGCCGTGGTTCGGGAACGGCGGGCGTCCGCCTAGCCACGAGTCGGCGATGTGCTGTGGCGACTGCCGGCCTGTCGTGGCTGATCGCGCAGTTCCCCGCGCCCCTGAAGGGGCGCGACAGCCCGCGCGTCTTCGCAGGGAGGCGACGGCCACTTGCCCCTGAAGGGGCGCGACAGCCCGCGCGTCTTCGCAGGGAGGCGACGGCCACTTGCCCCTGAAGGGGCGCGACAGCCCGCGCGTCTTCGCGGGGAGGCGACGGCCACTTGCCCCTGAAGGGGCGAGGTAGCCCCCGCGTCCTTGCAGGGACGCGGGGGCTGGTCTCACTTGGCCGCGAACGGGCCGTCCAGGGCCGCCCATTGGAGGAGCATGATGGTCTTCGCGTCGGCGATCTCGCCGGTGCGGATCATCTCCAGGGCGCGGCGGAAGGGGAGTTCGAGGATCTCGATGTCCTCGCCCTCCTCGTCCA
This sequence comes from Streptomyces sp. NPDC091282, assembly GCF_044757385.1. Taxonomy (NCBI): domain Bacteria; kingdom Bacillati; phylum Actinomycetota; class Actinomycetes; order Kitasatosporales; family Streptomycetaceae; genus Streptomyces; species Streptomyces sp. NPDC091282. The sequence goes on from NZ_JBIVUX010000002.1 coordinate 562,213, forward strand.
GGCCGCCGCCCTCGTGCGTGCGGGTCGCCGGCGTGTAGGCGGCCGCGTAGAAGGAGATCCGCTCGGTCACCGAACCGGGGCTCATGTAGACGTCGAAGACGTGCTCGACGTCCCCGACGGTGTGGCCGGTCTCCTCGACGACCTCCCGGCGGACCGCGTGCTCCGGGTGCTCGTCCTCGGCGTCCAGCAGACCCGCCGGGGTCTCGATCAGCATGCCGTCGGGGTGGCCGTTGACGTACACCGGGAAGCGGAACTGGCGGGTGAGCAGGACGGTCTCGTGCTCGGTGTCGTAGAGGAGGAGGGTGGCGCCGTTGCCGCGGTCGTGGGTCTCGCGTTCCTCGGTGTGCCAGGTGCCGTCGGCGTGCCGGTAGTCGAAGGTGGTGGCCCGCTCGACGTACCAGTGGCTGGAGAGCAGCTTCACCTCCCGGACCCGCACGCGCGGGTTGCCGGTCAGGTCGAGACCCGTGCGGTCGAGTCCGGTGCGGCCCCGGCGGTCGGGGGTGTCGGCCCCGGCGGTCATCGCGGGCCTGCCGGGCGGGCGGAAGCGTTCGGATCGTTCATGATCCCCTGTCTACCACCCGCCCGCGGAACCGTTGCCCCGGGCCGGTCCTAGTGCACCTCGGCCCGTGCCGGGTCCTCGTCGAGGAAGCCGCCCGACTGGTGCTGCCACAGCTTGGCGTAGGCGCCCTCTGCGGTGAGCAGTTCGTGGTGCGTGCCCTGCTCGACGATCCGGCCCCGGTCCAGGACCACCAGCCGGTCCATGGAGGCGACCGTGCTCAGGCGGTGCGCCACCACCAGTGCCGTACGGCCCTCCATGAGCCGCCACAGCGCCTCCTGGACGAGGATCTCGCTCTCGGAGTCCAGCGCGCTGGTCGCCTCGTCCAGGAGCAGGATCGGGGCGTCCCGCAGGATGGCACGGGCGAGGGCGACCCGCTGGCGCTGGCCGCCGGAGAGCTTGACGCCGCGCTCCCCGACCATCGTGTCGAAGCCGTCCGGCAGCGCGTCGGCGAACTCCGTGACGTGGGCCGCCTCGGCGGCCAGCCGGATCTCGGCCTCGCCCGCGCCCGGCCGGGCGAAGGCGATGTTGTCCCGCAGGGTCCGGTGGAACATCGCCGGGTCCTGCGGCACGTAGGCGATCTGGCTGCGCAGGTCGGCCTGGCGCAGCCGGCTGATGTCCTGGCCGCCGATGGTGATCCGCCCGCCGTCGATGTCGGTCATCCGCAGCAGCAGCCGGGTGAGCGTGGTCTTGCCGCCGCCCGACCGGCCGACGAACCCGAACTTCGAGCCGCTGGGCACGTCCAGCTCAAGCCCCTCGAACAGCGGTTTGGCGCCCGCGTGGGTGAAGGAGACCTGCTCGAAGCGGACGTCGGCGGCGCGCGGCGCGAGCGGTTCCGGGGTCACCGGGTCCAGGACGGTCGGCGGGTCCAGGAGCAGTTCGGTGAACTGGGCGGCCTCCGTCATGGAGCTCTCCATGCGCCGGTAGATCTGGTTGAACTCGAACATGATCCGGGTCGCGTTGGTGTAGTAGGTGAAGGCGACCACGACCCCCTCCACGCTCTGCCCGCCGCCCGCGAGGCCCACCGCGAGCAGCAGGCCCAGCGCGTTCGTCGCGACGGACATCGGCGCGACGAAGGTGTCGATGCGCAGGTTGCCGTAGTCCCAGGAACGCAGCGTGCGCCGCCTGGACTCGGCCACCCGCGACCGGTGTTCGGCGGCCTCCCGCCGCTCGGCGGAGAACGCCCGGACCGTGTCCATGTTCATTAGGCTGTCGGCGACATGGCCGGACACCCGCGCGATGGCCTCCTCCCGCTGGGCGACCAGCCGCTGCCGCCGCCGGATCAGCGGCACCACGCACACCGCGGTGACCGCGATCATCGCCAGCAGCCCGACCACCAGGAGCGGTTCGTAGCGCCACAGCACCACCGACCCGAACAGCAGGGGCACGAAGCTGCCGACGATGTTGAAGGTGAGCGTGTCGGCGAACTCCTCGAAGCGGGTGGCGAAGCTCAGCACCCGCTTGGTCAGCGATCCCGCGAAGTTGTCGTGGAAGAACGCGGAGTCCTTGGCGAACAGTTCGTCCATACCGGTGACGTACAACTGCTCGATGCCGAGTGCGTCCAGGCGGTTCAGGCAGTGCAGCCCGATCCGCCAGAGGGTCTCCGCCAGCAGCAGCGTGCCGCCGAAGCCGAGCACGTACGGCAGGGCCGCGGCCACGCTCAGGCCGTGGCCGCCGGCGATCCGGCCGACCAGCTTGGCGACGGCCAGCGGCGCCACGTAGTTGATTCCGATGTTGCCGAGTGCCGGCAGCAGCATTCCGGGCAGCGTGAACCACTTGAGCCGCGCCAGTTCCCGTCCGTAGTAACGCAGTGCGAGCAGGACGGCACCTTGTCGCGGTCCGCTCGCCGGTAAATCGACCGAGGATGTCATGTTCAACCCTGTGTAGTCGTCGTACGGCATGCCGAGTCGGCCGGCGCATGGTCTGCGTCGGCCTGGAATCGGCAGGTCAGGAAAGGGAAGTGTGCCGTGGCGACGGTCACCGAGTCCACGTGTTTTCCGGACGGCGGCTACTGTCCGAACACGCGGTCGACAGCGGGGCGGTCCGGGTCCTCGTACCGCTCCCAGTCCGCGTCCGCGAGGCCGAGGAGCCGTTCGGTGCGCGCCGGGTCGGGCAGCGGACCGTGATCGCCCGTCACCTTGAGGGCGGAGACGGCGGTGATGTGACCGAGCCGCAGGGCGCGGACGGTCGAGCCGCCGCGGAGCAGTCCGGCCAGGAAGCCCGCCGCGAACGCGTCGCCCGCGCCGACCGGTTCCACCACCGTCGTGCGCAGCGCCGGCACCGTGCACGCGCCGTCCGCGGTGACGGCGGTGGCGGCCCGCGCGCCGTCCTTGACGACGAGGATCCGCGGACCGGGCAGCAGGTCCCGCACGCCGGCGACGGTCAGGTCGGCGCCCCACAACTGCTGTGCCTCGTCCAGGCCCACGAGGACGATGTCGGCGCGGTCGGCGAGGGCGCGCAGGACACCGGGCGCGGTGCCGTCCGGCCACAGGGCGGCACGGTGGTTGACGTCGAAGCTGATGGCGTACGGCCGTTCGCCGGCCGGCGTGGCGAGGGCACCGGTCACCAGGTCCCGGCAGGACGGCGAGAGGGCCGGGGTGATGCCGGTGAGGTGCAGGAGGGCGGCGGAGCGCAGCGGTTCGCCGTCCAGCAGGCCGGGATGCAGGGCCGAGGCCGCCGAGCCCGCGCGGTAGTAGTGGACGCGGGTTCCTGCGGGGCCGGGGTCCTTGACCAGGAGGCCGGTGGGCCGTCGCGGGTCGACGAGGACGTGGCCGACGTCGACCCCGGCGGCGGCGACGGCCGCGCGGACCCGGTGCCCGAACGGATCGTCGCCGACGGCCGAGAGCCAGACGGCGGGGATGCCGTGGTCGGCGAGGTACATGGCCACGTTGGACTCCGCGCCCGCCGTGGACAGCCGCAGCGCGTCGGCCCCGGCGAGCGGCCGGGGCGGGTCGGGGGCCAGCGCCGCCATGGTCTCGCCGACGCAGACGACCCGTCCCGGGGCCGGCCTCCAGGGTGCCGTCATGCCGGTCCGTCCTCCGCCACGGCGGCCAGGAACGCCCGTGCCCTCTCGCGCAGCGCCGCGAGGTCGCCGCCGTCGGCCGCGTCGCCGACCAGCGGCGAGCCGACGCCCACGGCGGTGGCGCCGGCGGCCAGGTAGGCGCGGGCGGCGACGACGTCGACACCTCCGACCGGGACCAGTACCGCGTCCGGGAACGGGCCGCGCAGCGCCTTCAGATAGGCCGCTCCCCCGGCCTCGGCGGCCGGGAACAGCTTCAGCGCGGCCGCGCCCCGGGCCTGGGCCGCGATGACGTCCGTGGGCGTGAGCACACCGGCCAGGACCGGCATGCCGAGGTCCAGCGCGGTGTCGACGCCGGCGCCCAGGCCGGGGGTGACCGCGAAGCCGGCGCCCGCCCGGTGCGCGGCCCGCGCGTCGGCGGCGGTCAGCACGGTCCCGGCACCCAGCGGCCGGCCGGGTCCCAGTTCCGCGGCGGCCCGGGCCAGGACGGTCAGCGCGTCCGTGCCGCTGAGGGACACCTCGATCAGTTCGACGCCCTCCTCGGCGAGGGCCAGCACGGTGCGCAGGGCGGCGTCCGGATCGCAGCCGCGCACGATGGCGAGCAGTCGGCGGGAGGTGAGGGCGGCACGCAGATCCACGGCCAGGCTCCTTGGGGGTTCGGGATGGCGAGGGGGCGCTCAGGGGCAGGGGCAGGCGGCGGTCACGGTGAGCCGCCAGCGGACCTCGCCGGTGGCGCCGACGCGGGCCGCGTCGTCCGGGCCCGCGTCGGCGAGGTCGAAGACCCGGCCGAGCATGGGCTCCACGCCCGTACTGCGGTAGGGCCGGTCCGCCGGGAAGCCGCCGAGGTTGCGCCACAGGGCGACGGAGACCGGCTGTCCGTCGGCCTCGACGGTGAAGGCGAGCCGGTCCGCGCCGTCGTGCACGCAGCACCGTTCGGCCGCCACCACGGCCCCGGCCGCCGTGCCGTCGTCCGGCCCGAACCGGTCCATGCGCAGTCCGAGCGGCGCCGGCCAGGTGCCCTCCAGCCAGCGGGCTCCGTCCGGCCAGGGCCGGTCCAGCAGGCCGGCCGCCTCCGGGAACAGCCGGGCGGGCGCCGCCTCCCGGAGGGTGACGACGGCCTCCTCGGAGAGGTCCAGCAGGGCGTGTGCGGCCCACAGGAAGCGGAAGCCGGGCTCGGCCGTCAGCACGTAGTCGGCGCGGACGCCGTCGGCCGTGGCGCTCAGCTCGCGGGCCAGCGTGAAGCGTTCGCAGCGGACGCGCTCGGTGTTCCCGTCCCGGGTCCAGGCCCGCGGCCAGGCGTCCCCGTGGTCGGGTGTGCCGCGCACGGTGGGGACGCACTCCTCGAGACCGCCCGCGTCCACGAACGCGTCGCCCGGCGCCGCCGAGTCGCGGCCGGTGTCCTCGCGCCGCCACAGCCATTCACGGCCGCCGTGCCGCAGCGAGGTCCAGCGGCCGCCGTGTACGGGGTCGGTCAGGACCTCCATCACCACTCCGCGAACGAGCCGTCGGAGTGCCGCCACACCGGGTTGCGCCACTGGTGGCCGGACCGGTCGGCGGCGCGCACGGCCGCCTCGTCGACGGTGATGCCGAGCCCGGGGGCGTCCCCGCGCCGCGCGTGCCCGTCGGCGAACCGGAAGGGTTCGGTGTCGACGAGGTAGGAGAGGAGGTCGGCCGCCTTGTTGTAGTGGATGCCGCGGCTCTGCTCCTGGATCAGGAAGTTCGGCGTGGCGAAGGCGACTTGCAGGCTGGCCGCCAGCGCGATCGGCCCGAGCGGGCAGTGCGGGGCGAGCTGGGCGCCGTAGGTCTCCGCGAGCGAGGCGATCCGGTGCACCTCGGAGATGCCGCCCGCGTGGGACAGGTCCGGCTGGGCGACCGCGATGCCTGCTGCGAGGACGGGCAGGAACTCGGCCCGCGAGTACAGGCGTTCGCCGGTGGCCAGCGGCACCGGGCTGGCGGCGACCAGGCCGGGCAGCAGGTGGCCCTGTTCGGGGACGACGGGTTCCTCGACGAACAGCGGGTGCAGGGGCGCGAGTTCGGCGAGGACGCGGCGGGCGCTGGCGGCGGTGAAGCGGCCGTGGAAGTCGACGGCGACGTCCCGGTCGGGGCCGAGCACGTCGCGGGCGGCCGCCACCCGGGCCACCACGGCCGCGGTCTCCGACGCCGTGGTGATGGGCGAGGTGGCCCCGGCGGCGTTCATCTTCACCGCGGTGAAGCCGGCCTCCACCTGGGCGGTGACCTGCTCGGTGAGTTCGGCGGGTTCGTCGCCGCCGACCCAGGCGTAGACCCGGACCCGGTCGCGGACCGGGCCGCCGAGCAGGGCGTGCACGGGCGCGCCGTACGTCTTGCCCGCGATGTCCCAGAGCGCCTGGTCGAGTCCGGCGACGGCGCTGGACAGGACGGGGCCGCCGCGGTAGAAGCCGCCCTTGGTGAGCACCTGCCAGTGGTCCTGGACGCGCAACGGGTCCTGTCCCACCAGGTATTCGGCGAGGACCTCGATGGCGGCGCGCACCACCTCGGCGCGGCCCTCGACGACGGGCTCGCCCCAGCCCACCACGCCCTCGTCGGTCTCGACGCGGCAGAACAGCCAGCGGGGCGGGACGAGGAAGGTCTCTATTCGTTCGATCTTCACTGGCCGCCGGTGCCTTTCGGGTCGTCGTCGGTGCCGTCGAGCCGGGCCAGGTCGCGGCCCGCCTGGTCGAGCAGGGCACGCATGGCGCGCTCGGCCGCCGCGGGGTCGCCGTCGCGGACGGCGTCCAGGACGGCGCGGTGGGCGGGGACGGGAGGCTCGCTGTGCGGGGAACTGTGCACGAGGCGGTCGCGGTGGGCGAGCCCGGACTCGATGACCATCTCCATGCGTTCGAGCAGTTCGTTGTGGGTGGCGGCGAGCAGGGCGCGGTGGAAGGCGAGGTCGGCGTCGACCGCGTGTCCCGGGTCGGTGTCGTCGTGCCGTCCCATGGCGTCCAGGGCCGCTTCCAGGGCCGTGAGGTCGTCCTCGGTGCGGCGGGTGGCGGCGAGCCGTACGGCGGCCGGTTCGATGATGGCCCGGACCTCGGCGAGGTTGTGCAGCAGCGACCGGTCGGCGCCCTCGGCGCCGGCGCCCTCGAACCGCCAGCGCAGCACGTCGGCGTCGAGCAGGTTCCAGTCGGCGCGGGCGCGCACGAAGGTGCCGCGTTTCTGGCGGGCGTCGACCATGCCCTTGGCGGCGAGCACCTTGAGGGACTCGCGCAGGGCGGTGAGGCTGACGTCGAGTTCGCTCTGCAGCGCCACCAGGTCGAGGGTGGCCCCTTCCGGGATCTCGCCGCCCAGGATGCGGCGCGCCAGGGCCTCCACGGTCTGGCCGTGCACACCGCGGCGGGCGTAGGGCGTCATGTCGTACAGCCTTTCTGTTCACGGCGTGGCGCGGCGGCGCTCACTCGGAGTCCTTCACGATGCTCCAGCCGCCGTCCACGACGAGCCGGGCTCCGGTGATGAAGGAGGCCTCGTCGGCGCTGAGGAACGCGATGGCGGCGGCCACCTCCTCGGGCGTGCCGAACCGGCGGGCGGCGGTCTGCGCGACGCTGCGCTCCCGTTCCTCGGGCGGCACCCGGTCCCAGGCGCCGGTCAGGACCGGTCCGGGCAGCACCGCGTTGACGCGTACCTCGGGCCCGTACTCGACGGCGAGCTGTCCGCACAGCGACAGCAGCGCGCCCTTGGCCGCCGCGTAGGCGGGGTGCCCGGGGATGCCGGCGTGGGCGTGCACCGACGAGGTGAGCACCACGGCCCCGCGTCCGGCCCGCAGGTCGGGCAGGACGGCCTTGAAGCCGAGGAAGCTCGCGGTGAGGTTGACGGCGAGCTGCCGCTGCCAGGACTCGGCCGGCATCTCGTGGGCCGGGCGGACGTCGACGGTGTAGGCGTTGCTGACGAGCACGTCGACCGGGCCGAAGGCGTGGGCGGCGGTGACGATCCGGTCCCAGGCGTCCTCGGCGGCGACGTCGGCGTGCACGTAACAGGCCCGGCCGCCGTCCTTGGTGATCCCGTCCACCACGGCCTGCCCGCGTTCGTCGGCGATGTCGACGAGGACGACGGCGGCCTCCTCACGGGCGAGGCGTTCGGCGGTGGCGGCTCCGATGCCGGAGGCGGCACCGGTCACCACGGCGGTACGGCCGGTGAAGCGGGCACCGTACCGTCGTACGGACTGGTCCATCGGGCTCCTTAGAGGGTGAGCTTGCTGGAAACATATGCGTCCTGCCGGCGGGTCAGCACCACCAGGTCCGCATCGTGGTCGGCGCTCCAGGCGAACGGCAGGCCGTGGTGGAGCAGATGGGCTCCGCCGTATTCCGCTCCGCTCGCCGTGTCCCGGTAGCGGGCGGCCGGGTCCAGGCCGCGCAGCCGGAGGCGGTCGGGGCGGCCGGTCAGCAGCGGGGCGCCGTCGAGGCGGCCGGTGGAGAGCGCGGCGACGACGGTGCGGTCACCGTGGTCGTACTGCACTCCGCAGCTGGTGTCGTCGGGGGTGCCGAGCAGCCGGGCCTCGCCGAGGTGGACGACGTCCCGGACCTCCTTGTAGCGGGCGATCCACCGGGCGGCCTCGGCCCGCTGTGCGGGTGTCCAGGCGCGCAGGTCGGCGCCGATGCCGAGGACCCCGCACAGGGCGTTGACGAAGCGGAAGGCGAGGCTGCGCGGCCGCGGGTCGAGGATGCCGGGGGCGTCGGTGACCCAGGAGCTCATCACGTGCGGGGCGTGCGCGTGCAGGAAGCCGTGCTGGATGCGCAGCCGGTCCATGGGGGCGGTGTTGTCGCTGGGCCAGACGACGTCGGTGCGGGCGATGGTGGCGTGCTCGATCCGGCCGCCGCCGCCCGCGCAGCCCTCGACGGTGACGTCCGGGTGGGCGGTGCGCAGGTGGTCGAGGACGCGCAGGTATCCGGCGACGTGCTCGGCGTCCAGGTCGGCGGGGCCGGCGCCGGGGCGGCCGCGTTCGGTGGGCGGGCGGTTCATGTCCCACTTGAGGTAGCCGATGTCGTAGGTGCCGAGCAGCCGGTCCAGGGTGGCGAGGACGAACTCCTGGACGTCGGCGCGGCCGAGGTCCAGGAGCAGCTGGTTGCGGACCAGGCGGGACGGGCGGCCCTCGACGCGGTACACCCACTCCGGGTGTTCGGCGTGGAGCCGGCTGCCGGGGCTGACCGCCTCCGGTTCGACCCACAGCCCGAAGTCCAGGCCGAGGGCGCGGACGTCCGCCACGAACCGGTCGAAGCCGTCGGGGAACGCGGCCGGGTCCGGGTACCAGTCGCCCAGTCCGCCGGTGTCGTCGGCGCGGCCGGTGAACCAGCCGTCGTCGACGACGAACAGCTCGGCGCCGATGTCGGCCGCGGTCCTGGCCAGTTCCAGCTGCCCGGCCGCGTCGACGTCGAAGCCGGTGGCCTCCCAGGAGTTGTAGAGCACCTTGCGCGTGCGGTGCAGCCGGTCGCCGGTGAGCCGGCGTTCGTAGCGGTGCCAGACCCGGGACAGGCCGTCGAGTCCGTCCGCGCTGAACGCGCAGGCGAGACGGGGCGTGGCGAGCGTCTCTCCGGCGGCCAGCAGCACGGCGCCCTCGTGCGGGACGCGGCCGGCGCGGATCCGTACGGCGCCGCCGGGTTCGGCCTCCGCCGTGATGTGCCAGTTGCCCGACCACTCCAGTGCGATGCCGTACGCGGCGTCGCCGCTGCGCACCGCGAGCCAGGGTGCGTACGCGTGTCCCGGCGTGCCCTGGAGGCTGCCGATGCCGAACGTGCCGCGTTCCAGGTCGAGATGGGTGAGCTGGAACTCCTGCGACCACTGCCCGCACAGGTAGGTGAGCCGGGCCGGGCCGGTGACGGCGATGTTGACGGCGGCCGAGTCGAGGCGTTCCAGGCGCAGTTCGCGGTCGGCGGTGAACTCGGTCCAGCGCAGGATCACGTCGGTGCCCGGCACGGTCTCGTAGCACAGGACCGTGCGCAGCCCGGTCCTCTCGTCGGTGAAGGCGAGCCGCAGCGTGCCCTCCGTGTGCTCCGCGCCGTCGAACTCCCACCACACGCCGCGCTCGTCGCCCGCGATCAGCTCGGAGCCGGTGAACGGCCGCAGTCCGTACGGGAGGTACTCGGCCGGGGCGGCGTCGGCGGGCGTGATGAAGTGGGTGCGGTGGGACCAGTCGAGGGCGGAGGGGCCGTCCTCGACGCCGAGCGGGCCCCAGGCGTCGAGTTCGGCCCAGGGGCCGTCCGGGGAGAGGCGGACGGTGTAGGAGGTGTGCTCCGTGCGCAGGGTCCAGCGGGTGTACGTCACTTGACCGCTCCGAGGTTGAGGCCGGCCACGAAGTGGCGCTGGAAGCGGAGGAACACGGCGACCGTGGGCGCGGCGGCGATGACCGAACCGGCGGCGATCACGTTCCACATGGACACGTACTGCCCCTGGAGTCCGATGAGGGCCGCGGTGATCGGCATCTTGGAGTCGCTGCGCAGGACGGTGATGGCCCAGAGCAGGTCGTTGAAGATCCAGGTGAAGGACAGGGCGCTGAGCGCGGCCAGGGCGGGGCGGGTGAGCGGGAGGATGATCCGCCAGAAGATCTGCCACGGTCCGGCGCCGTCCACGACGGCGGCCTGCTGGATCTCCGCCGGGATGGACCGCATGAAGCCGTGCAGGACGAAGACGTAGAAGCCGACGCCGAAGCCGATCTGCACGCCGATGAGCGCGGGCAGCGTGTCGTAGACGCCCATCAGCTCGCTCAGTTTGGACACCGGGATGAGCAGGATCTGCGGGGGAAGCAGGTTGCCGCCGAGCATCAGGAGCAGCAGGGAGCGCCGGAAGGGCAGGTCGTAGCGGCTGAGGGCGAACGCGGCCATCGCGGCGAGGGCGAGCGTGGCCAGGACGCTGGGAACCGTCACCAGCAGGCTGTTGATCAGTGCGCGCTGCTGGCCGCCGTCGGTCCAGGCCTGGCCGAAGTTGCCGAGGGTGAAGGAGTGCGGCCAACTGCCCAGCCCGTGCGCGGCGATGTCGTCGAAGCTGCGCAGGCTGGTGACCACGACCAGGACGATGGGCAGCAGCCACAGCAGGGCCAGCGCGCCGGCGCCCAGGTGGAATCCGGCGGTCGCGGCCCGCCTGCGGCGCAGTGCCGTCGAGTCGGCGGACATCAGTCGGCCTCCCGGAACGCGCGGACCAGATAGGAGGCGATGACCCCGAAGGCGAGGACGAAGATGACGACGGCCAGGGCGGAGCCGTAGCCCAGGCGCAGCGACTGGAAGGCGGTCGAGTACATGTAGGTGCTCAGCAGTTCGGAGGAGTGGTAGGGGCCGCCGCGGGTGAGCGACCAGACGACGTCGAAGGAGCGCAGCGAGTCGATGACGATGACGGACAGCACGACCGCGTTGACGCTGCGCAGCTGGGGCAGGGTCACGTGCCGGAAGCGCTGGAACGCGCTCGCGCCGTCGACCTTGGCGGCCTCGTAGAGCGCCGGGTCGATGCCCTTGAGGCCGGCCAGGTACAGCACCATGACGTAGCCGATCTGCCGCCACAGCGCGGGCACGATCACGGCGTACAGGGCGGTGTCCTGGTCGGCGAGCCAGGCGTGCCTCAGGCTGCCGAGGCCCACGCCCTGCAACACCTGGTTGAGGACGCCGTCGGGCTGGTAGATCGCCTGCCAGACCAGGGCGGTGGCGACCAGGGAGAAGACCACGGGCAGGAACAGCGCGGCCCGGTAGAAGCCGATCCCGCGCCGCTCCTGCTGGAGGAAGAGCGCGGCGGCCAGGCCCAGTACGGCGGACAGGCCGCCGAACAGGACCAGCCACAGCACGGTGTGGCCGGCCGCGCTGCGGAAGACGTCGTCGTGGGCCATCTCGCGGAAGTTGTCCAGGCCGACGAACTGCGGCGGGGAGACGCCGTCCCACTTGGTGAGGGCGAGGTAGAAGCCCTGCGCGGCGGGCCAGAAGACCCACACGGCCTCGGCCAGGAGCGGGACCAGGACGAACGCGAGGACCAGGGGCGGGGTGCGCCGGGGCCCCCGGCCCGCCCGCCGCGTTCGGGCGGGCGGGCGGGCCGGGGACTTCTGGCCGGGCGCGGTCAGCACGGCCATCTCAGGCGTTCCAGATCTTCTCGGCGTCCCGCTGCCAGCCGGTCAGGATGCTCCCGATCGACTTGGGCTCGGCGAAGAACTTGGTGAGCGCGGTGTCCGCGGTGGGCTGGAGGGCGTCGCTGGAGTCCCGGTTGAAGAACTGGGTGATCTCGGCGGCCGCGTCGACGTGCGCGCGGCCCTTCTTCACGAGGGCGGTGCCGGCGTCCTTGGCGTCCGGGTTGCAGGGCAGCACGGTGCCGGAGGAGCCCTTGATGTAGATCTCCTGGGCCTCGGCCGTGGCGAGGTAGCCCATCAGGTCGCGGACCTGGTCGCCGCGGCCGGTGCGGGCGCTGGCGAAGTAGCCGTCGACGGGCGCCTCCTCGGCGAGCGGGACCTTGGAGTCGATGACGGGGAAACGGAAGAAGTCGATGTCGTCCAGGGCGCTCTTGGGCGCCGAGTCGGCGAAGAAGGTGCCGATGAGCATCATGCCCGTCTTGCCGTTGAGCAGGGCGGTGGTGGCGTCCTGGAAGGCGAGGGCGGTGCCGTTCGGGTCGAAGTAGGGCAGCACCTCCCGCCAGCGGTCGAAGACCTTGCGCACCTCGGGGTCGTCGAACCGGTGCTTGCCCGCGAGGAGTTCGCGGTGGTACTGGGCGCCGTTGATCCGGATGTCCAGGTAGTCGAACCAGGCGGACGCCACCCAGGGCGTGTTGCCGCCGGCGCCGAGTCCGATCGGGGCGACGCCCTTGCTCTTGAGCTTGTCGCACAGGTCGAGGAAGCCGTCCCAGCTGGTGGGTTCGCTGACGCCCCACTTGGCGAACTGGGACTTCCGGTAGAACATGCCCCACCAGTAGTAGGTGTTGGGCACGAACACCTTCTTGCCGGAGCTCGCGGTGCAGAGCGTGTGCAGGGCCTTGGAGTACCGCTTGAGGTCGGGCGAGGAGGCCCACACCTCGTCGAGGTCGAGCAGCAGGTTCTTCTTCGCGTAGGCGTCCGCGACCGAGCCGGGGTACCAGGTGTACACGTCCGGCGGGTTGGCCGAGGTGAGGTAGGTCGGCAGCTGGGTGCGGAAGGTCTCGGCGGCGACCGTGTTGAGACTGGCCCTGCCGGACCCCTTCTTCGCGTACGCCGCGACCAGGTCCTCCATCGCGGTCTTGGCCTGCGGGGCGGACAGGTTGGACTGGAGGGTCACCGCGCCCTTCGAGGAGCCCTTGGCGGAGGAGGTGTCGGTGACGCAGCCGCTGAGCAGGGCCGCGGTCCCGGCGGCCCCGATTCCGGCGAGGAACCGGCGTCGGCTGGGCTGGTGGTCGGTCATGGTCGTTTCCTCAGTCACTTGAGTCGGGTGCGGTACACGTGGCCGTCGACTCCGCGGAACACCGCGTCGACGGCTCCGTCGGGGCCGGCGGCCGCGCCGAGGGCGCCGTCGAACGCCGCGCTCGGGAACTCCTGCCGTTTGCTCCAGCCCTGCCAGGCGCCGTCGGCGTACCGCTGCTGCCAGAGCGTGTAGTCGGCGGCCCGCGCGTACAGCAGCACCGCGTCCCCGGCCGCGACGAGGGTCGGGCTGCCGCTGACGGTTCCGCCGACGGAGGTCCAGTCGGACCACTGCCCCGCGGTGTCCCGGGTCCGGGTCCACACGTCGTCGGCCGCGCCGCGCACGGCGACGTGGACGACGCCCTGTGCGTCGACGGCGGCGGACGGACGGCCGTGGACCGGCCGGCCGCCGGGTGCGCCGAGCGAGGTCCAGCCGGAGGCCGGCCCGCGCTGGACGACCGTGCCGTCGGAGCCGGTGGCGAACAGCGTCCAGTGCGCGGGGTCGGTGAAGGCGACGGTGGGCGCGTCGGTCAGCCGGCCGCCCAGCAGCTGCCAGCGGCCCCAGCGGCCGTCGGCGTAGACCCTCCGGTAGGCGCGGGAGTCGGCGCCGCGCACGAAGACGTCGGTACGGCCGCCGGCGGAGGTGTACACGGCCGGCTGGCCGAGGATGCCGCCCCGGACCGGGCCGCCGAGGTCCCGCGTCCCGCCGTCCGCCTTCTCCACGAGCGAGCCGTGCGGTCCGCGGAAGAAGACGCCGCCGCTCGTCACGGCCGGGCTGGCCGTGGCGGTCACGCCGAGGTCGGTGCCGGGCGGGGTGTCGGCGCCGGTGAGCTTGAGGAACGCGGTGCCGTGCGCGGGAACTTCGACGGTGTACGACCCGGTGTGCGTGCCCCGGTCGGTGCGGGCCCGCAGGTCGCGGACGCGCACCGGGCCGCCGAGGCCGGCGTCGGAGAACGTGACGGTCCGCCGGGCGCTCTGGTCGGAGCGGTTGAGCAGGACGACCGCGCGCTGTCCGCGGCCCTGGAGCACCTTGCTGTAGACGTCGCCGACGGAGTCGGTGGCGACCCGCACGCCCTGAATGGCGAGGGGGTCCTGGTCCACGGCGATGATCTCCGGGTTGCGCAGGGTCGCGAGCATCGAGTCGGAGAGCGTGCGCGGGTCGGAGCCCAGCACCAGCGGGGAGGCCATCTCGGCCCACATCACGAACTGGCTGGTGGACTCCTCCTGCGTCAGCTCGTAGGACCCGTCGGTCATCTTCCGCATGGGGATGAGGTAGTCCGGGTCGTTGTAGTGGCCGGGGCCCTGCGCCTCGGGGTGCCAGGCGTTGGCGTCCATGTTGCGCAGGATGTTCGGCCACTCGCCGGGGCTCGGGGTTCCCCAGGCGATGTCGGTGCCGGTGCGCCAGGAGTCGGCGATCGCCGGGGCGTAGACGTAGGTGTTGTGGGCGTCCTGCTCGGGGGTGTGCGGCAGGCCCCAGTCGTCGGTGAGCGGGTTGCAGAGGTTCAGCAGCATCCTGCGGCCGGACTTGGCGACCGCGTCGCTGAACTCCTTGTAGGCGGGGCCCGGATCGAGCTGGGCGCCGATCCCGCAGAGGAAGTCGACCTTGATGGCGTCGATCTTCCAGTCCGCGAACTGCCGTGCGTCCTGGTCGTAGTGGCCGCGGCTGCCGAGGCCGCAGCTCTTGCCGCCGTCGTAGGTGCCGCCGTCGGTGTAGATGCCGGCCCGCAGACCACGCTTGTGCAGATAGGAGACGAGGGCCGGGATGCCGGACGGGAAGCGGTCCGGGTTGGCGACCAGGTGGCCCTGTGCGTCGCGGGGGTTGTCGGCCTGCCAGCCGCCGTCCAGCCACACGATGTCGTATCCGCTGTCGCGCAGACCGCTGCTGACCAGCCGGTCGGCGACCGAGCGCACCTCCTTCTCGGTGGGCGCGCCGAGCCCGTAGTAGGTGTTCCATCCCATGTAGGGGGTCGGCGCGAGGCCGCTGTCGTAGGACGCGGGCGCGCCCTGGTCGACGGCCGTCCCGGCGACGGCGTCGGGGGTCATGGTGGCGGCCAGGACGGCCGCGATCGCGGCCGTCAGGGCGGGCCGGGTGAACCGGTGGTGCCTGGAGCCGGTTGATACGGGCGGGTGCAAAGTCACGTGCCTCTCCCGGGGATTGGGAAGCAGGAGGACGAGACGCGGGCCGCTCCGCGGCAGAGGCCGACGACGTCACGGCGACGACTGTGGCCCGTGGCCGAAACACTGTCAAGATTAATTACTAATTTAATAGAAGCCAGCCGAGGCCTGCGCGCAAAACCTTGACAGGGTCAGCACAGGGGTGCAGTGTTCGGCAACGTTGTCATACGTCCTGGCAACGTTGTCATCATCTGGTGTCCCCGGCTGTGCCGTTCCTCGAACTCCCCCGATCGGAGCGCTCGTCCATGTCGGATCAGTCAACCTCGCCGTCCCGCCGCGCCGTTCTCTCCGCCGGCACCACGCTGCTGGCGGGATTCGGGCTCGGTGCGGGCCCGCTCGCGACCACCGCCACGGCGGTATCCGGACAGCCGCTCGCGGGCGGATCGCGGTCCGAACTCGCCGCCTTCCGGCCGGTGTCGGTCTCCTCCACCGACTACGCGCCCACGCCCGCGGAGTTCGCCGTGGACGGTCTGGACACCGTCGGCGTCCGGGGCAGCGGGTGGCGGGCCGCGGCCGGCGATCCGCAGTGGATCTCCGTCGACCTCCAGGCGCCGTGCCGGGTGGAGTCGCTGCGGCTGGTCTTCGAGGCGACCGCGGACGACCCGCCGTTCACCGAGTCGCCGAGCGGCAGCCCCCGCAACGACACCACCGGGCAGGAGATCCTGTCGAGTTGCGCGGTCGGCTTCGTCGTGGAGACCTCCACCGACCACCGGTCCTGGACCAGCGTGTACCGCACCGAGTCCGGCACCGGCGGGGTCATGGAGATCACCCTGAGCGAGCCGGCCACCGCCCGCTGGGTGCGCATGACCGTCCACAAGCGTTCCAACGCCAACCCGCTCGGCCTCAACGGCTTCCAGGTGTACGGCACCTGCCGCACCCCGCGCCCCGAGGTCACCGGCTGGACGGACTGGGAGTCCCGGCACCGCACCCCCGAACCGCTGCGGATCGCCGCGGACGGCACGGTGGCGCTGGAGTCCGGGTGGGACCTGACGATGGACGACCGGGCGGCCGGCGGCGGTGCCGCGCTGTCCAGACCCTCGTTCGACACCAGCCGCTGGCTGCCGGCCACCGTCCCCGGCACCGTGCTGGGCTCGCTGGTGGAGCAGGGCCGGCTGCCCGACCCGGTGGCCGGCTTCGGCAACCTGCACGTCCCGGAGGCGCTGTCCCGGCACTCCTGGTGGTACCGGCGCGAGTTCCGGCTCCCCGCGGGCCTGCGCACCGGCTCGGGCCGGCACGTCTGGCTGGAGTTCGACGGGATCAACCACACGGCCGAGGTCTGGTTCAACGGCACCCGCGTCGGCGACTTCACCTCGCCCTTCGCCCGCGCCGCCTACGACGTCACCGGCCTGCTGGGCGACGGCGAGCAGGCCCTCGCCGTCCGGATCGCCCCGATGCCCTTCCCCGGCAGCCCCGCCGACAAGGGCCCGGCGGGCCTGGCGTTCGTGGACGCGGGCGCGAACATGATGAACCGCAACTCGCCCACCTACCTCGCCTCCTCGGGCTGGGACTGGATGCCGGCGGTACGGGACCGGGCGGCCGGCATCTGGAACCACGTACGGCTGCGCTCCACCGGTGCGGCGGTCCTCGGCGACCCGCGGGTGGACACCGTGCTGCCCGACCTGCCCGACACCGGTACGGCGGAGCTGACCGTGGTGGTCCCGGTGCGCAACGCGGGCACCGCCGAGGCGCGGATCACCGTCGCGGCGGCCTTCGGGAAGGTGCGGGTGGCGCGGACGGTCACGGTGGCGCCCGGCGAGGGCACCGACGTCGTCTTCACCCCGGACGCGTACGCGCAGCTCCGGCTGCGGAACCCGGCGCTGTGGTGGCCGAACGGCTACGGCGAGCCGGCCCTGCACACGCTCACGCTCACCGCGTCCCTGGACGGCACGGAGAGCGACCGGCGCACCGCCCGCTTCGGGATGCGCCAGTTCGGCTACGCATACGAGGTGCCGCTGACCTTCCAGTCGGGCAGCGACGCCTACGCCCAGACCGTGGACTTCACCCGGCGAACGGCCCGGTACGTGCGCGTCCTGTGCCGCACCCGCGCGACGGACTGGGGCTCGTCGCTGTGGAGCCTTGCCGTGCTGGACTCCTCCGTGCCGACGAACGACCTGGCCCTGCACAAGGAGGCCACCGCGTCCTCGGTCGACGACCCCGGCAACGGTGCGGGCAACGCCACCGACGGTGACGCGGCGACCCGCTGGTCCTCGGCCTTCGAGGACGATCAGTGGATCCGGGTCGACCTCGGGTCCCAGGTGGCGTTCGACCGGGTGGTGCTCACCTGGGAACGGGCGTACGCCGGGACGTACACCGTCCAGGTCTCCGACGACGGCACCGACTGGACCGACGTGCGCGACGTCGACAACACGGCGGTGCCGCTGCCGTTCCGTACGTCCGGCTCGGCGAGTCTGCAGACCGTCGAGCTGGCCGCCGCGACGGCCCGGTACGTGCGGGTGTTCTGCCGTACCCGGGCGACCAGTTGGGGTTCGTCGCTGTGGAGCCTGTCGGTCGTGGACAGCGCCGTGCCGGGCACCGATCTCGCGCTGCGCAAGGAGGCCGCCGCGTCCTCCGAGAGCGACGGGACCCACGCGGCCCAGGCGGTCGACGGGAATCCCGACACCCGGTGGTCCTCGGCCTACGAGGACGACCAGTGGATCCAGGTCGACCTGGGCTCGCGGGTGCGGTTCGACCGGGTGCTGCTGCTGTGGGAGCAGGCCTACGCGAAGACGTTCACGGTCCAGGTCTCCGACGACGGGACCGACTGGCGGGACGCCGAGTCCGTCGACAACTCCACGGTGCCGCTGAAGATCAGCGTCAACGGCGTCCGGGTGTTCTGCCGCGGCGGCAACTGGGGCTGGGACGAACTGCTGCGGCGGATGCCCGCCGACCGCATGGACGCGGCCGTGCGGATGCACCGCGACATGAACTTCACCATGATCCGGAACTGGGTGGGCTGCTCCGACCGCGAGGAGTTCTACGCCAGTTGCGACGAGCACGGCCTGCTGGTGTGGAACGACTTCCCCAACGCCTGGGGCATGGACCCGCCGGACCACGATCTCTTCCTCGACCAGGTGGCGGACACCGTACGGCGCTACCGCATCCACCCGAGCGTGGCCGTGTGGTGCGGCGCCAACGAGGGCAACCCGCCGGGACCGGTGGACGACGGCATGCGGGCCGCGGTCCGCGACCAGGCGCCGGCCGTGCTCTACCAGAACAACTCGGCGGCCGGGATCGTCTCGGGCGGCGGCCCCTACGGCTGGGTCGAGCCGGAGCGCTACTACTCCGCCTCGACGTACGGCGGCGGGACGTTCGGCTTCCACACGGAGATCGGCATGCCCGTGGTGTCCACCGCGGAGACCATGCGGGCGCTCGTCGGCGACGAGCCGGAGTGGCCCGTCGGGGGCGCCTGGTACTACCACGACTGGAGCACGAAGGGGAATCAGGCTCCGCAGAACTACCGGGCCGCCATCGAGACACGGCTGGGCGCGGCGACCGGCCTGGACGACTTCTGCCGCAAGGCGCAGTTCGTCAACTACGAGAACTTCCGCGCCATGTTCGAGGCCTGGAACGACCGGCTCTGGCAGGACGCGAGCGGGCTGATGCTGTGGATGTCCCATCCCGCCTGGTACAGCACGGTCTGGCAGACGTACGACTACGACTTCGACGTCAACGGCGCCTACTACGGAGCCCGCAAGGCCGCCGAACCCGTCCACGTGCAGGCAAGTCCCGTCGACGGCCGGGTGATCGCCGTCAACCACACCGCGCGGCGGATCACCGGCGCCACGGTCGTCGCGCGCCGCTACGACCTGACTGGTCGTCAGATATCGGCCGAGCAGCGGGCGGGCGTCGACATCGCGCCGTCCGCCGCCGCGACCGCGTTCACGCTCGGCGACGACGGGCTGCCGGACCTCCACCTGCTGCGGCTGCGGCTGACGGACGCCCGGAACACGCTGCTGTCGGAGAACACCTACTGGCAATACCGCGCCCCCGAGGACATGCGGGCCCTGGACCGGATGCCCCGGACCAGGGTCTCGGTGGACGTCACCGGCACGGACCACGATCCGGGGACCCGGCGGCGCACGCTGACCGCGCGGGTGACCAACCGCGGCTCGTCGGTCGCGGCCATGCTCCGCCTCTCGCTCCGCGACGCCCGCTCAGGACAGCGTGTCCTGCCGACGCTCTACAGCGACAACTACCTGTGGCTGCTGCCCGGCGAGTCGCGGACCGTCACCGCCTCCTGGCCGCAGAGCACGGCGGCGGCACGGCCGGCCCTGCGGGTCGAGGGCCACAACGTGGCCGCGGTCACGGCGCGGTAGCCGTCCCGGCCCGAGATCACCGGCGCCGGGCGGCCTCACCCGGTGTGGGCCGCCACGGCGCCGATGATCTCGGGCCACAGTTCGCGCGGACGGTCGTGGCCCATGTCCGGGACGAGGAGGAGTTCGGCGCCCGGTACCAGGTCCGCGGTGCGCCGGCCGCCGCTGACGTCGATCAGCGTGTCGTCCAGGCCGTGGATCACCAGCGTCGGCACCTGGAGCTTGCGCAGCGCCTCCGCGCGGGAACCGCCGAGGATCATCGCGCCGAGCTGGCGCCCCACCCCCGCCGGGTAGTAGGCGCGGTCGTAGCTGTCCGCCGCCAGTTCCCGCAGGGCCGCGGGGTCGCCGTAGCGCTTGGACGCCCAGGCCAGGTCGCGTTCCGACGCGGCGATGTACCCCTCACGGTCCCGGGGCTTCGGGCTGAGCAGCGCGGCCTGCGCCTCGGGCGTCGCCTGCCCGTACTCGCTCTCGCCGGTCGAGGACATCATCGAGGTCAGCGTCAGCACCCGCTCCGGCCGGGCGATGGCCATCGTCTGGGCGATCATCCCGCCCATCGAGGCGCCGACCACGTGCGCGCGTTCGATGCCGAGGGCGGTGAGCAGGCCGAGGCCGTCCTCGGCCATGTCCGTCAGCCCGTAGGGGACCATCGCGAGGGCGGCCGCGATGTCTCCGGAGGTCACGGCGGCGACGAAGCGGCCGATGTCCACCGGGTGCCCGTCGAACTTCGTGGACAGGCCGCTGTCGCGGTTGTCGTACCGGATGACGTAGCGGCCGCGCTCGGCCAGCGCACGGCAGAAGTCCTCGTGCCAGGCGATCATCTGGGCACCGAAGCCCATCACGAGCAGCACCGGTGGATCCGCGGGGTCGCCGAAGGCTTCGTAGGCGAGGGACACACCGGGCGACACGTCTGCAAGGGGCATGGCCGGATCCTGCCAGGTCGGGACGGACAGGCGCACGCGGATTACGGGTGCGGAGGTCCGGCGCCCCCGGATCACGACGCTGCTGCCGTCGGTTCCCCTCCCGGGCCTGGCCTCACCGCAGGGGCGGCCGCGCGGGCGGCTGGGCGGCATGCGTCGAGGACAGGTGCCTCAGCGCCGACTTGATGTTGGTGACGATGTCCGTGATCCGGGCTCTGCGGCCGGAGCCGTCCGGAACGAGGAGCGAGTTCCCGTCCTCCCTGGGAACGGCGCGGACCACGTCGAAGACCCGCTCCCCGTCCAGCGCCACGGCGAGGTCCAGGCTCTCGACCCTGACCAGCGCGAACCCGGGCGGGTCGACCCACCTGAGGACCGGGAGGCCGGAATCCCACCCGACGGCCAGCCGTGCCCGCAGCCGGGCCAGGACCGGCCGATGGGTCTCCTGGTCGGTGGAGCGGAACTCGCAGCGCAGTTCCAGCCTGCTGCCCTCCACCAGCCACTCCACGTCGTACTGCGGGCGGCCGTGGAAGGAGAGTTCACGACCGCGCAGCGGCAGGGTGACAAGCCGGTCTTCTCTGCCCGTGTACGGCCTCGGTGTCAGAAAAGCACCCCGGAGATCCAGAGAATCCCGGTCAGCAGCGACAGGAGTACCAAGGCGGCCAGCGATGCCCGAGCCATCGGTGTCCGCCACCGGACTTTTGGGTGGCCCCCCGCGGGGTCCGGCAGCGTCGGCGGCCCCGGTGGTGCCTCGGGCTCCGGGAGGCTTTCGAGGGGCATGGCCGGATCACCGACCTTGCCGCCCTCCACGAGCACCGCCAGCCTGCCCCGGGACACCCCGTCCGCGTCCTCCGCGTCGGAGACCAGGTTGAGCAGGTGCGCCTGTCCGTGCTCCCTGCCGGAGAGCAGCGCCGACAGGCGGGCCAGGAAGGCCGGGGCGGCACCGGGGGCCGCCCTTCCCGCGATCCACCGGCCGGCGTGCCCGCGGCCGGTCGCCAGGTCCTCGGGGGAGACCGGTTCCAGCGAGGCCACCGCCGCGTGCAGCCGGGTGGTGAGGTCCTCGCGGTCCGTGGCGTCCCCGGAGGGGGCGGCGAGCAGGCGGTCCGCCTCCGCGGCCGGGCAGATCCCGTCGAGCAGTCCGGAGAGCACCCCGTGGCCGTCCTTGTCCTCCGCCAGGTCGGCCAGCAGGCAGGAGGCCAGGCCGAGGACGGCCTCGGTCTCCTGCTCGTCGGTGTCGTGCGCGCCCTCCAGGGCCAGGGTGTAGTAGATGCGCCTGCCCCCGGAATCGGTCCGGACGGACGGGATGCCGCTGAGCAGTACCCGCCAGTGCTCCGCACCCTCCTCGGCGACGGCCAGCAGGCAGGGCCGCTCGGTGGCGGTCCAGTGCGCGAACGCGTCCCACCAGCGGCTGCCCGGCGCGGAGTTGACGAACGCGTAGTCGTGCGCGTGCGAGCGCGTACGGAGATGTATGTGCACGGGCGGGTCCCCTCACCCTCGGCGGCCGGTTCAGCTCAGGTGGTGCAGGCGGGGTCCGCCGCGCCGCTCGGCCAGGGCGGCCAGGACGTCGAAGAGGGACCTGGTGACCTCCTGGGCCTCCGTGTAGCGCTGCTGGTCGGCCTCGGCGACCCGTTCGCGGCGGCCGCGTTCCCCGCTGGCTCTGTTCCAGAGGTCGCGGAAGAAGCCCTCGCGCAGGTCGGCGTACTCCCTGGAGTACCGGGCGGTCGCCTGGTGCCGGGCGGCGCTCTGCTCGCTCTGCATCCGGGCGCTGTCGACCAGTTGGCGGCAGAGCAGGCCGATCAGGTCCTCCAGTCCCTTCCTGGTGATGGTGCCGGGCGGCCGGACCCGGTACTTCGGTTCCATCTCCACGTTTCCGGGGGCGCCGGGGCGCGGCACCCAGCGGGCCGAGACGAGTTCCACGCACCCGTAGGTGTCGATCGGCAGGTACCGGACCGACGCGTGCGGCGCGGCCTCCCTGATCGTCTCCAGCACCTCGCTGAACTGGTCGACGACCTGGTGCTTGAGGGCGGCGGAGTGGTCCTGGAGGCTTCCGCTGTCCGAGAGGTAGGTCTCGCACTTGACCGGGCAGAAGATCACCATCGCGGGCTCGCCGGCCCGCTCACGCCGGTTCTTGGCCCATCGCAGCACGACCTGCTTGATCTGGAACACCGCGAGGTGGGAGGTGAGGACGGGGGCGTGTTCGGCTCCGGCCTCCATCAGGAGCACCGAGTCGATCGGCACGATGAGCACCGAGCTGTCGGCCAGGAACGCCTCGCACTCGTTCCACTTCTGCTCGTGCTCGGGACCCTCGCCGCCGCTCTCCAGCCAGCCGCCCGGATAGTCGAGGATGTCGAAGCGGATGGGCAGGTCCCGGCCCCGCGGTTCCAGCAGCAGCCGGAACCAGGCCGGGTCACTCGTGCCGGGCATCAGCTTGGGCTGGAACACGCGGGCCTTGAGCGCCCCGGCGACCAGGTTGTCCGCGATGGCGATCCGGTTGCGGGTGAGCCGGTCGGCGGCGACCAGCTGGACCGTGGTGTCCCCGGTCAGCATCCGCTGGCCCTCCGACAGCAGGCTGGCGATCAGGGTGCTCTTGCCCACCTGGCTCGGGGCCAGCAGGCCTATCTTGTACTCGAACACCGGGCGTTCGGCGTCGGTCACCGTTCCTCCTCCTCCCCGGCGAGGGCCGCGATCCCCTCGGTCACCCTGACCACCCGCGCGAAGCGGCTGTTGGCCTCGTCGATACCACGGAACTCCTCCGGCCACAGGTCGTTGCGGTAGCTGCGCACGAAGCGGCGGAACTCCTGCGGCGAGGTGCCCGACCGGATCAGCGTGTCCTCGAACTGCTCCACCAGCGCGTGCACCACGGCCGCGGGAACCGCCGCCTCCCGCAGCAGCGACTTCTGGATCCGGAACGCCGCCTGTTCGGCGAGGCCGTTGAAGATGCCGTACAGCTCCTCGGCGCCCTCCTCGGTCAGCGGGACCGCCACCTGCTGCATCTCCTCGCCGGTGTCGGGGTGGGTGACCTGGAGGTTCAGCGGGGCGAGGTCGGGGCGTACCCGGGGGTAGAGCAGCGTGCGGTACTCAAGGCGTACGTCCAGCAGGCTGTGCACCGCCGCCGCCAGGTCCGGGCACGGCTGGGAGGACTCGTCGAACAGTCCGGCCAGGCGCCCCAGGAGTTCGCGGCCCGTCCCCGCCGCGCCGGGTGCCGGCTCGGCGAACAGCGCGCCGCACTCGGCCGCGACGGCCTCCGCCGTCCGGTCCCAGGCGTCGGTGAGCCGTTCGGTGAAGAAGTCGTCGAGTGCGGCGAAGCGGCGGCTGATCTCCACCCGGATCCGGTTGAACTCGGGCCCGGCGAAGTCCGCCGGATGGCCTTCGGTGATCATGCGCGTGAGTGCCAGTTCCCGCCAGATGTCCGCGCCGCGGCCGAAGCCGTCGCCGATCCAGTCCAGGACGCCCTGGTAGGCGTTCTCGACCGCCTGCGCGTACGCCGGGTCGGCCGAGCCGTTCGCCTCCGCGGCGAGGCCGGCGACGAGCAGCCGCAGCCGCTTGGCGATTCCGCTGCGCAACTGGGCGGCCTTGGCGTCGTTGACCTCCTCCGGGACTCCGGCCCGCCGTGCCACCAGACTCAACGCGCTGCGGACGTCGGCGAGTTGCAGCCGGATCCGGTCGCGTACCGCGCCGGCCCGGCCGCGGGTGGCGGACAGCACCTCGGCGTCCATCACCGGCAGTCCGTCGGCCAGCCGCTTCAGGAGCGGTGTCAGCACCTCGCGGCCGACGCGCTCCGGATCGCGTACGTCGGTCTCGAGAACGGTGAAGAAGCGGTCGGCCTCCCCGCCGTTGAGGTTGCGCAGCAGGTCCCCGCGGAGGTTCTCGGCGAGGTGCGGCTTGTCCGGGTCGATGTTGTGCACCACGTAGGCGAACTCGCCGGTGCTGCTCACGTACCCGCGCACCCGGTCCAGCAACGCCATGCCGGAGGCGTCGGTCTCGTCGAAGAAGGAGGACGTGTCGGAGGAGCGCTTGACGACCAGGACCGCGTCGACCTCGTTGCGGAGCCCGTCCACGTGGCGTTCCTCGGCGTCGGCGGTGACCTCGCCCAGACCGGGCAGGTCGACGATGCCGATCCGGGCGACGTGCTCGTGCGGGAAGGGGCACTCGATCCGGGCCTCGCGCACCGCGGCGTAGGCGCGCCGCACCCCGCCGGGACCGGCGGCCCTGATCTCCTCGTCCGTCGGATAGGCGACGTAGGGCCGGATCTCCTCCAGGGGCACCGACGTCACCCCGCCGGTCAGCAGGTGCTCGTAGGAGGGCAGTGCGCTCTGCAGGTCACGGAGCCTGGTGAGGAGCAGGCGGCCGCGGGTCTGGTCCGTCGACTCCGGGTAGCGCCACGCGGCGAACTCCTCCAGGGAGCGCGGGGGCGCCGGATACGAGAGGGCGGCGTGCAGCGGGGCGATCACCTCGGTGAGAAAGCCCGCCGGGCTGTACATCTCCAGCTCGGCCCGGCGCACCGTGGGCGAGTGGAAGATCCGGCTGCGTACGGCGGTGACCGGAATGCCGTCACCGGTCGGGATCTGCCGGTCGTCCAGGCCCGAGACGGACTGGAGCAGCGTGCTCTTGCCCATGCGTGCGGCACCGCTCACCCCGAGGTTGACCGTGGTGCGGGTGAAGCGTGAGGCGATCACCTGGAAGGAGACGGCGGCCTCGGCCGCCCCCGCCCGGATCTCCGGCAGCTGGGGGAAGGTGAGCGAGGCGGCGAGGTCGGGATCCGGTGTGGTGTGGGTGCGGAGGTCGGCGAGGGCCGCCTCCAGATCGTCGAAGTGCGCACCGAGCGTCTTCCACCGCGCGCTCTCCCGCTCCACGGCGGGCAGTTGACGCGATCGCGCTTCGAGCAGGGCAGCGATGGCCGCAGATATGTCTGACATGTCCCCCCTAGCCATGACGCACCGGTTCCGTACCCCTGCGGACCGGTTCGGGAAACCATCCCCGATATGCCAGGCAAGCTAGCGGGCGAACCCGTACGCCGCCGGATGTTCGCGGAAATCCCCGGCCACGGCGGCCGTTCCGGAGCCCCGGGTCACGGCCCGGGGCACCGCGCACCCGGAAAAAGGCCGAGGGGCCGCTTCGGATGTCCTCCGAAGCGGCCCCTCGGCCTTCGACTGTCTCCAGTCGGGACGACAGGATTTGAACCTGCGACCCCTTGACCCCCAGTCAAGTGCGCTACCAAGCTGCGCCACGTCCCGGTGCGGTCACTCGCGGTGATGCGCGTGATCACGCGGACAGCACTTTACCGCACCCGGCCGGGCGGGCCGAAAGCGGGCGGGCGGCCGGGGGACAATCGGTCGTATGGGCCGTAGGGGAGACACCGGAGCACGGGACCGGGACGCCGAGGGGCGGGCGCGCAGCGCCCGGCCGCGGGACGGGCTGGGGCGGCCGCTGCCGTACGGCGCGCCCGGTGTCGAGCGGCAGGCGGAGGGGATCGTACGGACCCCGCAGGAGACCGTCGCCGAGGCGCAGGCGCTGCTGGACGCAGGGAAGCCGTTTCACGCGCACGAGGTGTTCGAGGACGCCTGGAAGGCGGGGCCCGAGGCGGAGCGGGCGCTGTGGCGGGGGCTGGCCCAGCTGGCCGTCGGGCTCACGCACGCGGCGCGCGGGAACGCGAGGGGCGGTGCGCGGCTGCTGCGGCGCGGTGCGGGCGCGGTCGAGGAGTGGGCGGCCGGCAGCGGGGTCCTGCGGCCCTACGGGATGGAGCCGGACGGGCTCGCCGCGTGGGCGCGGGAGCTGGCCGGGCGGGTGGAGGGGGGTGCCGGAGCCGTCGACGCCGGGGCCGAGGCGCCGCGGCTGCACCGGGGGTGATCGGCAGGCGGTGGCATGCGGCAGACTCGGGGGCGTGCGAAAGATTCATGTCATCGGTATCGGCGCGGGCGACCCCGAGCAGCTCACCCTCCAGGCGGTCCGGGCGCTGCGGAGCACGGACGTGTTCTTCCTGCTCGACAAGGGCGAGGTCAAGAGCGATCTGACCGGGCTGCGCCGGGACATGCTCGACGCGCACCTGCCGGACGGCGGCTTCCGGCTGGTCGAGGCGCGGGACCCGGACCGGGACCGGGCCGCGAGCGGCGGGGCGTACTCGCCGGCCGTCGGCGACTGGCGCAGCGCCCGCGCGGACATCTACGAGCGGCTGATCCGCGAGGAGCTCGGCGCGGAGCAGACCGGCGCGTTCCTGGTGTGGGGCGATCCGTCGCTGTACGACAGCACGCTGGCGATCCTCGAAGAGGTGCTGGCCCGCGGCACGGTGGCGTTCGCGTACGACGTGGTACCCGGGATCAGCAGCGTGTCGGCGCTGGTGGCCAGGCACCGCACCGGGCTGAACCGGGTCGGCGGGCCGGTGCAGATCACCACCGGGCGGCGGCTCGCCGAGGGGCTGCCGGACGGCGTGGACGACGTGGTCGTGATGCTGGACGCGCACCAGGCCTTCCGGCACTACGCGGACCAGGACATCGACATCTACTGGGGCGCCTACCTCGGCACGCCCGACGAGATCCTGGTCTCCGGTCCGATCGCCGAGGCCGGTCCACGGATCGAGCGGCTGCGGGCCGAGGCCCGCGAGCGCAAGGGCTGGATCATGGACACGTATCTGCTGCGCCGCCGCCCGCGGGCTCCGCGGGAGGCGTGACCGGCGTCCGGCCCGCTCACGCGGGGCCGAGGGCCAGCCGTTCCAGTACGGCCGCCACGTCCGGCACCGCCGTCACCCCGGCCGGCAGCGGCGGGCGCCGTACGACGACGACGGGCAGTCCCAGCTCGCGGGCGGCCGTGAGCTTGGCGGCCGTCGCCGCTCCCCCGCTGTCCTTGGTGACCAGCACGTCGATCAGGTTCTCCTGGAGCAGCGCGGTCTCGTCGGCGACCGTGAACGGCCCCCGGGCCAGCAGCACTTCGGTGTGCGGGGGCATCGGGGGTTCGGGGGGTTCCACCGAGCGGACGACGAAGTGCCGGTCGGTCAGGTGGGCGAAGGCGGACAGCCCGAGGCGTCCGGTGGTGAGCAGGACCCGGGGGCCGAAGCGGGGCAGCAGGCCGGCCGCCGCGGGCAGGGACGGGACCGGGTGCCAGCGGTCGCCGGGGCCGGGCCGCCAGCCCGGACGGCGCAGTACCAGGGCGGGGACACCGGCCCGGTCCGCGGCCCGGACCGCGTTCGCGGTGATCGTGCCGGCGAACGGGTGGGTGGCGTCCACGAGGGCGTCCACGCGTTCGGCGCGCAGCCAGTCGGCGAGACCTTCCGCCCCGCCGAAGCCTCCCACGCGGACCTCTCCGGCCAGCGCGCCGGGCCGGGTGACGCGGCCCGCCAGGGAGGTCGTGACGCGGACGCCGGGGTGCGCGTCGAGCGCGGCGGCCAGTTCGCGGGCCTCGGTGGTGCCGCCGAGGATCAGGACGTGCGGGGACATGGGGCGAGCGTACGGGCCGCGTACGGCGGGCCGGGACGCGGGACGGCCGCCCGGCGGTGGGCCGGGCGGCCGTCGTGCGAAGGAGGTGCCGTCAGCCCTGGCGGGCCTTGAACCGGGGGTCCTTCTTGTTGATCACGTAGACCACGCCGCGGCGGCGGACCACCTGGGCGCCGGGCTTGGCCTTCAGTGAGCGCAGGGACTTGCGTACCTTCATGGTTCTCGTTCTCCTCGTGTCGGTCGCCGGGCCGGGTCAGCCGCGGGCGGCGGTGCGGCCGTAGCGGCGCTCGAAGCGCTCCACGCGGCCGGCGCTGTCCAGCACCCGGGACCTGCCGGTGTAGAAGGGGTGCGACGCGGACGAGACCTCGACGTCGATCACCGGGTACGTGACGCCGTCCTCCCACTCGACCGTCCGGGACGAGTCGGCGGTGGAGCGGGTCAGGAACGCGACGTCCGCGGCGCGGTCGCGGAAGACGACGAGCCGGGAGTCGGGATGGATGCGGGCCTTCATCGGGTTTCCTTCCTTGGGCCCCGCTCCGGTGGTGTTCCGGAGCGTGGGGCCCGGTCGTTCTCGGCGGTTCAGCGCTCTTCGCGGAAGTCCACGTGTGCGCCGGCCACCGGGTCGTACTTGCGCAGGACCAGCCGGTCGGGGTCGTTGCGGCGGTTCTTGCGGGTCACATAGGTGACTCCGGTCCCGGCCGTCGACTTCAGCCGGACGACGGGACGCGCGGTGCTGCGTGCCATGAGGTTCTCCCTTCGCCCACACCCGGGATCACTGATCCGAGCATGTCAATCACGATGGCTGTAACAACGGGTCCCGCGGTCGCATTCCCGGGTGCGGGACCGGTCGGCGCGGGCGCCCCGGACCGGTCAGCGCAGGAGCAGCTGGAGGCCGCCGACGATCGTCGCCGCGATCACCAGCTGCTCGAACAGCCGCTGGTTGATCCGGTCCACCGCCCACTTGCCGATCAGCGCGCCCGGCACCACGAACACCACGAGCGCGGCGTCCAGCAGCAGCGAGTTGCCGTCGATCAGCCCGAGGCCGGCGCTGAAGGGGACCTTGGAGACGTTCACGATCAGGAAGAAGAACGCCGAGGTGCCGAGGAAACCGAGCTTGCGGAAGCCCGCCGACAGCAGGTACATCGACATCACCGGGCCGCCCGCGTTGGCGACCATCGTGGTGAAGCCGCCGAGGACGCCGTAGGACCCCGCCTTCACCCGGCCCGCCCGGGTGGTGACCGCCTCCGGGTCGTCCGGCCGGCCGGCCCCGCGGCGCCGCCACAGGGTGACGCCGGCCATCAGCAGCAGGATCGCGCCGATCGACGTTCCCACGACCCGGTCGTCGGCCCACACCAGGAACAGGGTGCCGATCACCACGCCGGCGGCGACGGCGGGGAACAGCCGCCAGAGCGTGGGCCAGTGGGCGTGCCGGCGGTAGGTGGCGACCGCGAGGACGTCGCCCGCGATCAGGATCGGGAGCAGGACGCCGGTGGAGGCGCGGGCCGGGAGGATCGCGGCGAAGACGGCGAGGCTGACGGTGTTGGCCCCGCTGACGGCGGTCTTGGAGAAGCCGACGAGCAGCGCGGCGAGGGCCAGGGCGGCGAACTCCCAGCCGGATATGTGCCAGAGGGTCATGGTGTTCATGCGGGGACCGATGTTATGTCCGGACAAGCCGTTCCGGTAAGTACCGTCCCGGCGTTTACCGCTGCCCGGTCCGGGCACCCGGTCGGCGATCACCGCACGAGGAAGGAATCGCAGGGATGACCGTGGTGAAGAGCACACTGTCCGAAGGAGCGCTCCGGGTCACCGGGACCGCCCTCCAGGAGACCCTGGTGGATCTGCTGGGGCTGTCCCTGATCGGGAAGCAGGCGCACTGGAACATCGTCGGGCCCCGGTTCCGTTCGGTCCATCTGCAGCTCGACGAGGTGGTCGCCACCGCACGCGCCCACTCGGACACCGTCGCGGAACGCGCCGCCGCGCTGGGCGTCTCCCCGGACGGCCGTCCGGAGACGGTCGCCGCGGCCTTCTCGCTGCCCGGCGCCAAGGACGGCTGGCTGCGGGACGACGAGGTCGTCGACCTGATGGTGCGCACGCTGGAGGCGGCGGCCGGAAGGCTGCGGGAGCGGATCGCCGCGACCGCCGAGCCCGATCCGGTCACCCAGGACCTGCTGATCTCGATCACCGCGGACCTGGAGAAGCAGCGCTGGATGTTCGCGGCCGAGAACAGCTGAGCACCGGGACGTCCGAACCGGCGGGACCGGCGGGACTCCCGGGTACGGCGTGAGAGGGGCGGGGAGGTCCGGACCGGACCTCCCCGCCCCTCATGTCGCCGAGTGCGGTGCCTCCGTGTCGAGCGCCGCCGTCCGCAGGGCCGCCGCCACGCGCGCGACCGCCCGCGTCGGCGGGTGGGGCAGCCGGGCCAGCAGCTGGCGCCGCTGTTCCTGGGGCCCGCCGCGCACCGGCAGGATCCTGACGCCCGGCGGCGCGGCGGCGGCGAGGGCGGCCGGCACGGTGGTCAGCCCGCAGCCGGCCGCGACCAGGTGGAGTTTGGCCAGCCAGTCCCGGACGGTGTGGACGATCTCCGGCCGCTCGTCGAGGCCGGGCCACACCCCCATCAGCCGGTCCTCGCCCGCCGAGGGACCGGCGATCCAGCGCTGTCCGCGCAGGTCGTCCACGTCCACGAAGTCCCGGCGCGCCAGCGGGTGGGCGGCCGGCACCGCGAGGCACAGGGCGCGTTCGCCGAGGGTCCGCAGCGCCAGCGGCGGTGACTCGGTGTCCGGCGCCCGGAACGGCGGTGCCGAGGCGAGCAGCGCGAGGTCGAGGCTGCCGGCGCGCAGCGCGCGGACCAGCGCCGGGGTGGTGCCCTCCCGGCCGACGACCACCAGCCCCGGATCGCTCCGGCGCAGCGCGGCCAGGGCCCGGGGCACCAGCACGGCGCCCGCGGTCGGGAACCAGCCCAGCCGCACCGGCCCGGTCCCCTCCGGCAGGCCCGAGAGTTCCCGTGCCGTCGCCTCGATCTCGTCGAGGACGACCGTCGCGCGCCGCATGACGACCCGGCCGGCCGCGGTGAGCCGTACCCCGTCGCGCCGCCGCTCCAGGAGTTCGGCGCCGGCCGCGCGCTCGATCGCGGCGATCTGCCGGGACACCGCGGACTGGGTGTAGCCCAGCGAGGCGGCGGCCGCGGTGAAGGTTCCCTGTTCGGCCACGGCGCGGAAGACGCGCAGCGCGGTCAGTGACACATCGGTGAAGTCCATGACGTTCACGCATGCTAGCCGTGCCGAACTCTCGTTGGACTCATGGACACGGGGTTCCTAGCGTTGCGGGCATGAACGCATCCCCGACAGCCCCGCGCATCGCCCTCGTCACGGGCGCCAACCAAGGACTCGGCCGCGCCCTCGTCGAGGGCCTCGCCGCCCGTCTGAACCCGGCCGATCTCGTCCTGCTCACCGGCCGCGACCCGCGGCGGGTCACGGAGGCCGCCGCCGAGGTCGCCGGACTGCCCGGCACCCGGGCCCGTGTCGAGGGCCGGGTCCTGGACGTCACCGACACCGACGCCATCGCCCGCCTCGCGGGCGAACTCCGGGCCCGCCACGGCGGAGTGGACGTCGTCGTCTCCAACGCGGTCGCCCGCGTGCTGCCCGACGAGTCGCAGGCCGAGCGGGCCGACGAGTTCATCGACGTCTCCAACACCGCCACCCACGCGATCCTGCGCTCCTTCGGCCCGGTGCTGCGTCCGGGCGGGCGGCTGCTGGTCGTCGCCAGCTCGCTCGGCACGCTCGGTCACCTCGACCCGCGGCTGCACCACCTGTTCGACGGCGCCACCCTCGACCAGGTCGAGAACGCCGTGGAGTCCTGGCGCGGCGCCGTCCACCGGCACACCGCCGCCGAGGCCGGCTGGCCCGTGTGGCTGAACGTGCCCTCGAAGGTGGCCCAGGTCGCCGCCGTCCGCGCCGTCGCCGCCGAACGCCGTGCCCGGGACCTGGCCTCCGGCACCCTGGTCGCCTCGGTCTGCCCCGGCATGGTCGACACCGCCACCTCCCGCCCCTGGTTCAGCGACTACAGCCGGGCCCAGTCCCCCGCCGACGCCGCCCGCGCCGTCCTCGACCTGGTCTTCGCCGACCGCGTCGACCCCGCTCTGCACGGCGAGCTGATCCGGTTCGGCAAGCCCCTGCCCTGGCACGACGGCACGCCCCCGGTGGAGCAGGACCGCCTGGTCAGGCCGTGAGGACGGTTCACAGGCCCAGGATCCGTGCGACGGTGCGCAGCACGCCGTCGTCGTTGTTGGACGGGGCGAGGTGGCGGGCCCGGGAGATGACGTCCGGGTGGGCGTTGGCCATGGCGAACGACCAGTCGGCGGCGTCCAGCATCTCCAGGTCGTTCAGGTAGTCGCCGAAGACCATCGTCTGGGCGGGCGTGATGCCCAGCTCGCGCTGGAGGCCGCGCAGGGCGGTGCCCTTGTTCGCGGTGCGGTTCATCACGTCGACCCAGTGCTCGCCGGAGACCACGACCTGGTGGGTGGCGGCGAAACGGGCGAGAGCCGGGGCGGTGGTGCGCTCGGCCGGGCCGAAGTCGAAGAGCGCGACCTTGATCACGTCGTCGTCGACGGCGGTGAGGTCGTCGACGACCCGGTGCTCGACGTAGTAGCGGCGGACCTCGGCGAGGAAGGCCTCGTCGGTGCGCTCCACGTACGCGGACCGCTTGCCGCAGACCACCGCGCCGACGTCGACGCCGTCGGCGACCAGCCGCCGCACGGTCCGGGCGAGGTCGCCCGCGACGGCCTGGTCCAGCACGTCCGAGCTGAGCTCGACGCCGTCGCGCACCACGTACGTGCCGTTCTCCGCGATGAACACCATGCCGTCGGCGACGTCGGCGAACTGCCGGGCCAGGGTGGCGTACTGGCGGCCGCTCGCCGGGCTGAACAGCACTCCGCGGCGGCGCAGCTCGGCCAGCATCGGCCAGAGTCTCGCGGGGATGCGCTTCTCGTCGTCGAGGAGGGTGCCGTCCATGTCGGTGACGACGAGGCGGATGTCGGCGGAGCCGGCCGCGGGGCCGGTCGTGGTGAGGAGGGAGGCGGGCGAGGCGGGCATGTCCTGCTTCCGGTGGGAGACGGCATTCGCACACCAGTGTCCCGCACCCGGCCGACGGGACCGGAAACGGCGGTGGGGTCCGCGGTGGCCGCCCGGTCACCGGCGGACGGCACACCCCCGCGAGCCGCGCCGGTAGCGCGGTTCGGCGCGGTCGCCGTGAAAGCCTGACCAGGACGTGTGCACCCGAGCCCGTCGAGGAGGATGTCGAATGCCGTCCCTTGTCGACCCCGTGCCCGGCGGGCGCCCCGGCGACCTCGCCCGCGCGCATGCCCTCGCCCATGAGCTGTCCGCCCAGGGGGTCCGTGCGATCGTGCTGGCCTACGTGGACACCGCCGGGATCTGCCGGGTCAAGACGGTCCCCTGGCAGCGGCTCCAGCAGGCGGTGGCGTGGGGCGTCGGCATGTCCCCGGTGTTCGACACCTTCCTGGCCGACGACACGGTCGTCCGCACCGACGTCCTCGGCTCGCCCGACGGCGACCTGCGCCTCTACCCGGACCTGGACCGGCTGGTGGTGCTCGCCGCGCAGCCCGGATGGGCCTGGGCACCGGTCGACCGGATCACCCAGGAGGGCGACCGGCATCCCGGGTGCAGCCGCACCTTCCTGCGCCGGACGGTCGCCGAGGCCGAGGACCGGCTCGGCCTCACCTTCAAGGCGGGCGTCGAGATCGAGTGGGCGCTCGGCCGGGCCGCCGCCCCGGCCGACGAGTTCGCCCCGGCGACCCAGGGCCCGGCCTACGGCGCCGCCCGCCAGATCGAGCTGAGCGACTACGCGGCCGACCTGCTCGCGGCCCTGGACGCGCAGCGGGTGCAGGTGGCCCAGTTCCACCCGGAGTACGCCCCGGGCCAGTTCGAGCTGTCCACCGGAGCGCTGGATCCGGTGGCGGCGGCCGACCAGAGCGTGCTGGTGCGCCAGACCGTCCGCGCGGTCTCCCAGCGGCACGGCCTGCGGGCCTCCTTCTCGCCCGCCGTCACCGAGCGGGGCGTCGGCAACGGCGGCCACCTCCATCTCTCCGCGTGGCGCGACGGGGTCAACCTGCACGCCGGCGGCGACGGCCGGTACGGGATGACGGCCGAGGCGGAGTCCTTCGTCGCCGGGATCCTGACCCACCTGCCGGCGCTGCTGGCGGTGACCGCGCCGAGCCCGGCCAGCTACCTGCGGCTGCGGCCCTCCCGGTGGGCGGGGGCGTTCACGGCCTGGGGACATGAGGCCCGGGAGGCCGGCGTCCGGGTCGTCACCGGGACGACCGGCCACCAGAGCCGGGAAGCCAACCTGGAGGTCAAACCCGTCGACCTGGCCGCCAACCCGTATCTCGCCCTCGGCTCGGTGATCGCCGCGGGACTGGACGGGCTCACCTCGGCCGCGCCGCTTCCCGAGGAGGTCGCCGACGACCCGGCCCGGCTGATCCCGGACGAGGCGGTCGCCCGGGGCGTACGACGGCTGCCGACCTCGCTGGTGCAGGCCGTCGACGCGTTCCGGGAGGACAAGGTGGTGTGCGCGGCCCTCGGTCCGGTCCTCGCCGACGCGGTGGTGGCCGTGCGCGAGGGCGAGACGGCGGCGGTCGCCGGGCACGACGAGGCCGGGGTGGCGGCGGCCTACCGCTGGAAGTACTGATGGCGGGAACGGTCCGGGAGGCGGTCGACGCGCTGCCGCTCGTCGACCACCACTGCCACGGCGCGGTCACCGCCGACCTCGGTCCGGCCCGGTTCGAGGCGCTGCTGACCGAGGGCGCGGCCTGGCCGGGCGTGTCGCCGTTCGACAGCCCGGTCGGAGTGGCCGTACGGCGGCACTGCGCGCCGCTGCTGGACCTGGAGCGGCACGCGCCCGCCGCCGCGTACCTGGCGCGCCGCGCGGAACTGGGCTGGCAGGAGGTCAACCGGCGGTTCCTGCGGGCCGCGCACGTGGAGACGTTCTGCGTGGACACCGGCTACGCGCCGCACCCGGTGACCTCGCCCGCCGGTCTCGCGGCCGCGGCCGGTGCCGACGCCCGTGAGGTGGTCCGGCTGGAGAGCGTCGCCGAGGCCGTGGCCGGGCGGGGCGTCGACGCCGGCGGGTACGCGTCCGCGTTCCGGGCGGCGGCCGAGGAGGCGGTACGGCGGCCCGGTGTCGTCGCCGTCAAGTCGGTGGCGGCCTACCGGACCGGTTTCGGCCTGGATCCGGCACGGCCGACGTACGCGGAGGTGACCCGGGCGGCCGCGCTGTGGTTCGCGCGGGGCGGCCGGCTCACCGACCCGGTGCTCGTGCGTCACCTGCTGTGGACGGCGGTCGCCCTCGAACTGCCGCTCCAACTCCACGCCGGTTTCGGCGACTCGGACCTGCGGCTGCACCAGGCGGACCCGGCGCTGCTCACGGACTGGCTGCGGCTGACCGCCGGCAGCGTCCCGGTGCTGCTGCTGCACTGCTGGCCCTACCAGCGCCAAGCCGCCTATCTCGCCACGGTGTTCGAGCACGTGCACCTCGATGTCGGGCTCGCGCTGCACTACGTGGGACCGGGCCGGGCGGGCGCGGTGCTGGCGGAGGCGATGGAGATCACCCCGTTCCGCAAGCTGCTGTACAGCTCGGACGCTTATGGTGTGGCTGAGTTCCACCATCTCGGTGCGCTGTCCTTCCGGCGGGGACTGGCCGGAGTGCTCCAGGAGCGGGTGGACGCAGACGAACTGAGCCACACCGACGCAGTGAGGATCGCCGCCTGGACAGGACGCGACAACGCCCGTCGCCTCTACGGACTCCCCGTATCGGACCCCGGCCACGACTGAGCGCGTGCCCCACCCGGAAAGTATGATCAATCAATGTCTGACATGACCGAAACCACGCCCGGTTGGCTGTCCTCCGACGAGCTGGAGATGGCTCGCGCCCGCATGCCGATCCTGTACGTGGAGGCCGTGCCCGTACGGGTGGACGACAGCGGTGAAGTCACCAGCATCGGCCTGCTGCTCCGCATCGGCCCGGACGGAACGGTCAGCCGGACCCTCGTCTCCGGCCGTGTCCTGCACCACGAGCGGGTCCGTGACGCCCTGTTGCGCCACCTGGAGAAGGACCTCGGCCCGGTGGCGCTGCCCCGGGTACCGGCCTCCCTGCAGCCGTTCACGGTGGCGGAGTACTTCCCGACGCTGGGGGTCACGCCGTACCACGACCCCCGTCAGCACGCGGTGTCGCTGGCGTACATCGTGCCGGTGACCGGAGACTGCCGGCCCCGCCAGGACGCCCTGGACCTGGTGTGGTTCAGCCCTCAGGATGCGGTCTCCGCGGCCGTGCAGAGCGAGATGCCCGGCGGCCACGGCGTGCTGCTGAAGCAGGCCCTCGCGCATGTGGGCTGCGTGGGCTGACGGCCCGCGCGGGGGCGGCTGCCGCGACCGCGGCGTCCGCCGCCGGGCCCACCGGGCCCGGCCCGCACCCCGCCGGTCACGGCACCCGAGCGACCCGGCGCGGTGCCGTGACCGGCTCGCCGCGCGGCGCACGCGAAAAAGGGCCCTCACAGGCTCTCGCCTGCGACGACCCTTCGCACCGTCGGGACGACAGGATTTGAACCTGCGACCCCTTGACCCCCAGTCAAGTGCGCTACCAAGCTGCGCCACGTCCCGGTGCCGTCTGACCTGGGATTTCCCCGGTCGAAACGCGCAAGGAAACAATACCGCACTCGGGCAGGTGGTCGCGCACGGCTTTTGTCCGGGCACGGCGCCGGTCCGGCGCGGCCCGGTCCGGCGCGGCCCGGTCCGGCGCGGCCCGGTCCGGCGCGGCCCGGTCCGGCGCGGGAGCCGCGGCCGTACGCGCCGGTGCCGCCGTACTCAGTCCCCGGCCGGGCGGCCGACCCTCGGATGGGCGTCCAGGAGCCGGGGCGGGGCCGCCTGGCGCCAGGAGTCGGCGAGGATGTCGCGCAGCTCGGCCTCGTCCTCCAGGGCGGCGAGCCGTACCCGGACCCAGGCGAACTGCGCCTCGTGACCGGCGATCCAGAACTTGCCCGGCTCGGCGAGTACGAGTTCGTCGCGCTCCTCCTTGGGGCAGCGCACGGCGATGGACGTCTCGTCCTCGGGCAGCGTGGCGAACATCTTCCCGGCGACCCGGAACGTGGGCATGTTCCAGGCGGTCTTCTCGCTGGTGTCCGGCAGGGACAGCGCGATGCGGCGTACGTCTTCGGCTTGCGGCATGTCCGGCACCGTAACCGCCGGCACTGACAGTCAGCCGGTGCCCGCCCCGACGTGCTTGTAGTAGAGGGTCGTCGGCCGCAGCACCCCGCCGGGGTCGGCCGCGTAGTCGGGGATGGTCCCCGCGCGGGTCCAGCCGGCCGACCGGTAGAGGTGTTCGGCGGGGCTGTCCGTCTCGGTGTCGAGGTGGAGCAGGGTGATGCCGGCGTCGGCCGCCGCCGCTTCGGCCACGGTCAGCAGCCGCCTCCCCAGGCCCCGGCCGCGGGCCTCGCGGTGGACCATCAGCTTCACCAGTTCGGCGCGGTGCCGGCTGTTCGGCTTGCCGGGGAAGGCGAAGGCCAGGCTCACCGTGCCGACGACCCGGCCGGCGCCGTCCAGCGCGGCCCACACGGCGAGCCGCCCGTCGGCCACCGCGTCCGCCCGCCCCCGCCACCAGGCCGCCGCCTGCTCCGGACCGAGCGGCGCGAGGAAGCCGACGGAGGCGCCGCCGTTCACCGTGTCGGCCAGCAGCGCGGCCAACTCCCCCGCCCGCTCGGCCAGTCCGTCCGCCCCCAGGCGCACCGCCGTCACGGCCGCACCACCGCGAGGACGTAGCGTGCCGCCCGCGGCCCGGCGCACCGGAACCGGGTCGGCCCCCACACCCGCAGCCGCAGGCAGTCGCCGGTCTCCAGCAGGTGTTCGGTGTCCTGCGCGGTCACCGCGAGGCTCCCGTCGAGCACCCACAGGTGCTGCTCCAGGCCGGGCACCGGCGGGCGGTCGTAGGAGATGTCCGCGCCCGCCGCGAGCCGGCCCTCCACCAGCTCGCCGCGGAGCGAGCCGTGCGGGGGCGAGACGGACCGGCGGACGAAACCGGCGGCGCGGTCCTCCCAGACCTGCTGTTCGGCGGCGCGCAGCACCGGCACGGGCGCCGTCTCGACCTCGCTGAGCAGCTGGGACATGGTCCGCCCGTAGACGTTGCAGAGCCGGTTGAGGAGGGCCGCGGTGGGACTGGTCTCGGCCCGCTCGGCGCGGGACAGGGTCGACTTGCTCACTCCGCTGCGCTCCGCCAGCTCGCCCAGGGACCAGCCGTGTGCGGCGCGCAGTTCGGCCAGGCGGGCGCCGAGCCGGGCGTCGACGGGATCCGGGGAGACCGCTTCTTCTCGTTTCACATCCGGGACGGTATCCCGCACATGAAACACGCGGATGAACGAACGCTCACAGCCGTGCCGCTTCGCCCAGCGCCTCCAGTACCGGGCTGATCAGCGGATGCCCCTCCGCCCCGCGCCGTACGGCGGCGAAGACGCGGCGGGTCGGGGCGACGCCGTCGACCGGGCGGACGACGACGCCGGTCAGGTCCATGCCGCGCAGGGCCGAGCGGGGGACGAGGGCCACGCCCGCGTCGGCCGCGGCCAGCGCCACCACGGCCCGGAAGTCGTCGGAGGAGTGTTCCAGGCGGGGCTGGAACCCGGCGCTCTCGCAGGCCAGGACCACCACGTCATGGCAGGGGTTGCCGGGGTACGGGCTGATCCAGGGGTCCTTGGCCAGGTCGGCGAGGGGGACCTCGGCGGCCCCGGCCAGGCGGTGGTGGAGCGGGACGACCGCGTCGAAGGGCTCGGCGTACAGGGAGACGTGGGTGAGCCGGGGGTCGTCGGCGGAGGGAGCGCCCCGGTACTCGACCGCCACCGCGACGTCGACCTGCCGGTCCAGGACCATCGGCAGGCTGGCGTCGCCCTCGGCGTCCTGGACGCGCATGCGTATGCCCGGCGCGGTCCGGGCGAGGCGGGCCACGGCCGGGGCCACCACCTGCGCGATGCCGGTGGCGAAGGCGGCGACGGTGACCGTCCCTGCGTCGCCCGAGCCGTACGCGGCCAGCTCCGCCTCGGCCCGCTCCAGCTGGGCGAGGACGGCGTTGGTGTGGCCGAGCAGGATCTCGCCGGCCGGGGTGAGCCGTACGCCCTTGGCGCTGCGCTCGACCAGGCGGTGGCCGGTCTCCTGCTCCAGGGCCGCCAGCTGCTGCGAGACGGCCGACGGGGTCAGATGGAGCGCGGCGGCCGCCGCCGTCACGGTGCGGTGGTCGGCCACCGCACGGAGGATGTGGAGCCGCCGCGCCTCGATCATGGTGTTGATTATTGCAATATGTCCCGCGTGCTCAGTCCGCGAGCGCCGCCCGGGCCGCGACGAAGGCGTCCACCGCGCGGTTGACGTCGTCCGTCGAGTGGGCCGCGGACAGCTGCACCCGGATCCTGGCCCGGTCCTGCGGCACCACCGGGTACGAGAAGCCGATCACGTACACGCCCCGCTCCAGCAGCAGCTCGGCCATCCGGCCGGCCACGGCGGCGTCGCCGATCATCACCGGGGCGATGGCGTGGTCGCCGGGCAGGACGTCGAAGCCCTCCTCAGTCATCCGGCGGCGGAAGAGCGCGGTGTTCTCGGTGAGCCGGACCCGCAGGTCGTCCGCGGACTCCAGCAGGTCGAGGACCTTCAGCGAGGCCGCCGCGATCACCGGGGCGAGGGTGTTGGAGAACAGGTAGGGACGGGAGCGCTGGCGCAGCAGGGCGACGATCTCGGCGCGGGCCGCGACATAGCCGCCGGACGCGCCGCCGAGGGCCTTGCCGAGCGTGCCGGTGATGATGTCGACCCGGTCCATGACGCCGTGCAGCTCGGGCGTGCCGCGGCCGGACGGGCCGACGAAGCCGACGGCGTGCGAGTCGTCGACCATGACCATCGCGTCGTAGCGCTCGGCGAGGTCGCAGATCTCCCGGAGCGGGGCCACGTAGCCGTCCATGGAGAACACGCCGTCGGTGACCACCAGCCTGCGCCGGGCGCCCTGCGCCTCCTTCAGCTGCCGCTCCAGGTCGGCGAGGTCCCGGTTGGCGTAGCGGAAGCGGCGGGCCTTGGAGAGGCGGATGCCGTCGATGATCGAGGCGTGGTTGAGGGC
Source organism: Streptomyces sp. NPDC091282 (assembly GCF_044757385.1). Lineage (NCBI taxonomy): Bacteria > Bacillati > Actinomycetota > Actinomycetes > Kitasatosporales > Streptomycetaceae > Streptomyces > Streptomyces sp. NPDC091282. The sequence continues at coordinate 602,098 of NZ_JBIVUX010000002.1, forward strand.
GTCGGAGATCACCGCGTCCTCCTCGCCGAGCAGGGTCTCGAAGACTCCGCCGTTGGCGTCGAAGCAGGAGGAGTAGAGGATCGTGTCCTCCTGGCCGAGGAACGCCGACAGGCGCGCCTCCAGCTCCTTGTGGACCTCCTGGGTGCCGCAGATGAAGCGGACGGAGGCCATGCCGTAGCCCCAGCGGTCCAGGGCCTCGTGGGCGGCGGCGATCACCTCGGGGTGGTCGGCGAGGCCGAGGTAGTTGTTGGCGCAGAAGTTGAGGACCTCGCCGGGGCGGCCGCCCGCGGTCACCTCGACGGTCGCGGACTGCGGGGTGCCGATGACCCGCTCGGGCTTGTGCAGGCCGGCGGCGCGGATCTCGTCGAGGGTGGCGCGCAGGTCGTCGCGCACGGAGTCGAACATCATCAGTCCTTGGTTGTCGTCAGAGGGTCCAGTCGAGGATGACCTTGCCGCCGCGCCCGCTGGCGGCGTCGGCGAAGGCCGCCTCGAAGTCGCGGTACCCGTAGCGGCCGGTGATCACCGGAGCGAGGTCGAGTCCGCCCTCCAGGAGCACCGACATGGCGTACCAGGTCTCGAACATCTCGCGGCCGTAGATGCCCTTGATGGTGATCATCGAGGTGACGACCCTCGCCCAGTCGACGGAGAAGTCCTGGGCGGGCAGGCCGAGCATGGCGATACGGCCGCCGTGCGTCATGTTGGCGATCATGTCCTGGAGCGCCTCGGCGCGGCCGGACATCTCCAGGCCGATGTCGAAGCCCTCGCGCAGCCCCAGCTCCCGCTGGCCGTCGGCGATCTCGGCCCGCGACACGTTCAGGGCCAGGCTCACGCCGATCTTGCGGGCGAGGTCGAGGCGCTCCTCGCTGACGTCGGTGATCACGACGTGCCGGGCGCCCGCGTGCCGGGCCACGGCGGCGGCCATGAGACCGATCGGCCCCGCGCCGGTGATCAGGACGTCCTCGCCGACCAGCGGGAAGGACAGCGCCGTGTGGACGGCGTTGCCGAACGGGTCGAAGATCGCGGCCACGTCGAGGTCGACGGGGACGCGGTGCACCCAGACGTTGGAGGCGGGCAGCGCGACGTACTCGGCGAACGCGCCGTCGCGGCCGACGCCGAGACCGACGGTGGCACGGCACAGGTGGCGGCGGCCCGCCAGGCAGTTGCGGCACTTGCCGCAGACCAGGTGGCCCTCGCCGCTGACCAGGTCACCGGCCTTGATGTCGGCGACGTCGCGGCCGGTCCCGACGACCTCGCCGACGAACTCGTGCCCGAGCACCAAAGGCGTGGTGATCGCCTGCTGGGCCCAGCCGTCCCAGGCCCGGATGTGCAGGTCGGTGCCGCAGATGCCGGTGCGCAGCACCTTGATCAGTACGTCACCCGGCCCGACCGTGGGCTCCGGCACGTCCGCGAGCCACAGTCCGGGCTCCGCCTTCTCCTTGACCAGCGCCTTCAACGCTACGGCTCCTGTGCGTGAGGTCCCGGCCAGGGGCACGCCGAGGCGTGCCCCTGGCCGGGGAGGGGGGTGGAATCTCACAGCAATCTGCCGTATCCGGGCGCCCGGGTCCATCGAGGTTTTCTTAACCGCCGCCACAGCTCCACTTCACGCCCGCCCGGCGCGGGGCGCCGGCACCCGCGCGGGCCCGTGGCGGGACGCTCAGCCGAGCCGGGAGACCTGGTAGTGGCCGATGTACCAGTCGTCGCCCTCGCGGGTGGCGAGGACCGAGAGCTTCACGTCCAGCGGGGGCCGGTCCGTGAAGGAGAACTCGACTGCCAGGTAACCGAGAACGACGCCGTCCGCGGGCCGCCTGGTCTCCAGGACGCGGTAGCGGGCCGTCATGCCGAGCGGCTGGGAGGCGTAGTACGCGGTGACGGCCTGCCGTCCGACGCCGTACGGACGCAGTCCCTGGAAGACGGCGTCCTCGGTGAACTGGGCGGCGACGCGCTCCGGTTGGTGGGCGTCGACCGCCGCCTGCCACCGGTCGAGCACCCCGGCCAGGATCGCCGTGTCATCCGTCGTGGTGGTCATGTCCGCTCCTCACTGTGCGATATGACGTGCCGTCAGTTGCGGATCCCGGTCAGTGGCCGGCGCTCATGCCGCCGTCGACGTGCAGGATCTCGCCGGTGACGAACGGCGCGTTCTCCAGGAAGAGCACCGCGTCGACGATGTCGCCGACTTCACCCATCCGGCCCACCGGGTGCAGTGCGGCGAGGAAGTCGTGGGTCTCCGCCGGGTGCATAGGGGTCTTGATGGTGCCGGGCGACACCGCGTTCACCCGGATGCCGCGGCCGGCGTACTCGATCGCCAGGGACTTGGTCGCGGACTGCAGACCGCCCTTGGTCAGCGAGGCGAGGACGGAGGGGACCCGGGAGTCCGCGCTGTCGACCAGGCTGGTGGTGACGCTGACGACGTGGCCGCCGCCCTGGGCGAGGAGGTGCGGCAGGGCCTGCTGGGTGAGGTGGAAGAAGCCGTCCGTGTTGATGCCGGTCACGGCCGCGTAGTCGGCCGCCGTGTACTCGGTGAAGGGCTTCGCCACGAAGATGCCCGCGTTGTTGACCACGGTGTCGAGGCGGCCGAACCGCTCGACGGCGGCGGCCACGACCCGCTCGGCGGTGGCCGGATCGGCGATGTCGCCCCGCACGGTCAGCACGCCGGCGTCGTCGCCGGGCCCGATGCCGCGCGAGGTGGCGACGACGGCGTACCCGAGCTTGCGGTACCCCTGGACGAGGGCGGCTCCGATGCCCTGCGAGGCGCCGCTGACGATGGCGACCTTCTGGTTCTCGACGCTCATGACGACCTTCTTCCGGGTGGATGACCGGTACTAGGCGACCGGTCGACTATTCGGAAGGTAGGGGGCGCTGCACCGGAGGTGCCAGGACTGCTTTCCTCCGTGCTGGGAGGGACAGGCTCCCAGGCCCGCTCAGGCGGGGAGCGCGTACGGGTCGCCGGCCGGCAGCCAGGCGTCCGCGGCGTGGATGCCGAGGTCGCCGACCCCGTCGCACAGGGCGTCGACCACGGCAAGGACTCCGGCCCGGTCCTCGCTCTCGCGCCGGACCAGGGACCAGGTCCAGTAGACCTTCGGCGCCACGATCTCCCGGCGGACCAGGTCGGGCGGGAGTGCGGCGGTCTGGCCCTTCGGCGAATTGACGACCGGGCGGGTGCAGCGGCGGACGTGGTCGAAGAAGGCGGGCCCGGTGACGGCGCCGTCGGAGATGCGCACGGCGCGGGCGCCGACTGCCCGCGTCAGCTCCTCGGCGTACCCGTTCCAGGAGGCCCAGGAGGTGGTGTCGTCGTCGATGAGGACGTCGGTCTCGCGGGCCGGCACGTCACCGGTGTGGCTCCCCTTGGCCACGGCGTACAGCCGGTCGGCGCCGAGCAGCCGGGCCCGCAGTCCGAGCCGTCCGAGGTCGTCGGCGGGCACCCGGCAGACGGCCAGGTCCAGGCTGCCGTCGGCGACCCTGGCGGCCTGGGTGTGGGAGGGGGCGACCCAGGCGTCCAGGTGCAGCCGTGCCACCGCCGCCGTCCGCGACATCAGGTCCGGGGGAAGCCAGTTGACGTATCCGAGCCGTACCGGCTGCGAACCCGACAGGAGGCCCGCGCGGCGCTCCAGGTCCTCGGCCCGCTCCAGCAGGACCCGGGTGTGCGGCAGCAGGGCGGCGCCGGCCGGGGTGAGCGAGACCGAGCGGCGGTCCCGGTCGAACAGCCGCACGCCCAGGTCCCGTTCGAGGGCCTTGATCTGCTGCGAGAGCGAGGGGCCCGCGATCAGCAGCCGCTCGGCGGCCCGCCCGAAGTTCAGTTCCTCGGCGACCGCGACGAAGTACCGCAGCTGGCGCAGTTCCACGGGCGCCATGCTACGCGCGGTGGGAGGCCGGGCCTCCCAGCAGCGAGGCAGCCGGTCGTGGCAGCGCGGTCCCGGACGGGAGCACGATGGAAACACCGCCGAGAGCACAAGAAGCGCACCGTGCGAGAGTTCCTGGTCGAGATCACCACCGCCGTTCCCGAGGGCACGGGCCAGGAGGAGGTCGACCGGCGGCGGGCCGCGGAGGCCGTCCGCGCGGGCGAACTGGCGGCGGCCGGCCACCTGGTCCGCCTGTGGCGCCCGGTGGGCGAGTTGCGCAGCATCGGCGTCTGGCGCGCCGCCGACGAGGCGGAACTCCACGAGAAGGTCCTCGGCACCCTGCCGCTGCGCCCCTGGATGACGCCGACCGTCACTCCGCTGGAGTCCCACCCGAACGACCCGGGCCGGATCGACGCCGCCCGATGACCCCCACGTCTGCCTGGGCCCATGTCGCCAGGGCCGGTGCGGCGCTCGCCGCGGGCATGGGCGTCGGCCGATTCGTCTACACGCCGATCCTGCCCCTCATGCAGGCCCGGGCGGGCCTGTCCGCGGCCGCCGGAGCGCACCTGGCCACCGCCAACTACGCCGGCTACCTCCTCGGCGCGCTCGCCGGCACCCTGGCCCCGGCGCTGGTGCGGTCCCGTGCCGTGCTGCGCGGATCACTGCTCCTGCTGACCGCCTCGCTCGCCGCGATGCCGCTCACCCGCAGCACGGTTCTGTGGGCGCTGCTGCGACTGCTGGCCGGGGCGGCCAGCGCGCTGGTGTTCGTCGTGGCGGCCGCCGCGCTGCTGCACCATCTGCGGGAACACCCGGCGCACCTGCCCGGCTGGTCCTTCGGCGGGGTGGGCGCCGGCATCGCGCTGTCCGGGCTGCTGGTGCCGGCCCTGCGGCCGGTCGCCGACTGGCGGGCCGCCTGGTGGGCCGCCGCCGCGCTCGCCGGAGTGCTGACGGCGGCCTCCTGGAACCTGCGGCCCGAGGACGCGCCGCCGGCCGGACCGGTGCCGGGGCGCCCGGCGACCGCCCGGACCCACCGCTGGTTCGGCGCCCTGTTCGTCAGCTACTTCCTGGAGGGCATCGGCTACATCGTCGCCGGCACCTTCCTGGTCGCGGCCATCGACCAGGCCTCCCCCGGGTGGGTCGGCAGCGGCGCGTGGGTGCTGGTGGGGCTGGCCGCCGTGCCGTCCGCGGCGCTGTGGGCCCGGCTCGGGCGCAGGTGGTCCCGGCCGGGTCTGCTGCTCACCGCGCTGGTGGTCCAGGCGGCCGGGATCGCCCTGCCCGCGGTGACCGGGAGCACGGCCGCCGCCCTCGGCTCGGCGGTGCTGTTCGGCGCGACGTTCCTGGGCGTCAGCACCCTGGCCCTGGCCACCGGGGCGCACCTGCGCTTCCCGCGCTCCGTCGCCCTGCTGACCGCCGGGTACTCCGTGGGACAGATCCTGGGCCCGCTGGCCGTCGCCCCGCTGCTGCGGCAGGGCTATCACCAGGCCCTGCTGCTGGCCGCCGCGGTGGTCGTCGCGGCGGCCGTGGCCGCGGCGGTGCTGCGGATCGGCTTCCCGCACCACCTGGATCCGGAGCACACGCAGCCGCCGCGACGGCCGCAGCCGGCCGGGGCCACGGGTCCTCGGGGCACCCGTGGCCAGGACGCCGCCTAGGCCAGGGTCGTCGCCGTCGCGCCGAGCAGTGCCCGGCAGTTCTGCCAGAGCGGGCCGAGTCGTCCGGTGTCGTTGTACAGCTTGGCGAACATCACCTGTCCCTCCAGCTGGGCCACCACCGCACGCGCCGCCTCCCGCGGGTCGGTGACGGCGGCCTCGCCGCGCTCCCGGGCCTCGGCGACGACGGACTCCACCATGCCGACCTGCGCGTCGAAGATCTCCTGGAGCCGCCCGCGGACCGCCTCGGTCTGGTTGCTGAGCTCCAGGGTGAGGTTCCCGAACAGGCAGCCCGACACCGTGCCGCAGCCCTCCTGGGCGGCGCGCTGACCGGCCTCCGTCTCCTCGAACAGCTGCCGCAGCCGCCCAAGCGGCTCCGCCTCGCCGGTCAGGACACGCGTCCACGCACGCTTCTGGGCCTCCCAGTGCTCGTCGACGACGGCGAGCGCGAGGGCCTCCTTGGACGCGAAGAAGTAGTAGAAGCTGCCCTTCGGCACCCCGGCCGCCGCACAGATCTCGGCCACTCCGAGCGCCGAGTAGCCGCGCTCCTCGATCAGCGAGCGGGCGGCGTCGAGGATCTTGCGCTTGGCCTCACTCGTCCGTCCCATACCACCAGCGTACGGAGGTACTAGACCGGTCGGCTAAGGTGCGGGCCGTTCCCGTGGTCACAGCAGCGGCAGCCCGTCCGCCTCGCGTCGCTCGATGCGGGCCACCAGCTCCGCCGCCGACGACTTGATGGTCTCCAGACCCGAGCGGCCCCAGGGCCGCGGCGCCACGTCGAGCACGCACACCGTGCCGAGCGCCGTCCCGGTGCTGTCGATGAGCGGGGCACCGAGGTAGGAACGGACGCCGAACTCGTCGACGACCGGGTTGCCCGCGAACCGCGGGTAGTCGCTGACGTCCTCCAGGACCAGCGCCTTGCGCCGGACCACCACATGGGGGCAGAACCCGTGGTCGCGGCCCAGTTCGCGGCCCAGCACCGGCGTCGTGCCGTCGGGCCTCACCACCGGCGGCGGCACGGCCGGCAGGTGCAGTCCCGCGAAGAACTGCCGGTTCTCGCCGACGAAGTTGACCATGGCGTACGGCGCCCCGGTGACCTCGGCGAGCCGGTCCGCGTAGGCGTCCAGGTCCGGGTCACGGCGGTCGCCGAGGCCCAGCTGGCCCAGGCGCCGGACGCGCACGGGCGCCTCCTTGTCCTCCGGCGTGAGCAGCAGCCGGCCGGCCGGGCGCGCGGGGTCGTACCTCATGGGCGGGCTCCGCCGCCGTGGACGTGGGTCATACAGGGGCTCCGAGGGGTGTGGGGTTCACATGTGGGCGCCGTGGCTCGGCGCGGAGACCGGGGCGTGGGCGATGAGATGGCGGACCAGGGTGAGCAGGGTCTGGACGCCCGAGCTGGAGATCCGGGCGTCGCAGCGCACGACCGGGACCTCGGGATCCAGGTCGATGGCGGCGCGCACCTCTTCGGGGTCGTAGCGGTAGGAGCCGTCGAACTCGTTGACGGCGACGATGAAGCCGAGGCCGCGTTCCTCGAAGAAGTCGACGGCCGCGAAGCAGTCCTCCAGGCGGCGGGTGTCGGCGAGGATGACCGCGCCGAGCGCGCCCGCGGACAGCTCGTCCCACATGAACCAGAACCGTTCCTGACCCGGCGTGCCGAACAGGTAGAGCACGTGTTCGGCGTCCAGGGTGATGCGGCCGAAGTCCATGGCCACGGTCGTCTCGACCTTGTTCTCGATGCCTTCGAGACTGTCGGTCGCGGCGCTCACCGTGGTGAGGAGTTCCTCCGTGGACAGCGGCGCGATCTCGCTGACCGCGCCCACGAAGGTGGTCTTGCCGGCCCCGAACCCACCGGCCACCAGGATCTTCAGCGCGGTGGGGAAGGGGTCACAGCTGTCGTCGTAGTCCATCGAGCACTGCCTCCAGAAGAGACCGGTCAGTGGGGTTGTGGTGGAAGGCGGGGGGCTTGGCGGTGAGCGCCCCGCAGTCGACGAGGTCGGAGAGCAGCACCTTGGTGACCACGGCGGGGAGCTTAAGGTGCGCGGCGATCTCGGCGACCGAGACGGGGGCGCGGCACAGGTCCAGGGCCTGTGCGTGCTCGGGGCCGAGGTAGCCGAGCGGGGTGGCTCCGGTGGCCATCACCTGCGACATCAGGTCGAAGGCGATGCTGGGCTCGGTGCGGCCGTTGCTGACCGTGAACGGGCGCACCAGGCGTCCGGCCGCGTCGTCCAGCCACGGCCCGTCGCCGGCTGCCGCCACCCTCAAGGCCTCATCGCCGTGGGTTCGACGGGATGCTGCCGGGGCGCGGTGACGAGGTAGGGGCGGACGCTCTTGACCAGCATCGCCATCTCGTAGCCGAGGACGGCGGCGTCGGCCTCGCGGCCGGCCAGCACGGCGAGGCAGGTGCCGGATCCGGCGGTGGTGACGAACAGCAGCGTCGAGTCGAGTTCCACGACGACCTGCCGGACGTCCCCGCCGTCGCCGAAGCGGACGCCCGCGCTGCGGCCGAGCGAGTACAGACCGGAGGCGAGCGCGGCCATGTGGTCGGCGCTGTCGGGGTCGAGACCGTGGACGGACTTCACCAGTCCGTCGCAGGACAGGAGCACCGCGCTGGTGGTGTGGGGTACGCGCTGGACGAGGCCGCTCATCAGCCAGTCGAGGTCGGATACCTGGGCGGTCGGCGCATCGCTCGCCATGGTGGATCGACTCCTTGGGGTACGAAGGTCTGAGGGAGCGGTGGGGGTCGTGGTGGGGGTGCTGGTCATCCGGCCGGTGCGCTCCCGTCGGGCCGGGCGTCCAGGTCGGAGGTGTGCAGCGGGCGCAGGATCGGGGCGTGCGCCGGGGCCGGGGACACGGCCGGAGGGTCGGCCGGGGCCGCTCCGTGCGCGGGACCGGTGTGTGCCGGGCCCGGCCGGACCGAGGCCAGGTGGCCCCGGGCCGAGTAACCGGACGCGGCGGCCTCCGTGTGCGGGACGTCGGTGTACGGGAGGTCCGTGTGCGGGAGGTCCGTGTGCGCGGCGCCCGTGTGCGAGAGGTCCATGTGCACGCCGTCCGCGTGGGTGGCGTGGGACGCGCTGCTCGCCACGTCCTCGGCGTGCGCACCGAATGCCGTGACGCCGGACACGGGGTCGAGACCCGTGCCGGGAACGCCCGTGCCGGGAACACCCCTGTCCGCGACGCCCGTGTCGGCGGCGCCCGTCGCGGTGACACCGTCGCCGGTCGCGCCCGTGCCGGGACCGCCCAGGCCGGGGACGCCCATGCCGTTCGGCCCGGTGGGGTGGGCCTCTCCGCGCGGTCCGTGCACGGGCCCCGCGGCGGCCGGCGGCTCCGGCTGGGCCGCCTCCAGGTGCTGCTGGGCCTCCGCTAGGCCGATGCCGCGCTGGAAGGCGGCCATCAGACCGGGGTCGTGGCCGACCGTCGCCTCGGTGTCCTGGCGGGGTGCCGGGCCGCCGCGGAGCTGGGGGACGATGTGCTCCTGGGCGCGGCGGCGCGGGAGTTGGGGCTTGCCCATCGTGCCGCGCACCGTTCCGACGCGCGGGACGGGCAGGGCACCGGCGTGCTCGGCGACCGCGGACCGGTCCTCGGGCCGGATGCCCGGCAGTGCCTCGGCGGGGTTGGACCGGGCCTGGCGGGTGCCGCGCACCGGCAGCGGCGCCGGGGCGCCCCCGGGCTGCGCGTGCCGGCGCCGCCCGCCGACGGCGGGTGCGGCCGGTCCCGGCTGCGGCGCGGGCCGGCGGTCCGAGGGCGGGCCGCCCGGTGCGGCCGCCGGGCGGCCACCGGGGCCGGTGGCCGCCGGGGCGGCCGGGCCCGTGCCCCCGTGCCCGGCGTCGGACGGCCCCGTGCCGCCGTCGGCTCCGGGCAGGGCGTCGACGGCTCCGGTGTCGCGTGGCTGCGGTACCGCTCCCGTGGCTCCCGGTGCCGTGCCCAGCAGGCTCTGCGGGACGACGAGGACGGCCTGGACACCGCCGTAGATGTTGCTCTGGAGCCGGACGTGGATGCCGTGGCGGCGGGCGAGCTGGGAGACCACGAAGAGGCCGATGCGGCCGTCGGCCAGCAGGCTGCCGACGTTGACCTGGTCGGGGTCGGCGAGCAGGGCGTTCATCGCGGACTGTTCGCCGACCGGCATGCCCAGGCCCCGGTCCTCGACCTCGACGGCGAGGCCGGAGGTGACGAGGTTGGCGCGGAGCAGCACCTGGGTGTGCGGGGCGGAGAACACCGTGGCGTTCTCGACGAGTTCGGCGAGCAGGTGGATCACGTCGGCGACGGCATGCCCGCGCAGTTCGCCGTCGATCGGCGGGACGAGTTTGACCCGGGAGTACTGCTCGACCTCGGCGATGGCGGAGCGCAGCACCTCGGTCATGGAGACGGGGTTGCTCCACTGCCGCCGGGACACGGCGCCGCCGAGCACGGCGAGGTTCTCGGCGTGCCGCCGGATGCGGGTGGCCAGATGGTCGACGTGGAAGAGGCCCTTGAGGAGGTCGGGGTCCTCGATCTCGTTCTCCAGCTCGTCGAGGATCGAGATCTCCCGGTGCACCAGGGACTGGAGCCGCCGGGCCAGGTTGACGAAGACCTCCAGTTTCTGTTCGCTGCCGGTCTGGCTGGAGAGCTGGGCCGCCTGCACGACGGCGGTGACGGCGCCGTCGTGCGCGCGGGACAGGTCGGCGGCGAGCAGTTCGAAGTCGTCGGCGTCCGCGGGCGGTCCGCCGCGCGTCCTGCGCGGGGCCGGGGTCTCACCGCGGCGCAGCGCCTCGACGAGGGCGAGCAGATCGGCCTCGCCGCGGGCGGTGCTGCGGCGCAGCGTCTCGACGCGGTCGCTGACCGAGCGGGCGGCGCGGCCCGCGGCCACGGCGGCGATCACGATGCCGGCGGCCGTCACCGAGACCGCTCCGGTCAGCACGGCCAGCAGGGTGAGGCTGGGCGGGGCCCCGGTGGAGCGCACGGTGAACAGGACGGCCGCACAGCCGCTGAGCGCCACCGCGACCGGCGGCAGCACGGCGAGGCGCATCAGCTGAGGCCGTATGCAGGTCTCGGGCAGCGCGGGAACGGGTCGGGCGACCGGACGTCCGTGCCGGCCGCCCTCACGGCGGTCGGCGCGGGCGGCCGGTGCGCGGAGGTGAGACATCTGCGTCCTCGTACTGGTCCGTCGGGCCTGGATCACTCGCGCAGGACACGCGAGCCGGGCATGCGCCATAGCGGTGCCGGCCGAGGGGACCGCAAAAGTATTCGGCCCCGCGTCGCCCGACGGACACTCACAGTAGTCGCCAACGCATCAGGTGCGGTGGGCAGTTGACAAAGTCCCCCGGCGACGGTCCCGCTCTGGTATGAGCCGTCGCACGAAGGACCGAAAAGGTTTCTCGAAACCTCACCCCTGAATGACCAACACCCGATCCGACCTGCTCAGAATCGGTCAGGTGCGGAGACCGCGGTACGGCGTGCCCACCCCGCCGCCTCTCCCCCGAGCCCGCGGCCCGCACCTCCCGGACGGGCCCGCCGGTATGGCCGGACGGCCCGCCACCGCCCCGCCGTCACCCCACCATCACCCCGCAGAACATCACCTACGGTGACCGCCTCCCGCGCGGTCACCGGCCCCGCCGACGGGCTCACTTCACGAGATCGTCCGCGTCCGGCGCCACCGCTTCGCCGGCCGCATCGTCGCCGGCCGCCGCGGAGTCCCGCTGCCCGGCCTCGCTCCGCGGCGGCACGGTGGTGCGCCAGGGCCGGGCGAGCGGCGCCGACACCTCACGCCACCACGGCTCCACGGGCACCGTGCCGGACGGTTCGAAGGGCTCGCCGGGCCGGGGCAGGGCCACCGCCTGCCCGGCGCCGTCGCCGGCGTCCTTGGTCCACTCCCCCGGTTCGGCCCAGGCGTGCGGGGCGAGGTTGAACGTGCCCCAGTGGATCGGCAGCAGCACGCCGTGCGGACCGCCGCCCTGGAGGTCGAGGTGGGCGCGCATGCCCTCCGCGGGCGTCATGTGTATGTCGGGCCAGAACTCGCTGTACGCGCCGATCTGGATCATCGTCACGTCGAAGGGCCCGTGGTCGGCGCCGATGTCCTTGAAACCGTCGAAGTAACCGGTGTCACCGCTGTGGTAGATCCGGTGCCGGTCGCCCGCGACGACCCAGGACGCCCACAGGGTGTGCTGGGTGTTGCGCAGCCCGCGGCCGCAGAAGTGACGGGCGGGGGTCGCCGTCAGGGTGAGGCCGCCGACCTCGGTCGCCTCGTGCCAGTCCAGCTCGCGCAGCCGGTCGGCCGGGACGCCCCAGTGTTCGAGGTGCGCACCGACCCCGAGCGGCACCGCGAAGAGGGTGTCCGTGCCGGCCAGCGCCTTGATCGTGGGCAGGTCGAGGTGGTCGTAGTGGTCGTGCGAGATCACCACGACGTCGACCGGGCCGAGCGCGGCCAGCGGCAGCGGCGCCGGGTGCAGCCGCTTGGGCCCGGCGAACGGGAACGGCGAGCAGCGCTCGCCCCACACGGGGTCGAAGAGGACGCGGTGCCCGTCGATCTCCGCGAGCACGCTGGAGTGCCCCATCCAGGTCACCCGCAGCCCGCTCGCGGCGGGCCTGGCCAGGTCGGCGAGAGTGGTGGCGTGCACCGGGACGGTGCCCCGGGGAGCGCGGCGGGCGCGCTGCTCCTTCTCGAAGTAGGTCTTGGCGAATTCGAGCATCGAGCCCGAGGGCCGGGTGCGCGCGGTACCGCCCGGGTTCTGGAAGACGCCGTCCTTGAAGTGCGGTGAGCCCTGGATGCGGGCCATGCGCTCACCACCGGGTTCCACGCCGAAGGCGGCGGGCCGCGGCACGCGGAGCCCGGGGCTCAGGGAACGCGGACGGGTCACGGTACCTCCAGTGGTGTGGCCGGGGTCCTCCATTATGGTCGGCGCCTCGGGTGGTCGGCGTTGACACCCTGCCACCCAGCTTCGGATACTGAACAACTGTTCAGTAACACCGTCTCCTTCGCGAACCTCCCGGGAGCCACTATGGCCGCTCCACTGATGTCTCTCGTCTGGACCGACCACGTCACCGGCCGGCAGGGCTTCCTGGTCGTCGACCGGCTGGTGCGGGGCGTGGCCAGCGGCGGCCTGCGGATGCGGCCGGGCTGCACCCTGGAGGAGGTCACCGGCCTGGCGCGCGGCATGACGATGAAGGAGGCCCTGCACTACGACCCCGCGGGCCGTTACGTCCCGCTGGGCGGCGCCAAGGGCGGCATCGACTGCGATCCGCAGGACCCCGGGGCGTACGCCCTGCTGGTCCGCTACCTGCGCGCCATGCGGCCGCACGTGGAGAACTTCTGGACCACCGGCGAGGACCTCGGCCTGACCCAGGACCTGGTGGACCGGGCGGCGGCCGAGGCGGGCCTGGTCTCCTCGATCCAGGCCGTGTATCCGCTGCTGGACGACGAGGCGGCGGCCCGGCGGCGGCTGGCGGACGCGTTCGCCATCGAGGTGGACGGGATCGGTCTGGACGAACTGGTCGGGGGCTGCGGGGTCGCCGAGTCGGCGCTGGCGGCCCTGGACCGGGCCGGGGTGCCGTACCCGGGGACGCGGGTCGCGGTGCAGGGGCTGGGCACGATGGGCGGGGCCACGGCGCGTTTCCTCTCGCGCGCGGGGCTGTCCGTGGTGGCCGTCGCGGACGTCAAGGGCACGATCGCGAACCCGTCGGGGCTGGACGTCGAGGCGCTGCTGCGCGCGCGGGACGCCTACGGCACCGTCGACCGTTCGGTGCTGCGGCCGGGCGATCTCGAACTGCCCGGTGACGCGTGGCTGTCCGCCGACGCGGAGGTGCTGGTGCCCGCGGCGGTGTCGTACGCCGTCGACACGGGCAACGAGCACCTGGTCACCGCCCGCTGGATCGTGGAGGCGGCCAACATGCCCGTCCTGCCGGAGGCGGAGGAGCGGCTCGCGGCGCGCGGGGTGACCGTGCTGCCGGACGTGGTGGTCAACTCGGGCACGAACGCGTGGTGGTGGTGGACCCTCTTCGGCGACATCGGCGCGGACGCGGACGCGGCGTTCGCGCACACCCGCCGCTCGATGCGGGCCCTGGTGGAGCTGATGCTGGACCGCGCGGAGTCCGACGGCACGACCCCGCGCGCCGCGGCCCACGCCCTGGTGGCCGACCGCCTGCCGGTGATCGCGCAGCGGTTCGGCTGGTACCGGTGAGCGGCCGCGGCTAGGGCGTGTTGCGAAAGTCCCGCCTGCCGCGCGACGCCATGCACGCACTCTCGCCGCACCGGGCGAAAGCCCGAGTACGCCCAGTACGAGGGCTTCCGCCCGGCACGCCGAGAGCACGCACCTGACGCCGCGCGGCCCGCCCTCCGGGCGAACGACGGGACTTTCGCAACACGCCCTAGGGCTGTGTGTCGCGGGTGAGGACGACGGCGTAGCGGCACTCCGTGTCGGTGGTGTTGGCGAAGACGCGTTCGGCGGGCGGTCCGAGTTCGACGGTGTCCCCGGCGCCGAGTTCATGGACCGTGTCGCCGTCGTGGAAGGTCAGCCGGCCGTCGAGGACCCAGACGAGCTGCCGTACGAAGGCGAAGGCGGCCGCCGGGTAGGGCACCCGGGCTCCGGCGGGCAGCCTGATCTCGGCGATCTCCGCGGGGAACCGCGGTCCGGTGATCTGGCGGCGCCGGTAGCCGGTGCCGGGGTCGCGCCACTCGGCCGCGTCGGTGCCGCGCCGCACCCCCGCGGTGCCGGGCTCGGTGTCCTGCGTGCCTTCGGCGAGGGCGAGCAGCGAGGCGACGCTCAGCTGGAACGCCGCGGACAGCTTGCCGAGGACGACGGCGGTGGGGCTGCTCTCGCCGCGTTCGACGCGGCTGATCATCGCCGGGGAGACGCCGGAGGCGTCCGCGAGCTGCGCCAGGGTCCAGCGGCGGCGTTCCCGCTCGGTGCGGACCCGGGCGGCGATCCGTGCCGCCAGGGAGTCCGCCGCTCGATCTACTATGTTGGACATGAATCCAATATACGAGAGAAGCGGGACGGTGACGGTCCGCCCGGCGCGGCCCGGTGACGCGGAGGCCGTGCGCGCGATCCGCAACGACGCGATCGAGCACTCGACGGCGCTGTGGACCTCGACCCCGCAGTCTCCCGCGGAGGCGACGGCCTGGCTGGCCGCGCATCTGGCGCGCGGCTCCGCGTTCGTGGCCGAAGCCGACGGCGAGGTGGCCGGATTCGCGGTGTACGGCCCGTGGCGCGAGCTGGACGGCTACCGTTTCACGGTGGAGGACTCGATCTACGTCCGTGCGGAGCGGCACGGGCTCGGCGTCGGCTCCGCGCTGCTGGCGGCCCTCGTCGCGGCGGCGCGCGAGGCCGGCCACCACGTCATGATCGCCGGCATCGAGGCGGAGAACACCGCGTCGGTCCGGCTGCACCGGCGGTTCGGCTTCGAGCACGCGGGGACGGTGCGGGAGGTGGGCGTCAAGTTCGGCCGGCGGCTGGATCTCACGCTCATGCGCCTGCCGCTGGACCGGGACGGCAACACGCCCGGGGGCAGGACCGATTAGGGTGACCGCGTGGCGAGAGTGCGGTTGAGCGTGGCCGAACGGCGTGAGGAACTGCTGCGTGCGGCCATCGAGCAGATCGAGGCGCGGGGTGTGGCGGCGGTACGGATCGCCGACGTCGCCTCGGCCCTCGGCGTGAGCAATGCGCTGGTGCTGTACCACTTCTCGACGAAGGAGAAACTGGTCGCCGCCGCCTTCGCCTATGCCGCCGAGGACGACCTGGCCCATCTGCGCAAGCTGCTGGGCCGCCGCACCTCAGCGTCGCGCCGGCTGCGGGCGGCGGTGCGCTGGTACGCGCCGACCGGGCAGGCCAAGGGCTGGCGGCTGTGGATCGAGGGCTGGGCGGTGGCGCTGCGCGAGCCCGCCCTGCGGGACGTGGCCAAGCAGCTGGACCAGCAGTGGAAGGCGGCCATCGCCGAGGTCGTCGCCGAGGGCGTGGCCGCCGGCGAGTTCCGGTGCCCCGACCCCGCGGCCGCGGCACTGCGGCTGACCGCCCTGCTCGACGGGCTCGCGGTGCAGCTCACCTCCTACCCGGGCGCCCTGTCGCGCGCGCGGGCGCAGGAGTGGGTCGACGAGGCGCTGGCGCGCGAGGTCGGGCTGGACCAGGACGGATGAGGGGCGGCCCGCGCGCGGGCCGCCCCTCATCCGCTTCCGTGACCTCAGGCCACGGAAGCGATCCGCATCCTGATGTCGTCCGGGGACAGCGCCCCCTTGGCGGTCACGTGGTCGCCCGAGGACTCGCCGCGCAGCCGCCGGCCGATCCACGGCACCAGGTACTCACGGGCCCAGTGCACGTCGTCGCGGCGGATCTCCAGGGTGCCGCGGGGCGGCAGCGGCGGCCACGGCTGGTCCGGGTCGGCCGGCACGTCGAGGCCGAGCACCTGGCCGGCCCGCAGCGCCACTCGCGTGTGCCCCTCGGGAGACAGGTGCAGCCGGTCGCCGTCCCAGGCCCGCCGGTCCTGCACGGTCTTCAGGGACCACAGGTCGAGCACCGGGCAGCCGTACCGGTCGGCGACGGCGCGGACATGGCCGTTGTAGGTGGCGATCTTGCCGCGCAGATGCTTGAGGACCGGCACCCCGCGGGTGTCGAAGCCGGTGGTCACCAGGACCGTCCCGACGGCCTCGGTGAGCCGGGCCACGGCCCGCTCGAACCGCTCGGCCACCTCGTCGGGGTCGGTGCCGGGGCGGATGATGTCGTTGCCGCCCGCGCTGAAGGAAACCAGGTCCGGGGCGAGTTCCACGGCCCTGGGCAACTGCTCCGCCACGATCTGGTCGAGCAGCCTCCCGCGCACCGCGAGGTTGGTGTAGTCGAAATCGCCCTCGGGCCGCCGGTCCGACAGCAGGACCGCGAACCGGTCCGCCCAGCCGACGAACGCCCCGTCGGGGCCGGGGTCGCCGACGCCTTCGGTGAAGCTGTCCCCCACCGCCACGTACGACCCGATCACTGATGCCTTGTCACTCTTCGAATCGTCTGCCACGTCGGGTCATGATTCACCTCGGACTGTGACCTACGCGACCGTAATAAAGGGTTGACGACCGGTGAGATAAGACACTTGTAAATAGTCGACCAAGCCAGGAATAAGCCTCTGAGCAGGGGCGTTGAAGCGTCGATCGCCCGAAGGCCGGACCCGGGGATCAGGGGTCCGGCCTTCGGAGTGCGTGGCGCCTCGCAGGTGTCGACGGGTCAGCCGACGGTGACGCCCTTCGAGCGGAGGTAGGCGACCGGGTCGAGGTCGGAACCGTAGTCGGGGGTGGTCCGGATCTCGAAGTGGAGGTGCGGGCCTGTGACGTTGCCGGTGGCGCCGGAGAGGCCTATCTGCTGACCCTCGGTCACGGTCTGGCCGACCGAGACGGAGAGCGCGGAGAGGTGGCCGTACTGCGCGTAGTGGCCGTCGGCGAGCCGGATGACGACCTGGTTGCCGTAGGCGCCGCCCCAGCCGGCCGTGACCACCGTGCCCTCGCCGACGGCCTTGACCGGGGTGCCGGTCGGGACGACGAAGTCGACCCCGGTGTGGTAGCCGCTGGACCACATGCTGCCGGCGACGTGGTAGCGGGTGCCGAGGGTGCCGCCGGTCACCGGGAGGGTGAAGCCGGAGACGGCCGTCGCGGAGTTGTCCGAGGAGGAGCCCGGGTCCGAGGACGGTGCGGCGGGGGTGTCGGACCGGGTGGGCGCCGGAGCGTCCGGCCGGGAGTCCCGGCTCGGGCGGTCGGGCGCGGCGTGGCGGCCGCCGAGCGTGAGTTCGAGACCGGGGTGGATCAGCGAGGGGTTGGCGCCGACCGCCTGCCGGTTGTCGGCGTAGAGCCGCTGCCAGCCGCCGGCCACGTCGTGCTCGTCGGCGATCTTCGCGAGGCAGTCGCCGGAGACCACGGTGTAGACGCGGTGCGTGGAATTCCCGGTGCCGGAATTCTGGGCGGCGGATTTCCGCGCGGCCGTCTTCGCGACGGTCGGAATCGACTGCGCGGCCTTTTCGGAAACGGTCTGCGTGGTGGCCGCGTGGGCGCCGGTGGCACCCATGAGCGGCAGGGCCAGCGCGGCGCCGCCGGTTCCGGCGACGGCCATCGAGCGCGTGAGGCGCGGGGACTTGGGACGGCGGTGCTTACCCTTCGCGGGCATGACGCATTCCTCTCCGGCGCCTGCGAGGTGAGCTGTCGGGTTCGGGCTGGAGCTGCCCGGCCACGCGGGAAGACGTGGCTACACCCCTAGCCGTCCCGGGAACCGGAACAGGCGGTCATACCTGGTGGGTCCCCCGCTCCTGCCGGGCACGGGTGAGTGTGTGTGGGGACTCCGGTCGGCGGCAGGATTCGGCGTTCCGTCCGGATGCGTGGTGAACGTAAGCGAGCAGGAGGGACGTGAACAAGAGCCCGGTTCCGTCCGTCCTGGTTTCACTTGATCCGTTATGGGAATTCCCGGTCACTCTCCGTGAATTCCCGGCTTTCGCGCACCCTCAATCCCCGGGAAAGCCACCGGAATTACGTGAGCATGACGCACGACGGACGGTCACGAATATGACGCTCCTCACGCACGTCCCGCCACGTCCGTCTATTCCATAACTAGTACGAACGAAGGCGCCACTTCGGACATAAGACTCAGATCCGGCGCAACCTGACAACCGTCGCATCCAGGTCGCCGCGCAGTTCCGTGCGCAACCCGTGGTGCAACAGCACGGCGCCGCGGAGTATTTCGCCCGTCTCCCGGTCCTCGTACGAGGCCGCCGGGTCGAGCCCCTGGAGCCGCAGGGCCGGCATCGGCTCGCCGTAGCTCTGGGCCTGGAGCCAGGCGAGCACCACGGTCTCGTCGCCCAGGGTGTACTGCACCGCGCTGAGCCCGCCGGCCGGCGGCCGCAGCCGGAACTGGTCGCCGCGCTGCACCAGGGGCCGGATGTCCTTGTAGAGCTCCACCCAGCGGGCGGCCTCCGCCAGCTCGTCCTCGGTCCACCGCGAGAGGTCGCCGCCGATGCCGAGGGCGCCCGCCATGGAGCTGACGAAGCGGAAGCGCAGGCTGCTGACCCGGCCGTTGAGCTGGTGGTTCGGGCTGTCGGTCACCCAGGCCGACATCACCCGGGCCGGATGGATCTGGCTGAAGCCGTGCTGGATGGCGAGCCGGTCCAGCGGGTCGGTGTTGTCGGAGGTCCACACCTCGTCGGTGCGGCTCATGATGCCGAGGTCGATCCGGCCGCCGCCGCCCGAGCAGGACTCGATGGCCACGTCCGGGTGGGCCGCCCGGATCCGGTCGATCAGGGCGTACAGCCCGCGGACGTGGTCGACCCACAGCCGCTGCGGGTACGGCTCGCCGGGCCAGCCCGCGTCCGTGAAGCAGCGGTTGAAGTCCCACTTCACGTAGTCGATCGGAGCGCTGGACAGCAGGGTGTCCAGCTGCTCCCACAGGTACTCCCGGACGTCCTCGCGGGCGAGGTTGAGGACGAGCTGATTGCGCAGTTCCGTGCGCCTGCGTCCCTGCTGGAACTGCACCCAGTCGGGGTGCGCGCGGTACAGGTCGCTGTCCGCGTTGACCATCTCGGGCTCGACCCAGATGCCGAACTGCATGCCGAGGGCGTGCACGTGGTCCGCGAGGGGCTTCAGGCCCTCGGGGAAGCGGTCCGGGTTGGGCGTCCAGTCACCGAGGCCCGCGCGGTCGCTGGTCCGGGCGCCGAACCAGCCGTCGTCGACCACGAACAGCTCGACGCCGATCGCGGCGGCCCGCCGGGCGAGGACGGCCTGCTGCTCCTCGGAGATGTCGAAGGTGGTGGCCTCCCAGGAGTTGAACAGCACCGGCCGGTCCCGCTCGGCGTCCGGGATGACGTACGCGCGCTGGTAGGCGTGCCAGGCACGGCTCGCGCCGCCGAAACCGCCCTCGCTCCACAGGCCCGCGAAGACCGGGCTGGTGTACGACTCGCCCTCGGCCAGCATGAGCAGGCCCGAGTCGTCGTAGCCGGCGCCGCCGGTGATCTGCACGCGCGCGTCGGGCAGTTGGGCGACGGCGATCCGCCAGGAGCCGGACCAGCCCAGCGCGCAGCCCCAGACCTCGCCGCGCTCCTCGGTGGCGTCGGTGTCGAGGGCGACCCAGGGCAGGTGCTGGTGGCCGGTGTGGCCGCGGCGGCTGCCGATCACCTTCTCGCCGTAGGTGAGCGGGGCGCGGGTGAGGCGGGACTCGGCGGCCCACCGGCCGTGCAGCTGGGACAGGCGCCAGCCCTCGCGGTCCGGGAGCGTCCAGGCGGCCGGGTCGGCCCGCAGCAGCTCCAGGGGCGCGTGAGCCCGGTTGTCGACGGTGACCCAGCGTTCGACGACGTCGCCGCGCATCCGGTAGTGCAGGGTGAGGAGGATCCCCGCGTCCTTGAACCGCAGCCGCAGTCCGTCACCGTCCGCGCCGGTGCCCTCGTCCGTCTCGTACGACTCGAAGGTCCACTCGGTGCCGCGGCGCTCCTCGGTGCGCACGGACAGCGCGGGGCGGACGAACCGCGGGCCGCCCTCGACGGGGTACTCCTCGCGGCCGTCCAGCGGGGACTCGAAGGGCCAGTAGCCGGGCAGCGCCCGGGTGCTGAGCTGCTCGGCGTCGGCGAGCCCGATCCTCGGGCCCCAGTGCAGGTGGAGCAGCTCGTCGTCCTCCGTGAGGTGCAGCGCGTAGCTGCTGCCCGGGCCCGACAGGAGCCAGGTACGACCGTTGTCCGCGATGTCCACCACGAGAAACCTCACACAGGTGCCAACAGATCCGCTCAAGCACCAACATCATCAAGGGCGCGGGGCCCCGGAGGCAACGGCTGTGGACAACTCATTGCCCGCGGAAACCGATGTCGTATGGTCGATCCAGTGCCCGTCGGCGAGCAGCGCCGACGGGACCGGCCGGGAGGAGCCCCCGTGACGCAGCAGGTCCCGTCGACCGAGCCCGAGCTGGCCGGGGTACGCAACTTCCGCGACGTGGGCGGCCTGCCGACCGTGGACGGGCGCCGGGTCCGGCACGGCGTGCTCTTCCGCAGCGGGCACCTGGCGCACGCGACGGAGCAGGACGCGCAGTTCCTGGCCTCCCTCGGCCTGCACACGATCTTCGACTTCCGCAACGCGGCCGACCAGAAGCTGGAGGGCCCGGACGTCGAGCTGCCCGGCGTCCGGAATCTGAACCTGCCGCTGACCGACCCGGCGCACGGCGCCGAGTTCTGGACGATGGTCCGCGAGGGCGACACCGAGCAGCTGCGCGGACTCCTCGGAGACGGCAAGGCCGCGCACCGGATGGTCACCTCGTACCGCACGATCGTCAGGGACCGCACCGAGGAGCACTCCCGCGTGCTGCACGACCTCGCCGAGGACAGCGTCCCGGCGCTGATGCACTGCGCGGCCGGCAAGGACCGGGCCGGCGTCTCGATAGCCGTGACCCTCCTCGCGCTCGGCGTGGAGCGGGACGCGATCCTCGCCGACTACCTGGAGTCCAACGCCAAGCACCGCCGCTACAAGGTGCGGCGCAGCGGCGGCGGGGACAGCGCCTACAGCCCCGAGGTGATGGAGCTGCTGAGCCCGCTCTTCGACGCCCGCGCGGAGTACCTGACGGCGGCCTTCGAGAGCATCGACGAGACGTGGGGCGACGTCGACACCTACCTGGAGCAGGGTCTCGAGCTCGCCCCGCCGACCCGCGAGCGGCTGCGCGCACGCCTCCTCGACTGAGGCCGGGCGGTCACCGGAGCGCTCAGCCCTTGCCGCCCACGGCGAACAGCAGGTAGAGGAAGGCGGCGAAGACGTGGCCGACGGCGATGTAGATGATGAGCCGGACCCACAGGGCCCGGGGGAACTTCTCCTCGATGTTGCTCACGGCAGCTCTCCGGTGATCGGCCCCAGGCACAGCGCGGCCAGGGGACTCTGCAGCAGGGTGTGGACGAACAGGAGCTCGACGCCGTCGTGGTCCTCGGCGGCGAGCCGGTGCGGGGTGAGCGAGTCGAAATGGGCGCTGTCCCCGGCGGCGAGGACATGGCTGGTGTCACCGAGGCGCAGCCGGAGCCGGCCGGTCAGGACGTACAGCCACTCCTCGCCGGGGTGCACCCGCACGATGTCGCCCTGGGAGCCGTAGGGCACCTTGACGCGCAGCGACTGCATGCCTCGGCCGGACGCCCCGGCCTGCCAGTACGTCCAGCCGCCGGCGCGGGTCGGTTCCATGTCGCCGGCGCGCACGATCGCGTCCCGGTCGGCGACGTTCTCTCCCAGCAGTTCCGAAACCGTCGTACCGTAGACACGAGCGAGTGCGAGCAGCATCGGCAGCGAGGGCTGGCGCTGCCCGGTCTCCAGCCGGGAGAGATGGGCGGCCGACAGTCCGGCGTCGCGAGCCGCGGCCTCCAGGGTGAGGCCGGCGCGGCGGCGCAGGGACCGCAGCTGCGGAGCGACGACGGGCAGGTCCTCGACCGGACCGCCCGCCCGCCCGTTCTCGGAGGCGTTCATGCCTCCATTCAGCCGCAGATTTGCCTGTGCGGCAATTTTCTTGCCTCAGAGACAAAAAGCTAGCGGTTGGCCACCGCCTGCTTGACGAGGGTCTTGCCGAAGTCCCACATCAGACCGCCGCCGCTGTGCGCGTCGTCCATGACGTCGGTGAAGGCGGCCACGAACCGGTCCGCGTCCGCCTCGTCGACGACGAGCGGCGGGATCAGCTTGATGACCTCCAGGTGGTCGCCGGAGACCTGGGTGAGGATGCGGTGGCGCTGCAGCAGCGGGACGACGACCATCTGCGCGAACAGGCCCTTGCGGGCGGCCTGGAGCATGGTCCAGCGGCTGCGGAGCTTCAGCGAGGTGGGCCTGCCGAACTCGATGCCGATCATCAGTCCCCGGCCGCGCACGTCGGCGAGCAGCTCGTAGGTGCCGATCAGGTCGGTGAGCCGGGACTTCAGCCGCTCCCCGACCGCCCGGGCGCCCGCGACGATCTGGTCGTTCTCCATGACCGAGAGGACGGCGAGACCCGCCGCCATCGCCTGGGCGTTGGCGCCGAAGCTCGCCGAGTGGACCAGCACCCGGTCCATGGACGAGTAGACCTTCTTGAAGATCCAGTCCTTGCCGAGCGTCGCACCGACGGGCACGTACCCGCCGGACAGGGCCTTCGCCACGCACACCAGGTCCGGCTCGACCCCGTCCTCGTGCTGGTAGGCGTAGAAGTCGCCGGTACGGCCGAGGCCGGTCTGCACCTCGTCGGCGATCAGCAGTGCCTTGTGTCTGTGCAGGAGTTCCTGGGCGCCGCGCAGGTAGCCGGGCGGTGCCTCGTGCACGCCCTTGCCCTGGATCGGCTCGACGATCAGAGCGGCGACGTCGCCCTTCTTCAGCTCGCGGGCCAGGGCGTCGAGATCGCCGAGGGGGACGGCCGTGTCGGGCAGCAGCGGGGCGAAGCCGTCCCGGAAGCCGTCCTCGCCGTTGACCGACAGCGAGCCGGTGGTCAGGCCGTGGAAGGCGTGGTCGCAGTAGAGGACGCGGGGCCTGCCGGTGGCGAAGCGGGCGAACTTCAGCGCGGTCTCGACCGCCTCGGTGCCGCTGTTGCCGAAGAACACCCGGTCCAGGTGCGGGCTGTGGGCGAGCAGCCGCTCGGCGAGCAGTCCCGGCAGCGGCTGGCAGTCGAAGCGGGTGAGGTCGGCCAATTGCGCGTCCAGGACGTCGTGCAGGGCCTTGCGGACGACGGGGTGGTGCCGGCCCAGGCCCATCACCCCGAACCCGGCGAGCATGTCCAGGTAGTCGTTGCCGTCCTCGTCCCAGAAGTGGGCGCCCTCGGCACGCTCGTAGACCTTGTCGAAGCCGATGGTGTGCAGCATGCGCGGCAGTTGGTGGTTGAGGTACTTGGCGTGCAGCTCGTACCGCTCACCGCCGCGCTCGGCCAGCAGTGCGCCGAGGTCGAACTCCGTGCTCATCGCTTCTCCTTGGCAGTGGCATCGGTGCCCCGAAGGGGCGCGGGGCCGCGTTCGATCCGCGGCCGCCGCGGCGCGGGCGCGACCAGCCCGGACGGACCCGGACCCGTCGAACGTTCCCCCGCGGCACCCTCGTGGGTGCCCTCGGGCCGCCGCCCCGCGAGGCTCGCTCCGACGCGCCCCGCGATCTCCACCGGCGTCAGCCCGATGTCGGCCAGCAGCTCTCCCCGCTTGGCGTGCGCGAGGAACTGCTCGGGGATCCCGAACCGCCGCACCGGTACGTCCACGTCGGCGTCGCCGAGCGCGAGCGCGACCGCCGAACCGACGCCGGCCGCACGGCTGTTGTCCTCGACGACGGCGACCAGCTCGTGCCGGGCCGCAAGCTCGGGCAGCGCGGGATCCACGGGCTTGACCCAGCGGGGGTCCACGACCGTGCAGCCGATGCCCCGGGCGGCCAGCAGTTCCGCGGCCTGGAGGCAGACCGGCGCCATCACGCCGACCGCGACCAGCAGCACCCGGGCGTCGGGGGCCCGGTGCAGCACGTCCAGGCCGCCGATGCGGTCGACCGCCGGGATGTCCGGGCCCACCGACTCCTTCGGGAAGCGCACGAGGGTGGGCGCGTCGTCCACGGCGACCGCCTCGCGCAGCTGGAGGCGCAGCTGCTCGGCGTCGCGCGGGGCGGCGATCCTGAGGCCCGGGACCACCTGGAGCACGGACATGTCCCACATGCCGTTGTGGGAGGCGCCGTCGACGCCCGTGACGCCCGCCCGGTCCAGGACGAAGGTGACCCCGCAGCGGTGCAGCGCCACGTCCATCAGCAACTGGTCGAAGGCGCGGTTCAGGAACGTGGCGTAGACGGCGACCACCGGGTGGAGGCCGCCGGTGGCGAGGCCGGCCGCCGAGACCGCCGCGTGCTGCTCGGCGATGCCGACGTCCCAGACCCGGCCGGGGAAGCGCGCGGCGAACGGGCCGAGGCCGACCGGGTGCAGCATGGCCGCGGTGATCGCCACGACGTCGTCGCGCTCCTCGCCGATCCGGACCATCTCGTCGCCGAACACCGAGGTCCAGGACGGACCGCCGGACGGCGCGAGCGGCTCGCAGGTGAGCGGGTCCATCACGCCGACGGTGTGGAAGTGGTCCTCCTCGTGGGCGAGGGCCGGCTCGTAGCCGCGGCCCTTCTCCGTGAGGCAGTGCACGAGCACCGGCCCGTGGAACCGTTTCGCCCGCCTGAGCGCGGACTCGACGGCTCTGATGTCGTGGCCGTCGATCGGGCCGACGTACTTGAGGCCCAGGTCCTCGAACATGCCCTGCGGGGCGAAGGCGTCCTTGAAGCCCTTCTTGGCGCCGTGCAGGGACTCGTAGAGGGTGCCGCCCACCAGCGGGGTGCGCAGGAGCACGTCCTTGCCCCAGGCCAGCGCCTTCTCGTAGCCGTCGGTGGTGCGCAGCGTGGCGAGGTGGTTGGCGAGCCCGCCGATGGTCGGGGCGTAGGACCGCTCGTTGTCGTTGACGACGATGATCAGCGGCCGGTCCTTGGCGGCCGCGATGTTGTTCAGCGCCTCCCACGCCATCCCGCCGGTCAGGGCGCCGTCGCCGATCACCGCGACGACATGGCCCTTCTCCCCCTGCACCTGGCGCGCCTTGGCCAGGCCGTCGGCCCAGCCGAGCGCCGTGGAGGCGTGGCTGTTCTCGATGACGTCGTGCTCGGACTCCTCACGGGACGGGTATCCGGACAGCCCGCCCTTGCCGCGCAGCTTGGAGAAGTCCTGGCGGCCCGTCAGCAGCTTGTGCACGTAGCTCTGGTGACCGGTGTCCCACAGGATGCGGTCCACCGGGGACTCGAAGACCCGGTGCAGTGCGACGGTCAGTTCCACGACTCCCAGGTTGGGGCCGAGGTGACCGCCGGTCCTGGCGACCGCGTGCACCAGGAACTCCCGTATTTCTTCGGACAGTTCGCGAAGTTCCGCCTCGGACAGCGCCTTCAGGTCGCGTGGTTGCCGGATGGTCTCCAGAATCGTCACGCTCGGCCCCCTCTCGGTCCGTGCTGTTCAGCTCACGGTGACGGCGGGCGTTCCGGACCCGGCGCCGTCCTGCTCCATCTGCTCTGCGATCTTCATCGCTTCCTCGATGAGGGTCTCCACGATCTTGGACTCGGGGACGGTCTTGATGACCTCGCCCTTGACGAAGATCTGGCCCTTGCCGTTGCCGGAGGCGACGCCGAGGTCGGCCTCGCGGGCCTCGCCCGGGCCGTTCACGACACAGCCCATGACGGCGACCCGCAGCGGGACCTCCATGCCCTCCAGACCGGCCGTGACCTCGTCGGCCAGCTTGTAGACGTCGACCTGGGCGCGCCCGCAGGACGGGCAGGAGACGATCTCCAGGCGCCGCTGCCGGAGGTTCAGGGACTCCAGGATCTGGATGCCGACCTTGACCTCCTCGGCGGGCGGCGCGGACAGCGACACCCGGATGGTGTCGCCGATGCCGCGGGAGAGCAGCGCGCCGAAGGCGACCGCCGACTTGACGGTGCCCTGAAAAGCGGGGCCCGCCTCGGTGACGCCGAGGTGCAGCGGGTAGTCGCACTGGGCGGCGAGCTGCCGGTACGCCTCGATCATCACGACCGGGTCGTTGTGCTTGACGGAGATCTTGATGTCCCGGAAGTCGTGCTCCTCGAAGAGGGACGCCTCCCACAGGGCGCTCTCCACGAGCGCCTCCGGGGTCGCCTTGCCGTACTTCTGGAGCAGCCGCCGGTCCAGCGAGCCCGCGTTGACCCCGATCCGGATCGGCGTGCCGTGGTCCTTCGCGGCCCGCGCGATCTCCTTGACCTGATCGTCGAACTGCTTGATGTTGCCCGGATTGACGCGGACGGCCGCGCAGCCGGCCTCGATGGCCGCGAACACGTACTTCGGCTGGAAGTGGATGTCCGCGATCACCGGGATCTGCGACTTGCGCGCGATGGTGGCGAGGGCGTCGGCGTCGTCCTGGGTGGGGCAGGCGACGCGGACGATCTGGCAGCCGGAGGCGGTCAGCTCGGCGATCTGCTGGAGGGTCGCGCCGATGTCCGACGTGCGGGTCGTGGTCATCGACTGCACGGACACCGGGGCGCCGCCGCCGACGGCCACCGGGCCGACGTCGATCCGGCGCGACACACGCCGCTCGGCGACCGGCCGGGCGGGGACCTCCGGGAGGCCGAGGGAGATGGCGGTCATGCGGTCACTCCCGGTTTCCGCTGACCGTCTCGCGCATGGCGCGCAGCGACTCCTTGAGGGACCCCATGGTGGCGAGGACGGCGGTCGGCTCGTAGCCGCAGTGCGCCATGCAGTTGGCGCAGCGCGGGTCCTTGCCGCGGCCGTACTTGTCCCAGTCGGTCTTCTCGATGAGTTCGCGGTACGTCGGCACGTACCCGTCGCTCATCAGGTAGCAGGGGCGCTGCCAGCCGAAGAGCGAGTAGTTCGGGATCGCCCAGGCCGTGCACGGGAAGTCGACCTTGCCCTCAAGGAAGTCCAGGAAGAGCGGGGAGTGGTTGAGCCGCCACTTGCGCCGGTTGCCGCCCGCGAAGGCCTTCTTGAACAGCTCGCGGGTCTGCGTCACGCCGAGGAAGTGCTCCTGGTCGGGAGCCTTCTCGTAGGCGTAGGCGGGCGAGATCATCATCTCGTCGACCTTGAGGTCGTCGTTGAGGAAGTTGAGCACCTCGATGATGGTCTGCGGGGTGTCGGTGTTGAAGAAGGTCGAGTTGGTGGTCACCCGGAAGCCGCGCCGCTTGGCCTCCTTTATGGCCGCCACCGCCTCGTCGAACACGCCCTCCTTCGCCACGGACTCGTCGTGCCGCTCCCGCAGCCCGTCGATGTGCACCGCGAAGGCGAAGTACGGGGAGGGCGTGAACTTGTCCATCTTCTTGCGCAGCAGCATGGCGTTGGTGCAGAGGAAGACGTACTTCTTCTTCGCCACCAACTGCCGGACGATCTCGTCGATCTGAGGGTGCATCAGGGGCTCGCCGCCCGCGATGGACACCATCGGCGCCCCGGACTCCAGCACCGCCCCGACGGCCTGGGCGACCGGCATGCGCTGCTTGAGCACGCCCGCCGGGTGCTGGATCTTGCCGCAGCCCTCGCACTTCAGGTTGCATGCGAAGAGGGGTTCCAGCTCCACGATGAGCGGGAACTTGTCCCGCTTGCGGAGCTTCTGTTCAGCCAAGTAAGTCGCGACCTTGATGGACTGGCGCAGCGGCATGGCCATCTGGCTCACCTCCGGGGGAGCAACAAAGAACGGTGCCATTCGAAAAAAGCGGGAAGAACGGATCGAAGAACGCGGAAAGCCGATATTCCACCGCGCACCGTGCCGATCCGGACGAGTTCATGTTCAGGAGCGTCCACGACCACCCTGACGGCCGCAACGGGGCGTTCGCCCGCGCGCACGGCGCTCAGGAGCGTGGCCGCCGATTCCATGTCGACCGCGATCGCGCCGGTCGCGAGCAGGTCGGACCGCTCGTTCCCGCGGACGACGTGGTCGGAGCCGGTGACCGGGCCGGTGTGGACGGTGCGGCCGGGCAGGGTCCGTACGAGTTCCTTCACGAGGAGTTCGGTGCCGACGCAGGGAACGCTGCCGCGCGGGTCCCGGGTCTCCTCGGCGACGACCAGGTCACCGGGGTGCATGCCGGGTGCGAGTCCCGCGCAGAAGCCGGTGGCCAGGACGGCGGCACCGGCGAGCGCGGGGTCGGTGAGGACCCGGGTGACGGACCGTTCCGCCGCCCTGGGGCCCATGCCGGTGCGCAGCACGGTGACCGGCCCGCCCGCACCGCCGCGTTCGCCGGCGCGCAGGGCCAGATGCTCGATGCCGAGCGCGCAGGCGATCAGCAGCGGAGCCGGAGCGGGCGTGGTGCTCATTCAGCTCCTCTCGGCCTCGGGCGTGGGCTCGCCGTGGACGTAACGGCCGAGCGCGGTGAGCGGGAAGACCTGCCGGTAGAGGTGGTAGTTGATGGAGAAGTCCCAGGGGAAGCCGGTGCCGGTGAAGTAGGGCTCGTCCCAGGAGCCGTCCTCGCGCTGGGTCTCGGCCAGCCACCGCACGCCCCGCTCGACGGCCTTGGCGTCCTTCTCACCGGCCGCGAGCAGCGCCATCAGCGCCCAGGCCGTCTGGGAGGGCGTGGAGGCGCCGCGCCCGCTCCATTCGCCGGCGTACTTGTAGGAGCGCAGGTCCTCGCCCCAGCCGCCGTCCTCGTTCTGGACCTGCTCCAGCCAGGTCACCGCGCGGCGGATCGCCGGGTGCGAGGCGGGCAGGCCGGCCGCGGTGAGCGCGGGCACCACGGAGCCGGTGCCGTAGACGTAGTTGACGCCCCAGCGCCCGAACCACGAGCCGTTCTGCTCCTGTTCGGCCAGCAGCCAGTCGATGCCGCGCCGGGTGCGCGGGTCGTGGGCCATCCCTTCGAAGGCGAGCATCTCCACGACGTGCGCGGTGACGTCGGCCGAGGGCGGGTCGATGACCTCGCCGAAGTCGCAGAACGGCAGCCGGTTCGGGAACGGGCTGGTGTTGTCGACGTCGAAGGCGCCCCACGCGCCGTTCTTGGACTGCATGCCGAGGTTCCAGCGCACCCCGCGCCCGATGGCCTTCTCCATCCGCTCCGGGTCGTGGTGCTTGACCCGGCGCAGTGCGAGGACGACCTCGGCGGTGTCGTCGATGTCGGGGTAGTTGTCGTTGTGGAACTCGAACGCCCAGCCGCCCGGCGGGAGATGAGGACGCTTCACGGCCCAGTCGCCGGGCCGCACGATCTGCTCGCCGAGCATCCAGTCGGCCGCCTTGACCAGTTGCGGGTGGTCGGCCGGCAGTCCGGCGTCGGCGAGGGCGATGGCGGCCAGGCAGGTGTCCCACACCGGGGACTGGCAGGCCTCGACCATCCGGGAGCCGTCCTCGCGCCACAGGGCGTAACGATCCAGCGACTCCAGGCCCGCGCGCATCACGGGGTGGTCGAGGTCGTAGCCGAGCAGGTGGAGGGCGATCACCGAGTACACGGCGGGCGGCTGGATGCCGCCCCAGGCGCCGTCGTTCTCCTGCCGCTCGACGATCCAGCGGCCGGCGGAGCGCAGCGCCGAGCCGCGCAGCCGGCGCAGGGCGACCTTGCGGTAGCCGCGGACAACCTTGTCGAGCCGCTGGAAGAGGCCTTCCCAGCTGACCGGGGAGGCCAGCGGGCGGGGCGGGTTGGGGTTCGCCGGGTCGGTGTGCAGCTCGTCCAGCGGGAAGGGTGCCGGGCGCACCGGGCGCTTGGCCGAGACGACGGTGAGCGGCACGATGGTCTGCCGGGCCCACTGGCCGAAGTTGTAGATGCTGAGCGGGAACCACCTGGGGAAGTACAGGAGTTCCGGCGGGAGTTCGGGCAGGTCCTCCCATTTCCACCAGCCGAACAGGGCCAGCCAGATCCGGGTGAAGACCCGGGCCGCGGCGATCCCGCCGCGCTCGCGGATCCAGGCCGACGCCCTCGCCATGTGGGGTGCGTCCGGGGCGTCCCCGGCCAGCCGCAGGGCCACGTACGCCTCGATGGTGGCGGAGAGTTCGCCGGGGCCGCCGTAGAAGGTCGCCCAGGTGCCGTCCTCGCGCTGCTCGCCGCGGATGAAGAGCGCGGCGGCCGTCGTCGTGGCCTCGTCGCGGATGCCGAGGAACTGACGGAGCAGCAGGTCCTCGGCGTCCATGGTGACGTTGGTCTCCAGGTCGCCTTTCCACCAGCCCTGCGCGTCCTGCCGGGCGAGCAGATGGTCGGTGGCGCGCCGCATGGCGCCTTCGGCGGCTTCCTTCACCCCGGTCGCCGCGGGGGTCGTGCGGTCCGTGCTGGCCGAGGCAGCGCGGGGCGGCACAGTGGCCCCGGTGCTTCCGTCGGTCGTCGCTGTCATGGCTTCCCCTTCGTGCAGTCGTGCGAAATCGTTCTGCTGTGGGTCCGCCGTCGGCCGGTGCTGCTTGCGCGCTCGCACCGGCCGGCGACTACGCGAGGGCTATTCGACCGATAGTGATCATCTCTTTCGTACGACGACGAAGTCGGCCAGCGCCGTGAACCGCGCCCGGACCGGGTCGGGCATGTCGACGGCGTGCAGGGCTTCGATGGCGATGGTGTGCTGGCGACGCGCTTCCTCGGCGGTCCACTCGCGGCCGCCGGCCTCCTCGATGAGGGCGGCGCGGGCGGCGAACTCCTCCTCGGAGAAGTTCTCGAAGTCGCTGCTCTTGGCGTCGGCGGCGAGGATCTCGCCGAGCCGCTCGGAGGCGTATCCGCCCGCGGCGAGCGCGGCGACGACCGGCAGGGACTTCTTGCGCTGGCGCAGGTCGCTCCAGGTCTGCTTGCCGGTGGACTCCGGGTCGCCCCAGATGCCGAGGAGGTCGTCGACGGCCTGGAAGGCCAGACCGAGGTGGTAGCCGTACTTCTCCAGGGTGTCGGCGGTGCGGTCGTCGGCGCCGCCGAGGACCGCGCCGATGGAGCTGGAGGCGGCGAGCAGCGCGCCGGTCTTGTTGCCTTCCATCTCCAGGCACTCCTCGACGCTGACCCGGTCGCGGTGCTCGTAGGAGATGTCCTGCGCCTGGCCGTCGATCAGCGCGCGGGTGGCGGTGGTGAGCCGGCGGGTGGCGCGGCCGGCCTCCACGGTGCCGAGTTCCAGCAGCACCTCGTTGGCGAGGGCGAACAGCGCGTCGCCGACCAGGATGGCCTGCGCGGGGCCGTGCACCTTCCAGACGGTGTCGCGGTGCCGGCGCTGCTCGTCGCCGTCCATCAGGTCGTCGTGCAGCAGCGAGAAGTTGTGGACGAGTTCGACGGCGACGGCGCCGGGGATGCCGACCTCGGGGCCGGCTCCGGTGACCTCGGCGGAGAGCACGGCGAGTGCGGGGCGCACGGCCTTGCCGCCGTCGCCGTCGGCGGGGTTGCCCTCGGCGTCGATCCAGCCGAAGTGGTAGGCGGCCACGGTGTCCATGGGGGGTGCCAGACGGTCCACGGCCGCCTTCAGTACCGGGGTGGCAAGGGTCCGGCCGCGCTCCAGGAGCGCGGTCACGTCCACCGCGTCGGCAGCCGTCTCGGCCGGGGGCACAGTGGGCACAGTTTCTCCTCTTGTTGCGGTACCGGGGGTGCGGGGGCCTGCCGCCTGCTGGTCGAGCATCACGCCGCCTCCTCGAACTCGAAGAGGTGGCGGGGGCGGGGCCGGCCCAGGGTGCGCAGTACGGCGTCGGCCGCGTTCACACCGCTGCGGACCGCACTCTCCATGGTCGCGGGCCACCCTGTGGCGGTCCACGCTCCGGCCAGGTAGAGGCCGGGTGCCTTGGTGCGGGTGCCGGGCCGCAGCCGCCCGACGCCGGGGGTGGGGGCGAAGGTCGCGGTGCGCTCCCGGGTCACGAAGAAGTCCTTCACGCCGGCGCCGCGCGCACCGGGCAACAGCCGTTCCAGTTCGGGCAGATAGCGCTCGCGCAGGACCGCCACGGGCGCGTCGATCTCGTCCTGGGCGGCGGACTGGGAGAGCGCGAGGTACTGGCCCTCGCCGAGTCCCGAGGCGTGGGTGCGGTCGAACACCCACTGGACGGGGCTGCCCAGGGCGGCGAAGAACGGCTTGGTGAGCACCGTGCGGTCGTAGACCACGTGGACGTTGAGGATCGGCGCGGTGCCGATCTCCAGCAGGTTCTCCGGCGCGTCCAGGGCGCCCTCGGGCAGCAGGTCGTACGCCTCGCGCTGGGCCACCGCGAGCACCACGGTGTCGGCGGTGTGCGTCTCGCCGGGAACCTGAACGCTCCACGTCCCGTTCTCGTTGTGGGAGACGGAGGTGACGCGTGTACGGACCTCGGTACGCACGCCCGCGGAGTCGAGCGCCTTGCGGGCCAGTTCGTCGTGCAGTTCGCCCAGCGGCACATGGGCCCAGCCGATGTCGGCCGCGCCCGGGTCGGACAGCAGACCGGTCTTGAACACCATCGCGGCGAGCGCCAGGGACGAGTCCTGGGCCACCGCGTTGAGGGTGGCGACCCCCACCAGGTCCCACAGTGCCTCGATGGCGCGCGCCGACTGGCCGTGAGCGGCCAGCCAGCCGCCGAAGTCCTGCGCGTCGAGCGCGGGGTCGCCGAGGTCCAGTGCTCGGAGGGCGAGGGCGGCTCTGCCCACTCTCGCGCGTTCGGCGAGCGAGAGATGCGGGTACGAGGCGAGGCTGCGTCCCAGATGCAGCGGTACCGGCAGCGGGTCCCGGCGGAGTCTGCCGAGCCGGCGCCCCTCGGGTTTCGCGAGGTCGAGGACGGGCACGTCGAGCCGGTCCTGCAGCGGTGCCAGCGCCGCGCCCTCGATGCGGTCCAGGAACCAGCGGTAGGCGGTGCAGCACCGCAGGTACACGTGCTGGCCGTTGTCGACGGTCAGGTCGCCGCGCCGGAAGGAGAAGGCGAGCCCGCCGAGGCGCGGCCTGCCTTCGAGCAGCGTCACCCGGATGCCGGCGTCGGCCAGTGCCAGCGCGGTCGTGACGCCGGCCAGGCCGCCGCCGATCACGACGGCGGTGCGCCCGGACGGGATGTCGTCGTGCGTCCGTTCGGATCGCGTGCCGTCGGTCATCGTGCAGCCTCCCCTGCCCGCCCGCCGTGCCGGTGGTACGGGGCAGGGCGGGCCGTCGCAGTCAGGGACGCCGCGCCGCACCGGAGGGTTGCCTGCCGTTTCTCCCCGGTGGCGTCGGCCGGGCCCACGGTGTCCATCAGGCGCGCCTCCTGACGGTTCTGCGGGCGGTGTGGCGCCGGGTGTCGAGTCCGGACAGGCCGCGCACGGCGACGTACGCCTTCTCGTGTCCTGGCAGCGAGACCCGGCCGCGCAGCACGGCCTCCGGCTCGCGCTCGATGCGGTCGAGCAGCCGCCGGTAGATGCCCGCCATGGCCGCGACACAGGCGCCGCTGCGCCGGTCGAGCATGGGCAGCAGCCGGTAGCCCTCGGCGAACAGGGCACGGGCGCGCCGCACTTCGAAGTGCACGAGACCCGCGAAGTCCGAGCCCTCGGGCGGGTTCGGTCCGTGGAACCCGGCCGCGCAGCCGAACTTGGCGAGGTCGTCGGCGGGCAGGTAGGTGCGCCCGTTCCCGGCGTCCTCGCGGATGTCCCGGAGGATGTTGGTGAGCTGGAGCGCGAGGCCGAGCGTGTCGGCATACTCCGGCGCGCGCTCGACACCGCGCGCCCCCGGTTCGGTGCCGAACACACCGAGCGAGAGCCGGCCGATCGCCCCGGCCACGCAGCGGCAGTAGACCTTGAGGTCGTCCCAGGTCTCGTAGGCCTCGCCGCGGACGTCCATCAGCACGCCGTCGATCAGCTCGTCCAGGCCGCCCAGCGGGATCGGGAAGACCTGGGCCGCGTGGGCGAGGGCGACCGCGACCGGGTCGGTGTCGTCCTCGTCGACCGCGCCGTCCTGGACCCGGGCGAGCAGCGCCCGGGTGTCCTCCAGGCGGGCCGCCTTCACATCGGCGGCGAGCACGCCGTCGCCGATGTCGTCGACGCGCCGGGAGAAGGCGTAGAGCGCCGACATGGCGCGCCGCTTGGGCGCGGGCAGCAGCCTGATGCCGTAGGCGAAGTTCCGTGCCTGCTGTCCGGTGACGGTCTCGCAGTAGCTGTAGGCGGCGAGTACCGGTGCGGACACAGGTGTGGGAGAGTCCACGGTCCGGATCACCCCTCTCCTCGCAGAGTCACGCCCACCTCACGCAGCAACCGGCCCTTGCCGGGCTTGGGCGGGCCGGGAAGTACGTCGTATTCGGCGGCGGCGATCGCCGCGATCGCCGCCCTTCCCCCCGCCACGAACCCCGCAAGCAGCAGCTTCAACCTGCCGTGGACGCTACCCACCAGGGGGGCGCCTTCATTCAGGAGATCGCGGGCGCGTTGCGCTTCGTATGCAACCAGTGCTCGCACCGATGCGCCCGTGATTTTCCCGGCGAGGTCCGCCTCCTGGACATGAAAGCGCTTCATGTCCGCGGCGGGCAGATAAATCCGGTCGCGGCCGAAGTCCTCGGCCACGTCCTGGAGGTGTTCGACGATCTGGAGTGCGGTACAGATCGAGTCCGAGAGGCGGATCCGCTCGGGGGTCGAGGTGCCGGTGACGTCGAGGACCAGACGGCCGACGGGGTTGGCCGACAGCTCGCAGTAGGCGAGCAGGTCGTCATAGGTCTCGTAACGCGTGACCAGCTGGTCCTGGCGGTTGGCGGCGATCAGCCCGAGGAAGGGCTCGGGGGTCATGCCGCGGCGGCGCACCGTGGGCTGCAGGCGGCGCAGCAGCGGGTGGCGCGGGGTGCCGTCGAAGACGCGGGCCAGGTCGGCCTCGAAGGCGTCGAGGAGCACCAGGCGGTCCTCGGCCTCGGCCGGGGAGACGCCGAGCAGCCGGGCGTCGGCGCCGCCGGGGGCCAGGTCGCCGTCGCCGATGTCGTCGACGAGGCGGGCGAAACCGTAGACCGCCGTCAGGTCGTCGCGCCAGGCCCTCGGCAGGAAGAACGGCGCCACCGGGAAGTTCTCGTCCGCGGCCTTGTCCAGAGTGCCCCGCTCGGCCTCTCCGGTGCGCGCCGGGGTGGCCGCCGTCACCGTTCGCTGCCCGCGGCCGGGACGGCGTGGCCTGCGTTGAGCTGGGGAGTTTCCGTAGCCATTGCCGTCACATCTCCCG
Source organism: Streptomyces sp. NPDC091282 (assembly GCF_044757385.1). Taxonomy (NCBI): domain Bacteria; kingdom Bacillati; phylum Actinomycetota; class Actinomycetes; order Kitasatosporales; family Streptomycetaceae; genus Streptomyces; species Streptomyces sp. NPDC091282. The sequence goes on from NZ_JBIVUX010000002.1 coordinate 637,024, forward strand.
TTCTACACTGCCGACCCAATACACACTATTTCGGACACGCCGCCCAGCAATCCACGGGGCGGCCCGGCCGAGGGTGTCGCGCATTATCGCCCCACTTGCCGCTTTCCGGGACCGGTACAGCTTACGTTGTACAACGCATCGAGGTTCGTCGGGGTGTCCCGCAGATCACAACAACACACCGATTGCCTTCAAGATTCCTTGGGCGAGCCGGAGTTGACGTTTCCTTTGCAGACGCCGGGCCCCGCCGGAGAGGTTCCGACGGGGCCCGGGGAGCCGCTGGGCTACTTGCCCGTGAACTTCTCGTACTCCTTGAGCACCTCTTCGGTGGGCCCGTCCATGCGCAGCTCACCGCGCTCCAGCCACAGGACCCGGTCACAGGTGTCCCGGATCGACTTGTTGTTGTGGCTGACCAGGAACACCGTGCCCGCGTGCCGCCGCAGTTCCCGGATCCGCTCCTCGGAGCGCTTGCGGAAGGCGGCGTCACCGGTGGCCAGCGCCTCGTCGATCATGAGGACGTCGTGGTCCTTGGCGGCGGCGATGGAGAAGCGCAGCCGGGCCGCCATGCCGGAGGAGTAGGTCCGCATCGGCAGGGTGATGAAGTCGCCCTTGTCGTTGATGCCGGAGAAGTCGACGATCTCCTGGTACCGGGCCCTGATGTCCTCACGGGACATGCCCATGGCGAGACCGCCGAGGATGACGTTCCGCTCGCCGGTGAGGTCGTTCATCAGGGCCGCGTTGACGCCGAGCAGCGAGGGCTGGCCGTTGGTGTAGACCCGGCCCTTCTCGGCGGGCAGCAGACCGGCGATGGCCCGCAGCAGGGTGGACTTGCCGGAGCCGTTGGAGCCGATCAGGCCGATCGCCTCGCCCCGGTAGGCGACGAAGGAGACGCCGCGCACCGCGTGCACCTTGCGGACGCCGCGCTCCTCGCCGCGCTTGATGATCCGGCTGAGGGCGGCCGTCGCGCTGCCCTTGCCGGACTTGGCGCCGTTGACGCGGTAGACGATGTGCACGTCCTCCGCGATGACGGTGGGGATCCGCGCCCCGTCGTTGCGCTCCGTGTCGTTCAGCTCAGCCACGGCCGTACCGCTCCTCCGCCTTCCAGAAGTACACGAACCCGCCGGCGAAGACGACCAGGGCCCAGGCCAGGGCCACGGCCCAGACGTGCGGCGGGAGGTTCTCGGAGCCGTAGCCGTCGATGAGCGCGAAGCGCATCAGGTCCATGAAGACGGCCGCGGGGTTCACCTGGAGGAGCAGGCGCGCCCACTCCGGCCGGTGCTCCATCATCTTGCTGATGGAGAACATGACACCGGACATGTACATCCAGGTGCGCAGCACGAACGGCATCAGCTGGGCCAGGTCGGGCGTCTTGGCGCCCAGCCGGGCCACGATCATCGCCAGACCGGTGTTGAACAGGAACAGCAGCACCAGGGTCGGCAGGACCAGCAGCCAGGACAGGCCCGGCGTGGTGCCGAAGCCGATCACCACGGCGATCATGACGATCATCGAGAACAGCAGCTGCTGGAGCTGCTGGAGCGCGAAGGAGACCGGCAGGGCCGCGCGCGGGAAGTGCAGCGCGCGCACCAGGCCGAGGTTGCCGGAGATCGCGCGCACGCCCGTCATGATCGAGCTCTGCGTGAACGTGAAGGTGAAGACGCCGGTGACCAGGAACGGGATGTAGATGTCCTGGGACATGCCCCGGCTGGCGTGCAGGATGACGCCGAAGATGAAGTAGTACACGGCCGCGTTCAGCAGCGGTGTGGCCACCTGCCAGAGCTGGCCCAGCTTGGCCTGGCTGTACTGGGCGGTGAGCTTCGCCTGCGAGAAGGCGAGGACGAAGTGCCGGCGTCCCCAGAGCTGGCGTACGTACCCGACGAGCGAGGGACGTGCGCCGCTCACCGTGAGCCCGTGCTTGGCGGCCAGCTGCGCCGCCGTGAGGCCCTCGTCTGGCGACGGCACCGCGCTCACCGCGATTCCGACGTCGTGCGTTGTCTCACTCAAGGGTCGAGCCTTCGTCCTCGGATTCGTCTTACGTGCGTCTTACGAAATTGTGCTACCGGAGGTGACACGTATCCGCCATGGGACACGTTCCCGGCGCCGTCCGCGCGCCGGGACATCCCGGGAAACGCGGACGCGCACCTTCGAGCTTCTCAGATCACCGGAGGCCGGCCCAGTCGCGTGAGCTTCCACACGGTGCGCCACCGCATGGGCCGGCGGGGGCCGCACGGGGTGGTCCAGCCCTCCCGGAAGCCGGCGAACCAGGCGTGCAGGGCCGGGCGCGAGGGGCGCCGGACCAGGGTCAGCAGCATCCACACCCCGAGGTAGACCGGGACCAGGGGCGCGGGCAGGTTGCGGCGCGCCAGCCACACCCGGTTGCGGGCGACCATCCGGTGGTACACCGCGTGCCGGGAGGGCGCCGTGGTGGGGTGGTTGAGGACCATGTCGGAGCGGTAGTCGATCATCCAGCCGGCGTCCAGGGCGCGCCAGGCCAGGTCGGTCTCCTCATGGGCGTAGAAGAACTCGTCCGGCAGGCCGCCGACCTCGGCGAGGACCTGGGTGCGGACGGCGTTGGCACCGCCGAGGAAGGTGGTGACCCGGGAGGAGCGCATCGGGTCGGCGGCCCGGAGCCTGGGCACGTGCCGGCGCTGGGTCTGCCCGGTCTCCGGGTCGGCGATGCGGAAGCTGATGATGCCGAGCCGCTGGTCGTCCGCGAAGGCCCGCCGGCACAGCTCGGCGGTGTCGTGCTCGGCGAGCAGGCCGTCGTCGTCGAGGAAGAGCAGTATGTCGACGTCCCGGCCGCTGGGGCCGAAAGCCTCTATGCCGACGTTGCGGCCGCCGGGGATCCCGAGGTTCTCGGGCAGTTCCAGGGTGCGGACGCCGGCCGGGACCTCCGGGACCGGTGAGCCGTTGCCGACGACGACCACCTCGACCCGCTCGCCCTCCTGCTTGGCGACGGAGTCGAGGAGGGCACGCAGCTCGTCGGGGCGGTTGCCCATGGTGATGACGACCGCGCCGACCTTCAGCCCGGCGCTCACCGCAGCCTGCTCGACGCCAGCACGGAGACCAGGTGCAGCAGGGTCTGGAGCAGCGCGATGCCGGCCAGCACGGCGGTGCCGAGCCGGGTGAAGAAGAGGTCGCCGCGGACGTGGTCGACGATCGCGAGGAGCAGGATCAGCAGCGAGGCCTCGATGCCGAGGATGAGCCGGTGGAACCGGAGCAGGGCGGCGGCCCGGCGGGCCAGGGCCATGCCGGAGGAGCGCATCTCGGCGGCGGCCTCCTTGACCACCGGGAGACCGGCCTGGTGCCGGGCCACGCCGACCAGGTCGGTCTCGGCCTTGATCAGGATGGCGCCGAGCGCGGCCAGGGTGCCGAGGAAGGCCCACAGCCAGTCGATCCGGCCGGTGCCGAACAGGTCGGCGGCGCGCAGCCCGAGGCCGACGAGCACCGCCGCGTCGGTGAGGTAGGCGCCCACCCGGTCGAGGTAGACGCCGCCCAGCGAGTACTGCTGCTTCCAGCGCGCGACCTCGCCGTCGACGCAGTCCAGCAGCAGGTACATCTGGACGCAGACGACGCCGAGCACGGCGCCCGTGATCCCCGGCACCAGCAGGGCCGGGGCCGCGAGCACGCCGAAGAGGGTCATCAGGTACGTGAGCTGGTTGGGTGTGACCCTGGTGTTCACCAGGTAGCGGTCCACCCGCAGGGACACCTCACGCATGTAGAGGCGTCCCATCCAGTGCTCACCGCTGCGCCGGTCCTTGACCCCAGCGGGGTGCACGACCGGACGGAGTTCAGCTACCGATGGCCTTGACATAGTCGACGTAGAAGTCCTTGATCTGGTGGGTCTTGAGGTCGAGGTGTTCGAGGATGGTGTAGCGGCCGGGACGGGTCTCCGGGGCGAACTCGACGACCCGGATGAACTCGTCCACGGTGAAGCCGATCTCCTCCGGCAGCACCGGCAGTCCGTGCCGGCGCAGCACATCGGCCATGAACGCGGACTCCTCGTGGGCTCCGCGCAGGTACATCGCGAAGGCCGCGCCGAGTCCGCACTGCTCGCCATGGCTGGCGGCACGCCTCGGGAACAGCAGGTCGAAGGCGTGGTTGATCTCGTGACAGGCGCCGGAGGACGGGCGGGAGTCGCCCGACACCGACATGGCGATACCGCTGAGCACCAGCGCCTCGGCGAGCACCTGGAGGAATTCGTTCTCCCCGATGCCGCCGGGATGGCGCAGCACCGCCTCGCCGGCCTGCCGGGCCATGGCGGCCGCCAGACCGTCGATCTTCTCGCCGGTGACGCGGTGGGACAGCTCCCAGTCCGCGATCGCCGAGATGTTGGAGACGGCGTCCCCGATGCCCGAGCGCACGAAGCGTGCCGGGGCCTCCCGGATGACGTCGAGGTCGATGACGACCGCGATCGGGTTCGGCACGCCGTAGGAGCCGCGGCCCGCGTCGTTGTCGAGGGTGGCGACGGGCGAGCACAGGCCGTCGTGCGCGAGGTTCGTCGGCACGGCGACCAGCGGCAGGCCCACGCGCGCGGCGGCGAACTTGGCGCAGTCGATGATCTTGCCGCCGCCGAGACCGACGACGGCGTCGTAGCGGCCGGCCTTGATCTCGCCGGCCAGCCGGATCGCGTCGTCCAGGGTGCCGCCGCCGACCTCGTACCAAGTGGCGCCGGGCAGGCTCGGCGAGACGCGCTCGCGCAGCCTGCTGCCGGAGCCGCCGCTGACGGCGACGGCGAGGCGGCCGGAGTGCGAGATGCGCTCGTCGGCGAGCACACCCGCGAGGTCGTCGAGGGCACCCGGGCGGATGTCGACGACGACCGGTGAGGGGATCAGCCTGGTCAGTACCGGCACGCGATCTCCCGTCCCCTGGCGAGGTCGTCGTGGTTGTCGATCTCGACCCACGGGACGTCGCCGATGGGGGCCACGTCGATGCGGAAGCCGCGGTGGACCAGTTCCTGGTAGCCGTGCTCGTAGAACTGCTGCGGGTCGCTCTCCCAGACCGTCTTCAGCGCGTCGGCGAGTTCGGGGGCCGCGTCGCCCTCGATCAGGGTGACGCCGATGTACTCGCCGGTGGCCTCGGCCGGGTCCATCAGCTTGGTGATCTTCGTCATGCCCTTGGCGGGGTCGACGACGACCTTCATCTCCTCGTCGGCGAGGTCCTTGACCGTGTCCAGGGCCAGGATGATCCTCTTGCCGTCGCCGCGGGCGGCGAGCAGCGTCTTCTCGACGGAGACCGGGTGCACGGTGTCGCCGTTGGCGAGGATCACGCCGTCCTTGAGGGCGTCACGTCCGCACCACAGGGAGTAGGCGTTGTTCCACTCCTCGGCCTTGTCGTTGTCGATGAGGGTGAGCGTGAGGCCGTACTTCGCCTCCAGGGCCGCCTTGCGCTCGTACACGGCCTCCTTGCGGTAGCCGACGATGATCGCGACCTCGGTCAGGCCGATCTCGGCGAAGTTGCCGAGGGTCAGGTCGAGCACCGTGATCGAGTCCTCTATCCCGGCGGGCCCCACCGGCACCAGCGCCTTGGGCAGGCTGTCGGTGTAGGGGCGCAGACGCCGTCCGGCGCCGGCCGCCAGCACGAGGCCGATCATGCGGGTTCTCCTTCATCGTGTACGGCGGGCGCCCCTGCGGACGCCCAGAAGCGGATGCTCTCGACGAGCACCAGCCCGGCCACGACCACGGCCAGGACCGTGAGCGCAACCTCGAACTGCTGTGCGGTGAGCGCCGCGGCCACCACGGTGACCAGCAGCGTTCGCCCTTCCTGCCCCCCGACGGCACGGACCAGCCAGGCCGGAGGTGCCCCGGCGTCACCGCGGATGCGGTACACCGTGTCGTAGTGATGGTAGGCGACGGCGGCCACCAGGCCGAAAGCCGCGGGAAGGGTTCCGTTCACCCCGGATTTGCTTGCGAGGACGAGGACGGTGCCGTACTCGGCGGCCCGGAACAGCGGCGGGACCAGCCAGTCGAGGGCGCCCTTGAGCGGGCGGGCGAGGGCCTGGCCGGAGGCCAGCGCGTACACGGCGGCGCCGGCGACCGGCGCCCAGGTGACGCCGGAGAAGAGGGAGACGGTGAGAACCGCCACTCCGGCGAGCGCCACCAGGAGCGGGAGGCCGAACGGGGCGGGCAGCGCGCGGGAGACGAATCCGGCGAGCGGGCCGTTGTCGGCGAGGTCGGCCAGCGCCCGGGCGGCCCGGTCGGTGCGCCTGGCCTTGCGGGTCAGCGAACGCAGCACCCGCCCGGCCGTGGTGTAGGCCGCGGCGAGGGCGCAGCCCACGAGCAGCACGCAGAAGGTGATCCGCGGGGTCGTCACCGCGGTCAGGACGGCTATGAGAGCCCATCGTTCGCCGATGGGCAGGACTATCATCCGGCGCACCCAGACCGTCCAGCCCACGCTGTCGAGCTTGTCGGAGAGGGCCGCGGTGGGGCTGGTGTTGGCGGTGGCGTCGTGGTTGGCCTCGTTGAACGAGAAGTCGACCACGTGCCGGCAGGTCTGCAGGATCATCGCGCCCAGCGCGAGGGCCCATACGTCGTCGTGGCCGCCGCCCCGGGCCGCGCCGAGGGCGAGGCCGGCGTAGTAGGCGTACTCCTTGGCCCGGTCGAAGGTGGCGTCGAGCCACGCGCCGAGGGTGGAGTACTGCAGGGAGTAGCGGGCCAGCTGGCCGTCGGTGCAGTCCAGGACGAAGGACGCGATCAGCAGCACGCCGGCCGCGACGAACCCGGCGCGGGTGCCGGTGGCCGCGCAGCCCGCCGCGATCAGGGCGGTGAGCAGCGATGCGGTGGTGACCTGGTTGGGGGTCAGTCCGCGCCGGGCGCACCAGCGGGCGATGTACCGGGAGTACGGGCTGATGAAGAAGGTGGTGAAGAAGCCGTCCCGGGACTTCACCGCCGACTTCAGGCGTACGGCCTCGTCGTCCACGGCGGCGACGGCCTGGCGTGCCTCGTTGCGGGACTGCGGGTCGGTGGGGACGGCGGCGACCAGGCTGCCCAGCTCGGGGCGGTGCACGTCGGCGTCCAGGGCGGTGACCAGGCCGTCGACGGCGAGGTCGGTGTCGCCGCCGGCCGCGGCCTGCCGGGCCAGCGCCGAGGTCAGCGCCTGGCGGCCGGCCGGCTGGGCGGTGACGGCGCCGGGTATCGCGGCGAGCGGGAAGCGCGGGTCGGTGAGGCCGAGCCGCAGGGCGTGCGGGTGGCCGACGAAGCGGGCGTCGACGACGGCGACCCGCCGGTCGGCGGGCACCGCCGCGAGAAGGGCCTGGGTGTCGGCGCTGTCCGCGGCCGTGGACACCTCGAAGCCGAGTGCCCGCAGATCGCTCTCCAACGACGATCCGGGGACCGGCTGGCCGGTGACGATGGCGGTCGGCAACCGAACTCACTCCCTGGGTGCGGCGCGGGGCGCCGGTTCTACTGCGTGGTGGGGCGCGGTGTGCCTGGTGGCCCCCGGGCGGCATTCGGCAGAGGTTAGCGGATGGTGAGGACTGCTTGTTCACCGGCCGTTCACGGCCCGGACGACCCGCTCTGCCCCGGCCTTTGCCGAGATCATCATCGGCGATCCGGGCCCCGGCCCACAAACCGCGCTCGCGGAACGGACATCAAGGACACATCACAGACATGGAGCACCACGGCACGGGCCGGCGTCAACCGGCCGCTCCGGGCCCCGCCGCCGCACCGAAGGACACCCGGCACCGCCCTGACCTGGCGTTCGTTTCCGCAGGTCAGGGCACATGACAACGGTGTTCACCGTCGCGTTGCCGGATACCCCCCACCCGTAGTTCACTGTGCTTCCGGACGGAACGGAGAGGCGTATCTCATGGGGGCAGGGCACGACCACGGCCGCACGCACGGCCACGCGCCGCCCGTCGGCACGGCCGCGGCCGCCTACCGCGGGCGGCTGCGGGTGGCGCTGGCCCTCACCCTCGGGGTGATGGTGGTGGAGATCGCCGGCGGTCTGCTGGCGGACTCGCTCGCGCTGGTCGCGGACGCGGCCCACATGGCGACCGACGCGCTGGGCCTCGGCATGGCGCTGCTGGCGATCCACTTCGCGAACCGCCCGGCGAGCACCCACCGCACCTTCGGGTTCGCCCGCGCGGAGATCCTGGCCGCCCTCGCCAACTGCCTGCTGCTGCTCGGCGTCGGCGGCTACGTGCTGTACGAGGCGGTCCAGCGGTTCCTGACGCCCGCGGACACCGAGGCCGACGCCATGATCGTGTTCGGTCTGATCGGCCTGGCCGCCAATATGATCTCGCTCACCCTCCTGATGCGCGGCCGGCGGGAGAGCCTGAACGTGCGCGGCGCCTTCCTGGAGGTGGCGGCCGACGCGCTGGGGTCGCTGGCGGTGCTGGTCTCGGCCGCGGTGATCCTGGCCACCGGCTGGCAGGCTGCCGACCCGGTCGCCTCCCTCGTCATCGGCCTGATGATCGTGCCGCGGACGGTGAAGCTGCTGCGCGAGACCCTGGACGTCCTGCTGGAGGCGGCGCCCAAAGGCGTCGACATGGCGCGGGTGCGGACGCACATCCTCGCGCTGGACGGCGTGCGGGACGTCCACGACCTGCACGCCTGGACGATCACTTCGGGGATGCCGGTGCTGTCGGCGCACGTGGTGGTCCGCCCGGACGTGCTGGACGCCCTCGGCCACGAGAAGACGCTGCACGAGCTGCAGGGCTGTCTCGGCCGTCACTTCGACGTGGAGCACTGCACCTTCCAGCTGGAGCCGGACGGACACGCGGAGCACGAGGCGCGGCTCTGCCGCTGACGGGGCCTCGGCCGGCCCGGGACGCCGGGGCGCGCCGGGGCCGGCTCCCCCGGCGTCCTGGTGTTCGACACCCCCGCGCGGTTCCCTTTCGCACCCGTAGGGCACGATCAACTACCGGGTCCCTCTTCCGGCGTGCCCGTGCCGGGAAGTGCCGGGAGTGTCGGATTCGTACGGCAGACTTGGTGCGAGGACCGAGGCGAAGGATGGGTATGCCGATCACACCTGCCACCGCGACGCACAGCACGTCGGAGGGCACAACGGACGCGATCTTGCTCGAACTCGTCGACGAGAAGGGTGTGACCATCGGGACCGCGGAGAAGCTGGCCGCGCATCAGCCACCCGGACAGCTGCACCGGGCCTTCTCCGTCTTCCTCTTCGACGAACAGGGCAGACTCCTGCTCCAGCAGCGGGCGCTGGCCAAGTACCACTCCCCCGGCGTGTGGTCCAACACCTGCTGCGGCCACCCCTACCCCGGCGAGGCCCCCTTCGCGGCCGCGGCCCGCCGCACCTTCGAGGAGCTGGGGGTCTCCCCCTCGCTGCTCGGCGAGGCGGGCACGGTCCGCTACAACCACCCGGACCCGGCGTCCGGGCTGGTCGAGCAGGAGTACAACCACCTGTTCGTCGGCATGGTGCAGGCGGCGCTCGCGCCGGACCCGGAGGAGGTCGGGGAGACCGCCTTCGTGACGGCCGCCGAACTCGCCGAGCGGCACGCCCGGGACCCCTTCTCGGCGTGGTTCATGACCGTGCTGGACGCGGCCCGCCCGGCGATCAGGGAACTGACGGGCCCGTCCGCGGGCTGGTGAGCTGCCTCACGGCAGCGTCGCGGGTTTGAGCGGCAGGGCGGCCCAGATCACCTTGCCGCCGCTCGCCGTGTGCTCCACGTCCACGACCCCGCCCGCCTCCCTGGCCACCTCCCGCACCAGCAGCAGCCCCCGGCCGCCGGTCTGGCCGTGGTCGGCCTCCAGCGCGGTCGGGCGGTAGGGGTGGTTGTCCTCCACCGACACCCGCACCCACTCGGCGCCGACGGCGACCTCGACGGCGAGCACCGGCGACAGCAGCGCCGCGTGCTTGACCGCGTTGGTGACCAGCTCGGAGACGATCAGCAACAGTCCGTACACCAGGTCCTCCGAGACCGGGACGCCCTGACGCTGGAGCAGGTCCCGTACGGCGCGCCGCGCCTGCGGGACCGACGCGTCCACGGCGGCGGCGGTGAACCGCCAGACTCCTTCGTACGGCAGCGGTTCCGGCGCCGGAGGGCCGCCTCCCTCTGGACGCGGGTCGTGCCCACGCCCGTGGTTCTCCATGGTCCGGTCGCCACCCTCGCGCTCGATTGTCACCACACGACGAGTGTTGGCAACGACCCCCTCCGCCCCGGATGACTGAACACAAGTCAGCAACTATCGAACGGTTCTGACCGTCGGCGCATGACAAGGTCGGTTGAGCGACCGCTCCTGTTCCAGAAATGCCGACTTCATGCACTATTACGGTTGTACTGCAACACCCGGGGCGGGGCCGCCCCGCTCCCCGGCGGCGTCACGCCGATACCATCCCGGCCATGGAGCCCCACCTCTCCCACCAGGTCACCGGCGCCGTGGCCACGGTGGTCATCCACAACGCCGCCAAGCGCAACGCGATGACCGCGGCCATGTGGCGAGCCCTGCCGCCCCTCCTGGACGAGCTGTCGGGCGACCCGGACGTCCGGGTCCTCGTGCTGACCGGCGAGGGCGCGACCTTCTGCGCCGGCGCCGACATCTCCAGCCTCCGGGGCTCCCCCGCCGAGGCGCAGTCCCTCGCGGTCGCCGCCGAGGAGGCGCTCGCCGCGTTCCCCAAACCGACCCTCGCCGCGGTCCGCGGCCACTGCGTCGGCGGCGGCTCGCAGCTCGCCGCCGCCTGCGACCTGCGGTTCGCCGAGGAGGGCGCGCTCTTCGGCGTGACGCCCGCCCGGCTCGGGATCGTCTACCCGGCCTCCTCCACCCGCCGTCTGGTCTCCCTGGTCGGACCCGCCGCCACCAAGTACCTGCTGTACTCCGGCGAACTGATCGGCACCGAGCGGGCGCTGCGCACCGGCCTGGTCGACGAGGTGCTGCCCGAGGGCGGACTGGCGGGACGGGTCGAGGAGTTCACGCGGATCCTGACCGCGCGCTCCCAGCTGACGCAGGCGGCCGCGAAGGAGTTCGCCGACGGGCGCACCGACCGCGACGACCACTGGACCGCGCAGGCACGCGGCAGCGGCGACGCCGCCGAGGGCGTCGCCGCGTTCCTGGAGCGCCGCCGGCCCGGCTTCAGCTGGGCTGTTCCCGGCCGAGGATGAACCGGCTCCGGGACCGCAGCAGTTCGACGGCCTCGGCGGGCGCGCGGTCCGGGGAGCCCGCGTCGTAGGGCGGCTCCGGGTCGTACTCGATGCCGAGCTGGACGGACTGGGCGACGGCGTCCCCGGCGATCCGGCCGAGCAGGGCGAGCCCCATGTCGATGCCGGCGGAGACACCGGCGGCGGTGACGTACTTGCCGTCGGTCACGACCCGTTCGCCCGTCGGTTCGGCGCCGTACCTGCGCAGCTCGTCCAGGGCCAGCCAGTGCGAGGTGGCGCGGCGGCCGTCCAGCAGCCCGGCGGCGGCGAGCAGCAGGGAGCCGGTGCACACGGACGTGGTCCAGGTGCTGGCGGCGTCGGCGGCGCGGATCCAGTCCAGGAGCGCGCGGTTCGCCATCTGCGGGGTCTGGCCGGGGCCGCCGGGCACGACCAACACGTCGGGGCGGGGCACCTCGGCGAGGGTCTTCTCGGCGACCAGGGCGAGGTTCCCGCTGTCGGTGCGGACCGGGCCTGCCTGCTCGGCGACGAAGACGACCTCGGCGTCCGGGAGCCGGCCCAGGGTCTCGTAGGGGCCCACGGCGTCGAGGGCGGTGAAGCGGTCGAAGAGGACGATCGCGAGCTGCATGGCTCTCCTAACGGGGTCGGCCGGCCGGTGCGGGAGTGAACCTGCGCCGGTATTCGGCGGGAGTGGTGCCGAGGGCTTTGAGGAAGGCCCGGCGCATCGCCTCGGGGGTGCCGTAGCCGCTGGCGCGGGAGACCTCCTCGACGCCGTCGCCGGTGTCCTCCAGGAGGCGGCGGGCGTGCTCCAGCCGGACCCGGTCGACGTAGCGGCCGGGTGTGGTGCCGGTCTCGGCCTGGAAGGCGCGGGCGAAGTGGCGGGGCGAGAGCGCGGCACGGGCGGCCAGCGCCTCGACGCTCAGGTCGTCGTCCGGGTGCTCGGTGATCCTCCCCCACTGCCTGAAGAGCGTGGGAGGTGCCCCCAGCTGGACCTCCCGGAGCGGTTCGCGGCGGGCGGTCTGGGCGGCGAGCTGGACGCTGAACTGGGCCTGGTTGCCGGGCCTGCGCAGGAACACCACCAGGTGCCGGGCGACGACGAGCGCCACGTCCCGGCCCAGGTCCTCCTCGACGAGGGCGAGCGCCAGGTCGATGCCGGAGGTCACGCCGGCCGAGGTGGCGACCCTGCCGTCCCTGACGTAGATCGGGTCGGGGTCGACGTCGACGGCCGGGTGGTCGCGGGCCAGCCGGTCGCAGTAGGCCCAGTGGGTGGTGGCCCGGTGGCCGTCCAGCAGTCCCGCCGCGGCGAGCAGGATGGCGCCGGTGCACACCGAGACGAGCCGTTCGGTGCACGGCCCGTGCACGCGCAGCCAGTCGACCAGCGCCGGGTCGGGGCGCCGGGTGCCCTGTCCGCCGGGCACCAGGAGCGTGTGGGCCGCGGGTGCCGCGGCCAGCGCCGAGTCCGGTACGACGGTCAGCCCGCTGGAGGTGCGCACGGGCGCGCCGTCCAGCGAGGCGGTCCGGATCCGGTAGCTGCCCGGCGTCCGGACCTCAGCGCCCGTGAAGACCTCCACGGGGCCGGTGACGTCGAGACTCTGGACGCCGTCGAAGAGGACGACGAGAACGGTTCGCTGCGCCATGGAACCGATTGTTCGCCGCGCGTGCGATGGCCGCAATGACGGGTTCCCCACCTTTCCTGCCATCTCGCGGTGAAGACCGCGAGGTCGGGACGCGCACGGCACTGGAGTCCGTACCGACCAGTCGGTAACGTGCTCGCCATGACCACTGCCGTCCTGGAGCCGCGCGCCGGCCGCCGCTGCCACACCCTGCTCAACTCCCTGCACGCGACCCACTTCTTCAGCCCCGAGCTGGCCGAGGAACTGGCGGCGCTCGGCGTGACCCATCCGCGGGCCGTCAACTTCGCGGTGCGCGCCGCCGCGCTGGGGCCGGTCGGACCGGGCACGGTGACGGCCACGTTCTACAACTACAAGTACGAACTGGTGGCCCGGCACGTCCCCGCCGTCTGGCGGACCGCCTCGCCCGCCGACGTCCTCGCCGCACGCGCGCGTGCCGTCGACGCCTCGATGCGGCGGCTGCTCGGCGCCGACGCGGTGGCCTCGGCGGAGATGGCCGAGGCCGCGGTGCTCGCACTGCGCGCCACCGAGGCGTGCTCCCGCTCCGGCCGCCCGCTCTACGCCGCGCACGCGGATCTGCCGGTGCCCGAGGAGCCGCACCTCGCCTACTGGCACGCGGCCACCCTGCTGCGCGAGCACCGCGGCGACGGGCACCTCGCGACGCTGATCGCGGCCGGCCTGGACGGCCTGGAGGCCGTGGTGACCCACACCGCGACCGGCAAGGGCATGACCCCGAAGTGGGTGCTCGCCACGCGCGGCTGGAACCGCGAGGACTGGGACGCGGCGGTGCTGCGGCTGCGCGGACGCGGGCTGCTCGACGAGACGGGCGAACTGACCGCGGCGGGAACGGAGCTGCGGACGGAGATCGAGGCGGAGACGGACCGGCTGGACCGGGCGCCCTACGCACACCTGGGGCCCGCGGGAGTGGCCCGACTGACCGAACTGGCCAGGGAGTTCGCGGCGGCGGCTCTCGCCGCGGGCGCCTTTCCGGCGGATCTGGTCGGCAAGGGGTGAAAACGGCCGGCTGAGCGTCCCCGCGGCGACTTCGTGTCGCGGAACGGCGCCCTGGGGCCCGGTTGTCGGTGTCACCTGCCACAATTGCCGCGCAACCTCAGTGGAGAAGGCGGTACGGGATCGTGACGACACCCGGGTCCCTGGTTCCAGGGTCCATCGAAGGCAGGATCGCCGAGGAGCTCGGCGTACGGGAGCGGCAGGTCAAGGCTGCCGTGGAGCTGCTCGACGGCGGTTCGACGGTGCCCTTCATCGCCCGCTACCGCAAGGAAGCGACCGAGATGCTCGACGACGCGCAGCTGCGCACGCTCGAGGAGCGGCTGCGCTACCTGCGGGAGCTGGAGGACCGCCGGGCGGCGATCCTGGAGTCGGTGCGCGAGCAGGGCAAGCTCACCGAGGAGCTGGAGGCGCAGATCCGCGGCGCCGAGACAAAGGCGCGGCTGGAGGACATCTACCTGCCGTACAAGCCGAAGCGGCGCACCAAGGCGCAGATCGCGCGGGAGGCCGGCCTGGAGCCGCTGGCCGAGGGGCTGCTCGGCGACCCGACGGTGGAACCGCAGGCCGCGGCCGCCGCGTTCGTGGACGCCGGCAAGGGCGTCGCCGATCCGCAGGCGGCCCTGGACGGCGCCCGCGCCATCCTCACCGAGCGGTTCTCCGAGGACGCCGACCTGATCGGCGAACTGCGCGAACGCATGTGGGTGCGCGGCCGGCTGGCCGCGAAGGTCCGGGACGGCAAGGAGGAGGCGGGCGCCAAGTTCGCCGACTACTTCGACTTCGCCGAGCCGTTCACCGCGCTGCCCTCGCACCGCGTCCTTGCGATGCTGCGCGGCGAGAAGGAGGAGGTCCTCGACCTCGTCCTGGAGCCGGAGGAGGCGACCGAGGGCCCGTCGTCGTACGAGGGCATCGTCGCCCACCGGTTCGGGATCGCCGACCGGGGCCGGGCGGGCGACAAGTGGCTGACGGACACGGTCCGCTGGGCCTGGCGCACCCGCCTGCTGGTCCACCTCGGCATCGACCTGCGGCTGCGGCTGCGCACGGCCGCCGAGGACGAGGCGGTCGACGTCTTCGCGGCCAACCTGCGCGACCTGCTGCTCGCCGCACCGGCCGGCACCCGCGCCACGCTGGGCCTGGACCCCGGTTTCCGTACCGGCGTGAAGGTCGCCGTCGTCGACGCCACCGGCAAGGTCGTCGCCACCGACGTCATCTACCCGCACGTCCCGGCCAACAAGTGGGACGAGGCGCTGGCCAAGCTGGCCCGGCTCGCCACCGAGCACGCGGTCGAACTGGTCGCGATCGGCAACGGCACGGCGTCCCGCGAGACCGACAAGCTCGCCGGTGACCTCATCACCAGGCACCCGGAGCTGAAGCTCACCAAGGTGATGGTGTCGGAGGCGGGCGCGTCCGTGTACTCGGCCTCCGCGTTCGCCTCCCAGGAGCTGCCGGACATGGACGTGTCGCTGCGCGGCGCCGTCTCCATCGCCCGCCGCCTCCAGGACCCGCTCGCCGAACTGGTGAAGATCGACCCGAAGTCCATCGGTGTCGGCCAGTACCAGCACGACCTGTCCGAGGTGAAGCTGTCGCGTTCGCTGGACGCGGTGGTCGAGGACTGCGTGAACGGCGTGGGCGTGGACGTGAACACCGCGTCGGCGCCGCTCCTGTCCCGGGTCTCCGGCATCACCTCGGGTCTCGCCGAGAACATCGTGGCCCACCGCGACACCAACGGCCCGTTCACCTCCCGGGGCCAGCTGAAGAACGTGGCGCGGCTCGGCCCGAAGGCGTACGAGCAGTGCGCCGGCTTCCTGCGCATCCGCGGCGGCGACGACCCGCTGGACGCGTCGAGCGTCCACCCCGAGGCGTACCCCGTGGTGCGGCGCATGGTGAAGGCCTCCCACCAGGAGGTGGCGGCGCTCATCGGCAACACGGGGGTGCTGCGCTCGCTGAAGCCGGGCGACTTCGTGGACGAGAAGTTCGGTCTGCCGACCGTCGGCGACATCCTCAGGGAGCTGGAGAAGCCGGGCCGTGACCCGCGTCCGGCCTTCAAGACGGCCACCTTCAAGGAGGGCGTCGAGAAGATCTCCGACCTGTCCTCCGGCATGATCCTGGAGGGGGTCGTCACGAACGTGGCGGCGTTCGGCGCGTTCATCGACGTCGGCGTCCACCAGGACGGCCTGGCCCACGTCTCCGCGCTGTCGAAGACGTTCGTCAAGGACCCGCGGGACGTGGTGAAGCCCGGCGACATCGTCAAGGTGAAGGTCCTCGAGATCGACGTCCCGCGCAAGCGGATCTCGCTGACGCTGCGGCTGGACGACGAGGCCGCGCCGCAGGGCGGCGGCCGGCCGGGCGAAGGCGGCGAGCGGCGCCAGCGCGGCGGGCGTCCGCCGCAGCAGCGCCAGCAGGGCGGCGGACGCGGCGGCCAGGGCCAGAGCGGCGGCGGGCGCCAGGCCCCGCCGCCCGCCAACAGCGCGATGGCCGACGCCCTGCGCCGGGCCGGGCTGCTGGACGGCGGGAAGAAGGGCAAGCGCTGACCGTGCCCTCCGGGGCGGGCGCGGCCGAGCCGTAGCCGTCGCGTGCCGGGAACGCGTCCTGCGTTCCCGGCACGCGCACGGGGGTGGACGCGACCCGCGTCGCCGCCCTTCGGGCCGGGCCGTGTCCGGCCTAGCGCTCCGTGACCTTGCCGCCGGCGACCTCCAGGCGGCGGGTCACGTGTACCGCGTCGAGCATGCGGCGGTCGTGCGTGACCAGGAGGAGGGTGCCCTTGTAGGAGTCGAGGGCGGACTCCAGCTGTTCGATGGCGGGCAGGTCGAGGTGGTTCGTCGGCTCGTCCAGGACGAGCAGGTTGACGCCCCGGCCCTGGAGCAGCGCGAGCGCGGCGCGGGTCCGTTCCCCGGGCGACAGGGTGGCCGCGGAGCGCAGGACGTGGTCCTGCTTGAGACCGAACTTGGCCAGCAGGGTGCGCACTTCGGCCGGTTCGGTGTCCGGGACGGCCGCGCAGAAGGCGTCCAGCAGGGACTCGGTGCCGTGGAAGAGCTTGCGGGCCTGGTCCACCTCGCCGACCACGACCCCGGAGCCGAGCGCCGCGTGCCCCGCGTCCAGCTCCACCCGGCCCAGCAGGGCGGCGAGCAGGGTCGACTTGCCGGCGCCGTTCGCACCGGTCACGGCGACCCGGTCGGCCCAGTCGATCTGCAGGGTCACCGGTCCGAAGGCGAAGTCGCCGCGGCGCAGTTCGGCGTCGCGCAGGGTGGCCACCACCGCACCGGATCGCGGCGCCGCCGCGATCTCCATACGCAGCTCCCACTCCTTGCGCGGCTCCTCGACCACGTCCAGGCGTTCGATCATGCGCTGGGTCTGGCGGGCCTTGGCGGCCTGCTTCTCGCTCGCCTCGCTGCGGAACTTGCGGCCGATCTTGTCGTTGTCGTTGCCCGCCTTGCGCCGGGCGTTCTTGACGCCCTTGTCCATCCAGGAGCGCTGAGTCTGCGCGCGGTCCTGGAGGGCGGCCCGCTTGTCGGCGTACTCCTCGTAGTCCTCGCGGGCGTGCCGCCGGGCCGTGTCGCGTTCCTCCAGGTAGGCGTCGTAGCCGCCGCCGTAGAGGTTGATCTGTCCCTGGGCGAGGTCGAGTTCGAGGACCTTGGTGACGGTGCGGGTGAGGAACTCGCGGTCGTGGCTGACGACGACCGTGCCGGCGCGCAGGCCGGTCACGAAGCGTTCGAGCCGTTCCAGGCCGTCCAGGTCGAGGTCGTTGGTGGGCTCGTCCAGGAGGAAGACGTCGTAGCGGGACAGGAGCAGGGAGGCCAGGCCCGCGCGGGCGGCCTGGCCGCCGGAGAGGGAGGTCATCGGCTGGTCGAGGTCGACGGCCAGGCCGAGGGAGTCGGCGACCTCCTCGGCGCGCTCCTCCAGGTCGGCGCCGCCGAGGCCGAGCCAGCGTTCCAGGGCGGTGGCGTAGGCGTCGTCGGCGCCCGGCGCGCCGTCGACCAGGGCCTGGGTCGCCTCGTCCATCACGCGCTGGGCCTCGGCGACCCCGGTGCGGCGGGCCAGGAAGGCGCGTACCGTCTCGTCCGGCCGGCGCTCCGGCTCCTGGGGCAGGTGGCCGACGGCCGCCGACGGCGGGGAGAGCCGCAGCTCGCCCTGTTCCGGTGCGACGAGTCCGGCGAGCAGTCGGAGCAGGGTGGACTTGCCCGCGCCGTTGGCACCGACCAGCCCGATCACGTCGCCGGGCGCGACGACGAGGTCGAGCCCGGAGAAGAGGGAGCGGTCGCCGTGCCCGGCGGCGAGGTTCTTGGCGACGAGGGTGGCAGTCATCAGGAGGCCGATCCTAATGCGCCGCGGGCGTGCCCCGAGCCCGGTTTCCCGCCGGTCAGCGCGTCACGGCCGCCACCAGGACGCTCCCGGCCGCGCGTGCCACCAGATAGGTCCCGTCCCTGGCCGCCTTCCCGTCGAGCGGGATGCGGTGGCCGCCCTGTTCCAGCACGCCGTCGAAGAGGTCCTGGGTGCGCGGGCGGGACAGCCGGTCCAGGCGGTGGGCGGTGAGCGTGACCCGGCAGGACGCGGCGACCTCGACCACGGCCGTGCCGTCGGCGGCGGTCAGGCGGGTCAGCCGGCGCGCCGGGAGCGGGCTGCGGTCCAGGGCGTGTTCGACCCGCGCGACGAGGACCGGGACGATCGGGGGCGCCGCGTCGACGAAGGGAGCCGCCACCGCGGCGCGCTCGAACGCCCGGCGCACGGCGGCCCGCTCGGCCTGCCCGGCCGCGGGACCGAGGACCACGGCGGCGTAGCCGCGGAGTTCCTCGGCCGGGACGCCCTCGGTGTCGCCGGTGATGTCGGCGCCGATGCCGTGGGCGCGCAGGGCCGCCGCCAGCTTGGCGAGGAGGGCGACGCGGGCGCCGATCAGCAGGACCCGGCGGCCCGGCGGCGGGACGGGGCCGTCGAGGAGGGCGCCGAGGGCCTGCCGGTAGGCGGGGCCGGGGAACCGGAACGGGCCGATGCCGTGGTAGCCGTTGCGTTCCAGGTCGGCGATCTCCCCGGTCTGCCAGGCGAAGTCCCGC
Organism: Streptomyces sp. NPDC091282; assembly: GCF_044757385.1. Lineage (NCBI taxonomy): Bacteria > Bacillati > Actinomycetota > Actinomycetes > Kitasatosporales > Streptomycetaceae > Streptomyces > Streptomyces sp. NPDC091282. The sequence goes on from NZ_JBIVUX010000002.1 coordinate 655,752, forward strand.
CAGACGTAGTCGTCGCCGTCCCGCTCGATGACCGCGGTGACCGCGCCGCAGGCCAGGTCCTCGCACTCGGGGCAGCCGTAGAGGATGTGCCGGCCGCCGGGCAGCGGCGCCCCGGACTCCAGGAGGAGGCCGCGGACCTGGGCGGTGAAGATCGCGGGCGGGACGTCGGAGGCGAGCGGCGAGACGGCGTCCGGGCCGTAGAGCTGGAAGAGCAGCGGGGACCCGTCGACGACGAAGTCCACGAAGTCCCGGTGGACGTCGTGGCCACCGTCGGTACGCGGGCCGCCGGCGCGCGTCGCCGGAGCCAGCCCGAAGGTCGCGTATGCGGCAGACATGCTGTGAGTATCCCCGCGGCAGACCGGGCCGGTCGCAGCATGACAGGTTCCGCTAGCGTCCCGGCATGGACCGTGAAGTGAGTGGTGACGTGATCGTGGTCGGCGCTGGGGTCGTCGGGCTGACCACGGCGGTGGTGCTGGCCGAGAGCGGGCGGCGGGTGCGGGTCTGGGCCCGGGAGAGCGGCGGGCGTACGACCTCGGCGGTCGCCGGCGGCCTGTGGTGGCCGTACCGCATCGAGCCGGAGCGGCTGGTCGGCGAGTGGGCGCTCACCTCGCTCGCGGTGTACACGGAGTTGGCCGAGCGGTCCGCGCGGACGGGCGTACGCCTGGTCGAGGGTGTACACGACGGCCTGCGGCTGGACGGGCTGGGGTCCTGGGCGGCGCGGGTGCCGGGCCTGGCCGACACCGCCGAAGGGCTCTCGGCACGGCTGCCGTTGATCGACATGGCGGTCCATCTCGCCTGGCTGCGCGAGCGGCTGGCGCAGGCGGGCGGCACGGTCGAGGAACGGGAGGTGCGCGCGCTGGGCGAGGTGCCGGCCGCGGTGGTGGTCAACTGCACCGGTCTCGGCGCCCGTTCGCTGGTTCCCGATCCGTCCGTGCGTCCGGTGCGCGGGCAGCTGGTCGTGGTGGAGAACCCGGGGATCGGCACCTGGTACACGTCGGTCGACGCGCCCGCGGACGGGCCGGGGCAGGCCGGCAAGGGCGTCTCCGCCTACTTCTTCCCGCAGCCCGGCGGGCTGCTGCTCGGCGGCACGGCGCACGAGGACGCCTGGTCCCTGGAGCCGGATCCGGCCGTCGCCGCCGGGATCGTGGCGCGGTGCGCGGCGGTCCGGCCGGAGATCGCCGGGGCCCGCGTGCTGGAGCACCGGGTGGGGCTGCGGCCGTACCGGGACGCGGTCCGGCTGGAGCGTGAACTCCTGCCGGACGGGCGGGTGCTGGTGCACAACTACGGGCACGGCGGGGCCGGGGTCACGGTGGCCTGGGGCTGTGCCCGCCAGGCGGCCGGGCTGGTGGGCCCGGCCGCCTGAGCGGTCAGCTCGCGGGGACCCGGCGCACGGAGTGCGGGACGCGCACTCCGGTCAGCCTGCCGGTGCCGGGAGCGGTCCAGCGGGCGGAGGTCGCGCGGGTGAACGCGGCGGCTCCGCCGACGAGCGGGACCTCGGCCGCGGTGCGCGACAGGTCCAGGGTGAGCGTCGGTGTCGTGGACGGCGGATCGATGAGGTCCTTGTCCGTGCCCGCGACGATCAGCGCCAGGCGGTGCCCCTTGGGCACGACGTGGTCGGTGGCCGCCAGGTCGAGGGTGATCGTGTACTTCCGGCCCGGGGTGAGCGGGACGCCGTGGCCGGGGTCGGCGTAGGTGCCGAGGTCGGCCCAGCCGCGGCTGAAGACGGTGTAGTCCACGGCCTTGGTCTTCGCCGCGGTCTTCAGGAAGCAGGCGCTGTCACCGGCCGTGCTCTCGCCCCAGCAGGTGCGGTCGGTGAGCGTGGTGATGCCCTCGCCGCCGTCGGCGTAGTCCCGGACGGTGTCGGGGCCGACGTCGACCAGGACGGCGCTCAGGTGGGCCGTCGAGGTGGTCGGGGTGGCGGTGACCGTGACCTCGGAGGAGCCGGACAGCCGCAGGTCGCGGGTGAGCGGCGCGGTGAGGAATCCGGCCTTGTCGGCGGTCGGGGTGGCGAGCTGTGCCGCCCAGTCGGTCTCGCTGCGGGCCGGGTCGTCGGTGAACGTCTCGGTGCCGGAGCCCCGCTTCACCCCGAGGGTGCCGACGCCCGCCCGGGTGCCGGCTGCGGGGCGCAGGGTGGTGGCCGTGGTGCCGTGCGGCGGCCAGACGGCGGAGGTCACCCACTGGTCGGGGTGGCGTTCGACGTCGGCCATCGGCTCGCGGTCGATGCCGTTGTCGTAGCCGAGGAGTTCGTGGTCGAACCAGCGGTGCAGGGTGTCGACCCAGGCGCCGCGCCGGTAGTCGAAGGGGTCGACGTGCCCGGTCTGGGAGAGCCAGATCTTGCGCTCGACGCCGTTCTTGGCGAGGGCGTCCCACCACTGGCCGAAGTTCTTGGTGCGCACGTTGAGGTCCTGCATGCCGTGCACGAGGAAGACGCTGGCCTTCACCTTGGACGCGTCCTTGACGTAGTCGCGTTCGGTCCACAGGCCGGTCCAGTCGCCGGTGCGCGGGGCGCCGTCGACCAGTTTCTGCTGGACGGCGCCGCACTTGGCGTAGGCGTCGTCGCTCTCCACCGCGCCGGCCAGCCAGTCGGGCCCGGAGTCGTACAGCGGGGCGCCCTGGGCGAAGTAGTAGTCGTACCAGGAGGAGATGGAGCTGATCGGGACGATCGTCCTCAGGCCCTTGACGCCGGTCGCGGCGACGCCGTTGGCGATGGTGCCGTCCCAGCTCTTGCCGATCATGCCGGTTCTGCCGTTGGTCCAGGTCGCCTTGACCGCCGTGCCGCCGGTGCGGCTGCTGTAGGCCTTGGCGCGGCCGTTCAGCCAGTCGACGACGGCCTTCGCGGACTGGATGTCCGAGCGGCCGCCGACGTCGACGCAGCCGTCGGAGCGGTTGGTGCCGGCCAGGTCGACGCCGACGACGGCGTAGCCGCGGGGCACGAAGTAGTTGTCGTAGAACAGCGGCATCCGGACGACGTTCCCGGCCGCGTCGTAGGTCTTGAGCTGGCTCTCGTTGCCGCGTCCGCAGCAGGAGTAGTAGGGGCTGGCGTCCATGATGACCGGCACCTTGCGGCCCTGTGCGGCCGGTTCGGCGGGCCGGACGATGTCGGCGGCCACCCGGTCGGTCCTGCCGTCGCCGTCGGAGTCGAGGCCGGTGTCCACCCAGACGGCCTCGCGGATGGCGCCGGCGTAGGAGTAGACGGGCCGGCTCTCGCGCGGGCCCCGGCCGGCCGCCTGGGCCGCGACGGGGCTGAGGAAGGCGGCCGCCAGGGCCGCGACGACCGCGATGACGAACGGTCTCCAGGTCGTGAAGCGCGTACGTTTCGGCATGCGGCGGACGCTACCCCGGTCAACTCCCGCGCAAAAGACGGCACCTGAGTGACCGGCGGAACTGATTGCGGCCGAATGGCGATCGTGTGACAGCGGGGGCCGTGGACAGGCGAGGGGTCACAGGGACTCAATAGGCTCCGAACAGTTTCCGTGCTCCGTCGACCTGGCGTTCCGCCCGCGCGTGGCGGGACGCCTCGGCCCCCCCTACCGATCTGGAGTTCTCGTGCACCGCAGAATCCTCGCGCCCGGCGCACTGGCGGCGGCCTCCCTCCTGCTGGCGGTCCCGGCGTCGGCCGCGGGCCACAGCCCCGGCGCGCCGGGCATCGGCGACCCCTACTACCCGTACTACGGCAACGGCGGATACGACGTCTCGCACTACGACCTGCGCCTGCAGTACCAGCCGGCCACCGACGAGCTGTCCGGCACCGCGACGATACTGGCGCGCACCACGCAGGACCTGTCCAGCTTCGACCTGGACTTCCTGCTGGACGTGAGCGAGGTGCGGGTCAACGGCGCGAAGGCCGCCTTCACCACCTCCGGGCAGCACGAACTGGTCGTCACCCCGGCGTCGCCGCTGGACAAGGGCACGCAGGTCACGGTCGTGGTGCGCTACAGCGGGGTGCCGTCCACCAAGAGCGCGTACGGCTTCAGCACCTGGCACCGCACGCCCGACGGGGCGGTGGCGGCGGACGAGCCCGAGTCCGCCTGGTGGTGGTACCCGAGCAACGACCACCCGCTGGACAAGGCGACCTACGACGTCTCGGTCGCCGTCCCGGACGGCACCCAGGTCATCTCCAACGGGCTGCTCCAGTCGAGCAGTTCGCAGCGCGGCTGGACCCGGTACAACTGGCGGCAGAACAAGCCGCAGGCGACCTACCTGACCACCCTGGCCGTGGGGAGGTTCGACATCACGACGAGCACCTCCGAGGGCGGGGTGCCGGTCGTCAACGCCTACAGCAAGGACCTCGGCGACAACGACGGGGCGGCCCGGGCGAGCGTGGAGCGCACCGGGGAACTCGTGGACTGGCTCTCCGGCTACTTCGGGCCGTACCCGTTCAGCTCGGCCGGCGGGTACGTGCCGAACACGACGACGGGGTACGCGCTGGAGACGCAGAGCCGCGTGTACTACAGCCCCAAGCAGTTCGCGAACGGCTCCAACACCTCCGTGGTGGTGCACGAGCTGGCGCACCAGTGGTACGGCGACGACGTCTCCCTCAAGGGCTGGAAGGACATCTGGCTCAACGAGGGCTTCGCCCGGTACGCGCAGTGGCTGTGGTCCGAGCACGAGGGCGAGGGCACGACGCAGGAGCTGGCCGACTACGTGTACGCGTCGCATCCGGCCGACGACGCGTTCTGGACGGTCAAGCCCGGGGATCCGGGCCCGGACGACCAGTTCGACATCGCCGTGTACGACCGCGGGGCGCTGGCGGTGCAGGCGCTGCGGAACGCGGTCGGTGACGACGCGTTCTTCACGATCCTGAAGGGGTGGCCGAGGGAGCACGCGTACGGGAACGCGTCGGTGGCCGACTTCGAGGGGTACGCCGAGAAGGTGTCCGGGAAGTCGCTGTCGGGGCTGTTCGACGCGTGGCTGTTCGAGCCGACGAAGCCGGCGGTGCCTGCGCTCAGGGCCGCGGGGGTGCCCGCCCAGCCACGGTCCTGGAAGAAGATCGAGGCCACGAACGACGTGCACTAGCCGGTCACCGGGTGCGCTACGCGGGGGAACTGCCGGCCGGTCGTGGCCGGTCGCGCAGTTCCTCCGCCGGCCTTCGGCCGGGGGTGCCCCCAGCGTCCCTCACAGGGCGTGTTCCTGGCCGTGGTCGTAGACGGTGACCGGGATTCCCCGTCCGGCCAGACGCTCCTGCACCAGTGGCTCGACGCGGGACCACTTGCCGCCCGCCAGGCCGCAGCCTATGCGGGGCATGTGGACGGACGCGCCGAGTCCGGTCGCCCGCTCCGCGAGGGCGGCCAGGGCCGTGTCGATCGCCTCGTAGCGGACCGGGACGCCCTTGCTGCCGGTTCTGGTGCCGTGCTGGCCGATCATGTTGGCCACCCACAGGTGGCGGCCGACCTGGACCAGCTGGACGGCGCCGAGGGCGAAGTCGTTGTCCGCCCGGTCGCGGTGCCAGGCCCGGTAGGCCTTCTCGGGCTCCGGCCAGCGGCGCGAGAGCGCCAGGACGAAGCCCTTTCCCCAGCCTCCCCTGTTGTTGCAGACATGGGCGATCACCTTGACGCCCTTGCCCGACGGAGCGGTGGCGTCACCCCGGATGTACGTGATCTCCGACATGACGCCACCCTAGGCGATGCCACTGACAAGGGCGTCGGCCCGCTACTTCGTGAGCCGGGACGGCTCCTTGCCGGCGGTCTGGGAGACCCGGCGGCGGACTCCGAACCAGCCCGCCACCAGCAGGACGCCGATGACCGGGATCAGCAGGAGGGTCTTGCGGCCGACCTCCGCGTCGTTCCACATCATGCCGAGGCAGACCATCAGGAAGACGATCGTGGCGATCTCGGTGACCGGGCTGAAGCGGAGGCGGAAGGACGGCCGGTCGACCAGTCCCTCCTTGGCCCGGCGGACGAAGATCAGGTGGCAGAGCATGATGATCACCCAGGTGCTGATGATGCCGAGGGAGGCGACGTTCAGCACGATCTCGAAGGCCTGGCTGGGCACCAGGTAGTTCAGGACGACACCGAGCACGCAGACCGCGCAGGTCAGCAGGATGCCGCCGTAGGGGACCTGGCTGCGGTTCATGCGGGAGGTGAACTTCGGCGCCGAACCGGCCACCGCCATGGAGCGCAGGATGCGGCCGGTGGAGTAGAGGCCGGAGTTGAGGGAGGACATCGCGGCGGTCAGGACCACCAGGTTCATGACGTCACCGGCCCCCGAGATCCCGATCTTGGAGAGCACGGTCACGAAGGGGCTCTGGTCGGCGGAGTACACCGAGCCGGGCAGGAGCAGCGCCAGCAGGACGACCGAACCGACGTAGAAGATGCCGACCCGCCACATGATCGAGTTCACCGCGCGCGGGACGACCTTCTCCGGCTCGGCGGTCTCGCCGGCCGCGACGCCGACCAGTTCCAGGGCCGCGTACGCGAAGATCACGCCCTGCATGACCAGGACGACCGGCATCAGGCCGTGCGGCAGGACGCCGCCGTGGTCGCCGATGACGCTCAGGCCCGGGGTCCTGCCGTCCACCTTGTGCTGGGTTGCGAGCAGGAAGATGCCGATCAGCATGAAGCCGACCAGGGTGGCGACCTTGATGATTGCGAACCAGAACTCCATCTCGCCGAAGATCTTCACCGAGATGAGGTTCACCGCGAGCACCACGGCCAGCGCGATCAGCGCGAGCGTCCACTGCGGGATGCTCGTGAACATGCTCCAGTAGTGCGTGTAGAGCGCGATCGCGGTGATGTCCGCGATGCCGGTCGTCGACCAGTTGAGGAAGTACATCCAGCCGGCGACGTAGGCGCCCTTCTCACCCAGGAACTCGCGCGCGTACGACACGAAGGATCCGGACGACGGGCGGTACAGGACCAGCTCGCCGAGGGCGCGGACGACGAAGAACGCGAAGATTCCGCAGACCAGGTAGGCCAGTGCGAGCGCCGGGCCGGCGTTGTGGAGGCGTCCTCCGGCGCCGAGGAAGAGGCCCGTGCCGATCGCGCCGCCGATCGCGATCATGTTGACGTGGCGGGGCTTGAGGTCCTTGCTGTAGCCGGCGTCGCCCGCGTCCGCGGGCGTCTGTGCCGCGTCGGTCCGGGTGGTGACGGCCTGTGCCGTGTCCACGGCGTTCTTGCTCACAGGTGGTTTCCACTCTCTGGTGCGCCCGAGCGGGTCACGCTCGGGTGTCCGGACGTTCTCGGTCGGCGCGCTCGACAGGTGGCACGGACCAAGGTGCCACCTTCCCCCGGTCTCCTTCGCGTATGCGATGGCACAGGTCACACAGCGGCACTTCTCACAAGATGGTGATCATGTCACGTCGGTGAACAAGTGAAGAACAAACGATCATCGTAGGCCTGGCGGAGCCGGTGTCACAGTGCCGCTGTGACAGCGATACTGCTGCGCATGACCACCGACACCGACAGCGCGTCCGGGGAGCCGGCGCTCACGATCGACGAACTGGCCGCCCGGGCCGGCACCACCGTGCGCACGGTCCGGTTCTACGGCACCAAGGGCCTGCTCCCGCCGCCCGTGATCGGTGCCCGCCGGGTGGGCCACTACGGGCCCGGACACCTGGCCCGGCTCGCGCTCATCGAGGAGCTTCAGCTCCAGGGCATGACCCTGGCGGCGATCGAACGCTATCTGCACCGGCTGCCGCCCGGACTCAGCGACCACGACCTGGCCATCCACCGGGCGGTCGTCGCCTCCTGGGCCCCGGACACCGAGGAGCGGGTCGGCGCGGCCGAGCTACGCCGCCGGGCCGGACGGCCGCTGGACGACGGGGACGTCGAGCGGCTCGTCGCGATGGACGCCGTACGGCCGGACGGCGACGCCTACCGCGTCGACCCGGCGCTGTTCCGGCTCGCGGTCCAGCTCCTGGACCTGCCGCTGTCCGAGGAGGCGATCCTGGCCGCGCGCACGGTGCTGATCGAGCACTCGCGCGCGGCCGCCCACGCGCTGTCGCAGCTGTTCCGGGCGGAGGTGGCGGAGCGGACCGAGCAGGACGTGAAGTCCCTGTCCGCCGATGTGCAGCCGCTGGTGGTGCAGGCGCTGCTGACCACGTTCCAGCGGTCGCTCCGGCACGAGGTGCACCAGTGGCTCGCCGGACAGGAGGAGTCCCGGCCCTCCTGAGGTGAGGGCCGGGACGGGAGAAACCGGTCAGCGGGCGTCCGTGAAGGTCTCCCCCCGGTCCGCCTTCTCCACCAGCAGGGCGGGCGGGGTGAAGCGGTCGCCGTAGGTCTCGGCCAGCTCGCGCGCGCGGGCCACGAAACCGGGCAGGCCGGCATCCGCCCCGCCGTAGGCGCCGTAGCCGTTGACGTACTGGAGGACGCCGCCGGTCCAGCCGGGGAAGCCGATGCCGAACAGCGATCCGATGTTGGCGTCGGCGACCGAGGTCAGGACGCCCTCCTCCAGGAGGCGCACGGTGTCCAGCGCCTCGGCGAAGAGCATCCGCTCCTGCATGTCCCGGAACGGGATCTCGTGGCCGGGCTTCGTGAAGTGCTCGCGCAGGCCCGGCCAGAGCCCGGCGCGCTTGCCGTCCTCGGCGTAGTCGTAGAACCCGGCGCCGCCGCTGCGGCCGGGCCGGCCGAACTCGTCGACCATGCGGTCCACGACCGCCTCGGCCGGGTGCGCGGCCCAGGTGCCGCCGGCCTCCTCGACGGCCAGCTTCGACTCGCGGCGGATCTTCTGCGGCAGGGTCAGGGTCAGCTCGTCCATCAGGGAGAGCACCTTGGCCGGGTAGCCGGCCTGGGCGGCCGCCTGCTCGACGGAGGCGGGCTCGATGCCCTCGCCGACCATGGCGACGCCCTCGTTGATGAAGTGGCCGATCACGCGGGAGGTGAAGAAGCCGCGCGAGTCGTTGACGACGATCGGCGTCTTGTTGATCTGCCGGACCAGGTCGAAGGCGCGCGCCAGGGCCTCGTCACCGGTGCGCTCGCCCTTGATGATCTCCACGAGCGGCATCTTGTCGACGGGCGAGAAGAAGTGCAGGCCGATGAAGTCCTCCTGGCGCTCGACCCCCTCGGCGAGTGCGGTGATGGGGAGCGTGGAGGTGTTGGAGCACAGCAGCGCGTCGGGCGCGACGACCGCCTCGATCTCCTGGAAGACCTTGTGCTTGAGCGCGGTGTCCTCGAAGACGGCCTCGATGACCGCGTCGCAGCCGGCCAGGTCCTGCGGGTCGGCGGTGGGCGTGATCCGGGCGAGCAGCGCGTCGGCCTTCTCCTGGCTGGTGCGGCCCTTGGCCACGGCCTTGGCGCACAGCTTCTCGGAGTAGGCCTTGCCCTTGCCCGCGGCCTCGGCGGAGACGTCCTTGAGGACGACGTCGATGCCCGCGCGGGCGCACGAGTAGGCGATGCCGGCGCCCATCATGCCCGCGCCGAGGACGGCGACCTTGGTGACCTTGCGGGGCTCGACGCCCTGCGGCCGGTTGGCGCCGGAGTTGACGGCCTGGAGGTCGAAGAAGAACGCCTGGATCATGTTCTTCGAGGTCTGCCCCGCGGCCAGCTCCACGAAGTAGCGGGCCTCGATGACCTGGGCGGTCTCGAAGTCGACCTGGCTGCCCTCGACGGCGGCGGCCAGGATGCGGCGCGGCGCCGGGTAGGGGGCGTTGTTGGTCTGCTTGCGCAGCGACGCCGGGAAGGCGGGCAGGTTGGCGGCGAACTTGGGGTGGGACGGGGTGCCGCCGGGGATCCGGTAGCCCGGCCTGTCCCAGGGCTGCTGGGACTCGGGGTGGGCGTCGATGAAGGCGCGGGCCTTGGCGAGGAGGTCCTCGGGGCTGTCGGCGACCTCGTGGACCAGGCCGTTCTCCTGGGCCCTGCGGGCGTTGTACTGGGTGCCCTGGAGGAGGACCTTGAGCAGCGCGTCGGCGATGCCGAGCAGGCGGACGGTGCGGACGACTCCGCCGCCGCCCGGGAGCAGGCCGAGGGTGACCTCGGGGCAGCCGATCTTGGTGCCGGGCGTGTCGAGGGCGACGCGGTGGTGGCAGGCGAGGGCGAGTTCGAAGCCGCCGCCGAGGGCCGCGCCGTTGATGGCGGCGACGACGGGCTTGCCGAGGGTCTCGATGCGGCGCAGGTTGCGCTTGATGGCGAGGCCGCCGTCGAAGAGGTCCTGGGCGGTCTCGGGGGTGACCCGGATGAGGTCGCGCAGGTCGCCGCCGGCGAAGAAGGTCTTCTTGGCGGAGGTGAGGACGACGCCGCGGATCGAGTCCTGCTCCGCCTCCAGGCGGTCGGCGACCGCGGCGAGGGACTCGACGAAGGCCGCGTTCATGGTGTTGGCGGACTGGTTGGGGTCGTCCAGGACCAGGGTGACGACGCCGGTGTCGTCCTTCTCCCAGCGGATGGTGGTGCTCTCGGTCATGTGAGGGTCTCCGTGAGGTCTCTTGGTTCCGCCGGGGTGGTCAGACGCGCTCGACGATCGTGGCGATGCCCATGCCGCCGCCCACGCACAGGGTGGCCAGCCCGTAGCGCTTGTCCTGGCGCTCCAGCTCGTCCACGAGGGAGCCGAGGATCATCGCGCCGGTGGCGCCGAGCGGGTGGCCGAGCGCGATGGCGCCGCCGTTGACGTTGACCTTGTCCAGGGACAGGCCCATGTCCTTGACGAAGCGCAGCACGACCGCCGCGAACGCCTCGTTGATCTCGACCAGGTCGATGTCGTCGATGGTGAGGCCGGCCTTGGAGAGGGCCTTGCGGGTGGCCGGGGCGGGGCCGGTGAGCATGATGGTCGGCTCGGAGCCGGAGACGGCGGCCGCGATGATCCGGGCGCGCGGGGTCAGGCCGTAGCGCTCGCCGGTCTCCTTCGAGCCGATGGCGACCAGGGAGGCGCCGTCGACGATGCCGGAGGAGTTGCCCGCGTGGTGGACGTGGTCGATCTTCTCCACCCAGTGGTACTTCTGCAGCGCGACCGCGTCGAAGCCGCCGAGTTCGCCGATGTCGGCGAAGGAGGGCTTGAGCTTGGCGAGGGAGTCGGCGGTGGTGCCGGGGCGCAGGTGCTCGTCGTGGTCGAGGACGACGAGGCCCGCGCGGTCCTTGACGGGGACCACGGAGCGCTCGAATCGGCCCTCCTTCACGGCCGTCGCCGCGCGCTCCTGGGAGAGCGCCGCGTACTCGTCGACGTCGCGCCGGGAGAAGCCCTCGATGGTGGCGATCAGGTCGGCGCCGATGCCCTGCGGCACGAAGTTGGTGGCCAGGTTGGTCATCGGGTCGTTGAACCAGGCGCCGCCGTCGGAGGCCATCGGCACCCGGGACATCGACTCGACGCCGCCCGCCAGGACGAGGTCCTCGAAGCCCGAGCGGACCTTGGCGGCGGCCATGTTCACGGCTTCGAGGCCCGAAGCGCAGAACCGGTTCTCCTGTACGCCGGCGACGGTGTCGGGCAGGCCGGCGGCGATCGCGGCGATCCGCGCGATGTCGGAGCCCTGGTCGCCGACCGGGCCGACGACACCGAGCACGATGTCGTCGATCGCGGCCGGGTCGAGGCCAGGGAAGCGGTCCTGGATCTCGTGGATGAGGCCGACGACCAGGTCGATGGGCTTCGTGCCGTGCAGGGCGCCGTTCGCCTTGCCGCGGCCGCGCGGGGTGCGGATCGCGTCGTACACGTACGCTTCGGTGCTCACTGACAAGCCTTTCAACGGGGGTTCGGGGCGGTGGGGGTCAGAGCCAGTTCTTGACGGTCTCGACCAGACGGGCCGGGTCCGGGCCGACGGGGATCACGTCCAGGGTGGTCACGCCCGCTTCCCGGAAGGCGGCGATGCGCTCGCGGACGTAGCCCTCGGGGCCGCACAGGGATATGAGTTCGCAGAACTCCTCCGGTACGGCGGCCGCCGCGTCGCGGTGCCGGCCGGCGAGGTAGAGCTCCTGGATGAGCCGGGCCTCCTTCTCGTAGCCGTAGGCGACGGCAAGGTCGTTGTAGAAGTTCTTGCCCGGTGCGCCCATGCCGCCGACGTACAGGGCGATCCTGGGGCGGGCCAGGTCGCGGGCGGCGGCCGCGTCCTCGCCGATGGCGAGCAGGCCGCCGGCGACCACCCGCAGCGGTCCGAGCGCCGGGTCGCGGCGGGCGGCGCCCTCGGCGAGCGGGGTGCCCCAGACGTCCTTCGCCTTCTCGGGGACGAACAGGGTGGGCAGCCAGCCGTCGGCGATCTCGGCGGTCATCCGGACGTTGGCGGGGCCGAGCGAGGCGACGTAGAGCGGGACCGCGGGGCGGACGGGCCTGGTGAGGATCTTGAGCGGCTTGCCGAGGCCGCCGGGGCGGGGCATGTCGGTGATGCCGTGGTGGTCGATGGTCTCGCGGCGCAGGATCCGCCGGGTCAGCTCGATCGTCTCGCGGGTCCGGCCGAGCGGCCTGTCGTACTCCTTGCCGTGCCAGCCCTCGACCACCTGCGGGCCGGAGGCGCCGAGCCCGATGATCGCCCGCCCGCCGGAGACCGCGTCGAGGCCCGCGGCCGTCTGGGCGATGAGGGCCGGGGTGCGGGAGTAGACGTTGAGGATCGCGGAGCCGATCTTCATGCGCTCGGTGCGGGCGGCCAGATATCCCATGACGGTGGGCGAGTCGAAGCCGTAGGCCTCCGCGACCCAGACCGTGTCGAGGCCCGCCGACTCCAGTGCGGCCGCCCGGTCCGCCGCGGCGCGCGGGTCGCCCGCGTAGTCGAGGAAGGTCGAGAGCTCCATCAGGTGCGGTCCTTGTCGTCGTCGAGCAGGGCGGGTACGGCCCAGTCGCGGGCCACCTCGGTGGTGTCCGCGCCCGGCGTCGCGGGGGCGGTGCGCACGGTGGTCGGGGTGGCGGAGAAGCGCGGGGCGGGGGCGGGCTGGGTGATGCCGCCGTGGTCGGTGAAGGTGCCGCGGGCGGCCAGATGGGGGTGGTGCGGGGCCTCGGCGAGGGTGAGCACGGGGGCCACGCAGGCGTCGGAGCCGTCGAAGACGGCCGTCCACTCCTCGCGGGTGCGCGCCTTGAAGCGGGCGGCGACCCGCTCGCGCAGCTCGCCCCAGCGGGTCCAGTCCTTGCGGGCGTCGGCGAGGTCGTCCACGCCGCCCAGCAGCCGCAGGAACTCGGCGTAGAACTGGGGCTCCAGGGCGCCGACCGCCATGTGGCCGCCGTCGGCGGTCTCGTAGGTGCCGTAGTACGGGCAGCCGCCGTCCAGCAGGTTGGCGGCGCGCCGGTCCTGCCAGCCGCCGGCGGCCACCATGCCGTGGATCATCGCGGCGAGGTGCGCGGTGCCGTCCACGATGGCGGCGTCCACCACCTGGCCGGTGCCGCCCGCGCGCGCGTGGTGCAGCGCGGCCAGGACGCCGACGACGAGGTAGAGGGCGCCGCCCGCGTAGTCGCCGAGCAGGTTCGCGGGGACCGCCGGGGGCTCGTCGGGGCGGCCGATCATGCCGAGGGTGCCGGTGAGGGCGATGTAGGCGATGTCGTGGCCCGCGCGCCGGGCCAGCGGTCCCTGCTGGCCCCAGCCGGTCATCCGGCCGTAGACCAGGGCGGGGTTGCGGGCGTGGCAGTCCTCGGGGCCGACGCCGAGGCGCTCGGCGACGCCGGGGCGGTAGCCCTCGATCAGGATGTCGGCGCGTGCGGCCAGGTCGAGGACGCGGCCGGGGCCGTCCGGGGCCTTCAGGTCCACGAGGACCGAGCGCTTGTTGCGGTTGGTGACGTCGTACGCCGGGTCGATCGCGAGGCCCTGCCCGCCGGGCCGGTCGACGCGGACCACGTCGGCGCCGAGATCCGCCAGGAGCATGGCGGCGAACGGGCCCGGTCCGATGCCTGCCAGCTCCAGCACGCGCACGCCGGAGAGCGGGCCGTGTCCTGGCGTCCCTGCCGCGGTCATGCCGCCCCCAGTCATTGACACAACTGATGTAACACCGACGATGCTAGGAACACGTTCCACCGGAGACAAGGGTGAACGAGCAAGCGCTTAGTCAAGATACCCGGTGGGGGTGCGTCCGCACTCCTCACGCTAGCCTCAGCCACCGACAACGGCACGGGTTGCACCACCGAGAGGTGTCATGAGCAGGCTGAAGATGACGGACCGTCCCTACGACATCGTGCTCTTCGGGGCCACCGGCTTCGTCGGCGAACTCACCGCCGGCTACCTCGCCGCCCACGCGCCCCAGGGGCTGCGCTGGGCGATCGCGGCCCGGGACGAACGCAGGCTGGAGGCCCTGCGCGAGCGGCTGCCGGCCGGCACCGACGTCGGCCTGCAGCGCGCCGACGTCGCCGAGCCCGCCACGGTCCGCGCCCTCGCCGAGCAGGCGCGCGTGGTGGCCACGACGGTCGGCCCGTACGGCCGTTACGGCGAGGACCTGGTCGCGGCCTGCGCGGACACCGGCGCCGACTACCTGGACCTGTGCGGGGAGCCCGAGTTCGTCGACCTGACGTACGTGCGGCACGACGCACGCGCGCGGGAGACCGGTTCGCGGCTGGTGCACGCGTGCGGCTTCGACTCGGTCCCGCACGACCTGGGCGCCTACTTCACGGTCCGTGAGCTGCCCGAGGGCGTGCCGCTGACCGTGGACGGCTTCGTGACCGCCGACGCGACCTTCTCCGGCGGCACCTTCGCCTCCGTCCTCGACCAGTTCGCCCGCCCCCGGCAGATGATCGCCGCGGCCCGGGACCGCGCCCGGCACGAACCCCGGCTGATGCACCGCCGGGCCTCCGCGCCCGCGGGAGCGCCGCGCTTCGACGGCGAGATCGGCGCCTGGGCGCTGCCGCTGCCCACCATCGACGCCCAGATCGTGCGCCGTTCCGCCAAGGCCCTGGAGCGCTACGGCCCGGACTTCCGCTACCGGCACTACGCGGCCGTCAGGCGCCTCCCGATGGCGCTCGGCGGGATCACCGCGGTGGGCGCGGTGGCCGCGGCGGCCCAGCTGCCGCCCGCCCGGCGCTGGCTCTCGGACCGGCTCAGGCCCGGGGAGGGGCCGAGCGAGGAGAAGCGGGCCCGCAGCTGGTTCCGGGTGCGGTTCGTCGGCGAGGGCGGCGGACGGCGGGTCTACACGGAGGTCTCGGGCGGCGACCCCGGCTACGGCGAGACGGCGAAGATGTTCGCCGAGGCCGCGCTGTCCCTCGCCTTCGACGACCTGCCGGCGACGGCGGGCCAGGTGACGACCGCGCAGGCGATGGGCGACGCGCTGATCGAGCGCCTGCGCGGCGCCGGGATCGGCTTCCGGGTGGCCGCTACCCGCTAGACCCCGGCGCAACCGGCCCAGCGCGTCCCGCCTGCCACGATGGCACGCGGGTCCGACCCGTCACCGTGGCGGGTGGGGCGGATCTGCCGTGGGTCAGGACTGCCAGGTCAGGAGTGTGCAGAGCATGCCGGCGATCCAGGCGAGGCCGGCCAGGGCGGCGAAGACGAGTGCCGCGCCGACGGCGGGTTCGACGGGCGGGGCGGTGTCGGCCGGGACCTCGGATGCGCGATGTGTCGTCATGCGGGCCAGCCTGCCGCCGGGCCCCGGACGGCCGCATCCGTCCCCGTACTCAGTACGCCTGCTGAGTACGGGTGCTCAGGCCCGGGCCTCGCGCAGCGCCGCGCGGCACAGCGCGTCCGCGCGGCGGGTGGTCTCCGGCAGCCGGTAGCGCGGGGTGAGCGCCAGCGTGTGCGCGCACGCGTTGTCCAGGCTCACCCGGTGGCCGACGGAGACGAAGACCGGCTTGACGCCGTCCCGGGTGCGCAGCGCGCGGCCGACTTCCTCGGCACCGGCGAGGAGCGGCGCGTGGCTGCCGCGCGGGACGTCCGGTTCGTCGTGGACGAAGGTGAACGGGTTCTTGGCGACGCCGACGGTGGGCAGGCCGGTGAGGACGCCGAGATGGCTGGCGAGGCCGAAACGGCGCGGATGGGCCAGCCCGTAGCCGTCGCAGACGACCAGGCCCGGCGGGCACGGCAGGGCCTCCAGGGCGGCCCGTACGGTGGGGATCTCGCGGAAGGCGAGCAGGCCCGGCACGTACGGGAAGGAGACGTGCCCGACGGCGGTCGCCTCGGCCACGGGCTCCAGGGTCGCCGCGTCCAGCACGACGGCGGCCGCCGCGACCAGGTCCCGTTCGTCGTCGTAGGCGACGTCGACACCGGTGACATGCCCGGTGCCGGGCAGCGGTCCCGGCTCGTCGAGGACCACCCGCCCCCGCAGTGCGTCCTGCACGGCCAGCGCCGCTTCCTCGGTCGCGGGCCAGCCCGCGGGTACGCGTACGGTCGTCATGGTGACCATGAGCGTACGGCGCGGCACGCGCGCGTGCGGTGCCGGGGCGGTCAGCCCTTCCTGTCGTCCAGGGCGCGTTGCAGCTGCGCCTTGTTCATGTCGGAGCGGCCCCCGATGCCGCGCCGCCTGGCCTCCTCGTAGAGCTGGTCGTAGGTCGGGCCCGCCGCACCGCTGTGCGACCGCTTGCCGCCGCGCCGGCCCGAGGACATGTCCTCGAGGGACGTGCGGCTCGCCGTCGCCGACTCGCCGGCGCGGGCGCGTTCCTTGTTGACGGTCCGCGCGGCGATCTCCTCGGCGCGCTCCTCGTTCTCGCCCCGGTCGAGCGCGCTCTCCTTGATGTGCTCGTACTGGCGTTCCCGCTTGGGGCTGGATCCGCGTGGCATGGCCGCTCCTCTCCGTGTCCCCGCGTGGGTGGCCGCCACCGGGTACCCGCCCGTCACCGCTCCAGACGTGCCGCCCGCCCCTGCTCGCCCGCGGCCCAGCAGCTCAGGTCGGGGGTGCAGTCGACGGTGTCGTACGACCCGGTGTCGACGGTCCGCCAGGTGCTGCCGCCGTCGGTGGTCAGGTCGGTGCCGGTGGGGCCGACGGCGAGGGCGGCGGTGCGGCTGTGCGGCAGCCAGGCGACGCCGGAGCGGTAGGCGGGCGGCGGGGTCGGCGCGGACCGCCAGGTGCGGCCGCCGTCCCGGGTGACCGCACCGGCCCGCGGGGAGGTCTGGTCGGGGCGGTAGTCGCCGCCGACCGCGAGGCCGTGGGCGCGGTCGCGGAAGGCGAGGGCGAACACGCCCTTGGCCGGGTCGCCGGCCGGGACGGGCGTGTCGGCGGCGGTCCAGGTCAGACCGCGGTCGGCGGTGTGCAGCACGCGCGCGTGCGCGCCGCCGCCGGTGGCGAGCCAGGCGTCCTTGGGCCCCGAGGCGACCAGGCACTGACCACTGGCCGCGAACCCCGCCTCGCCGTCCAGGGCGGCCGGCATGCCCGTGTCGGGCAGCACCCGCCAGGAGCGGCCGCCGTCGCCGGTGGACAGGATCCGGAACCTCCCGTCCACCGGGTCGCTCATGGCCAGGCCGTGCCGGCGGTCGAAGAAGGTCATGCAGTCGTAGAACGCGGCCGGGTCGGTGTTGCGGAACGACTCGGTCCAGCTCGCCCCGCCGTCGTCCGTGCGGTAGACACGGGACGCCTCGCCCTCGCCGATCGCCAGCACCACCGCGCTGCGCGCGTCGAACGCCTCGACGTCCCGGAACTGCAGGTCGCCCGCGCCCGGCGGCGAGACGTTGTGCCAGGTGGTGCCGCCGTCGCCGGTGCGCAGCACCGTGCCGGCGGTTCCGGCCAGCCACGCGGTGTGCCGGTCGACGGCGGCCAGACCGCGGAACCGCACGTCCGGCGTGCCGGTGTTCTTGAGCGCCCAGTGCGGTGCCGGTGCGGCCGCGTGCGCGGAACCCGCGGTCAGCGCGGCCAGCGCCGCCGCGCACGCCACTCCCGCCGTCACCGTCCGGCTCGTCCGTCCCGTCCGCCCTGACCGTCGCGTGCTCCCCAAGCGCCTCATGGCGCGGGAAGTTAGCCCACCGGCCCGGTGCCGTCCAGAGGGCCCGGCCGTCGCCGCCCGGGTAAGTCCCGGGTGTGAATGCGCCCGGTGACCGAGGTCACTCGCCTCCCGCGTGCACGGATCGGGCGCTTCCGTCGTCTCTCCCAGTGCCAGGTCTCACACGCCCGGGAAATTCGTCCAGCCGTCGCTAGGGAGCAAGGCCTTGTCCACTGTCATCGAGCAGCCCGTAGAGGCCCGTCTGGTCGCCGCTTCGCCGCGGATGCCGAGCATCCCCGCCAGCCTGTGCTACGACAGCGAGGACCCCTTCGCCGTCCGGATGACCTTCCCCGCCCCGGCCACCCTGGAGGGCGTCGACGTCTGCTGGACGTTCTCCCGCGAGCTGCTCACCGCCGGCCTCGACGCCCCGGAGGGCAAGGGCGACGTGCGGGTCCGCCCGTACGGCTACGACCGGACCGTGCTGGAGTTCCACGCCCCCGAGGGCACCGCCGTCATCCATGTGCGCACGGGCGAGATCCGGCGGTTCCTGGAGGCGACCGGCGACCTGGTCCCCGCCGACCTCGAACATCTCCGGCTGGACCTCGACCAGGACCTGGCCGAACTGATGCGGGACGCCTGCTGACCCTGCCCTACCTGCCCAGCAGCGCGTTGAGTTCGCCGTAGCCGAGCCCCTCCGCGAGCCCTCCGTAGGTCCCCGCCTCCAGCAGCTCCCGCGCGGCGCGGCGGACCGTCGCGTGCGCGGCCTCGGCCAGGGCCGAACCGGCGCTCACCCGGGCCACGCCGAGGGCGGCCAGCTCGGCGACGGGCGGCGCGCCGGGGCCGACCAGCACGTTGAGCGGCCCGTCGACGCCCGCGACGAGCGCGGCGACCGTCTCCGGGTCGGTGACGCCGGGGACGAAGATCCCGTCGGCGCCCGCGCCGCGGTAGGCGGCGGCCCGTTCCAGGGTGTCGGCCACTCCCCCGGCGGCGCGCAGGAAGGTGTCGATCCGGGCGTTGACGAAGAGCGGCACGCCCGCCTCGTCGGCGGCCGCACGGGCGGCCGCGATCCTCCCGGCCTGCTCGGCGACCGGCCGCAGCGACCCGTTGCCCGCGCCGTCGTAGCGCGCGTCCTCGATGTTGACGCCGACGGCGCCCGCCGAGAGCACCGCGCGGACGGTGTCGGCGACGCCGTCCGGATCCTCGGCGAACCCGCTCTCGACGTCGGCGCTCACCGGCACCCGCACCGCGGCGGCGATCCGCGCGACCGCCTCCACCGCGCGGTCCCTGTCCAGCCGGTCGCCGTCGGGCGCGCCGAGGGCCCAGGCGAGCCCGGCGCTGGTGGTCGCCACCGCGGCCGCGCCCGCGTCCTCGGCGAGCCGGGCGCTCATCGCGTCCCAGGCGTTCGGCAGCACGAGCGGACGCCCCGGTACGTGCAGGGCGTGGAAGGCGAGGGCGGGTTCCCGGAGGGTGCTCAGGTTCGTCATGCGGACGACTCAACCATCCCCGGCGGCACCGGGGCTGGCAGGAATCCGACACGCAGGTGGAGCGGGGGCGCCGCCCTTAATTGCGTTGACACCCCGTCGGCGGCCTCCTAGCTTGGTCGACGGTTCTGTTGCCGTCGATAGGAGAAGGACGTTGCTCGTCTGAGGGATTCGAGACACCGCGTCACACCCGTGAGGTGTGTCCGTGGCGTTCGACCTCGGCGTGCGAGCCGTCCTCCGGCACAGGCATCTCCCCTCTGCCCCGGCTGCTGTCCCGCGGTGTCTCGGCACACGTCTGTCCCCGACACCGCAAGCAACCGCGAGGCGCCCATGTCTGCATCCGTCACCTGTACGTCCCTCTCCTTCTCCTGGCCCGACGGCACGGCCGTCCTCGACGGCCTGGACCTCGCCGTGGGTCCCGGCCGGACCGGTCTCGTCGGCGTCAACGGATCGGGCAAGTCCACCCTGCTCAAGCTCGTCGCCGGTGAGCTCACCCCGTCCGGCGGCACCGTGAAGGTGGCCGGCGAGGTCGGCTACCTCCCGCAGAACGTCACCCTCGACACCGCGCTGCGGGTCGAGGAGGCGCTCGGCATCGCCGCCCGCCGGGCCGCGCTGCACGCCATCGAGGCCGGCGACGCCTCCGAGGCGCACTTCGAGACGCTCGGCGACGACTGGGACGTCGAGGAGCGTGCCCAGGTCACCCTCGGCGAGCTGGGGCTCGGGCACATCGGGCTCGACCGGACCGTCGGCGAGGTCTCCGGCGGCGAGTCGGTGCTGCTGCGGCTGGCCGCGCTGCTCCTCGACCGGCCCGACGTCCTGCTCCTCGACGAGCCCACCAACAACCTCGACCTGTACGCCCGCAAGCGCCTGTACGCGGCCGTCGCGTCCTGGCCGGGTCTGCTGGTCGTGGTCAGCCACGACCGTGAACTCCTCGACCTGGTCGACCAGATCGCCGACCTGCGGGCCGGGGAGATCACCTGGTACGGCGGCAACTTCTCGGCGTACGAGGAGGCGCTCGCCGTCGAACAGGAGGCGGCCGAACGGATGGTGCGGGTCGCGGAGGCCGACGTCCGCAAGCAGAAACGCGAACTGTCCGACGCCCAGGTGAAACTGGCCCGCCGCAAGCGGTACGGGCAGAAGATGTACGAGCAGAAACGCGAGCCGAAGATCGTCATGGGGGCGCGCAGGCGGGCGGCGCAGGAGTCCGCGGGCAAGCACCGCATCATGCACGAGGAGCGGCTCAGCGAGGCCAGGGAACGGCTCGACGAGGCGGTGGAGGCGGTACGGGACGACGACGAGATCCGCGTCGACCTGCCGCACACGGCCGTACCGCCGGGCCGCGGCGTGCTGACGCTGGAGAACCTGGAACTCGCGCACGGCTCACGGGTGCGGGGGATCCTCGATCTGCGCGGGCCGGAGCGGATCGCGCTGGTCGGGCGCAACGGCGCGGGCAAGACGACGCTCCTGCGCACGATCGCGGGCGAGCTGGAGCCGGTCGCGGGCGAGGCGCACGCGCACGTGCCGCTGCGCTTCCTGCCGCAGCGGCTGGACGTGCTCGACGGCGAGCTGACCGTGGCGGAGAACGTGGCCGCGTTCGCGCCGGGCGCCACCAACAACCGGGTCCGGGCCCGGCTGGCCCGCTTCCTGTTCCGGGGCGCCCGCGCCGACCAGCGGGCGGCCACGCTCTCCGGCGGCGAACGCTTCCGTGCGGCGCTCGCCGCGCTGCTGCTGGCCGAACCGGCCCCGCAGCTGCTGATGCTCGACGAGCCGACGAACAACCTGGACATGGCGAGCGTGCGGCAGCTCACCTCGGCCCTGGAGTCCTACCAGGGCGCGCTGATCGTGGCCAGTCACGATCTTCCGTTCCTGGAGTCGGCGGGGATCACCCGCTGGCTGCTGATGGCGGACGGGGAGCTGACGGACACCACACCGGAGGAGGTGGCGAGTCTCAGGAGGGGCACAGCCTGACAACGAGGGTTTTGTCCGCACGGAACCGCGCTGCATGATGGCCGTCCGGTGTCGCCGAATCGGGGCGCCGGACCACGCCGCCGACCCCGGAGACCCGTCGTGCCCAGCAAGAAGGCCCTCATCCGTCGTCCCAGCCCGCGCCTCGCCGAAGGTCTGGTGACGCACATCGAGCGGGAGAAGGTCGACGTCGAGCTCGCCCTGGACCAGTGGGAGGCGTACGCGGAGGCGTTGCGCGAGCACGGCTGGGAGACCATCGAGGTCGAACCGGAGGACGACTGCCCGGACTCGGTCTTCGTCGAGGACACGGTCGTCATGTACCGGAACGTGGCGCTGATCACCCGGCCCGGCGCCGAGTCCCGGCGTGCGGAGACCGCCGGGGTCGAGGAGGCGGTGGCCCGGCTCGGCTGCTCGGTCAACTGGATCTGGGAACCGGGCACGTTGGAGGGCGGCGACGTCCTCAAGGCCGGTGACACGCTCTACGTCGGCCGGGGCGGCAGGACCAACGCGGCCGGGGTGCAGCAGCTGCGGGCGGTGTTCGAGCCGCTGGGCGCCCGGGTCGTCGCGGTGCCGGTGAGCAAGGTGCTGCACCTGAAGTCGGCGGTGACCGCGCTTCCCGACGGCACGGTCCTCGGGCACATCCCGCACGTGGACCGGCCCTCGCTGTTCCCGGGTTTCCTCGCGGTGCCCGAGGAGGCCGGCGCGCACGTGGTGCTGCTGGGCAGCGGCACGTTGCTGATGTCGGCGAGCGCGCCGAAGACGGCGGACCTGCTGACCGACCTCGGCCACGAGGTGGTGACGGTGGACATCTCGGAGTTCGAGAAGCTAGAGGGCTGTGTGACGTGCCTCTCGGTGCGGTTGCGGGAGTTGTACGTCTGACGGGGTGGTCGTCTCACTCCCCCGGCCCTGGGACCTGCGGGTCCCGGGGCTGCTTGGCATGTCCCGATTCGCCCTCGGCACAGCACCTGATCAGCACTCCTTACAGCGCACTTAACCTACGGCTTCGTAACCTACGGATTCGTAGCCTACGATCACGTAGGTTTCCGGCACCGCTCGCCGGTTCACTCCCGTTCATCCGCTCTTGTTCGGCGTCCCCCTGGAGTTCTCGTGACGATCACTTCTCCCCCTCTCGGCAGCTCGTCCGCCTGGACCGACGCGCGGCTGCTGTACGCCCTGGAGGAAGTGGTCGAGAAGGAGCTGAACCGCCACCTGAAGGTCGCCAAGGACTGGATGCCGCACGAGTACGTGCCGTGGTCCGACGCCCGTAACTTCCCCGGCCTCTTCGAGGACGGCGAGGCGTGGGGCAAGGAGCAGTCCAAGGTCACCGAGATCGGCCGGATCGCCCTGGTGGTGAACCTGCTCACCGAGGACAACCTGCCCAGCTACCACCACGAGATCGCCTCGCTGTTCGGCCGGGACGGCGCCTGGGGCACCTGGGTGCACCGCTGGACCGCGGAGGAGGGCCGGCACGGCATCGTGATGCGGGACTACCTGCTCGCCTCCCGCGCGGTGGACCCGGACAAACTGGAGCAGTTCAGGATGTCCCACATGAGCGAGGGCTTCGAGTCCGACAACGCGCACTCGATGCTGCACTCGGTCGCCTACGTCGCCTTCCAGGAACTGGCGACCCGCATCTCGCACCGCAACACCGGCCACCAGTCCGGCGACCCGGTCTGCGACCGCATGCTGGCCCGGATCGCGACCGACGAGAACCTGCACATGGTCTTCTACCGCAACCTGCTCAAGGCTGCCTTCGAGATCGCCCCGGACCTGACCATGCAGGCGGTGCGGGACGTCGTGGTGAACTTCCGGATGCCGGGACACGGCATCCCCGGTTTCGAGCGGGCCGCCGCGCAGATGGCCATCGGTGAGGTCTACAACCTGCGCATCCACCACGACGACGTGATCCAGCCGGTGCTGCGCCACCTGAGGGTCCTGCAGATCGACGGCCTCGGCCCGGACGGCCTGCGGGCGCAGGAGGAACTCGGCCTGTTCATGGGCGGCCTGGACGCGGAGGCCCTGAAGTTCGACGAGAAGCTGGCCGCCCGCAAGGCGCGCATGGCGGCCCGCGCCGGCGCCTGACCCCGCGCGGACGGGCCTGCCTCGCGGCGGGGCCCGTCCACCGGGAAGGGGGCGGGGCGGCCGGATCCGAACCGGCGTGCCCGCCTTGGCAGGGCGGTGCGCCTGTCTCTGCGCCACGTCCGGTCGCGTGCCCGGAGCCTAGCCCGGTGCGGTGGCAGGATCCCACCGGGTTTTCGCCGCCGGCCGCGGATCAGCGGGCGGCGCGCCGCAGTTCGAGCCGTTCCTTCTCGGACAGGCCGCCCCAGACGCCGAACCGTTCGTCGTTGTCGAGCGCGTACTCCAGGCAGGCCGAACGCATCTCGCACATACCGCAGATGCGCTTCGCCTCGCGTACCGAGCTGCCGGGCTCGGGGAAGAAGAAGTCCGCTCCGGTCTGCGCGCACAGCGCCTGCGCGTGCCAGACCGGGACGGGCGTGCGGGACGGGATCGTGGTGTCGAAGTGCATGGCCAGGATCGTGCCGTGCGGCGAAAAACGTTCGATCAACGCCCGCTCAACGGGCCCGCGACGGACCTCGGCGGCATCGATCATGCGCGACGGCACCACGCCCGCGCACGGCGGCGCGCGGAACGGAACGAAAACTCGGCGCGGACGTCCAGTGACCCACGGTAAGGGAGATCCGGTGGGCGTGCTCGGGCAGCGATTGTCAGTGGGCGGTGGAAGACTCGGCTCTGCAACGCACGGACCCCTTCCGAGGAGGGCGATGATGCTCACCACCCGTTTCGTCGACGGCGCTCCCAACTGGATCGACCTCGGCACCCCCGAGATCGACGGCGCCGTCTCCTTCTACAACGGCCTCTTCGGCTGGCAGTTCCAGTCCGCGGGACCGGACGCCGGCGGTTACGGCTTCTTCCGGCTGGACGGCCGGACCGTCGCCGGCGGCATGCAGACCACTCCCGAACAGGGCCCGCCGAGCTGGAACGTGTACTTCAAGAGCGAGGACGCGCAGGCCACCGCGAAGGCAGCCGAGCAGGCGCACGGCAGCGTCCTGGCCCAGCCGATGGACGTGATGGACCGGGGCCGGCTGGCGGTCCTCTCCGACCAGGCGGGCGTGACCTTCGGCATCTGGCAGCCCGGAGCGACCAAGGGCGTGGAGGCGGCGAGCGATCCGGGTGCGCTGTGCTGGGTCGAGCTGTACACCCCGGACATCGCGGCGGCGGCCGCTTTCTACCACAAGGTGCTGGGCCTGGAGACCTCCGGAGTGCCGTTCCCCGGGGGCACCTACACCTGTGTCAACCCGGCCGACGGTGACGACGACTCGGTGTTCGGCGGCATGGTCCCGCTCGCCGAGGACCCGGCCGAGGCGCAGACCGGCGCCTACTGGCTGCCGTACTTCGAGGTCGAGGACCCGGACGCGGTGGTGGAGAAGGCGCAGCAGACCGGCGGCAGGGTGCGGATGCCGGCGACCACGCTGGAGGGTGTGGGCTGGATGGCGAAGCTGGCCGACCCGTACGGCGCCCGGTTCGCGGTGATCAGGAGCGAGCCGCGCGGCTGAGGCCGGGGCCGACGCGCCCTAGGCGGTGGCGCGCCGTACCAGTGTCGTGGGCAGGACGACGCTGGACGGCGGGTCCGTCCCGGGAGCGGTGCGGTTCAGCGAGGCCAGCAGCAGGCGGGCCATCAAGCGTCCCATCTCCTCTATGTCCTGACGGACCGTCGTCAGCGCAGGCTCGCTGCGCTCGGTGACGGGCAGTACGTCGTCGAAGCCGATCACGGCCACGTCCTCGGGCACCCGGCGGCCGCGTTCGCGCAGCACACGCAGGACCCCGAGCGCGGTGAGGTCGTTGGCCGCGAACACGGCGTCGACGTCGGGGCGGCGGTCGAGGAGTTCGCCCATGGCGTGCTCGCCGCCGGCCGGGGTGAAGTCGCTCGCCACGACCAGCTGCGGATCCGACTCGCCCAGCGCGTCCATGACGTCCCGGTAGCCCTGCAGGCGGTCGGCGGCCGACGTCTGGTCCAGGGGCCCGGTGATGTGCGCGATCCGGGTCCGGCCGAGGCCTGCGAGATGGCGTACGGCGTCCCGGGCACCGCCCCGGTTGTCGCAGTCGACGTACACGGCGCTGTCGCCGCCGTCGCTCCAGCCGGGCCGGCCGCCGAACACGACGGGGACTCCGGAGCCGTCGATCAGGCCGGGCAGCGGGTCGTCGAGGTGCAGCGAGAAGACGAGCGCGCCGTCGACGTGCCCGCCGGTGAGGTAGCGGGCCACGCGCGCGTGGTCGTCCCGGCCCTCGGTGAGCAGCAGCACGAGCTGGTTGTCGTGGGCGGTCAGTTCCTTGCTGATGCCGCGCAGTTGGAGGGCGAAGAACGGGTCGGTGAAGATCCGGGTCTCGGGCTCGGCGATGACCACGGCGATCGCGTCGTGCCGCCGGGTGACCAGGCTGCGGGCCGCCTGGTTGGGGACGTAGCCGAGTTCCTCGACCGCCCTGCGGACCCGCTCGACGAGGGGTTCGCGCACCCCGTCCCCGCCGTTGACCACCCGTGACGCGGTGGCCCGGGAAACCCCGGCCCGTGCGGCCACGGCCTCCAGGGTGGGGCGCGACACTGCCTCGGACACCTCGGCCCTCCTCGTCGGCGGCTGACGATCAGCATAGCCCCGGACGGGCGGCGCCGCCGGGGCCGGGCGGACCGCGGCAGGACCCGCGGGATGCGCCGACTCCCCTCGTCAGGAGGGCTGTTCGGGCCGGGCGCGGCTCGGCTGGACGCGCTTGGGCTCGCCCGGCATCTTCGGATACTCCGGCGGGTAGGGCAGGTCGCCGAGGCCGTGGTCGTGCTCGTCGCGGCGGGCGAGTTCGAGCAGCGCGTCGAGGGAGTAGGCGTGGTCGTCCATGTCGGCGTGCACGTCGCCGACTTCGGCGAAGCGGGCCGGCATGGTGACGAGGTCGAAGTCGTCCGGCTGCACGTCGTCCACCTCCACCCAGCGCAGCGGCGCGGAGACCGGGGCGTCGGGGCGGGGCCGCAGGGAGTAGGCGGAGGCGATGGTGCGGTCGCGGGCGGTCTGGTTGTAGTCGACGAAGATGCGGGCGCCGCGCTCCTCCTTCCACCACTTGATCGTCACCCGGTCCGGCATCCGGCGTTCCAGCTCGCGGCCCAGGGCGATCGCCGCGCGCCGTACCTGGGTGAAGGTCCAGCGCGGTTCGATGGGCACGAACACGTGCAGTCCCCGGCCGCCGGAGGTCTTGGGCCAGCCCCGCAGCCCGCCGAACTCGTCCAGGACGGACCGCAGTTCGTGGGCGGCTCGGACGGCGTCGGCGAAGTCGGTGCCGGGCTGCGGGTCGAGGTCGATGCGCAGTTCGTCGGGGCTGTCGACGTCGGTGCGGCGCACCGGCCAGGGGTGGAAGGTGAGGGTGCCGTACTGGGCGGCCCACACCACGGCGGCCTCCTCGGTGGGGCACATCTCGTCGGCGCTGCGGCCGCTGGGGAAGGTGATGTGGGCGGTGGGGATCCAGTCGGGCATGCCCTTGGGCGCGCGCTTCTGGTAGAACCACTCGCCCTCGACACCGTCCGGGTAGCGCTGCAGGGTGGTGGGGCGGTCGCGCAGGGCGCGCAGGATGCCGGGGGCGACGGCCGCATAGTAGCGGGCGACGTCCAGCTTGGTGAAACCGCGCTCGGGGAAGAACACCTTGTCCGGGCTGGACAGCCGTACGGTCCGGCCGGCCACCTCCAGTTCCACCGCTTCGCCCATGCCGCCACGGTAGGCCGACCGCCCGCCCCGCGCACATCGGTTGCGCCCGGCCGGCGGGGACCTGGGCCGGGGAATCCGCCGCGCGCGGCAGGGGGTCCGCTCGTAGAGTCGTGGCATGGATCTGCCGGTGATGCCACCCGTCAAGCCGATGCTCGCCAAGTCGGTGGCGGCGATCCCGCCGGACATGCAGTACGAGGCGAAGTGGGACGGCTTCCGCGCGATCGTGTTCCGGGACGGCGCCGAGGTGGAGCTGGGCAGCCGCACCGGCAAGCCGCTGACCAGGTACTTTCCCGAGCTGGTCGCGGCGCTGGCGGAGCGGGTGCCGGACCGGTGCGTGCTGGACGGGGAGATCGTGATCGCGCGGGAGGGCAGGCTGGACTTCGACGCGCTGACCGAGCGGATCCATCCGGCGGACTCCCGGGTGCGGACCCTCGCGGAGCGGACGCCCGCCTCGTTCGTCGCCTTCGACCTGCTGGCGCTGGCCGACGAGTCCCTGCTGGACGCTCCGCTGACCGACCGCCGCGCGCTGCTGACCACGGCGCTGGCCGACGTCACCCCGCCGGTCCACCTGGCGCCCGCGACGACGGACGTGGAGGTGGCCCGGCGGTGGTTCGAGCAGTACGAGGGGGCCGGGCTCGACGGGGTGATCGCCAAGCCGCTCACCCTGCGGTACCGCCAGGACGAGCGCGCCATGTTCAAGATCAAGCACGAGCGGACCGCCGACGTCGTGGTGGCGGGCTACCGCCTGCACAAGAGCGGCCCGGTGGTCGGCTCGCTGCTGCTCGGCCTGTACGACGACCGGGGCGCCCTCCAGCACGTGGGCGTCTCGGCCGCGTTCCCGATGAAGCGGCGGGCCGAGCTGATCGAGGAGCTGGAGCCGCTGCGTCTGGACGACGTCTCCGCGCATCCGTGGGCGGCCTGGGCCGAGGAGGCCGCCCACGAGTCGGCGCGGCTGCCGGGCGCGCCGAGCCGCTGGTCGGGCAAGAAGGACCTGTCCTGGGTGCCGCTGCGGCCCGAGCGGGTCGCGGAGGTGGCGTACGACCACATGGAGAACGGCGCCCGCTTCCGCCACACGGCTCGCTTCCGCCGCTGGCGTCCTGACCGCACCCCGGACAGCTGCACCTACGCCCAGCTGGAGGAACCGGTGCGGTACGACCTCGCGGAGATCCTCGGCTCCTAGGCCGTGTCCGCGAGGTGCCGTCCGGCCGTTCCCGTCCGCCTCGCGGCTCCGGGGCCCTTCGCCGCCGTGCCGGCCCCGGCGGGCCGTGCGGCGGTGCGTGATCGGTTTCGACCGGGTATGGCCACCGGTGAACCGATCAGCACACAATCAAGGGGACGAACGGGGTGGCAACGGTGGGCATGCGAGACACGGCGCCGACGCGCCGGAGCGTGCTGAGAGGCGCACTGGCCGCGGCCGTGCTGACGGCCTCTCTCACGGCGGGCTGCACCCGGCACGGCGGCCCGGACGACGGACGCGCGCCGGACGGCAGCCCTGCGCCGGACGGCAGCGCGAGGCCGGACGGCCGGCACTCCGCCGGCACCGGGTCCGTCCTGGCCGTGAAGATCGACAACGCGGCCGCGGCCCGCCCGCAGACCGGGCTGGACGCGGCCGACGTGGTGTACGCGGAGCAGGTGGAGGGCGGGCTCAGCCGCCTGATGGCGGTGTACGCGACCAGGCTGCCCGAGGTCGTCGGCCCGGTGCGCAGCGCCCGCGAGTCCGATCTGGAGCTGCTGCGCCAGTTCGACGGCCCGACGCTCGCCTTCTCCGGGGCCCAGCACAAGCTCCTGCCGCTGATCGACCGGGCACCGCTGCGGCCGAAGACCCCCGACACGGCGTCCGCCGCCTTCTACCGGGGCGGCGACAGGGCGGCCCCGCACAACCTGTATCTGCGCCCCGCCCGCCTGATGTCCGGCCCGCCCGGCGAGGCGGCGCTCACCACGGGCTTCCGCCATGGCCCGGCCCCGGCCGGCGGCACGGTCACCGCCGCCCGCACCGTGCGGTACCCGGCGGCACGCTTCACGTTCACCTGGTCCGCGGACCGTAAGCGCTGGCTGGTGTCGATGGACGGCGCTCCCACCCCGACAGCGGCCGGCCGGCGGCTGGAGCCCGCGACGGTCGTGGTGCAGCACGTGCGGGTCCGCACCTCGGCGTACCACGACGTGCTCGGCAACTACACGCCGTACACCGAGACGGTGGGCACCGGGAAGGCCGAAGTGCTGCGGGACGGACGGTCGTTCGAGGCCACCTGGACCCGGCGCACGGCCGCCGACGGCACGACGTTCACCGGCGCGGACGGCGCTCCGGTGGACTTCGCCACGGGCCAGGTGTGGGTGGTGTTCGCGGCGCGTTAGGACTGCGGGACGAGCGGCTGCCCGGGGTCGCGCAGTTCCTCCGCCGCGTCCGAGACCCGGCGGATCAGCTCGAAGAACCGGGCCTGCTCCTCGGCCGAGAGCGGGGCCAGGAAGACCTGGTTCATGCGGGCGGTGCGCAGGGCGAGCCTGCCGTGGGTGCGCAGGCCGTCGCCGGTGAGGCGCAGCAGGAAGCGGCGGCCGTCCTGCGGGTCGCGGACCTTGTCGAGCAGCCCGCGCCGGCCGAGCCTGGCGACGACCTCGGCGATGGTCGACCGGTCCAGCCCCACCCGCTCCCCCACCGTGCGCTGGTCGAGTCCCGGCTCGGCGACGAGGGCGTTCAGGACGGCGAACTGCGGTGAGGTGATCTCCTCCGAGACCATCGTGTTCCACAGCAGGTAGTGGGCCTGCTGGAGCCGCCGGGCCAGGTGCCCGGGGTGGGTGGTGAGGTCCACGGCGGCCATGCGCGCCCCCAAGGTCGGGATCGGATGATGCTGACAAATCGGTTGGTGCACTGAACGATACGCGCCTGCGCCGCGCTCTGTCCGTCGATCCGTCTCCTGTCGTCCCAGCTCTTGACGTGTTTAGGCGCCAGTGGCAGCGTGAGGGCGTCTCGCCGAAATAGTCAGTGCGCTGATTAATCTGTCCGATCGCCCCGCCGTCACGGCGCGCCACCGAGGACCCTCCATGACACTCACCCAGGACGACATCGACCAGGAGATCGCGGCGGCGCGCGCCGCCTACGCCGAGCGCGTGGCCGGCGGCGCCCCGATCGAGCACCATCCCCGCCGCAACTACGCCCCCTACCGGTCCTCCGTCCTGCGCCATCCCCGGCAGCCGCCGGTCGCCGTCGACACCGGCGAGGACCCCGAGCTGGTGGAGCTCCACTCCCCCGCCTTCGGGGAACGGGACATCACCGGCACCGACAACGACCTGACCCGGCAGCACAGCGGTGAGCCCATCGGCGAGCGCATCACCGTCTCCGGGCGGCTGCTCGACCGGGACGGCCGGCCGGTCCGGGGCCAGCTGATCGAGATCTGGCAGGCCAACGCGGCGGGCCGCTACGCCCACCGGCGCGAGCAGCACGACGCCCCGCTGGACCCGAACTTCACCGGCGCCGGCCGCACGCTCACGGACGCCGACGGCGGATACCGCTTCACCACCGTCCAGCCGGGCCCCTACCCCTGGCGCAACCACCTCAACGCCTGGCGTCCGGCGCACATCCACTTCTCGATGTTCGGCACGGCCTTCACCCAGCGGCTCGTGACCCAGATGTACTTCCCGGCCGACCCGCTGTTCCCGTACGACCCGATCATCCAGTCGGTGACGGACGACGCGGCCCGGCAGCGCCTGGTCGCCGCCTACGACCACAGCCTGTCGGTGCCGGAGTTCTCGATGGGCTACCACTGGGACATCGTGCTGGACGGCCCGCACGCCACCTGGCTCGAAGAAGGGCGCTGACCTGCCATGACGAAGACCGACCCGAGCAGCCCCGGGACCGTGCGGCCCACTCCGTCGCACACCGTCGGCCCGTTCTACGGCTACGCGCTGCCCTTCCTCGGCGGCGAGGACATCGCGCCCCTCGGGCACCCCGACACGATCACGGTCCACGGCTACGTCCTGGACGGCGCGGGCGCCCCGCTGCCCGACGCGCTCGTGGAGCTGTGGGGCGCCGATCCTGACGGGAACATGTCCACCACCGACGGATCGATCCGCCGCGACCCGGCGACCGGTGACCCGCTCGGCCGCAACGGCGTGGAGTTCACCGGCTGGGGCCGGATCCAGACGGACGCCGACGGGCACTGGTACGCGCGGACGCTGCGGCCCGGCGCCCGCGGCGGCAGCGCGCCGTACCTCAGCGTCTGCCTGTTCGCGCGCGGCCTGCTGGTGCACCTGTTCACCCGCGTCTACCTGCCGGGCGACGAGGCGGCGCTGGCCGCCGACCCGCTGCTGGCCCGGGTCGGCGCGCGGCGCGACACGCTGGTCGCCGCCGACGAGGGCCGCGGGACCTACCGTTTCGACATCCGCCTTCAGGGCGAGGGCGAGACGGTCTTCCTGGAGTTCCAGTGACAACAGTGGGGTACGGCGGCGGTGACGCCGGGCTGCTCGGACCCGGGTGGGCCGGGTCGGCCGCCGCGTCGGCGACCGGAGACGACGCCTGGCTGCGGGCCCTGCTGGACGCGGAGGCGGCCCTCACCCGCGCCCAGGCGGCGCTGGGGCTGGCCCCGGCCGGGGCCGCGGCGGCGGTGACCGGGGCGGCCGATCCGGACCGCTTCGACGTCACCGCCCTCGCGGAGCGCGCCCGGGCCGGCGGCAACCCGGTCATCCCCCTGGTCGCCGCCCTGACGGCGGCGGCGGGAGCGGAGTACGGCCCCTTCGTGCACCGCGGCGCCACCAGCCAGGACATCATGGACACGGCGGCGATGCTGGTCGCCGCCCGCACCCTGGACCTGATCCTCACCGACCTCGGGCGCATCGGGCAGGCGCTGGCCCGGACGGCCGCCGAGCACCGCGACACGCCGATGCCGGGCCGTACGCTCACCCAGCACGCCGTGCCGACCACCTTCGGGCTGAAGGCGGCGGGCTGGCGTTCCCTGGTCCTCGACGCCCGCGACCGCATGTCCGGGGTCCGGGCCGCGCTGCCCGCGCAACTCGGCGGCGCCGCGGGCACCTTGGCGGCCTTCGGCGCCTACGGCGCGGACCGGCCCGAACAGCTGCCCGCCGCCTACGCGCGCGAACTCGGCCTCGCCGAGCCCCTGTTGCCCTGGCACACCCTGCGGACGCCGGTCGCCGACCTGGCCGGGTGCCTCGCCTTCGCGGCCGGAGCGCTGGGCAAGGTCGCCGTCGACGTGCTGACGCTGTCCCGCACCGAGACCGGCGAGCTGTCCGAGGGCGGCACAGGCGGCTCGTCGGCGATGCCGCACAAGGCGAACCCGGTGCGGGCCACGCTGGTGGCGGCCGCCGCCCGGCGGGCCCCGCAGCTGGCCGCCGTCCTGTACGGCTCGGTGGTCGCGGAGGACGAACGGCCGGCCGGTGCCTGGCACGCCGAGTGGGAGCCGCTGCGGGACCTGCTGCGTACCGTCGGGGGCGCGGCGCGGGACACGGCGGAGCTGACGGAGGGGCTGCGCGTGCACCCGGACGCGATGCGCCGGAACCTGGACCTCACCCGCGGGCTCGTCGTCTCCGAGCGGCTGGCCGCCGAACTGGCCGCCCTGCTCGGCCGGGACCGGGCCCGGGAACTGCTCACCGAACTGGCCCGCCGCGCCCACGCCGAGCGGCGCCCGCTGCGCGACCTGCTCGCCGAGGAGGCCTCGGCGCGGGACTCGGCACTCAAAGACGTCGACCTCGACGACCTGACCGACCCGGCCCGCTACACCGGCTCCGCCGGCGTCCTCACCGACCGTGCCCTGGAGCGACGTTGACCGAGAACCTGCTCGACCACCGGGCCGAGGGCCCCTCTTCCGCTCCCCCGCTGCTGCTCGGGCCCTCGCTCGGCACCTCGTACGCGCTGTGGGACACCGTGGCGCCCGAACTGTCCGCCCGCCACCGGGTGGTGCGCTGGAACCTGCCGGGACACGGCGGTGCCGCGCCCGGCCTGGTCAGGGCCGGAGCGACCGTCGGCGACCTGGCCGGGCTGGTGCTGGCGCTCGCCGACTCGCTCGGCATCGAGCGGTTCGGCTACGCCGGGGTGTCGCTGGGCGGCGCGGTCGGCCTGCACCTGGCCGTCCACCACCCGGACCGGCTGGAGAGCCTGGCCGTGATCTGCTCCTCCGCCCACTTCGGCGGGTCCAGGCCCTGGCAGGAGCGGGCCGCGCGGGTGCGCCGGGAGGGCGTGGCATGGCTCGCCGGGACCGCGGACGCCCGCTGGTTCACGCCCGGCTTCAGCGTGCCGCGCCTGGTCGAGGACCAGCGGACGGCGGATCCGGAGGCGTACGCCGCCTGCTGCGACGCGCTGGCCGCCTTCGACCTGCGCGACCGGCTCGGCGAGATCGCCGTGCGGACCCTGCTGATCGCGGGCCGGCGGGACCCGGCGACCCCGCCGCCGCACCTGCGGGAGATCGCGGACGCGGTACCGGCGGCCACGCTGGTCGAGCTGCCCGGCGCCGCCCACCTGGCACCCGCGCAGTGCCCCGACGGCGTCCTCGCCGCGCTCCGCCCGCACCTGGACGGCCCCGCGGGCCGGGGCACGGCGGTGCGCCGGGAGGTGCTGGGCGACGCGCACGTGGACCGCGCGCAGGCCCGCCAGACGCCGTTCACGGCCCGCTTCCAGGACTTCATCGCGCGCTACGCCTGGGGCGAGATCTGGACCGACCCGACCCTCACCCGCCGCGAGCGCAGCATGATCACCCTCACCGCGCTGGTCGCGCACGGCCACCACGACGAGCTGGCCCTGCACGTGAAGGCCGCCCGGCGCAACGGGCTCACGCCGGAGGAGATCGGCGCGGTCCTGTTGCAGACGGCCGTGTACTGCGGGGTCCCGGCGGCCAACGCGGCGTTCGCCACGACCCAGCGGGCGCTGGCGGAGGAGGCAGGGTGATCCTGGCGGTCGTAGTCCCGGCAGGGTGCGGCATCCGGCGGGCGGCCGTGCCTACGCTGGCGTCATGTCGACTGTTCTGATCACCGGTGCCACCTCGGGTCTCGGCCGGTACGTCGCCTTCGAGCTGGTGCGCGCCGGGCACACGGTCCTCGCGCACGGCCGGGATCCGGGCCGTACCGCGGCGCTGGCCGAGGAGTTGCGCGCCGAGGGCGACGCGGCGGGCTTCGTCGCGGACCTGGCCTCGCTGGCGCAGGTCCGCGAGCTGGCGGCGCGGGTCGCCGAGGCGCGTCCCGACCTGGACGTGCTGATCAACAACGCGGGTGTCGGCGCCGGTGCGCCCGGCACCGGGCGGGAGCTGAGCGCGGACGGCCACGAGCTGCGGCTGGCCGTGAACTTCCTGGCCCCGGTCGTCCTCACCCGCGCCCTGCTGCCGGTGCTGCGCGCGAACACGCCCGCCAGGATCGTGAACGTCGGCTCGGCGGGCCAGGAACCGCTGGACTTCGACGATCCCGAGTTCACCCGCGGCTACCAGGGCTTCGCGGCCTACTGCCGGGCGAAGTTCGCGCTGGCCGCCCACACCTTCGCCCTGGCCGACGAGCTGGCGGGCACCGGTGTGGCCGTCAACGTGCTGCACCCGGCGACCTTCATGGACACCGCGATGGTGCGCGAGGGCGGGGTGGCGCCCTGGAACACGGTGGCGGACGGCGCACCGGGCGTCGTCGCGCTGGCGACGCGGGACCTGGGGACGGGCGGCTACTTCGACGGCACCGAACCGGCGCGGGCGCACGCGGCGACGTACGACAAGGACGTCCGAAGACGTCTGACGACGGTGACCGGTCAGCTCCTGGCCCTGTAGCACTCCGGCAGGCGCGCGGGCCGGCAGGCGTCCCCGGTGTCCGTCAGCGCAGTCCCCGGCCCGTGTCCAGCACCTCGCGCGCCTGGGCGGCCAGCCCGTCCGCGCCGCACGAACGGGCCAGCGCCAGGCCCCGGTTCAGCTCCACCACCGACCGGGCGGCGATCCCGTACTCCACGCGCGCGGCCGCGTGCTCGTACTGGCACGGCGAGGCCTCCAGGTAGGCCACCGCCTGCGAGGCGAGCCGGACCTGCCGCTGCCCGGTCTCCAGGGCGGCGGCGCACCGCAGCGCCTCGCCGATGGCGGTGTCCGTGCCGAACCGCTCGGCCTGCCGGCGGGCGTCCGCGGACAGCTGTGCGGCCCGCGTCGGGTCCTCCACCGCGAGGGCCCGCGCGAGGTCGAGCGCCCACGGCACCACCACCGGGTTGAAGTGGCCGCGCGCGGAGGCCGCCTTCTCCGCCGCCTCCAGTTCGTTGACGGCCTCCTTCGTGCGGCCGACGGCGAGCAGCAGCCGGCCGCGCACGGACCGCGGGTCCGGCATCACGATCGTGGAGGGGTACGGCGGCGCGAAGCCGTACTGCTCGGCCGTCTCCCAGGCCCGCTCGACGTGGCCGCGGGCCAGCAGGGTGTCGACGAGGTTGCAGGTGGCGGTCCAGTACAGGGGCAGTCCGCGGCCGACCCGTTCGGCGATCCGCAGGGACTCGCGCAGGGACGTCTCCGCGTCCCGCAGCCGGCCGCGCCTGCGGTGTCCGAGGCCGACGTAGGCATGGGCGAGGGCGAGGTGGCCGCCGCTCCAGCCGGAGGACTCGTAGGCGCGCAGGGCCTCGTTGTAGAGGCTCTCGGCGCGGTCGAGGCGGTCGGTGTAGACGTAGGCGTTGGCGAGCATCAGGAGCAGTTCGATGCCCCACTCGGTGTCGGTCCAGCCGAGTCCGGGCGCGAGCCGGCCGTTGACCAGCGCGCGGTCGCACAGTTCGACGACCTCTTCGGCGTTCTCCCCCTGTATGAGCAGGTCGAAGCCGCGCAGCATCAGCAGGGCGCGCTCGGAGTTGTCGCGTCCCGTGCAGGTGTCGGCGAGGGCACCGAGGCGTTCGGAGCGGTGCGGTGAGACCGCCTCGCCCGCGATGCCCTCCCACATGAACTGGACGGCCTGGAGCCGGAGTTTCGCGGGCCCCTCCTCGTGCCGGGCGGCCTCCGCCTCCACGGTGCGGACGGCCTCCTCCAGCTGGTCGTTGTGGAGGAGGGCCTGGGACAGTCGGAAGACCGCGTCGACGCGTTCGGCGCCGCCGAGGCCGGGCATGCCGAGCGCGCTGCGCAGGTGGCCGATGGTGACGGCGGGCTTGGTGAGCAGGGTGGCGCAGCCCAGTTCGTAGAGCACGCGCGCGTGCACCTCGGGCAGCGGCGGTTCCAGCAGGGCGCGTTCCAGGCAGCGGCGGGCCGCGTCCGGGGCGCCGACGGCGAGGTGCTCCTTGGCCGCGTCCCGCAGCTGCTGGACGAGTTCCTCGTCGTCGTCCGGGTGCACCTTCAGCAGATGCCGGGAGGCCTCGGCGATGCCCCGGCCGTCGTCGATGACGATCTGGGCGGCGATGCCGTGCATGGCGGTGCACATCGCCGGCGGGATGGAGTTGTAGACGGCGCTGGCGATCAGCGGGTGGACGAACTCCAGGTCGCCGACGTGCGAGCGGGAGCCGGCCGGGTCGGGCACGGTGAGGATACGGGCGGTGCGCAGCAGTTCGGCGCAGCGCTCGGCGTCCTCCATGGTCATGGTGGCGAGCTGGGCCACCAGGTCCACGGAGATGCCGGTGCCGAGGATGGCGGCGGCCCAGGCGAACCGGGTGGCGTCGATGCCGAGGCCTTCGAGGCGGGTGACGAGTCCGCCGCCGCGGGCCGACCGGTTCAGGGCGCGCAGTTCGCCGGCCCGGGCCTCCACCGGCTCGACCTCGCTGTCCTGGACCTTGGCGAGGAGTTCGACGGTCTCGTAGGGGTTGCCGCCGGTGACGGCCCAGACCTCGCGGCAGAACGGGGCGTCGGCGTGCGCGCCGAGGGTGGCGAGGGTGAGTCCGGCGGTGGCGTCCGGGGTGAGGGCGCTGAGGTTGCGCACGGGGTTGGCGGCCGCGGCGGCCACGGTGTCGAGGTAGCGGGCGCTGTCACCGCCGACCTCGCCGGGACGGCGGGCGACCAGGACGAGCACGGACAGGTCGTCGAGGCGTTCCACGAAGGCGGCGAGCCAGGCCAGGGTCTCCTGATCGGCCCAGTGCGCGTCGTCGATCAGCAGCACCAGCGGCCAGTCGCGTCTGGCCAGCCGGCGCACCGCGTGGACCAGGCCGTCGCAGACGCCCTGCGGGTCGGCCTGGCGTTCGCCGGGGTCGGTGATGCCGAGGGCGGGTCCGGCGATGTCGTACCAGTCGCCCAGGTACTCACGGGCCTCGTCGGGGTGCAGGGAGACCAGGGCCGGCTGGAGCAGCTGACGTACGACGTTGAAGGGGACGCTGCGCAGGGTCTCGCCGCCGCGGGCGGACCACACGGTGCAGCGGCGGCGTTCGGCGATGCGGCGGGTCTCGGCCAGCAGCGCGGTCTTGCCGAGTCCGGCCTCGCCGCGCAGCACCAGCAGGTTTCCCGGGGTGGACCGGTCGGCGCACAGGAGGTCGAGCGCGTCGGTGATGGCGGTGATCTCCGCGTCGCGCTCCCACAGGGGAGCAGAGGAGCCCTCCGGGGGTAGGTCCTCCGTCATCCCGCTGCCTCCCCAAGTCGCCCGAACGACGTACGGGACACGAGCCTAGCCGTCCTTCCGGCCGTCCGGTGGCGGACCGGGGCAGCTGTTGCCACGACGGGTGAAGCCGGGGGCTGCGGAACGACGCGTGACGGCCCCGACCTGCGGCTGTCGAGCCGACGGACCGTCAACAGACGTGGAAATGCAGCCGACTTCCGGGTGCCGGGCGGCATCGGACCGGAACCGCGCCCTCCGCACGCCGGCCGGATGGAGCGGACGGCGGCCCGCCGGGGCGACCCGGGACCCGGCGCCGGTCCCGGGTCGCGCGTCGCCGCCGATGGCGCCAGAAATCGAACACGTGATTGAATTCGGTCATGCGATCGTTCCCCGACGACCTCGCCCAGGCGCAGCTGGAGTGGAGTGCCACCTACCGGCAGCTCGCCGCGCGGCCCGGCCGTACCGAGCTGCGCCGACGCCTGTACCGGCTGTCGACCCGGCTGTACTTCCACCCCTACTGGCAGCAGCGACGCCCGCACCCCGCGGCCTGGCGGGACCTGCGCGACCACGGACGGCCCGAGGGGCCCGCGAGCGAGAGGAGCCGCTCATGACGCCGTGCGGCGCCGAGGACCACGCCTGTGACGGCCCCCGCTGCGGGTGCGCCCCGGTCCGCGTGACCGTCCATCCGCCGTCCCCGGCGGGCGGCAGACGGGTGCACGCGGACGGCGAGCCCCTAGGGCTGGCCCACGGCGTGGGCGACGTGGCGGAGTTCCTGCGCCGGGCCGGGCTGGAGATCGACCCGGCGGAGGTGGCGGAGTCCTCGTGGATCGACTGGCGCGGAGTGGGACCCGAGCACTGGCGGCCGGACGCGACCGGCTGAGCGCCCCGCGGGCCGCGCCGGCACCGGGCTCCCGGCCCTCGGGACGGCACGGCGGGAGGTGCAGCCGGGCGACTCATCCGAAAGTCGCCGGATCCTCTCATCCGACTTTCACCGATGCCTCCTACGGTGGGGGCATGACGCAGGTGACTCCTCCCGGGTGGTATCCCGACCCCGGACAGACAGACGACGCTCCGCCCAGCGAGCGCTGGTGGGACGGCAAGGCGTGGACGGGGCAGACCCGCCCCGCCGGGTCGGGTGCCGACTGGGGTCCCCCGGCGCACCCTCCGGCCGGTCCGGCCGACGCCGGCACGGCCCAGCAGCCGTATCCGGCCCATCCCGGGTATCCCGGTTATCCGGCGCCGCCCGCCACCGCGAAGCGCGGGCTGCGGACCGGCGTGGCCGTCGGTGTCGCCGTGGCGGTCCTGGCCGCCATCGGCGTGGGCGCGTGGGCGCTCACGCACGACGGCGGCGGGAACGGCGGCGGCCAGGCCTCGCAGCAGGGTCCCGGCGGTCCGGGCGGCGGTTTCGGCCAGGGCGGATCCGAGGGCCAGAACGGCGGGCAGGGCTTCCCGTTCGGCGGTTCGGGCGGCTCGGGCTCCGGCGGCGGCTCCGGGTCCGGCGGCTCGGGCGACGGCGCCTCGCCGCCGCCGGGCCAGTCCGAGGCACCCAAGGTGCCGGGCGGCGGAACGGTGTCCGACGCCGTCAACGCCATCGCCATGCCGGTGCCGAAGGGCTGGACCGGGCAGGCGATCAACGTCGGTGCCCAGATCACCTCCGACGACTCCTACAAGTGCCCCGGCGACACCTCCCAGTCCTGCACCGCGGGCGGCGCCTACTCGGCGCCCGCGCTGGCGCTGGGCACCAAGGGCGACACCGCCGAGGAGGTCGCCAAGGCGGACATCTCGGCCAACGCGGCGGAGTCGTACGGCGGCAAGACCTACGGCTCGATCACCTCGCACCAGGTGCTGGCCTCCAAGGCCGTCACCGTGGCCGGGCAGAAGGGCTACCTGGTCCGCTGGAAGGCGGTGACCAGCAAGGGCGCCGACGGGTACGTCGAGTCGCTGGCCTTCCCCTCGCCCTCGGACGGCCGGCAGATGGTGGTGGTCCGGTTCGGTGTGGACGTCGGCCAGGACCAGTCGGTCATCGACGACATCACCAAGGGGATCAAGGTGTCCTCCGGCGGCGGCGACGGCCAGACCGTCTGATCCGCCACCGGGCCGGAACGCCGGTCGGCCGGGTGGGGCGCCCCTCCGCTCAAAGGGGAACCCCACCCGGCCGGGGGGTGCGCGCCGCCCCCGTCCCCACGGTGCGGCGCGAGCAGGTCACCGTCCAGTCATCCCGTGGACGGCGGCCTGGGTCTAGGTCAGTCCGAGCGCGGGCAGCACCACGGCCTCCACGAAGCGGACGAGATAGCCCGCGTCGGCGTACTCGCCGGTGAGCACCGGCCGGACCCGGAGCACGCCGAACATCATGGCGGGCACGTAGTCCAGCGCGGGATGCCCCGCGGCCACCTCGCCGCGCGCGACACCGCGGTCCAGGATCTCCTGGAGCGCGGCGATCTCCGGTTCGATCAGCGCCTCGCGCAGCGCCTGCGCCAGCTCCACGTCCGAGTGGAGCGCGTGGCCGAGCGCCGAGAGCAGCCTGGTGTCCTTCGCCGACCAGTCCCCCGCGGCCCGCGCCACCTCGCGCAGGTCCCCGGCGAGGGAGCCGGTGTCGACGCCGCCGAAGCGCACCTCGCGGCTGGCGCGCAGCGCGGCCGCGACGAACTGCGGCTTGGTCTTCCACTGCCGGTAGAGCGTGGACTTGCTGCACCGGGTGCTGCTGGCGACGCCTTCCATGGTCACGGAGTCGTAGCCGCACTCGCGGATCTGTTCCAGCACGGCGTCGAAGAACTCCCGCTCACGCTCCGGCGTGATCTTGGAGCGGCGCGAGGCGGCAACCGTCTCCGGTTCGTCCGCGGCCTGCGACGTCATGTGCCCTGCTCCTCACTCGCTCATCACGTACGGAACATCTGCCGCCCACCCGCCGTTCGGGCCGGGCGGAAACCTACAACCAGTGTGGCCTACGTCTATCGATACGCCACTGTACCGGTACTCGGCCGTATCGGTACAGTGGCGTATCGGTACGCATTCGTATCGATGAGCATGTGGGGGTCCGGGCCACCGTCCGGACGCCAGCACCACCGTCAGTGAGGGGGCCTGGGATGAGTTCCCAGTCCGAGCCGGCAGCAGCGGAGTCCGGGGCGATAGCCCGGCCACCGCTGGTCCGTGAGTTCCTGCTCGTCGCAGGGCTCTTCCTCGTCTACAAGTTCGGGCGCCGCCTGGCCATCGGCCACACCGCCGAGGCCCTGCACAACGCCCACCGGATCTGGGACCTGGAACGGACGCTGCACCTGCCCTCGGAGGTCGACGTGCAGTCCGCGCTGCTGCACGGCGACACCCTCGTCCACCTGGCCAACACCTACTACGCCACGGTTCATTTCCCGGCGACGGTGGCCTTCCTGGTCTGGCTCTACCTGAAGCGGCCCGCGCACTACGTGTGGGCCCGCCGGGTGCTGGCCGTGGTCACCGCCGCCGCCCTCGTGCTCCCCTTCACCTTCCCGCTGGCCCCGCCGCGGATGCTGGCCGCGAGCGGTCTCGTCGACACGGGCCGGGTGTACGGCCCCTCCGTCTACGGCCCGCCCGCCCGCGACCACCTCTCCAACCAGTTCGCGGCGATGCCCTCGCTGCACTTCGGCTGGGCCCTGATGGTGGCGATCGGCCTGATCGTGGCGACCCGCTCCCGGTGGCGCTGGCTGTGGCTGCTGCATCCGGCGGTCACGCTGCTGGTGATCGTGGGCACCGCGAACCACTACTGGCTGGACGCGATCGTCGCCACCGTGATGCTGACCGCCGCCCTCGCCCTCATCCACCCCCAGGCCTCGTCCGGGGGGACGTCCACCTCGCTCCGCCCGCCCCACCGCACGGCCGTCACGGCCGGACGCCGCCGGGGATTCACCGTGGAAGAGCCCGCACTGGCAGGAGCGGGCCGATGAGCACCGCGGCCCTGCTCGCCGTCCTGCTGTCCCTGGTCTCGGCCGTCGCCTACGCGGCCGCCGCGGTCGCCCAGGAGCGGCTCGCGTCGAAGTCCTCCGGAGCGGGTCTGCTGCGGCTGCTCGGCTCCGGCGCCTGGTGGGCGGCGGTCGGCCTCAACGCGGGCGCCGCGCTCCTGCACGTCGTGGCCCTCAAGTACGGCCCGCTCACCCTCGTCCAGCCGCTGGGCGCGCTCACCCTGGTGGCGGCCGTGCCGATGGGCGCGCGGGTGGCCGGGCGGCGGGTCAGCGCGACCGAGTGGCGGGGCACGGCCCTGACCCTGCTCGGTCTCGGCGCCCTGCTGGTCACGGCCTCCGGTCCCGCGCCGCACCGGGTGCTGAGCCTCACCGAGGCCCTCGCGGTGGCCGGTACGACCGCCGTGCTGATCGGCGCGCTGTCCCGCCCCGGCGCCCGGCCGGGCCTGCGGCACGCGACCGCGTCCGGCTTCGCCTCGGGCGTCGCCTCCGCCCTGACCCAGACGGTGACGGTGGCGGCGACGGACCGCTCAGGCCCGGTGCTGAGCGTCGAGGTCGTCGTCGTGACGCTCCTGGTGGCCGCGTTCGCGGTGGGCGGCCTGCTGCTCTCCCAGACGGCCTACCGGGGCGGCCTCGGCGCACCGCTCGCGGTGGTCACCCTGGCCAACCCGGTGGCGGCGGCCGCGATCGGCCTGGCCCTGCTGGGGCAGGGCCTGCACGGCGGCGCGACCGGGATCCTGCTCGCCCTGGCGGGCGCCGCCCTCGCCTCCTGGGGCGTGGTCCTGCTGACCCGGGTGACCCCGGCGGCCCGGATCGTGGCACCGGACGACGGCGAGCACCCGGTGGCCGCCGTGCTGGCCCTGGAGTCGGCACGGGTCGCGGCGGAGCAGGCGCTGCTCCCGCCGCGGAAGGAGGAACCCGGGCAGCTCACTGCCCTCTGAACGCCCGAGGGGGCGTGGGGCCCGTGTCTCCGGGCCCCGCGCCCCCTCGGCCGCGCGCGGGACGAGCGTGCTCCCGCGCGGTGCGCGGGCTCTCGCCCCGTCGCGGACGGATCCTCAGCCCAGTCCCCGGGAGTCCTGCTTCAGCGCGGTGTCCACGGTCAGCGCCGTCGCGATCACCAGGCTCCGCAGCGGCTCGGGCAGCTGGTGGTGGATCTGCAGCACGTAGTTGTCCGCGGTGGTGAACATCGTCTTGGCGAGTCCCTCCCACGTCTTCGTGATCCGGGCCACCTCCTGCTCGGCGTGGTCGACGATCGCGAAGTTCCAGGCGCGCCAGTTCTCCGCCTTGATCGCGCCGACCTTCTGGCCGCCCGCCGTCATCGCGAAGTTGATCTTGCCGATCATGTTCTGCTGGACGATCTCGCCGACCTCCGAGCCGTCCGGCCGGGTCACGATCACGCGGGACTTGAAGATCTTCGCGGGCCGGGTCAGCAGCAGCTGCGGCTGCCCCTGGGCGTCACGGATCTCCAGCCGGTGGGTCATGTACTGGTCGAGGCTGGAGACGAAGCGCAGGATCTTCTTCAGCGCGCTCTGTCCGACCTCGACCACCGAGCCTATCTGCCGGCCGTGCTGGTCCATGACCTTGTACTCGTTGGTCAGCTCGATCAGCTTGGCCTTCTGGTTCACCACCAGCACCGGCTCGGAGAAAAGCGTCTGGGGCGCACCGTGCGGATCGGAGTGCCGGTCTGCAGGTGTGTTCGATTGCATGGTCACCGGGGCACAGTACCCCGAGGTGACCGGTACCTGACCGGTTCCGCACGATGCGCCCCTGGGCGCCCCGTCAGTCGGTGCGGATCGCCGGGTCGCTGACCCCGGGCCGCCCGTTCTCCACGTGCCCCGCGAACCGCCGCACGAAGGCCGCGTCGCCCTCGGCGGTGACCGTCAGGTCGTACCACTGATGACTGTGGTTCAGGTGGGCGACGTGCCGGACGGCGGCCCCCGGGCGGACCGTGAACGTGCGGGTCCGGCCGCCGTACCCGTCCGCCACCCGCAGCTTCACCGTGCCGTCGCCCCGGTTGGTGAGGGTCAGCTCGATGTCGTCGCCGTGCGGCCGGGCGGTGACCTCGGGTCCCGCCGCCCTGCCGCGGCCGCCGAAGGTGCGCAGGAAGCCGTTCGGGCCGTGCACGGTCAGGTCGTACGAGCCGCCCGGGTACACGGAGTTCCAGGTGTCCGAGACGGACGCGCCGGCCTCGGTGGTGTAGCTCCAGGGGCCGTCGGTACGGCTGTCGGAGGTGACCAGGAAGGCGGCTCCGGCCCGCGGGCCCGACGCGAAGGTCAGCGTGAGCCGGCCGGCCGCCGCGTCCAGCGAACCGTCCACCACCGGGGCGTACTTGAGCGGCCTGGTGGGCCGCGCGCCGCGCTCCTGCCGGGGCAGCGCCGGGTGGGCGGGCGGGGTCGGCACGTAGTCGGGGTGGCGGTCGCCGTCCGGCGGCCGGTAGCCGGCCGTGGACGGCAGCGCGACCGGCTTGGTGTCCCTGCGGGAGAAGTCGAAGGCGGCGGTCAGGTCGCCGGTGACGGTGCGCCGCCACGGCGAGATGTTCGGCTCGTGGACGCCGAAGCGCCGCTCCATGAACCGGATGACCGAGGTGTGGTCGAGCGTCTCGGAGCAGACGAAACCGCCCTTGCTCCACGGGGAGACGACGATCATCGGCACCCGCTGGCCGAGGCCGTAGGCGCCGGCCGCGTGGCCCGCGTCACCCTTGAAGAGGTCCAGGGACGGGTCGACGGTGGACCTGCCCTGCGCGGCGGAGGCCGGCGGGAACGGCGGGACCACGTGGTCGAAGAAGCCGTCGTTCTCGTCGTAGGTGATGAACAGGGCGGTCCTCGCCCACACCGCGGGGTCGGCGGTGAGCGCGTCGAGAACCTGGGAGATGTACCAGGCGCCGTAGTTCGCGGGCCAGTTGGGGTGCTCGGTGAAGGCCTCGGGGGCGACCACCCAGGAGATCCGCGGCAGCTTCCCGGACGTGACGTCGGCCTTCAGCCGGTCGAAGAAGCCCTCGCCCTTGCGGGCGTCGGTGCCGGTGCGGGCCTTGTCGTACAGCGGGTCGCCGGGCCGGGCGTTCTGGTACTGCGTGAAGTAGAGCAGCGAGTTGTCGCCGTAGTTGCCCCGGTAGGCGTCCTGGATCCAGCCCCAGCCGCCGGCCGCGTCCAGGCCGTCGCCGACGTCCTGGTAGATCTTCCAGGAGACGCCGGCCTTCTCC
The DNA here is from genome assembly GCF_044757385.1 of Streptomyces sp. NPDC091282. NCBI lineage: Bacteria > Bacillati > Actinomycetota > Actinomycetes > Kitasatosporales > Streptomycetaceae > Streptomyces > Streptomyces sp. NPDC091282. The sequence goes on from NZ_JBIVUX010000002.1 coordinate 700,189, forward strand.
AGTCGCTCGGGATAGGTCGTCCAGGAGTAGCCGGCCTCGTCGTTGCCGAGGACCGGGCCGCCGCCCCGGCCGTCGTTGCCCGTGTATCCCGTCCACAGGTAGTAGCGGTTGGGGTCGGTGGAGCCCATGAACGAGCAGTGGTAGGCGTCGCAGACGGTGAAGGCGTCGGCGAGGGCGTAGTGGAACGGGATGTCGTGCCGGTTCAGGTACGCCATGGTCGTGGAGCCCTTGGCGGGCACCCACGTGTCGTACTTGCCGCCGTTGACGGCGGTGTGCGTGTCGCTCCAGCCGTGCGGGAGGTCCTGGAGGAAGGCGAGGCCCAGGTCGTCGGCGTCCGGGTGGAACGGCAGGACGTCCTTGGTGCCGTCCGACTGGCGCCACACCGACCTGCCGTCCTGGGTGACCGGACGCGGGTCGCCGAAGCCGCGGACGCCTGCGAGGGTGCCGAAGTAGTGGTCGAACGAACGGTTCTCCTGCATCAGGACGACGATGTGCTCGACATCCTCGATCGACCCGGTGCGGTGGTTCGCGGGCAGCGCGGCGGCGCGCTGGAGGCTGCCGGACAGCGCGGTGAACGCCGTGGTGGCGCCTGCGAGTTGGAGGAATCGGCGCCGGTTTGCTTCGGGCATGGGAGTGCGACCTCTCATCCTGCCGTGCGGGATGGCCGGAACACGCGGACTGCGCGCGGGTGCGAGTGTTCCAAGGGCATCGAACGTCAGGGAAGGGTCCGGTGGCGCGGATGTGAAACTCGGCGGTACGCGAGGTGGGCAGCGGGTGAGGCGGCGGGGCCGGCCACGGCCCGGGGCGGGCGTGGCCGGCAGACGTGGCCGTCGGGCCGCCTCAGCTGATGAAGGAGCCCGGCGCGCAGGCGCCGGCCGTCACCCACTGGTGGGACAGGATGTTGTCGTTCATGTTGTTGCCGTCGGTGAAGTGGTCGCGGGTGAGGTTGTCCACGTACAGCTCGCCCGGCTTGAGGCAGCCGTAGCCGCCGCCGTAGTTGGACAGGTAGTAGAAGGCCACGACGTCCTTGCCGCCGACGAAGCCGCTGTTCATCACCGAGGAGGCGGCGTTGCCGTCGCTGCCCTGGAAGGGACCGGCGGTGTCGCCCCAGGCGGAGTCGTTGCCCGGGGTGACGCCCAGCAGTTCGCCCTGGCAGTCCCAGTCCTTCCAGGCCCGCACGTTGCCGTCCCGGCCCGGCCACTGCGCGTTGCAGCCGGAGACGGCGTGGGCGTTGGCCGGCACGGCGAGGCCGAGGGCGGCGAGGCCCAGGGTGGCGAGGACGATGGTCATCTTGCGCATGACGGATTCCGATCTGCCTCGTCGGAGGCGATGGGTGTGGGTGGGAGCCGCGGCGGGGTGCCGCAGCCGTGAGGCCGCGGCGGGTGCCGCGGAGTGCGGTGGGCGAAAGCCGCGGTCGGTGCCGCGGGGTCCGTGGTGCGGGCGCCCGGGTCAGGTGCGGGCGGGCACGATCCGCTCGGCGCGTGCCAGCGCCTGCTGCCGCAGCCGCCGGTAGGCGTCCAGCCGGCTGCCGTACCGCGCGTCCAGCAGGGCCAGGTAGTGGGCCTCCCGGTTCTGGCCCACGGACCTGAGGGAGACCGCGCGGGCGCAGGTCGCGTCGGCGACGGCGATCCGGACCTCGGCGGCAAAGCCGCGGGCCTCCGCGGCCCGGCCCTGCACGGCGGGGTGGTCCCGGGCGGCCCGCCGGGCCGCGTCGGGGTCCGGGTAGGGATGCCCGGCCCGCTTCATGCAGTCCGCCCAGGCGTGCACGGCGGCGGTGAACCGCCGGTCGCGCAGCAGCCTGCCGACGTACAGCGGGCGCAGGTTGCTCGCTGCGCTGTCGAGCCGGAACCAGGTGGCCGGGTCGCCGTACAGCGCGCGCTCGGCCGCCGCGTCGCAGCCGCCGGACCGCTTGCTCACCGCCCCGCCGCCGGGCACCCGCGTACGCAGCAGTTCCGTCGCCCGGCCGCCGTCCAGCGCGGTGTCGTAGGCGGCCCTGCGATCGGCCGGAAGCGCCGTGCGGTAGGCGATGTTGGGGTTGCGCAGCCGGGCGCGGTCCTCCTTGGCGGCGATCCGGCTGCCGTAGCCGTAGGTCCGCGCCCAGCCGACGTCGTCCTGGACGTAGCCGAGCGGCCTGCTCTCCGCCAGGGACAGCGCGCTGTCGGACCAGTAGCGGAAGCCCTGGCGGGCCATGCACCGGGCGATCAGGCGCTGTTCGGCGTCGGAGACCCGGAGGTCCTCCGCGTAGGTCAGCTCGCGCGCCGTGCCGGCGGCGGCCGGCGCGGGGCCGCCGCCGGACCCCGGGGAGCAGCCGGTGACGGCGAGCGCGGCCACGGCGGCGACGGCACCCAGGCACGCGGTCGTGCGGCGAAGGACGGGGCGCTTCATCGGACAACTCCCTGGGCTGCGGTGGACAACGGTTCGGCGTTCTCGTGCGGTGGACTGCGGCGGCGGGCCGTTCGTATGACAGGCGGTCGCACGGAACGTCCGGCGCGACGGATTTCGTGGCGGATCCGGGGCACGGTCATACGGGAGGCGCCCGTCACCCGTCTGACGCACGGGGACCGCTGGGGCCACCCACGGAAACCGGCCAACTGCGCCGCCCGGGAGAGCACGCACGGCGACCCCGGCGGCCCCGCCCCCGTTCGGCCTACCGGCCGTCGCGCACGGGCACCCGTCCCGGACCGGGCAGCACGGATCCGGTCACCACGCCCCGGTCCCCGCCCTGCTCGGACGGCGCCCGCCGATATCGTTGTCGGCATCCGCCAGGAGCGATCGGGGACCGATGTTCGAAGTACGTCTGCTCGGCCCGGTGGAGGTATGGGAAGGGGGCCGGCGGGCCCCGCTCGGCGGTTCCCGGCCCCTGGCCGTTCTCGCCGCGCTCGTCGTGCACCTGGGCGAGGTGCTCTCCACCGAGCGTCTGGTGGACCTGGTCTGGGACGAGGAGGCCCCGGCCACGGCGGGCGCTCTGGTGGCCACCCATGTCTCGGCCGTACGGCGGGCGTTGTCCAGGATCGGCAGCGCCGACGTGATCCGCACCCGGCCGCCGGGCTACGTCGCCGGCCTCGCACCGGACCGGGTCGACGCCCGCCGGTTCGAGGAACTCCTCGCGCGGGGGCGCTCGGCCGGGAGTCCGCAGGAGGCCGCCGAGGCACTGGCCGAAGCGCTGGGCCTGTGGCGGGGCCGGGAGGCGCTGGAAGGGCTCGGCCAGTCGTTCGCCCGGATCGAGGCGGCCCGGCTCGGGGAGCTGCGGCTCGTCGCGCAGGAGGAGTCCTTCGCCCTGGCGCTGGAACTGGGCCGCGCGGACGGCACGATCGCGCCGCTGCTCGCGCACGTGGCCGCGCACCCGCTGCGGGAACGGCCACGCGGCCAGCTGATGACCGCCCTGTTCCGCACCGGCCGGGTCCCCGACGCGCTGCGCGTCTTCCAGGAGGGCCGCCGGGCCCTGCGCGACGAACTGGGCATCGACCCGGGCCCCGAGCTGCGCGCCGTCCACCAGGCCGTGCTGAGCGGCGACACCGGGGTGCTGGGGACCGGGCAGCAGTCCCGCACGGTGCCCGCCCGGCGTGCCGCGCACCCCGCGCCCTCCCATCTCCCGCCCGACATCGCCGACTTCGTCGGGCGCGGCGAACAGGTCGCGTGGGCCACCGAGTTGCTGCGGAGCGTCGGCGACACCGGCCGGACCGCGCCTCCGATCGGGGTCATCTCAGGGCGCTCCGGCATGGGCAAGACCGCGCTGGCCGTGCACGTCGGCCACCGCACCGCCGAACTCTTCCCCGACGGCCGCCTGTTCGTGGACCTGAGGGCCGCCGACACGACTCCGCTGGAACCCGCCGACGCGCTCGCCCGGCTGCTGCGCGCGATGGGCGTCGACCCGGACACGGTGTCCTCCGGCGTCGAGGAGCTGACCGGCCTGTACCGCACCCACGTCGGGCACCGGCGGGTCCTGATCGTCCTCGACAACGCGGCCGGCGAGGCGGACGTGCGCCCGCTGCTGCCGCCCGGACCCGGCTCCGCGGTGCTGATCACCAGCCGCCGCCGGCTGGTGGCCCTGGAGGGCGCCGCCCATCTGGACCTCGCGGCACCGGACGAGGCCGAGGCGCTCGACCTGTTCCGCCGGGTGGCCGGCGAGGGCCGGACCGGGGCGGACCCGGAGCGGGCCGCGGAGATCGTCGCCCTGTGCGGGCGGCTGCCGCTCGCCGTGCGCATCGCGGGCGCCCGGCTGGCCGCCCGCCCGCACTGGGCGCCCGCCAGACTCGCCGGCCGGCTGCGCGACGGACGGCGCAGGCTGAACGAACTCAGCGCCGGGGACCTGGAGTTGCGCACCAGTCTGGAGCTCGGTTACGCCGACCTCGCGCCGCAGGAGCGCCGCGCCCTGCGCCGTCTCGCCCTGCTGGACCTGCCCGACTTCGCGGCCTGGATCGCCGCGCCGCTGCTCGGCATAGGGACCGAGGAGGCCGAGGAGGCCGTCGAGCGGCTGGTGGACTGCCACTTCATCGACGTGATCGGCATGGACGGCACCGGCCTCGCCCGCTACCGCATCCACGACCTGGCCCGCGAACACGCCCGCGAGCGCTGCCTCTCCGAGGAGAGCGCCGAGGAGCGCGCCGCCGCGGTCCTGCGCCTCGTCGGCTGCTGGCTCGACCTGGCCCACAAGGCGGCCGTCCGCGGCCCCGGCGGTGCGGTGCGGCACTTCCCTGAACCGGCCGCGGTGCGCCCGCTCGACCCGGAGACCGAGGAGGCGCTGCTGGCCCGGCCCGCGGCCTGGTTCACCGCCGAGCAGGCCGGGCTGCTGGCCACCGTGACGCACTGCGCCGACCACGGCATGGCACGCGCCGCCCGGGACCTCGCCGGGGCGCTGATAGCGAGTTCGGCCGCCCTGTACAACCAGTTCGACGCCTGGTCCCGCTCGCACCTCGCGGCCATGGCGGCGGTGCGCCGCAGCGGGGACGTCGAGGGCGAGGCCTGGCTGCTCGCCGGGCTCGGCCAGCTCCGCTACGAGCAGGACAGGTTCGAGGAGTCCTACGCCTACTTCGCCGACGCGCTCGCGCTGTTCGAGGACCGCTCGGCCGAGGGCGCGGCGGTGGCGCTGGCCGGGATGGGCACCGTACGGCGTGAACAGGCCCGCTACGCCGAGGCGTCGGAGCTGCTGGAGCGGGCGCTGGAGCGGTACGGCGACGACGGTGACGTGGGGCCACGGGCCCGGGTGCTGTACGGCATCGGGTACGTGCACCGCGAGCTGGGGCGCGGCGGCGCCGCCCGGGACGCGCTGTCCCGTGCCCTTGACCTCTACCGGGCCGCCGCCGACCTGCACGGCGAGGGCCTGACCCTGCGCTCGCTGGCCCTGTGCGACCGGGCCGAGTCCCGCTATCCCGAGGCGGAACGGCTGCTGCGGGACGCGCTGCGGGTCTTCACCGGCCTGCACGACGTCTTCGGCGTGATGTACACCGAACAGGCCCTGGCCAAGGTCGAGTTGCGTACCGGGCGGGCCCCGGAGGCGGAGCAGCGGCTGATCCGGTGCCTGGCCGTGGCCCGGGAGCGGCAGGACCGGTTCGGCGAGGCGCTGGTGCTGCGCACGCTCGGCGAGGCGCGGCTGGCGGCAGGTGACACCGACGGCGCCCGGGAGCCGCTGGAGCACGCGACGGCCCTCTGGGCGGAGCTGGGGCTGCCGCTGTGGCGGGCGCGGACGGTCTGGGACCTGGCCGAGGTGTGGGCGGCGGACGGCGATCCGGAGGGCGCGCGGGCGGCCCGGGCGCAGGCGCTGGAGGTGTTCCGGTCGGTGGGCGGACGGGAGGCCGCGGAGCGGCGGGACGACGGGCCGGTGTGACCGGGGAACGGCGGGACGGCGAACCCGTGTGACCGGGGAGCGGCGGATCGTGTGACCGGGGAGCCGCTGCAGGAGCCCTGGTGCGGGGCTTGCAGGGAACCTGCAGGGCAATTGCAGGGGCACCGGGCACCGTTGTCTGCGTGACGGACATCATCACCCTCTCCGACGCCCGGGTCGCGGCGGTCACCGAGCGGGAGTGCGGCGAACCGCTGGTCGATCTGCGGGGCACTCCCGGCGTGTTCCTCGACGCCCGCCAGGCGGACCCGGACGGCAGCTGGGCGCGGCTGCGCTCCGGGGCGCTGGACCGGCTCCTCCAGGCGCAGTCGCTGCTGCCCGCCGGGATCCGGTTCCTCGTGGTGGAGGGGTACCGGCCGCCCGCACTGCAGCGCCGCTACTTCGACCAGTACGCGGCGACGCTGCGCGCGGCCCACCCCGACGCCCCGCCGGACCGGATCCGGGAGCTGGCCAGCGCCTACATCTCCCCGCCGGAGGTGGCCCCGCACGTGAGCGGCGGGGCGGTGGACCTGACCCTGTGCACCGCCGACGGCACCGAACTGCCGCTCGGCACGGAGGTCAACGCCACCCCGGAGGAGAGCGCGGGCGCCTGCCGCACCGGGGCGGCGAACATCGGCGCACAGGCGCGTACCCACCGGGAGCTGATGGCGCTGGCCCTGACCACGGCCGGCTTCGTCAACTACCCCACGGAGTGGTGGCACTGGTCCTACGGCGACCGGTACTGGGCGCTGCTCAGCGGCGCCCCGGCCGCCCGCTACGGACCTGTCCCGGACCGTCACCGGACCGCCTGACCAGCGGCCCGCAGCTCTCTCCTGTCCGCGACGACGCCACGCCACGCACACCACGAACGAGCACGGGGGACCAACCATGGACATCCACGGGGGTACCTGTACGCAGGACCCGCGCGACACCGTACCGGGACCGGACGGGGTGGGTCAGGCACCCATGAGTCCGGGCGACTTCGACGCCTCCTTCACCGCCGACATGCCCCGGCTGCGCAGGCGGCTGCTGGCCCTGACCGGCAACCCGCACGACGCCGACGACCTGCTGCAGGAGACCTACCTGCGGCTCTCCCGGCGGGCCCGCGCCCGCAGTCTCACCCAGCAGACCCATCCGTACGCCTACACCTGCACGGTCGCGCTGAACCTGCTGCGCGACTCCTGGCTGCATCCCTCCCGCCGTGAACGCACCACCGACCGGCTGCCCGAGGCCGGCTGGGACGGCGGGCTCGGCTCCTACGAGGCCTCGGCCACCGCCCTCGCGCTGCTGAGCGTGCTCTCGCCGAAGGAGGCGGCCGCGGTGATCCTCGTCGACCTGGAGGGCCTCACCCACGACACGGCCGGCGAACGGCTCGGCGCGCACCGCGGCACCGTCCAGCGCAACCGGATGCGGGCGCTGGCCAAGATGCGCGCGGCGCTGGCCGGCTGAGCACCGGACGCCGCGTCCCCACGGGGGTGGGACGCGGCGTCCGGGCAGGGCACCGGACCCCCGGTACACGGCTCCACGTCGACTTGAGGATGTGCATCGTGCGACTCTTCGAACTCACCACGCCGGGCCGGGCGTCCGCCGCCGCGGCGGCGATCGCGCTCATCGCTTTCCTTCCCGCCACCGCGCACGCGGCGGCTCCGCGTACCGCCCAGGACACGGCCTGCGGCGTGCTGGCCCCGGGCGCCTCGGCCACCGCGGAGGCCGCCGTCGCCGCGGCCTGCTCGCAGATCGGCGTCTGGTACAGCTGGGGCGGCGGCCACGGCGCCACTCCCGGCGCCACCTACGGCTACTACGACGGCTCCGACCCCGACAGCCTGCACGACAACGAGCGCAAGGGCTTCGACTGTTCGGGCCTGATGCGGTACGCGTACTACCGGGCGACCGGCCGTGACCTGCTCAACGGAACGGCCGACGACCAGTACCACAGCCCGCAGGCCGCGGCCCGCTTCTCGGCCTCCCAGGGCACCGCCCCGCTGGTCCCCGGTGACCTGATGTTCTGGGGCAGCGGGCACGTCCACCATGTCGCCATGTACCTGGGCGCCGGGCAGATGGTCGAGGCCTACGAGTCGGGCACCCACATCCGGGTCGCCCCGGTGCGCACCGGCGGCGACTACGCGGGCGCGATCCGCGTCAACCCGTCGGGCACGCCGGTGCCGCCGCCGGCCGACGGCGGTTCGACGTTCGAGACCTGGGGCACCGGGGTGCGCACCCACGCGACGCCGAGCGTGCGCTCCGCCGTCGTGGACACCTTCGCCGGGCCGTCCCAGGTCTCGGTCCAGTGCCAGGAGCACGCGGAGACGGTGACCGCCGAGGGCTACACCAACGACATCTGGTCCCGGCTGGCCGACGGCTCCTGGCTGACCAACATCTACATCAAGGGCCCGGCCGAGCTGCCCGGCATCCCCGACTGCGGCGGCGACACCCCGGCGCCGCCCGGCGGGGGCAGCACGGCGTTCCGGACCTGGGGCACGGGCGTGCGCACGCACAGCGAGCCCAACGTCAACGCCGGCGTCGTCGACTACTTCCCGCAGCCCACGACGGTCAACGTGGTCTGCCAGGCGCACGCCCAGACCGTCACGGCCGAGGGCTACACCAACGACGCCTGGTCCAAGCTGACCAACGGCGCGTGGATGACGAACATCTACATCCAGGGGCCGGCGTGGCTGCCGGGGGTCGCCACCTGCTGATCCTGGCCCGGCCACGGGGGGCGTCCGCACACCGGGCGTCCCCCTTCGCCCCCACTACTCACCTTGTTGAGTACGCGCATGCACTCGTTCGTCGAGTCGTCGCAGCGCCAGCTCGCCCCAGCGCAGGTTCTCCCGCTCGAAGGACATCCCGCGCAGCAGGGTGAGGTACGGGCCGATGCGCTCCGCCTCCGCGAAGTACGCCTCCTCCGACCGCCCGGCCAGCAGGCGCCGCCGGATCCGTTCGTAACGGGCCAGCTTGGCGGTGGCCAGCTCCATCCGCCCGGCGACGGCGGCGCGGACCGCCGCCATGTCACCGGCGTCCGCGCACTGCACCTTGACCAGCAGTTCGTCCCGGACCGCCGCGGGCCGGGCCGGGGGTTCGGCGGTGAAGGCGCGCACCTCGCGGCGGCCCGCATCGGTCAGCGAGAACAGCCGCTTGGTGGGCCGGCGCTCCTGCTCCACGACCCGCGCGGTGACCAGTCCCTCGGCCTCCATACGGTCCAGTTCGCGGTAGAGCTGCTGGGGCGTGGCCGACCAGAAGTTGGCGACCGTGGCGTCGAACCCCTTCGCGAGGTCGTACCCGGAGGCCTCGCCCTCCAGGAGGGCCGCCATCAACGCGTTCCGCAGAGCCATGGGTGGACGCTAGCATGCACCTACTCAATTTTTTGACTAGGTGAGGTGGGACCCATGCATCCGTTCCGCAAGGCCGTCGAGAGCGACGACATGGACGCCGCGACCGCACTGCTGGCCGACGACGTCGTCTTCACCAGCCCGGTCGCCTTCAAGCCGTACCCGGGCAAGGCGATCACCGCGGCGATCCTGCGCGCGGTCTCCCAGGTCTTCGAGGACTTCACCTACGTACGGGAGATAGCCAACCCCGACGGCCGGGACATCGCCCTGGTCTTCACGGCGACGGTGTCCGGCCGCAAGCTCCAGGGCTGCGACTTCCTGCACCTCGACGAGAACGGGAAGATCGACGACTTCACCGTGATGGTCCGCCCGCTCTCCGCCGCCCAGGCCCTGGGCGAGGCCATGAACGCCCGCTTCGACGACATCGCGCGGGAGGCGGCGGCGGGGCAGTGACCCCGGCGCGCCCGCCCGGCCGTCGCCTTCGCCGGCCTCAGCCGCCCCGGCGGATCCGGGCCGCCTCGCGGGCCTCGGCGAGTCTGCGGGCCTCGCCGCCCCTGCGGGACGGCTTTCCTCCCGTGCCGCCGCGGGGGTCCTTGGTGGTGCCGAGGCCGCGGAACGGGGCGTTGTGGTTCTTGGGGCGCGGGGCGGCGGGGGCGCCGTCGAGAGGCTTTCCGGAGGGGGTCCTGGCGCCGGTGATCCGGCTCAGCTCCGCCTCGCCCGACCGCACCTTGCTGACCTTGGCGGTGACGCCGGCGTCGGCCATGACCTGGCTCGTCTCGCGGCGCTGTCCCGACAGGACGAGGGTCACGACGGTGCCGGAGCGGCCGGCACGCGCGGTGCGGCCCGCGCGGTGCAGGTAGTCCTTCGGGTCGGTGGCCGGGTCGGCGTTGACCACGAGGTCGAGGTCGTCGACGTGCAGGCCGCGGGCGGCGACGTTCGTGGCGACCAGCGCGGTGATCTGCCCGTTCCTGAACTGGGCCAGCGTCCTGGTGCGCTGCGGCTGGGGCTTCGCGCTGTGCAGGGCGGCGGCGGCCACGCCGCTGGACCGCAGGTGCCGGGTGAGCAGGTCCACGCCGTGCCGGGTGTCGGCGAACAGCAGGACGCGTCCGTCGCGGGCGGCGATCTCCGTGATCACGGCGTACCGGTCGGGGCCGTGCACGACGAAGACGTGGTGGTCGACGGCGGTGACCGCCGCGGCGGCGGGGTCCACGGAGTGGACGGCGGGGTCGCGCAGGTAGTCCCGGACCAGCTGGTCGACGTCCCGGTCGAGGGTGGCGGAGAACAGCATGCGCTGCCCGTCGGGTCGCACCTGGTCGAGGAGTTCGGTGACCTGCGGCAGGAACCCCAGGTCACACATCTGGTCGGCCTCGTCGACGACGGTGATGCGCACCCGTCCCAGGCGGCAGTCCTTGCGGGCGACGAGGTCGTGCAGCCGGCCGGGGGTGGCGACGACGATCTCGGCGCCGTCCCGCAGCGCGGCGGCCTGCCGTCCGGCGGAGACGCCGCCCACCACGGTCGCCAGCCGCAGCCGCAGCGCCTCGGCGTAGGGGGTGAGCGCCTCACCGACCTGCTGCGCCAGTTCCCTGGTGGGCACCAGGACCAGTGCCAGCGGCTCCTTGGGCTGCGCCCGCCGTCCGGCGGTCCGGGCGAGCATCCCGAGGCCGAAGGCGAGCGTCTTGCCGGATCCCGTGCGGCCGCGGCCCAGGACGTCCCGTCCGGCGAGCGCGTCCGGCAGCGCCGCCGCCTGGATGGGGAAGGGCACGGTCACACCGTGTCCGTCGAGCGCCCGCAGGATCTCGGGCGGCAGCCCCAGCCCGGCGAAGGACGCCGCCGGGGGTGCGGCCGACGGCTCGTCCTGCCACTGGGCTCCGGCACGTGTCGATTCGCTCACAGAAAGCCTTCCTCCGAAGGGACCGTACCGAGGAAGGCGCGGCGGGAACGGGGCCACCGGCCAGGACCGCGAACGGGCCACCGGCACGGCAACGCTGCAAACGGGACACAGTAGCACGGAGCGCGCCGCACGGGCCGGGGACCGTCGTCGCGTCCGGCCTTCCGCCGGGCGGAAGTCGCGTCGCCGCGCGGCGCCGGTCCTCCGGACGATGCTCGCCGACCGGTGCGTGCACCGGCGGTATCCGCTGTCGGCGGCCGCTGCGGCAGAAGGGACTGTCGCGTCGGCGGCGCGGCGGGCTGGTGCGCACCCGGGTCGGCCCGCGCTTCGCCGGCCTGCGCACCCATGTGTACGAGCAGATCCAGGCGGCGAGACGCGGGACTCCCCCGGCGGTCCGGGTCACGACGTCAGATACGCCTCCACCTCGCTGAACTGCGCGGCCGGCCAGCCGCTGTTGGCGGTGACGGCCAGCCGCAGGTAGCGCAGGCTGGTTCCGGAGGGCAGGGCGACGGTGACCGCGTTGCCGGTGGCCGGGTCGAACCGGTAGCCGGTGGAGCCCACGACGGTCGAGTAGGACGAACCGTCGGTGCTGCCCTGCACGGTGACGGTCTGGGTGCGCGCGCTCCATGCCGAGGACGGCGGCAGCTTCAGCACCACCCGGCGGGCCGCGTAGGCGGAGCCGAGGTCGACGGTCACCGACTGCGGGAAGGCGTTGTTGGCCGACTCCCAGTAGCTGTTGGCGTCCCCGTCGACCGCCTTGCCGGGCGTGTAGACGTCCTGCGAGCCGGTGGCGGTCGCCGGGCGGCCCTTGGCGAGGTTGCGGCCCGGGTCGGGATCGGGGTTGCCGCTGCCGGGCTGCGGCCAGCTGGAGCAGTTCGACCAGGTGCTCGACCAGCCGGAGTTGCCGCCGCCGTCGGTGAGCGCGAAGGACCCGGAGTTCGACGGGTAGGGGCAGTTGTAGACGCCGGCCGCGCCGACGCCGGAGGCGGTGACGTTGCGGAAGGTGGCCGCGCCCTGCGCCTCGGCCTGTACGACGACCGTCCCGGTGTTGCGCACGGTCGCGCCGGTCACGTTGACGTTGCGTACCGGGTACCCCTGTCCGCCGCCGGAGACGAACTCGAAGGCGCTGTAGGGGCTGTCGGTGATCGTGGTGTTGGTGATGTTGACCGTGGCGTTGATGGCGCTGTCGTAGGAGTCGACGCGCAGCGCGCCCATCGGGTGGTTCCAGTTGGGGTTGACGGCGCCGGTGCGGACCAGGGTGTTGCCGTCCACGGTGATCGTCCCGGACAGCGGCGAGAACGGGTCGGCGAACTTCTGGTTGGAGATGGCGATGCCGCTGCCCAGCGCGTTGGTGTCGGAGATCAGGTTGTTCTTCACGGAGATGTCGGTCCCGCCGTAGACGGCGATGCCGTTGGCCAGGTTCGGCTGGGAGATGGTGTTGGAGGTGAAGCTGGAGTTGGTGTCGGGCGAGTACAGCGACCACATGGCGAGCGAGTCGTCGCCCTGGTTGCGCAGGAAGTTGTTGCGGACCTGGACGCCGTGGGCGGTGCCGTTGAGGTTGAGGCCGTCGGCGGTGGTGTCGAGGATGCGGTTGTTCTCGACCACCAGGTTGTCGTTGTTGCCGGTCAGCCAGAACCCGCACTTGAGGTGCTGGATCCACATCCCGGAGACCGAACTGTTCGGCCCGAGCGATCCGTTGACGAAGTTGTCCGGGCTGGAGTCGACGCGCTCGGTGACCTCGCCGATGACCGCGAAGTTGTTGATGTGGACGTTCCCGGAGGAGCTGGACTGGTCGATGAACCGCGAGGTGTGCACGACCGAGTACCAGCTGCCGGCGCCCAGCAGGGTGACGTTCTGCACGCCGCTGAGGGAGGACGTCAGCCGGTAGTCGCCCGGCGGGATCCACACGGTCCCGCCCTGGGCGGCGGCGATGGCGTCCCGGAAGGCCTGCGTGGAGTCGCCGCTGCCGCTGGGGTCGGCGCCCTTGGAGGTGACCGAGACGGATCCGGCGGGCTGCGTGGCGGCCGAGGCCGCCTGCTCGAAGTCGGCGACGTCGACGGTGACCTGGGTGCCCGTGGACTCGAAGGCGACCTTGTCACCGGCCTGGACGTTCTGGCCCAGCAGCAGGCGCGCGTTGTCGAAGAAGTGGTGCTGCTTGGCGCCGGCGATCCAGCCGGTGTCGACGTAGGAGTACTTGGAGGTGACGGCCAGGGTCCTGGCCAGCTTGACCCCGTTGACGTACACGTTCAGCGTGCCGGTCTGGCCGTCGGGGACGCTGTAGGAGACGTTCACGGCGTTGGCCGCCCGCGGTGCGGTGAATTCGACCCGCTGCCCGGAGGTCAGGCGTACGGCCTGGCGGCCGGAGGCCTCGGAGGCGAGGGTGCCCTGGGTGTAGTCCGGGCCGATCCTGGTGCCGGTGGTGGTGGCCGTCTCCGCCTCGACCGAGGTGAAGGGCAGGCTCGCGCCCGCCGCCGCGTGGGCGGCGGGCGCGACGGCGACGAGCATGCCGGCGGCGAGCGCCACCACGGCCGCCACCGCTGGCATGCTCCTGACAGTACGGGCAGGGGTGCTGGGCATGTGCTGGTCCCTTCGGTGTGGGGGGAGGGAGCGGGGACAGCGCGGGCGGCGCCGGCGGGTCAGACCGTCAGCCAGGCCGCCGTGTCCCGGGGCAGACGGCCCTCGTCGTCCAGCGGGCCGCTGGTGAGCAGGAGCCGGGTGTGGGCGGGGAGTTCGGCGGGCTCGGGCGCGAGGTTGACCACACAGACCGTTCCCTGGTCGCGGCTGAAGGCGAGGACGCCCTCGGGGGCGGGCAGCCAGGTCAGCGGGCCCGCGCCGAAGAGCGGGCGGGCGGCGATGGCGCGACGGTAGAGGCTGAGCATCGAGTCGGCGTCGTCCCGCTGGCGGTCGGCCGCGTACGCGGCCCAGCCGGCCGGCTGCGGCAGCCACGGCTCCTCGCGCGACCCGAATCCCGCGTACGGCAGGTCGGCGGCCCAGGGCATCGGCACCCGGCAGCCGTCCCGGCCGGGATCGGTGCCGCCCGAGCGGGAGTACATCGGGTCCTGGATGCGGTCCGCCGGGATCTCGGCCTCGGGCAGCCCCAGTTCCTCGCCCTGGTACACGTAGACCGCGCCGGGCAGCGCCAGGGAGAGCAGTGCGGCGGCGCGGGCCCTGCGGGTGCCCAGCTCCAGGTCGGTCGGGGTGCCGAAGGCCTTGGTCGCGAAGTCGAAGGCGGTGTCCTCACGGCCGTAGCGGGTGACCGTGCGGGTCACGTCGTGGTTGCACAGCACCCAGGTGGCGGGCGCGCCGACCGGGGCGTGCTCGGCGAGGGTGGTGTCGATCGACGTCCGCAGCCGGCCGGCGTCCCAGGGGCAGGACAGGAAGGAGAAGTTGAAGGCGGTGTGCAGTTCGTCGGGGCGCAGGTAGCGGGCGAAGCGCTCGGCGTCGGGGAGCCAGACCTCGCCGACGAAGACGCCGCCGTAGGCGTCGGCGACCGCGCGCCAGGCGCGGTAGACATCGTGCAGGTCGTCACGGTCGACGAAGGGGTGCGGCCGCGGATCGGTGGCGAGGTCCGGCAGGTCCGGGTCCTTGGCGAGCAGGGCGGCGGAGTCGATGCGGACGCCGGCGACACCGCGCTCGAACCAGAACCGCAGGATGTCCTCGTGCTCCTGGCGGACGGCCGGGTGAGCCCAGTTGAGGTCGGGCTGCTCGGGGGTGAACAGGTGCAGGTACCACTCGCCGTCGGGCAGCCGGGTCCACACCGGCTCGGTGGAGCCGAGGAACTGCGACGGCCAGTCGTTGGGCGGGAGTTCGCCGTTCTCACCGCGCCCCGGGCGGAAGTGGAAGAGTTCGCGTTCGGGGCTGCCGGGCCCCGCGGCCAGCGCGGCCTGGAACCACGGGTGCTGGTCGGAGACGTGGTTGGGGACGATGTCCACGATCGTCCGGATGCCCAGCGCCTCCGCTTCCGCGATCAGCTTCTCGGCCTCGGCCAGGGTGCCGAACGCCGGGTCGATGGTCCGGTAGTCGGCGACGTCGTAGCCGCCGTCCTTGAGCGGCGACAGGTACCAGGGGTTGAACCAGAGCGCGTTGACGCCCAGTTCGGCGAGGTACGGCAGCTTGGCGCGGACGCCCGCGAGGTCGCCGGTGCCGTCGCCGTCGCCGTCCGCGAAACTGCGGACGTACACCTGGTAGATGACGGCCGAGCGCCACCAGTCGAGGTCCTTCTGGGCATGGCTGGGCTGTCCCACTGTGCGTGCCTTTCTGTCGGAGGAAGGGCGTCAGCCCTTGGTGCTGCCCGCGCTGATCCCGGCGATGATGTGCCGCTGGAAGACGAGGAACAGCGCGACCATCGGAATGCTGGCGATCACCATGGCGGCGATGAGCACGGTGAGCTGGATGTTCTGCGACAGCTGGACCAGGGCGACGCTGATGGGCTGCTTGTCGGTGTCGGAGAAGACCATCAGCGGCCACAGGAAGTCCTGCCACACCGCGACCAGGGCGAAGATCGACACCACCCCGAGCACCGGGCGGGACATGGGCAGCACCACCGACCACAGGATGCGCAGCTTCCCGGCGCCGTCGATCTCGGCGGCCTCCAGCACGTCACGCGGCAGCTGGTCGAAGAACCGTTTGAGGAGGTAGAGGTTGAAGGCGTTGGCGACGGCCGGCAGCCAGATGCCGAGCGGGTCGTTGAGCAGGCTGGTGTGCAGGAACGGCAGGTCGGCGACGGTCAGGTACTTCGGTACGACCAGTGCCTGGGCCGGGACCATCAGGGTGGCCAGGATCCCGCCGAGGATCACGTTGCCGAAGGCGGGCTTCAGCTTCGACAGGGCGTAGGCCGCGGCCGTGCAGAACACCAGCTGGAAGGCCCACGCACCGGCCGCCTGCACGACTGTGTTCCACAGGTGCTCGGGCAGCTGCATCAGGTCCCAGGCGTCGGTGTACCCGGACAGGTGCAGGTGTTTCGGGATCAGGGTGGGCGGGGTCTGGGCGACCTCGTCCGGGGACTTCATCGCGCCGGTGACCATCCAGTACACGGGGAACAGGAAGGCGATCGCGAAGAGGAGGACGACACCGGTGAAGACGGTCCAGTAGATCGCCTTCCCGCGCGGGCGGGCCAGGGTCGCCGGTGAGATCAGGGTCCGGGTGGCGCTGCTCATCCGTCCTCCCCGGAGCGGGTCAGCCGCAGGTAGCCGGCGGAGAAGACACCGAGCAGCACCAGGAGCATGACGCTGAGGGCGCAGGCGCCGCCGAAGTCGTTGTAGAGGAAGGCGTACTTATAGATGAGGTAGAGCACGGTGACCGTGGCGCTCTCCGGGCCGCCGCCGGTGATGACGAACGGTTCGGTGAACACCTGCATGGTCGCGATGATCTGAAGGAGCATCAGCATCAGGATGACGAACCGGGTCTGCGGGATCGTCACGTGCCGGACGCGTTGCAGCAGGCTCGCGCCGTCCAGTTCGGCGGCCTCGTAGAGCTCGCCGGGGATGGACTGCAGGGCGGCCAGGTAGATCAGGACGGTGCCTCCCATGTTGGCCCAGGTGGCCACGATGACCAGGGAGACGAGCGCGGTGTCGGCGCCGTTGGACCAGTTCGAGGTGGGCAGGTGCAGGGCGCGCAGCGTCTCGTTGGCGAGGCCGGCGCCCGGGTCGTAGAACCACTTCCACAGCAGGGCGCTGACCACCGGCGGGATCATCACCGGCAGGTAGACCACGACCCGGAAGAACGCCTTGGCGTGCCGCAGTTCGTTCAGGACCAGGGCGAGCACGAAGGGCACGGCGAAGCCGATGAGCAGCGCCAGCACCGTGAAGGTGAGGGTGTTGCGCCAGGCCGCCGAGAACTCCGGGTCGTGCAGGACCCGGGTGAAGTTGGCGGTGCCGACCCACTCCGGGGACGAGCCGGGCGTGTACTTCTGGAAGGCGATCACGACCGCGCGGATCGCCGGGTACCAGGAGAACAGGGCGAAGCAGATCAGTCCGCCGAGCAGGAATCCGTAGGCACGGGCCTGGTCGAGGAGCCGCCGCCGCCCCCGGTCCCCTGCCGGGGGCGGCGCCGGGGCCCGACGGGCGCCGGCCGCCACGGGGGCGGGCCGGCGCTCGGCCGTCTTGGTCATCGCGGTCAGCCCCGGGCCAGGATGCCGGCGATCTTCTCGTTGGCGTCCTTGAGGAGCTGGTCGATGTCGGCGTCCTTCTTGGTGAGGACGGCGGAGACCGTGCCGTCGAGGACGGAGTAGATCTGCTGGGCGTTGGGCGGCTCGATCTTCATCTGGAGGGACTGGTTGCCGTCCAGGAAGGCCTGGTAGTTCTCCACCGGGACGTTCGCGTTGGCCTTCTTGACCTCCTGGTCCTTGGCGTCGGCGGCGCCGGTGAACAGGCGCGGCTCGGGCAGGCCGACGGGCGCGTTGTTCTTCTTGGCGCGGGCGTAGTCGCCGAGGAAACCGTCACCGGGGGTGAGGAACATGGAGTCGAGCCACTTGAGGCCGGCCTTGATCTGGGCCGGGGTGTCCTTCTTGTTGAACATGTAGCCGTCGCCGCCGATGAGCGTGCCCTGGCCGCCGGGCATCGGGGCGAGGGCGAGGTCCTTGTAGTTGCCGCCCTTCTCCTTGACCAGGATCGGGATGTTGTCCGGGGCGGAGAGGTACATGCCGAGCTTGCCGGAACCCATCATCTGCTGGACGTCGTTGATGATGAGGAGCTGCTTGCTGCCCATCGAGTTGTCGGTCCACCGCATGTCGTGCAGGTTCTGCAGGACGGCGTGGCCCTGCGGGGTGTCGACGGTCGCCGTCTTGCCGTCGGCGGAGACGACGTCGCCGCCCTGGGAGTACAGCTCGGCGGTGAAGTGCCAGCCGCCCTGGTTCTGCGCGCTGTAGTCGGCGTAGCCGACGGTGCCGTTGCCGAGGGCGGCGATCTTCTTGGCGTCGGCGCGGACCTCCTCCCAGGTCGTCGGCGGCTTGTCGGGGTCGAGGCCGGCCTTCTGGAAGAGCGCGCGGTTGTAGATCAGGCCCATGCTGTAGCCGGTGCGCGGGATGCCGTAGACCTTGCCGTCCACGGTGTAGATGTCCCGCAGCTGCTTCTGGATGGTGTCGTAGCTCTTGAGGTCCTTGAGGTACGGCGTGAGGTCGGCGGCCTGGTTGATGTCCACGACGTGCTTGGCGTCGGTGAAGTACGTGTAGAACACGTCCTCCATCTGGCCGCCGGCGAGCTTGGCGTCGAAGGTCTTCGGGTCCTGGCACGGGAAGGCGTCGTGCATGACGACGTCGATGTCCGGGTTCTTCTTCTCGAAGTCGGCCGTGTCCTGATCGAAGAACGAACGGTCGACCTTGGCGCTCTTCGGCGGCTCGCAGTTGACGGTGATGCGCGTCTTGCCGCTTCCCGCGTCGTCGTCACCCGACCCGCAGGCCGAGGCCGAGAGTGCGAGGGACGAGCAGACGGCTGTCGCGACGAGAGCACGGCGGAACCCGGTGCTGGACATCGGTGGACCCCCCAGAACAGGAGCAGTGGGCGCCGCACCGGGACCGGTGGGCGCCGCACACTCAAGCACCGGCGCCAGCCGTGCGCAAGATGTCGCGCAGAATCTGTAATTATTCGACAGAGGATTGGCAGCGGCTTGGATCTGTTGTGCATCAGACCTTGGGCGCTTGCGCTGTCGAACCGCGGACCACCAGTTCCGGCTCGAACAGCAGCTCCTCCGGCGGTACGGCGGTGCCGCCGATCTGCACGTTCAGCAGTTCGACGGCCGCGCGGCCCATGGCCTCGATGGGCTGGCGGACGGTGGTGAGCGGAGGTTCGGTGCAGTTCATGAAGGCCGAGTCGTCGTACCCGACGACGGAGATGCGGGAGGGCACCTCGTACCCCTTGCGGCGAGCGGCCCGGATCGCCCCGAGCGCGAGCGGGTCGCTGGCGCAGATGATGCCGGTGACACCCCGGTCGATCAGCCGGGACGCGGCCGCGTGACCGCCCTCGATGGAGAAGATCGCGCGGGCCACGTTCTCCTCGGGGACCTCGGCGATGGCCCGCGCGGCGGCGAGCTTGCGGGCGGAGGGCACGTGGTCGCCGGGGCCGAGGACCAGGCCGATGCGCTCGTGGCCGAGGGAGGCGAGGTGCCGCCAGGCCTGCTCCACGGCCACCGCGTCGTCGCAGGACACGGCCGGGAAACCGAGGTGCTCGATGGCCGCGTTGACCAGCACCACCGGGATGTTGCGGTCGGCGAGCAGCCGGTAGTGGTCGTGGGGCGCGTCGGCCTGGGCGTACAGTCCGCCGGCGAACACCACGCCGGAGACCTGCTGCTGGAGCAGCAGCTCCACGTAGTCCGCCTCGGAGACCCCGCCCTTGGTCTGGGTGCACAGCACCGGGGTCAGCCCGAGCTGCGCGAGCGCGCCGCCGATGACCTCGGCGAAGGCCGGGAAGATCGGGTTCTGCAGCTCGGGCAGGACCAGACCGACGAGCCGGGCACGCTCGCCGCGCAACTGGGTGGGGCGCTCGTAGCCGAGGACGTCCAGGGCCGAGAGCACCGCCTGCCGGGTGGCCTCGGAGACCCCGGGCTTGCCGTTGAGCACCCGGCTGACCGTGGCCTCGCTGACCCCGACCTTCTTGGCTACTTCCGCAAGTCGTCGTGTCATGAGCGCAAGGGTAGCGCAATTTACGCAAGCAGTTTGCGTAAGCTGGTGGAGGCCGGATCGACGGCGGGTGGAGCGGGGTCAGACGCGGCTGCCGGTCGCCGTGTCGGCCGACAGCCGCTGCGCGAGGTAGATCGGGATCACCGACAGCAGCACGAGCACGGCGGCCACCACGTTCACCACCGGCGCCTGCTGGGGCCGGGTCATGTTGTCGTAGATCCACAGCGGCAGGGTCCGGACGCCCGGCCCCGCGGTGAAGGTGGTGACCACGATCTCGTCGAAGGAGAGCGCGAAGGCGAGCAGCCCGCCCGCGAGCAGCGCGGAGCGCACCAGCGGGAAGGTGACGTCCGCGAAGGCGCGGAAGGTGTCGGCGCCGAGGTCGGCCGCCGCCTCCTCGTAGCTGCCCGAGGTGCGGCGCAGCCGGGCGGCGACGTTGTTGAAGACGATCACCACGCAGAAGGTGGCGTGTCCGACGACCACGGTGAACAGGCCGAGTCCGACGCCGAGCGGCGCGAGGACGGTGCTGAAGGCCGAGTTGAGGGCGATACCGGTGACGATGCCGGGCAGCGCGATCGGCAGGACGACCACGAAGGAGAGGGCGTCCCGGCCGAAGAAGCGGTACCGGGCGACCGCGAAGGCGATCAGGGTGCCGAGGACCAGCGCGATCGCGGTGGCGCCGAGTCCGGCCCGCACCGAGGTCCACAGGGCCTCGCGGGCGCCGGAGCTGTGCCGGGCGGCCGTCCACCAGCGGGTGGTCAGGCCGGGCGGCGGCCAGCTCGCGGACCGGTCCGGGTTCAGGGAGTTGACCAGGACCAGCAGCAGCGGCACGTAGATCACCGCGAAGCCGAGACCGGCGGCGGCGCGCACCGCGATCCGCGCGGAACGGGAGAGTTGCACGTCGGGCTCCTCTACAGGCTGCTCAGCGCGCCCGTGCGGCGCATCGCGAACAGGTACAGCACGATGACGACGACCGGGACGGTGGCGAGGGCGGCGGCCATGGGCAGGTTGAGTTCGATGTTGGCGTAGACGAGGTTGCCGATGAGCTGGGTCTTGCCGCCGACGATCTGCACGGTGATGTAGTCGCCGAGGCTGAGCGAGAACGTGAACACCGACCCGGCGGCGACCGACGGCAGCACCATCGGCAGCACCACGGACCGGAAGGTGCGGCCGGCGCGGGCGCCGAGGTCCGCGGACGCGTCGAGCAGGTTGTCGGGCAGCTGTTCCAGCGCGGTGTGGATCGGCAGGATCATGTACGGCAGCCACAGATAGGTCAGGGCGAGCACGGTGGCGGGCAGTCCGAAACCGGGCCCGCTCAGCCCGAAGGGTTTCAGCAGCCAGTCGGCGAGCCCGCCCTCGGACAGGATCAGCCGCCAGGCGTACACCTTGACCAGGTAACTCGCCCACAGCGGAGTGAGGATGGCGACCACCAGGAGCGGGCGCAGGCGCGGGCTCGCCACCCGGGCGGTGTAGAAGGCGACCGGGAAGGCGATCACGGCGCACAGGGCGGTCACCGCGAGGGCGACGCCGACGCTGCGCAGGACCACCTGCCGGTACACCGGCGTGGTGAACAGCTCGTGGAAGTTGTCGGCCGACCAGACCTTCACCACCTCGGAGGTGAAGGAGTCCGTCGTCCAGAACGCGGAGACGAACAGCACGGCCAGCGAGCCCAGGTAGAGGACCGCGAGCCACAGCAGCGGGGCGGTCAGCAGCAGGGCGAGGCGGAGCCGGGGGCGCCGGTGCAGCGCCCCCGCGGTGCGGGTGAGCACGGTCATCGCTCAGCCCTTGATCTCGGTCCAGGCCTGCACCCACTTCGCGTACGGCACGCACTTCACGTCGGTACGGCCGTCCAGGCACTGCTCGATGGGCGTGTTCCAGAAGGCGATGTTCTTCCAGTAGCTCTCGTCGGCCGCGTGGTAGGTCGCACAGAAGTTCTTGTCGCTGGTCAGGTCGCAGGCCTTGGCGTTGGCCGGGGCCTCGCCGAAGTACTCGGCGACCTCGGCGTTGACCTTCGGCGAGACGATCCAGTTCAGCCACCGGTAGGCGCAGTTGGGGTGCTTGGCCTCGGCGGAGACCATCCAGGTGTCGGACCAGCCGGTGGATCCCTCCTCGGGCACGAAGGCCTTGACCTTCGCGCCTTCACCTGCGGTGAGGTTGGCGATCACCTGCCAGCTGGTGCCGATCACGGAGTCGCCGCTCTTGAAGGCGGAGATCTCCTTCAGGTAGTCGCTCCAGTACTCGCCGATGTCCGCGTTCTGCTTCTTGAGCAGGGCGACGGCCGCGTCGAACTGCTTCTGGTCCAGCGCGTAGGGGTCCTTGATCTTCAACTCCGGCTTGGTGGCCTTCAGATACAGGGCCGCGTCGGCGATGTAGATCGGCGAGTCGTAGGCGGTGACATGCCCCTGGTACTTCGCCGCGTCGTCGAAGACCGCGGACCAGGAGGTGGGCGCGGGGCTGACCTTCTGGGTGTTGTACATCAGCAGGTTGGCGCCGCGGCCGTGCGGGATGCCGTACATCTGGCCCTTGACGGAGTTCCAGGCGCCGTTCTTCAGGCCGCTGAAGATGTCCTTGTAGTTCGGTACGAGCTTGGTGTCGACCGGGGCCGCGTCGCCGGAGGCGATCAGGCGCAGCGAGGCGTCGCCGGACGCGGAGACGGCGTCGTACTCGCCGGTCTTCATCAGTTTGACCATCTCGTCGGAGCTGGCGGCGACCTTGGAGCGGACCTGGCATCCGGTCTGCTTCTCGAAGTCGCTGACCCAGTCGATCTTGGGGTCGTCGGAGCCGTCCTCGACGTAGCCGGCCCAGGCGATCAGGTTCACCGCGCCCTCGCTCTTCCCGAGCTTGGCGAGGGGCTTGAGGTCGGGCGGGTTGAGTCCGGACGAGGAGCCGGAGCCGGAGGAGCCGCAGGCGGTGGCGGCCAGCAGCAGCGCGGCGACGGCGGCCGCGGCGCGGGAAGTGATGAGGCGCACGACGTACTCCAGGGATGCCAGAGGTGCCAGGGGGAAGGACGGCGGATCCGGTGGTGCGGGACGGCGGGTCAGCCGGGGACGTGGACGGTGTGCCGGCGCTGCCAGCGCAGCCGGACGCGGGTGCCGCGGTAGGCGGCGACGTCCTCGGCGGAGGTGTCGAGGTTCTGCTGGAGCGCGGTGAGCCGGCCGCCGCCGTCCAGGTCGACCAGGAAGCGGGTGGCGTCACCGAGGTAGACCACCTCGGCGACGGTGCCGACGGCGTCGGCGTGGTCGGGTCCGCCCGGCTCCGCGCTCTCCTTCAGGACCCGGATCTTCTCGGGCCGGACGCTGTGGGTGCCGCTCTCGCCGAGCACGCGCAGGGCGGTCTCGCCGGTGAGCAGGTTGGAGGTGCCGACGAAGGAGGCGACGAAGGCGGTGGCGGGGCGTTCGTAGATCTCGGCCGGGGTGCCGACCTGTTCGATGCGGCCCTGGTGGAAGACGGCGACGCGGTCGCTCATCGTCAGGGCCTCCTCCTGGTCGTGGGTGACGAACACGAAGGTGATGCCCACCTCCCGTTGCAGGGACTTGAGTTCGAGCTGCATCTGCTCGCGCAGCTTGAGGTCGAGGGCGCCGAGGGGTTCGTCGAGCAGCAGGACGCGGGGGCGTCCGACGAGGGCGCGGGCGAGGGCGACGCGCTGGCGCTGGCCGCCGGAGAGCTGGGCGGGGCGGCGGGTGCCGAAGCCGTCGAGGCGGACCTCGGCGAGCGCCTTGCGGGCGCGGACCAGGCGTTCGGCCTTGGCGACCTTGCGGACCCTGAGGGAGTAGGCGACGTTCTGCTCGACGTTCATGTGCGGGAACAGCGCGTAGTCCTGGAAGACCGTGTGCACGTCCCGTTCGAAGGGGGCGCGGCGGGTGACGTCCTGTCCGGCGAGTTCGACCGTGCCCGAGGTGGGGGTCTCGAATCCGGCGATCAGGCGCAGGACGGTGGTCTTGCCGGAGCCGGAGGGGCCGAGCATCGAGAAGAACTCGCCGTCGCGTATCTCCAGGTCGACCCCTGCCACGGCGCTGGTGTCACCGAACGACTTCCGCAGATCCCGCAACCGGATCGCGCTGGACTCCATGGGCGGGAACCTCTCTGGCGCTCTCTTGCGTTGGACGTGATGACCGGAAAGATATGAAGTCATAGTTCAAAGCTCAAGACCCTTCTGAGGTAAAGCTTGGGTCAACGCATAGGGTGGTGGGCCGTGGAACAGCAGCAGACGGACGGCGGCGCCCGCAGGGCCGTCTTCGCCCCGGTGGACGGCGGGGCCCGGGTGGACGCCGTGGTACGCCGGATCGGCGACGCCATCGAACTCGGCCTGCTCGCCGACGGGGAGCAACTGCCCGGCGAGACGGAACTGGCCGGACAGCTCGGGGTGTCGACGGTGACCCTGCGGGAGGCGCTGATGGCGCTGCGCCAGCAGGGCCTGGTCGTCACCCGGCGGGGCCGCGGCGGCGGCAGCTTCGTCTCCCTGCCGGACACCCCCGGCCGGGAACGGCTCCTTGAGCGGCTGCGCGGCTGGAGCCCCGAGGAACTGCGCGACCTCGGCGACCACTGGGCGGCCCTGTCCGGCACCGCCGCGCACCTCGCCGCGCGGCGCACCGAGGACCACGACCTGGACCAGCTCCGCCGGACCACCGCGGAGCTGCGCGGGGCCCGGGACACCTCGGCGCGCTGCCGGCTGTACGGCCGTTTCCAGGTGGAACTGGCCGCCGCCGCCCAGTCGGCCCGGCTCACCCGCGAACAGGTCGCGCTCCAGACGGAGATGGGGGCGCTGCTGTGCCTTGTGCTCGGCGACGACGAATATCGTGAAGAGGTGGCGGACCGTCACCGGTCCGTAATCTCGGCCGTGCAGGATGGGGCGGACGCATCGGCCAGGGAGCTGGCCGAGCGGTGCGTGCGGGACTCGACGGCGCGGCTCATCGCCCTGCGGCTGGCCCTGTAGCCGCGCCGCGCCCGCTCCCCCGTCCGCCGGAGGGCAGCATGAGCCGCGGCACCGTCCCCTTCACCTCCGTGGCCACGACAGCGGACACCGCCGAGGAGTACGTGGCCGAACGGGTCGGCCACGCCCTGGAGGCGGTCTTCGACGCCGTCGCGCAGACCCGCGCCGACACCGCCGCGCTGCTGGCCCGGGTCGCGGACCGGGGCCGCCGGCCGGTGACCGCGGATCTCGCGGCCCTGCGCCCCGGGCTCCATCTGCGCCTGACCCGGCAGGAGCTGGTCTCCGGCGTCGGTTTCGTGGCGGCACCGGGCCTGCTGGCCGACGTGCCCGCCTGGCTGGAGTGGTGGCAGAGCGACGCCGCCGGGGACGTACGGCCGCTGCTGCTCGACCTCGACCCGCGCACCTCGGCCTACTCCGACTACACGCACTGGGACTGGTTCACGCTGCCCCGGGACACCGGGCGGCGGGCGGTGGCCGGGCCGTACGTCGACTACCTCTGCTCGGACGAGTACAGCCTGACCCTGTCGGCCCCGGTGGAACGGGCGGGCCGCTTCGTGGGCGTGGCCGCCGCCGACGTGTACCTGCGGCACTTCGAGGCGGCCGCGCTGCCGCTGCTGCGGACGCTGCCCGGCCCCGCCCGGCTGGTCAACGCGCGCGGCCGGGTGGCGGCGTCCGCGGATCCGGCGCAGCTGGCCGGTTCGCTGACCCGGGGCCCGGACTTCGCCGCCGTGCTGGAGAGCGGGCGGCCGGGCCTTTTCGGGGCGCTGCGGCTGGTGCCCTGCCGGGGCGTGCCGCTCGTCCTGGCGGTGGCCGCGGAGTGAGGCGGCGGCCGCCAGGCGGATGACGGTGGGGTGAGGGTGCGGGCCGGAGCCGGAGGGGGCGTCCGGCCCGGCGCCGTCGGCGACCTGAACGCCGACGGTGCCGGGTCAGGCGTCGGGGGTGGGCACGACGGTCAGATGGGCGCCGAGGCCGCCGGGCCGGCGGGAGCGGCGCGGGGCGGCGGGCCGGGGCGCGGAGCGCAGCACCAGGGTGTAACGCGCGTAGCCCATGTCCTCGAGGGTTCTCGGGGTCTCGCCGACCACCCGGCACTCGGTGGCGCCGAGCAGCGGGTCCGGGTGCAGCACCGGCCGGACGGCGCCGTCGAGCCGGGCACCCTCCTCGCCGACCGCGCGCAGCCAGTGCGGCAGGCCGTGCCGGTAGGCCGCCTCCATGATCGGGTCCTGGGCGATCTCCCGGCGGACCGACTGGAGTTCGTGGTCGTGGCCGTACCGCTCCAGCGTGGTCTTGAACTGGGCCAGCATCGGCAGGCACCAGCCCGACTCGTGCTCGCCGAGGACCGTACCGGCGTCCGGATGGAACAGGACGAACCGGAGGAAGTTGTCCCCGGGCATGGCGGTGGGATGCGGGGCGACCGCCCGGAAAAGTGTCTCGAACGCGTCGTTGGCCAGCACCACGTCCCAGCGGTGGTCGACCACCAGGGACGGGAAGGGAAGCGCGTCCAGCAGCAACGCGTAGTCCTGCAGGTACGCCTGGGCCTCAAGACTTTCGGGGACGGGTCGCGGCGCCGGCCGCCGCCCACCTGCCTGATATGCCATCGGGAGGTCACCCCTCTTGCCTATGCGGCCTTCTCGCGGCGATGTGATCCTGCTGCCCCACCCAGAGGCATGTCAACTATCGTGGCATTTCATGCCTGTTGACGGCCGAAATTGGCCACAGTTGTGGCGACACCTGGATGTGAGTTCGAACGACCCGGTAACCTCCGGGAGGTTCACGCCGTGCGGTCCCCGGCGACCGCACGAGCGAGGCCTCTGATTCCTCTGAGAGACGTAGGAGTTCTGTCGGTGACGGATGGCTACGAGGATCCGGGCGCCACGGCGACCGCCCAGCTGCCGGCCGTCGTCTCCCGCGTCACCGCGCTCGCCGACCGGCTCGGTGTGGCGTACGCCGAGGTCTTCGACGTCGGACGGCTCTCCTACGCGTGCGGGGTTCCCGAGCCCGTGGTCAAGGCCCTGCTCGGCGGCCGTCCGGCGGGCGAACCCGACGTCCAGGAACGCTTCCTGCAACGCCTCGACCTGCTGCGCCGCACCCGCCTCAAGCCCAACGGCCGCAAGCACACGCAGCAGGAGATCGCCGACGGCGCGGGCATGTCCCGGCAGCAGGCCGGTGCGCTGCTCAACGGCGACCGGCGGCCGACCATGGAGCACTGCGACGCCCTCCAGCGGTTCTTCCGGGTGCACGCCGGGTTCCTCACCGCCGCGGACCCGGAGGCGCTGGCCGGTGCCCTGCAGCGCGTCGAGCAGGAACTGCTGCAGAAGCTGGCCGACCGGGAGCGGGCGGCCGCCGAGGCCGCGGCGGACCCGCTGGAGCGGCTGCTGCAGGACCACGGGGTGCGCGGGATCGCCTGGCGGGCCGCCCAGCTCCCCACCGACCAGCACCGCGACAAGGTCGCGGAGTGGCTGGACATGCTCCTGGAGAGCGTCAAGCGGCCCGAGTCGTGAGCTGAGAGGGAACAGGAGAACCACGAAGACATGGCCATCGGCAGGGACATGCGCCGGCTGAGCGGCGAGCTGGTCGGGGAGCTGACCCTGCCCTCGCCCAGCGCGCCGCAGGAGCTGTACGGGGCGCTGTGCGGCGCGATGAGCCGCCGCCGCGGCCGCCCGGTCCTCTTCCGCACGGCCGTCTTCCCGCCCGGCACGGCCAGCGGCCTGTGGCTCGACCTGACCGACCGGGACCTGGTGGTGGTCGAGGAACGCACCGCGCCCGACCACCAGTTGGTGATCCTCGGCCACGAGCTGTGGCACATGCACGCCGACCACCACGGCCACGACGTCGACGGGATCGCGGTGGCGGCACGGCTCGTGGACGAGGGCACCGGCGGCGGTGCGGGCAGCGACCGGGACGCGGTCCAGGCCGCCGTCCGGCGGATGGCCGCCCGCACCCGCTTCGACCGGGCCGAGGAGCAGGACGCGGAGACCTTCGGGCTGCTGCTGGCCAGCAAGTGCCGGACCTGGCTCGTGGGTTCGGCCCTGCGCCCTCCGGTGCGGCGGCACGACGTGGCGGGGCGCATCGAGGCCTCGTTGGGCTATCCGGGCAAGTGAGCCCGGCATGGCCGGATTCCGTTGCCGCACGGGCGAAGAGACGTTCCCTCAGCACGCCGTCCTGAGGCGGTCCGGGGTCGGCTGAGCGGGCGAACCGAGGCGGAGCGGGCAGGCGTTGTCAGTGGCGGACGGCAAGCTGGTGGGTGCGCACCGCACCCGCGGTGCGGCCGCGCCGTCCGGGCGCGGGACCGTGACGACCGACGGGGAGAGCCGAGCCATGCCCACCGCCGTACTGACCGACCGTGAGCGCACCGCCGTCCAGGCCTACCTGCGACTGCTGCACACCGTCCGCGCCGCCTTCGACGGCCCGCCGGAGACCGCCCCGCGCCCCTTCGTGGTCCCGCCCGCCGTCATGGCCGAGGCGGAGCAGGCCCTGGACCGGGCCGGGCTCGCCGGCAACGAGGAGGCGTTCTTCCGTCTCCTGCACGACTGGTGCCCGCCCACCTGAGCCGGCCCGGCACGCCCGGGGCCGTCAGGGGTGCGGCACGACCACGGCCGAGGCCACCAGGGAGTGCGCCACGCTCCAGCGGCCCTCGAAGACCTGCAGCCGCTGCCCGCCGACCTCGGGGCCGGGGACCAGCAGGCGGGCGCGCAGCGTGCCGTGCCGCCGCCCGCCGGGCTGTGCCGCCAGCTCGATGTCGGCCTCCATGAAGTCCAGCCACATCCCGGTGAGGGGGAACCACGCCTTGTAGACGGACTCCTTGGCGCTGAACAGCAGCCGGTCCCAGTGCACGTCGGGCCGCTCGGCCGCGAGCCGGCCGAGCCGCTGCTGCTCCGAGGGCAGCAGGACGGCCTCCGCGACGCCCTCGGGCAGCGGGGCGTGCGGTTCGGCGTCGATGCCGAGGGAGGCCAGATCGGCGGCGCGGACCAGGGCGGCGGCGCAGTAGCCCTCGCAGTGGGTCATGCTGCCGGCCAGGCCGTCCGGCCAGCGCGGTGCGCCGCGCTCGCCGGTCAGGACGGGCTGCGGCGGGACCCCGAGCTTCTCCATGGCGCGCCGGGCGCAGGCGCGCACGGCGGAGAACTCCCGGCGGCGCTTGGGCACGGCACGGGCGACGAGCGCCGCCTCCTCGGGGTAGAGGGGGGCTTCGCGGACCGCCTCGTCACCGAGCATCTCCACGGCCACCACCGACTCCGGGAGCAGCTCCTCGATCACCGGTTCCGACCTCCATCGGCAGAATGCGGCGCAGCGTGCCCGGGGGCTGGGAGCGCTTGCGCCACTCGCGGGGGTATCCCACGGAGACCTCTTCGAAGCGGACGCCGTCGTGCCAGGTGGTCCGGGGGATGTGCAGATGACCGTAGACCATGGTGCCGACGCGGAACCGGCGGTGCCAGTCGGCGGTGCGGGTGGTGCCGCACCACATGGCGAACTCGGGGTACCACAGGACGTCCATGGGGTGCCGGTCCAGCGGGTAGTGGGCCGCCAGCACGGTCGGCAGGTCCTCGGGCAGCTCGGCGAGCCGGCGCTCGGTGGCCTCGACGCGGGCCCGGCACCAGTCCTCGCGGGTCGGGTAGGGGTCGGGGTGCAGCAGGTACTCGTCGTTGCAGACGATGCCGGTGCCGTGCGCGTAGGCGAGGCCCTCCTCCTTGGTCGTGCAGCCGGCCGGCAGGAAGGAGTAGTCGTACAGGAGGAAGAGCGGGGCGACCACGGCCGGTCCGCCCTGGCCCTCCCAGACGGGATAGGGGTCCTCGGGGCTGACCACGCCGAGTTCCCGGCAGAGGGCGACGAGGTGGTCGTAGCGGGCGACACCGCGCAGGGTGACCGGGTCCTTGGGGTGGGTCCACAGGTCGTGGTTGCCGGGGGCCCACAGCACCTTGGCGAAGCGGCCGGCGAAGGTCTCCAGCACCCAGCGGATGTCGGCGACGGTCTCCGCGACGTCACCGGCCACGATGAGCCAGTCGTCGTCCGTCCCGGGGCGCATCTTCTCGACGAGCTCGCGGTTCTCCGGGTACGAGATGTGCAGGTCGCTGATGGCCAGCAACTGTCCGGCACCGGCCGTGGACTCCACCCCGTACCCCTTCCGATCATGTCGTCGCCACCCACCTCAGCACATGACGGGGCGGCGGAACAAGGGCACCTGTCGGCCTGTCGGCGGTCTTTCGGGGGCCGGTCCGCGAAGGACCGCCGGTCGCCGGCCGTCCGTCAAGGAAACCGCCGTGGACGGCGCAGGAAAACGCGCGTGGACACTCCCGGGGAATCCGTAACACGGGCGTTGCACGCGGGGCCCCTTGAAAGCCGTATGATCCCTCCAACACCACCGCCACGAACTTCCCTTCGTCCAGGGCGGTTTGGTGACCCTCCAAGCACCCTGCCCGGGCACGGGCCACTGAGTCCTGCCCGAAAATGCCCGAAAGGCGGCCTGCATGCTCTCTCGCGTACGCGTCTGGCTCAACCGCACGTACGCGGAGAACGTGTTCTTCATGGATCAGCTGCGGAGAAATCCCAGCGACCGGGCGGTCGAGATCCATGCGACGCACGGTGACCCCGACTCCCCCGTGCTGGCCGCCGCCGACACCGCCGACCTGGAGCCGGAGTGCCTGTCCCCGGCCGGGTACGTCGAGTACGCGCTCGACCAGTGCCGGCGTCGTGGCATCGATGTCTTCGTGCCCCGGCTGCACCAGTCGGCGATCGTCGCGCACCGCGCCGACTTCGAGGCGGCGGGTACGGCCCTGCTGGCGCCGACGCGGGAGGCGACCGCCGTCTTCGAGGACAAGGCGACGGCCTACGAGGCGGTCGGCGCGGTCGGGGTCCCGGTGCCGCCGTGGTGGCGGGTCCGCACCGCGGACGAACTGGTCCTCGCGGTCGAGGCGCTGGAGGCGGACGGTCACAAGGCCTGCTTCAAGCCGGCCGCGGGTGCGGGCGGCGTCGGATTCCGGGTGATCACGCGCACGCCCTTCTCGCTCGTCCACCTCAACGGGTTCCCCGGACCCTACGTCCAGCTCGACCTGGTGCTCGACGCGCTGCGCCGGGCCGACCAGCCGGTGGACTGGCTGGTGATGCCGCGGCTTGAGGAGCCGGAGGTGTCGGTGGACTGCCTCACCGGTCCCGACAACCGGGTCCGGCTGGCGGTGGGCCGCACGAAGCAGGGCCGCCGCCGCGGTTTCACCCTGGACGACCGCTGGCTGAAGCCGGCCCGGCTGATCGCCGAGGGCTTCGGACTGCACTACCTCTCCAACATCCAGTTCCGGATGTACGGCGACGAGCCGGTACTGCTCGACGTCAACACCCGGCCCGCCGGCGGCCTGCACCAGCTCTCCCTCTGCGGCGTCAACGCCCCATGGGCGGCGGTGCAGTTGGCCCTGGGCGAGGACCCCGGGGTGATCGAGCCGCCGTTCCTCGGACAGGACTACGCGGTGGTGTCGGGGCCGCGTCCGGTCCTGCCGTCCGTGCCGGCCCCGCGGGAGGAGACCGACGTGGTGCTGGCGCCGCCGGTGCCCGTCGAGGTGGAGCCGGTCGAGGCCGCGGCCGCGGTGCTGCCGCTCTAGTCCTCGTACCTCGTCCCATCGGTACGGACCAATCGGCGCCCGCATCCTTGACAGCTCGATTGGTCCATACCATTTTTGTTGCGCACCCTCTTCGCACCTTCCCCGCACCTCCGTGCAACTCCCGAACACCCCATTCCCGCAGGGAGATCGCGTGCGCAACTCATTCGGACGTTCCAGACGTCGGCTGCTCGCACTGCTCGGCTCCGGCGCCCTCGCGCTCGCCGGGGCCATCGCGCTTCCCGGTACCGCGCAGGCGGCCAACGTCCTCACCAACCCCGGCTTCGAGTCGGGGAGCCTGTCGCCCTGGTCCTGCACCGGGAACCTGGGCTCCGTCGTGTCCTCGCCGGTGCACGGCGGGTCCAAGGCCCTCGCGGGGGCCGTGAGTTCCAGTGACACCGCCCAGTGCGCCCAGACCGTCGCCGTGCAGCCCAACACCACGTACTCGCTCAGCGGCTGGGTGCGCGGCTCCTACGTCTACCTCGGGGTCACCGGCGGTGCCTCCACGTGGACCAGCTCGCCGTCCCAGTACAGCCAGTTGAGCGTCTCCTTCACCACCGGGGCCTCGCAGACCAGCGCCCAGATCTACGTGCACGGCTGGTACGCGCAGGGCACCTACTACGCCGACGACATCAGCCTCGACGGGCCCGGCGGCGGTGGCTCCGACACCCAGGCGCCGACCGCGCCCACGAACCTCGCCTCCACCGGGAAGACCTCGTCGAGCGTGTCCCTGTCGTGGTCGGCCGCGACGGACAACGTCGGGGTGACGGCCTACGACGTCTACCGCGGGTCGACCCTGGCGACGAGCGTCTCCGGCACGTCCGCGACGGTCGGCGGACTGTCCGCGAGCACTGCGTACACGTTCACCGTGAAGGCCCGCGACGCGGCGGGCAACGTCTCGGCCGCCTCCAACGCGGTGAGCGTCACCACGGACGCGGGCACCGGCGGCGGCACCGGGTTCAAGCAGGCGGCGCCCTACCTGTACGAGGGCTGGGGCGACCCGCCGAGCCCGGCGACGGTGATGAGCGCGACCGGCATCAAGAACTTCACCATGGCCTTCGTGCTGGACTCCGGCGGCTGCACCCCGGCCTGGGACGGCAGCCGGCCGCTGACCGGCGGCGCCGACCAGACCGCGATCAACCAGATCAAGGCGGCCGGCGGTGACATCACCCCGTCGTTCGGCGGCTGGCAGGGCAGCAAGCTCGGCGCCAACTGCTCCTCGGCGAGCGCGCTGGCCGGAGCCATCCAGAAGGTGATCGACGCGTACGGGCTCAAGACCGTCGACATGGACGTCGAGAACACGGACGAGTTCGAGAACGAGGCCGTGCAGGCGAAGATCCTGACCGCCCTGAAGACGGTCAAGGCCAACAACCCCGGCCTGCGGACGATCGTCACCTTCGGTACGTCCACCACCGGGCCGACGTACTACGGCAACCGGCTCATCGAGCAGGCCCAGTCGCTCGGCGCGAACATCGACGTCTTCACCATCATGCCGTTCGACTTCGGCGGCGGCGCCGACATGTACGGCAACACCGTGGCGGCGGCCGAGGGGCTGAAGACCAAGCTGAAGTCCACCTTCGGGTGGGACGACGCGACGGCCTACGCGCACATCGGGATCTCCGGCATGAACGGCCTGTCGGACCAGCAGGAGACCACGACCCCGGCGATCTGGACGCAGATCCGCGACTGGGGCAACACGCACCACATCGCCCGGCTCGCGTTCTGGGCCGTCAACCGCGACCGCGGCTGCGCGGGCGGCGGCGTGGTGAGCAACTGCTCCGGGATCAGCCAGAACACCTGGCAGTTCACCTCGATCACGGCCGGCTTCACCGGCTGAGCGGCGACGCCGGAGGAGGCGTGGGGGTGCCCTAGACCGGGTACCCCCACGCCTTCGCTATCCCGGCCAGCCGAGGCGGGAGCGCGGCCGCCGGGTCGGCCTGGCGCGCGGCCTGGATCCGGCCGGACCTGATCTCCTTGCTCCAGTCGCCGAGCTTCGGCCTGAACGTGCCGTGGTCCTGCTTGCCGTAGTCGAGCATGCCGCTCTCCCACGGGACGCCGAGGTACGCGCAGAGCTCGCGGGTGATCCGCTCCGGTTCGGCGGTGAGGTCCTCGTAGGTGATCACGTGGGCGCCGGGCAGCTTCAGGCGCGCCTCTTCGAGCTTCTCGGCGTAGTCCAGCACCTCGGCCCGGATCGCCTCGTGGTCGGGGTCGGCGCGGCGGCTGGTCAGGGACTGGATGACGGCGCCGGGGTGGCGCAGCAGCAGGACGAACCGGGCCTCGGGCCAACATCGCTGAAGCCGGGGCCAGATGAGGGTGTTCGGCGGGGTCTTGTCGACGATGAGGTCCTTGCCGCTGCGGCTGAGTTCCAGGTGCAGCACCCGGTCCCACAGGACGTGCTCCAGCTCCTCGCGGTCGAGGGCCAGTTCCTTCATGGCGTCCGCGGTGAACTCCCGGGACATCCGGACGTGGACCGTGCGCAGGTGCATCTCGTGCGGGGCCCGGATGCGGCTGTGGCTGTTGAGCAGGACGCGCAGCAGCGTGGAGCCGGAGCGGACCGAGGAGAGGACGAAGACCGGTGACTCCACCAGGCGCGGGGCGCGCGGGGCCACGTAGGCGTCGGCGGGCTCGGGCCGTGCCGGGCGCTGGGTCGGGATCGCGTCCAGCGTCCTGCGCGGGGGGCTCACCGCCTGCGCCATGAGCCGTCCGCGGCGCTTGAGCCCCCTGGCGATCGCTGACATGCGCGGGTCTCGCACGGTGATGCCTTTCTGTCGTCCCTGCCGTTCCGCATCCCAGGGGTGGAAGGCGAACCCCAGATGTCCGGGAGGCGAACCAAAGGGGTCACGGCGGCCCGAAAAGCCGCCGTGACCTGCTGACTTACCGTTCTCTTAATTCTTCATATGAGATTTCGCGACGTACCTCGCCTGTCCCGTCAGGACCGGCCCGATCCCCGGTACAGCGCCAGTTCCCCGTCCAGCTCGACGGCGAGGACCGTGGCGTACGGATCGAGGTCGGCCGCCGGCGGCGGATCGATCCACAGCACCCCGACCGCCTCGTGCAGCCCGCCGACCACCCGGTGGCCGAGTTCGGTCCCGGTGCCGAGCACGGTGACCCCGCGGACGGCCGTCGCCAGGCCCCGGACGCCGATCTCGGCGCGCGGGGCGTCGAACAGGGTGAGGTAGAGGGTGCGCCGGTCGGCCGAGAGGGTGCTGGGCCCGTAGTGGTGCCCGGCCGGCAGCCCGCGCCCGGTGCCGTACACCGCCTCGGCGTGCCGCCGGATCCACTCCCCCAGTCCCTCCAGCCGCTCCGCCTGCGGTGGCGGGACGGTGCCGTCCTCCATCGGCCCGACGTCGAGCAGCAGGTTTCCGCCGCCGCCGATGGTCTCGGTGAAGTACCGGATCAGCTGGGCCAGGGACTTGTGGTTGTGATCATGGTGCTGGTACCCCCAGGAGTCGTTGATCGTCAGGCACAGCTCCCACGGGCCGTCGGGCGGCACGACCGGGGCGCCCTGCTCGGGGGTGGCGTAGTCGCCTTCGTCGAGCATCCGCGCGTTGAAGACGACATCGGGGACGTACGACCTGATCAGCGCGGCCAGGCCGGGGATCCGCCACTGCTCCCCGCTGCGCTCCCACTCCCCGTCGAACCACATCAGGTCCGGCCGGATCCGCGAGGCCAGCTCCGTTATCTGGCCGTCGCGGTAGGCGAGGAAGCGTTCCCAGGCGGCCGGGTCCTCGTGCCCGGCGGCCACCTCCGAGTAGCGGTTGTCCTCCTGCTCCGGCGGGCGGCCCGGCTTGCGCGTGGAGGCGTAGTCGGGGTGGTTCCAGTCGGAGTGCGAGTAGTAGAGGCCGACCTTCAGGTCCTTCTCCCGCAGGGCCTCGGCGTAGGGCCCGAGGTAGTCCCTGCCGAGGTTCAGGGAGCCGTACGCGGTGTCCCACAGGGCGACCCCGTCGTGATGGCGGCTGGTCAGCACGGCGTACCGGGCGCCGGCGCGGGCGAACAGGTCCGCCCACGCCCTCGGGTCGTAGCGGGCGCCGGTGAACCGTTCCAGCTGGGACATGTACCGCTCGTGCGGCACGACGCCGTCGTAGAAGGACCAGGACTCCTGGACCCCGTCGACGGCGTAGATGCCCCAGTGCACGAAGATCCCCAGCTTGGCGTCGGTGAACCAGGGTTGCACGGCCATCCGGTCAGCCCCTCCGCAGCCGCAGGGTGAGGATCTGGAAGGGGCGCAGTTCCACCGCGACGGTGTCGCCGTCGGCGGCCGCGTCCTGCAGGGGGCGCTCCAGCAGGTCGGTGACCTGGGCGCCGGCGAGCGGGAAGCCGGTGCGCAGCACGCCCCGGGCGCGGCCGCCGCCGGACTCGTAGAGCCGGACCACGACGTCGCCGGAGGCGTCGTCGGCGAGCTTGACCGCCTCGACGGTCACGCCCGCGCCGTCCACCGAGACCACCGGCTGCGGCTCACCGGCCGAATCGGCCACCCGCAGCGGGAGGTTGAGGGCGTAGCCCGCGGCGACCGCGTCCGGGACGCTCGCGCCGGGCAGCAGGGAGTAGGTGATGCGGTGCCGGCCCTGGTCGGCGCCCGGGTCCGGGACGCGCGGGGCGCGGACCAGGGAGAGGCGGACCGTGGTGGTCGTCCCTCCGTCCTCGCGGACCGTGCGGGAGACGTCGTGGCCGTAGGTCGAGTCGTTGACGACGGCGACGCCGTAGCCGGGCTCGGCGAGGTGCACCCAGCGGTGGCCGGAGACCTCGAACCGGGCCGCCTCCCAGCTGGTGTTGGTGTGCGTGGGCCGCTGCACGTGGCCGAACTGGATCTCCGCGGAGGAGTGCGCGGCGCGGATGTCCACCGGGAACCCGGCCTTGAGGAACTTCTCCGCCTCGTGCCAGTCGATGTCCGTCTCGAAGTCGATCCGCGGGCTGCCGGCCCGGACCGTGATCGTCTGGACGATCGTCGAGCCGTTGCCGAAGGGGCGGGTGACGCGGATCGAGCCGGTCAGCGGGTCGGCCTCGCAGACCGTGATCTCGGAGGGTTCCAGCAGGTCCGTGTAGCGGTTCCTGTAGTGCTTGTCGACGTCCCAGGCGTCCCAGTAGTTCGGGAGGTCGGTGTGCAGGCGCAGCAGGTTGCCCTGGCCGGCGAGGACCTCGCGGCCGGCCCGGTGGTCGTACACCGACGACAGGGTGCCGTCCTCGGCGACCTCGACCCGGACGAGTCCGTTGTCGAGGACCCGGCCCTCGGCCGTCACCGGCCGCGGGGCCTCGGCGGCGGCGGTCAGCGGGGCGCTGCCGTTCGCCGGGACCTCGACGTACACCGGCGTGCCCGCCGCGTCCCTGACGACCTCGGCGCGGTCGTAGGGGCTGGTGTTGAAGACCCGGGCCGGGCCGCCGCCGAGCGCCGCGAGCGCCTCGGCGGTCAGCGTGTCCAGTTCCGCGGCGACCCGGGCGTACTCGGCCTCCGCCTCGCGGTGCACCCAGGCGATCGAGGAGCCCGGCAGGATGTCGTGGAACTGGTGGAGCAGGACCGTCTTCCAGAGCCGGTCGAGCCGTTCGTGCGGGTAGCGGTAGCCGGGCGCGTGCAGGGCCGCGGTGGTCGCCCACAGCTCGGCCTCGCGCAGCCCGTGCTCGCTGCGCCGGTTGCCCTGCTTGGTGCGGGCCTGCGAGGTGTAGGTGGCGCGGTGCAGCTCCAGGTACAGCTCGCCGACCCAGACCGGCGCGTCCTCGTACTCGGCGCGGGCCTTGGCGAAGAAGGCGTCCGGGTGCTCGACCTCGACGCGCGGGGAGCCCTCCAGGTCCTTCAGCCGGCGGGCCCGCTCCATGATCTCGCGGGTCGGGCCGCCGCCGCCGTCGCCCCAGCCGAACGGGGCCAGCGAGCGGGTGGCGCCGCCCTTCTCGGCGTAGTTGCGGACCGCGCGGGACATCTCCTCGCCGCTGAAGCGGGCGTTGTAGGTGTCGACGGGCGGGAAGTGCGTGAAGATGCGGGTGCCGTCGATGCCCTCCCACCAGAAGGTGTGGTGCGGGAACTTGTTGGTCTGGTTCCAGGAGATCTTCTGGGTGAGGAACCACTCGTTGCCGGCGAGCTTGGCGATCTGCGGGTAGGCCGCGTTGTAGCCGAAGGAGTCCGGCAGCCACACGCCCTTGGTCTCGATGCCGAAGTGCTCCATGAAGAACCGCTTGCCGTGGACGAACTGGCGGGCGACCGCCTCGCCGCCGGGCAGGTTGCCGTCGGACTCCACCCACATGCCGCCGACCGGCGCCCACTGGCCCTTCTTGACGGACTCCTGGATCCGGGCCCAGACCTTCGGGTGGTTGTCGCGCACCCACTCGTACTGCTGGGCCTGCGAGCAGGCGAAGACGAACTCCTCGTACTCCTCGGCCAGCGAGGTGACGTTGGAGAAGGTGCGGGCGGTCTTGCGCTTGGTCTCGCGGATCGGCCAGAGCCAGGCCGAGTCGATGTGGGCGTGGCCGACGCCGGAGACGCGGTGCGCGCTGGCGTGCGCGGGCTTGGCCAGCGCGGGCCTCAGGGCCTCGCGCACGGCGGCGGCCGAGCCGGCGACGTCGTCCAGGTCGAGCAGGTCCATGGCGTGGTCGAGGGCGTGCGCGATCTCGTGCCGGCGCGGGTCGTGCTCGCCCAGCTCCAGCATCAGCTCGCGCAGCACCTGGAGGTCGAGGTCGAGGTGGAAGACCTCCTCGTCCAGGACGGCGATGTCGGCGCGCCGGAAGGTGTAGAGCGGCTGGTCGCCGGCGGTCAGCACGTCGCCGAGCGGGGTCGGCGCGGCGAAGTCGCCTGCCAGGATGTCGGGGTTGGAGGCGGCCTCGACCAGGTAGTCGATCACCTCGCCGCCGGTCGCCGGGTTCGCGATCCGCACGTACTGGTTGAGCGGGTTCACCGCCTTCAGCGGGGTCCCGTCGGCGAGGTGGACCAGGGCCTCGGCCTGGTTGCCGGGCCAGTCGCCGACGAAGCCGAGGTCGATGACCGCCTCGACCCGGCGGCCCGCGAACTCGGCGGGCACCTGCCCGCGCATCCGGAACCAGGTGGTGCCCCACGGCGGGCCCCACGGGGTGTCCATGGCGAACGGCTCGTACGGGGCGGCCGCGGCCTCCTCGAAGGGCACCGGCTCACCGGGCGCCTGCCAGGCGGACACCTCGAAGGGAACGGCGGCCGCGTGGACCGCGGGCTTGATGCGCTGGTCGTGGAGGCGCGCCACGCGCTCCTCGATCCGGCGGCGTTCGTCGTGCATGGAAGTCTCCAGGAGAGGTGTGGAAAGCGCTTTCCGTGCGGCTGGTCACCCAAGATACGCGAGGCCCGGGTGGACCTCGGTGTACCCCTCCACCAGCCGGCGGGCGACGTTCACCGAGTCGACCAGCGGGTGCAGCGCGAAGGCCTTCACGGCCGTCGCGCGGGAGCCGGACTCCGCGGCGGCCAGCACCTCGCGCTCGACCGCCTTGACCGCGCAGACGAGACCGGTCGCGTGACCGGGCAGCGGATCGACGGCGACCGGGTGGGCGCCGTTGGCGTCGACCAGGCAGGGCACCTCGATGACGGCCTCGCCGTCGAGTGCGGACAGCGTGCCGCGGTTGCGGACGTTGAGGATCAGGGTGGTGCGTTCGTCGCGGGCGATGGCCCGCATGAGGGCCAGGGCCACCTTCTCGTAGCCGCCGGACAGGTCGTCGGCGTCCCGCTCGCCGGCGCCCGCGGTCTCCCGGTTCTCGGCCATGTAGGTGGCCTCGCGCTCGGCGCGGGTGCGGTCCCAGACGTCGAGGGCCTTCGCGCCGGGCTCGGCGACCGCCTCGTAGAAGTGCGCCTGCTGGTCGCGCAGGAAGGCGCCGCGGGTCTTCTCGGCCTGCTGGTAGGCGCGGACGGCCTCGCGGTTGAAGTAGTAGTAGTGCAGGTACTCGTTGGGGACGGCGCCGAGGGACCGCAGCCAGTCGGCGCCGAAGAGCCTGCCCTCCTCGAAGGAGCCGAGCAGGGCCGGGTCGGCCAGCAGGCGCGGGAGTTCGTCGCGGCCCGCGATGCGCAGGCCGCGGACCCAGCCGAGGTGGTTGAGGCCGACGTAGTCGATCCAGGCCTCGCCCGGGTCCTTCGCGCCGAGCACCCGGGCGATGCGGCGGCCGAGGCCCACCGGCGAGTCGCAGATGCCGATGACCCGGTCGCCGAGGTGGCGGGACATGGCCTCGGTGACCAGTCCCGCGGGGTTGGTGAAGTTGATGACCCAGGCGTCGGGGGCCAGGCGCGCCACCCGGCGGGCGATGTCGACGGCGACGGGGACGGTCCGCAGTCCGTAGGCGATCCCGCCCGCGCCGACCGTCTCCTGCCCGAGGACGCCTTCGGCGAGGGCCACCCGCTCGTCCTCGGCCCGGCCCGCGAGGCCGCCGACGCGGATCGCGGAGAAGACGAAGCGGGCCCCGCGCAGGGCCTCGTCGAGGTCGGTCGTGGCGGTCACCGCGGGGGCGCCCGGGACGCCTGCCGCCTGTTCGGCCAGGACCCGGGCGACCGCGGACAGCCGGCCGGCGTCGAGGTCGTGCAGCACGACCTCGGTGACCCGGCCCTCGCCGCGGTCCGTCAGCAGCGCGCCGTACACGAGCGGCACCCGGAATCCGCCGCCGCCGAGAATCGTCAGTTTCACGCTTGAGCCTTTCCTGCCAGGACCACGTCGACACCGGCCTCCTCCAGGGCGGACCGGGTCGCCGGGTCGACCGGCGCGTCGGTCACCACCATGTCCAGGTCCTCGGGACCGCAGACCTTCGCCATGCCCGTACCCGGGAACTTGGCGGCGTCCGCGAGCAGGACGGCCTTGTCGCTCGCCTTGATCATCGCCCGTTTGACCGGCACCTCCACCACCGTCGTGTCCATCACCTGGCCGCCGGGCCGCACTCCGCTGGTGCCGAGGAAGAGCCAGTCGGCGTGCAGCTGGCGCAGGTTGTCCTCGGTGAGGAAGCCGACCAGGGAGCGGTACTCGCGGCGCACCACGCCGCCGAGCAGCACCAGTTCGATGCCCTCGTCGTCGGCCAGCTCCTCGTAGACCACCAGGTTGCTGGTGATCACGGTGAGGCGCCGGCCGTGCAGCTGGCGGGCCAGCCGGTAGGCGGTGGTGCCGATGTCCAGGAGGACCGACTGGCCGTCCGCGACCAGGGCGGCGGCGCGGGCCGCTATGGCGTCCTTCTGCGTGACCCGCACCTCGGCGACCTCGGCGAAGGGCTGGTCGCCCTCGTCGGCGACGGCGCCGCCGTGCACCCGCGTGAGGAGCCCTTCCTCCTCCAGTCTCAGCAGGTCGCGCCGGACGGTCGCGGGGCTCACGCCCAGTTGCTCGGAGAGGTCGGTCACGGCCGCGGGACCACCCGAACGCAGGGCCCGCAGGATGAGTTGATGTCGTCGTTCTGCCAGCACGCGAGGAACAGTACTCGTCATCTTCAATCATTTCTATGCTCAGTTCTGCTCATGTATTGACCAATCTCGCGTGGCAGCGCACGATTCCGTCATCGAAATTGACGAGTTTTGACGAGAGGGTGGCGTGTGGACGACGACATACCCGACGTGCTGCTGACCGGTCTCCTCTTCTACGACCTCGTCCTGACCGGACTCGGGAAGCCGCCGGCACCGGGCGAGGAGGTC
Source organism: Streptomyces sp. NPDC091282 (assembly GCF_044757385.1). Lineage (NCBI taxonomy): Bacteria > Bacillati > Actinomycetota > Actinomycetes > Kitasatosporales > Streptomycetaceae > Streptomyces > Streptomyces sp. NPDC091282. The sequence goes on from NZ_JBIVUX010000002.1 coordinate 740,938, forward strand.
TGGACGGCCGGCATGGGCTGCGGCCCCGGCGGCATCGCGAACCTCGCGGTGGCGGCCTCCCGTTTCGGTCTGCGCACCGAACTGGCCACGGTCTTCGGCGACGACTTCTACGGCCTCCACTGCCGGGAGGTACTGGCCCGTCAGGAAGGCGTCGGCCTCGCCCTCTCCCGGACCGCGGAGAACTGGCCCACGCCGGTCACCGTCGCCCTCGCCCACGGACAGGACCGGGCCCTGGTCACCCACGGCTGCGAACCGCCGTACTCGCAGGACGTGCTGATGGGCGATCCGCCCGCGGCCCGCACGGCGCTCGTCCACCTGGAGGCCGAACCCCGCGCGTGGATCGCCAAGGCCGCCGCGGACGGCACCCGGATCTACGCCGACGTCGGCTGGGACCCCACCCAGCGGTGGTCCCGCGACCTCCTCGACCAGCTCGCCCTGTGCCACGCCTTCCTCCCCAACGAGACCGAGGCGATGGCCTACACCCGCACCGACAGCGCGGTCGCGGCCCTCGGCACGCTCGCCGAACTGGTCCCGGTGGCCGTGGTGACCCGCGGCGGCGACGGCGCGGTGGCCGTCGACCAGACCACCGGCGAGTTCGCGGAGGTCCCGGCCCTGGCCGTGGACGTCCTGGACGCGACGGGCGCCGGGGACGTCTTCGGGGCGAGCTTCGTGACCGCCTCGCTCGCCGGCTGGCCGCTGGCCGAACGGCTGCGGTTCGCCGTCCTGGCCGCCGGCCTCTCGGTCGGCCACCACGGCGGGGCGCTCGCGGCCCCCGGCTGGTACGGCGTCGACCGCTGGTGGCGGTCGGTCACCGACCCCGGACTGCGGCGCGCCTACGGCTTCCTCGCCGGCCGGCTGCCGGCCGACCCCGGCCCGCCCGTGCGCCACGCACCCGTCACACCCCCCGCACCGCGGCCCTGACACCCCACGGCGGCCCCCACGCCCCGCTCCCCCACGCTGCACGCGAAAGTCCCGAACAGATCCGAAAGACCCGAAAGGCGGTGGGAGCTGTGCGGCTCTCACGTAGAGGCCTGCTGCGCGCGGGCCTGGCCGGTTCGGCCGCCACGGCGCTCGGCGGCCTGGCATCCGGCTGTGCCGTTCCGACCGGTTCCACCGGCCGGAACATGGTCCTGTGGTACTGGGACGGCGGCCTCGGCGACACGGTCGTCAAAAAGGCCACGGCCCGCTACGGCGCCGACGTCGACCTGCGGGCCGTCAAGATCGGCGGCTACTACCGGTCCAAGCTGCTCACCACCATGACCGGCCGCGCCCACGTCCCGGACATCGCGGGCCTCAAGGGCGAGGACATGGCGTCCTACCTGCCGAACGCGAACCAGTTCGTGGACCTGCGCACGCTGGGCGCGGACACGTACAAGAACCGGTACCTCTCCTGGAAGTGGGACCAGGGCATCGCCGACGACGGCACCATGGTCGGCTTCCCGATCGACTGCGGCCCGGTCGCGCACTTCTACCAGTACGAGGTCTTCCGGAAGGCCGGACTGCCCTACGAACCCGACGACGTCTCCGCGGGACTGGACACCTGGGAGAAGTTCTTCGCCGCCGGCGAGCAGCTCAAGAAGCGCATCCCGGGGACCTGCCTGCTCTCCGACGTCAACGCGGTCTTCGAGAACGTGGTGACGCAGGGCGGCGCGCGGTACGTCGACAAGGACCGGCACTTCATCGGCGACCAGGACCACGTCCGCCGGGCCTGGGCACTGGCCGTCGAGGCGAAGCGGCGGGGGATCGTCTCGGACCTGGTCAGCGGCACGCCCGACCAGCTCTCCGCGCTCCAGGACGGCAAGCTGCCCAGCCAGCTCAACGCCTCCTGGGCCACCAACGACATCAAGACCGGCGTCCCGAGGACCGAGGGCCGGTGGCGGGTGGCCCAGATGCCGGTACGGCCCTCCAACATCGGCGGGTCCTTCCTGTCGATCACCAAGGAGTGCCGGGAGCCCGAGCAGGCGTTCCGGATCATCACCTGGATGCTCGACGCGGACAACCAGGCCCAGGGGTTCGCGGACGCGGGCCTCTTCCCCTCGACCCCGGCGTCGTACGGCCTGAAGACCCTGCGCGAGCCCGACCCGTTCTTCGGCGGCCAGGTCACGATGGACGTCTTCGGGCCCGCCGCGCAGCGGATCGCCGTCGCCTACAACAGCCCGTTCGACGTGGCACTCGGGCAGCCCCTGAAGGACGAGATCAAGAACGTCGGCGTCCTCGGCAAGAACCCCGAGCAGGCCTGGAAGGACGCCATGAGCAAGTGCCGGCGCATCGCCCAGCACCTGGGGGTGGGTCTGTGATGGCCACCGCCCTGGAGAAGCCCCCGACGACCACGGAACGGCCCGCGGCGGCCGGCCCCCGCACCGGAATCCGCAGGTACTGGCACCTGTACGCCGCCATCTCCCCCTTCTACCTCCTCTTCCTCTGCTTCGGCCTGATCCCGGTCGGCTTCTCGCTCTACGTCTCCCTGCACCGCTGGGACGGCCTCGGCCCGATGGAGTGGGCCGGTCTGTCGCAGTACCGGTACCTGCTCGGCGACACCGACTTCTGGACCGCGGTCGGGAACACGATCGTCATCTGGGCGCTCGCCACCTTCCCCATGATCTTCCTGGCGATGGTGACGGCCGTGATGCTCAACTCGGCGGTCCGCTTCAAGAACGTCTACCGCTTCGCCTACTTCCTGCCGAACGTGACGTCCGTGGTCGCCGTCGCGATCATCTTCGGGTCGGTGTTCTCCACCAACTTCGGCCTGGTGAACGCCTTTCTGCGAGCCGCGGGGATCGACCAGATCGCCTGGCTGAACACCCCGTGGGGCATCAAGGTGGCCATCGCCACGCTGATGACCTGGCAGTGGACCGGCTACAACGCGATCATCTTCCTCGCCGGGCTCCAGACCATCCCCGGCGAACTGTACGAGGCCGCCCGGATGGACGGCGCCGGGCCGGTGCAGACCTTCTTCCGGATCACGCTGCCGATGATGCGGCCGGTGCTGCTGTTCGTGCTCGTCGTGTCGACCGTCACCGGACTGCAGAGCTTCTCCGAACCGCAGGTCCTGCTGCAGACCACCTCCAACGACTCCACGTTCGCGGGCGGTCCGGGCCACGCCGGGCAGACCATGGTCCTCTACTTCTTCCAGCAGACCTTCGACAACAACGACTTCGGGTACGGCGCCGCCGTGGCCTGGGGCGTCTTCCTCGTCGTCATCATCTTCTCGATCGTCAACTGGCGCCTGGTGCAGCGCCGGGGCGAAGACTAGGGAGGCCGCACACCATGGCATCCATCCGCACGACGCGCCCCCGGGCCGTCAAGGGCACCCGCGGCCGCGGACTCGCCCTGCACGCCGCCCTGGTCGCCGGTCTGCTGCTCTCGGCCTTCCCGTTCTACTGGGCCGTGATCATGTCGACGCACACCACGTCGGAGATCTTCTCCTACCCGCCGAAGCTGCTGCCGGGACCGCACTTCCTGGAGAACGCCCGCAGCCTCTTCGACAACATCGACTTCTTCGGGTCGATGGCGAACTCGCTGCTGGTCGCGGGCTCGGTGACCTTCCTGGTCCTGTTCTTCGACTCGCTGGCCGCCTTCGTCTTCGCCAAGTTCGCCTTCCCCGGCAAGAACCTGCTGTTCGCCCTGCTGATGGTCATCTTCATGGTGCCCGCCCAGCTGGCCGCCATCCCGCAGTTCGTGATCATGGCGAAGCTGGGCTGGATCGGCTCGATGACCTCGCTGGTCGTGCCGGCGGCGGCCAACGCGTTCGGGATCTTCTGGATGCGCCAGTACATGAAGGGCGCCATCCCCGACGAACTCCTCGACGCCTCCCGCATCGACGGCGCGCACTTCCTCCGCCAGTACTGGCACGTGGCCCTCCCGGTGGTCCGGCCGGGCCTCGCCTTCCTCGGCATCTTCACCTTCATGGGCCAGTGGAACGACTACGCCTGGCCGCTGATCGCCCTCACCAACCCGGACAACGTCACCCTCCAGGTCGCGCTGTCCCAGCTCAACGGCACCCACGGCACCACCGACTACGGAATGGTCATGACCGGCGCGCTCCTCGCCCTCGTCCCCCTGCTGATCGTGTTCGCGGTCGGTGCCCGCCAGATCATCGGCGACCTGGCCAAGGGAGCCGTCAAGTGACCGACCCGCTGACCGCGCTCCGCCCCTGGGAGGCACCCGAGGTGACCTCCTGGGGGCGGCTGCCCATGAACGCCGTCGACCGGCGTCCGGGCGCCCTGTCCCTGGACGGCGAGTGGCGCTTTTGGCTGCTCCCGGCTCCGCAGGCGGCGGCGGACGGCGTCCCGTGGTCGGCGCTGCACGTCCCCGGCGCGTGGACGATGCAGGACACGGACGACCGTCCGCAGTACACCAACGTGACCATGCCGTTCGGCGCGTTCCCGCCGCACGCCCCCGCCGCCGACCCCACCGGCGTCCACGAGCGCGACCTGGACGTGCCCGCCGAGTGGGCGGGGCGCCGGATCGTCCTGCAGGTCGGCGCCGCCGAGAGCGTCCTGCTGGTGCACGTGGACGGGCGGCCGGTGGGCCTCTCCAAGGACTCCCATCTGGCGGCCGAGTTCGACCTCACCGAGGTGGTGCGCCCCGGCGAGCGGTCCGTGCTCCGCCTGACCGTCGTCAAGTGGTCGGACGCCTCGCACATCGAGGACCAGGACCACTGGTGGCACGGCGGGATCACCCGCTCCGTGCTGCTGTACGCGACCGACCCGCTGCACCTCGCCGACGTGACCGTGCGGGCCCGGCGGAGCGGCGAGCTGCGGGTGGACTGCGCGGTGCGCGACCGTGGCGGTGCGCTGCCGGACGGCTGGTACGTCAGCGCCGACCTGGACGGCGAACTCCTCGCGCAGGACGCCGGGTTCGACCGGGCCAACGCCGAGGACGACCGGGTCTCCGACTTCCTGGGCGAGGCCCGTGTCCGCACCGTCGTGCCCGGGGTGCGCACCTGGAACGCGGAGCAGCCCGAGCTGTACGGGCTGACGGTGCGGCTGCACCGCGCGGACGGCACGGTCGCCGACACGTCGTACCACCGCGTCGGGTTCCGGGACGTCGAGATCGCCGGCCGTGACCTGCTGGTCAACGGCGAGCGGGTGTTCGTCCGCGGCATCAACCGGCACGACTTCCACCCGCTCACCGGGCGGACCGTGTCGTACGCCGACATGCGCGCGGACCTGGTGCTGCTGAAGCGGTTCGGGTTCAACGCGGTCCGCACGGCGCACTATCCGAACGACCCCGCGTTCTACGACCTCGCCGACGAACTGGGCCTCTACGTGGTCGACGAGGCCGACATCGAGTCCCACGACCACGCGCACGAGATCGCCGACGATCCGCGCTACCTGAACGCCTTCGTGGACCGGGTCTCGCGGATGGTGCTGCGGGACAAGAACCACCCGTCGGTCATCATCTGGTCGCTGGGCAACGAGTCCGACTACGGCGCCAACCACGACGCGGCGGCGGGCTGGGTGCGGCGGCACGACCCGACCCGGCCGCTCCAGTACGAAGGGGCGGCGAAACGGGGCTGGGCGGACCCGGACGTGGCTTCCGACATCGCCTGCCCGATGTACGCGCCGCTCGCGGAGTGCGTGGCGCACGCGCTCTCCGGCGAGCAGACGAAGCCGCTGATCCAGTGCGAGTACTCGCACGCCATGGGCAACAGCAACGGCACGCTGGCCGACCACTGGGCCGCCATCGAGTCCACTCCGGGGCTTCAGGGCGGGTTCATCTGGGAGTTCTGGGACCACGGAATTCTCCAGCGGGTGAGCGACGGTAGACCGGTCGGGCGCGCGGGCGCCGGACTGTACGACAACGGTGTCGCCGCGCCCGGTCACCGCTGGGCGTACGGCGGCGACTTCGGCGAGGCCACGCACGACGGGGCGTTCGTCGCGGACGGCATGGTCTTCCCCGACCGGACCCCCAAGCCCGCCCTGTACGAGCACCGGGAACTCGCGGCACCGGTCCGCATCCGGTGCTTCAGGCACGAGGGCATCGTGCTCGCCAACCACCAGCACTTCCGGGGCTTCGACTGGCTGGCCGCGACCTGGGAGCTGGCCCTGGCCGACGGCCGCACCCTGACCGGTCCGGCCGAGCTGCCCGAGCTGTGCCCCGGCGAGAGCGCGGCGGTGCCGCTGCCCTTCGAGGTCCCGGCGGACGGCGGCGAGGCCTGGCTGACGCTGCGCGTGACCACCGCCGGCGACCAGGCGTGGGCGCCGGCCGGTACGGAGGTGTGCGCGCCGCAGATCCGGCTGCGGGCCCCCGGCCCCGCCCCGGCGGCCGTGCCGGGCGGACCCGGTGTCGAGGTGGACGGCGAGGGGCTGCTGCTGCACCCGCTGCTGGCCGCCGCGCCGACGCTGTCGCTGTGGCGGGCCCCCACCGACAACGACGAACTCGGCGGGATCGCACCGCGCTGGCGGGCCTTGGGCCTGGACAGCCTGGTGCGCAAGGTGGTCTCGGTACGGCGGGCGCACGACCGTGTGACGGTGCTCGCCGAGTACGCGGGGACGACGGGAGTCGTCCGGCACCGGCAGGAGTTCACCGCGGTCGAGGGCGGCATCCGGGTCGAGGAGTCGGCCGAGCTGCCCGACGGGTTCGACGACGTGGCCCGGGTCGGCTCGGTCTTCGAGACGGTGGCCGGGCCGGCGCTGCTGGAGTGGTTCGGTCAGGGTCCCTGGGAGTCGTACCCCGACCGTGCCGCCGGTGCCCCGGTCGGCCACCACTCGCTGCCGGTGGACGAGCTGTTCACCCCGTACCTGCGGCCCCAGGAGAGCGGCGGACGCCACGGTGTACGGCGGTTCACGCTGTCGGCGCCGGACGCCACCGGACTCGCGGTCGAGCTGGACGAGCCCCGCCAGGTCTCCGTCAGCCGCTACCGCGCCGAGGACCTCACCGCCGCCGCCCACCACGACGAACTCGTGCCCCGGGCCGGCTGCGTGGTCCACATCGACGCCGCGCACCGGGGCCTGGGCACGGCCTCCTGCGGCCCCGACACCTTCCCCTCCTACCTCGTCGCACCGGGCGTCCACCGCTGGAGCTGGACCCTGCGCACCCTGTGACACCCCGCCCCGGAGATCCGGCACGTCACCCTCCCCTGCCCCCGTCACGAGGATCGTCATCATGACCGAGCAGCAGTTGCCCGCCTGGGCCGATCCCGCCGTCCCCGCCGCCGGACTGGACGCACAGGGCGTGTCCCGGCGCGGGCTCCTGCGCCGGGCCGGCCTGTTCGGCGCCGCGTTCGCCCTCGGATCGGCGGCCACGCCCGCGCGGGCCTCCTCCGGACACGGTCCCGGCGGCGACGACCCCCGCCTCGCCTACCTGGTCGGCGACCACCACGTGCACTCGGTGTACAGCCACGACGCGAAGTACACGTTCTCCCAGCAGGCGCAGGCAGCCGCCCGGTTCGGCCTGGACTGGATGGTGTTCAACGAGCACTCCAACTTCGGGCACGCCCACTACGGCGCGAAGTCGGAGCACGCCGAGATCCTCAGGGCCCGTCGGGACAACCCGCGCCAGCTGATCTTCCAGGGCCTGGAGTGGTACATCCCGGCCGCCGAGCACGCCACCGTGTTCGCCGCGCCGGGCCGCCACGAGACCGACCTGCTCACGCGGTTCGAGCTGGCCTTCGACGGCAAGCTGCTCGGCTACGACAAGGGCGGCGAGGCCGACGCGGACACCGCCCGCAACCAGGCGCACGCCGTCAAGGCCATCAAGTGGCTGGCCGAGCAGCGCCGTTCGGGCTACGTCGACGACGTCCTGGTGCTGGCGAACCATCCGCTGCGGCTCGGGATCGACTCGCCGTACGAGATCCGCGACTGGCGGGACGCGGCGGCCGAGATCATGATCGGCATGGAGGGCGCGCCGGGCGCCCAGGGTGCCGCGATCCCCGGCCTGCGCGGTGCCTCCTCGATCCGCGGCGAGTACGAGAACAAGCCGTCCGCGCAGTCCTGGGCGGGATATCCGGCGGACGCCTACCTGACGTACGGCGGGTTCGACTGGGCCACGGCGACGGTGGGCGGGCTGTGGGACGCGATGCTGTCGGAGGGCCGTCCGTTCACCGTCACCACCAACTCCGACAACCACCGCACGGTCTTCGACACCTGGAGGAACGGCGACTGGCCGCCTGGGCAGGACTTCGACAACACCGGCAGGCTGCCGGACCCGGTGGACACCGGCACCCCGCAGCCCGGCAGCGACTTCTGGCCGGGCGAGTTCAGCCGCACCCACGTCGGCGTGACCCGCTACGGCTACCGGGCGGTGATGGCGGGCCTGCGGGCGGGCCGGGTCTGGCTGGACCACGGGCACCTGCTGGACGGTCTGGACGTCCGTCTGAAGCGGGACCGCGACCACGGCGAGGGCGTCACCCTCGGCGGCCGGCTGCGGGTCCGCCGCGGCGAGCGGATCACCCTGAACGTGACGGTGACGACCGCGTCCCGGGTCAACTCCCACGGTATTCTGCCGCAGTTGGCGCACGTCGACGTGATCCGCGGCGCGGTGCGCGGTCCGGTCGCCGACCGGGACACCTGGCGGGCGCCGGACACCAGGGTGGTCAGGACCGAGGACGTCTCGGGCCGCAAGGGCACCTACAGGCTGCGCATCCCGCTGACCGCGGGCGACGAGTCGTTCTACGTCCGGCTGCGGGGCAGCGACGGCAACCGTCACGGGGCCGGCTACCTGGGCGCGTCGGTCGACCCGCACGGCCCGGTCACCCACGCGCCGGGCGACGGCGACCCGTGGGCGGACACGTGGTTCTACTCGAACGCGGTCTTCGTGGACGTGGTGGCATAAGCCGCCGGGCCGGGCTGCCGTACCTGGAGGACCTGTACGAGGCTGCCCACGAGAACGTGCGGCCGGCGGTGCGGGACGGCGCCGAGGTCGTCTCCATCGAGTGGCTGTCGGGGCGTTCCGCGGTGGGCGTGCACATAGGGGTGGGCGCCCGCCGGCCGCCTTCACGCCATACACGATCACCGATCCGGTGCGGCGGGCAGGTGGTCGCGGCCGTCTCGGTGGTGGTGCCCGAGGCGGACGCCCGGGTGCCGGCCCTGGTCCCGGCGGTGCGGCCGGCGGCCCGCGGGATCTACCGGCGCTGGACCGGCGGCCGGACGGGGCAGCGGGGCGGCCCCTGTAGCGTGTCCCGGTGACGACGAGCGAGGTGTACCGGGAGCTGGGCGAGGCCGCCTGGACGTGGGTGCTGGGGCAGGTCCGGGAGGACGCGGGCCCCTGGCTTCCGGAGACGGTGCCGGAGGAGGACCCCGGGGAGCAGGCGCCCGGTGAGGACCGGGACTCGCTGTACGCGGGGATCGCCGGGCTCGCCCCGGTGCTGGCGGAGATCGCGCGCCACCGGCCGCCGGACGCGCGGGAACAGGCGCTGGCCGCCGGGATCGTGGACCGTCTGTCGGCGCGGGCACCCGTCGAGACCGAGCCGTCGCTCTACCTCGGCCTGGCGGGCCACGCCACGGCGCTGCGGCTGCTCGCGCCGGGCAGCGAGGCGACCGCGCTGCGGCGGCTGGCCGAGCTCGCGGCCCCGGAGGGCTGGCGGACCACGACCGCGTTCGTCCCGGACTCCGACGCGCCCCTGACCGACATCGTCATGGGCGTCGCGGGCGTGGTCATGACGGCGGTCTGGGCGGGCGGCCCGTACGCGGAAGAGCTGGCGACGACCGGCGGCGAGGCCCTGCTGCGGATGGCGGACCGCACCGGGGCGGGCCTGGACTGGGGCATCTCGCCGGGCAGCGAGTCGCGGTGTCCGAACTACTCGCACGGCGCGGCCGGGGTGGGCGCGGCGCTGGCGGTGGCGGGCGCGGCCCTGCGCCGCGAGGACTTCGTCGCGGCCGCCGTGGACGCGGCCCGCCACGTCCTGTCCGTCGGGTCGCTCGCGGACGGCGGTTTCGTCGTCCCGCACACGATCCCGCCGTCGAAGCGGGAGGTGGAACCGGTGACGTACACCTGGTGCCACGGTCCCGCGGGCACCTCGCACCTGTTCACGGCGCTCGCCCACGCGGGCGTCCCCGAGGTGGCGGGGCACGCCGTCGGCGAGCTGCGGCGGCGCTGCCTGGCCTCGACGCTCGCCTCGGGGATCCCGGAGCGGCTGCGCCCGGGGTTCTGGGACAACGACGGCCGCTGCTGCGGGACGGCCGGCGTCGGGGACGTCCTCCTGGACGCCGCTCAGGACCTCGCGGGCACTCCGGAGGCGGAGCCGCTGGTGCGCGCCGCGGTACGGATGGGCGACGCGCTCGTGGAGCGGGCGGTCAGGGACGCGGCGGGCGCCCGCTGGCGCTTCGTGGAGTACCGCGCCGAGGACCCGCTGCTGCCGCCGGGCACGTCGTGGATGCAGGGCGCGGCCGGTGTCGCGGCCTACCTGCTGCGCCTGGCCCGCTACCTCGACACCGGTCCGGACGCCCCGGTCGTGTCCCGCCCCGACCAGTGGTGGGCGGTACCCGCGCGGCTGCGCCGCGAGGGGCCGGCCCTGGTCGGCTGACCGCCGCCGTGGCCGTGTGAGGACACGGCGGCGGCCGGCCCGGAAGGCCCCCGGTGCGGCGGCGGCACGTGGTCCCGGACGGACGGTGACCGGGGCCGTCCGTCCAGGCCGCGCACGGGGCGGGTCACATGGGCGCCGGTTGGGGGGCGGCGGGCGTGTCCCTGCGGGGCACGGGCGTGTCCTCCTCCAGGGGGTGCGCGTAGCGGCGGAAGCCGGGTACGTGTTCGGCCCGGCGCAGCGCGCCCCGGTAGAGGACCATGCCGTGGACGGAGGTGCCGTCGTCGCGCCAGCAGACGAGGGGGACCCGGCGGGCGTCGCCTTCGTCGGTGACGAACAGGGCCACGTGCCCGTCGGCCGCCAGCAGGCTCATCCGGTGCCGCCCTGCGGGTCGGCGGCGAACAGCCGGCCGTACCCGGTGATCCCGCGGGCCGCCGTGCCCGCACCGGCCAGGTGCAGGGCGTGCCAGAACAGGACCTGGTTGGCGGTCAGGACCGCGAAGTCCAGTTCCCGCTCCAGGGCGTCGATGACGCCGACCGCCCGGATGCCGTTGCCGGCCACGAGGACGGCGTCGGGCCGGTACCCGCCGACCGTGCTGCGGATCCAGTCGGACAGCGCTTCCGGAGTGATCAGTTTCTGGTTGCTGGGCAGCCCGCACGGGGCGTGGTGGACGACGTCGAAGCCCTGTTCGCCGAAGTAGCCGGCGCCGAGCCCGGACAGCCGGTCGTCGAACCACGGCGGGTTGACCAGGGCGATCCGGCGGACGCCGAGCGCGGTGAAGCCGGCCACGGCCGCCGTGGTGGTGCCGGTGAGCGGCAGGCCGCGGGTGACCCGGGCGAGCCGGGCGAACAGGTCCTTCTCGCCGGCCGCGCCGAGGACGTAGGCGGAGCTGGTGAAGCCGAGGGCGATCGCGTCGAGCGGGGCGGCGGCCAGCAGTTCCACGGCGTCGTCGATGTGCGGCGGCTCCACGAAGGCCCGCACCGGGTCGTGCGGGATCTTCGGGTCCATCTCGCCGCCGGCCCGCATGGCGCCGAAGTGGACGCGCGATCCGTGCACGAACACGTCCTCGGGGGCGATCGCCTGGAGCTCGGACTCCGGGCCGACGTCGGCGTGCGGTACGACCACACCGATGCGCGCCCGCGCCTGCCAGCCGTCCTGCCGTGCTCGGGAGGTGCCCGTCCCGTCTCGCATCCCGTCCCTCCTCTGGGTGTCTTCTCCCGGCGTCCGGCCGCCGTCCGTGCCGTCGGCGGGCCGCATCAGGCGGACGCCTCGGCGGACAGCGAGCCGCCGCGGACGGTGCCGGTGCCGGTGCCGTCCAGGAAGCCGGGGTGCTTGCGGCGCATGTTCGCCATCACGAACCCGTAGGGGACGTCGTCGAAGGCGCCGTGGTCGGCCAGGAACTCCATGCTCCGGCGGCCCTGGTCGTCGAAGGGGTGGTGCAGGCTGTCGGCGGTGCCGTCGAACTCCAGCGGCCGCATCCCGTACAGCCGGCACAGGATCTTGTTGAAGACCGGGGTGGCCTTGAGCCACCTGCCGTCCAGGTGGACGGAGTTGAGGCCGTGGAAGAAGACGTCGCCGCCGATGTGGGCGCGCAGCCGGTCGGAGGCGAGGTGGTTGCGCACGTCGCCGTAGTGGACGCGGGCGGGAATGCCCACGGCCCGGCAGGCCGCCGCGTACAGCGCCGACTTGTGCAGGCAGAAGCCCTTGCGGGTGGCGGCGGTGCGGCTGGCCCGCAGGCCCTGCTCGGACAGGTCGGCGCCGTACACCTCGTAGAAGACGTCGTCGCGGACGGCGTAGTACAGCTCGACGGCCAGCCGGCGCGGGTCCGCGCCGCGGTCGGTGACCGCCTCGTCGACGAAGGACTGGACCGGCTCGCTCTCGTAGTCCAGGAACTCGGTGGGGGCGGTGAGCCGTCGCAGGTCGTCCGGGGTGAGTGCGTTCATGGTGACCCTTTCGTCAGGTCCCGGCTCACAGGCCCAGGAGGGAGGCGATGCGGTTGCGCTGGATCTCGCTGGTGCCGGAGTAGATGGTGCCGGCCACCGCGTTGCGGACGTCCCGTTCGACACCGGTGGCGGTGAGGTACCCCTGGCCGCCGAAGATCTGCACGGCGTCGAGCGCGGTGCGCTTGTTGGCCTCGCTGACCACGGTCTTGGTGGCGGCGACGTCGATGGCCGCGTCCTGGCCGGACGCCACCTTGGCGCCGGTGTCGGTGAGCCACTTGCGGGCGGTCTCCACGGCGATCTTCATGTCGGCGATCTTGTGCGAGACGCCCTGGAAGCCGCCGATCGGTCCGCCGAACTGACGGCGGGACCTGGCGTAGCCGAGCACGCGCTCCAGACGGTGCTCCATCTCGCCGAGCGTGAGGGAGAAGGAGAACAGGATCTCCCGCTTCATCACGTGGTCGAGGACCAGGAAGCCGGCGCCCTCCTGGCCGATGCGCCGGGCGGCGGGCACCCGCAGCCCGTCCAGGACGACCTCGCTCAGCGGGGAGGTGCGCAGCCCCATCTTGCCGAGCGGTTCGCCGACCCGCAGACCGGGGGTGTCGCGCTCGACCAGGAAGACGCTCAGGCCGAACGGGCCGGGTTTCCCGGTGCGCACGTAGAGCAGGAAGAGGTCGGCGATCGGGGCGTTGGTGATGAACATCTTGCCGCCGTCGATGACGTAGTCGTCGCCGTCCGGGCGTGCGGTGGCGGAGATGTTCAGGGCGTCGGAGCCGCTGCCCGGCTCGGTGATGGCGTGCGCGGTGATGAGGTCGCCCGTCACGATCCGGGGCAGGAAGCGGGACTTGAGCTCCTCGGAGCCGAACGCCTGGAGCGGGACGCCGACGCTGACGATCTGGGTGGAGGCGGAGAAGCCGAGGCCGGCGTCACGGCAGGTGCGTCCGAGCCCCTCCAGGGCGCGCATGGTGTCGACGAGGCTGCCGCCCCGGCCGCCGTACCGGGTCTCGAACGGTACGGCGAGGAGTCCGGAGCGCCGGATCGTCCGCCACTTGTCCCAGGGGAACTCCGCCCGGGCGTCCCATTCCTCGATGTCGTGGTTGAGTTCGTCCGCCCAGGGGGCGGCCAGGGTGTACGGGTCCGGTTCGGTGCCGGTGGTCCGCGATGCGGACGGTGCGGGTGTCATACGGGTGCTGCCTTCCGGTACGTCGCTGGTCGGGGCCGGGGCCCGCGCCGCCACCGGCTGGTCGGGCCCCGGATCGCGGAACTCAGTACTGGGAGAAGCCGTCGGGAGACAGGGTGTGCGCCTCGTCGCCGCGCAGGGCCGGACTGAACACGGAGACGAGTCTGAGGTCTTCGTATTCGGAGGCTATGAGGTAGTGCGCGTCGTTCTCGTCAAGGGCGTAGATGGTGCCCTCTGTGATCTTGTAGCGCTCACCGGACGCGGCGACGACCTCGCCGGAGCCGCCCGTGCAGTAGCAGGCCTCCAGATGCCGACGGTACTGCAGGGCGCTCGTGGTCCCCTTGCGGACCAGGGTCTCGCACACAGTGAAGCCCATGCCGTCGGCCTCGGTGAGCAGGCGGTGGCTGGTGCCGTTGCCCCACTCGATGGCGACGAGCTCGCTGGTGCTGCGGACGATCATTGCTGTCTCCTTGGGTGTGAGGGGTTCTTCCGGAGGATCTTGTGGAAGCGCTCCGGTCGGTGCTCCGGTCCTTCTTCCGGCGCGCCGGCTCAGGCGGCGGTCTTCGTCGCGGTCTCGACGAACGCCGCCATGGCGCCGATGCTGCGGAAGTTGTCCGGGGTCAGGGGGATGTCGTCGACCGGGATGGCGTAGGTCCGGGAGAGGTACGAGACGATCCGGACCACGCCGAGGCTGTCGACCACGCCGCTGTCGATGAGGTCGAAGTCGGCGGTCAGGTCGGCCGTGTCCTCGCCGTCGAGGAACTCGCCGACCACGTAGCCGCGTATGTCGTCCGCCAGGGAGGTCATGCGGGATTTCCCTTCTCTCGTGCCGCTTTGATGAGGTTGCGGTCGGGTTTTCCGGTGGACGTGCGCGGCAGCGGGGCGTCGCCGACGTGCACGGAGGACGGGATGGCGTGGCGGGGCAGGCGCGCGGCGCTGTGCGAGCGCAGCCGCAGCGAGGTGAGCGCGGTGCCGGGCCGCCGGGTCACCTGGGCGTGCAGCCGGTAGCCGGCCTCCGGGTCGGGGATGGCCACGACGGCGGCCTCGGCGACGTCCGGGTGGGCCGCGAGGACGTTCTCGACCTCCTGCACGTTGGTCCGCACCCCGCGGACCTTGACCTGGAAGTCGGTGCGTCCGCGCAGCCGGTACAGGCCGTCGGCGTCCCGGGTGACGAGGTCGCCGGTGCGGTAGAAGACCTCGTCGCCGCCGTCGGGCGCGGCCACGAACACCCCCTCGTTGCGGCTGCGTTGCAGGTAGCCGGAGGTCTGGAAGGGCGTGCTCACGAGGAGTTCGCCGGTGCCAGGACCGTCGAGGGTGCGTCCGTCGCCGTCCACGAGCAGGGCGCGTACGCCGGGCAGCGGCCTGCCGACGGGGATCTCGTCACCGGTGTGCCGGGGGTCGGCGTCGTACAGGAAGCTGTCGTTGGTCTCGGTGCAGCCGAAGACGTTGTGGAGGCCGGCGCCGGGGAAGGTCGTGCCCAACTGCCGCAGCAGCGTGGTGGGGAGCGCGTCCCCGGTGAAGACGGCCGTGCGGACCGTCGGGTGCACGGCGCCGTCCTGGGCGAGGAGCCGGTGGAGCATCGGCACGCCCTGGACGAAGGTGACCTCGTGCCGGGTGATCAGGTCCTGGAGGTGACGGGCGTCCGCGCTTGACTCCTGCTCGACGAGAACGGCCCGGGCGCCGACCCGCAGCGCCGTCCACACGTCGAGCAGGGAGAGGTCGAAGTTCAGGGGCGCGTAGCTGAGCAGGGTGTCGTGCGCGGTGAGGCGGAACCGGCCGGCCGCCCAGTCGGCGAACCGCTCGAAGCCGTCGCCCGGGATGGGCACGATCTTCGGCGTGCCGGTGGAGCCGGAGGTGGTGAGCAGCAGGGGCGCCGCCGCGGGGTCCGCGGTGTCGAAGTCCCGGGCGGCCGGCTCGTCGGGGACTACGGGTGCGGTGTCGAGGACGCCCTGGCCGTCGACGGTCAGCGTCCGGGAGCACCGGGCCTGCGCGGCGAGCGTCGCACGGGCCGTGAGGCCCAGCTCGGGCGAGGGCGCCAGGACCGCGTATCCGGCCCGGAAGGCCGCGATGAACAGGGCGATCGCCTCGGGCGTCTTGTGCGCGGGCACACATAACGGCTGTCGCCTGTCGAGCCCGAGACCGTCCAGGACGCCGGCCAGTTCCTCGGCGAGGCCGACCAGTCGGCGGTACGTCACCTGCCGCTCGCCCCGGATCAGGGCGACCTGGTCGGGCCGGCGCCGGGCGTGCGCGGCGAGCGCGTCGAAGAGGCGTGGTGAAGGCACAGTCTTCCCCCATTCGTGCATCCGTCCATGCGAGAGCGACATGCTGAAGGGGGTGACGGCGCTCGAATCGCGCCAAGAACCCGCGGAGCCCGACGGCCGTCGGCCGGCCCCGCATCACTCCCCCGTGATCGATCCGCGACTAACCGTACATGCGATGCATGCAGAGTCAAGCATGTACATGAGCCTGAAATCAGTGACGCACATCACCGGATCGCGGCGCCTGCCGAGGGGTCGAATTTGCTTGATGAACTATGTGTTTCGGGCCGCTGAAACGCGTCCCGCCGAGGTGTCGCTGCGGTTAAGGAAGCGCGGGCCGCGCGCACCGGGCGTTCATCCGGGGACGGGGACGGGGACGGGCTCCGGAGAGCGGGCGAGGGCGAGGGCGAGGGCGAGGGCGAGGGCGAGGGCGAGGGCGAGGGCGAGGGCGAGGGGGAAACGCCGAAAGCCGTCCCTGGGGACGGCTTTCGGCAGACGGTCCGCACCGGGCGGAGCCGGACGGGCCCGGACGGGGTGCCGGTCAGAGGGCGCTGCGCAGCGCCTGGACCGTGCCGGCCAGTTCGGGAACGGCACCCGCGGTGTTCAGGGCCGCACTGAGGACCTCGGAGTAGGTGCCGCGCGCGTCGGTGTAGCGCTGCCTGCCCTCGTCGGTGATGACGGCGTAGACACCGCGCTTGTCGTCGGGACACAGGTCCCGGAAGGCGAAGCCGGCCGCGAAGAGCCGGGCCACCAGACGCGTCACCGAACTCTGCCCCAGCCCCACCTTGTCGGCGAGTTCCTGCATGCGCAGCTCTCCGTCCTTGGCCTGCACGAGACACTCCAGGGCGCGGAATTCGGAGAGGCCTATGCCGTGCCGGCGCTGGAGCGCCTGGGTGAGCTGACGCTCCACGTGCGCGTGCAGGGCCAGGACCCTCCCCCACATGGCCTGGTCGGACGAGGCGGCCGACGGGTAGGAGATCGTGGTCGTCATGGGCAGCTCCCTCTCGGCGGCGCGTTTGACAACAAGATACATGTTCATGCAAGCTTTAGGCCTCCACTCGAATTTTCTCTCAGATCATGCGCACTCCAATAACATGCACGTACAAACAACTATCGAGGCTCTCATGGCCAGCACCAACCCCTCCCGGGGCTTAGCCCGCCCGCAGTCCTCCGCGCGGTGTCTGCCGCGCGTGACCACGGCCTGAGCCGAGGAGCGACGATGTCCCCTTCCGAGATCCCTGAGAGCCGGCTGACCGAGTACGCCCGTGAGGCGGTACGGCTCAGCCGCGAACATGTCGCCGAGGGCGGCATCCCGTTCTCCGGTGTGGTGGTCGACGACGGCAGGATCCTCGGCACCGGTTTCAACCGGGTCCGCGAGGACGACGACCCCACCGCGCACGCCGAGGTGGTCGCGCTGCGCGCGGCCGCCGCGAAACACGGCGCGTACGCCGTCGCCGGGGCCACACTGATCGCCTCCGGTGAACCCTGCGCCCTGTGCTACCTGGCGTCGCTGTACTTCAGGGTCGGCCACATCGTCCACGTGGCCGACCGCACCACCGCCGCACGGTACGGCTTCGACTACTCGGGCTCCTACGCGGTCTTCGCCGAGGACCCGGCGAACTGGCCGGTCAAGGTCACCTCGCTGCCGGTCCCCGAAGGAACGCTGCCCTTCGAGGAGTTCCTGGCGCTGAACCGGAGGCTGACGTGAACGGCACGGACACCGGCACGGTCACCGTCAAGGTCTGGTCGGACTACGTCTGTCCGTTCTGCATGCTCGCCGAGGTCCCGCTGCACGAGGCCACCCGCGACCTCGACGTCGAGATCGAGTGGATGCCCTTCGAACTGCGGCCCCACCCGGCCCCCACGCTGCGCCCCGAGGACGAGTACCTGCCGTCGGTCTGGGCGCGCTCGGTCTATCCGATGGCCCGCCGGATGAACGTGGACATCACCCTGCCCACCGTCTCACCGCAGCCTTACACCCGGCTGGCGTTCGAGGGCTACCAGTACGCGGCCGAGCACGGCGTCGGCGCCGCGTACACCCCGCGCGTGCTGCGCGCCTTCTTCCAGGAGGACCGGGACATCGGCCGGCCCGACGTCCTGACCGCCATCGCCTCCCAACTGGGGCTGGACGAGGCCGATTTCAGCGCGGCCCTGCGGGACGGCACCTACACCGGGGCACACCAAAAGGCGCTGCGGACCGCCGCCGCGTACCGGGTCTCCGTCGTCCCCACGCTCGTCGTCGGCGACCGCCACCGCATCGAGGGCGTTCCCGCCGCGGCCCAGATCCGCAAGGCCGTGCTCGACACGCAGGCCGAACAGGCCGTCGCCCGCGGTGCCGCCTGCGGCACCGACGGCTGCTGACCCGGCAACGCACGGGCCGCTCGCCCGGCCGTCCCGCCTCCCGGCCGGCCGCCGCCCTGACGCCGCCCCGCCGTACCCGTCACCCCGCGCGGCCGCGGCGGACCCCGAAGCAGGCCGGCTCCGCGCCGCCGGCCGCCGTCGAACGAAAGGACATCCCATGCAGTGGCTCTACCTCGCCATCGCGGACATCTTCGAGATCACCGTGGCCATCGCCGCCGGCAAGGCCGAGGGCTTCAAGAACCGCCGGTGGACGATCGTCACCCTGGTCAGCGGGGCGATCGGCACCTACTTCCTGAGCAAGGCCCTGCTGACCTTCAACGTCGGCGTGGGCTACGCGATCTGGACGTCCGTCGCGGGCGTCGGCATCACGCTGCTCGGAGCGGCGGTCTTCGGCCAGCGCCTGGACTGGCGCAAGGCGCTCGGCATCCTCGTCATCATCGCCGGAGTCGTCGGCCTGCAGCTCAGCGGTGCCGCCTGAGGTTTCCCGGCGTCACCAGCCCTCCTGTCACGAAAGGACTCCTCCCATGTCCGACACCCAGCACTCCTCGGCCAACTCCTGGCTCATGCTGCTCCTCGCCGGTGCGTTCGAGGTCGGCTACGCGCTCTCCGTCGGCGGCAGCCACGGCTTCACCCGCCTCACGTGGTCGCTGGTCGCCGTCGTCTTCTTCCTGCTGACGCTCTGGGCGCTGAGCGTCGCGCTGCGCACCATCGACGTCGGGATCGGCTACGCCGTGTGGGCCGGCATCGGGTCGGCCGGTGCGGCGCTGCTGAGTCCGGTCTTCTTCGACGAGGCGCTCACCGCGGTCCAGGCGCTGTGGCTGGGCGTCATCATCGTCGGAGTGGTCTGGCTCAAGCTCGCCGACCGGCCGCGCAGCGCCCCGAAGCCGGTGGCCGCCCCGGCGGTCGGCACCAGGCTGCAGGAGACCCAGGGCGCCGAACGCTGATTGCGCGGGAGGAGCCCCGTACCGGGCCGGACGGAAGCGGCGCCACCGCTTTTGTCCGGCCCGGTCCGTTCAGGAGGGCAGCCCGGCACGCAGCCGGCGGTCGCGCGGGGCGTGGGTGCGGTCGAGGCGGGCGTCCAGCAGGCGCCGGGCCGCGTCGCAGCGGCCGGCCGCGACCAGGGCGTACAGCAGCGTCTCCTCCACGACCTCCCGTTGGGCCGCGCTGCCGCCGACCCTGCGCAGCACCGGCAGCAGGGCGTCGAGGCCACGGGCCGCCTCCCGGAAGCGTTCCTCGACGAGGTCGGCGAAGGCCTCGCAGAGCGGCGCGATCACCTCCCGCTGCACCGGGTCGGCGGCGGCCGCGTGGTCGCGCAGTCTGCGCAGCGCGGGCAGGTCGCCGGCGGCGGTGAGGGCGACGGCCGCGTGCAGCGCGGTGAACGCGGTCGCGGGCCGTTCCAGCACGTCCCGGGCGACCGAGTCCAGGACGTCCGCGGCCGGCAGGTCGCCGTCCCAGCTGTCGCTGAGCCGGGCCCGCCACAGCAGCGACCCGGAGTCCACCAGCGCCCGCACCCCGCGCACCCGGCCCGGCGCGAGCTGCGCGAACCAGCGGCGGCGGACCGCGGCCGGGTCGTCGAGGGCGAGTTCGTGCAGGGCGATGTGCCAGGAGAAGTGGGCCCGGTGCACCGCGCCCCGCCCGCGTCCGGCCACCCAGTTCTCCAGCCAGTCCCGGCCTGCCTCGTGCGCCCCGGACTCGTAGTGGACGTGGGCCAGCGCGTGCACCGCGTGCCCGGAGGCGGGTTCCACGGCCAGCGCGCGGTGGGCCAGTTCGCCCGCCTCGTGCAGCCGGCCCTGCTCCTGGCGCAGGAAGGCCAGCAGCGAGGTGTGGAACCAGTGCCCGTCGTAGGCGGGCGAGGTCAGGTCCAGCAGCCGCAGGGCGTCGTCGTCCTGGAGGTCGCTCACTCCGGAGAACGCGATGGTGGGCACGGCCGCCGCGAGCGCCAGCGCGTCCCCCGGGTGCTCCCGCAGATGCCCGACGAGCGCCGTGTCCCCGTCGTCGCCGGTCACCCGGCGGGTGACCACGTCCACGAAGGACCGCTCGCGGTCGTCGGCCCGCTCGCGTGCCGAGCGCTGGGCGTCGGCCAGGGCGCGGGGCACGTCGACGGCGGCCGCGCACTCGTGGCCGAGCAGCGCGAGGGCGGCGTGGCCGAGGGCGAAGCCGGGGTCGAGGGCGACCGCGCGGGCGAGGGCGTCCTCGGCGCCCGAGCGCACCTTGAGGACGCGGTCGAGACCGGCCCGGTAGGCGGCGGCCGCCTCGGCGTGCGTGGAGAGCGGCAGCCCGTGGCCGTCGAGGGGCCGCCGCAGGACGCGCCTGGTGCGGGGCGGCGGCAGCAGCCGCTGGGCCAGTTCGGCGGCCTGGACGCGGATCTCGGGGATCGCCGTGGTCTCCCACAGTTCGCCGCGGCGCGGGGCGCCGAGCGTGAACAGCGGTCGCGCCGCGTGTCCCGCGGCGTCCACGAGCCGCCCGTCCCGGGTGGCCGCGCCCATGCCCAGGGGGCCGGGGACGGCGAGTCCGGCGGCGAACAGGGCCTGCCACAGGGGCGTGTCCAGGCGGCGGCCGGGGCCGGTGCAGTCCACCACCCAGCCGGCCTCCACCACCTGGCCGTTGGACAACTCGACGGTGAGACGGCCGGATTCGCCGGCGCTGACACCGGCGACGGTGCCGGTGTGGACGTGCAGCCGGCGTGCGGTGCGGGCGCGGGAGACGTGTTCGGCGGTGGCGGGGGCCATCCGGTGGCGGTGGGTGTTCCACAGCGCGCCCTCACGGGCCAGGAACTCCTCGCGCTCCTCGGGGGTGAGGCTGCGCCACAGCCGTGCGGTGTGCGGGCGGAGGCTGTCCAGACCGGGACGCCAGTCGCCGTGGGTGCGCACCGAGCGGCTCAGCTGCCGGTAGACCGCGCGGCGCAGCCGGCCGAGCGAGGTGTCGTCGAGGTCCTCCGGGGCCTGCATGGCACCGGCCGGGCCGAGGGCGTGCGGCTGGGGCAGCAGCCCGCTGCGGGACAGGGCGTGCACGGCACGTCCGGGACGGTCCAGGGTGAGGGCGAGGTCGACGGCGGTCAGACCGGTGCCGACCAGCAGGACGTCCTCGGGGCTGTCCCGTACGGGGTCCAGGGCGCCCGGCGCCCACGGGCTGCCGACGAACCGGTCGCAGGCGCGCAGGGCGGCCGGGGCCCAGCCGCCGGTGGCCCCGGCGGGGCCGGTGGCCAGGACCGCGCCGTCGGCCACCAGGGACTCCCCGCCGGCGAGGTGGAGTTCCACCCGGCCGTCGGGGGTGCCGGTACAGGACTCGGCGCGGGTGCGCAGTCTTCGGACGGCGACCGTGCCGTGGGCGCGGACCAGGGCCTGGCCGAGGGTGTCGGCGAGATAGGCGCCGAAGCGGTAGCGGGTGGCGAAGTCGGCCCCGGTGACGGTGGGTTCACCGTGCCGGCACAGCCAGCGCAGGAAGTGCCCGGGGTCGTCCGGGTAGGCGCTCATGTTGCCGGCGGGCACGTTCAGGCGGTGCCGTGGGTCACGGGTGGCGTAGGCGGTGCCCCGGCCCGCCTCCGGGGCCGGGTCGATCAGGACGAGGTCGAGCGGGGTCCGGCGGCGGTGCGCCGTCTCGCAGAGCTGGACGGCGGTGAGGGTGCCCGCCGCTCCGGCTCCTACGATGGCCACGCTCTGCCGCTTGCGGACGTCGGTCACGGAATACCTCCGGCGGGGATCGGCGTACTGCTTCTTCACTCTTCCGATCGGGCAGGTGGGGAGGCCACTCCGGGAGGGGGATCTCACCGGAAACTCAGGCCGCCGGTCGGGCGTTCATACTCTGTTCACGAACGGCGGCGCGGACAACCGGGGTTCCGGTCGACTCGCCCGGCCGTTCCGGGCCGGCCCCCTCGCTCCTCCCGGAATCTCGTGGACCGCCCCCGGGATTCACATCTCGTGCACGGCGACTCCTCGGCGTCCGGCCTCGTGTCCGCCGACCGGAACGCCGGTCTCGGCTGTGTCGGCCGCATGACGTCACGGGCGCCGGCAGCGTCCGACGGGCGCAACGGCCGAACCCGTCCCGGCCGCGCCGGAAGGCCGGCCGTGCCGTGTGACCCGCGGGCCTCTTCACTGCCTGAACTCCCGTGGCGGGCAGGGAGATTCTTTGCTTTGACTCTTGACGGCCGCAGACGCGGAGAGCACATTGGGCGCGCCGTGAGAGCGCTCTCAAGCGTGGCTCGGAAGCGTTCTCGAAGGCACCCGCACCCCCACTCCGTATCCGAGAGGCACCCCATGAGTGAAACCTCCGGTATCTCCCCCGCGGACCACGGACGGCGGCGGCGTCCCCTCACCCGCGCCCTTGTCGCCGTGCTCGCCACGATCGGTCTGGCGGCCGCGGCCGCCACGACCGCCACCCTGCCCGCCAGCGCGTCCGCGCCGGGCACGCCGTCCGGCTGGAGCCAGGTCTTCCTCGACGACTTCAACGGCGCCGCGGGCACCGGCGTCAACACCTCCAACTGGCAGTACGACACCGGGACCTCGTATCCCGGCGGCGCAGGCAACTGGGGCACCGGCGAGGTCGAGACGATGACCTCGTCGACCAACAACGTCGCGCTCGACGGCAACGGCAACCTGCTGATCACCCCGCGCCGCGACGCGTCGGGCAACTGGACGTCGGGCCGCATCGAGACCACCCGCACCGACTTCCAGCCGCCGGCCGGCGGAAAGCTGCGCGTCGAGGCGCGGTTGCAGATGCCCAATGTCACCGGGACGGCGGCGCAGGGGTACTGGCCCGCGTTCTGGATGCTCGGGGCGCCGTTCCGCGGCAACTACCAGAACTGGCCGTCCGTCGGCGAGCTGGACATCATGGAGAACGTGCAGGGCCTGAACACCACGTGGGCCACCATGCACTGCGGTTCGAGCCCCGGCGGCCCCTGCAACGAGACCACCGGCCTCGGCAACTCCACCTCCTGCCCCGGCAGCACCTGCCAGTCCGGCTTCCACACCTACACGATGGAGTGGGACCGCTCGGTGAGCCCCGAGGCGATCCGCTTCTCCGTCGACGGCGTCACCTACCAGACGGTGACGGCGAATCAGGTCGACGCGACCACCTGGTCCAACGCCACCAACCACGGTTTCTTCGTCATCCTGAACGTGGCGATGGGCGGCGGCTTCCCGGGCGCGTTCGGCGGCGGCCCCTACAGCACCACCGAGCCGGGCCACCCGATGACCGTCGACTACGTGCAGGTGCTCCAGACCACCGGCGGCGGCGGTGGCACCACGCCGCCGCCGTCCGGCAACCGTGACGCCTACAGCGCCATCCAGGCGGAGTCCTACGACAGCCAGTCCGGCGTCACGACGGAGGCGACGACCGACACCGGCGGCGGCCAGGACATCGGTTACGTCACGGGCGGCGACTGGGCGCTGTACAAGGGGGTCGACTTCGGCTCGTCGGCGGCCACCCAGTTCAACGCGCGGGTGGCGAGCGGCGCCGCGAGCGGGGTCAGCGGGCTCGTGGAGGTCCGCCTGGACAGCCGGAGCAACGCGCCCGTCGGCAGTTTCGCGGTGGGCAACACCGGCGGCTGGCAGACCTGGAGAACGGTCCCGGCCAACATCAGCGCGGTGACGGGCACCCACGACGTCTACCTGACCTTCAGCAGCGGCCAGTCGGCGGACTTCGTGAACGTGAACTGGTTCGACTTCGGCCACTGACGGCGGGAGGCGGGACACGCGGCGCCGGGGTCCGCCCCGGCGCCGTCGCCGTGTCAGCGCAGTTCCGCCCGGAACGCCACCGGGCTCTGGCCCGTGTGCAGATGGAAGAACTTGGAGAAGTTCGCCGCGTCCGGGAAGCCGACGGCCACGCCCACCCGGCCGATCGGCACGTCGGTGTGGGCCAGCAGGCGCTTGGCCTCCAGGACGACCCGCTTGTCGATGAAGCCCTTCGGCGTCTCGCCGGTCGCGGCGCGCACCGCGCGCACCAGGGTGCGGCGGGAGTATCCGAGGGCGTCGGCGTAGGCGCTGACGCTGTGGTTGCCGGCGAAGTCCTTCTCCACCGCGTCCCGGAACAGGGTGAAGGTGGTGTCGGCCTGGCGGCGGGCCGCCTCCGCCGAACTGGCCGCCAGGTGCGCGAGCCGCAGCAGGACCGCCGTGAGCGAGTGCCGCAGGACCGAGGTGTGCAGGCTCAGGGGCAGGGTCCGGTCGTCCTCGTACTCGCGCTGGAGGTTGGCCAGCGAGGCGCGGACCGCGTCGAGTTGCGGCGCGTCGGGACGGAGCAGGGGCGGCAGGTCGTAGCGGTAGAGGCCGGTCGCCTCGACGATGGCCCGCGGCAGGAAGCCGGGCTGCATGGTCAGGACGGTTCCGCGGTACTCGCAGGTCCGCGAGAAGCGGTGGACCTGTCCGGGGCGGATCCAGAGCAGGTCGCCGGCGTGCGCCTCGTACTCCGCGAAGTCGATCATGTGGCGGACCGGGCCCGAGGCGAAGAGCATGACCACGTGGAAGTCGATGCGGTGAACGCGCTCCAGGGGGGCATCCGCGTGCCATACGCGTCCGGTCCCCATCGGGCCGACCTGTATGCCGACGCCGCCGACGCTCAGATCCACCGGGAAGGGGAAGGTCCTGATTCCGTCACCGTCGCCCGTCCCTTCGGGCGTTCTGTCCGCCATGTCCTTCTCGTGCCGTCCCTGTCGAAGATCCGTGTCCCACTTTCACCACAGGCTGACACACTCCGACCTTCCTTCCAAAAAGTCAGACTTTTACTTTTGAACGCGTCAGGCCAGCCAGAACGCTTCGAACGAGGACTTCTTGAAGATGAGCACGCAGACAGCAGACGGCTTCGAGTGGACCGACCTGGACCGGCGTGCCGTGGACACCGCGCGCCTGCTCGCGGCGGACGCCGTGCAGCAGGTCGGCAACGGGCATCCCGGCACCGCCATGAGCCTGGCCCCGGCCGCGTACACGATCTTTCAGAAGGTGATGCGCCACGACCCCGCCGATCCGGAGTGGACCGGCCGGGACCGTTTCGTCCTCTCCCCCGGACACACCTCGCTCACCCTCTACACCCAGCTGTTCCTCGCCGGGTACGAGCTGGAGCTGGACGACCTCAAGGCCTTCCGCACGCACGGCTCCAAGACGCCCGGCCACCCCGAGTACGGCCACACGGCCGGCGTGGAGACCACCACCGGGCCGCTCGGCCAGGGCGTCGCCAACGCGGTCGGCATGGCGATGGCCGCCCGCTACGAGCGCGGCCTGTTCGACCCGGAGGCCCCCGAAGGCACCTCCCCCTTCGACCACACGATCTGGGCCATCGTCTCCGACGGCGACCTGGAGGAGGGCGTCTCCGCCGAGGCCTCCTCGATGGCCGGCCACCAGAAGCTCGGCAACCTGGTCTTCCTCTACGACGACAACCACATCTCCATCGAGGGCGACACCGCGACCGCGTTCTCCGAGGACGTCCTCGGCCGGTACGCGGCCTACGGCTGGCACACGCAGCGCATCGAGCCCACCGCCGAGGGCGACGTCGACGTGCACGCCCTGCACGCGGCCCTGAAGGCGGCGCAGGCCGAGACCGAGCGCCCCTCCATCATCGCCATGCGGACGATCATCGCCTGGCCCGCCCCGAACGCGCGGAACACCGAGGCCTCCCACGGCTCCGCCCTCGGCCCGGACGAGATCGCCGCCACCAAGCGCCTGCTCGGCTTCGACCCGGAGCGGACCTTCGAGGTCGCCGAGGAGGTGCTGGCCCACACCCGCCGGGCCCTGGACCGGGGCGCCGAGGCGCACGCCGCCTGGGACAAGGCCGTCGCCGAGTGGCGCACCGGGAACGAGGAGCACGCGCGGCTCTTCGACCGGGTCGTGGCCGGCCAGCTCCCCGAGGGCTGGGAGGCCGAGGTCCCGGTCTTCGAGGAGGGCAAGGCCGTCGCCACCCGGGCCGCCTCCGGCAAGGTCCTCCAGGCGCTCGGGCAGGTGCTGCCCGAGCTGTGGGGCGGTTCCGCGGACCTCGCGGGCTCGAACAACACCACCATCGACAAGACGTCCTCCTTCCTGCCGAAGGGCAACCCGCTGCCCGAGGCCGACCCGTACGGCCGTACCGTCCACTTCGGGATCCGCGAGTTCTCGATGGCCGCCGAGATGAACGGCATCGCGCTGCACGGCAACACCCGGATCTACGGCGGCACCTTCCTGGTGTTCTCCGACTACATGCGCAACGCCGTCCGGATGGCCGCGCTCATGCAGCTCCCGGTGACCTACGTCTGGACCCACGACTCCGTCGGTCTGGGCGAGGACGGCCCCACCCACCAGCCGGTCGAGCACCTCGCCTCGCTGCGCGCGATTCCCGGCCTGAACGTCGTCCGCCCGGCCGACGCCAACGAGACCGCGGCGGCCTGGGCCGAGATCCTGAAGAGGCACGCCACGCGTCCCGCCCCGCACGGGCTCGCACTGACCCGCCAGGGCGTGCCGACGTACGCGCCGAACCCCGACGCGGCCAAGGGCGGCTACGTACTGCGCGAGTCGTCGACCGAGACCCCGGAGGTGATCGTCGTCGCCACCGGTTCCGAGGTGCACCTCGCTGTCGAGGCGCGGGACCTCCTGGAGGCCGAGGGGATCGGCACCCGGGTGGTGTCGATGCCGTCCGTGGAGTGGTTCGAGGAGCAGCCGCGCGAGTACCGCGAGAGCGTCCTGCCGCCGTCCGTGAAGGCGCGGGTCGCCGTGGAGGCCGGGATCGGCCTGACCTGGTACCGCTACGTCGGCGACGCCGGCCGGATCGTCTCCCTGGAGCACTTCGGCGCCTCCGCCGACGCCAAGACCCTGTTCGCCGAGTTCGGCTTCACCGCCGAGCACGTGGCCGCGGCGGCCCGCGAGTCCCGCACGGCCGCCCGTACCGCCTGATCCACCAGCCAGAAACAGTTCAGTAGAGGAAGATGATCACTGTGACCGAAGCAACCGCCACCGCGGGAGCACTGAAGCGCCTGTCCGACGAGGGCGTCTCGATCTGGCTGGACGACCTGTCGCGCAAGCGGATCAGCACCGGCAACCTCGCCGCGCTCGTCGCCGGCCGGGGCGTGGTGGGCGTGACCACGAACCCGTCGATCTTCCAGGCCGCCATCGGCTCCGGCGAGGGGTACGAGGAGCAGCTCACCGACCTGGCCGTGCGCGGCGTCACGGTCGAGGAGGCCGTGCGCATGATGACGACGCAGGACGTGCGGGCCGCCGCCGACGTGCTGCGCCCGGTGTACGACGCCACCGACGGCAGGGACGGCCGGGTCTCCATCGAGGTCGACCCGCGGCTCGCCCACGACACGGTGGCCACCGTCGCCGAGGCCCGCCAGCTGGCCTGGCTGGTCGACCGCCCGAACGTGATGATCAAGATCCCCGCGACCGAGGCCGGTCTGCCCGCGATCACCGCGGTCATCGCCCAGGGCATCAGCGTCAACGTCACGCTGATCTTCTCCCTGGAGCGCTACCGCGAGGTCATGGCGGCCTACCTGGCCGGTCTGGAGCAGGCCGCCGCCAAGGGCCTGGACGTGTCCGCGATCCACTCGGTGGCCTCGTTCTTCGTCTCCCGCGTCGACGCCGAGATCGACAAGCGGCTGACCGTCCTCGGCACCGACGAGGCGCTCGCCCTGCGGGGCCGGGCCGCGCTGGCCAACGCCCGCCTGGCCTACGAGGCCTACGAGCAGGTCTTCGGCGGCGACCGCTGGAGCGCCCTGGAGTCGTCGGGCGCGAACCGGCAGCGCCCGCTGTGGGCCTCCACCGGCGTGAAGGACCCGTCGTACAAGGACACCCTCTACGTCGACGAACTGGTCGCGCCCGGCACGGTCAACACCATGCCGGAGGCCACGCTGAACGCCACCGCCGACCACGGCGACGTCCGCGGCGACACGGTGACCGGCGGCTACGAGCAGGCCCGCGCCGACCTGGCGGCCGTCGAGCGGCTCGGTATCTCCTACGACGAGGTCGTGGGCAAGCTGGAGGACGAGGGCGTCGCCAAGTTCGAGGCGGCCTGGCAGGAGCTGCTGGACGCCGTCACGAAGTCCTTGAACAGCAAGGGAGTTGACGCGTAATGAGCGAGAAGGACAAGGAGGTGCGGGTGCCGGTGGTGCCCGCGGCCGACTGGGACAACCCGTTGCGGGACGCCCGCGACCGGCGGCTGCCGATGGTCGCCGGGCCGTCCGGCCTGGTCATCTTCGGTGTGACCGGTGACCTGTCCCGCAAGAAGCTGATGCCGGCCGTCTACGACCTGGCCAACCGCGGTCTGCTGCCGCCGGGCTTCTCGCTCGTGGGCTTCGCCCGCCGGGACTGGGAGGACCAGGACTTCGCGCAGGTCGTCCACGACGCGGTGCGCGAGCATGCCCGGACCCCGTTCCGCGAGGAGGTCTGGCAGCAGCTCGCCGAGGGCATGCGGTTCATCCCCGGCGACTTCGACGACGACACCGCGTTCAAGCAGCTCAAGGACGCCGTCGACGAGCTGGACGGCTCGCGGGGCACCGGCGGCAACTTCGCCTTCTACCTCTCCGTGCCGCCGAAGTTCTTCCCGAAGGTCGTGCAGCAGCTGAAGAAGGTGGGCCTGGCCACCCCGCCGCCCGGCGCCTGGCGGCGGGCGGTCATCGAGAAGCCGTTCGGCCACGACCTGGCCTCCGCGCAGGACCTCAACCGGGTCGTGCACGACGTGTTCGACCCGGACCAGGTGTTCCGGATCGACCACTACCTGGGCAAGGAGACCGTCCAGAACATCCTGGCGCTGCGCTTCGCCAACCAGATGTACGAGCCGATCTGGAACCGCAGTTACGTCGACCACGTGCAGATCACGATGGCCGAGGACATCGGCATCGGCGGCCGTGCGGGGTACTACGACGGCATCGGGTCCGCCCGTGACGTCATCCAGAACCACCTGCTCCAGCTGATGGCGCTGACCGCGATGGAGGAGCCGATCGCGTTCGACGCGGACGCGCTGCTCACCGAGAAGCTGAAGGTCCTCAAGTCGGTGCGGCTGCCGGAGGACCTGGGCGAGCACACCGTGCGCGGCCAGTACGCCGAGGGCTGGCAGGGCGGCGAGAAGGTGATCGGGTACCTCCAGGAGGACGGCATCGACCCCACGTCGAAGACCGACACCTTCGCCGCGGTCAAGGTCGAGATCGACAACCGCCGCTGGGCGGGCGTCCCCTTCTACCTGCGCACCGGCAAGCGGCTGGGCCGCCGGGTCACCGAGATCGCGGTGGTCTTCCAGCGGGCCCCGCACTCCCCCTTCGACTCGACGGCCACCGAGGAACTGGGCGAGAACGCGATCGTCATCCGCGTCCAGCCGGACGAGGGCATGACGGTCCGGTTCGGCTCCAAGGTGCCGGGCACGTCCATGGAGATCCGGGACGTGTCGATGGACTTCGCGTACGGCGAGTCGTTCACGGAGTCCAGCCCCGAGGCCTACGAGCGGCTCATCCTGGATGTGCTCCTCGGTGACGCCAACCTGTTCCCCCGTCACCAGGAAGTGGAAGAGTCCTGGAAGATCCTCGACCCGATCGAGACGTACTGGGCCGAGCACGGCAGGCCCGCGCAGTACGAGTCGGGCAGCTGGGGACCCGAGGAAGCCGACGAGATGCTCGCACGAGACGGACGGAGCTGGCGCAGGCCATGAAGATCGACCTGACCGACACCACGGCAAGCAAGATCAACAAGGCGCTGGTGCAGGGCCGCCGCGCCATCGGAACCCCCGCGGTGGGCATGGTCCTGACGATGGTGATCGTCACGGACGAGGAGAACGCCTACGACTCGATCAAGGCCGCCGAGGAGGCCTCGCACGAGCACCCCTCGCGGACCCTGGTCGTCATCAAGCGGCACGCGCGCACCCTGCGCGACCGCACCGCCTCCCGCCTGGACGCGGAGGTCCGGGTCGGCTCCGAGGCCGGCACCGGCGAGACGGTCGTGCTGCGGACCTACGGCGACGTCTCCGACCACGCCGACTCGGTCGTCCTGCCGCTGCTGCTGCCGGACGCCCCGGTCGTCGTCTGGTGGCCGGTGGAGGCACCCGACAACCCGTCCAAGGACCCGCTCGGCGCCCTCGCCCAGCGCCGGATCACCGACCTGTACGCCGTCGAGCGGCCGATGGAGGTCCTCGACGCGCGCGGCCGCAACTACGCGCCCGGCGACACCGACCTGGCCTGGACCCGGCTCACGCTGTGGCGGTCCATGCTGGCCGCCGCCCTCGACCAGGCCAGGTCCGACGTGATCTCGGCCGCCGTCGAGGCCGAGGCGGACAACCCCAGCGCCGAACTCCTGGCCCGCTGGCTGGAGGCCCGCCTGGGCGTCAAGGTGGACCGCGTGGTCTCCCCCGGCCCGGTCGTCACGGCCGTCCGGCTCGGCACCGCGGGCGGCGACATCGTCATCGACCGCCCCGAGGGCCCGCTGGCCACCCTGACCCTGCCGGGCCAGCCGCCGCGCACCCTCGCGCTGAAGGTCCGCGCCACCTCCGAACTGATCGCCGAGGAGCTGCGCCGCCTCGACGCCGACGAGATGTACGCCATCGCCCTGCGCGGCGAGGGCACCAAGGAGACGTCTTCCGATGCCTGACACCCCCCGGCTCAACGAGCGGCCCGAATGGACCGCGCTGGAGGACCACCGTGCCGAGGGCCGGCCGGCCCTGCGCGAGCTGTTCGCGACGGACCCGGACCGCGCCGAGCGGTACGTGGTGCGGGTCGGCGACCTGTACATCGACTACAGCAAGCACCTGGTCACCGACGAGACCCTCGCCCTGCTCCGGGAACTGGCCGCCGCGACCGACGTGTTCGGGCTGCGGGACGCGATGTTCCGCGGCGAGAGGATCAACGTCACCGAGCGGCGGGCGGTCCTGCACACGGCGCTGCGCGCGCCGCGGGACGCGGTCGTCGAGGTCGACGGCGAGAACGTCGTCCCGCAGGTGCACGCGGTCCTGGACAAGATGAGCGGCTTCGCCGACCGCGTCCGCTCGGGCGAGTGGACCGGTCACACCGGCAAGCGCATCAGGAACGTCGTCAACATCGGCATCGGCGGCTCCGACCTCGGTCCCGCCATGGCCTACGAGGCCCTGCGCAGCTTCACCGACCGCGACCTCACCGTCCGTTTCGTCTCCAACGTGGACGGCGCCGACCTGCACGAGGCGACCCGCGGCCTGGACCCGGCCGAGACGCTCTTCATCGTCGCCTCGAAGACCTTCACCACCATCGAGACGATCACCAACGCGACCTCGGCGCGCACGTGGCTGCTGGACGGCCTCGGCGGCGACGACAAGGCGGTGGCCAAGCACTTCGTGGCCCTGTCCACGAACGCCGAGAAGGTCACGGACTTCGGTATCGACCCGGACAACATGTTCGAGTTCTGGGACTGGGTCGGCGGCCGCTACTCCTACGACTCGGCGATCGGCCTCTCGCTGATGATCGCGATCGGCCCGGACCGCTTCCGGGAGATGCTCGACGGCTTCCACCTGATGGACGAGCACTTCCGCACCGCGCCGGCCGAGGCCAACGCACCGCTGCTGCTGGGCCTGCTGGGCATCTGGTACGGCAACTTCCACGACGCCCAGTCGCACGCGGTGCTGCCCTACTCGCACTACCTCTCCAAGTTCACGGCCTACCTCCAGCAGCTGGACATGGAGTCCAACGGCAAGTCGGTGGACCGCGAGGGCGAGCCGGTGGACTGGCAGACGGGTCCGGTGGTGTGGGGCACGCCCGGCACCAACGGGCAGCACGCGTACTACCAGTTGATCCACCAGGGCACGAAGCTGATCCCGGCGGACTTCATCGGCTTCGCCGAGCCGGTCGCCGAGCTGAGCGGTGAACTCAAGGCCCAGCACGACCTGCTGATGGCCAACTTCTTCGCCCAGACGCAGGCGCTGGCCTTCGGCAAGACGCCGGAGGAGGTCCGCGCGGAGGGCGTCGCGCAGGAGCAGGTGGCGCACCGCACCTTCCAGGGCAACCACCCGACCACGACGATCCTGGCCCGTGAGCTGACCCCGTCGGTGCTCGGCCAGCTCATCGCGCTGTACGAGCACAAGGTGTTCGTCCAGGGCGCCGTCTGGAACATCGACTCCTTCGACCAGTGGGGCGTGGAACTCGGCAAGGTGCTCGCCAAGCGCATCGAGCCCGCACTCACCGAGGGCGCGGACGTCCCCGGCCTCGACCCGTCCACCACCGCCCTCGTCTCCGCGTACCGCACGCTTAGGAAGTGAATCTGACATGTCAGCCATGCAGTTGGGCCTCATCGGTCTCGGCAAGATGGGCGGCAACATGCGCGAGCGGATCCGCCGCGCGGGCCACACCGTCATCGGCTACGACCGCAACCCGGACGTCTCCGACGTCAAGTCCCTGGAAGAGCTGGTCGAGAAGCTCGACGCGCCCCGCACGATCTGGGTGATGGTCCCGGCCGGCACCGCCACCCAGTCCGTCATGGACGAGCTCAAGGACCTGCTGTCCGAGGGCGACACGGTGGTCGACGGCGGCAACTCCCGCTGGACCGACGACGAGAAGCACGCCGCCGAACTCGGCATCAAGGGCATCGGCTTCGTCGACGCCGGTGTCTCCGGTGGCGTGTGGGGCCTGCAGAACGGCTACGCCCTGATGGTCGGCGGCACCAAGGAGCACGTGGAGCGGCTCCAGCCGATCTTCGACGCGCTCAAGCCCGAGGGCCCCTACGGCTACGTGCACGCCGGCAAGGTCGGCGCCGGGCACTTCTCCAAGATGGTCCACAACGGCATCGAGTACGCCATGATGCAGGCGTACGCCGAGGGCTGGGAGCTGCTGGAGAAGGTCAAGTCGGTGGACAACGTCCGCGAGGTCTTCCGCTCCTGGCAGGACGGCACCGTCATCCGCTCCTGGCTGCTCGACCTCGCGGTCAACGCCCTGGACGACGACGAGCACCTGGACAAGCTGAAGGGCTTCGCGCAGGACTCCGGCGAGGGCCGGTGGACCGTCGAGGCGGCCATCGACAACGCGGTGCCGCTGCCGGCGATCACCGCCTCCCTCTTCGCGCGGTTCGCGTCCCGCCAGGACGACTCCCCGCAGATGAAGATGATCGCGGCGCTGCGCAACCAGTTCGGCGGCCACGCGGTCGAGTCGAAGGAGTAGGGCGACGTGGGGGACCTTCTTCTGGTCCGCCACGGTGAGACGGAGTGGAGCGTGTCGGGACAGCACACCAGCTGGACCGACCTGCCCCTGACCGGACACGGCGAGGAACAGGCCAAGTCCCTCGCCCCGCTGCTCACCGGCCGGACCTACGCACTGGTGCTGTCCAGCCCGCTGGACCGCGCGATACGCACGGCCGAGCTGGCCGGCCTGAGCGGGGTCGTTCCCGACCCCGACCTGCACGAATGGGACTACGGCGGCTACGAGGGCATCACCACGGCGGAGATCCACCGCTCCCGCCCCGACTGGTACCTGTGGACCGACGGCGTGCCCGCGGGTCCCGCCGGGCATCCCGGCGAGTCGCCGGAGCAGATCGGAGCCCGCGCGGACCGGGTGCTCGCCACGGTGGAGCGGGCGCTCGCCGACGGCGGCGGCGACGTGGTCCTGGTGGCCCACGCGCACTTCCTGCGCGTGCTGACGGCCCGCCGCCTGGGGCTGCCGCCGGCCGAGGGCCGGCTGTTCCAGCTGGCGACCGGAACGGTCAGCAGGCTGTCCACGGAACACGGGTGGCCCGTGATCGCCGAGTGGAACAAACAGCCGTAGCCACCTGAAGACGGCCCGCCGGTGACCACCGGCGGGCCGTTTCGGCGTGCTCCGGCGCGAGCGCCGGCCGTCAGTCCGCGGCGGCCTCGCGGATCAGCGGCTCGAACTCCCGTCGCACGTAGACGTCGAACGGCTCCGACAGCGCGCCGTCGATCACCCGCCGCACCCGGTGCCCGGCCGCGAACTCCTTGATCTCGGCGCGGGACCGGGGTCCCACACCGCCGCCGATGATCAGCACCCCGAACTCCCCGGTGCCCAGCAGTCTCCTGGCCTCGTCGTCGGTGCTCACCCCCTCCGCGTCGAATCCGTCGGCACGCAGCGTGGCCAGCACGGCCGTCACCCTGGCGGGCGTCCTTCCGAGCACCAGTGTCCTCATGGCCGTCCCCTCCCGTACTCCGTCATCGGCACGATCGACTCTAGAACCTCAAGCCGCCTTGAGATCAAGTGTTTCCCCCGCGACACCGCGACGGCGATTTGGTCCCGCGCCGTTCACACCCTGGACATGAGCGACGGCCTGCGGGGATGCCGTCCGGTGCGAGGCTGGGACGGCGGCCGCCGCGCACGCTGTGCAGCGCACGCGCGCGCCGTCTCCCGGTCGGTCCGGCACCGTGTCCGACACCTTTGAGCAACGGCGGCAAAGAGATGAACCCGAGCACAGCTGACCGTCCCGAACAGACCGTCACCGAGGGCGGCGTCGAGACCCCGGCGGGCGCCAGGCCGCTGCTCGACGCCCCGCAGAACGCCGCGGCCGGTGTCGCGATGTGGATCTTCGTCGTCGGCCCGCTGCTGTGCCTGGTCGTCGCGGTGCCGCTGCTGTGGGGGCGGGGCCTGTCGGCTCTGGACGTCGGCATGGCCGTGGTCGCCTACCTGGTGTCCGGCTTCGGCCTCACCGTCGGCTACCACCGCCTCTTCACGCACCGCTCGTTCAAGGCGAAGCGGGGCCTGCGCATCGCCCTGGCCGTCGCGGGCTCGCTCGGCGTGGAGGGCTCCCCGGTGCAGTGGGTGGCCAACCACCGCCGCCACCACGCCTTCGCCGACCGCGAGGGCGACCCGCACTCGCCCTGGCGGTTCGGCACCGACACACGTGCGCTGCTCAAGGGGCTGCTGCACGCGCACGTCGGATGGATGCTCAAGCGCGAGCTGAGCAACCGGGCCAGGTTCGCGCCCGACATCGCCGCGGACCGCGATCTGCGGATCGTGGGACGGCTGTTCGGGCCGCTGACCGCCGTCTCGCTGCTGGCCCCGGCGCTGGTCGGCGGGCTCGTCACCGGCACCTGGACCGGCGCGCTGACCGGGTTCTTCTGGGCCGGCGTGATGCGGATGGCGCTGCTGCACCACGTCACCTGGTCGGTGAACTCGGTCTGCCACGTGGCGGGCAGGCGGCCCTTCGCCAGCCGGGACAAGGCCACCAACTTCTGGCCGCTCGCGCTGCTGTCCTTCGGCGAGAGCTGGCACAACTCGCACCACGCCGATCCCACCGGCGCCCGCCACGGTGTGCTGCCGGGCCAGATCGACCCGTCGGCCCGCCTGATCCGGATCTTCGAGCAGCTGGGCTGGGCGCACGACGTCCGCTGGCCGAGCGCGGACCGTCTCGGCGCCCGTCTGCTGCCCGAACCGGCCGCCGCCCAGCAGGAGTCCGCGGCCTGACCGCGGCCGGGCGGGTCCCGGCGGCGGGACCCGCCCGGCCGGAAGCAGCGGGCTCCGGAGTCTCAGCCGGAGACCAGCAGGTCCGTCCACTCCTTCGCCACCCGTTCCAGCGAGAACCCTTCCCGTACCTGGCCGCGGGCGGCTTCGCCGGCCGCCCGCCAGTCGTCCTGCTCGCCCAGCGCGGCGATCGACTCGGCCATCGCCTGCGGGGTGGCGTGGATCCAGCGCCGGTCGTAGATCTCGTCCGAGCCCGGCCAGGGCAGCAGCGCGGGTACCGCGCCGGAGGCCATGCCCTCGGCCGGGGCGAGGTGGAAGCTCTCGTCGTCGCTGGTGGACAGGACATGGCCGATCCGGCGCAGCCAGTTCGGCACGTCCGGGCCGAACTGGTCGAAGACGACGGCCCCTTCGAGCAGCGGCGAGGTCTGCATGCGGTGCAGGACCTCCTCGTAGTGGGCGCGCTCCTCGGGCTTGTTCCAGATCCACCAGTACTCCCACGGCGGCTTGGACTTGACCGAGAGGTGCCAGCGCCGGTCGTGGGCGCGCAGCGCCTCCAGGACGTCGAGACCGAGGTCGAGGCGCTTGCGGCTGGGCGCGATGCCGATCATGCCGAGGCGGTGCCGGGCGCCGGGCGCCTTGGGCCGGTCCAGCTGGTGGACGTCGACCCAGTTGCCGATGGTGGTGATCTTGGAGGCGGGCCAGCCGGTGCGCTCGCGGGTGCTGCGGGCGTAGTAGGGGCTGACGCAGACCACTTGGTCGACGGCGTCGATGTCGACCTGCTGCGGGTAGCCTGCGTCGAGTTCGAAGCGGTGCAGGCGGACGATCAGTCTGCTGCCGCGCCGCTTGTGGCGGCTGTACCAGACGGCTGCCGGGCCGCACCACTCGACGACCACCACGTCGGCCCAGTCGGCGAGTTCACGGCTCGCGGCCGGGTCGTGCCGGGCGAGCGCGGGCCAGGCGTCGACGCGTACCTCGATGCCGGGCAGGGCGCGGAAGTGGTCGAGCAGCCGGGTGAGGAACTTCAGGTCGTGGCCGGCGACCGCGAGCCGCAGCGGCCGTCCGCGGCCGGCCACGGCGGCGGGTGCGGCGGGGAAGGCGCCGTCGAGGTGGGCGCGCCAGCGGTCCGCCGCGGCCTCCATGGTGTACTGCCGGGCCGCGGCCGTGCACCGGTCGGCCGCCAGCCGGCGGGCCCCGGTGTCGCGGACGGCGACGGCGACCGCGTCCACCGCGTCCGCCAGGGCGGCGTCGCCGGGCACGAACAGCGGGTAGTCGGTGCCGAGCAGCGCCTCGTGCGCGGGCGTGCGGTTGAGCACGACGGGCAGGCCGAGGGAGCCGAACTCCAGCACCTTGGTGGAGAGTTCGAGGCTGGCGTCGAGGGAGGGGTCGCGCCAGCCGAGGCCGAGGTCGCAGCCGGCGGCGATCCGCATGGCCTCCTCGCGGGGCACACCGCCGTGGTGGACGACCTCGGGGGTGGTGCGCAGCGCCTCGGCCATGGCGGTGTCGAAGCCGGGATGGGCGGCATCCTTGTGGATCTTGTCGCCGACGGCGTGGAGTTCGGCCCGGATGCCGCGCTCGGCGAGCCGTGCGGGCAGCAGGGTCATCGGCAGGGTGTTCCAGCGGGGCGCGAACTTGCCGGTGTAGACGAGCCGTACGGGATCGTGCGGCCCGTCGTGCTCCGGGAGCGGGAAGCCGGGTTCGGGCACCGCGGGCGGGCAGAGCACCGCCCGGCCGCAGGCCTCCGGTACCCAGGACTCCAGGAAGCAGCGCAACTCCTCGGTCTGGCACAGCAGCCGGCACGACGCCTCGGCGATGCGGGTCAGGTCGGCGCGGTCCTGTTCGGTCATCTGGGCCGGGGACTGGGGGATGTCGGTGAGGTAGGCCCAGACGCGTCCGTCGAAGCGGCGGTCGCCGACGATCTGCTTCACCAGCCTGCGGCCGCGCAGCACCAGCAGGTCGCAGGGTTCCTCCGCGTCCAGGCGGGCGAGCAGCTGCGAGGCCTGGTGCGGGGACAGGGGGTGGGCGCCCTGGCCGGGGACGAGCTGCTCCTCGTAGGGGCGGACCACGGTCACCCCGGGCAGTCCGGCCAGCGGGTCGGTGAGCCGGCCGGTCTCCACCGGGGCCTTGAGGACGAGCCGGGTACGGCAGCCCGCGCGGGACAGCGCCTGCACCGTCGACTGGGCCCAGACGGCGGAGCCGTCGATGAGGTTGAGGTCCACGTCGCCGTAGACGAGCGCCCGGAGGGTGCGGGTCATGACGGTTCCTTTCCACGCACGGCGAACAGGCGGTGCCCGGCCCGCGACCAGGCGTCCGGCGGGGTGCCGGTGCCGAGCAGCGAACGGCGCACGAGCAGCGGTCTCAGCTCCGGCACGAAGACGTAGTCGTCGGCGGCTGGGGTGTGGCCCACCGCGTCGGCGCCGGAGAACTCCTGGGCGCAGAGCAGGTCGAGCAGCAGGGTGTCGGGCCGGTCCTCGGTGAGGTCCGTCCAGTCGGCGACCCAGGGCGCGGTCGGCGGTCCGCGGTGCACGGTGACCGAGGCGGCGGTGAGTTCGCCGAGGTCCAGGCCCCGCTGGTCGGCGACGACCACCTCGGCGGGCCGGTGCAGCTGGCAGAGGGTCTGGGCGACCAGCCGGGCGACGTCGGTGGCGTCCTTCGGGGCGGCCAGCACGGCGACCCGGCGCTCGGCGGTCGGGTCGGGCGCGCCGGTCAGCGCGGCGAGGCGGGCCAGCCGTACCCGGGTGCTGTCCAGCTGGAAGACGTCGC
The DNA here is from genome assembly GCF_044757385.1 of Streptomyces sp. NPDC091282. Classification (NCBI taxonomy): domain Bacteria; kingdom Bacillati; phylum Actinomycetota; class Actinomycetes; order Kitasatosporales; family Streptomycetaceae; genus Streptomyces; species Streptomyces sp. NPDC091282. The sequence continues at coordinate 779,195 of NZ_JBIVUX010000002.1, forward strand.
GGAGCCGGTCGCGGCCGTCGGTGACCGGGTCCAGGCGGGCCAGGGCCGTCCCGGTGTCGCCGTCGATCACGGCGTCCCAGGGCAGTGCGGACAGTCCGGGTGCAAAGGACGCCGGGCCGTCCCGCCACAGCACCGCCGCCCGGCCCTGCCCTCTCGCCTGGGCGATCAGTTCGGCGAGGCGGCGGTCCAGGTCCGGGGCGTGGCCGGTGCCGGTGAGCGTCCAGGGGCCGCTCTCGCCCGTGCAGGCGCCGAGCTGGACGAGGAAGACGTCCGGGTCGGTGCGCTCGATCAGCAGCCGGCCGTCGTGCGGCAGCACCCGGCTGACCACGGCGTCGGCCGCGAAGTCGGCGGCGGTCCGGTCGGTCAGCACGCCGGTGATCACCAGCCGGTCGCGGGGTGCCACGGACAGGGCGCGGTGGGAGAGGTGGAAGCGGTCGTCGGCCGCGGCCTCCGGCGGCGGGGCGGCGGTCACGGCCCGTACCGGCCGGCCCATGGCCTTGCGCTGCCGCCACAGCCCGTACAGCTCGCCGGGCAGCCGGGCCGCGCGGCGCCCGGGCGACCGGGCCGCCGACACCAGCGCCTTGCCGACCCGCAGGGAGGTGGACCCCTCCAGCATGGCGACCCGGGCCTCCAGGACGCCGGTCCTGGCCCGGGCCCCGCGCAGCGCGGAGGCCAGCTGGTCCTTGTCCCGCAGGGCGGCGGCCAGCCGTTCGGCGAGGCCGTCCTCGCGGGCGGACTCCAGGGCGCGGGCGGTCTCCTCGGCGGCCCGTTCCAGGTCGAGCAGGCGGGCCCGCTGGGAGCGGGAGACGAAGTCGGCGAGCACGTACTCGTCGGCGATCCTGAGGGCCGTGGCGAAGCCGTCGGCCGGCAGCGGGCGGCCGAACCAGTCGTGCGGCGGCAGGAGTTCGTCGGTGCAGGCGAACACCGCGCCGGCGTGCAGGTGGGTGTAGCCGAGCGCGGCGGCGTGCAGCACCTGGCAGCGGCGGGCCACCAGGGCGTCCAGGAGCCGGTGGTAGGGCAGGTCGGTCCCCGGGTGGCCGAAGACGATCAGACCGCGGCCGCCCGGCCGCATCCGTGCCAGCGCGGCGAGACAGTCCGCCTCGTCGCCGTGCAGGACCGGGTCGGGGCCGTAGCCGAGGAGCATCAGCTCGCCCTCGCCGACCGGCCGTTCCTGGCGGGTCAGGCCGACGCCCGGCGGAAGGTGCAGGTAGGGGTCCAGACGCAGGCCGCCGCTCGTGGCGTCCACGACCGAGGTCACGTCGTCCAGGTGCGGGTGGAGCAGATCGGTCAGGCGCATCAGCTGGTCCTCGTGAAGACGTGGAAGCCGACCCGGTTCTCGCGGAAGCCGTACGGCCGGAAGAGGGAGTGGCTCAGGCCCAGGGGTTCGAGTTCCCTGCGGTAGGCGGCGAGCGGCCGGTGCAGGATGTAGTCGCCGCGCGGCACCGGCTCGTCGGTGTTCTCGTCGGTGACGATCAGCCGGCCGGTGATCCGCACCAGCGAGGCGAGGTTGCGCAGTCCCGCCGCCCACTCCGCGTCGTCCAGGACGTGGAAGAGGACGTCCACGCTCAGCACCACGTCGTAGAGCCAGGGGCTGCGCCACTCGTCGAGGGCGGCGAAGGCGTAGCGGGGGCCGCCGCCCTCGGCGCGGGCCCGGCCGATGGCCTCCTCGCTGGTGTCGAAGGCGTCCACGTGGTGGCCGCAGCGGGCCAGTGCGCGGGCGAAGTGCCCTTTGCCGCAGCCTGCGTCGAGCACGAACAGCGGGGCCGCCGGGCTGGAGACGTCGCCGATCAGGGTGAGGAGCTGGCCGAGCCGTACCGCGTAGAAGATCTCGTTGCCCGGCCGGTCCAGGCCGATGTGGCCGCCGGAGGCGAGGTCGTCGCGTTCGCGGTGCCGGGTGTCCCAGTAGGTGCGGACGGTGTGGCCGGGCGTGCCGGGGCCGTCCGGGCGGGTGCGGGTGGCGTCAGTCATGGCGCTCCAGCCACTCGGTGAGCACGCGGGCGATGCGGGGTCCGGCCTTGCCGTCCCACAGCGGCGGTCCCTCGGGGCCGCCGGCCGGCTGTCCGTCCAGGATCTTGCGCAGGGCTGGCACCAGTTCGCCGTGGCTCACCAGGCGGTTGGTGCCGTGGGTGACGGTGACCGGGCGTTCGGTGGTGGTGCGCAGCGTCAGGCAGGGGACGCCCAGCACGGTGGTCTCCTCCTGGACGCCGCCGGAGTCGGTGATGACGGCGGCCGCGCCCCGGACCAGGCCCATGAACTCGACGTAGCCGAGCGGTTCGAGCAGATGGATGCCGGGCGCGTCGGCGAGGCCCGCGGCGCGCAGCGCCTCCCGGCCGCGCGGGTGCAGGGGCACGGCGAGGTCGAGGTGGCCGGCGGCCTCGGTCAGGGCGCGGGCGGCGGCCGCCGCCGCGTCGGGGTCGTCGACGTTGGCCGGGCGGTGCAGGGTGACCACGCCGTAGCGTTCGGGCAGCGCGTGGGCGGTGCGGGCGGCGGCGGGGTCGAAATGGTCCAGATGGGTGAGCAGGGTGTCGATCATCGGGTTGCCGACGAGGTGCACGCGGGCCGGGTCGGCGCCCTCGCGGGCGAGGTGGCCGACGGCCTCCGGGCTGGTCGCGAAGAGCAGCTCGGCGAGCTGGTCGACCAGGCGCCGGTTGACCTCCTCCGGCATCGCCATGTCGAAGCTGCGCAGGCCCGCCTCGACGTGGGCGACCGGGATGCCCAGCTTGGCGGCGGCCAGGGCCGCGGCGAGGGTGGAGTTCACGTCCCCGTAGACGACGACCAGCGCCGGGGCGCGGGCCAGCAGCTCGCCCTCCAGGGCCACCAGCAGGTCGGCGGTCTGCCGGGCCTGGCTGCCGGAGCCCACGCCCAGATCGGTGTCCGGGGCGGGCAGGCCCAGCTCCCGGAAGAAGATGTGCGACATCCGTTCGTCGTAGTGCTGACCCGTGTGCACCAGGACCTGGTCGTGCCCGGCCGCGCGCAGGGCGGCGACGACGGGCGCGGCCTTCACGAAGTTCGGCCTGGTCCCTACGACGTGGAGTACGCGGCCGTTCATGTCGTACGTTCTCCGCTCTGTCGGCCTACCGTGACGACATGGCCCGACTTCAGATCCGTCCCGTGCCGCGCCGTGTCGTCTGGATCCCCCGTGCACTCAGCTTGGCCGCATCCGTCGCATGGGGCGAGTTGCGGCACGATCCGGCGCGGGCGGCGCTGCTCGGCGTACGGCTGCTGCCGGGGCCGGTGCGGCGCGGGCTGCGGGCGGCCGAGCGGCGGCTCGCCGCGCGGGCCCGGACCGCCGGTCCCGCCGCGGTGCCGTCGGCGGCCCGGGTGCGGGCGCCCGCCGGGCGTGCGGTGCGGCCGGAGCCGGGCCGGGTGCTCCATCTGGTGACCAACGGGCTGCCGTTCAAGCACGCGGGCTACACCGTGCGCACCCAGGCCCTCGCCGAGGCGCAGCGGGCCGCCGGTCTCGATCCGCACGTGGTGACCCGCGTCGGCTTCCCGGTGGCGCAGGGCGTGCTGGACGCCCGGCCGCTGCAGATCGTGAACGGGGTGCCGCAGCACCGGCTGCTGCCGCTGAACCTGCCGTACGGGCAGGGCCCGGTGCTGGCCCGCAACGCCGAGCTGGCCGGGCGGCTGGTGGAGCGGCTGCGGCCCGCGGTCCTGCACGCGGCGACCGACCACGGCAACGGGCGGGTGGCGCTGGCCCTGCGGGAGACCTACGGGCTGCCGGTGGTGTACGAGGTACGCGGGTTCCTGGAGGAGACCTGGCTGACCCAGGCGGCGGGCCGCACGCCGGATGACCCGACCTACCGGGCGCGCCGGGCGCTGGAGACGTACTGCATGCGCCGGGCCGACCTGGTGCTGACGCTGGGGACGGCGATGAAGGCCGAGATCGTGTCCCGCGGGGTGCCCGCGGAGCGCGTCCTGACCGTGCCCAACGCGGTGGACGACGCCTTCCTCGCGCCCCCGCCGGACGGGGCCGAACTGCGCGCCCGGCTCGGCATCGCCGCGGACGAGTACGTGGTCGGCACCGTGAGCACCCTTACTCCACACGAGGGAATCGGCACATTGCTCCATGCGGGTGCCGAGCTGCGCCGCCGGGGGGTTCCGCTGCGGCTGCTGATCGTCGGTGACGGACCCGAGCGCGGGGCGCTTCAGGCGCTGGCCGGACGGCTGGGTCTCGGCGCCGGCGTGGCGCTGTTCACGGGGCGGGTGCCGCACCGCCAAGTGCGCTCCTACCACGCCGTTCTGGACGTGTTCGCGGTGCCGCGCACCGACGAACGGGTGTGCCGTCTGGTCACTCCGCTCAAGCCGGTCGAGGCGATGGCGAGCGGACTTCCGGTGGCGGCCAGCGATCTCCCGGCCCTGCGCGAGGTGGTCGAACACGAGGTCAGCGGACAGCTGATCGAGCCCGGATCTCCACATGCTTGGGCAGAAGCTCTCGAAGTATTGCTTTACAGTCGAAAACGGCGGCATGAATGGGGAGCATCCGCCCGCGCTCTGGTAGCGCGTGATCGCACCTGGAAGAGGGTCGCTGCCACGACCCGAGAGGCGTATCGCGCTCTTGGATGTGTCTGAGGCCCGCCGCCGCCCGGATTCCCATCGTCCGGGCCCTTCGGATCCACACGGCGTCTGCCGTTGAGGGCGGAGTATCCCTATGCAGGTCGAAAAGGCCGTACCGCTCGGGGAATTGGGCGAATCGCTCGGGGACGAAGAACGGACCGACGGCTTCGAACTGGCCGTCATCGGGCTCGGCTACGTCGGACTTCCGCTCGCGCGGGAGGCGTCGCTGGTCGGGCTGAGAGTGGCGGGGCTCGACCTCGACCCACGGATCGTGGAGGGCCTCAACGCCGGACACTCCCATGTCGACGACGTCTCCGACGACGACGTCGCCCGCATGCGGCAGGCCGGCTTCACCGCGTACACGGACGACGCCTGCCTGGCCCGTGCGCAGACGATCGTGATCTGTGTGCCGACCCCGCTCAGCGAGGACGGCGGCCCCGATCTCGGCGCGGTGATCTCCGCCGCGCGGGCGGTGGCGCGCGGACTGCGCCGCGGACGGCTGGTGGTCCTCGAATCGACGACCTATCCGGGCACCACCGAAGAGGTGGTCAAGCCGATCCTGGAGGAGTCGGGGCTGCGGGCCGGCGACGACTTCGCGCTGGCGTTCTCACCGGAGCGCATCGACCCCGGCAACACCACCCACGGGCTGCGCGAGACCCCGAAGGTGGTGGGCGGCTGCACCCCGGCCTGCTCGGCCCGCGCGGCCGCCTTCTACGGCAAGGTCGTCGACACCGTCGTGCAGGCCAAGGGCACCCGCGAGGCCGAGATGGCCAAGCTGCTGGAGAACACCTACCGGCACGTCAACATCGCGCTGGTCAACGAACTGGCGATCCTGTGCCAGGAGTTGCGCGTCGACGTGTGGGACGCGATCCGCTGCGCCGGCACCAAGCCGTTCGGCTTCCAGGCCTTCAGGCCGAGCGCCGGGGTGGGCGGACACTGCATCCCGATCGACCCCAACTACCTCTCCTACAAGGTGCGTTCGATCGGCTACGAGTTCCGGTTCGTGGAACTCGCCCGGGAGATCAACGCGCACATGCCGGAGTACGTCGTACGGCGTGCGCAGGACCTGCTCAACCACGAGGGCCGCGCCCTGCACGGCTCCCGGGTGCTGCTGCTCGGCGTCACCTACAAGCCGGACGTCGCCGACCGGCGCGAGGCTCCGGCGGTGCCGGTGGCCCGGCTGCTGCGGGCCCGGGAGGCCGACATCGCCTTCCACGACCCGTTCGTGCCCGCCTGGTTCGTGGACGGGCAGGCGGTGCCGCGCGTCACCGACGTCATGGCCGCCGTGCGCTCCCACGACCTGACGATCCTGCTCCAGGACCACTCCGCCTACGACCTGCCGGCCATCGGTGACGAGGCCCGGCTGCTCTTCGACACCCGCGGGCGGATCTTCCGGCCCGGCGTCGAGGTGCTGTAGGCCGCCTCCGCGGCAACTCCCCTTCCGCCGCCCCGAGTCCACGGGCTCCGGGCGGCGGGATCGAAAGGCGCTCAGATGCGGATACTCGTCGTCACCGTCGTCCACCATCCCGAGGACGCACGCATACTGCACCGGCAGATCACCGCGCTGCGGGACCGTGGGCACCACGTCGTGTACGCGGCGCCGTTCTCCGCCCGCGAGGTGCGGCCGCGCGCGGACCTCGAAGGCATCGACCTGCCCAGGGCCGCGGGCCGCAGCCGCCGGACCGCGGTCGCCGCGGCACGCGCCCTGCTCGCCCGGCGCGGCCACGAGGCCGACGTGATCCTCCTGCACGACCCGGAACTGCTGCTCGCGCTGCCCGGCACGCTGCGCCGCTGGCGGCGGTCCGGGGCTTCACCCGTGGTCGTGTGGGACGTCCACGAGGACACCGCCGCCGCGCTCGCCATGAAGCGCTGGGTGCCCCGGGCGCTGAGGTCGCCGCTGCGGCTCGCCGTCCGCGCCGCCGAGCGGCTGGCGGAACGCCATCTGCGGCTGCTGCTCGCCGAGGACTCCTACCAGGAGCGGTTCCGCCACACCCACCCGGTCGTGCCCAACTTCACGACGGCGCCGCTCCGGGCGCCCGAACCGCCGGGCAGCGAACGCGTCGTCTACGTCGGCCACCTGTCACGGGCGCGCGGCGCGCTGGACCTGATCGAGACGGCCCGGCAGCTGGGGCCGGGGCTGCGCGTGGAGGTGGCCGGCGCGGCCGACCCGGACGTCCGCGACGCGCTCGCGGCGGCCGACCGGGACGGCGTGCTGCGCTGGCACGGCTTCCTGCCCAACGACCGCGCCCTCGCCCTGCTCACGGGCGCGCTGGCCGGCCTGTCCCTCCTGCACGACCAGCCCAACTACCGGCATTCGCGGCCCACCAAGGTCGTCGAGTACATGGCCCACGGCGTTCCCGTCGTCACCACGCCGACCCCGCTGGCGGCGGACATGGTGGAACGGCACGGCTGCGGTCTCGTCGTCCCCTACGAGGACCCGCGCGCCGCGGCGGCGGCGATACGGCGGCTGAGCACCGACGCGATCCTGCGTCACACCGCGGCCCAGCGCGGCCGGGAGGCAGCCGTGACGCACTTCAACTGGCCCGACAGGGCCGCCGAGTTCACGTACACGCTGGAGGCCTGGGTGCGGGAGGGATCCGGCGTCGGGCGCACGGGCGGCGCGGCGCGGACGCGCCGGCCCCGGCTCCGCCCGGCGACCAAAAGCCCCTCCCCCCGTCCCAGGCCGCGTCCCGGACGGGTCGGCTGAACTCCGCTTCCTGCGCTCACGCGCCGCGCCGGTGGCGGCGGGCGTCCGCTACGCGTTGGACCAGCCGCGCTCGCAGAGCACGAGCCGGTAGCCGTCCGGGTCCTCCACCGTGACGCCCCACCGGTTCCAGTACGGGTTCGGTGCCACCACCCGCCTGCCGCCGTGCTCCTCCAGCCGGGCGACCAGGTCGTCCGGCACCGGTCCGTCGACGTAGACCACCAGCAGGTCCTCCTCGGTGGGCCGGGGCTCGACGGGCCGGGCCGGCTCGTGCACCAGCTCCAGGTGCCAGCCGGCGTCCGGCCAGCCCAGCATCAGCAGGTCGTGCTCGCCGGGCTCCGGTCCGCCCTCGGCCCGCCAGACCACACCGAGACCGAGGCCGCCCACCCAGAACCGCTCGGCCGCGGCCAGGTCCCGGGAAGGCCGGGCGACGCGGACGTGACTGCGACCGTTGACGGGCATGGTGACCTCTTCCTGAGCTGCCGTTCCCTGCTCCGGAAGCCTAGGCACCCGCCTCGCCCGCGGCCATCGGCCGATCGCCCTGGATCACTGGTCCTAGGCCGGGTCGGAAACGGGAGCGTCGGGCGCGGCCGGCGTCAGGCGCGCGGGATGCCGTACGCCCGGTCCACGCGCAGCCGCAGCACCAGCCGGCGGTCGCGGACCATCGCGGCGCGGTAGTCGTCCCAGTCCGGATGCTCGCCCTGGATGTCGCGGTAGAGGCGGACGAGTTCCTCGACCGTCTCGTCGTGCGGGTCACGGGCGACCGGCGAGAGGTCCGCGGTGCCCTCGGCGACCGTGTAGGCCCAGCGGTCGGGGCTGGTGACGTGGTAGGAGGCACGCGGGTCGCGGCGCAGGTTGCGGGTCTTGGCCCGGTCGTCCGTGATCGACACCCGGACCGTGCGCTCCTCGGGGTAGTAGGCGTGGTTGACGTTGGACAGCTGGGGACGGCCGTCGCTCTTGAGCGTGACCAGTACTCCGTGGTGGTCCTCGCCGAGCAGCTTCAGAAGTGCGTCCTGGGTCATGACGGGGAAACCCCGGCCGGCCCGTTCCGCATTCCCGCCAGGGCGGGTGTACCCGGAGTGGACACGGGAAGACGGGGGCATGTACACGGAGGCGGCCCGTCGGAGTCGGGGACCGTGAAGCCGCTGCTCGTACGGGCGTTCCCGGCCGCGCCCGGCGTGGCGGTCGCCCGTCCCCCACCCGGTGCCCCTTCTATAGCGTCCGTCACACCGCACGCGGATGAGCGGGTCCGTGCCCCGCTTCCTGCGCGACGATGAGGCCCGAGGTCGTACCGCGACGCGGGACGACACGACCGGAGGAGAGCGATGGCACAGCTGCGACAGGAAGTCGACCCCAGTGAGGTCGGGCTGGACGTGAAGGCGCTGGACCGCCTCGACCAGCACTTCGCCCACTACGTCGACGAGGGGCGCCTGCCCGGCTACCTGGTGTCCGTGGCGCGCGGCGGCCGGATCGCCCACCTCACCACGCAGGGCCACCGTGACGTCGCGGCCGGGCTGCCGGTCGAGCCGGACACCATCTGGCGGATGTACTCGATGACCAAGCCGGTCACCGCGGTGGCGATCCTGCTGCTGGTGGAGGACGGCGTGCTGTCGCTGGACGACCCGGTCGGCCGCCTGCTGCCGGAGTTCGCCGAACCCCGGGTGTACGTGAGCGGTTCGGGCGCGGACATGGTGACCCGGCCGGCCGACGGGCCGATCCTGATCCGGCACCTGCTCAGCCACACCGCCGGGCTGACCTTCGCCTTTTACCACGCGCACCCGGTGGACGCGCGGTACCGCGAGGCCGGTCTGGAGTTCTCGGTGCCGGCGGGCGCGGACCTCGCCGAGACGATGGCGGTGTACGCCCGCATGCCCCTCCAGTTCGAGCCGGGCACGCAGTGGAACTACTCGGTCGGCTTCAACGTGCTCAGCCGCGTCATCGAGGTGGTCTCCGGGCAGCGGCTCGACGAGTTCTTCGCGGACCGGATCTTCCGGCCGCTCGGCATGCCGGACGCCGGTCTGCACATCGTGCCCGAACAGGCCGACCGCCTCTCGGAGTTGTACGGCGAGACGGAGGACGGCGGCATCGAGGCGATCCCCGGGCTGCCGTTGCGGGGCCGGCCCCGGCTGCTGTCCGGCAGCGGCGGTCTCGCGGCGACGGCGTACGACTACCACCGGTTCGCGGAGATGCTGCGCCGCGGCGGCGAACTGGACGGCGTCCGGCTGCTGTCGGCCGCCTCGGTGGACCTGCTGTCCGCCAACCACTTGCCCGGCGGCGCCGATCTGCGGACCTTCGGCGCACCGCCCCACCAGGAGCCCGGCAACGACGGCCTCGGCTTCGGCCTGGGCGTCTCGGTGGTGATCGACCCATCCCGCACCCTCGCGCCGAGCGGTCTCGGCACCTACGGCTGGACGGGTGCGGCCACCACCGCGTTCTGGGTGGATCCCGCCCACGATCTGACCGTGCAGTTCCACACCCAGGTGCGTCCCAAGACCCTGAAGATCTTCCCGGAGCTGCGCCGGCTGGTGCACGAGTCGATCCTCGACTGAGCGCCGTTCAGACGAGGTTGGTCTCCGGGCGGGCCGCGTCGGCGGCGAACCGGCCGGCGTCGAGCGGGCGGACGTCAAGGAACGGGGCGCGGCCCAGGTAGAGGTCGCGGACCACCTCGCCGACGGCCGGGCCCTGCAGGAAGCCGTGGCCGGAGAACCCGGTGGCGTACAGGAACCTGGAGACCGAAGCGGCCTCGCCGATCAGGGCGTTGTGGTCCGGGGTGTTCTCGTACAGCCCGGCCCAGCCGCCGGTGCGGGGCAGGTCCAGCAGGGCGGGCGCGCGCCGCTCCATCGCGGCGCACAGCCGCGGGATCCAGCGGTCGTGCGGGTCGGTGGCGAAGCCGGGCCGCTCGTCCAGGTCGGCGATGCCGAGCAGCAGTCCGGGGCCCTCGGCGTGGAAGTACAGGCCGGTGGCGAAGTCGATGGTCATGGGCAGGGCCGGGGGCAGTCCGGGGACCGGTCCGGTGACGGCGATCTGGCGGCGCAGCGGCTGCACCGGCAGGTCCACGCCTGCCATCGCGCCGACCGCTCCCGACCAGGCTCCGGCCGCGCAGATCACCGTGCCGGTGGCGATCCGGCCGAGGGTGGTGTGCACGGCGGTGATGCGGGCGCCGTCCCGTTCGATGCCGGTGGCCTCGGTGCGGCGCAGGATCCGGGCGCCGCGGGCACGGGCCGCGGCCGCGTAGCCGTGCACGACGGACTCGGGGGTGCAGTGGCCGTCGTCCGGGGAGTAGGCGGCGGCCAGCAGTCCGTCGGTGGCGATCAGCGGGGAGAGCCGGGCCGCCTCTTTCGGGGTGAGCATCCGGCTGGGCACGCCGAGCTGGTTCTGGAGCCGGACGCCCGCCTCGAAGGAGGCGACCTCCCCGGGCGTGGACAGCAGGAAGAGGTAGCCGACGCGGCGCAGCCCGATGTCGTACCCGATCTCCTCGCCGAAGCGGGCGAAGGCCTCCAGACTGCGCGCTCCCAGCTGGATGTTGAGCTCGTCGGAGAACTGGGCGCGCACTCCCCCGGCGGCCTTCGAGGTGGAGCCGGCGGCGAGTTCGTCGCGTTCGACGAGGACGACGTCGCGGACGCCCGCGCTCGTCAGGTGGTGGGCGATGCTGGTGCCCATCACCCCGCCGCCGATGATCACCGCCTCGGCCCGGAGATCCACGTGCGTGCCTCCCGTCGGTCTCCCCGGTCCTTCCCCCTCGGGCCGCCCGGTATCTCAGGACCAGTGCGCGACCGCGTCCAGGTGCGGCAGGACGTGGTCGAGGCGCTCCCGCTTGGTCCGCAGATAGGTGATGTTGTTCTCGCAGGGCTCGATGAGCAGCGGAACCGTCTCGGCGACCTCGATGCCGTGCCGTACCAGCGACTCGCGCTTGCGCGGGTTGTTGGACATCAGGCGCACCGAGCCCACTCCGAGGTCGCGCAGGATGCCGGCGGCGACACCGTAGTCGCGGGCGTCGACGGGCAGGCCGAGCGCGAGGTTGGCCTCGACCGTGTCCAGGCCCTCCGCCTGGAGCGCCATCGCCCGCAGTTTGCCGAGCAGTCCGATGCCGCGGCCCTCGTGGCCGCGCAGGTAGACGACGATGCCGCTGCCCTCGGCGACGACCGCGCGCAGGGCGGCGGCCAGCTGGTCGCCGCACTCGCAGTGCTGGGAGCCGAACGCGTCACCGGTGAGGCACTCCGAGTGCAGCCGGGTCAGCACCCGGTCGCCGGCTATGTCCCCGTAGACCAGGGCGACCTGCTCGTCGCCGCGGTCGTGGTCCAGATAGCCGACGGCCTGGAACTTGCCGTAGACGGTGGGCAGCGGTGCATTGACGACGCGTTCCACGCCCGTACGCCGTGGGGACTTCTTGCCGAGGACGCCGATGTTCTCTGTCATGATCTGATTCCTAAGAGGAGACGAAAGGCCGTGAGACGATGAATGGTTCGGGCGCGCGTACGGCGGCATACGGCTTGTTGCCGACGGACACCACGGAAGAGGTACGGACCAGGGGGGCGGGCGTTTCAACACAGGTCGCCGTCCTTCCCGTGGGCAGCTACGAACAGCACGGCCCCTTCCTTCCGCTGGCGACGGACACGCTCGTCGCCTGTGCCGTGGCCCGGGAGATCGCCGACGCGTTCCCGGTGCACCTCCTTCCGCCGGTGACGGTGTCCTGCTCGCACGAGCACGCGGCCTGGCCGGGAACCGTCAGCATCTCCTCGGTGACCCTGCACGCGGTGGTCCGGGACATCGCAGAATCGTTGCGCCGCTCGGGCGTCGACGCGCTGGTCGTGGTCAACGGGCACGGCGGCAACTACGTGCTGGGCAACGTCGTCCAGGAGGCGTCGGCACGGGGCGAGCGGACGGCCCTCTACCCGGCCGCGGAGGACTGGGAGACGGCGCTGTCCCGGGCCGGGGTCGAGACCTCGGCGCTCACCGACATGCACGCGGGAGAAATCGAGACCTCGATTCTGCTGCACGCTCATCCCGAATTGGTCCGCCCTGGTCACGAGTCCGCCGATTTCACCGCTGACGACCGTCGTCATCTCCTCACCCTGGGAATGTCCGCCTATACCGAGTCGGGTGTCATCGGCCGTCCCTCCCTCGGGTCCGCGGAAAAGGGGAAGGAACTCCTCGCGAGCCTCGCCGATTCCTTCGGCGCGGTTTTCGAACTGCTCACCTCGGCACGGGAGTAGCGCAGCGCGGCGATCCAGCGGACGACCAGGACCACCAGGCCCGGCAGGGCCGCCACGAAGCTGAGGACGCCGTAGACGACGGCGGTGGCGAGCCCGCGGTCCGCACCGAGGCCGGCCGCGGCGAACGCCCAGGCGGTGACGCCCTCCCGGGGTCCCCAGCCGCCGACGTTCAGCGGCAGGCCCATGGCGACCAGGGCGAGTACCGCGATCGGCGTCAGCGCGGCCACGGAGGCGGCCGAGCCGGCGACCCGCGCGGCCACCACGAACATCACGACGTGCCCGGCGAGGATCGCCGCCGAGGACAGCGCGACACCCGGCCCGTTCCGCCGTGACAGCAGGGCCCGGCGGGCCTCGGCGAGGGTCGCGCGCAGGGCGCCGGCCCGCCTGCCCGGGGCCCGGTTCATCCGCACGGCGGCCACCACCGCGCAGGCGCCGACCAGTCCGGCCGCCGCCAACGGGGCGAAGTCGCGCGCCTGGTCGCGGACCGGCGAGGGCAGGACGAGCAGCGCGGCCGCGCCGAACACCGTCAACGCGATCTGTCCCGCGGCCCGTTCCAGCACGACCGCGCGCACCCCGCGCCCGATGTCGCCCTCGCTCTGCCCGTGCCGCACCGCCCGGTGCACGTCGCCGAGGACTCCGCCGGGCAGCGCCGCGTTGAGGAACAGCGCGCGGTAGTAGTCGCCGACGGCGGGTCCGAGCGGCAGCCGCAGGCCGAGGCTGCGGGCCACCGACTGCCAGCGCCAGGCGCTCAGCACGGTCGTCACCGCACCGATCGCCAGGCCGATGACCAGCGTCGGGGTGTCGATGCGGCGCAGTCCGTCGAGGAAGACGCCGGTGCCGAGCCGCCACAGCAGCACGGCGATGATGGCGACGCCGGCGGCGGTGCCCAGGTGCGGGCGGACCGCGCGGAAGGTGAGGCGCCGGGCCGCGCCCACCGGGGCGAGCGGAGCGGGCTCGCCGACCAGGGCGGGGGTGGTCATCAGCGGCCTCCGGTCGGCCGGGCGAGCGCCAGCAGGTCGCTGTGGTGCAGGACCACCCGCAGGTCACCGGCCGCGCAGGCGGCCAGCCGGTCGGCCAGGTAGGTCTCGGCGGGCCCGGCCAGCGCGGGGCGCTCCTCGACGGCCGCGCCGACCCAGCCGCGCAGCCACTGCTCGGTGAGCGCCCTCTCGTCGGGGCCGAGCCGCCAGGGGCTGGGGTTCACCTTCACGGTCGCGCCGCGGTCGGAGAAGGCCTCGCAGGCGGCGTTGACCGCGTCCGGGCCGAGCATCCCGCCGCGCCGCTGATGGGCGTTGAAGGCCTCCGTCAGCTCCGCGTCCAGCGGGTGCGGGGTGCCGAACTCGACACGTCCGGCGACCGACAGGGTGAGCAGGGCGGGGCAGCCGGCCCCGGTGCAGGCCTCCGCGAGGGTGTCGACCTCCTCCCGGGTGAGCACGTCCAGGAGCGCGGAGGCGGTGACCAGCGAGGCGCCGGTCAGCGCGTCGGGGGTGAGCCGGGCGACGTCGCCGCGGCGGGTCTCCACCGTCACCCGGCTGCCGTCCGCGGCCACCCGCGGCGAGGCGACCGCGGCGAAGTGCAGCAGGTAGGGGTCGCGGTCGTGCAGGACCCAGTGCTGGGCGCCGTCCAGGCGCGGCGCCAGCCAGCGGCCCATGGAGCCGGTGCCGCAGCCCAGGTCGTGCACGACCAGGCCGCCCGGCCTGCCGGGCAGGTTGGCCAGCCGGATCCGCAGCGGGTCCAGCAGGTCGTGGGAGCGGGCGGCCGCGTCCGCGCTCTCGCGCAGCTCCAGCCACTCGGGGGCGTACCGGGCGGGTTCCTCGGGTGCGCCCTCGCGCAGCCGCAGGGTGGCCCGCTCGCCCAGCCGGACGACCGGACCGGCCCCGGCTATCGCCTCGAACCGCCCCGGTTCTCCGGACGTTGCGGCATCCATGTGCTCTCCTCCCGGGGCTGCGTCGGTGACCTCCGCGGGCCCCGGCTGCGCGGGGACCGCGCCGGCCGGGGCGGTGGCCGTCGTCTCGCTCATGCCGCCCTCCGAGGTTCGTCGGGGAGCCTCAGCAGGACTCCGGCCAGGCTGCGGGCGGTGGTCGCCCAGCCGTCGAGCGCCGCCCGCCGGCCGCGCGCGGCGGATTTCAGGCGCCGTCGTACGTCCGCCTCGCCGAACCAGCCGCGCAGTTCGGCGGCGAGCGCGGCGGGGTCCTCCGGCGGCACCAGGATGCCGGGTACCCCGCCGTCGGGCGCCCTCCCGACCGCTTCCGGCAGGCCGCCGACGTCGGTGGCGAGCACCGGGATGCCCCGGGCGAGGGCCTCGGTGACCGCCATGCCGTAGGTCTCGGCGTAGGAGGTGAGGACCATCAGGTCGGCGGCGGCGTAACTGGCGTCGAGGTCGGCGCCGGAGCGCGGTCCCGCCAGGTGCAGGCGGTCCGTCAGTCCGTACCGGGCGATCAGCGCGCGCAGGTGGGCGACGTACTCGGGATCCTGGGCGAGGCCGCCCACGCAGGTGCAGGTCCACGGCAGGTCCCGGACCGCGGCGAGTGCCTCGATCAGGCGGTGCTGGCCCTTGCGCGGGGTGACGGCCGCGACGCACAGCAGGTGCGAGACGCCGTCGGTGCCGCCGGCCAGCGGGGCGATGTCGGCACCCGGAGCGGCGACGTGCACCCGTTCGGGTGCCAGGCCGTGGTGCGAGACCAGCCGTCGGACCGCCCAGTCGCTGGTCGCGACCACGGCCGGGACGGCGCGCAGCACCGCGCGTTCGCGGGCGTCCAGGTCGGCGGCGACGGCGGGGTCGAGTCCGGTCTCGTCGCCGAGCGGCAGGTGCACCAGGACGGCGAGCCGCAGCCGTTCGGCCTCCGGTACGACGATCTCGGGCACCCCGCACGCCACCAGGCCGTCGAGCAGCACGACCGTGCCGTCGGGCAGTTCGCGCAGGGTGCGGGCGAGGGCGTCGCGGGCCGCGGTGCCAGGAAGCGGCCAGGAGCCGGGCACCGCGTGCCGGGCGACCTGCCAGCCGAAGCCGGGCAGGTCCAGGCAGACCCGCCGGTCGTAGGCGTTGCCGCCGCTCGGGGTGGCCAGGTCGTCGACACCGCCGGGCATGACGAAGTGCACGATGCGCAGGGACATGGGCAGGATCCCGAGGTTCGCGGGGGCGTTCTCGCCGGCCGGGTCGGTGGTCGCCGCGCGCTGCGCGGGCACGTAGGTGAGCGCCGGCGGCCGGCCGAGGGTCACGTCGGTCACAGGGCACGCTCGTAACTCGCCCAGGCGACGTGCGACTCGTGCAGGGTGACGGTCAGTCCGGCGAGGCCTCGCGCGCCCTCGCCGAGGGCACCCTTGTGGATCCGCTCGGCCAGCCGGTCGGCGACGACCTTGGCCAGGAACTCCGTGGAGGTGTTGATCCCGGCGAAGTCCGGCTCGTTGTCGAGGTTTCGGTAGTTCAGCTCGCTGACCACGGCGCCGAGTTCCTGGGTGGCGAGGCCGATGTCGACGACGATGTTGTCGTCGTCCAGCTGTTCGCGCCGGAAGGTGGCGTCCACCAGGAACGTGGCGCCGTGCAGGCGCTGCGCGGGGCCGAACACTTCGCCGTGGAAGCTGTGGGCGATCATGATGTGATCGCGGACGGTGATGCTGAACAACGGACGACCCTCCAGGTGCGGCGCGTCTGGTCCCCCGGCGGATCCCTGCCGGGGGATGCCCTTAGTACGGCTCTCGGCTTCCCCGTGTTCAGTCCACTCTGACTCTTTTCTCAGGTCAGGACCTCTTGGCGGGGTGTCCGGGACGCCGGATCAGCCGGTGTCGCCGTAGCGGACCCGGTGGCAGAGCGCCGGAATCTCCCCGGAGGCGAGCCTCGGGAGCACCTGCGGCAGCTCCTCGAACGCGCTTTCTCCGGTGATGAGGGCGTCCAGCGCCGGGTCGGCGAGCAGGTCGAGGGCGAGCGTCAGCCGTTCGGCGTAACCGCGGCCTGGGCGGGCGGCCGGGGAGACGGTGCCGACCTGGGTGCTGCGCACGGTCAGGCGGCGGGAGTGGAAGGCCTCGCCGAGCGGGAGGGAGATCCGCCGGTCGCCGTACCAGCTGAGTTCCACGACCGTGCCCTCGGGCGCGAGGAGTTCCAGGGCGCGGGTGAGGCCCTGCTCCGTGGCGCTGGCGTGGACGACCAGGTCGCAGCCGCCGAGGGCGTCCTCGGGCGCCGCGAAGTCCACGCCCAGCGCCTCGGCGGTCCTGGCCCTGGCCGGGTCGGCGTCGACGAGTTGGAGCCGTACGCCGGGGAAGCGGGCGAGCAGGGCGGCGACCGAGCAGCCGACCATGCCGCCGCCGATCACCGCGATCCGGTCGCCGATCAGCGGGGTGGCGTCCCACAGCGCGTTCACGGCGGTCTCCACGGTGCCCGCGAGGACCGCGCGCGCCGGTGGGACCCGCTCCGGTACGACCGTCACCGCGCTCGCCGGAACGACGTAGCGCGTCTGGTGCGGATACAGGCAGAACACCGTCCGTCCGGTCAGTTCGGCGGGGCCCGCCTCCACGACGCCGACGCTCAGGTACCCGTACTTCACCGGCCCGGGGAAGTCGCCCTCCTGGAACGGCGCCCGCATCACCGCGTGCTGGCTCTCCGGCACCCCGCCGCGGAACACCAGCGTCTCGGTGCCGCGGCTGACCCCGGAGTACAGCGCGCGCACCAGCACCTCGCCGTCGCCGGGCTCCGCGAGGGCGACCTCGCGGAGCTCTCCGTGGCCCGGGGACCGGAGCCAGAACGCACGGGCCGAACGGTTCATCGGCGTCCTCCTGAACGATCGGGAAGTTGTTCACGTACCGAGGTGTGCACAGCGATGAAGTGCACAGGCCGCGCACAGTACGCGGCGTTGATCGACTCTGTCACTCGGCCGGAGGACGTGCGGTGGCCCTGAACAACACTTACGAAGCCAGGCTGGTCCAGCAGGAGACCGCTGTGGGAGCGGGCGTGCAGATCCTGTTGCTGGCCCTGCTCGGGTCGGCGATCGGCATGGGGCCGGCCGGATGGCTGACGGGACTCGTCTTCGCGACGGCCACCTGGGCGGTGCTCTCCCGGGCCCTGCACCGCGCCCGCCCGCGCTCCTTCGGGCCCGCCAACCGCGTGACCCTGGGCCGCGCGATCCTGGTCGGCGGTGTGACGGCGCTGGTCGCCGACTCCTTCGAGAGTTCGCCGCCGGTCTCGCTGCTGGTCGGACTGACCGCGGTGGCCCTGATCCTGGACGGTGTGGACGGCAAGGTGGCACGCCGTACGGGCACGTCCACCGCGCTGGGCGCGCGTTTCGACATGGAGGTCGACGCGTTCCTGATCCTCGTGCTGAGTGTGTACGTCGCCATGCAGTTGGGCCCGTGGGTGCTGCTGATCGGCGCGATGCGCTACGCGTTCGTCGCGGCCGCGAAGGCGGCGCCCTGGCTGAACGCGCCGCTGCCGCCGTCGATGGCCCGCAAGACGGTCGCCGCGATGCAGGGCATCTGCCTGCTCCTCGCGGGCGCCGACCTGCTGCCGTACCTGGCCAACCTGGCCGTGGTCCTGCTGGCGCTCGGCTCCCTGCTGTGGTCCTTCGGCCGGGACGTGGTGTGGCTGTGGCGCACCTCGCGGCGGACGGAGGCGCAGCGGGCCGGGGCGGAGGCGGACGTGACGGAGACGGCGCAGGAGCGGGGGGCGGCGCGACCGGCCGAGGTGCGGCTGACCGTGCGTGCCGAGGCGCGGATCGAGGCGCGTGCGCGGGAGTCGGAGATGCTGGAGCTCGCGGTCCGGTGAACCGGCCGGGGAGCTGACCGAGCACGACGAGGGCCCGGACCGGGGGATGGTCCGGGCCCTGCCGTATGCCCTGGGCGGGGTCCTACGAGCGTGCTCCGCGCGTGCGGAGGAAGGCGAACGTGGCCGCGGCCAGGCCCAGTACGCCGACGATCAGGCCCGCGATGCCGAGGCCCCGCGCGGTGGAGTCGTCGGCGGACGCGGTCGCCGTCGCCTTGGCGCCGCTCCCGGCCGGCGCGGTCGAGGCGGTGTCGGCGCCGGCCGCCGTCAGCTTGAGCGTGGGCGCCGGGTTCTCGGACTCGTCGGCGCCGTCCGCGGGCTCCTCGATCCAGCGGACGACCTTGCCGTCGGAGTACGTCTGCAGGGTCTTGAAGGTCAGCCGGCCGGTGTCCTCGGGAAGCTGGCCGAACGCCACGTCGAAGTCCTCGAACTGCCCGGCGCCGATCTTCCCGCCGGTCCAGGTGATCTCGGAGGCGGCCTCGGTGATGGTGCCGTCGTCGGTCTTGACGGGCGTCTTGAGCTTGGTGGTGGTCACCTTGGCGGTCCAGCCGTCCCGCGGGGAGACGAGGACGCCGAGGACCGGGTGGTCGGTGGGCAGGAAGACCTGCACCCGGGTGGTGGAGGCGGTGTCCTCCTCGTTGGGCACGCGGAAGGTCAGGACGCCGTCGGTGGCGCCCTTGGCGTAGCTCTCGGGGTGGACGGTGACGTGCGCGGAGGCGACGCCGGCGGCGACGAGGACCGACGCGGCGGTGAGCGCGGTGACGGTGGCGGCGCGGCGCAGGGCGGAAGTGGCAGACATGGGTGAGTGATCTCCGTACGGGTGATGTCCGGGGGATGCCCGGGGGATGGTCGTGCGGGTGTCAGACCGGGTACGGGATCGCGACGGGCGGGCCCCGCCGGCTGACCGCGTGCCGCAGGGCGAGCAGTCGGCGGGGGCGTATCGGGCCGGCCGGGGCCAGGCGGCGGCCGGGGACCGGACGGGACAGCGGGGCGTCACGCCACCAGGCCGCCAGACCGGGTACGAGGGCGGCCGCGCGGCGCAGCAGCGACCACAGCGCCGCCTCGCCGCACCGCAGCCACCAGGAGGCGACCAGGGCGGCGAGGACGTGCGCGAGGGTGGCGTGCGCGGTCAGGGCGTGCGGGTGGTGCGCCAAGCCCGCCATGACCTGCCCGTGCGGGCGCAGGGCGGTCATGGGCATGTGGCCCATGGGCATGTGGGCCATGGGCATGCGGGCCATGGGCATGCGGGCCATGGACGTGGTGCCGCGCGCCGCGGGTGCGTCCGTGCGGGCCGCGGCGAAGCCGACGTGCAGTCCGGCCTGGGTGGCCAGCATGCCGGCGCCGATCGCCGGGAGACCGCGCTCCCGTCCCGCCAGCGCGCGGCCCAGGCCGAACACGACGGCGAACCCGGCCGCGTCGGCCCACGGCGGCGGCATGTCGCCCATGGCGAGGCCGTGACCGGCGGCGGCCAGGAGCACGCACACCGCGGCGAACACCGCGGCACGCAGGCTCCGCACCGCCGGTGACGCACTCATGGTGAGTGATCCTCCCACGCTGGGGAGATACGCACGGCGTGGACGGCCGGTTCAGTGCCGGAGCGGACGGGTCCTCCTACTTCTTCTGCTCCACCCGCACCCAGTCCACCTCCGCCTGCACTCCCCCGGCCGCGATCTTGTCCACGCTGGACTGCGGCAGACCCCAGTAGGGGCTGGTGACCTGGTTCCAGCCGGCCGGGTAGGCACCGCCGAGGGCGAGGTTGAGGATGACGTACTGGTTGTGGTCGTAGACCCACTGGCCGCGCGTGGACTCCACCTTGTTGCGGGTGGTCTCCTGGACCAGCGTGTCGTCCACGTAGAAGCGCATCGCCGTGGGCGTCCACTCCACCGCGTAGGTGTGCCACTGGTCGGCGGTGCCGCCGTTCGGGTAGGTCTGGCGGGCGCCGATGTTGCCGTCGGCCGAGTAGCCGGGGCCGTGCAGGGCGGTGCTGGTCCAGGTCGGGTAGCCGATGTTCTCCATGATGTCGGTCTCGCCGGAGGCCGGCCAGGAGACCGACGGGTTGTCGACGTTGCTGCCGAGCAGCCAGAAGGCGGGCCAGAAGCCGTCGCCGACGGGAAGCTTCATGCGGGCGCTGACCTTGCCGTAGGTGAAGTCGAAGTGGGTGTTGGTGTCGATGCGGCCGGAGGTGAAGTCGTAGGTGCCGCCGCCCGCCTGGGTGCAGCCCTTGCAGTACTTCGCCTTGAGGAGCAGCTCGCCGTTCTGCGTGACGATGTTGTTCGGCGAGTCGACGTACGCCTGGGACTCGCCGTTGACCGAGCCCATCTCGGTGCCGGTGCGCACCACCCGCCACTTGGAGCGGTCCAGGGAGCTGCCGGTGAAGTCGTCGAAGAACGTGGTCTGGTAGGTGCCCGACTGGTCGGCCGGGAGGGCGGGGTAGGCCGCCGCCGCGCTGCCGCCGGTGCCCCAGACCTGGAACTCGTAGAGGGAGTAGCCGAACTGCGCGGTGTAGGGCGCCGGGTTGTAGAAGCTGCGGCGTTCCTTTCCGAGCATCCGGACGTAGCGGCCGGTGGCCGGGGAGGGCAGGGTGACGGTGTCGTGCAGGCCGGCCGCGTCCCCGGGAGCGGCGACGTTCGCGCGGCGGGAGGCGATGGCGGCGGCCGACGGCTCGTACACCGTGCGCCAGTTGGTGTTGTCGTCGGAGACCTGGAGGAGGTAGTCGACGGCGTACGCCGACTCCCAGTAGAGGTCCACGGAGGAGATCGTGGAGCGGGCGCCCAGGTCGACGGAGATCCAGCGGTCGGCGTTCCAGTCGCTCGACCAGCGGGTCGAGTCGCCCTTGAGGTCGGCGGGCCAGCCGCCGTCGGTGGCGAAGGCCGGCGAGTTGCCCGCGTGCTGGTAGTAGTTGGAGAACGCCGGGTGGTTGAGGGCGAGGTTGGTGACGGCCGAGGAGGCGGGGGCGGGTTCGCCGCCGTAGACCTTGAAGTTCCACAGGGAGTAGCCGTAGGGGGTGGCGCGCTCGACGCCGCGCATCCGGACGTAGCGGCCGGTGACCTCCTGCGGGTAGGTGCTCGCGGTGACCGAGCCGCCGGTGCCCGCCGTCTCGGTGTAGAACGGCGTCCAGTCCGTGCCGTTCTTCGAGGCCTCCAGGACGTACCTCTTGCCGTAGGCGGCCTCCCAGTCGAGGACCACCCGGTCGATGCGGATCGTGGTGCCGAGGTCGATCCGGATCCAGGCGTCGTCCGCGAAGTTGCTGGACCAGCGGGTGGAGCCGTTGCCGTCGAACGCCAGGCCGGGGGCGGTGCCGCCGTTCTCGCTGCCGGAGGCGGTGACGGCGTTCGGGTTCGCCGTGAAGGCGGTGTTCGCGCGGTCGGTGTCCCAGCTCACGGCGGCAGCGGCGGCGGACGCCGGTGCGGCCAGGACCGGGCCCGAGGTCAGCAGGGCCGCCGTCGCGAGGGCGGCCAGGAGGGTACGGGGGATGCGGGTTGGCATGCGGGTCTCCTGAGTGTCGATGGTGCACATGTTGTGTTCATGACAGATCAGAGGGTGGTGCTCGCGGCCCGTCGTGCATGCGCGTGGAGATGCCGTGCGGTGGACGCGGAACTCCCCTGGACCGCGTCCACCGCCGTTCCGGTCAGGCCGCCTTGCGGACCTGTCCCCGGTGGTCGCGGATGATGTCCGCGTACCGGTGACCGCTGCCCTTGATGGTGCGGACCTGGGTCTTGTAGTCGACGTGGACCAGGCCGAACCGCTTGTCGTAGCCGTAGGCCCACTCGAAGTTGTCCAGCAGCGACCAGGCGAAGTACCCGGCCAGCGGAGCGCCCTTGCGGGCCGCCGAGGCACAGGCCGCGAGGTGGCCGACCAGGTACTCCTGGCGCTCCGGGTCGTCGATCGTGCCGTCGGGGCGGATCACGTCCGGGTAGGCCGAGCCGTTCTCGGTGACGTACAGCTTGCGGGCGCCGTACTCGTTCGTGAGGCGCAGCAGCAGCGTCTCGATGCCGCTCGCGTCGATCTCCCAGTCCATGCCGGTGCGCGGGACGTCCGGGCGGCGCACGGAACGGGCGTACGGGGCCGGGCCGTCCGGGTCGTTCTCGATGTAGGCCGGGAAGTAGTAGTTCAGGCCCAGCCAGTCCAGCGGAGTGGCGATGGTCTCCAGGTCGCCGGCGCGCTCGGGGAGTTCGACGCCGTACGTCTCGACCATGTCGGCGGGGAAGCCGCGGCCGTGCACCGGGTCGAGCCACCAGCGGTTGACGTGCCCGTCGTGGCGGCGGACGGCGGCCTGGTCCTCGGGGCGGTCCGAGGCGGCGAACACCGTGGAGAGGTTGTTCACGATGCCGACCTCGGCGCCGGGCGCGGCGGCGCGGATCGCCTGCGCGGCCAGACCGTGACCGAGGAGCAGGTGGTAGGAGGCGCGGACGGCGGCCGTCAGGTCGGTCAGACCCGGCGCCATCGTGCCTTCCAGGTGGCCGATCCAGGCCGAGCAGGACGGCTCGTTGAGCGTGGTCCAGTGCTTGACCCGGTCACCGAGGCGTTCGGCGACCACGGAGGCGTAGGCGGCGAAGTGCTCGGCGGTCTCCCGCTCCGGCCAGCCGCCCCGGTCCTGCAGGGCCTGCGGCAGGTCCCAGTGGTACAGCGTGACCGACGGGGTGATGCCGGCCGCCAGCAGGGCGTCGATCAACCCGTCGTAGAAGTCGAGGCCCTTGGCGTTGACCGGGCCGTCGCCGCCGGGCCGCACCCGCGGCCAGGCGACCGAGAGCCGGTAGGCGTTGGTGCCGAGCCGGCCCATCAGGGCGATGTCCTCGCGCCAGCGGTGGTAGTGGTCGCAGGCGACGTCGCCGTTGTCGTCGCCCGCGATCTTCCCCGGGGTGTGCGAGAAGGTGTCCCAGATGGAGGGCGCGCGACCGTCCTCGGCGACGGCCCCCTCGATCTGGTACGCCGCTGTTGCCGTACCCCACAGGAAGTCGTGGGAGAGGGCGGCTAGGTCGATGGTCACGAAATTCCCTTCGAACAGGCTTCGTTACGAGACGGGTTCACTTGACGGCGCCGGCGGTCAGCCCGGCGACGAGATAGCGCTGGAGCAGCAGGAAGCCGGCCACGACGGGCACGCTCACCACGAGCGACGCGGCCATGATCTGGTTCCAGTACACGTCGTTGAGCGTGGAGTAGCCCTGCAGGCCGACGGCCAGGGTGCGGGTGGCGTCGTTGGTCATCACCGACGCGAAGAGCACCTCGCCCCAGGCGGTCATGAAGGCGTACACGGCGACCGCGACGATGCCGGGGATCGCGGCGGGCACCACGATCCGCAGCAGAGCGCCGAGCGGACCGCAGCCGTCCACCAGCGCCGCCTCGTCCAGGTCCCTGGGCACCGAGTCGAAGTACCCGATCAGCATCCAGATCGAGAACGGCAGCGAGAACGTCAGGTAGGTGAGGATCAGGCCGCCGCGGGAGCCGAACAGGGCGATGCCGGTGGCGTTGCCGATGTTGACGTACAGCAGGAACAGCGGCAGCAGGAAGAGGATGCCCGGGAACATCTGCGTGGACAGCACGGTGACCGTGAAGACCCGCTTGCCACGGAACTCGTAGCGGCTCACCGCGTAGGCGGCGAACACCGCGACCACGACCGAGCAGACCGTCGCCGCCACCGACACGATCAGCGAGTTCACGAAGTACTTGGCGAGCGGGACCGTCGACCAGATGTCGATGTACGGGCGGATGGTCAGCCCGCTGGGCAGCCAGCGGAACTTGCCGGTGACGTCCGCGAGCGGCTTCAGCGAACTGGAGATCATCACGTACACCGGGATCAGCACGAACCCGGTCAGCAGCGTGAGGAAGATTCCCCGGGCCCAGAGGAAGGAGCGCGGCGGGGCCATCGGCGAGCTGGGGCTAGACATCGGCGGTCCTCCGCCCGCGTGAGGTGAGCACGAGATAGACGCCGGTCACGACCAGCAGGAACAGCAGCAGGAGCACGGACATCGCCGAGCCGGTGCCGAAGTTCCAGGTGACGAAGGAGGCCTGGTAGATGTGGACCGAGATGAGGTCGGCGGCCTCGGGCGCGGACTTGCCGAACAGCACGTAGGGCGTGTTGAAGTCGTTGAACGTCCACAGGAACAGGACCAGGACGAGCACCTGGTTGACCGGGCGCAGCGACGGCATGGTGATGCGGCGGATCTGCTGCCACATGCCGGCGCCGTCCAGCGCGGCCGCCTCGTACAGCTCGCGCGGGATGTTCTGGAGTCCGGCCATCACGATCAGGAAGGCGAACGGCCAGCCCTTCCACACCGACACGATGAGCAGGGCGTAGAAGCTGTTGTCGCCGATCAGCCAGAAGGACGGCTTGTCGGTGAGGTGCAGCTGGTCGTGCAGGACGTGGTTCACCAGTCCGTTGTCGTGCTGGAACATGAACACCCAGGTGATCACGGCCGCGTAGACCGGCAGCGCGTACGGCACCAGGAACAGGGCCCGCAGCAGGCCCCGGCCCTTGAAGGTGTCCTGCATGAACACCGCGGCCGCGGTGCCGATCAGCCAGCACAGGCCGACCGACAGCAGGGTGAAGGCGACGGTGACGAAGAAGGAGTGCAGCAGGGCCTTGCCGACCGGGGCGTCGAAGTCGACCGACATCTTGTAGTTGTCGAACGCGGCCCACGGGGCGGTGGTCCAGTCGCGGATGTAGAACTGGGTGAGCTCCTTGAAGCTCATCACGACGCCGATGACCATCGGCACGAGATGGACGAGCAGTTCGAGCAGCAGGGCGGGCAGGAGCAGCAGGTAGGGCAGTCCGATCCGGCGGATCCGCCCGGGACGGCGGCCCGAGCCGCCCGCCGTCCCGGGGGAGTTCGCACGCACCGGCTCGGTTACGGCGGTGGTGGTGGTCGTCATCGCGTTCAGGCCGCCGGCATCTGCTGCTGGGCCTTCTCCAGCTCGGCCTTCACGGAGTCGGTGGTGACCGCGTGACCGGCGGCCACGGAGGCGAACAGGTTCTTGACGGCGGTACCGACGGTCGTCTCGAACTGCGACTCGGAGGCCACCTGGGGCAGGGCCGCGGCGCTGGTGGCGAGGGTGTTCTTCAGGACGGCGTTGGCCGGGGTGTTGAAGGCCGCGTCCTCCTGGGCGGTCTTGACCGGCGGGATGGAGCTGTAGGCCGTGTTGAGGATCTTCTGCTCCTCGTCACTGGTCATGAACTTCACGAACTTCGTGGCGCCGTCGAGGTTCTTGCTGTTCTTGAAGACGGCCATGTTGATGCCGGCGACCATCGAGTTGGTCTGGGCGCCGGTGCCGGGGGTGCCGGACTGCACGGGCACCGGGGCGATGCCGTAGTCGCTCTCGCTCATGCCCTGCGACTTGAGGTTGGCGGCCGCCGACTGCCACAGCAGCATCGCCTGCTTGCCCTTGGCGAAGTCGCTGACCGACTGGTTCTGCGCGTACTCGGCGTCGCCGGTCGGGATGACCTTGTCCTTGGCCATCAGGTCGACGTACTGCTTGACCGCGTCGACGACCTTCGGGTCGGTGAAGTTGGGCTTGCCGTCGGCGGTGAAGAAGTCGCCGCCGTGCTGCTTGGCGAAGACGAAGACGTGGTGGATGTTCTCCGAGACGTTGCCGCCCTCGGCGCCGAGGACCGACTTGCCCTTCGCCTGGATCTTCTTGCCGTCCGCGATCAACTCGTCCCAGGTGACCGGGGGCTTGGCGATGCCGGCGTCGGCGAAGATCTTCTTGTTGTAGTAGAGGGCGTAGGCCATCGAGTACAGCGGGACGGCCGCCGGGTCCTTGCCCTCGGCACCCGTGGAGCCGAGCGCCGAGTCGACGAAGCGGTCCTTGCCGCCGATCTTGTCGAAGTTCTTGGCGTCCCAGGGCAGCAGCGCGCCGGTCGCCTGCAGCGAGGCGCTCCAGGTGTTGCCGATGTTGAGCACGTCGGGGCCCTGGCCGGAGGTGGTCGCGGTCAGGATGCGGTTGAGGAGGTCCGACCAGGGCACGACCTCCAGCTTGACCTTGATGCCGGTCTGCTTCTGGAACTTGTCGAGCTCCGGCTGGAGCGTCTTCTTGTCGATCTCGATGCTGGCACCCTGGTTGGAGGCCCAGTAGGTGAGCGTCTTCGGGGAGTCGTTGGACCCGCCGCCGGTGGACGAACCGCCACCGCAGGCCGTGGCCGCGAGGGCGAGAGACATGGTGACGGCGCCTACGGCCGCGGCTCGGATGCTGCGCATGGCTCCAGCTGTGCCTTTCCGGGAGACGAGAACCCCGAGAGGGCTTCGCGGCGGCCGGTGTCCGCACGTGCGGACACCGAGTCGGCCGTTCGGCTTCCGAAGCCCCCTCATGGCTTAATTTAGGACGTGAGTTAATCCCCCGAACAGTGACTCGTCAAGGGATCCGGCACGGGTATCCGCGCAGGCGGGACGGGGAACAGGCGGTTCCGCCCCGGTCCCGCGCGCACACCAAGCGGCGTGACCTGCACCGAAGCGGGGCGACCTGGACGAAGAGCGCTCACGGGGCGTTCCACAACGGTTGTGTTTCGACGGGGGTTTTGCGTACGACGGGGCGGGACGCGCCCGCCTCACCGGTCCCGCCGAGTCCGGCGATCCGGGCCCCGGAGACACACCCCGCCAGGGCACTCCCCCGGCGCGGACGGACCCGGAAGCCGCGCCCCGGGAGTGGGGAAGCCGGAAGCGGGGCCCTGGAGCGGTGTGCCCCCGGCGGTGTTCCCGAGGCCGGGCCCCGGGGCGGGGCACCCGGAAGTCGGGCCCCGGGGCGACGGGCCCGGAAGCGGGGCCCCGGGGTGGGGGTTCCGGGGCCCCTTTCCCTTCAGCGGGTGGTCGGGGACGGGGCGTAGCCCGTCGGGCGGGTGGTGAAGGTGCCCCGGCCGCGGGTGCGGCCGCGCAGCCGGGTCGCGTAGCCGAAGAGTTCGGCCAGCGGCACGGTGGCCGTCAGCACCGCGGACCCGCCCCGGGCCGCGGAACCCGTGACCCGGCCGCGCCGGGCGGCCAGGTCGCCCAGCACCCCGCCCACCGCGTCCTCGGGCACGGTGACCGTGACCTCGGCGACCGGCTCCAGCAGGACCGTCCCGCAGTCGCGCAGAGCCTCCCGGAGACCTAGCCTGCCCGCCGTACGGAACGCCGTGTCGGAGGAGTCCTTCACGTGCGTGGACCCGTCGGCGAGCGTGACCCGCAGGCCGGTGACCGGATGCCCGCCGAGCGGCCCCTCGGTGAGCGCGTCCCGGCAGCCGGCCTCGACCGCGCGGACGTACTCCTGGGGCACCCGGCCGCCGACGACCGCCGACCGGAACTCGAAGCCCGCCTCGTGCGCCAGCGGTTCGACGTCCAGGACGACGTGCGCGAACTGCCCTGCGCCACCGGTCTGGTGGACGTGCCGGTAGCCGAAGCCGGTCACCCCGCGTGCCACCGCCTCCCGCAGGGCCACCCGCGGCCGGCCCACCGCGACCTCGGGACCGCCGTCGGCCAGGACCTTCGCCACGGCGACCTCCAGGTGCAGTTCACCCATCCCGGACAGCACGGTCTGCCCCGTCTCGGGGTCGGCGCGCACCACCAGCGAGGGATCCTCCTCGGTCAGCCGGGCCAGCGCCTCGGCCAGCCGCCCGGTGTCGGTCCGGCGCCGGGCCTCGACGGCGACGGACACCACGGGCTCCGGGGCGACGGGCGGTTCCAGCAGCAGCGGGGCGTCCGGCGTGCACAGCGTGGAGCCGGGACGGGCCGACTTCGGTCCGACGACGGCGACGATGTCACCGGCCACCGCGCGGTCGACGGGCTCGTGCCGCCCGGCCATGACGCGGAGGATGCGGGCGACGCGTTCGGTGCGGCCGGTCGCCGGGTCCCGCACGGTGTCTCCTTTCTCGATCGTGCCGGAGTAGACGCGGACGTGGGTGAGGCGTCCGGTGGCCGTCGCGGTCACCTTGAACGCGAGCGCGGCGAACGGGCCTTCGGGGTCGGCGGCCCGCCGCAGCTCGGCGCCCTGATGGGTGCCGCGCACGGCGGGCACGTCCAGTGGTGAGGGCAGATAGGCCACGACCGCGTCCAGCAGCGGTTCGACGCCCCGGTTGCGGTAGGCGGAGCCGCACAGGACGACGACGCCCTCACCGCTCAGGGTGAGTTCCCGCAGGACGGTGCGGAGCGTGCCGTCCGACACCCGGCCCGCCGGCGCGCAGAACTCCTCCAGGGCGGCCGGGTGCAGGGCGGCGACCGCCTCCTCCAGCGCGCGCCGCCTGCGCTCCGCCTCCGCGCGCAGCCCCTCGGGGACCGGCCCCGTCACCGCCGTACCGCCACCGTCCGGCCACACCAGCGCCCGCATGCGCACGAGGTCGACGACGCCGGTGAAGCCGTCCTCCGCGCCGATGGGCAACTGCACGACGAGCGGGGCCGGGTGCAGCCGGGCGCGGATCGACTCGACGGCGCTGTCAAGGTCGGCGCCGGCCCGGTCCAGCTTGTTGACGAAGGCGATCCTCGGCACGCCGTGCCGGTCGGCCCGCCGCCACACCGACTCGCTCTGCGGCTCGACGCCGGCCACCGCGTCGAACACGGCGATCGCGCCGTCGAGGACGCGCAGGGAGCGCTCGACCTCGTCGGTGAAGTCGACATGGCCGGGGGTGTCGATGAGGTTGACGCGGTGGCCGTCCCAGGCGCAGCTGACGGCCGCGGCGAAGATGGTGATGCCGCGGTCGCGCTCCTGGGGGTCGAAATCGGTGACGGTGGTGCCGTCGTGCACTTCGCCGCGTTTGTGGATGGTGCCGGTGGTGAAGAGGATGCGTTCGGTGACGGTGGTCTTTCCGGCGTCGACGTGGGCGAGGATGCCCAGGTTGCGAACGGCGGCGAGGGAGTTGACGGAGTTCGGGTGGAGTTCGGCGCGCATGGCCCGGTGCCTTTCGAATGCGGGTCCTGGAATGGGCGGCGCAATTTCCGTGCGGCGAGGTTCACCCGGCCATGGCTGACGGCATGTCAATGTCAGCGCACGGGAGAAGAGTTGTGGGGCCGGGTCGGCGTCACGGAGTCCGGTACCGGCCGCGCAGCGGGTACCGGGGGGACGGGGACACGAGGATCACGTCGTAGCGGGAACGGGAGGAGCCGGCGGTCGCGCGGTCGCGCATGACTCTCTCCTCCCCCTCGTCCGAACACGTCACGGAAAAGCGCCGGGACCGCCTTTCGCGGCTACGGTGCGTGATACCGAGCGAGTGTAGGCTGCGGGCCCGGGAGACGGCACGCACTTTTCCGACCAGGGGACTTGCGCCTCCGGGCGATTCCGGTTCGTTCCCTTTCGCCGCTCTTCGGGGAATGGGACGTCCCGTTGCCCCGACATTTTCCGGACATTCATCAGGCGGGCATCGATAACTCCGCCGCCACGGTAGGCGCTTTCCGATTCGGCGGACGGCACGGACCGCGTTCACCGGAAGAGACCGGCGCAACTCCAGCGATTGGCCGAAAAGTACGCTTTCCCGTCCCCAGCGGGACATCGGGACCCCCCTGCGGGGCACCGGTCCCGCCGACTCGGGAAAGGTCGCCCAAAACGCCCCGGATGCACGTCGTCGCGGGTGGCGCGGGGAACGCGCCGGCCAATCCGGGCCGGCCCGGAGTTGATGTGGAACATGTGTGGACATTCGGTGAAGCAGCGTTCCTGGCTGAGAAATTAGGACCGGTCGCCGGCTTCGGGAGGGGCACCCAAAGGCCGGAAAGCAGTCCTTGCCGGTGGCCGGTGGACGCTCCATCGCCCGGCTCGCAGGCCTAATCTGATCGGCGAGCGGACAGCATGAGCACGGCAAGTGGACGGATTGGACTGGATTGGATACGCAAAAGACGCGGAGAACACCGTTCGCCGCGCTGCGCCGGACCACCACGATGCCGGTCGCCGCACAGGTCCTCATCGCGGGAACACTCTTCTCCAGGGTGGGCGACACCCTCGCCTCGCTGGGACTGGTGCTGAACGCGGCCGACCGGGACCTCCGCTTCGGCGTGACCGAGGTGATGCTCGCCGAACTCGTCCCGACGGTGCTCGCGGCACCGCTGATCGGCTCCGTGGTCGACCGGTTCAGCGCGCGCACGGTCTGCCTGTGGGCACTGCTGACCCAGTCGCTGTTCCTCGGCGCGGCCACCGTCGCCGGCGGTTTCCACGTCAAGGTCGCGCTGATCGCCCTGTCCTCCCTGGCCGGAGTGGCGTCCGTGGCCGCCGGGTTCAAGATGCTGCCCGCCGTCGCGGGCGACCGGCACACCGGCCGGGCCAACAGCCTGCTGATGGCCGGCATGTCCGTGGCGGGCCTGGTGGGGCCCGCGCTGGCCGGATTCCTCAACTCCCAGTGGGGCACCGGAATGCTCCTCGGAGTGGACGCCGCGTCCTTCCTGGTGCTCGCGGGGTGCACCCTGTGGGCGGTGCCGAGCAGCGTGGACGTGGTGATCGGCCGCCGTCCCGCGACGAAGCTCGGGGACGGCTTCCGGGCGCTGCGCGACGCGCCGGTGGTGGGCACGCTGATGCCCGCGCTGGCGGCGGCCATGCTGGCCACCAGCATCGAGAACGTCGCGGGCGTCTTCTACCTGCGCGACATCGTCAACGGCAACGACACCGTCTTCGGCCTGATGCTGGCGACCTGGGCCCTGGGGTCCGTGCCCGGCGCCCTGCTCGCGGGCCGCGCACGCTGGTCGGAACGGCACGCCCTGCTGATCGTCGGCGGTGTCTCGGGCATCGGCCTGGGCCTCCTCCTCACCGGCCTGATCCCGGTCGCCGCGGTGATCTTCCCGCTGTTCCTCGTCGCGGGCTTCGGCAACGGCGCGTGCAACGTCGGCCTGCGCAACGCGGTGCACTCGCGGGTCCCCGCCGAGGTGCACGGCAGCGCCTGGGCCTGCTTCCAGGCGCTGTCCCGCAGCTGCATCGGCCTCGGCTACCTCCTGGGCACTCCGAACAGCCTGGTCTCCAGCCAGGGCCAGGTGATCGTCTCGGGTGTCATCCCGCTGGCGGCGATGGCGTGGGCGGGGCTGACCTTCGTCCGGCGCGGCGAGCACACGGTGACGGAGCCCTCGGCCTGACCGTCCGAACGGACGGTACGCGGCGCTTGCCCGGTACGCGAGTCTTTCGAAACCGGACAGCCGCCCGGCTTTTGCCCGTCATCTCGTGTCCGCCCGCCCCACGGGCCTTCTGGGTAGCGTCGACGCCGTTCGGACCGACGACCCGGGAAGGCCCATGTCCATGCAGGATGACACTCCGTCACAGGACACAGCAGGACACAGCAGGCGCGGATTCCTCCGCAACGCGGCGCTCGCCGGCGCGGGCGCGGCGACCGTGGGCACGGCCGCGCTCGGCGCCACGCCGGCGTTCGCCGACTCCGCCGCCCAGAGCCGCGGGACCGGCACCTGGAGACCGGACACGACCGCTCTCCGGTTCACCCTCGCGGTGATGCCGGACACCCAGTTCCTCTACTGGGGCAGCCAGGACAGCGTGGACCGGACGCCGCAGGAGGAGTCGTTCCGCTACGTCATCGGCAACAGCGGCCACGCCTCAGCCGACAACATCGTGTTCCTGGCGCACCTCGGCGACCTGACCCAGGACGCCGACCCGTCCTCGTTCCAGCAGGTCGACAAGGCCTTCGGCCTGCTGGACGCGCACGGCGCCGCCTACAGCGTGCTGGCCGGCAACCACGACGTGAGCGGCGACGACAGCCGCGGCGACACGGCGTACCTGCGGACCATGGGCCCGCAGCGCTTCAAGCGCGCCAGGACGTTCGCCGGGGCGGACGCGACCGGTTACAACACCGCGCACGTCTTCGAGGCCGCCGGCCGCTCCTGGCTGCTGCTGGCCCTGGACTGGCGGACCAGCGAGCAGGGTTTCGCCTGGGCCGACGGCGTCATCAAGGCCCACCCGAAGCTTCCGGTGATCCTGACGACGCACGACCTCGTCTACTCGGACTACGATGACAACGTTTTCCCGTACGAGTCCGGTGACCCCGAGGACAACGCCGTCCTGTCGGACTACGGCCGCACGGTCTGGGACCGGCTGATCAACGACAACGACCAGATCTTCCTGACCCTCAACGGCCACTACTGGCCGCCCGCGCGGACGACCGCGAAGAACGCCGCGGGCAACGAGGTGCACCTGCACATCACCAACTACCAGAACCGCTACTTCGGCGGCGGCGGCATGATCCGGCTGTACCACTTCGACCTGGCCCGGAACACGATCGACGTCGAGACGGTCAACCCCTGGATCCTGGCCCAGAAGCCCGAGTCCCGCAGCCTGCTGGCGGCCCAGCACGCCCGTATCACCGGCCCGGTCGACAACTTCTCGGTGCCGATCGACTTCGCCGAGCGGTTCGCCGGGTTCGCCCCGGTGCCGGTCCGCCCCGCCCGCCCGGCCGCCCGCGAACTGGTGAAGGGCACGCTGGCGTACTGGCGTTTCGACGGGCAGGGCAAGCCCGGTACCGCGCTCGCCGCGGGCCAGAGCGTGCCCGACCTGTCCGGCAAGGGCAACGACCTGACGGTGGTGACCCTGCCGGGCACCGCCGCGGACGCGCTGACCTGGTCCGACGACCACCACCCCGACCAGCCCGCGCACGCCAGCCTCACGTTCACGGGCGGCCGGAACCCGCTGCACGGCTCGTACCTGACCACCGGGGCCAAGGCGCCGCTGAACGCCGAGACGTTCAGGTCCGGGTACACCATCGAGACGTTCGTGCGGATGCCGCTGGACTGGGACGCCGGCCGCAACGGCTGGGCGTCGATACTCAGCCGCCGGGGCTCGGCCTCGGACGCCGGCAAGCACGGCAAGAACACCGACCCCGGCGAGCCCGTGCTCCAGCTCGCCATCTCCAACAACGGCCGCGAGCCGCAGTTCAACCACTACCCGCTCAACGACACCTATCCGACCACCAACTGGGGCCACGGCCTGGTGGAACTCGCCTGGTGGCACCTGGCGGTGGTCAACGACGGCCGGCGCACGCGGCTGTACGTCGAGGGCGCGCCGGTCGCCGACAACCCGAACCGGCTCTCGGTCGGCCTCACGTCGCTCGGACTGCCCTGGCTGCTGGGCGGCCACGAGTACGCGGGCGCCGTCGACATCGTCTTCCACGGCGGCATCGGCGACACCCGGATCGTGAACCGCCCGCTGGCCGCGGACGAGTTCCTGACCGCGAAGTAGCCCGGTGCGCCCCGTCCGCGGCCCGGCGTCCGGCCGGCCGCAGACGGGGCGCGCGACTTGACGGAGCCTTTGGTCTAGTCCTCTTGACGGCGGAGACCACGGGGAGTTTGGTATGTACCAATACCCCTCCAGGCTCACCCCCCCACCTCTCCGTCCTCCTTGGGCATCCCGAAAGGGCCACTGTCATGCACCTGGCAAGACTCGCGGCTTCCGCGTGCGCCCTGGCACTCACGGTCACCGGCGCCGCCGTCGCCCTCGCCCCCGCCGGCACCGCCGCGGCGGGCAGCGTCTACTCCGTGGCTCCCTACGTCGACATGTCGAACGGTCAGGAAGGCCTGCTCGACACCGCCGTCACCGGCCATCACCTCAAGGCCTACACGGCGGCCTTCGTCCTCGGCGTCGGCTGCAACCAGATCTGGGGCGACACCCTCCCGATCGGCAACGACTCCTTCACCGACCCGGAGATCGCCCGGGCCAAGGCCGAGGGCGCGTCGGTGATCATCTCCTCCGGCGGGGCGAGCGGCGAGCCGCTCGCGTGGACGTGCTCGAACCAGAGCAGCATCGACGCCGGGTACCAGGCGATCATCAACGACTACGGCGTCACCCAGCTCGACTTCGACGTCGAGGGCGCCGCCGTCGCCGACACCGCGGCCGTGGCCCGCCAGATGCAGGCGATGAAGGACCTCAAGGCCGCCAACCCCGGACTCCAGTTCTCCATGACGCTGCCGGTGCTGACCAGCGGGCTGACCGGCGACGGCGTCAACATCCTCAAGGCCGCCAAGAGCGCCGGCGTCAAGATCGACGTCGTCAACGTCATGACCATGGACTACTACGCCGGTACCGGCACCGAGATGGGCCAGGCCGCCCTCTCCGCGGCCCGGGCCACGCTGGCGCAGATGCAGTCCGTCGACTCCGGCTACGGCTACGGCAACCTCGGCATCACCCCGATGATCGGCAAGAACGACGACGGGTCCACCTTCACCCTGGCCGACGCCCAGACCGTGGAGAGCTTCGCCGCGCAGAACGGTGTCGGACGCCTCGCGTTCTGGTCGGCCAACCGGGACCAGCCCTGCAGCGGAAGCGCCAACTCCCTTTCCACGTGTAGTCAGATCAGCCAGAGCCCGCTCGCCTTCACCGACGCGTTCGTGCCCTACGAGGGAAGTTCGGGCGGCGGAGGCGGCGGCACCACCACCGACTTCTCCCTCTCCCTGTCTCCGGTTTCCGCCTCCGTCGCCCAGGGCGGTTCGGCGACCGCGACCGTCGGCACGGCCGTCACCTCGGGCGGCGCCGAGTCCGTCGGTCTCTCAGCCTCCGGCGCGCCCTCCGGCGTCGGCATCTCCTTCAGCCCGAACTCCGTCACTTCCGGCGGCAGTTCGACGCTGACGGCGACGGTCGGCTCGTCGGTCGCGGCGGGCAGCTATCCGATCACGGTCAAGGGCAGCGCGGCGAGCGGCAGCCACAGCGCCACCTACACGCTCACCGTCACCTCCTCGGGAGGCGGCGGCGGTGGCGGCGGCTCGCTGGTCAACGCGGGCTTCGAGAGCGGCGGTACGAGTCCGTGGACCTGCGCGGCCGGCGGCTCGGTGGTCTCCACCCCGGTCCACGGCGGCTCCCACAGCCTCCAGGTGACGCCGAGTTCCAGCGGCACCGGCGAGTGCGACCAGGCCGTCACCCTCGCGCCGAACAAGACGTACACGCTCTCCGCCTGGGTGCAGGGCCCGTACGCCTACGTCGGCGTCAGCGGCGGCGCCACCGCGAGCACCTGGTCCGACGGGACCGCCTGGAACCAGCTGAAGGTCACCTTCACCACCGGCTCCAGCGGCGCGGTCACCGTCTACGTCCACGGCTGGTACGGCCAGGGCGCCGTGTACGCGGACGACTTCAGCCTCGCCTGAGGCCTCGCCCTGAACGCGGAGCACGAGGGCCGCGGGGGGGGGGGGGCCGGGGGGCGGGCCCCCCCCCCCCCCCCCCCCCCCCCCCCCCGCCGCGGGGGCCGCCTCCCCCCCCCCCGCGCCCGACGGGGGCGGGCCCCCGCCCCCGCCGGCGGCCCCCGCGGGGCCCCCCCCCCCGGCCCCCCCCCCGCCCGCCCCCCCCCCCCCGCGGGGGGGCCCCGCGGCGGCTTTTTTCGGCCCCGAATGGCACTGCGTGCCGAGTTGTGGGCGGAGCACCGGAAAGACCTCCGCAATTCGGCACACCTTGGCCTACCCGCCAGTAGCTTTGATCGATCATCGCTCATTTGTTACGTAAAGATTTCATCTGAGAGCAAGTTCTGGCACTCAGTGCCTTGCCACCTGACACGCGGTGTCATACGTTGTTGATGTCCGGCCTGTCCCGGCGAGCCCACCCGCCCGCCCCGCCGGACGCCTGCGTCACAGGCAACCTCCCGCGCCACAAAGCGCTGCCGAAGCACCGCCCCCGCCGAACCGACGGCACCCCTCGAAAACCCTCAGCAGCACCGACGCAACCCTCAGCGCCCCTTCCCTCAAGGGCGCAGACCGCCGGAGGCAACACCGTGACCACTCAGGCCATTCTCGACGCGATCCAGTCGCCGGACTCGACGCCGGCCGACTTCGCCGCCCTGCCCCTCCCGGAGTCGTACCGCGCGATCACCGTGCACAAGGACGAGACGGAGATGTTCGCGGGCCTGGAGACCCGTGACAAGGACCCGCGCAAGTCCACCCACCTCGACGAGGTGGCCCTGCCCGAGCTGGGCCCCGGCGAGGCGCTGGTGGCCGTCATGGCGTCGAGCGTCAACTACAACTCGGTCTGGACCTCGATCTTCGAGCCGATGTCGACCTTCGGGTTCCTGGAGCGCTACGGCCGCCTCAGCGAGCTGACCAAGCGGCACGACCTGCCGTACCACATCATCGGCTCCGACCTCGCGGGCGTCGTCCTGCGCACCGGCCCCGGCGTCAACGCCTGGAAGCCCGGCGACGAGGTCGTCGCGCACTGCCTGTCCGTCGAGATGGAGTCCTCGGACGGGCACAACGACACGATGCTCGACCCCGAGCAGCGCATCTGGGGCTTCGAGACCAACTTCGGCGGCCTCGCGGAGATCGCACTGGTCAAGTCCAACCAGCTGATGCCGAAGCCCGGCCACCTCAGCTGGGAGGAGGCCGCCGCCCCGGGCCTGGTCAACTCCACCGCCTACCGCCAGCTGGTCTCCCGCAACGGCGCCGGCATGAAGCAGGGCGACAACGTGCTGATCTGGGGCGCCAGCGGCGGACTCGGCTCCTACGCCACCCAGTTCGCGCTGGCCGGCGGCGCCAACCCGATCTGCGTCGTCTCCAGCGACCAGAAGGCGGACATCTGCCGGTCGATGGGCGCCGACGCGATCATCGACCGCAACGCCGAGGGCTACCGCTTCTGGAAGGACGAGCGGACCCAGGACCCCAAGGAGTGGAAGCGCTTCGGCAAGCGCATCCGCGAACTCACCGGCGGCGAGGACATCGACATCGTCTTCGAGCACCCCGGACGCGAGACCTTCGGCGCGAGCGTCTACGTCACCCGCAAGGGCGGCACCATCACCACCTGCGCCTCGACCTCGGGCTACATGCACGAGTACGACAACCGCTACCTGTGGATGTCCCTGAAGCGGATCATCGGCTCGCACTTCGCCAACTACCGCGAGGCCTGGGAGGCCAACCGGCTGATCGCGAAGGGCAAGATCCACCCGACCCTGTCGAAGGTCTACTCCCTGGAGGAGACCGGCCAGGCCGCCTACGACGTGCACCGCAACCTCCACCAGGGCAAGGTCGGCGTCCTGTGCCTGTCCCCCGAGGAGGGCCTGGGCGTGCGCGACGAGGAGATGCGCGCCAAGCACCTCGACGCCATCAACCGCTTCCGCAACATCTGAGACACCCGAGGTCATAGATGACTGAGCGTCAGATCGCCGACGGGGCGCGTGCGAAGGACCGGCCGTGGCTCATGCGCACGTACGCCGGGCACTCCACCGCCGAGGCGTCCAACGAGCTGTACCGGCGCAACCTCGACAAGGGCCAGACCGGCCTGTCGGTCGCGTTCGACCTGCCGACGCAGACCGGCTACGACCCCGACCACATCCTCGCCCGCGGCGAGGTCGGCCGGGTGGGCGTGCCCGTCTCGCACCTCGGTGACATGCGCCGGCTGTTCCAGGACATCCCCCTGGAGCAGATGAACACCTCGATGACGATCAACGCCACCGCCATGTGGCTGCTGGCGCTCTACCAGGTCGTCGCCGAGGAGCAGGGCGCCGACATCACCCGGCTCCAGGGCACGACCCAGAACGACATCGTCAAGGAGTACCTGTCCCGGGGGACGCACGTCTTCCCGCCGGGGCCGAGCCTCCGGCTGACGACGGACATGATCGCGTACACGGTCTCCCACATCCCGAAGTGGAACCCGATCAACATCTGCAGCTACCACCTGCAGGAGGCGGGCGCCACGCCGGTCCAGGAGATCGCGTACGCGATGTCCACCGCGATCGCCGTGCTCGACGCCGTCCGCGACTCCGGCCAGGTGCCGCAGGAGCGGATGGGCGACGTGGTCGCGCGGATCTCGTTCTTCGTGAACGCGGGCGTCCGCTTCGTCGAGGAGATGTGCAAGATGCGGGCGTTCGGCCGCATCTGGGACCGGGTCACCCGCGAGCGCTACGGCATCGAGAACCCCAAGCAGCGGCGGTTCCGCTACGGCGTCCAGGTGAACTCGCTCGGCCTGACCGAGGCGCAGCCGGAGAACAACGTCCAGCGGATCGTCCTGGAGATGCTGGCCGTGACGCTCTCCAAGGACGCCCGCGCACGTGCCGTCCAGCTGCCCGCCTGGAACGAGGCCCTCGGCCTGCCCAGGCCCTGGGACCAGCAGTGGTCGCTGCGGATCCAGCAGGTGCTCGCCCACGAGAGCGACCTGCTGGAGTACGAGGACATCTTCGAGGGCTCGCACGTCGTCGAGGCGAAGGTCGCGCAGCTGGTCGAGGACTCCCTCGCCGAGATCGACCGGATCCAGGAGATGGGCGGCGCGATGGCGGCCGTGGAGTCCGGCTACCTCAAGTCGCAGCTGGTCGCCTCGCACGCGGAGCGCCGGGGCCGGATCGAGTCCGGTCAGGAGAAGATCGTCGGCGTCAACATCTTCGAGACGACCGAGCCCAACCCGCTCACCGCCGACCTGGACACCGCGATCCAGACGGTCGACCCGGCGGTCGAGGCCCGGGTGGTGGAGGCGATCGGCCGCTGGCGCGACACGCGCTACCAGCCGCCGTTCAACCACCCGCGCCCCTGCAAGGCGCTGGAGCGGCTGAAGGAGGCCGCCAAGGGCACCGACAACCTCATGGAGGCCACCCTGGAGTGCGCCCGTGCCGGTGTCACGACCGGCGAGTGGGCGGGCGCGCTGCGCGAGGTGTTCGGCGAGTTCCGGGCACCCACCGGCGTCTCCTCGGCTCCGGTGGCGGTGCCCGCCGAGGCCGGCTCGGCGATGGCCGAGGTGCGGGCGCGGGTGGACGCCACCGCCCGCGACCTGGGCACCGGCAAGCTCCGCTTCCTGGTGGGCAAGCCCGGCCTCGACGGACACTCCAACGGCGCCGAGCAGATCGCCGTGCGGGCCAGGGACGCCGGCTTCGAAGTGGTCTACCAGGGCATCCGGCTGACACCCGAGCAGATCGTGGACGCCGCGCTCGCCGAGGACGTGCACGCGGTGGGATTGTCGATCCTGTCCGGATCGCACGCCCAGCTGGTCCCCGACGTCCTGGAACGCCTCCGTGTGGCCGGTGCCACAGATATACCGGTGATCGCCGGTGGCATCATCCCGAACGGTGATGCCGAGCAGCTCAGGGAAGCCGGAGTGGCCGCGGTCTTCACCCCGAAGGACTTCGACATCACCGGAATCATCGGCCGCATCGTCGACGAGATCCGCAAAGCGAACAAGCTCGACCCCCTGGAGGTCCCCGCATGACGACGCCCGTCAACCGTCTGCGCCCGCGGCGCTCGTGCCTCGCGGTGCCCGGCTCGAACCCCCGCTTCCTGGAAAAGGCGCAGGGGCTCCCGGCGGACCAGGTCTTCCTGGACCTGGAGGACGCGTGCGCCCCGCTCGCCAAGCCCGAGGCGCGGCACACCATCGTGAAGTTCCTCAACGAGGGCGACTGGACCGGCAAGACGCGGGTGGTGCGCGTCAACGACTGGACCACCGAGTGGACGTACCGTGACGTCGTGACCGTGGTCGAGGGCGCCGGCCCGAACCTCGACTGCATCATGCTGCCGAAGGTGCAGACGGCCCAGCAGGTCGTCGCCCTGGACCTGCTGCTCACCCAGATCGAGAAGACGATGGGCTTCGAGGTCGGCAGGATCGGCATCGAGGCGCAGATCGAGAACGCGCAGGGCCTCAACAACGTCAACGAGATCGCGCAGGCCTCCCCGCGGGTGGAGACCATCATCTTCGGCCCGGCCGACTTCATGGCGTCCATCAACATGAAGTCGCTGGTCGTGGGCGAGCAGCCGCCCGGCTACCCGGCGGACGCCTACCACT
Organism: Streptomyces sp. NPDC091282; assembly: GCF_044757385.1. NCBI lineage: Bacteria > Bacillati > Actinomycetota > Actinomycetes > Kitasatosporales > Streptomycetaceae > Streptomyces > Streptomyces sp. NPDC091282. The sequence continues at coordinate 819,015 of NZ_JBIVUX010000002.1, forward strand.
ACATCCTGATGAAGATCCTTATGGCGGCCCGCGCCAACGACCTCCAGGCGATCGACGGCCCCTACCTCCAGATCCGCAACGTGGAGGGCTACCGCGAGGTCGCGCAGCGCGCCGCCGCGCTCGGCTTCGACGGCAAGTGGGTGCTGCACCCGGGCCAGGTCGAGGCGTCCAACGAGATCTTCTCGCCGTCGCAGGAGGACTACGACCACGCCGAGCTGATCCTGGACGCGTACGACTACTACACGTCCGAGGCGGGCGGCAGGAAGGGCTCGGCGATGCTCGGCGACGAGATGATCGACGAGGCCAGCCGCAAGATGGCCCTGGTCATCTCCGGCAAGGGCCGGGCCGCCGGCATGACGCGTACGTCGAAGTTCGAGATCCCGGAGGCCTGAGGGCGATGCAGTTCGGACGCACGTACGAGGAGTTCGAGGTCGGGGCGACGTACAAGCACTGGCCCGGAAAGACGGTCACGGAGTACGACGACCACCTGTTCTGTCTCCTCACGATGAACCACCACCCGCTCCACATGGACACCAACTACGCCGAGAAGACGACGGACTTCGGCAAGAACGTGGTGGTCGGGAACTACATCTACTCGCTGCTGCTCGGCATGAGCGTGCCGGACATCTCGGGCAAGGCGATCGCCAACCTGGAGATCGAGTCGCTGAAGCACGTGGCGCCGACCTTCCACGGCGACACGCTCTACGGGCAGACCACCGTGCTCGACAAGTGGCCCTCCAAGTCGAAGAACGACCGCGGGATCGTCCACGTCGAGACCAAGGGCTACAAGCAGGACGGCACCCTGGTGTGCGTCTTCCGCCGCAAGGTGATGGTGCCGACCGAGACGTACATCAAGGAGCGCGGCGGCGAACAGCCGGGCCGCCCGGAGCTGAAGGAGCAGGAGAAGTAGCCATGGCCCGTCTCGCCCAGACCGCCGGTCTGACCGACGTCCAGCAGGAGATCCTCTCCACCGTCCGCGACTTCGTGGACAAGGAGATCATCCCGGTCGCCACCGAGCTGGAGCACCGCGACGAGTACCCGCAGGACATCGTCGACGGCCTGAAGGAACTCGGCCTCTTCGGCCTGATGATCCCCGAGGAGTACGGCGGCCTGGGCGAGTCGCTCCTGACGTACGCGCTGTGCGTCGAGGAGATCGCCCGCGGCTGGATGTCCGTCTCCGGCATCATCAACACGCACTTCATCGTGGCGTACATGCTCAAGCAGCACGGCACGCAGGAGCAGAAGGACCACTTCCTGCCGCGGATGGCGGCCGGTGACATCCGGGGCGCGTTCTCGATGTCGGAGCCGGCCCTCGGCTCGGACGTCTCCGCGATCACCTCGAAGGCGGTGAAGGACGGTGAGGAGTACGTCCTGAACGGCCAGAAGATGTGGCTGACGAACGGCGGTACGTCCTCCCTCGTGGCCGTGCTCGTGCGGAGTGACGAAGGCCACCCCGAGGGCACCGCCCCCCACAAGTCGATGACGACCTTCCTGGTGGAGAAGGAGCCCGGCTTCGGCGAGGTCCGCCCCGGCCTCACCATCCCGGGCAAGATCGACAAGATGGGCTACAAGGGGGTCGACACCACCGAGCTGATCATGGACGGGCTGCGGATTCCGGCCGATCGGGTGCTCGGCGGGGTCACCGGCCGAGGTTTTTACCAAATGATGGACGGAGTGGAGGTCGGCCGCGTCAACGTGGCGGCGCGTGGCTGCGGCGTCGCGCAGCGTGCGTTCGAACTCGGTGTCCGGTACGCCCAGCAGCGTCACACTTTCGGCAAGGCGATCGCCCAGCACCAGGCCATCCAGTTCAAGCTCGCGGAGATGGCCACCAAGGTCGAGGCCGCGCACGCCATGATGGTGAACGCCGCACGTAAAAAGGACTCCGGGGAGCGAAACGACCTGGAGGCCGGGATGGCGAAGTACCTCGCGTCCGAGTACTGCAAGGAGGTCGTCGAGGACGCCTTCCGCATCCACGGCGGCTACGGATTCTCCAAGGAGTACGAGATCGAGCGCCTCTACCGCGAGGCCCCGATGCTGCTGATCGGCGAGGGCACCGCCGAGATCCAGAAAATGATCATCGGCCGGAGGCTGCTCGAAGAGTATCGGTTCCAGGGCTGATTGTCCCGGTGCGGGGTGTTTTCTTCGAGAAGAAGATCACACCCCGTCAACGGTCTTCGGCCGCCGACTCGGTATCCTGGCTTGCCCAGTTGTGGCCCACGACCGGTACGATCCGGTAAAGCCGCCGTCCCCAATTCCCGCGCGGCATCATCCGCTACGAAGGTCATCCATGCCCCACAGCCAAACCTCTGCACATCGAGACAGCCTGGCCGGCGTACGCCTCGCGCGCGGAGCATCGCCGTGGCTTCTCCCGACCGTCGCCACCGCAGCCGTCAGCCTCCTGCGTGCCCGTCGCTCCGGCGCCGCGAAGGCCGTCGCCGTGCCCGCCACCGCGCTCGCGGCGGGCATGCTGTGGTTCTTCCGCGACCCCGAGCGTGAGATCGCCCAGGGCCGCGTCATCTCTCCCGCCGACGGTGTGGTGCAGAGCATCATGCCGTGGAAGGACGGCCGGACCCGCGTCGCCATCTTCATGAGCCCGCTCAACGTCCACGTGAACCGGGCGCCGCTGTCCGGCACCGTGACGTCGGTGGAGCACATCCCCGGTGGCTTCGTTCCCGCCTTCAACAAGGAGAGCGAGAACAACGAGCGCGTAGTCTGGCATTTCGACACCGAACTCGGCGACATCGAGATGATCCAGATCGCCGGCGCGGTGGCCCGTCGCATCGTGCCCTACCTCCCGCAGGGCACGAAGGTCGAGCAGGGCGACCGCATCGGCCTGATCCGCTTCGGCTCGCGCGTCGACATCTACCTGCCCGAGGGCGTGGAGGTCGCGGTCGAGGTCGGTCAGAAGACGGTGGCTGGGGTGACTCGCATTGACCGTGATTGATCCGGAGACCCAGGCGGGCTGGGTGCCCGAGGCCGACGAGATCGGCGAGGACGAGGAGGAGATGCCCCTCTCTCTGCGCCTCTCGATAGCGGACACCCTCACGCTGGGCAACGCCACGTGCGGCTTCATGGCGGTGTACTTCACCACCACGGGCATCCTGATCCCGCACCTCACCGGGGACGACCAGTCGGCGGGCATGGCGCGGCACAGCGCCGCCACCGCGGTCATCCTCATGCTCTGCGCGGCGGTCTTCGACCTGTTCGACGGGCTCGTGGCGCGCAAGCTGCGCTCCTCGCCCATGGGCGCCGAGCTGGACAACCTCTCGGACCTCGTCAGCTTCGGCCTGGCCCCCGCGTACTTCGTGCTCGTCTACGGCATGGTGGCCGACGACGCCTACCAGAAGGTGGCCGCGGTCGGAGCCGTGGTCGTCCTGCTGGCGGTGGTGCTGCGGCTGGCCCGCTTCAGCTGCGTGACCCCGCCGAACGGCATGTTCCAGGGCATGCCCTCGCCGTTCGGCGCGCTCACGGTGGTCTCGATCGTGCTGCTGGAGCTGCCGTTCGTCGCGACCCTGCTGGCGATCATCGGCACGGCCTGGCTGATGGTGAGCCGGGTCGAGTACCCGAAGCCGCGCGGGCGCCTCGCCGGGGCGATGCTGTCCTGGATCGTGCTCTCGATGGGCCTCCTGGCGGCCTGGGCGTTCGACGCGCCCGGCGGCCAGCTGCTGCTCCAGACCGGCTGCGCGCTGCAGCTGGTGATGGGCGCGGTGATCCCGCTGTTCGCCACGGCGCGCCGGGTGAACAACATCCGCGACAACCGCCGCGAGGCGAGGACGGCGCAGCTGCCGTAACCACGAGGCGAGAGGGCCCGGACCGCGAGCGGTCCGGGCCCTCCGTCTTTCCGGGTCGTTCCTCGGGCTCCCCGCGGCTCCCCCGGGGCCCCTGACGGAGCCCCCCGGTTCACCGCCGACCGCGCCGGCTCCCCGTGGATCAGGTCAGGAAGTCCGTGGCGATCGCTTCCGCGACCCGCTCCAGGATCGGGCCCGCCTCCGCGATGCACTTCGCGACGTCCGGTTCCACGGACGTCAGCGGGTAGGCCCGCCGGATCCCCGCCCGCCCGAGGTCGGCGGGTGCCAGTGCCAGGCGCCCGCACACCGCCACGACCTCCTTGCCGGCGGCCCGCGCGGCCGCGGCCACTCCCGCGGGCGCCTTGCCGTGCAGCGTCTGCCCGTCCAGCGAACCCTCGCCGGTGACGACCAGCGAGGCCCGCTCCAGGGCGGGCGCGAAGCCGAGGACGTCGAGCATGACCTCGATGCCGGGCCGGAAGCGGGCGCCGAGCAGCAGCGCGCCGTAGCCGATGCCGCCGGCGGCCCCGGCGCCCGGCGCCACCGCGTACTCCGCGGCGCGCGGGCCGGCCTCGGCCTCCAGGACCTTCGCGAAGTGCGCGAGCGCCGCGTCCAGGACCGCCACGTCGTCCGGCGAGGCGCCCTTCTGCGGGCCGTACACGGCCGGAGCGCCCTTGGGGCCGGTCAGCGGGTTGTCGACGTCGCTGGCGAGGACCAGGTCGACGGCGGAGAGCCGCGGGTCCAGGCCCGACAGGTCCGCGCGGGCCACGCCGGCCAGGCCGCCGCCGCCCGGCGCCACCGGCTCGCCGTCCGCGTCGAGGAACCGCGCGCCGAGCGCCGACAGCATGCCGGCGCCGCCGTCGGTGGTGGCGCTGCCTCCGACGCCGAACACGATCGTGCGGGCGCCCGCGTCCAGCGCGGCCCGCAGCAGCTCGCCGGAGCCGTACGTGGAGGCCGTCAGGGGCGCGAAGACACCGGCGGGCAGCCGTTGCAGTCCGCTCGCCTCGGCCATCTCCACCACCGCGGTGTCACCGCGCAGCGCGAACGCTGCGGTGACCTCCTGTCCCAGCGGCCCGGCGACCGCCCGTTCGTGGCGTTCGAAGCCCGCGGCGACCGCCGCGGCCACGGTGCCGTCCCCGCCGTCCGCGACGGGCAGCGCCTCGAGCTCCAGGCCGGGCACGACCCGCCGGAGCCCCGCAGTGACCCGCTCGGCGACCTCCACGGCCGTCAGCGAGCCCTTGAACTTGTCCGCGGCGATGAGCACGCGCTGTGTCACCTGTATCCCCTTGCTCTCCGGGCCTCGCGCACGTCAAGGCCAGTCGCGCCGCTGCGACCTTAACCGGAGGACACCCTCGCCGTCATGCCCCGCCCGAAGCCTGGGAAAGGCCTGGGAGCCGCCTGGGAAATCGGGTACACCACAGCCATGGGCAACGACGGCACCCCCGGTCCGGACCTGGACGACCGCGTGCTCGGCGGCTGGCTCGGCCGGATCGCGGGCAACATGCTCGGCAAGCCCGTCGAGCAGGGCGAGGTGTGGACCAGGGACCGCATCGACGGCTACCTGCGGCGGGCCGCCGCCCTGCCGCTCACCGACTACCTGCCCGAGCCCGCCGACGAGCGCGACGCCCTCGCGCTGCGCCCCGAGTGGGACCGGTGCGTACGCGGCCGGATCCACGGCAGCTGCCGTGACGACGACGTCGACTACGCGATCCTCGGCCTGGACCTCCTGGAGACCCACGGTTTCGGCTTCAGCACCGAGCAGGTCGGCGAGCTGTGGCTGCTCCGGCTGCCGTACCTCCAGACGTTCACGGCGGAACGGGCCGCCTACCGCAATCTCGCGGACGGTCTCAAGCCGCCCCTGACCGCCACCTACGACAACCCGTACCAGGAGTGGATCGGCGCCCTGATCCGCGCCGACATCTTCGGCTGGACCTGCCCGGACGCCCCGCGCCGGGCCGCCTCGCTGGCCCGCAGGGACGCCGTGCTCTCCCACGCGGGCAACGGGGTCTACGGCGCGATGTGGGCCGCCGCGCTGATCTCGGCGGCGTTCACCGCGCCGACCGTGCGGCAGGCGATCGACAGCGCGCTGACCGTCGTACCGGCGAGCTGCCGTCTCGCACGGACCGTGCGGCGGGTCGTCTCCCTGCACGAGACCCGGCTGAGCTGGGAGGACACCCTGAGCACCCTGTCCGAGGAGACCGCGGGCCTCGGCTGGATCCACACCGTCCCGAACGTGGCCGTGCTCACCGCGGGACTGCTGTACGGCGACGGCGACTTCACCCGGACCCTCGCGCTCACCGTCCGCGGCGGCCTGGACACCGACTCCAACGGGGCGACGGCGGGCTCGGTGGCCGGTGTGCTGACCGGCGCGGCCGACATCCCGGGCCGGTGGAAGGACCCGCTGCGGGACACGGTCCGCAGCGCCGTCTTCGGCTTCGACGGGGCCCGCATCAGCGACCTCGCCGAGCGCACCGTGCGACTCGCCCGGACGAGCGCCGGCCCCGCCCTCGATACCCTTCCCGGGTGACCACGACTGACGCCTACGCCGCCTACATCGCGGGCCTCCCCCGGATCCTCGCCGGGGCGGCCGCGCTCTTCCGGGACGCCGAGGGACGGGTGCTGCTCGTCGAGCCCAACTACCGCGAGGGCTGGGCCCTGCCGGGCGGGACCGTCGAGTCCGACGACGGGGAGACCCCGCGCCAGGGCGCCCGGCGGGAGACCCTGGAGGAGATCGGCCTGGACCGCGAGATGGGCCGGCTGCTCGCGGTGGACTGGGTCCACGGCACCGCCCGCCCGCCGATCGTCGCCTACCTCTACGACGGCGGTGTCGTCACCGAGGCCGACCTCGCGGCGATCCGGCTCCAGGAGGAGGAACTGCTGTCCTGGCGGCTGGTCGCGCGCCCCGACCTGACCACCTACCTGCCCGGCTCCCTCGGCCACCGGGTGCTGGCGGCCCTGGACGTACTGACCGAGGGCACGGGCACCGCGGAACTGGAGAACGGCAGGCGCGCGGGCTGACGCGGGCCGCCCCGATAACCGTTCGCCGCCCGCACCGGCCCCGCCCTACCCTCGAACACATGGCCAAGCCCCTCGTCGCCGTCCTCAGCGGCGCCGGCATCTCGACCGATTCCGGGATCCCCGACTACCGCGGTCCCGCCGGGCTGTGGCGCCGCGATCCCGAGGCCGAGAAGCTCGTGACGTACGAGTACTACATGGGCGACCCCGACATCCGGCGGCGGTCCTGGCGGATGCGGCGCGAGAGCGGCGCGCTCGGGGCCGAGCCGAACGGGGCGCACCGCGCCGTCGCCGAGCTGGAGCGGGCGGGGACACCGGTGCGGGTGATCACGCAGAACGTGGACGGGCTGCACCAGCTCGCCGGGATGCCCGCCCGCAAGGTGCTCGAACTGCACGGCTCGGCCCGCAGCGTGGTGTGCACCAAGTGCCGTGCCCGCGGGCCGATGGCGGACGCGCTCGCCCGCGTCGAGGCCGGCGAGGACGACCCGCCGTGCCTGGAGTGCGGAGGCGTCCTCAAATCGGCGACGGTGATGTTCGGCGAGCGGCTCGACCCGGTCGTCCTCGGCCAGGCCCTCGCCATCAGCAAGGCCTGCACCGTGTTCGTCGCCGTCGGCAGCAGCCTCCAGGTCCAGCCCGCCGCCGGTCTCGTCGGCGTCGCCGCCGACCACGGCGCCCGCCTCGTCATCGTCAACGCCGAACCGACCCCCTACGACGACCGCGCCGACGAGGTCGTCCGCGAACCGATCGGCACCGCGCTGCCCCGGCTGCTGCGCGGCCTGGCGGACGACGGCGCCTGAGCGGCGCGCGGGGTGCCCGCCGCCCGCGCGCCCGAGGTCCCCGCGCCGGTCAGAAGAGGCCGGCGCCCCGCTCGAAGTCCAGCAGGCGCCGCTTGCGGGGCAGGCCGCCGCCGTAGCCGGTGAGGCCGCCGTTGGCGCCGATGACCCGGTGGCAGGGGACGATGATGCTGATCGGGTTCCTGCCGTTGGCCAGGCCCACCGCCCGGGAGGCCTGCGGGCTGCCGAGGGCGTCGGCGAGTTCGCCGTAGGACCGGGTCTGCCCGTAGGGGATCAGGCAGAGCTGCTCCCAGACACTGCGCTGGAACGGGGTTCCGTCCAGGCGCAGTTCGAGGGTGAACTCGGTCAGCTCGCCCGCGAAGTACGCGTCGAGCTGTTCCCCGGCCTCGGCGAAGAGGTCGTCGTCACGGGCACCGAAGTTCTCCTCGGGCGGGCGGTGGCGCTGGTCCTGCATGTAGAGGCCGCAGAGGACGCCGTCCTCGGCGACCAGGGTGAGGGGGCCGTAGGGGCTGTCGGTGACGGTGTGGTTCTTCACGGAGAAGTCCTTATACGGGCAGGAAGTTGATCGGGTGGGAGTCGGTAGCCCACAGGTACTGGACCGCGTAGGCCCGCCAGGGGCGCCAGGCGGCCGCACGCGCGGTGAGGGCGGCCGGGGTGCCGGGCAGGCCCAGTTCCAGGGCCGTGCGGCGGATGCCGAGGTCGGTGGGGAGGAAGGCGTCGGGGTCGCCGAGAGCGCGCATGGCGATGACGTCGACGGTCCAGGGGCCGAAGCCGGGGAGTTCGAGGAGTCCGGCGCGGGCCTCGGCCCAGTCGCTCTCCACTCCCAGGTGGAGGGTCCCGTCGGCGAGGCGGCCGACCAGGGTGGTGAAGGTGGTGCGCCGGCTGCGGGGCATCGCCAGGGTCTCGGGGTCGAGACCGGCCAGCTCCGCGGGGGCCGGGAAGAGATGGGTGAGGCCGCCCTCGGGGTCCTCCACCGGGGTGCCGTGCGCGGTGACCAGGCGGGCCGCGTGGGTGCGGGCGGCGGTCGTGGAGACCTGCTGGCCGAGCACGGCGCGCACCGCGAACTCCGCCTCGTCGACCGTGCGGGGCACCCGGCGGCCGGGCGCCTTGTCCACCAGCGGAGCCAGCACGGGGTCGGTGCGCAGCTGGTCGTCGACCGCGACCGGGTCGGCGTCCAGGTCGAGCAGCCTGCGGCAGCGGGCGATGGCGACGGGCAGGTCCCGCAGGTCGCTGAGGGCGAGCCGGCAGGCGATGTGGTCGGGCTTCGGGGTGAGGGCCGCGATGCCGTGGCCGTACGGCAGCCGCAGGGTCCGCCGGTAGGCGCCGTCCCGCCACTCCTCGACGCCGGGTACGGCGGTGGCCGCGAGGTGGCCGAAGAGGTTGTCGGGGTTCAGGGGCGCGCGGAAGGGCAGCCGCAGCGACAGCGCTCCGGGGGCGGGGGCGGCCGGCGCGCTCTTCGGGGCTCGCGCGCGCAGCTCGCTCGGGGACAGCGCGAAGACCTCGCGGACGGTGTCGTTGAAAGTGCGGATCGAGGAGAACCCGGCCGCGAAGGCGATCTCCGCCATCGGCAGGCCGGTGGTCTCGACGAGCAGCCGGGCGGTCTGGGCGCGCTGGGCGCGGGCCAGGGCCAGCGGGCCGGCGCCGAGTTCGGCGAGGAGCTGGCGTTCGACCTGGCGGGGGCTGTAGCCGAGGCGGCCGGCCAGGCCGGGTACGCCCTCGCGGTCCACCACCCCGTCGGCGATCAGCCGCATGGCGCGGGCGACCAGGTCGGCGCGCTGGTTCCACTCCGGTGAGCCGGGGCTGGTGTCGGGGCGGCAGCGCTTGCAGGCCCGGAACCCGGCCTGCTGGCAGGCGGCCGCGCTCGGGTAGAACGTCATGTTCTCGGGCTTGGGCGGCACCACCGGGCAGCTGGGCCGGCAGTAGATGCGGGTGGTCAGGACGGCCGTGAAGAACCAGCCGTCGAACCGTGCGTCCTTGGACTGCACGGCCCGTACACAGTGCTCCCGGTCGAGGTTCGTCCCTTTCTGCATGGGTCCAGCATCGGCCACCGAGTGCGGCCGGTGCTGGCGGAAATCCGACACGTAGGTGCGCTGACCTGACGGCCGCCGCGGCTACCCGCGGAAGTAGTGGTCCTGGTCGAGGTCGGCAGGCAGTCCCGGCCGCTCGGGCCGCCAGTCGTAGCGCTCGCGGGTCGCGGTGCTCGACGTGGGGTTGTCGCTGACGGCGAAGCGGCTCATCCAGCCGAAGTGGCCGGCCGCGTCCTCCGGCGCGAGCGACACCACCGGCAGGCCCAGGCGGCGGCCGATGACCGTGGTGATGTCGCGCAGCGGTACGCCCTCCTCGGCCACCGCGTGCAGCACGGCGCCGGCCGGGGCGTCCTCCAGGGCCTTGCGGAACAGGACGGCCGCGTCCAGGCGGTGCACGGCCGGCCAGCGGTTGCTGCCGTCGCCCGGGTGCGCGGCGACGCCCTTCTCACGGGCGAGGGCGATCAGGAGCGGGACGAAGGCGTGGTCGCCCGCGCCGTGCACGGAGGCCGGGAGCCGGATCGCGCTGACCCGCACCCCGCGGCCGGCCAGGGCGAGGGCGGCCCGCTCGGACTCGCCGCGGTGCGCGCCGGGAGCCGCGGGGTCGGGTCCGTCCGTCTCGACGCCGAGGCGGCCCGGGGTGAGCAGGCCCGTCACGGAGCTGACGACCAGCGGGCGGCCGGAGCCGGCGAGGGCGTCGCCGAAGGCGGCCAGGGCCGCGAGTTCGGTGCGCAGGGCTCCGGGCATGTCGGAGAAGTCGTGGTTGAAGCCCGTGTGGATCACCCCGTCCGCCGCGGCGGCCGCGGCCCGCAGGCCGTCGGTGTCGTTCAGGTCGCCGCGGTGCGCCTGGGCTCCCGCCTCCTTCAGTGCCGCCTCGGCCGCGTCCGAGCGGGCCAGGCCGAGCACCTGGTGGCCGGCGCCGAGCAGGTCGCGGACGACGGCGCTGCCGATGAACCCGGTGGCGCCGGTGACGAACACACGCATGACGAAATCACCTCACGGAGAGTGGATGCCTGGGACGGCTCCAGCCTGCGTCCGGTCCGGGGCCGGGGTCCAAGACCCGTTCCGCACCCGGTGATGACCGTACGGTCATGACCGCAGCCCACGGCGGCGGGAGTAGAGTCGACGGGTGCCCGAATCCCTCGTACCGCCGGTGGACCTGGAGCTGCGCCTGGTGCGCTACTTCACCGTGGTCGCCGACGAGCTGCACTTCGGGCGGGCCGCCGACGCGCTGCGTCTGGCGCAGCCGTCGCTGAGCCGGCAGATCCGGCGGCTGGAGCGGGAGCTGGGCGTCCCGCTGCTGGACCGCGGTCCTCGCGGCACCCGGCTCACCCGGGCGGGCGAGACCTTTCTGCCGCAGGCCAGGGAGTTGCTGCGCAGTGCCGCCCGGGCCGCCGCGAGCGCCCGTTCGGCCGCGGGCCACGGCCCGTTCACGGTCGGATACACCACGCACCAGATCGTCACCCCGGCCGTCCGTGAGGTCCGGCGCCGCCACCCGGACGCCGACGTGCGCACCCTGCACGTGGACTGGAGCGAGCCGCGCGACGCCCTGCTCGACCACCGGGTCGACGTGCTGGTCACGCGGTTCCTGTTCAGCGCGGACGGCCTGGACGTGACGGTGCTGTACGACGAGCCGCGGGTGCTGCTGGTGCCGCTCGGCCACCGGCTGGCGGGCCGGGCGTCGGTCACGCTCGCCGACTTCGCCGACGAGCCGCTGCCCCGCTTCACCGGCGCGGACCGGGCCGGTGCGAATCCGCCGGGCCACACCACCCTGGGCGCCCTGGTGGACACGCTGGAGGACAAGCTGGAGCTGGTGGCGAGCGGCGAGGTGGTGTCGCTGGCACCGGCCGGGTTCCGGGGCAGCCTGCGCGCGGACATCGTCGCCGTACCGGTCGTGGACGCGGTCCCGGTGCAGGTCGTCCTGGCCGCACGCGCCGACGATCCCCATCCCCTGCTGCCCGCTTTCCGCCGGGCGGCCAAGGCCTGCCTCCTCCCGCCCGGCACCGGCCGGACGGGAGAGCCGCAGGGGCGGGGAACGAGGGCCGAGTCCATGTGACGGCCGGTCGCCAGGGCCGCGACGGGAATCCTGGTCCGTGCTCAGGGCAGCTGGGCGGCGAATGCCTCGTAGGCACGGTCGTCGAAGAGTACGAAGCGGACCTCCTCGACGGCCGTGTCCGTCTCGCGGACGGTCGCCACGGCGATCCGGGCGCCGTCGTCCAGCGGCCAGCCGTAGATCCCGGTGGAGACCGCGGGGAAGGCGACCGTGCGGGCGCCGAGTTCGTCGGCGCGCCGGAGGGACTCGCGGTAGCAGGAGGCCAGTTGCCCGGAGCGGTCCTCGCTGCGGGAGTGGACGGGACCGACGGTGTGGATGACCCACCGGGCGTCGAGATCGCCCGCGGTGGTGGCGACGGCCTGGCCGGTGGGCAGGCCCTTGCCGTAGTGCCCGGCGCGGAGCTTGCGGCAGTCCTCCAGGATCGCGGGACCGCCGCGCCGGTGGATGGCGCCGTCGACGCCTCCGCCGCCGAGCAGCGAGGAATTGGCCGCGTTGACGATCGCGTCGGCGGTCTGCCGGGTGATGTCGCCCTGGACGAGCGTGATGCGGGTCATGTCTGTCTCAGCCTTCTCCAGACGGCCTTGGCCGCGTTGTGCCCGGACATTCCGTGCACCCCGGGGCCGGGCGGGGTCGCGGACGAGCAGATGAAGACCGCCGGGTGCGGGGTGCCGTAGGGGAACAGGGAGAGTTTGGGGCGCAGCAGGATCTGCAGGCCGGAGACCGCGCCGGTGCCGATGTCACCGCCGACGTAGTTGGCGTTGCGGGCGGCGAGTTCGGCCGGTCCCGCGGTGGCCCGGGCCAGCACCAGGTCGCGGAACCCCGGTGCGAAGCGCTCCAGTTGACGCTCCATCACGTCGGTGAGGTCGCCGCTCCAGCCGCTCGGCACATGGGCGTAGGCCCAGAAGACCTGCTTGCCCTCGGGTGCGCGGGAGGGGTCCACGACACCGGGCTGCACGGTGATCATGAACGGCCGGTCCGGAGCGCGGCCCTGGCGGGAGGCGGCCCGCAGCGCCGTGCCGATCTCCGCGCTGTCCGCGCCGATCTGCACGGTCCCGGCACGGCGGGCCTCGGGGGCCGTCCAGGGGACCGGGCCGTCCAGCGCGTAGTCGATCTTGAAGACGCCCGGGCCGTACCGGTAGTCCTGGTAGTAGTTGCCGAGGCCCGCGATACGGGCGAGGGCGGTCGGCGAGGTGTCGAAGACGTACGACCGTGCGGGCGGCAGGTCGTCCAGGCGCTTGACCTCGTAGTCGGTGTGGATCGCGCCGCCGAGGTCCCTGAGGTACGCGGCGAGGGCGTCGGAGATGGCCTGCGAACCGCCCCGGGCCACCGGCCAGCCGCGGGCGTGCGCGGCGAGCGCGAAGACCAGGCCGACGGCACCGGTCGCGAAGCCGCTGAGCGGGGCCATGACGTGCGCGACGAGCCCGGCGAAGAGGGTCCTGGCCCGCTCCTCCCGGAAGCGGCGCAGCAGCAGGGCGGCGGGCGGCAGCCCGGCCAGGCCGAAGCGCGCGAGGGTGACCGGGTCGCGGGGCAGCGCGGTCAGCGGGAGGGACATGAAGTCCCGGGCCAGGGTGTCCCACTTGGGCAGGAAGGGCTCGACCAGCCTGCGGTAGGTGCCCGCGTCACGGGGCCCGAAGGAGGCCGCCGTCTCGGCGACCGAACGGGCCAGGACGGCGGCCCGGCCGTCGGGGAAGGGATGGGCCATCGGCAGCTCCGGGTGGAGCCACTGAAGGCCGTAGCGGTCCAGGGGCAGGGCGCGGAACGCCGGCGAGTTGACGCCGAGCGGGTGCGCCGCGGAGCACGGGTCGTGACGGAAGCCCGGCAGCGTCAGCTCCTCGGTGCGGGCGCCGCCGCCCACCGTGCCGCGGGCCTCGAAGACCGCGACGGAGAAACCGCGCCGGGCCAGCTCCACGGCGGCCGTCAGGCCGTTCGGTCCCGCCCCCACCACGACCGCATCGAGCATCGACGGCACCTTCGCACCCCTTCGTCAGCCGATTGGCCACTCGGGTTCAGGATATGCCGCGGGACTGACACCGCCCTCGTCCGGGGCTACCAGTGCGGGTTCCGCAGCAGGTCCAGCACGCGCCGCGCGGTGGCCGCGTCGCGGGCCGCGGTGAACGGCAGGACGTTGTCGCCGGTGATCCGGAAGGGCTCGCCTGCGAGCGTGAGGTGGGCGCCGCCCGCCTCCTCGACGAGGAGCAGCCCGGCCGCGTGGTCCCAGGCGGCCTCCCAGGAGAACGCCGTCGCGTCCAACTCGCCGCGGGCGACGGCGAGGTACTCAAGGCCCGCGGAGCCGCAGGCGCGCGGGGCGACGCCGTCGACCCACAGGGCGGACAGGGCGCGCTTCTGCGCGTCCGTCGTGTAGTCCGGGTGGGAGGTGGCGATCCGCAGGTCCCGGTCCGCGGCGGGCGGCCCGGCGTGCAGCCGTACGCCGTCCAGGAAGGCGCCCTTGCCCCGTACGGCCGTGGCGAGTTGCTCGCGGACGGGCGCGTAGGTCCAGGAGGCGAGCAGGACGCCGCGGTGGGCGAGCGCGACCAGGGTGCAGAAGCCGTCCTCACCGCGCACGAACTGGCGGGTGCCGTCGACCGGGTCGACTATCCACACCGGTGCGTCGCCCTGGAGCGCCCCGTAGGTCTCCGGGTCCGCGTGCACCGCTTCCTCGCCGACCACGACGGAACCCGGCAGCAGCGCGCCGAGCGCTCCGGTGAGGTACTTCTCGGCGAGCCGGTCGGCGTCCGTCACCAGGTCGTGCGGCCCGCTCTTCTGGTCGACCTCGTGGTCGGCGAGCCGCCGCCACCGGGGCAGGATCTCGGTCCTGGCGGCCTTGCGGACGGCGTCCTCGACGTCGCCGGCGTGCTGGAGGAGAAACTCGTCGATGGTCTCCGTTGCTTCGATCATGTCCCCCATGAGAGCACGTGTCACTGACAATCCCACCCACTCGGGTGTACGGAATCCGGAATCCGGACGAACAGCCGGTGCCGGCGATCAGTGCGCCGCCGGCCGGCCCCGCCCGGGTCAGCGCCCGACCGCGTAGCCCTGCATGCCGCGCGGGTTCGCCGCCGCCGACAGCACACCGGTCTCCGGGTCGCGGGCCACCGCGCACAGCCGGCCCTCCGACCAGCCCGGCCCGACCGTCACGTCGTGGCCGCGCCGCCGCAGCTCCTCCACCACGCCGGGGTCCGTCCGCGACTCGACGGTGAGGCTGCCGGGGCGGCGCCCGCGCGGGTGGAAGGAGCTGGGGAAACTGTCGTTGTGCCAGTTCGGGGCGTCGATCGCGCCCTGGAGGTCCAGGCCGCCGCGCACCTGTCCGCGCAGCGCGACGGCGAGGAAGAAGTGCAGCTGCCACTGGTCCTGCTGGTCGCCGCCCGGCGTGCCGAAGGCCAGCACCGGGACCCCGTCGCGCAGGGCCAGGGACGGGGTGAGCGTGGTGCGGGGGCGGCGGCCGGGGGTGAGGGAGTTCGGCAGGCCCTCCTCCAGCCAGGTCATCTGGAGCCGGGTGCCGAGCGGGAAGCCCAGTTCGGGGACGACCGGGTTGGACTGGAGCCAGCCGCCGCTGGGCGTCGCGGCCACCATGTTGCCCCAGCGGTCGACGACGTCCAGGTGGCAGGTGTCGCCCCGGGTGGTGCCGTCGGCGGCGACCTGCGCGACCGTCGGCTCGCCGCCGCCCAGCGGGTCGAAGGCGGTGCTCCGCGCGGCCTCCACGCGCGCGTACGCGGGCAGCCTGGGCACGCGGCCGCCGGGGCTGCCGGGCCGCAGCTCGTCGGAGGCCTTGGTGCCGACCAGCCGGCGCCGCCGCGCGTTGTAGGCGCCCGAGAGCAGTTCGGCCAGCGGCACCTCGGCCGCGTCCCCGTACCAGGCCTCCCGGTCGGCCATGGCGAGCTTGCAGCCCTCGACCAGCAGGTGCAGGTAGTCCGCGGAGCCGTACGCGGGCAGCTCGGGCGGCAGCAGGGCCAGCTGCTGGAGGAAGGCCGGGCCCTGGCTCCAGGGGCCGGCCTTGCACACGGTCCAGCCGTTCCAGTCGTAGGACACCGGGGGCTCGTAGCCGGCGGACCAGCCGGCCAGGTCGGCGGCGGTGAGGGTGCCGGTGTGCCGCTCGCCGCTGGTGTCCATGGTGGGACGGGCCGCCTGCCGGACCAGGGCCTCGGCGATGAAGCCGGTGCGCCACACCTCACGGGCCGCGTCGATGCGGGCCTCGCGGTCCCCGGCGCCCGCGGTCTCGGCGAGCAGCCGCCGCCAGGTCGCGGCGAGAGCCGGGTTGCGCAGCAGTTCGCCGGGCCGGGGCGGACGGCCGCCGGGCAGGTAGAGCTCCGCCGAGGACGTCCACTCGGTCTCGAACAGCCTGCGGACGCTCGCCACGGTCGCGCCGACGTTCTCCACCGGCGGGTGTCCGTGCTCGGCGTAGCCGACGGCGTACGCCAGGATCTCGTCCAGCGGCTTGGTGCCGTGGTCGCGCAGCAGGAGCAGCCAGGCGTCGAAGGCGCCGGGGACGGCGGCGGCCAGCGGTCCGGTGCCGGGCACCAGGTCCAGGCCGAGCCCCCGGTAGTGGGCCACGGTGGCGCCCGCCGGGGCCACGCCCTGCCCGCACAGCACCCGCACCTCGCCGCCGGCCGGGGCGAGCAGGATCGGTACCTCCCCGGCCGGCCCGTTCAGGTGCGGCTCGACCACGTGCAGCACGAACGCGCCCGCGACGGCCGCGTCGTAGGCGTTGCCGCCGTTCTCCAGGACCGCCATCGCCGACTGGGAGGCCAGCCAGTGCGTGGAGGAGACCATGCCGAAGGTCCCCTGGAGCGTGGGCCGGGTGGTGAAGGACATCTCTCACCTCGGGGGGTGGGTGCGTGGGCCGGACCGGGCGGCAGCAGACTACCCAGCGGGGTCGCGGGTGGGACCCGTCACGTCCAGGTCGGCCCGCATGGCGGCCCGCGTGTCCGAAAGGTCCCGCCAGCCCTGTCCGATCACCGTGCGGACGCTGTCCGGGTCGTCGCCGTCACGGCCCCGGTCGCGGGTGGCGCGGGCCAGGCTGCCGTAGACCGAGCCCAGGCCCCGGTCGACCTTCCGCACCTCGGCCAGCACCGTGTCCGGCACGATCATCTGGGCCTCGGCGTAGCTGCGGCGGTAGTCGACCCGGGCGCTCTCCACCGCCTCCAGGGACTCCCGGGGGTCGCCTCCGTCGCGCAGGACGTGCGCGTGGTCGTTGAGGGTCGCCAGGTAGTGGCGGGCCGACGCGTTGAAGCCCGTGTAGGCCGCCTGACGGGCCTCACGCCCCGACTGCCTCCGCTCGTCGGCGCGTTCGGCCCTCCGGGAGCGCTCGACGCGGTCCCACTCCTCGCGCCGCAGGGCGTCCGCCCGGCGCTGGGTCAGCCAGGCGGAGCCGAGTGTGCCGCCCACGCCGACCAATGCCGCCAGCAGCCCCGTCACCGCCGAGTCCATCGCGCCTCTCCCCCGTGCCGCCCGTCGCGTTCAGTGCCCCTGGCAGGCGAAGGCCGCCCACATCTCCAGGGCCGAAGGATCCCCGTCGTGGAGTATGTCCGCGATCGTGCGGGGCATGTCGCCGGGGACGGTGCGATCCGGGTCCAGCAGCCACAACTGCGCCTGACGCAGGGCCTGTACGGGAGTGGCGCCGGTACGCAGACGGTCGTGGAAGACGTACGTCATCAGGCCCGTCAGCCCGTCCGGGACCTCCCACCGCGAGCCGACGACCCCGGTCGCGCCGGCGGCGAGGAACGCCGTGGAGAGTGTGAGCGCCTCGTCGAAGTCGCCCGTGGTGTGGTCGCTGACGCAGGCGTCGAGCACCACCAGGCCGCCGGGCGTCCCGGGCGGCCGGCCGCGGGCCTGCCGCAGGATCTCGCGGACGGGCAGCCGTCCCGGACCGCCGTCCGGCTGCGGTGCGAGCAGCAGGCACGCGTCCAGCGGGGAGGTGCCCGAAGGACGGGCGTGGCAGGCGAGATGGAGGACCGAGGCGCCCGTGCCGGCCGCGGCCGGCAGTGCGGCCAGGACCTCGGCGGGCGTGCCGGGGCCGGCCGCCCGGCGTACCTTGCCGAGGAGTTGGCCCGACGGATAGAACACGGCGTGGATCTGCCGGGCCTCGGTGGTGGCGCCCGGCAGCGTGCCGTCGGGGTTGCCGACGATCACCGGGCGGGCGTCGAGGGGCAGGCGCGGGCGGCCCAGCACCTCGTGGAGCTGGCGGGCCGAGGCCGCGTACGACAGGGTCAGGCGCTCCAGCGCGCGCACCGGCCGGCCGCCGTCGCGCAGGCCGCTGCTGAGCAGTGCCGCGTGCCAGGGGATGCCGCCGAGGTCGCCGAACGGGACCAGGACCAGGTGCGGTTCGGATCCCGCCGCGGCGACGAGGGGCGAGCGCAGGAGCGGGGACATCACCACCGGGCCCGCCCAGTCGCAGAGTTCGGTGAGCGCGGCGCGCCAGCGGGCGTGCGCGGCCCGGTGGACGTCCCCATCGGTGGAGGTGTCCAGAGCCTCCTGGCGGCTGCGATGGGCCGCCCGGTAGGCGCCGAGGACGTCCAGGCCGTCGCGCCGGAGCAGGCCGAACTCGACGGTGTCCACGCGGGATTCGCGGGTCACCAGCACCGCCGTGCCGGCGTTGTGGCCGCCCGGCGGAAGCAGGTAGACCAAGGCGTGCGCGCCGGCCGTGCGCAGCGCGGCGGCGATCTCGTCGACGGTGGGCGGGGTCATCAGGGCCGTGCCCGCCCGGGAGCGGGCCAGCGCGGTGAGGGTGCGCCGGCGCAGGTCGTCGGGGAGCGGGAGTTCGGCGCCCTCGCCGAGGGAGCCGAGCAGTGAGCCGGGGCCGTCGAGCAGCGCCGCCAGGTCGATCGGGGCCGGTGCCCCGCGGCCGCCGCCGCCCTCCCACTCCTCGGCGAGGTCCGCCCGGCCCGCCTCCCGCAGCAGCGCGGGCACGTCGGCGGTGGTCGTGGAGGCGTGCAGCACCTGCCCGCGTCCCAGCTCCAGGGCCTCGACGGCGGCGGCCAGATCGCCGTCCGCCAGACACCAGCGGGCGATGTGCAGCGCCCGGTCGGCGGCGCTGCGGGCCACCTGGAGGGCGGGTTCCGCGGCGGCCTGGAGCAGCACGACGGTGGCCGCCTCGCGCAGCCCGGCGATGCCCGTGCGCCGCCCGTCCGCCGCGTCCCCGGGGGCCGAGCGCAGGCGCAGGGAGTCGGCGAGGACGTTGGTGAGCTGGGCGCCGACCGGGGACGGCGGCCGGTCGGCGAGCAGGTCGCGGGCGGTCCGGGCCACGTCCACGGCCCGGTCGGCGTCGGCGGGGACCCGCCCGTGCAGGAACCGGCCGTGGTGCAGCATCGCGGTCAACGCGGCGGCCCTGAGCCCCTCCTGGCTGTCCGGCGGGACGGCGTCCAGGACGTCCCGGAGCATCCTCCCGGCCGAGTCGACGCCTCGCCCGTTGTAGGGAGAGAACGACGTCATCAGCAGCGCGCCCGCCGTGCGCAGCAGCAGCCGGGGCCGTTCGGGATGGTCCTCGGGCAGGGCGTCCACGGTCTCCGACAGGAGGACCAGGCCCTCCATGCGGTCCCGCACACTGCCGCCGTGGAAGGACCACACCATCAGCATGAGGCCGAAGTCCGCGTCGACCGTGAGGCGTTCGGGGTCGTCCTCGGCGAAGGAGTTCCGCAGCCGGCGCATCGACTCCACGGCCGCCGCCGTTCCCGGTCCGGAGCGGGAGGCGACGGCGAACATGAACTGGAGCTGCGCCAGGCCGTGTTCGAGGCGCGGCCGGTCCCGTTCGATCAGGTACAGGTCGACCGGGGCGCCGGTGTCGCCGCCGTCCAGGACGGCGGCGACCTCCTGCATGTAGCGGACCGCGGTCTCCAGGTCCTGGAGGTCGCCGCCCGTCTGGTAGCGCTGGTAGAGGCTGACGGCCAGGTTCTGGAGGTAGACGACCCGGTTCACGTCGTCGAGCGCGGTCTGCCGGAACGCCATGGTGAGGTGGCGGATGGCCCCGTCCAGGTCGTCGGCGGAGTTGGACAGCGCGTGCCGCTGGCTGAGCGCGGCGGCGTAGGCGCCGTGCGCCTGCGAACCGAAGCCCGGGGAGTGCGAGGGCACCCGCATCGACTCGTTGAGCAGCGCGATGGTCCGGTCGACGCCTTCGAGGTCGGCGCGGCCGCGGTCGTCCCGGACGATCGCCGCGTGCGCGAGCTGGTTGAGCAGGTCGCTGCGCATCGGGTCGTCGGCCGGGTACAGCTCGACGGCCCGCTCCAGATGGCGCAGGGCCTCGTCGTTGTCGTACCGCTCGGGATGGCGTTCGCGCAGGGAGTTCAGGAGGCAGCCGAGGACGGCGTGGGTGGGCGGGCGTCTGGCGTCGTCCTCGGCGAGGGCGCCGAGCGCCTCCCGGAGCAGCCCGACCGCCTCCTCGTTCTCCGCGGTCGGCGCCGTGCCGGGTCCGGCCGACTCGTCCCGTTCCGCGAGCGCCGCGCCGAGCATCGAGGTCGCCTGGGCGTGGTACGTGCTTGCGGGGTCGAGCAGCCGGTACAGGTCGCGCAGCCGCGCGAGATAGGCGGCACGGTCCGCGGGCGCGACCCGGCCGTCGCCGCGCTCGCGGTAGACGTCGACGAGGTGGGCGGCGGCGAAGATCCGTGAGCCGTGCTCCTCCGGCAGCGTCGCCGCCAGCAGCTCCAGGTGCGGGTGGGCGCGCTCCGGGGTGTCGGAGTGGTCCAGGAAGAGCCTGGCCAGCCGGACCCGGGCCTCGGCCTCGAGTTCGTCGGCCTCGTCCGCGAAGGAGCCCGCGCCGTCCGCCGCGGGCTCCCACCCGGACGGCCGCAGGGCCGCCAGCAGCGCCTCCAGCGCGCCGGCCGCGTCCCGCAGGTCGCCGGGGACCCGGTCGCGGTCGTAGCGGTCGGCGAGCGCGCAGCCGTGGCTGACGAGGAGACCGGGGTGGACGTCGTCGCCGAGCAGCGGCAGCCCGTCGCCGAAGGCGGCGAGCGCCTCGTCGAGATCGTCACCGCCGACGCCGCCCGCGTCCTCGTCGGGGCCGGGGGCCGGGTGAGCGGTGTCCTCGGCGGGGTCCTCGGGGGTGCGTGTGTCCTCGTACCGTGCGTGCAGCAGCAGACCCAGGCGGACGCAGGCGGTGGCGTACTCCTCCGTGTCCCCGGGCAGGGTCGCGCGGGCGAGCGCGAGGAGGGGCGCGGCCCGGTCGCGCAGGTCCTGCGGGTCCCGGACGCCGTACGCGTCGGCGTGGCCCGACACCGCCTGCCAGTAGCCCACCGACAGGGTGAGGCCCAGCAGGTACCGCGCGCGGGCCAGGGCCGCCGGGTCGGCCAGGGCGCCCTGGTCCTCCAGGAGGTCGCGGGCGCCGAGCAGGACGTCCCGGCAGCGCCGCCAGGAGTCGCCCGCCTCCTGCGGCCGGTCCTGCTCGTCGTGCCGGGCGAGCAGGTCCTCCGCCTCGTCGAGGAGGTCGGGCGCCCCTGCGGTGGGGGCCGTCATCGCGCGGCGCGCCGGGTCCGGCGCACCGCGAATCCCGCGGCGTACACGCTCAGCGGCAGCGCGAGCAGCAGCGCGGCCCAGAAGGCCCCGTGCCCCCAGGTCTTCGCGAACGCGCCGAACAGGTCCGGTGCCACGGGCACGCTCAGCGCGCGGGCGGGCTCCACGGGCGGTGGCCACAGGCCGAGCACGAGCACCGCGCCCGCCGCCCAGCCCAGCACCCGGCGGGCGACCGCCGGTGAGGCGAGCGCGGCCAGCACGCAGACGGCCGCGCAGGCCAGGACGTACTGCGACTGGTAGGAGGCGCCCTGCTGTCCGGTCCCCCACGAGGCGGGTGTCCGGTGCTCTCCGTCGAGCGCGACCCGGACCTCCACCGCCGCCCACAGCGAGGTGACCAGCATGAGGAGCGCGGACGCGGCGAACAGCGCGCGGTCGCGGGTGCCGCGGGGGCCGGTGCGCCAGCGCGTCGGGTTCTCGTACGGCCGCCTCGGCAGCCCGGCCGCTGCCCGGCGCTGCTCGGCCCGTTCCCGCCGCAGCCGGGACTGCTCCTGCTCGGCGGTGCGGGCCAGGCCGAGCTGCCTGCGGGCCAGGACCATCAGCACCACGCAGACCAGCGGGACGAGCAGCAGGGCGGTGACACCGTTCCAGCTCTTCCAGCCGCCCAGGAAGTAACGCATCCGCTCGGCCGCCCAGCCGGGAGCGTGCAGCGGATCCAGCGGGGGCAGGTCCGGGCGCGCGTAACCGGCGTACGCCGCCACGGCCGCGCCCGCGGCCAGCAGCCATCCGGAGATCCGGCCGGTGGCCGCGGCGAACGCCACCGCGCCCGCCAGGGCCACCGCGCACAGCCCGGTCTGGGCCGCCGAGGCGAGGTCGGCGGCGTGGGCGAGCGGGGCGACGAGCCGGTCGGCGGGGTCGAGGGCGTCGCCGCCGAGCCCGCTGTCGTGCACGGAGCGGAGCATCGCGCCGGACCAGATCAGCAGCCAGAACGCCAGGAACAGAGCGGCGCCCGCGGCCAGCCGGCGGGCCAGCGGGCGCCAGGCCGTGGACCACCATTCGGTGAGGGTGACCGTGTGGTCCTGCCCGATCTCGTCGGCGCGCAGCGCCCTGGGCAGCAGGACGGCCGCCGCGACCAGGTCCGCCCGCCCGGACACCGTGCGGATGTCGCCGGCGGCCGCCCGGCGGTGCAGCTCCGCCCAGCGCCGCAGGAACCCGGCGTCCGCGGCCCGGGCGCGCACCACGGCGCCCAGCCGGTGGCGTACGGCGCCCAGCCGGGCCAGCGCGGCGAGCAGGCCCACCGGGGCCTTCGCGAGGAACGTGGCGAGGAGGCCGGGCAGCCCCGCGAGCGGCAGCAGGGCCCGCCCGCGCTGTTCCGGGTGCACGATGAGCGCGGCGGTCAGGCCGTAGGCGGCGTTCGTCTCACGCCGGTCGAGGCTGCCGCCGGCGCCGCCGTCGTTGCCGGTGCGCCGGCCCAGCGTGCGGGCCCGGGCGCGCACGTCCTCGATCGTGGCGGGGAGTTGCTCGGCCAGCGTGAGCAGCACCTCGCAGCGACCGTCGGAGCAGTCGTCGTGCGCGCAGTTAAAGCCGGCCGCCACGGTCGGCACGTCGGCCTTCAGGAGCTCGTCGATGAAGGCGACCGCGCCCTGTCCCTGGGCGATCCGGGCGATGCCGTCCGCGTCCACGCGCCGGCCCCGGTACTGCGGTGTCGCGGCCGGCGCGAACACGGCGACGAAGGCCAGCGCGGCGACCGCGGCGCGCACCGGCCGGTCGGGTCCGCGGTTCAGCGCGAGCAGTTGCCCGTGGTCGTACGAGGTGTCCCTGAGGTCGTCGCGCAGCCAGGTCGCCAGCCGCTGCCCGCCGTCCGCGGCGAGCCAGTCGGCCGCCTCCTGGGAGTGCCGGGCCATGGCCGCGGCGAGGCTCTCGGCCTCGTGGTGGGCGGTGCCGCGGAAGGTGATGGGGCTGTGGGCGTGCCGGGCGGCGGCGGGGGCGTCCGGTGCGGCGGGGCGGACGACCTCCGGGGTGTCGCCCTTGAGCCAGCGGCGCACCTCGGCCGCGGTCCAGCGGTCGTCCGGGTCCTTGGTGAGCAGGCCCTGGAGCAGCAGGTTCTGCCGCGCGTCGGTGACGGCGGACAGGTCGACCTCATGGTTGACGATCAGGGCGCGGGTCCACGCCTCGTCGGTGATGCGGGCGTCGTCGCCGAGGACGTACAGCGGGCGCCCGGTGAAGACCTGGTAGAGGACGAGCCCGACGGTCCACCACGGGGTGGCCCTGAGGTTCTGGTTCACGATCTGCTCGGGCGCCATGTAGAGCGCGGTGATCTGGAAGTCGCGGTAGCTCTGGCTGGCGGTGAACCTCGCCACTCCCCCGAAGTCCGCGACGACGAGCTGGAACCGGTCGTCGTTGTCCTTCCTGGTGCCGCCGTGGCTCTGCCTCACGAGGATGTTGGCGGGCTTGAGATCCAAGGGGTTGCGGTCGATCCGCGTCTGCCAGAAGTCGAGCAGGTCGGCGAGTTCGCGCACGGTCCGTTCGGTCCGCGCCCGTTCCTCGCGTGGCTTCCCGTCCCGCAGGCGGCGGGCGAGGTGGTCCTCCAGGGTGGTCGGCAGGTACTCCATCGCGACCCACCCGCACACCGTGCCGCCGATCGCGATGTCGCCGAACTCGTGCAGGGCGGGGACGTGCCGGCGGAAGTCGGGGGCCGCCAGGTGTTCGAGGGTGTCCAGGTCCATGGCCTGGCCCGGGTGGGCGATCTTCACCGCCGCGTCGGCGCCGTCGGCGAGCCGGCGCACGTGCCAGACCGTGCCCTCGCTGCCGGCGCCCGCGATGCCGTGCGGCTCGTAGCGGTCGCGCAGCGCCTCGGGGAACTCGGCGTGGGCGGTGGCGGGATCGCGCCGGGTGGGCGGGTCCGTGGGACGGGCGGGACGTGTCCGGGCCTGCGAGGAGGGCCCCGCGGCCGCGGCCCGCGGCGGGTCGGCGCCGGGCGGTGCGGGGTCCGGGCGCTGGACGCGGGTGGGCGGGCTCGGTGAACCGGCCGGCGCGGCTGCGGAGTCCGCGGGGTCGTGGCGGGCCCGGTCCTGCCGCTGCACCCGCGTCGGCGGGCTCGGCGCAGCCGGATCCTGCCGCTGGACGCGCGTCGGCGGGCTCGGCGGGGCCTGCTCGGGCCGCTTCTGTCTGCGGGTCGGCGGGCTCACGGGGGTGCGCGGCGGGCCGGTGGGGCCCGCGGGTTCCTCGGTCGGGTTGTCGGCCATGCGGAGTCCTCGACGGTTCCTGGTGCCCGCCCCGGAGGCGGGCGTCGTACGGATGGCGGCGGTGCGGGGGGTGCGTTGGCGACGGCCGGATCACGTCATCGCGGCGCGCCAAACTCGTCCAGTTCCACGAGGGGCACGTCCACGTCCTCGGCCAGCCGCAGGCGGTGGCCGCCCGGCCAGAGCTGGACGGGCCCGGTGACGGGCTGCTCGTCGACGTACGTGCCGTTGACCGAGCCCAGGTCGGTGACGTAGAGCCGGCCCGCGCGCCAGGTCAGCTCGGCGTGCAGGCGGGAGAGCTGGTCGAGGGCGGCCAGATCGGTCACATGGGCGCAGTCGGCGGCGTCCCGCCCCAGCCGGGTGGGCTCCTGGCCCTCCGTGCGTACGAGGACGAGGGCGCCGGCGAGCACGAGGGCGAGGCAGGGGGCGGCGGGCGGCGGTGACTGCAGCCGGGTGGGGGGTGCGGTGGTCCCCTCGCGAGGCTCGCGGGGCTCGCGGGGGTGCGGCCGGTCCGCCGGCCGGGCGGTGCGACCGCCGGGGCGGGCGGCGGGCGCCTCGGGCCGGACGTCCGCGTCACCGTTCGCGCCCGTGCCGGGAGGCGGGCCGGAGCCGTCCGGCGCGTCCTCTCGCGGCGCGTCGTCCGGTTCCGCGGTCACGTAGACCCGTTCGGGAACGAGCCGTTCCCACCGGTGGACCGTGCAGAAGCCGCGCCGGTCCGAGGACGGGCACTCGTCCGGGGTCACCGGGCAGCGGTAGCGGGTGGTCACGGTCGCCATGTGTTCTCCCGGAAGGTCACCCCTCGTGCGGACAGGTCGCGCTCCAGGGCGCTGAGTTCACCGGGCCGCGGCACGCCGATGATGTGCACGGCCCGGCCGGTGACCCGGATCTGGAGTTCCGGCCGGTCGGCCGTACGGTGCAGATGGGGGCCGTACCGGCGGGTGCCGAGCGACGTGCGCGCGGTCAGGCGCTGGTTGGCGGAGCCGCGCCACACCAGTGCGGTCGGTTCGCCGGCCCGGTACCGTCCGGTGATGACGGCGTCCGCACGGTCGAGCACCGCCGTGGCCTCGGGCGAGGCGGCGATCTCGGCGTCCTCCCAGCCGGTGTAGACGAGCAGGTCGGCGTCGGCCCGGCCCGCGGCGACGCGTACCCGGTCGGCCACGTCGAGCAACGCGGCCAGGGCGGCCGGCTGTTCCAGCGGTTCGCCGCCGCTGACGGTCAGTCCGTCGTAGCCCTCGGCCAGGCCCTGCCGCCACAGCGCCGCCAGCCGTGCCACACCGACGTCGTGGCCGCCGCGCGGGTCCCAGGTGTGCCGGGACATGCAGCCGGCACAGGCGAGCGGGCAGCCCTGCACCCACACGCCGAGGCGCCGGCCGGGCCCGAGCGCGGTCACGGGTCCGAGCACCTGGGACACGCGCAGCACGGGGCCCGGCGGGTCCGGCACGAGCCGCGCCGCCGGGCGGCCGCCGTCGTTCACCGCCATCGCCGCACCGTCAGCGTGTAGGCCTCGTCCTGTCCGTCCACCGCTTCGATCTCGATGTGCTCGCCCGGCCGGGCGGGCTGGTGGAACAGTTCCCTGGAGAGCGGGTTGACCAGGGCGGACTCCACGGCGGTCACCACTCCGCGGCCGCCGTGATCGAGGCGGCGGGTGGCTTCGACACGCAGGACCTCCCAGGGCTCGTCGCGGATCGTCAGCTCGGCGCCGTGCACCTCCTTGACCCGGCCGGCCACCGACCCGAGGGCCTTGTTGAGGATCGGCGCCACCGAGTCGGGCTGGATGAAGTCCATGGCCACGAAGCTGTCGCCGAACCGGTTGCGCAGTTCGGGCCGGCCGATGTGGTCGTTGAAGAAGGTGTCGAAGGCCGCGCGCAACGCCTCGCGCACGTCCTCGGGCCGGTCGTGCCGGCTGAGCCGGGGCTGCCGCGCCGCCGCCTCGGCCTCCGGGTCGGCCTCGCCCTGTTCGCTGCCGGCCCCGCGCCGGTTCCTGGGCCGCATCACCTCGGCCGACACCCCGAGGTTCGAGGTGAAGATCAGCACGCACTCGGTGAAGTGGACGGTGGCGCCCTGTCCGTCGGTCAGCCGCCCGTCCTCCAGGATCTGCAGGAACAGGTCGAACAGCCGCGGGTGGGCCTTGTCGATCTCGTCGAAGAGCAGCACGCTCATCGGCGACGCCCGTACCGCGTTGGTCAGTTCACCGCCCGCGCTGTGCCCGACGAATCCGGGCGGGGCCCCGATCAGCCGGTCCCTGGCATGCTCCTCGGCGAACTCGCTCATGTCGAAGCGGATCGGGCGGGCGTCCTCGCCGAGGATCATCTTCGCGACGCCCTTGGCGAGTTCGGTCTTGCCGACCCCGGTCGGCCCGGACAGGAAGAGCGTGCCGCGGGGCCTGCTGGGCGAGCTGGAGGACTGGGCGCCGGTCAGTCCGGCGGCCGAGCGCATGAAGATCTCGATGGTCCGCCGCACGGCGTGCGGCTGGCCGATGACCGCCGCGTTGAGATAGTCCTCGCCGTTGATGATGTTCTCCCGGACGGCCTGGGTGGCCCAGGGGTTGTCCAGGACGCCGACCCGGTACAGCCGGGCGGCCTCGTCGAGGCGGCTGAGCGGCAGTCCCCGGTCGGCGGCCATCCGGCCCACCGCCAGGATCTCCCCGACCCCCATGCCGTACGAGGAACGGGCCAGTGCCTCGGTCGCCTGCCGCTGTTCGTCCTCCGTCGCGGGCAGGGCCTCACCGGTGTCGCCGTCCTCGTCCGGCGGGCGGTTCGCCAGGCGTTCGACCACGAACCGGCCGGCCGCGTGCCGCTGGTCGTGCGGCGGTTCGGGCACCGTGATGACGCGTAACGCCCGGCTGCCGATGGCGAATTCGAGCGGCAGGTCCTCCTGCTTCTCGACCACCCAGAAGACCGTGTTGTACGGCGTCACGTCCCCGGTGCCGCGCACCGGGCGGGCGGTGTGGCCCAGTTCCTCGGCGGCGGCGAGCAGGCGGGCCGCCTCACCGGCCACCGGGCCGCGGGGCGAGCCGAGCCGGGCGGTGTAGGGGATGATCAGGCCGATCGCGGGGCCCGTGTGCTGGACGGTGCCGATCATGATCTCCCGGAAGCGGGCGATGCCGGCCTCGATGTCGCCGTCGTCGGCGTCGTCCCGGTCCGCGTCGGCACCGTCGCGTGCGGCACCGTCGCGTGTCGCACCGTCGCGTGCGGCGCGTTCACGGTCGGCGCGGGCGTCCTCCTCGGCCATGCGGCGCAGGGCGGGCGGCAGGGCGAACGGGTCGCCGGTCAGCCGCCAGGCGACCACCCGGTCGTCGACCATGCTCTGCCGGGCCAGGGCGCCGTAGCCGCGGCTGCGGCAGACCGACTCGATGACCTCCTCCAGGGTGAACGGCGTGGGAGGACGGCCCGGTTCGGGCGCGGCGACCCGGCCCTCGTCGTCCTCGGCCAGCAGGAAGACGTCCCGTACGTTGCCGGTGAGGAGGATCTGCGGGTACACGGTGAGCGCCATGTCCAGCTCGCGGATCCAGGCCGGGGCGAGGACGGCCGGCGCCCGGTCCTTGCGGAAGGCCTCCGTGGTGTCAGCGCTCACGCTGCCGCTCCTGTCCGTACGTGGTGGACCGCGCGGGCCTGGTGCGCCGCGTCCGGCGCCGCTCCGGCCGCTCACCCTGCTCCGGCTGTTCCGCGGCCTCGCCCCCGTCCTCGTCCTCGCCGGTACGGTCGTGGGCGAGGCCGGTGTCGGGCCAGGATCCGTCGGGCACCACGGCCGTGGGCCGTACTCCCGGCGGCAGCGCCGACGTCCGCGCCAGGCCGACGCCGTGGGCGCGCACCGCCTCCTCGATGCCGGGCAACTGCTCGTCGCAGAACCAGCGCTGGACCTCGCGGTCGGTCTCCGGGTCCGCCTCCTCCTCGGCGACCAGCACGGTGCTGAGGCCGGGCCGGTCGGCGGCGAGCGCCAGCCGCAGCCCGTAGCCGTCGGCCTCGCCGAAGGGCACGACGACGCTGCCGTTCTCCGCCAGCAGGTCGGCGAAGTCCTCGCCCACCGCGTAGTCGCGCTCGCGCAGCACCCGCATCAGGGTGTCCGCGACCATCGACCGGTGCCGGGCGGTGTCCGCGCGGGCCACGGCCAGGTCGACCTCGCCCTCCAGACGGGACGGGTCGGGCGCCTCGCGCACGGCTTCCGCCAGCCGCTCCCGCTCGGCGGGTCCGGCGTCGTCGAGACGGTCGAGCAGGCGGGCCCGCAGCGCCTCGTCGCGGAGCGCGTCGCGCTGCCGCTGGGTCGATCGGTGCACGAGCACGCCGAGGTCGTGCAGGAGCAGCCGGGCCTCCTCGGCGGTGCGGGCCCGGCGCAGGGCGTCCAGGCGGCGGGCGAAGACGGGCAGGTCGGCGGGCTCGCAGGACGGGCCGTCGCGGGTGAGGAGCGCCTCCGCCTCGACCAGCGCGGCGGCCCTGACCTGCTCGGTGCGGTCGGTCCTGCGGGCGGCGGGAGCCGTCCCGGGCCGGGCGTCGCGGGCGGGGGCCGCCGCCGGGCCGCCGTCGTCCCGCGCGTGCTTCCCGGTGTCCGGGAGCGACCACACGCCGGCGGCCGCGCGGGCGAGTTCGGCCTCCGCGCGTGCGTTGACGGCCTGGGCCGACGCCAGCGCGGCGGCGAGTTCGGACGAGTCGGCGGAGCCGGGCACGCTGACGACGTGCACGTCGACCTTGGCCGTCCCGTAGGCGCGGCGCAGGGACTTGGCCTGACCGCGAAGGTTGCGCGAGCGGCTGATCTCCTGCGCCAGTCGGGCGCGCAGGTCCCGCCGCCGTTCCGCCTCGACGTCGACGTAGGTCCACTCGTATGCCGCGGAGTTGCTCACTGACCCTCCCCCAGGGCCGCCATGTCACAGGGTGCAATGATGCATCACCGACCGTCCCCGTGGCTCCTGTTCGGCGATCTCGGCGCCGTCTTCTCCGTGCGCTGTTACGGTGCCTGGCGGAGAGGGGGGTGGTGGGCTTGTCGTTCCTGACGGACGCGGTGGAGGCGATCCGGGCCAACTGGGACGAGCTGTACGGGCTGCTGGACGTTCCCGCGCGCCGTGAGGTGCGCGAGATCCTGGCGGAGGCGGAGGCGGATCCCGAGACGGCGGCGGCCGAACTGCACGCCCTCGTCAAGCCGTTCGTGCCTCCAGGTCATCCGCTGCGCGCCCTGCTGACCCCGTCCGGCGTGCGCTTCGGTCCGGCGATCGAGCCGCCGGCGACGGAGCGGCCGGCGCTCCTGGCGGCACTGCTCCCGCTGCGGACGGACGACGCGCCCCGGGCGCCCGGACCCGAGGCGCCGCCCGCCGGCGCACCGGCGCCCGCGGCCGCCTCCGTGTACCGTCCCGACCAGGACGACGCCTGGCTCCTCGCCGAACCCTCGGTCGACCTCCCCGCCCAGGTCCTCGTGACGGACGGGTTCCGTCACCTGATCAGGCTCACCGACGGCCAGGACACCGCGCGCGTCCCGGCGTTCCAGCTGGACCCGGTGACCGGCGCTCCGTACCCGGTGGTCGTGGAGATCAACAGGATGCTGTCGGCCGACGAGGACCCGTGGGGCGCCGCGGACTGGTGGCTGGGCTCGAACGTGTGGCTGAACGCAGCGCCCGCCAGGCTGCTGGGCACCGGGGCGGACGACGCCCTGCTGTCCGCGGCCCGGGCCGAGACCCCGGAGTGGTGAGCACGTGCCCGACCAGATGATCCCCGGCCCGGCCGTCCGCGCCACCCCGCACCGCCATGTGCTGCCCGCCGGTACCGAGCTGTGGCGGGTGCACAGCGAACGCCGTGACGCCACCGAGTTCAAGCCCGTTCCTGCCGACCTGCACTGGGGCGGCGGCCGGTTCTGCCACATCAGGGACGAGCTGAGCCCCGAGCGGCTCCCCTACCTGTACGCGGGCCTGTCCCCGCTGACCGCGCTGTGCGAGACCCTGGCCCGTGACCTGCGTGTGCGCCCGGACGGGCGGCGGCGCATCACGCAGCCGAGGGTCCGGGGCATGCGGCTGTCGAAGGTGGTCGCGGCGGTCGACCTGCCGCTGGTCGACCTGACGGACAACGCCCGCCTCGCGGCGGTCCGCCAGGACATCTGGCTGGTGCAGGCGGAGGCACCGGCCTATCCGCGCACCCGGCGCTGGGGCTCGTGGATCCGCGGCCAGGCCGACTGGGCGGTGGGCCTGCGCTGGCCCTCGCGCCAGGACTCGGGCCTGCTCTCCGGCGAGGCGTGCGCCCTGTACGAACCGGAGAGCGGCCCCGCCCTGCTCAAGCCGTCGTCGCAGCCCGCGGTGGAGCTGGACAGCCCGGCCGGACGCGACTACGTGAACGGCCTGCTCGCCCCGCTGCGCATACGCGTCGAGCATCCCAGGAAGCGGGCGTGACCCCACCCGGTCGTGGCGCCACGCCCGCCCCGGTCTCTAGTCGTCCGAGTCGGGCTTGCCCTTCGCCGCCGCGTACGCCTGGGCCGGTGTCATCGGTACCCCGTTGAGGCTGACCGTCTTGTAGGGGCTGACCTTGGCGCAGGTCTTGGAGTCGTCGGCGGTGGAGGCGTTGGCGTTGGAGACGGCGGCCTTGGTGTCGCCGGACTTGGCCGGGTAGCTGGTGCCGGTGGTCCAGTCGCCGCCGATGACCAGGGTCACGCCGGTACCGGAGCCCTGCTTGACGTGCGAGGAGGGCACGTCCAGCGCCTTGGCGACGGTCTGCGCCTCGGCCTTGTCGCCGCTGCCGTAGTTCACCGTGGTCGTGGACGCGGAGCTCGGCGCGTTGGCCGTGGTGGTGCCGCTGCTGAAGCCCTGCGAGATCAGCGAGCTCGCGATCGCGGAGGCGCGGCCGGTGATGTCGGTGCCGTTCTCGACGGTCACGGCGATCTGGGCGGCGGGGACGGTCGCGGTGGGCTTCGGCTTCTCGGTGGCACCGGCGGCCGAGGACTTCTTGCCCGAGCTGGTGGTCAGCGACTGGTCGTTGGCCATGGTCGCGAACAGGTCCTTGGCACCGGCGCCCACCACCACGCGGTTGCTGTTGTTCGGGTCCGGGGCGGTCTGCATGGTCGTGAAGGTCATCCGCTTGGTGGGGACCTTGTTCACGTCGGCCGCGAGCGAGATCAGCTTCTTGACGCTGCCGAGGCCGTCGTCGACGGTGAGCGCCTTGGTGGCGGCGTCGGCGAGCTTGTAGACCGCGGTGGGGTCGGTGAGGGTGCCCGCGCTCTTGAAGTTGCGCATCATCGCGCTGAGGAAGATGTGCTGGGAGACGGTACGGCCGAGGTCGCTGCCGTCGCCGAAGCCGTGCCGGGAGCGGACGAACTCCAGCGCGGCCTCGCCCTTGAGGGTGTGGGCGCCCTTGGACAGCTTGAGGTGCGAGTAGGTGTCGTACACGTCGGAACTGACGCAGACGCCGACGCCGCCGACCGCGTCGGACATCTTGACCACGCCCGAGAAGTCGAGCTTGACGAAGTGGTCGATGGTGATGCCGGTGAGCTGGTGGACGGTGTCCACCTGGCAGGCGGGACCGTACTCCAGGGCGCTGTTGACCTGGCCGTAGTAGCCGGACGTGGACTGGCCGCTCTTCGTGTCCTTGCAGGCCGGCACGTTGACCATGGTGTCGCGGGGGATGCTCATCACCGTGGCGTTGGAGCGGTCCGCGGATATGTGGACGACCATCTCGACGTCCGCGTTGCCGTTGCCGGTCTGCACCCCGGTGGTGCGGCAGCCGCCGCCGAGCTTGCAGTCCGCGGAGCTGGTCCGGCCGTCCGATCCGATCACCAGGATGTTGATCGGGGTCCGGCCGAACGCGTCGGCCTTCTCGGTGCCGCCCTTGCCGTCGAGGGAGACGCTGTTGATGTTGCCGTTCAGGTGCTCGTAGAACCACCAGCCGGCGCCCGCCGTGACCAGGACGAGGGCGGCGGTGATCAGCCCGAGGGCCTTCAGCACCCGTCGGCCGCGGCTCGTCGGCCTGGCCCGCCGGGTCCCTCTGCCGCCGCGGGATCTGGCCGCCTGCCGGGCCGCGGCCCGGCCGCCGGTCGGGCGCGTCCCGTCGGGCAGCGCTCCGCGCTGGCCGGGCACCCGGTCGGTGCGGCTCCGCGTGGCCTGCCCCCCCGGGCCGTCCCACGGGTCGGTCATGTTCCACTCCCATGAACGGGTTGGGCCCGCGACAGTAGGGTCGTCCCGTACGCGGCGGTGTACGGGCAGGCGCGAGGTGGGCCCACTTGGGTTGCGTGATTGCGCAATCTAACAAACCCACGGCCCGAGCAGCACAGCTCCCGCTCGATTTCACAGGTGAGTGATCTCATGGAAACGCCCGGGAACCTTTGCGGAACCGCGGCAGCGCAGGCGCCGTCCGTGCCGCCCGGCCGTTCTCAGACCCCGGCCTCGCGCAGGGGCCGCAGCGGAACCGGGACGTGGTACGAGCGGGCGGTCAGCTGTCCGACGGCCACGCGTACGACGGTCACGATGTCCGGGTCGTCCACGTAGTAGATCTGCCGGCGGCCTTCCCTGCGGGACCGCACCAGGCCGGCGAGCTTGAGCTTGGCGAGGTGCTGGCTGACCGCGGGCAGGGCGCCGCCGACCCGGTCGGCGAGGCGCGTGACGTCGCTCTCGCCCTGGGACAGGGCCCACACGAGGTGCAGCCTGGCGGGCGAGGCGAGCAGCCCGAACACCGCGGCCGCCTCGGTCAGCACCCCGTCGGAGGGGTCCGTGACACCGCCGATGTCCTCCGCCACAGCCCGCTCCCTCCCTCACCGTCGTCGCACAGAAGTGCACTCAGTGTAGGCGTGCGGTCACCGGCGCCCGCACGCCCTCCCCGGAATGTCCGCCACGTGTTCTCCGCATTGTCATGAGCGGGTGACAGATCATCGACGGCTCGGCGTCGGACTCCCCGGACGGCCTCCGCCGTTCCTAAGCTTGCGCAACAAGGCAATCGAACCGGGCACCGCCCGTACCGGGAGGACAACGAACGTGGGCATCATCAGCTGGATCGTCCTGGGCCTCCTCGCCGGAGCCATCGCCAAGGTCCTGCTGCCCGGCCGTGACCCGGGCGGCCTGATCGGCACCACCCTCATCGGCATCGCGGGCGCCTTCGTCGGCGGCTGGCTGTCGGCCCGCTTCCTCGACCGGCCGGTGGAGAAGCAGTTCTTCGACCTCTACACCTGGGGTGCCGCGATCGCGGGCTCCCTGGTCCTCCTCATCGCCTACCGGCTGCTGTTCGGCAACTCGCGCGACCGGGCCGGGCGGTGACTCCGGTCACCTTCGCGGGCCGGAGCCAGTCACGACATTACGGAAGTACGCGGACCGCGGGCGCACGACATTCCGGATGTAGGGGGACGGGCCCGCGGCCCGTGTCAACCGGGCGCGGGCGCCCGCCGCGCAGGCAAGGCGCCGATTCCACTTCCACCCCGCGGGCAGCCATGTGACACTGGCGTCCCGTCCGCAGTGTGGACACCTCGGCACACCGTCCCCCACGAGAAGTGCGACTTGCGTTCTCTACCACTGCCTCTGGCCCTCACCGCGCGCCTGACGCCGGTCGCCGTGCTCGCCTGTGCGGGCTGGGCGATGGCGTCGGGTCCGGACACGACGCC
The DNA here is from genome assembly GCF_044757385.1 of Streptomyces sp. NPDC091282. NCBI lineage: Bacteria > Bacillati > Actinomycetota > Actinomycetes > Kitasatosporales > Streptomycetaceae > Streptomyces > Streptomyces sp. NPDC091282. The sequence goes on from NZ_JBIVUX010000002.1 coordinate 852,912, forward strand.
CACCGCCTCCGGCGACACCTCGTCCCGGCAGACCGCCGGCGAGTCCACGAGCGACGCCCCGTCGTCCGCCGCGACGTCGACGGCGGCCGCCAAGACGTACGACGGCGCGCCCGCGCCCTGCGCCAGCATCCCCGTCGCCACCGTCAAGTCGCTGGTGCCGGGCGCGAAGACGGCCGGCAAGGAGATCCCCTCCACCGACACCAAGCTGCGCCGCACCTGCTCCTGGAACGCCCTCAAGGGGTACGACTACCGCTGGCTCGACGTCTCCTTCGAGATCATGGACACGGACGCGGCGGCGGCGAAGGAGTACAAGGAACGCGTCGCGGAGAAGAGCGGCGGCGGAGCCGTGCCGGGGCTCGGCGACGGCGGCTACTCGGTGGTCAACCTCACCACCGAGGACAAGCAGCAGACCCGTGAGGGCGTGGTGATGGCCCAGGTCTCCAACGCGCTGGTGGTCGTCACCTACAACGGCAGCGACTTCGAGAACAAGAAGGCGCCGGACACGGACGAGATCAACAAGGGTGCCATCAAGGCGGCGAAGAGCGCGGTGGCCGCGCTCAAGGGCGGCCAGTAGCGTCGTGCCACCGGCCGCCCTCCGCGTTCACGCCGCTTCGGCGGCGCGTCCGGTCAGCTTCGTCAGACCGACGTAGAGCACCAGGGACGTGCCCAGGCCGACGGCCCAGCCGTAGTCGGCGAGCGAGGACAGCGCCGGGATCGGGCGGCCGTCGATCAGCGGTTCGAAGCTGGCGCCGCCGACGGCGAGCACACCGCCGACGAGGAAGGCGAGGACGGCCCGCCAGTTCCAGCCTCCGTCGTACCAGTAGCGGCCGCCCGTGCGGTACAGGTCGGCCAGGTCGAGACGGGTGCGGCGCAGCAGCCAGTAGTCGGCGATGAGGATGCCGGCGACCGTGCCGAGCAGACCGCCGACCAGGCCGAGCCAGGTGAAGATGTAGCCCTGCGGGTCGGAGTACAGCTTCCACGGGAAGATCAGGACCGCGAGCACCGAGGTGATCAGCGCGCCGGTACGGAAACTGATCTTCCGGGGCGCGATGTTGGAGAAGTCGAACGCCGGCGACACCAGGTTGGCCGCGATGTTCACGGACAGGGTCGCGACCAGGACGGTGACCAGGGCGTAGAGCAGCCCGACCACGTTGTCCGTCTTGGCGGCCAGCTGGACCGGGTCCCAGACCGGCTCGCCGTACACGGCCTGGGAACCGGAGGTCACCAGGACCGACAGGAACGCGAACAGCGTCATCGTCGTCGGCAGGCCGAGCGCCTGGCCCCGGGTCTGCGCCTTCTGGCTCCTGCCGTACCGGGTGAAGTCGGGGATGTTCAGGCTCAGGGTGGACCAGAAGCCGATCATGCCCATCAGCGAGGGCCAGAAGATCTTCCAGAAGTCGCCGCCCCAGCCGAGCTTGGAGGGCTGGTCGAAGAGCGGGCCGAGACCGCCGGCCTTGTCGCTCATCCAGATCAGCATGACCACCGCGCCGACGATCACGAAGGGCGCGGCCCAGTTCTCGAAGCGGCGGATGGTCTCCATGCCCCGGTAGATGATGGCGACCTGGAGCACCCAGAAGAGCGCGAACGACAGCCACATGGTCCAGGCGTAGCCGCCGATGTGCGAGGCGTTCGCCCAGCTGTCGCCGATGAGCTTGCCGGCCAGGAAGTAGATGGCCTCGCCGCCGATCCAGGTCTGGATGCCGAACCAGCCGCAGGCCACCAACGCCCGTACGACGGCGGGCAGGTTGGCGCCGCGGACGCCGAAGGAGGCGCGGGCGAAGACCGGGAAGGGGATGCCGTACTTCGGTCCGGCGTGCCCGGTGAGGAGCATCGGCACGAGGACGATCAGGTTGGCCAGGGCGATGGTGAACACGGCCTGTTTCCAGTCCATGCCGACCGCGATCAGCCCGGAGGCCAGGGTCCAGGACGCCGTGTTGTGGGCCATGCCGACCCAGAGCGCGGAGAAGTTGTAGGTGGTCCAGGTGCGCTTCTCGACAGGGACGGGCAGCAGGTCCGCGTTGGCGTAGGGACCGGCCGGCGGCGGGGAGCCCGGAGCGAGCTCGACGCGTCCGTCGGAGGAGGTGACGGAGCCGGACGGCGGTATGGCCGTGGGAGCGGTGTCGGTCATGGGCAGGCCAATCGCAGGGAGACGGGACGGAAGACAGGCCGTGCGGGCGGGGCGAGGGGGGTACGCGTGTGGGGTGCGCCCTGACCCCCTTCCCGGGACGGCGGGAAGGGGGAGACCAACTGCCAGGAAAGAGCTAGCCGTTGACGGCCGGGATCACCTTGCTCCCGTAGGCGTCGATGGTGGCTTCCTGCGCGTCGTGCATGTCGTAGACGGCGAACTGGTCGACGCCCAGCTCGCGCAGTGCGTTCAGCTTCTCGATGTGCTTCTCGGGCGGTCCGACGATGCAGAACCGGTCGACGATCTCGTCGGGGACGAACTCGGTGTCGGGGTTGCCGCTGCGGCCGTGGTGCGCGTAGTCGTACGCCTGCCGGGACTTGATGTAGTCGGTGAGTTCGTCGGGTACGGCGGCGGAGTGCTCGCCGTACTTGGCCACGAGGTCGGCGACGTGGTTGCCGACCATGCCGCCGAACCAGCGGCACTGCTCGCGGGCGTGCGCCAGCGCCTCGGGCGAGTCGTCTGCGGTGACGTACGCCGGGGCGGCGACGCAGATCCTGACCTCGGACGGGTCGCGTCCGGCGGCCGCCGCCGCGTCCTTCACCGCCTTGACCATGTATTCGGTGAGGTAGAGGTCGGCGAGCTGGAGGATGAAGCCGTCCGCCTCCTCGCCGGTCATCTTCAGCGCCTTCGGGCCGTACGCGGCCATCCAGACCGGGAGTTCGGCGCCGGGCCTGATCCACGGGAAGCGGATCACCGTGCCGCCCAGATCGGCCTCCTCGCCGCGGCCCAGGGCCCGGATGACCTTCATGGCCTCGCTGATCCGGGCGAGGGTGTTGGGCTTGCGTCCGGCCACCCGCATCGCGGAGTCGCCGCGGCCGATGCCGCAGACCGTGCGGTTGCCGAACATGTCGTTGAGGGTGGCGAAGGTGGAGGCGGTGACCTCCCAGGTGCGGGTGCCCGGGTTGGTGACCATCGGGCCGACCGTCAGCTTCGAGGTGTTGGCGAGGATCTGGCTGTAGATCACGAACGGCTCCTGCCAGAGCACGGCGGAGTCGAAGGTCCAGCCGTACGAGAACCCGTTGCGTTCCGCCCGCTTCATCAGGCTGATGACACGGGAGGCCGGCGGGTCGGTCTGCAGGACGAGTCCGAAGTCCATGGGCGCCACTCCTAGTTGAGGTACTGACAGGTGGAGCGCGGGGTGTAGACACCGTGCCCGGCGTGTCCGGTGTACTCCCGCTCGGTGATGACGGGTTCGCCGCGCGAGAGGACCGTCTCGACCCGGCCGGTGAGCCGCCTGCCCTCGTACGCCGAGTAGTCGACGTTCATGTGGTGGGTCTCGGCGGAGACGACCTGCTCGGCGTGCGGGTCGTAGATGACGACGTCGGCGTCGGCACCCGGGGTGATGGTGCCCTTCTTCGGGTACATCCCGAACATCCGCGCCGGGTTGGCGCAGGCGATCTCGATCCAGCGGCGGCGCGAGATGTGCCCGTCGACGACCGCCTGGTGGAGCAGGTCCATGCGGTTCTCGACGCCGGGCAGGCCGTTGGGGATCTTCGAGAAGTCGCCTCGTCCCAGCTCCTTCTGGCCGACGAAGCAGAACGGGCAGTGGTCGGTGGAGACCACCTGGAGGTCGTCGGTCCGCAGGCCCTGCCAGAGCTTGGCCTGGTGCTCCCTGGGCCGCAGCGGCGTGCTGCACACGTACTTCGAGCCCTCGAAGTCCGGCTCGGCGAGGTTGTCGGTCGACAGGAACAGGTACTGCGGGCAGGTCTCGCCGAAGACCGGCAGCCCCTCGTCGCGCGCCCGCGCCAGTTCGGCCACCGCCTCCATCGCCGAGACGTGGACGACGTACAGCGGCGCGCCGGCCACCTGCGCGAGCCTGATCGCCCGGTGCGTGGCCTCGGCCTCCAGGAGCGCCTTGCGGACCTCGCCGTGGAAGCGGGGGTCGGTCTCGCCGCGGGCCAGCGCCTGTTCCACCAGGACGTCGATCGCGATGCCGTTCTCGGCGTGCATCATGATCAGGCCGCCGTTCTCGGCGGAGCGCTGCATGGCGCGCAGGATCTGGCCGTCGTCGGAGTAGAAGACCCCGGGGTAGGCCATGAACTGCTTGAAGGAGGTCACGCCCTCCTCGACCAGCAGGTCCATCTCCTTGAGCGTGTCCTGGTTCACGTCGGAGACGATCATGTGGAAGCCGTAGTCGATCGCGCAGTTGCCCTCGGCCTTGGCGTGCCAGGCGTCGAGCCCCTCGCGCAGGCCGTGCCCGACGCTCTGCACGGCGAAGTCGACGATCGTCGTGGTACCGCCCCAGGCGGCGGCCCGGGTGCCGGTCTCGAAGGTGTCGGAGGCGAACGTGCCGCCGAACGGCAGCTCCATGTGGGTGTGGGCGTCGACGCCGCCCGGGATGACGTACTTTCCGGTGGCGTCGATGGTCCGCTCCGCGGTGAACGCCTCGGCGGCGGGGGTTCCGGAGGCGGCGAGGACGGCGATACGGCCGTCCTCGATCAGGACGTCGGCGTGGATCTCGTCGGACGCGGTGATGACGAGACCGCCGTGGATGAGGGTGCGGCCGGTCATGGGTTCACGCTCCGTTCGGTTGTCGGGAAGGTGCCGGTCGTCGGTGGCTGGTCGCGCGGTTCCTCCCCCGGCCTTCGGGGGCGCGGGACTTGCCGTCTGCTCGTCAGGGAGCCGTGATCGGGCCGTACGCGTCGGGGCGGCGGTCCCGGAAGAACTGCCAGCGGTCGCGGACCTCCCGCAGCTTGGCCAGGTCCAGGTCGCGGACGACGAGTTCGGTCTCCTTGTCGGAGGCCACCTCGCCGGCGAACTGGCCCTCCGGGTCGACGAAGTACGAGGTCCCGTAGAAGTCGTTGTCGCCCAGGTCCTCCACGCCGACCCGGTTGATCGCGCCGACGAAGTACTCGTTGGCGACGGCCGCCGCCGGCTGCTCCAGCTGCCAGAGGTAGCGGGAGAGTCCGCGCGAGGTGGCCGACGGGTTGAAGACGATCTCCGCACCGCCGAGGCCCAGCGCCCGCCAGCCCTCCGGGAAGTGCCGGTCGTAGCAGATGTAGACGCCGATCCGCCCGACCGCGGTCTCGAAGACCGGCCAGCCGGCGTTCCCCGGACGGAAGTAGAACTTCTCCCAGAAGCCGGGGACTTGGGGGATGTGGTGCTTGCGGTACTTGCCGAGGTAGGAGCCGTCCGCGTCGATCACGGCGGCGGTGTTGTAGAGGACGCCGGGCTGCTCCTCCTCGTACACCGGCAGGATCAGGACGATGCCCAGCTCCCGCGCGAGGGCCTGGAAGCGCTGGACGACCGGGCCGTCCGGCACCTGCTCGGCGTACTCGTAGAAGGCCTTGTCCTGGACCTGGCAGAAGTAGGGTCCGTAGAACAGCTCCTGGAAGCACAGGACCTGGGCGCCCTGGGCCGCCGCGTCGCGGGCGGCCTGCTCGTGGACCTGGATCATCGACTCCTTGTCGCCGGTCCAGGCGGTCTGGAACAGGGCGGCACGGATCACTCGGCTCATCGGGACCTCCGGTCGCTCGGGCGTCTGTCGCTCGATGTGCGAGGAGCCTAGAAAGCCCGCAAGCGCGCTTTGAGTGCCAGCGTGTCACGTCTGCGGGCGTTCCGCGTGTCACCGTGTCACGCGGTCCTCGGCTCATGTTTCACCGCCGTTCTCCCAGGTCGTCACATGTTTCACTGCTGTTGCGCGTCGTGCGCGAGGAGCGCGATGTGCACGGAGGCCGCCTGTTCGAAGTCGTCGAGGTCGACGCCGAGCCGGGCCTGTATGGCTTCCAGGCGGCGGTACAGCGCGGGCCGCGAGACGTGGTGCAGCTGCGCGGTGCGGGACTTGTTGCGCCCGGTGGCGAGGTAGGTCCGCAGGACGCCGAGCAGGTCCTGGTCGACGCCCTCGCCGCAGAGCAGCCCGTCCAGCTCGCGCTCGGCGAAGGACTGGACGTGCGGGTCGTCGCGGAGCAGCCGGATCAGGCCCCGCAGATGGACGTCCCGGAGCCGGACGACGGGCGGCAGGTCGAGGGCGGCCGAGGAGTCGGCGACGGCGTCGGCCACGTGCCGGGCCTCGCGCAGTCCGGCGGGCACGTCGTCCCAGGAGGTCCGGGGGCCGGCCGCGGCGACCACCGCGTGCGGCCCGGCCGACTCGCCGTGCAGCCGGACCGCGAAGTACGTGGCGAGGGCGTCGGCGTCCTGGTCGCGGGCGAGGCTGAGCAGGACGGCGGTGACGCGTTCGGTGAGTTCGGCGACGAGTCCGGGCAGCCCCAGCAGCCGCAGGACCCGCTCCAGCCGGGCGGCCTCGGCGTCCCGTACGACGACGGGCACGAAGGTCCGCCGGTTGACCGGGAGTCCGGCCGCCCGTGCCCTGGGCAGCAGCTGCCGGGCGGGGACGACTCCGGAGACCAGGTCGGTCAGCAGGCTCTGCGCGGACTGCTCCTCCCAGCTGCGGGCGGAGCCGCCGCCGAGCATGCGGTGCAGGACGACGGCCTCGGCCCCGCGGTCGGCGAGCAGCCGTCCGGTGACGGTGTCGCCGCGGTACCCGCAGAGCACGATCCGGCCCCAGCGCTCGCCGCGGCCGCCGAGTTCGGCCCGGATCCAGCCGTCGCCCTCGCCGCCGCCGGCCTGCCGGGCGATGCGCTCCCAGTCCCGCAGGACGTCGTCCACGGCCGACCGCTCCCCCGCGGTGGCCAGCACCCGGTGGGCGAGGTTGGTGACGACGACCGGGCAGGCGCTGTGCACGGCGACCTCGTCGAGGAGGCGTTGCAGGGGCGCGCCGGCGGTGATGAGACCGGTGAGGGCGGTACGGACCGACTCGGAGAGGCTGACGGCGGCGAACTTCCGCCGCACCAGCCGGGACTGGACCTCCTCGGTCAGTTCGGCGAAGGGGAAGGGGCGGTGCAGGACCACCAGGGGCAGGCCGCAGCGGTCCGCCGCGCGGCGCATCGCGTCGGGCGGGGACGGGAAGGCCCGGCCGAGGCCGAGGACGACCGCGGCGGCCTCGGCCCGGTGCAGGGCCTGGATGTACTCGGCCTGTTTGTGCGCGTCGTCGGCCAGCAGGACGCCGGTGGTGAGGACCATCTCGCCGCCGGTGAGCATGACTCCGACGTCGGGGGCCTCGGCGACGTGCACCCAGCGGACCGGGCGGTCGAGGTGGGCGGACCCGGCCACGACCTCGGGGTCTCCGGCCAGGACCCGTTCCAGGGCGAGGATCTGACGGACCGACAGTATGGGGTCGGTTGTCCTGACGGGCTCCCACGTGGCGGTCATCCTGCTGGTCCCTCGGTCGGGTTTCGGTGCGTCCGGGCCCGCGGGCCCGGTGGGGGCCGGTCGCGCAGTTCCCCGCGCCCCCGAAGGGGCCCGGCGGGAACTGCGCGACCAGCCACGGCGGCGCCGTGGCCGGCACCCGGCGGGTCGCCTAGTAGGCACTCCTCAGTGCCTGTTCGAGGATCGCGGCGCCTTCCTCCGCCTCCGCGACCGTCAGGGACAGCGGCGGGGCGATGCGCAGCGCGCTGGTGTTGTGGCCGCCGCCCTTGCCGATCAGGAGGCCGTTCTCCCTGGCCGATTCCAGGACGGCCGACGCCGACTTGGGATCGGCCTCGTCCGTGCCGGGCTTGACCAGTTCGACGCCGATCATCAGACCGCGGCCCCGCACCTCCCGTACGCCGGGCAGCTGGGCGGCGATGCAGCGGAGGCGTTCGATGAGGAGTCCGCCGACCCGGCGGGCGTTGCCCTGGAGGTCGTGGTCCAGCAGGTACGACAGGTTGGCGAGCCCCGCCGCCATGGTGATCTGGGTGCCGCCGAACGTCGAGATGCTGTTGGAGTCCAGGCAGTTCATGATCTCGGAGCGGGCGATCACCCCGCCGATGGACATGCCGTTGCCGATGCCCTTGGCGAAGGTGACGATGTCCGGCGGACCGCTCTGGCCGTGCGCCTGCCAGCCCCAGAAGTGCTCGCCGGTGCGGCCCCAGCCGGTCTGCACCTCGTCGGCGATCCAGAGGATGCCCTGTTCCTGGAGGACCTTGCGGAAGGCCGCGTACAGCCCGTCGGGCGGCGAGGTGAAACCGCCGACGCCCTGGATGGGTTCGGCGATCAGCGCGGCCGGCGGCCGGGTGTGGCCGAGGAGGTCGCGCAGGTCCTCGACGCAGGCCGCGACGAAGTCACGGTCGTTCAGTTCGGCGTACGGGCCGCGGGTGCGGACGCCGCCGTGCACGTACAGCGTCTGCAGCGGTGAGAGGGCGGTCGGCGACCAGCCCTTGTTGCCGGTGATGCCGACGGCGCTGAAGGAGCGGCCGTGGTAGCTGTTGCGCATCGCCAGGATCGTGTTGGTCCGGCGGTAGGTCGTCGCGAGCAGCAGGGCGGTGTCGTTGGCCTCGGTGCCGGAGGTGGTGAAGAAGACCCGGGCGTCCGGGATCCCGCTCAGGTGCGCGACCCGCTCGGCCAGTTCGACCATCGGCCGGTTGAGGTAGAGCGTGGAGGTGTGGATGATCCGCCCGGCCTGCTCGCTCACCGCCTTGGTGACCTCGGGCAGGGCGTGCGCGGTCATCGTGGTGAGGATGCCGCCGAAGAAGTCGAGGTAGCGGTTGCCGTCGGCGTCCCAGACGTGCCGGCCCTCGCCGTGCGTGATCTCCAGCGGCTCGTCGTAGTAGAGGGCCAGCCAGTCGGGCAGGACCTGGCGGTGGCGGGCGAAGAGGTCGTTCACGGCTGTACCAGCCCTTCGTAGGCGTCGGGACGGCGGTCACGGTAGAAGGCCCACTGCTGCCGTACCTCGTCGATCAGACCGAAGTCGAGGTCCCGGACGACGAGTTCCTCGTCCTTGTCGCTCGCGGCCTCCCCCACGAACTGCCCGCGCGGGTCGACGAAGTAGCTCGTCCCGTAGAAGTCGTTGTCCCCGTACTCCTCCCGGCCCACCCGGTTGATGGCGGCGACGAAGTACTCGTTGGCGACGGCGGCGGCGGGCTGCTCCAGCTGCCAGAGGTAGGCCGACAGGCCGCGCGAGGTGGCCGACGGGTTGTAGACCAGCTGGGCGCCGTTCAGGCCGAGTTGCCGCCAGCCCTCCGGGAAGTGCCGGTCGTAGCAGATGTACACACCGACCTTGCCGACGGCGGTGTCGAAGACCGGCCAGCCCGCGTTGCCCGGTTTGAAGTAGTACTTCTCCCAGAAGCCCTTGACCTGCGGGATGTGGTGCTTGCGGTACTTGCCGAGGACGCTGCCGTCGGCGTCGATCACGACGGCGGTGTTGTAGTAGAAGCCGGACTGCTCGACCTCGAAGACCGGGACGACGACCACCATGCCGGTCTCGCGGGCCAGTTCCCGCATCCGCTGGACCGTGGGGCCGTCCGGGACCGGCTCCGCCCAGCGGTAGTGCTCGGGCTCCTGGACCTGGCAGAAGTAGGGGGCGTTGAAGACTTCCTGGAATCCGATGATCTTCGCGCCCCTGCGGGCCGCCTCGCGGGCGAACTCCTCGTGTTTCGCCACCATGGACTCGGTGTCGCCGGTCCAGGTGGCCTGGACCAGAGCGGCACGTACGACGTTGGCCATGAGCTGCTCCTTCTACGCCCGTAGAGGGTCGAAAGTAAGCGTCCTCGGAGTCCTTGCCAAGACCATCGTCGTCAAGCCGCCGAGTCGATCTCGTTTCTTACCTGGCTGGCGGATGGGGGGCCGTTGCGCGGGCGCTCGGCGGCCGGTCGCGCCGTCGCCCGCGCCCCTCACGAGGCGAGGCCCGCCACCCTCAGCGCGTGGAGCAGGTCCCAGCGGCGCTGGTCGGAGATCCGCTCGGCCGAGCGGAGCAGCAGGGGCACCAGGCGCCGGGGATCCGGTTCGGCGCTGTGGGCCGCCTCCTGCGGCGGGCGGACCTCGACGTAGCTGTCCAGCAGGGCATCGGCCTCGCGGTGGCGGCCCGCCGTGTCCAGGGCGAGGACGGCCTCGCCGATCTCGGAGGCGGGACGGACGACGCCCTGGCGGAGGACCTGCCGGCCGTCGGCGATACGGCCCGCGGCGGTCAGCGCGTCGGCGGCGGCCACCAGCCGGGCGGCCGGCAGCGAGGCCGTCTCCCACAGCAGCGTGGTCCAGTCGGCGTCGAGCCCGGCGCGGTGCAGGGCGTCCGCGAGCAGCGGGAAGCGGGGCGCGGGCCAGTGGGCGGCCTCGGCCAGGAGCGCGTGCGCCTCTCCGGTGCGGCCCTCGGCCCGCAGCCGTTCGAGCCGCGCCACGGCGTCCGCCACGGCCTGCCCCGCCGCCTCGTCGGCCTCCTCCGGTGCCGGTTCCGGCCCCGCGGGCGCCTCGGCGGCTCCGGCGAACCGGGCGCCGCGCGGCGTGCGCCGGCCCGCGGCGGCCACCGGGACGGCCTCCGTCGGCGCCCCGGGCGGCGGACCGGGCGCGGCCTCGTCCTCTACCAGCCCCGCGAACCGCGCACTGCCCCGCCGCCGCTTGCGCCGCTTGGCGACGACCTGGCCCCGGCCTTCGGACGGCTCGCCGCCGGGCGCGACCCCGTCCGGGACGGCGGGCGACGGGAGGGGGCGGGCGGATGCCGGGGTGGCCTGGGTGGGAGGCACCGGAGCTGCGTCGGGGGCGGGGCGCGAGTCGGAGTGGGCGGCGGGGCCCGAGTCGGAGTGGGCGGCGGGTGCCGGGGAGGCCTGGGCGGGGGACGCCGGGTCGGCGTAGGCGGTGGATTCCAGGTCGGCGTGGACCGGCTCCGAGGCGGCGTAGGCGGGGCTCGGGACGGCGTGAGCAGGTCCCTGGGAGGCCTGGGCGGGCGCCGAGAAATCGTAAGCGGGTCCGGGGGCGGCCCTGGCGGGGCCCGGGTCGGCGTAGGCGGCGGATCCCGCGACGGTGTTCGTGGCGGGCGCCGGGTCCACGTAGGAGGCGCGGCCCGAATCTGCGTAGGCGGCGGATCCCGCGACGGTGTTCGAGGCGGGCGCCGGGTCCACGTAGGCGGCGGGGCCCGAGTCGGCGTAGGCGGCAGGTCGCGAGTCGGTGTGGGGCGCCGGTGCCGGGGCCGTGTGGATGGTCGACGTGGGGTCGGCGGCACGGGGTGGTGGGTGCGCCGCGGCCCGCCGTTCCCAGCGCGCGATCCGGTCCCGGAGTTCGGCGCAGCGGGCCGCGGCCCGTTCGTGGTCGTCGCGGGCCCAGGCGAGGTCGACGCCGAGGGAGTCGGCCTGAGCGCGGGAGCGTGCGGCGCCGTGGGCACGGCCGAGCTGGGCCAGGCGTTCGGCCGCGTAGCGCTGTTCACGGAGCATGGCGTCCAGGCGGTCGCCCAGGTCCTCCCGCGCGCCCGGCCGGGCGTCGTGCGCGGCGAGCGCGCCGGCGTGCAGCCTCCGGGTCCGCTCGGCGGCGCGGGCGGCGGTCTCGGGGCCGTAGGCGGACGCGAAGTCCTGGAGGAGCGCCGCCACGACGTCCCAGGGCGGCACCTCCAGGCCGTCGAGGCAGGCCCGCATGCCGTCGGGGTCGCGCTGCCAGAACACCGCGCACCAGCCGCCGTCCCGGTCCAGCCGGGCCAGCAGGCCGTCGAGGTGGTTCGCGAACTCCCGCACCCGGCCCGGGAGCTGGTCCACAGTCATCGCTCACTCCCGCCCGACCGGAACACTCCGGCTTCGTAGGCAACACCAGGTGTGTTACGGCGCTGCTACGGGGAGTTTTCGGCGGGCGCGCGGCGCCCTCACCGCGGGATTCCGGCCGACCGGTGTCACACCGGGACGAGGAGGCAGCGCACCACCAGTTCGTCCATCGACAATCCGAGCGCGCGGGCCAGCGCGGCGACGGTGAAGAAGGCCGGGGTCGGGGCCCGGCCGGTCTCGATCTTGCGGAGCGTCTCGGCCGAGATGCCGGCCTCGGCCGCCACCTCGGTCATGCTGCGGTCGCCGCGCGCCGCGCGCAGCAGCTGCCCGAGCCGCTCGCCGCGTTCGCGCTCTTCCGGAGTGAGTGGGGTGCGCACCATGCCGTCATTCTAGGGCGTGATTCTTAGCCGGTCGAGAAAGCCGGTATAGTAATTGGCATGGTGGAACTCAAGACAGACGTATCGATCGAGGCGATGTACGAGGCCGGCCAGGTCCTCGGGCAGGCCCTGACGGCCGTACGGGAGGCCGCCGCCGTCGGCGTCTCCCTGCTGGAGCTGGACGAGGTGGCACGCGGGGTGCTGAAGGAGGCCGGGGCCACCTCGCCGTTCCTCGGCTACCGGCCCTCCTTCGCGACGACCCCGTTCCCGGCCGTCATCTGCGCCTCGGTCAACGACGCGATCGTGCACGGCATCCCGACCTCCTACCGGCTGCGCGACGGCGACCTGGTCTCCATCGACTGCGGTGCCGAACTCGACGGCTGGGTCGGCGACTCGGCCATCAGCTTCACCGTCGGCCGGGCGCGCCCGGCGGACGTGCGGCTCGTGGAGACGGCCGAGCGGGCGCTGGCGGCCGGCATCGCGGCGGCGGTCGTCGGCAACCGCATCGGCGACATCGCGCACGCGGTCGGCAGGGTCTGCCGCGAGGCCGGCTACGGCATCCCGCAGGGCTTCGGCGGCCACGGCGTGGGCCGTCACATGCACGAGGACCCGGAGGTGCCCAACGAGGGCCGTCCCGGCCGCGGTCTCCCGCTCCGGCACGGCATGGCCCTCGCGATCGAGCCGATGCTGATCGGCAGCGGCCAGGACGGCTACCACGAGGCGCCCGACGGCTGGACGCTGCGCACGAACGACGGCTCCCGCGCCGCGCACGTCGAGCACACGGTGGCGGTCACCGACGCGGGTCCGCGGATCCTCACGGAGCGCGGTCCGCGGCGCTGACCCGGCTCCCGCCTGCGGTTTCGCGGGTGCCGAAGGGGACGGTCCGGGTCCCGCGGGGCGCCCGGGAAGTGCTGGACATGCCCCCCTCGGGCAGGCGTGCGAAGGTGGTGGGACCGGGCTGCGGGGGGCACCCGCGTGGACCGGCACGTCGACCAGCGAGCGCGTCCCGCCAGGCGCCGGGACGCCGGAACGGAACGAACGCTCATGAGCAGCGGTTACCCCGGACCGAGCGACTTCGGACAGGACCCCTTCGGTGAGTTCCTCGCCCGCTTCTTCGGCGGCGGCGGGGAACGCCAGGGCCCCCGTCAGATAGACATCGGCAGGCTGCTCAGCCAGCCCGCCCGGGAACTGGTCAAGGGCGCCGCCCAGTACGCCGCCGAACACGGCAGCCGGGATCTCGACACCGAGCATCTGCTGCGCGCGGCGCTGACGGCGGAGCCGACCCGCTCCCTGCTCAGCAGGTCCGGCGCGGATCCCGACTCGCTGGCCACCGAGATCGACGGCCGCGCCGGCCCCGTCCAGCACCCGCCGGGCGAGGCTCCCCCGCCGACCTCGCTGTCCCTGACCCCGGCCGTCAAGCGCGCCCTGCTGGACGCGCACGACCTGGCGCGGGCCGGCGGCGCCGGCTACATCGGCCCCGAACACGTGCTGGGCGCGCTCGCCGCCAACCCGGACTCGGCCGCCGGGCACATCCTGAACGCGGCCCGGTTCGCCGCCGGCCTGCCCGCGGACGTCCCGGACACCGACCGCGTCCTGACCGGCCCGGACAGCCGCCGCCGTACCGGCACGCCCACGCTGGACAAGTACGGCCGCGACCTGACCGAACTCGCCGCAGAGGGCCGCATCGACCCGGTCATCGGCCGTGAGGACGAGATCGAGCAGACCATCGAGGTGCTCTCCCGGCGCGGGAAGAACAACCCGGTGCTGATCGGTGACGCCGGGGTCGGCAAGACCGCGATCGTCGAGGGGCTGGCCCAGCGGATCGCCGATGCGGACGTGCCGGACATCCTCGCCGGGCGCCGGGTGATCGCCCTCGACATGTCCGCCGTGGTGGCGGGCACCCGTTTCCGCGGCGACTTCGAGGAACGCCTCACCACGATCGTGAACGAGATCCGCGCCCACTCCGACCAGCTGATCGTCTTCATCGACGAGCTGCACACCGTGGTGGGCGCCGGGGGCGGAGGCGAGGGCGGCTCGATGGACGCGGGCAACATCCTCAAGCCGGCGCTGGCCCGCGGGGAGCTGCACATCGTCGGCGCGACCACGCTGGAGGAGTTCCGCAAGATCGAGAAGGACGCGGCGCTGGCCCGCCGGTTCCAGCCGATCCTGGTGCCCGAGCCGACCGTCCCGGACACCATCGAGATCCTGCGCGGCCTGCGCGACCGCTACGAGGCCCACCACCAGGTCCGCTACACCGACGAGGCGCTGGTCGCCGCCGTGGAGCTGTCCGACCGCTACCTCACCGACCGCCGGCTCCCCGACAAGGCGATCGACCTGATCGACCAGGCCGGTGCCCGCGTCCGTCTCGGCTCCCGCGCCAAGGGCAGCGACGTACGGGCCATGGAACGCGAGATCGAGCAGCTGACCCGGGACAAGGACCAGGCGGTCGCCGACGAGAGCTACGAGCACGCCACCCAGCTCCGCGACCGCGTGGGCGAGTTGAAGCGGCGGATCACCGAACTCTCCGGCGAGGACGAGGCCGACGAGGGGATGAACCTGGAGGTGACGGCCGAGGCGATCGCCGAGGTGGTCTCCCGCCAGACCGGCATCCCGGTCAGCAGCCTCACCCAGGAGGAGAAGGAACGGCTGCTCGGCCTTGAGTCCCACCTGCACCAGCGGGTCATCGGCCAGAACGAGGCGGTCGCGGCCGTCTCCGAGGCGGTGCTGCGCTCCCGCGCCGGGCTCGCCAGCCCGGACCGTCCGATCGGCAGCTTCCTCTTCCTCGGCCCGACCGGCGTCGGCAAGACCGAACTGGCGCGCGCGCTCGCCGAGGTGCTGTTCGGCAGCGAGGACCGGATGGTGCGCCTGGACATGAGCGAGTACCAGGAACGCCACACCGTCTCCCGCCTGGTCGGCGCCCCGCCCGGGTACGTCGGCCACGAGGAGGCGGGCCAGCTCACCGAGGTGGTCCGCCGCCACCCCTACTCGCTGCTGCTCCTCGACGAGGTGGAGAAGGCCCACCCGGACGTCTTCAACATCCTGCTCCAGGTCCTGGACGACGGGCGTCTGACCGACTCGCAGGGCCGCACGGTGGACTTCACCAACACGGTCATCGTGATGACGAGCAACCTGGGCTCGGACGTGATCACCCGGCGCGGTGCCGGCATCGGCTTCGGGCCCGGCGGCGAGGAGGCGACGGAGGAGGCGCGCCGTGAGCAGGTGCTGCGCCCGCTCCGCGAGCACTTCCGCCCGGAGTTCCTGAACCGCATCGACGAGATCGTGGTCTTCCGCCAGCTCAGCAGCGACCAGCTGCACCAGATCACCGAGCTGCTGCTGGAGCACACCCGCCGCATGCTGCACGCGCAGGGCATCACCGCGCACTTCACGGACGCGGCGGTCGACTGGCTGGCGGAGCACGGCTACCGGCCGGAGTACGGGGCGCGGCCGCTGCGGCGGACCATCCAGCGGGAGGTCGACAACCAGCTGTCGCGGCTGCTCCTGGACGGCACGGTCACGGAGGGCGGTTCGGTGACCGTGGACGTGGCGGGCGGAAGCCTGGTGTTCCGGAAGCCGGACCCCTCGAACGCGCCCGTCTGAGGCCTCGGCCGAGGGTGCGGGAGGCCGGCGACCGGCTCGCGCGCACCCTCGGCCGTGCGGCTAGCGGGCGGGACGCACGACCTGTGCGGACCCGCCGCCGCGGCGTACCGTCTCGGCAGCCGCCAGCCACTTCCCGCCGGGCAGCCGCTGCACGCCCGTGGCCGCCCCGATCTCGGGATTCAGCGAGAACGCGTGGCCGATCGCCTCCAGCTTGCCGCGCAGCACCGGGTCGTTGTACAGCGCGGGCTCCAACTCGGTGGTGGCGGCGTTGCGCTGCGAGGCCCGGGGCGCGGCGATCGCGTCCACCAGCGGCAGATGACGGTCGAGGAACTCCGTCAGCACCTGGAGCACGGTGGTGATGATGGTCGCCCCGCCGGGTGAACCGAGCGCCACCACGGGCCGGTCGGCCTTGTCGAGCACGATCGTCGGCGAGATCGAGGACCGCGGCCGCTTCCCAGGCCCCGGCAGGTTCGGGTCGTGGACCGCCGGGTTCGCCGGGGCGAAGGAGAAGTCGGTCAGCTCGTTGTTGAGCAGGAATCCCCGTCCGGGGACCGTGATCGCGCTGCCGCCGGTCTGTTCGATGGTCAGCGTGTAGGAGACGACGTTGCCCCACTTGTCGGCGACCGTGAGGTGGGTGGTGTTCTCGCCCTCGTAGGTGGTCGGCGCCGCGGTGCCGGTCGATCCCGGGTGGTTCGGGTCGCCGGGCGCGACCGGGCTGGTCAGCACGGAGTCGTCGTGGATCAGCGCGGCCCGCTCGTCGGCGTACCGCTGCGACAGCAGCCCCTTGGTCGGCACGTCCTCGAACGCGGGGTCGCCGACCCACCGTCCGCGGTCCGCGAACGAGATCCGGCTCGCCTCGATGAAGTGGTGCAGGTACTGGACCTCGTCCGCCTTCGAGAGGTTCGTGTTCTCCAGGATGTTGAGGGCTTCCCCGACTGTCGTCCCGCCGGACGAGGAGGGCGCGATCGAGTACACCTTCAGCCCGCGGTACGACGTCTCGGTGGGCGCCTGCGTCTTGGCCCGGTAGGCGGCCAGGTCCTTCGCCGACAGTCGGCCCGGACGGGCCTTCCAGCCCGAACCGGGGTCCACCGGCGGCTTGTCGACCGTCGCCACGATGTCCTTGCCGAGGTCTCCGTGGTAGATCGCGCCGACCCCCTTGCGTGCCAGCTCCCGGTAGGTCGCGGCCAGGTCGGGGTTCTTGAAGACGGAGCCGACCGCGGGCAGCTTCCCGCCCGGCAGGAACAGCTTCGCGGTGTCGGGGAAGTACCGGAACCGGGTCTCGTTGGACGCGGTCTGCGACCGGAAGGTGTCGTCGACGACGAATCCGTCGCGCGCGATCCGTTCGGCGGGCGCGAGCACCGTCCCGAGCCGTTCGGACCCCCACCGGTCGAGCGCGGTCTGCCAGGTGGCCGGGGTTCCCGGGGTGCCGACGCTGAGTCCGCTGCTGACGGCGTCCGCGAAGGCGAGCGGCTTGCCGTTCTCCGTGAAGAGGCCGGGGCCGGCGGTCAGCGGCGCGGTCTCGCGGCCGTCGATCGTGTGCACCGTGCGGGACTTGGCGTCGTAGTAGACGAAGTAGCCGCCACCGCCGACGCCGGAGGAGTAGGGCTCGGTGACCCCGAGCGCGGCGGCGGTCGCCACGGCCGCGTCGACCGCGTTGCCGCCCTTGCGGAGCACCTCGATGCCGGCGGCGGTGGCGTCCGCGTCGACGCTGGAGACCGCTCCGCCGTACCCGACGGCCACCGGCGATTTCGCGGGGGGTGTGCCGCCCGCGGCGGGAGGCGCGGCCGCCCCCACCGACACCACGACGGCCGAGACCGCCAGGACGGTCAGTTTCCGCGTGACAGGGCGACGCATCCGCACCTCCAGTTCCGGAACGTCCGCGCAGCGTATCGGCGGGGCCCCGGCCCCGACAGCCGTATTCAGGGCACTGTCATACGACCGCCACACTTCGAACACGGGTACGTTCCGGCCATCCGCGACCGCTAGCATGCGCGCCCATGAATGACGACCTGCGCAACATTATCCTCGGCGTCGTGGCCGCCGGCATCAGCGCTGCGCTCGGCTGGCTGGCCCGCACCGCCCTGTCGCGGCGGGCCCTGCGCCGCAAGCAGGCCTTTCTCGGGCTGCCGGAGAACTCCGAGTCGCTGCTGGTCGTCAACCGAGATCCGGCCACCTCCGAACCGGCCGTGCACCGCTTCGACGTGTACGCCCTCCTGGAGCTGGCCTCGCTGATCAGGGACTGCCGCGCCAACCTCCAGATGGTGACGCAGGACAACGTCCAGCAGGGCTTCGGCGAGCGCACGGAGTTCTGCGTGGGCGGCCCCGGGTCGAACCGGCGCATGGTGGCGCACATGTCGGCGATGCTGCCCGGCGTGCGCGTCAACGTCGACCCGGAGCCGGGCCCGGACCGCGGTGCCTTCCAGATCGGCGCCGAGCGCTACCGCCTCGAACCGGGCGTCACCGAGTACGTGCTGCTCGCACGGCTCACCGCGGGCCAGCGCCCGGACGCCCGGCCGGTGTTCCTCTTCTGCGGACAGCGCGCGATCACCAACCAGGCCGCCACCCGCTACCTCGCCCGCAACCACCAGCGGCTCGCCCGCAGACACGGCAACGGCACGTTCGTACTGCTCCTCAAGGTCGTCAACTCGCAGGCGTACGGGCCCGACGTGGTCGAACTCGTCGAGGACGTCACCCGTGCCGCGCAGGCTCCGCTGCCGCCCGCCGCGACCGCGCCCTCCCCCGCCTCGCACCGCGCCCCCTGATCGCCCGCACGATTCAACAATCGTTACTGGCACGTAACTTACCGACGGGTTACTTGCGGTAAGAGGTCACGGCTACCGTCGGGTCACTTTGCACTGACACGAGTGAGGAGTGACCCATGGGACACGGTCGCACCACCGCCGCGGGCGCCGTCACGGCCGCCCTGATCGCCGGCACCCTCATCGGCCTGGCCCCCACCGCCCAGGCCGCCGCACCCGTCCGCTTCGTCGACATCACCGGCGACGGCGGCACGGTGCTCAAGGCGAACGTCGTCGCACCCGCGAACGCCGACGCCGCACGGCGCTACCCGCTCGTCGTGCTGCCCACGAGCTGGTCGCTGCCCCAGGTCGAGTACCTGGCCCAAGCCCAGAAGCTCGCCGACTCCGGCTACATCGTGCTCAGTTACAACGTGCGCGGGTTCTGGCAGTCCGGCGGGCAGATAGAAGTGGCCGGTCCGCCGGACGTGGCGGACGCGTCCAGGGTCATCGACTGGGCCCTCGCCAACACCGCGGCCGATCCCGCGCACATCGGCATCGCGGGAGTCTCCTACGGAGCCGGGATCAGCCTGCTGGCCGCCGCGCACGACAAGCGCATCAAGGCGGTCGGCGCGCTCAGCGGCTGGGCCGACCTGATCGACTCGATCTACTCCGGCCGGACCCAGCACGTCGAGGCGACCGCCCTGCTGGACGGCTCGGCGACCCTGACCGGGCGCGAGAGCCCCGAAGTCCGGCAGATCTTCCAGGACTTCTACGCCTCGGACCTGGAGCGGGAACAGGACATGATCGCCTGGGGGCGGAAACGTTCCGCCGCGACCTACCTCGACCAGCTCAACGCGAACGGCCCGGCCGTCTTCATGGCCAACGCCTGGAGCGACTCCATCTTCCCGGCCAACCAGTACGCCGACTTCTACGGGAAGCTGACCGGCCCCAAGCGCCTGGAGCTGCGTCCCGGCGACCACGCCACCGCCGAGCTGACCGGCCTGCTCGGACTGCCCAACGACGTGTGGACCGACACCAAGCGCTGGTTCGACCACTACCTCAAGGGCGCGGACAACGGCGTCGACCGCGAACAGCCGGTGCAGCTCGCGTCACGCACCGACGGCGGCTACGAGGGCTACCCGGACTGGAAGTCGGTGGGCGCCACCCGCTCCAAGATGGCCCTGGCCGGGTCGACCACGATCCACGCGAACGTCGACTCGGGCGCGGACGGCGGGGTGGTGCTCCTGTCCGGCCTGCTCGACCAGATCGCCCGGCTGCCCCCGGTCGCCTCGATCCCGCTGCTGCCCCGCCGCTGGGCCGCCGTCTGGCAGTCCGAGCGGTACGGCAGCACCCGGCGGGTGCGCGGCACGGCACGGCTGCACACCACCCTCACCCCGACCAAGGAGAGCGGCACCCTCGTCGCCTACCTGTACGACGTGGGCCCGCTGGGCCTCGGCAAGCTGGTCACCCACGCGCCGTACACCTGGTACGACCGCACCCCCGGCCAGGCGTTCGACGTTGACCTGGACCTGTTCTCCACGGCCTACGACGTGCCGGCCGGGCACCGGCTCGCGCTGGTGGTCGACACGGTGGACCCGCTCTACATCGAGCACAACCCGTCCGGCGCGCAGCTGACCTTCTCCTCGCCGGTGGACGACCCGTCGTACGTGTCCGTCCCGCTGCGCGAGCAGTGATCTCCGGCTGCCGCCGGCCGGGCCTGGCCCTGGCTGCCGCCCCCTACGGCAGCAGCGTCCCCGGTTCGGCCGGGGCCGCCACGGCGGCCTCGGTCCTGGGACTGCGCTGCTCCCTTCTGGCCACCCAGCCGGCGAACCACGAGAGCAACATGCACATCCCGATGTAGATCGGCGAGATCACCATCACCACGGGGATGAAGGGCAAATCGTAGTCGAGGTTGGACGCGATCAGTTTCCCGGCATGGAGGAACTCCTCGTAGGTGATGAGGTAACCCAGCGAGGTGTCCTTGAGGGCCACCACGAGCTGGCTGATGATGGCGGGCAGCATGGCCCGCACGGCCTGCGGCACCAGGACGTACGACATGACCTGGGTCTTGCGCATGCCGAGCGCGAACGCGGCCTCCCGCTGGCCGCGTTCGACGCCGTTCACCCCGGAGCGGAACACCTCGGCGAGCACCGAGCCGTTGTAGAGGGTGAGTCCGGCCACCAGGGCGGGCAGCGGCTGGACCTTGAGCGCCACGAAGATGAAGAAGATCATGACGAGGACGGGCATGGCCCGGAAGAACTCCACGACGGCGGTGGCCGACCAGCGCAGCGCGCGGTGCTCGGAGAGCCGGCCGGTGGCCAGCAGGCCGCCGAGCGCCAGGGAGAGGACGGCGGCCGCCGCGAACGCCGCGAGCGTGTTGCCGAGGCCGCGCAGCAGGAGTTCCTGGATTCCCTTGTAGGCGAAGGGCATCCACTTGGTCCGGGTGAACTGGGCGGTGTCGAGAAGGAGATACAGGATCCAGACGGCCAGGGCGAGGACGACGAGGGCCGACAGGAGGCCGTACAGCGTGTGCCGTCGCCGGGTGACGGGTCCCGGGACGTCGTAGAGCGCGGTCGCCTCGCTCATCGGGCGGTCCCCCACTTCCGCTCCAGCACGCCGAACAGCGCGCTGATGGCCAGGGTGATGACGAGGTAGCCTGCGGCGATCCACACGAACGTCCAGACGATGTCGTAGCCGAGTTCGCTCAGCGTCTTGTAGGTGCCGAGGAGTTCGGTGACGCTGAACGCTCCCGCGATCGCGGAGTTCTTGGCGAGCGCGATGAGGGTGGAGCCGACCGGCGGGATGACCGAGCGGAACGCCTGCGGCAGGATCACCAGACCGAGGGTCTGTCCGAAGGTCATGCCGAGGCTGCGGGCGGCCTCGCCCTGTCCCTTCGGCACGGTGTTGATGCCGGCGCGCAGCGCCTCGCAGATGAACGCCGAGGTGTAGGAGCCGAGCGCGAGGACCGCGAACACCTGGAAGGGCAGCACGAGTCCGAACCGGGGCAGGCCGAGCAGCACCGCGAAGAACAGCAGGGTGAGCGGGGTGTTGCGGAGCACGGTGACCCAGGCCGTGCCGAGGAAGCGCAGCGAGCCGACGGGCGCGACCCGGAAGGACGCCGTCAGGAAGCCCAGGACGAGGGCCAGCGCCGAGGCGTAGACGGTCAGTCGGAGGGTGCCGAGGAAACCCTCGGCGTACGTGCGGAAGTTGTCCGTCAGTACGTTCATGCCGGCCTCGCTCAGCTCGCGGGATAGCGGTCGATCGGGGGCGGTTGGGGGGCGGGCACGCCGGACAGGCCGAGCGTCGCGTCGTACGCCTTCTTCCAGTCGCCGTTCTTCTCACGGGCCTCCAGGGCGTCGTCCATCGCGAAGCGCAGCGCGGTGTCCTCGCGCGGCACTCCGATGCCGTACGGCTCCCGGGAGAAGGGCTTGCCGACGACCCTGAGTTCGCCGGGGGCCTTCGCCGCGTAGCCGATGAGGATCGCGTCGTCGGTGGTGACGGCGGCGACCTGATAGGTGAGCAGGTTGTCCACGCACACCGAGTAGGTGTCGTAGGCGACCAGGACCGCCTTCGGGTAGTCGGCCCTGATCCGCTGGTACGGCGTCGAGCCGGCGGCCGAGCAGACGCGCCGGCCCGCGAGGTCCTGCGGGCCGTGGATGTCGTTCTCGTCGTGGCGCACCAGCAGGGACTGGCCCGCCAGGTAGTAGGGCCCGGCGAAGCCGACCAGGTTGCGGCGGTTGGCGTTGATGGTGTAAGTGCCGACGTAGTAGTCGATCTGGCCGTTCTGCAGGGCGGTCTCGCGGTTGGCGGAGGCGATGGTGCGGAAGCGGACGGTCGCCGGCGGGAGCCCGAGGGAGGCGGACATCATCCTGGCGATCTCGATGTCGAAGCCCGAGTAGGCGCCGGTGGCCGGGTCCCGCTCGCCGAGGTAGGGCTGGTCCTCCTTGGCGCCCACCACGAAGTAGCCGCGCCGGACGGCCCTGGTCCAGGTCGGGGACGCGGGCAGCCGTACGTTCCGCGCCACCTGGTAGTGCGGGAGCGTGCCGGCCGCCGGGCCCTTCCGGGGCGGGCTGCCCTCCTTGCCGCAGCCCGCGGCCGCGGCGGCGAGCAGCACGGCGCACAGGACGCCCAGCAGGGCCGGGACGGCGGGCGGACGGGTGCTGTGGACCATGGTCGCGCTCCCCCGCTCAGTGCTTGAGGACCGAGGCGAGGAAGTCCCTGGCGCGCCCGCTGCGCGGGGCGGTGAAGAACTCCTCCGGGGCGCGGTCCTCGACGATCCGGCCGTCGGCCATGAACGCCACGCGGTGCGCGGCGGAGCGGGCGAAGCCCATCTCGTGGGTGACGACGACCATGGTCATGCCGTCCCGGGCGAGCTGCCGCATCACGTCGAGGACCTCGTTGATCATCTCGGGGTCGAGGGCCGAGGTGGGCTCGTCGAAGAGCAGGGCCCTGGGTTCCATGGCGAGGGCGCGGGCGATGGCCACCCGCTGCTGCTGGCCGCCGGAGAGCTGGGCGGGGAACTTCCCGGCGTGCGCCGACAGGCCCACGCGGTCCAGGAGCTCCAGCGAGCGCCGGTCGGCCTGCTCCCGGCCGCGCCGGCGGACCTTGACCTGGGCGAGGGAGACGTTCTGCAGGACCGTCTTGTGGGCGAACAGGTTGAAGGACTGGAAGACCATGCCGACCTCGGCGCGGAGCCGCGCGAGGGCCCTGCCCTCCTCGGGGAGCGGCCGCCCGTCGAGCATGATCCTTCCGGACTGGATGGTCTCCAGGCGGTTGATCGTGCGGCACAACGTCGACTTGCCCGATCCCGAGGGGCCGATGACGGCGACCACCTCGCCCCTGCCGACGGCGAGGTCGACGTCCCGCAGGACGTGGTGCTCGCCGTAGTACTTGTTGACGTCACGCAGCTCGATCAAAGGATCGGCGGCCATACGCAGCCCTACCCACTCTCAGCCGTGTCGTGGTCGCCGCAAACTATCCAGCCGGGCGAGGACGTGGGGCACGACACGCACTTTTCGGGCATTAGCCGTATTTACACCGTCTTTATGGCGACCTCCGCCGCCGGTCAGGCCTCGGCGACCTCCGCGTAGAGCTGGGACAGCTCGGGGACTCCGCTCGCGGCCCAGTCGTGACCGGACTCCACGACCTCGAACTCCCGCCCGGACGTCAGCCGCACGACCGGCTCCCCGTCCTCGCGGATCTCCCACCGGGCGCCGGCCACGGTCCGGATCAGGACGGTGCCCAGATACAGACCGGCGTCGGTGCCGAGCCAGGTCAGGGTCTCCTCGTCGTCCCGCCAGCGCGGGATCAACTGGTCGAGGGCCTCCAGCGAGGCCGGGGTGTCGTCGAGCACGACACCGTCCTCGGCCGCCTGGGCGCGCAGCAGCTCGCACTCGGCGAGCAGGTCGGGGTCGGCGGTCGGGGGGACACCGCCGGCCTTGGTGTGCCTGTTACCCAGAAAAGGGATGTTCATGGAGCCAGGTTGGCACCTACACGTCCAGGTCCACCACCACCGGAGCGTGATCGGAGGCACCCTTTCCCTTGCGCTCCTCACGGTCCACGTAGGCGTCCGACACGGACTTGGCGAAGGGTTCGTTGCCGTACACCAGGTCGATGCGCATGCCGCGGTTCTTCGGGAAGGCGAGCTGGCGGTAGTCCCAGTAGGTGTACGGGCGGTCGTACTTCAGCGGGCGCGGGACCACGTCGGACAGGCCGGTCTCGCGCAGGGCGGTCAGGGCGGCGCGCTCGGCCGCGGTGACGTGGGTCAGGCCCTCGAAGGCGGCCGGGTCGAAGACGTCCTCGTCCGTCGGCGCCACGTTGTAGTCGCCGAGGACCGCGAACGGGCGGCTGCCGCCCGCGTCGCCGGCCACGGCGGCCTTGAGCGCCTCGAACCACCGGAGCTTGTAGGCGTAGTGCGGGTGGTCCACCTCGCGGCCGTTGGGCACGTACACCGACCAGACGCGGACCGGGCCGCAGGTCGCCGAGATCGCGCGGGGCTCCACGCTCCCGTCGTAGCCCGGGTCGCCGGGCAGGCCCTTGACGACGTCCTCCAGGCCGACCCTGGACAGCACCGCCACGCCGTTCCACCGGCCGGTGGCGTGCACCGCCGCCTCGTAGCCCAGCTCGCGCAGCTGCTCCGCCGGGAACTGCGCCTCGGCGACCTTGGCCTCCTGGAGGCAGAGCACGTCGGTGCCGCTGCTCTCCAGCCAGGCGAGGAGCCTCGGCAGGCGGGCGGTGATCGAGTTCACGTTCCAGGTCGCGATGCGCATGCCTGACAACCTACCGGGCCCCTGTGACAACGGGCCTCAGACGTCCGCCGAGGTGCCCGGGGCCAGCCGCTGGTGGTCCGTGCCGCCCAGGGCGCCGATCTGGCGGTCGTAGATCGGCCGGGCCAGATCGGTGAGCAGGGCGTCGTGGACGTCGTAGGCGCGCCGCGGCTTCACCTCGCGGACGTAGTCGATGACCTCGGAGATCTTGTTCCAGGGCGCCATCACCGGGAGCATCAGCGTCTCGACCGGAAGGCCGGGGACGGTGAGGGCGTCGCCGGGATGGAAGACCGTGCCGCCGTCGACGAGGAAGCCGACGTTGGTGATGCGCGGGATGTCGGGATGGATCACCGCGTGCAGCTCGCCGTGCACCTGGACGTCGAACCCGGCGGCCGTGAAGGTGTCACCGTGGCCGACGGTGTGCACCCGGCCCGGGAAGGCCGCCGCGAGCTGGTCGGCGACCGACCTCAGGGTCCAGATCTCGGTGGCCGGGTCGGCGTCCATCGCCGCCCGCAGCCGGCCTTCGTCGAAGTGGTCGGCGTGCTCGTGGGTGATCAGGATGGCGTCCGCGCCGACGGCGGCGTCCTGCTCGCTGAACCCGCCGGGGTCGAGGACGAGCGTGCGCCCGTCCTTCTCCAGGCGCACGCACGCGTGGGACATCTTCGTGAGCTTCATGGTCACCATCCTGCCCCCGCGCCGTCCGTCAGTCCTCGGGAGTGGTCTCCTCACGGATGATCCGCTGGGCGACCCGGAAGGCGCTGTTCGCCGCCGGCACTCCGCAGTACACCGCCGCCTGGAGCAGGACCTCCTTGATCTCGGCCGGGGTGAGGCCGTTGCGCAGGGCCGCCCGGACATGGAAGCCCAGCTCCTCCAGGTGGCCGCCGGCGACCAGCGCGGTGAGCGTGACACAGCTGCGCGAGCGGCGGTCCAGTCCGGGCCGGTCCCAGATCTCGCCCCACGCGTAGCGGGTGACGAACTCCTGGAAGTCGCCGGAGAACTCGTCGGCCTGGGCCAGCGCCCGGTCCACGTGCGCGTCGCCGAGCACCTCCCGGCGGACCTTCAGTCCCGCGTCGTAGGGGTCGGCCCGCCCGGACGGCTGGGGCACCGCCACGGCCGGGGCGATCTCGGCGCGGGGCGTGACCTGCGGCGCGACCTGGGGCACGGCCTGCGGCACGAGCGGCAGGACCGGCTTCGGCGGGGCGGCCGGGATGGCGATCTGGCCGGTGGTCGAGTCGTAGGCGGGCTGCCAGGCGGTGGAGAAGTGCCGCACCAGCAGGTCGGTGACGGCGACGGGCTGCTCGACCGGGACCAGGTGGGAGGCGCCGGGCACCACGGCCAGGCGGGCGTCCGGGATCCCGGCGACCAGGGTGCGGGCCTCGGCGGGTCCGGTGACCTGGTCGTCGGAGCCGACCAGGACGAGCGTGGGCACGCCGATCCGGCCGAGTTCGTGCCGTACGTCGAATCCCGCCAGGGCCTCGCAGGCGGCGATGTAGCAGCCGGGATCGGTGGTGCGCACCATCTGCACGGCCCACTCGGTGATCGCGGGCTGGGCGGCGGCGAACCCGCCGGTGAACCAGCGCTCCGGCGACGTCCGGGCGATCGGGTCCAGGCCGTTCGTCCGCACGATCACACCGCGCTGGCGGAACTCGTCGGCCGTCCCGAACCGGGGCGAGGCGGCGACCAGCGCGAGCGAGGCGATCCGCTCCGGGTGCCGCAGGGCCAGTTCGATGCCGACGGCGCCGCCGAGCGCACAGCCCGCGTAGCCGAAGCGCTGCACGCCGAACGAGTCGAGCGTGGCCAGCAGCCGGGCGGTCAGCTCGGTGACGGAACCGGCCGGGTGGGCCGGGGAACCGCCGTGTCCTGGCAGGTCGTAACGGAAGACCCGCCACTGCTGGGTCAGCTCCGGGACCTGCCGGTCCCACATGTGCCAGGTGGTCCCCAGCGAGGGGCCCAGGATCAGGACAGGAGCGTCTTCTGGGCCGTCAAAGCGGTATTGCAGGGTGTTCGGTGGTGTCTCGCTCACCCGCCCGACTCTCTCATCTCTTCCGAGATCGCACATGGCCGGTTCCGGCCCGGGGCCTGTTCCCCCTCCCGCCGTGGCCGGTGCGGTGCCTTCGGAGTCCTCGGAAAACGGCCGGACGTTCTCCGCTTGTACACATGTGCGCGCCGACGCCGCGGCCGCTCGGTGTGCCGCGTGCGGTGCGGCGTCCCACCCGGGCCGCGGAGCCGCGGAGCGGATGCGGCGGGTCGCCGCGAGCCCGGGTGAGCAGGGGGTCGGCGGGTGCGTGCGGCGGATCGGCGGTGCGGGACGGGGTCGTGCCGGGGGCGTCGTGCGGCGTGCGCGGGGGTCCGGTTCCGGCCGGTGGTCGTTCCGGGTCCGGTCCGGTGGACGCGGCGGCTGTGAACGCGGCTCCACGGTTGTGAGGATGCGGTGGTCGCCGCACCCCCGCGGGCCGGGTCCGCGCCCCGCCCCTGCCGCGCCGGGCCGCCCCCGGCCGGCGGTCACTCCCGGCGGTCGCCCGGGTGGACCGCCCGGCCCCGGCCGGTCACGAGGCGGCCGGGCCCACGCTCGACCCGGTGCCGTTCCAGCCCAGCGGGTCGTCGGCGCGGTCGTGGTGCCGCACCGTGCCGGACGACGGGTGATGCGCCACCGCGCCGACGGGTGAACCGCCGGCGAAGACCGTCAGGACGACCGGCAGCGCCAGGGCGGCGGCCAGGAGGGACCGACGCAGCGGAACGCCTGATATGCAGTGCTTCAGCATGTGTATCCGTTCTGGAGTGTTCTGGGCCGCGTGCCACGGTGCACGCTGCGGTTCGTCATGCTGGCAGACCGTGATCAACGAGTGATCAATGTGCAGGTCGGGCGGTGAATCGGGGGGTGCCGTGACCGGCGGCGCCACGGGCGCCTCCGGGCCGGGAGCGGCTCCCGGCGGACCGTGGGGGACGTCATGGAGCGACGCTCCGGTCCGCCGTCAGACCGCCCATGATCTCCGCGTCGTCGGCGAGGATCGCCTGGTGCAGCGCGTGCAGCTGGCGTCCGGGGAAGATTCCCAGGTCGTCGGCGAGCAGTTGGTAGGCCTCGCGATAGGCGGCGAGCGCGGCATGCCGCTGGCCGGACCGCCACAGGGCCAGCATGAGGTCCGCGCGCAGCCGTTCCTGGTGCGGATGGTCGGCGACCGTGGCGAGGAGTTCGGGGATGATCTCGAAGTGCTGGCCGTCCGCGAGCTGCGCCTGGAAGTACTTCATCAGCAGTCCGAGCCGGAACTGTTCCAGCCGGGCGGCCTCCGCCTGCATGACCAGCGTGTGGGTGAGACCGCTCAGGGGCTTGCCCCGCCACAGCCGGATCGCCTCCCGCAGCAGCCTGCCCGCCTCCTTGGGCGCGCCGTCGTGGAGGCTCTCCTGGCCGCGCTGCCACAGGTGCTGGCACCGCTCCAGGTCGACCTGGTCCGGCTCGGCCGTGAGCTGGTAGCCGTCGCTGGTCGTGATCAGACGGACGCCGGGCGCGTACGCGAACTGACGGCGCAGCCGGCTCACGTACAGCTGGATGTTCTTCTTGGCGCTCGACGGCGGCGCCTCGCCCCAGACGGCCTCGGTGATGTCGTCGACCGAGACGTGCCGGTTGACGTGGAGGCACAGATAGGCGAAGAGGATCTGCGGCTTCGCCCCTCCCGGGGACACGGTGACACCGGACACCAGGATCTCCAGCGGCCCTAAGAGATTGAGCTGGGTGGGACCGGTCTCGGGCCCCGCGTCCTGGGCGGCGTCCGGGCGGGACGTGCCGCCGCCCTGCCACGCTCTGCGCATGAGCTCCACAGCTACCCCCTTACGAGAAACAAGGACGGTCCGGGGAATGGGCGACGCGTCCTGGTGACGGGCCGCGTGTCAGACGAGGGGCAGGGCATAGACTCATCCGGATTCCTATTTTATGAACTCATCGGCGACCCGGGGCGGCCACGAATTTATTTGCAGTATTCCCGTCGAATAGGCCAGCGCGATCAGCGCCACCCGATTCGGCATGCCGAACTGCCGGAGCATGCGCGAGATGTGGTAGTCGACGGTCTTGGGGCTGATGAACAGACGCGATGCCAGGAATTCCGAGGTCAGTCCCGCCGCGGTTCCTTCGAGGATCTTCGCCGCCATCTCGCCGATGACCAGACGCTCGCTGACGGTCTTCGGCCCGGCGGGGTCCGTGGGGCGGAAGAGCTGGATGGCCACGGCCCTGTTCGGCGAACTCCCCCACAGCGCCGTCGCCGTGAGCACGGCACTGAGCGGTGTGGCGGACCGCCGCCGCAGCGCTATGCGGTGACTGAACTGGTCCCGGTCCCCGACGAGCAGCTGGTTCAGGTCGCGGTCGAGGGTCTCGCGGAGGTCCGATTCGATGAGGGAGCGGAACGGCTTTCCGTACAGTTCCTCGCCCGATCCGCCGAACTGCCGGAAGAATTCAGGACTTCCGTACTGCATCTGGTGCTTGCGGTCGAGAAAGACCAAGACCTCTCTGTCCGTTGTCAGCGCAGAATGACCCATTCGTGCTCCTGTGGCTTTCGACTGCACCCTGCCGGCCGGCTCGACGGCGACACGCAGGGCAGACCTGTCGTAGGCGCCGCTGGGCATGGAGCGCTGGACGCGCCCGACCTGTTCGGTTAGGGCCATGGTGGCGCACGGCGATCAGCGCACGATCAGTGCGGAATCCATGAGCGCGGACCGGTGCCCGGTGTCAGCGGGGCCGCGGACACCCGTCGGCGGCCGGTGCGGTCCGCGCCGTCGGGACGCGCCGGATCACCGCGGGTCGGCGTATCCGGCGGCCAGGTCACCGACCGAGACCGGTGCGCCGGGGTCGGGCAGGGCGGCGAGCCTGGTCCGTCGGGCGTGGTCCACCAGGTCCTGGGGGGTCAGTCCGGCCACTGCCTTGCCGACGTGGTCGAGCATGGCGGTCGCGGCGGCGAGGACGGCCTCGTCGTCGAGCGGGCGCGCTTCGACGTTCATCGCGCCGGCCGTGAGCTTCTGGAGGCTGCGGAACAGATCGCCCTTGTGGACCTCACGGATCGTCAGCGACAGGTGCACGGACAGGCCGCCGCTGCCGACGGCCTCGTGGGCGAAGGCACGCGGGATGTACAGGACGTCCCCGGCGTGCACGGTGGCGCGCAGCACCTCCGCCGGCCGCTCCCCCGTCACGCTCCCCTCGCGCCATTCGCCGTCCGCCGGTCCCTCGTAGATACGCCAGTCCTTGCTGCCGGCCAGCTGGAGGACGAGCACGTCGGCGTCGTCGCGGTGCAGCGGGGCCCCCTGGGCGCCGGGCGGGGTCACGAAGCAGAACGCCTCCACCGGCCGGTGCAGTTCGGCCGACAGGCGTGCCAGGAGCTCGCGGGTGGGGCGGTGCCACTGGTCGACCCGGTGCATGAGCAGCGTCGCGCCCCGCTCGATCAGCTCCCGTATCTTCCGCTGGTCGGCGAAGCCCGGGTGGGAGACGCCCCGGACCGAGCGCGCCGACAGGTAGCTGCCGGCGGGCAGCGGGCCGTCGGCGCCGGTCATCTCCACGTAGGGCTCGTGCAGGAAGCCGCTGGCGAGGGCGTCGTCCACGTCGGCCGGCGTGAAGGGGCTGGCGAGGGAGCCGGCGGGCGTGAAGACGCCGGGGCGGCGGCGCCAGTGGTCGGCGGCGAAGGCGGCCGGGTCGCCGACCCACCGGGACAGCGTCGTGGCGTGCGCAAGGGTCATGTCGTGCGTTCCTCTCTGTGCCCGGACGACGTGCGCCGGAGCGTGTGGGGCCAAAGAACGGGCAGGTCGCCCCGCTCGAAGCGCTGTCTCGTCTCGGAGATCCGCACCTTGCCGCTGGTCGTCACGGGCAGGCCGCCCGCGGGCAGCAGGACGACCTCGGCGACGTACAGATCGAGGACCTGGGCGAGCCGGCGCCGCGCCTCGGCGGCCAGGTGCGCCGGGGAGGGTGCGCCGGGGCCGCCGGTCACCTCCGACACCAGGCACAGGAGGTCGCCGGCGGTCTCGTCGCCGACGGTTCCGTCGCCGGCGGTGAAGGCGGCGCACCGCCCCGCTCTGAGGCCGGGTACGGCGGCGCAGGCGGCGGCGACGTCCGCCGGGTGGAAGTTGCGGCCGCGGTGCACGAGTACGTCGTCCGTCCGGCCGAGGACGAACAGGTGGCCGCCGTCGAGGAATCCGAGGTCCCCGGTGCGGTGCCAGCGGGAGCGGCGGAGGGGCCGGCGCCAGTAGCCGCGGAAGAGCTGCGGGCCGCGGATGTGGATCTCTCCGACGCGGTGCTCGTCGTGGCGGCCGTCGCCGATGCGCACCCGGGTTCCCGGCAGCGGGACGCCCGAGGAGAGCAGGGTGGTGGAGGGGGTTCCGGGCGCGGCGCGGACCGCGCGGCCCGCCCGCAGGGCCTCGGTGCCGGCGGCGAGGCGGAGCGGCGGGAGTTCGGGGGTGGTGGCGGTGACCGTGAGGGTCGCCTCCGCCATGCCGTAGGAGGGGCACAGGGACTCGGCCCGGAACCCCGCCGCCGCGAACCGGGCGGTGAACCGGTCGGCGGTGGCGGCGCGCACCACCTCTCCCGCGCTGCGGGCGACCCGCCAGGCGCGCAGGTCCAGGGCGGCCGCCTCGTCGTCGGTGGTCCTGCGCGCGCACAGGTCGTACGCGAAGTCGGGGGCGCTGGACAGCGTGCCGCGGCAGGCGGTGAGGGCGAGGAGCCATTCGGCCGGCCGGCGGGCGAAGCGCTCGGTCGGCAGGAGCACGGACTCGTATCCGCTGAACAGCGGCCTGAGGACTCCGGTGATCAGGCCCATGTCGTGGCTGAGCGGCACCCAGGTCACGGCGACGTCGGCGGGGCTCTCCCGGTAGCGGGCGGCCGCCTGGCGGCAACTCGCCCGCAGGGCGCGGTGATCGATGACGACGCCCTTCGGGGAGCCGGTCGATCCGGAGGTGTACTGGAGGAAGGCGGGCGTGCGCGGGCTCACCCGTACGTCGGGCGCGCCGCCGCGCTCGGGCACGGCGGCGGCGAGAGCGGGCAGTTCCTCCCAGGTGCGGATCCGGACCCGCGGGGCGTGGTCCTCCAGCGTGGTGCGCACCGTGTCCCGCCACGCCTCGGTGGTGATCACGAGAGCCGGGCGGCAGTCCCGGACGACGGCCCGCAGTCTCTGCCCGAACGCCTCCGCGCGCATCGTGCGCGGGCCCGGGGCGGGGACCGCGACGAGTCCGGTGCCGATCACGGCGAGCAGGACGGCGGCGAACGTCTCGTCGTTCGGCAGCACCAGCACCACCCGGTGTCCTGGCCCGGCGTCCGGTCCGCGCAGCGCGCGGGCGACGTCGTCCACCTGCCGGGCCAGTTCGCCGAAGGTCGTACGGCGCCGGATCTCCCCGTCGTCCCAGGTGGTCAGGGCGATGGCGGCCGGCCGGTGCCGGGCGTGGTGCCGGAGCCATCCGGCGGCTGTGAGACGGTCGTGGGCCGGTTCTCGGCTACCGGGGGCCATGGGGAGCGCTCCGGGCCAGGACGCCGAGGTCGGCGCGCCTCAGCTTGCCGCTGGGCGTACGGGGCAGCGAGCCGGAGACCGCGAGCACGACGCGCGGGCGGGGCAGGTCCAGTTCGTCCGCGGTGGCCTCGATGGCGGGCACCGGGTCCGGGAAGCCGGCGCCGTGACCGTGTTCGACGAAGCACACCGGCCGGTCGTCGGCGCCGTCGAGGGCGGCGGCGTCGGTGACTCCGGGCAGCAGCCGGATGTCGTGCTCCAGCCGCGCCATCCGGATCTCCCGCGGGCTCTCGGCCCGGCCGAGGACGAACAGGTATCCGTCGTCGTCGAGATGGCCCACGTCCCCGGTCCTGAGCACGCCGGTGTCGGACGGGTCCCGGTCGGCGGCCCGCAGCCGGATGCCGATGTCCCCGGTCTCGCCCGCGGGCACCGGCCGGCCGTCCCGCGTGATCTCGACACGGATCCCGGGCAGGGGCCGTCCGACGGATCCGGGTCTGGCCAGCCACTCCGGGGTGGTGATCTCGGTGATGACTCCGTGGGACGTGCCGTAGTACTCGTGCAGGACCGGCCCGAACAGGCCGACGGCGGCGCGCTTGACGCGGGGCGGGCAGGCGGCACCGCCGTGGAAGACGACCCGGAAGGGGTGGCGCGGTGCCGCGCCCGCCTCCACGAGGTCGGTCAGGCGGTCGGGGCTGAGCATGGCGCTGTCCGCACGGTGCCGGTCCGCCAGGTCCGTGAAGGCGTCGCAGGACCAGGTCCGCTGGACGACGACGGTGCTGCCCGCCTGCAGCGCGTACAGGGCGGGGCCGAGCGTGCCGAGGTGGTAGGTCGGGTTGGCCATCAGGTGCGGGCCGCGGCCGACACCGGCGCCGTAGCGTTCGACGACCGCGACCCCGCGGTACGGCCGGCGCGGACGGGTCCGCGCCACGGCCTGCGGCAGGCCGGTGGTGCCGGAGGTGGCGAACACGAGGCGGCCCGCGGCCGGCGGCGCGGTGGGCGCGGCGGGTCCGTCCGTCCGGTCCGTCAGCTGCGTGTCGGTCACGACCGGGCAGGGCAGACCGGGGCCGCCGGTCCGGGGCCGCGCGCTGATGTGCACGGCGGTGGAGACCGAGGCGAGCAGGGCCGGTCCCATGGGGATCGCGAGCAGGTCGCGGTCGATGGGGAAGAGACCGAAGCCGTGCCGCAGCGCCGCCAGGGCCAGGGCGAAGAAGGCCGGTCCGGTGGGGATGTCGGTCGACACGACGGCGCCGTCCGGGATCCCGTGCGCGCGCAGCCCGCGGGCCAGGGCGTCCGCGCGTGCGGTGAGTTCGCCGTACGTGCTCCGCTCGCCGTCGGCGGTCACGGCCACGCGGTCCGGGTGGGTCCGCGCGGTGGCCCAGGGGTCCCAGAGATAGGGCTTCATGATTCCTCAGTGCTTGGCTGTCGGCGAGGCGGGAGAGGGCTGCGCAAGCGCGGCGGCGAGCGCGGCGAGGTCGGGGAGGCCGACGACCAGTTCGACATCGACCTCGACGCCCAGGCTCTCCTCCAGACGCAGGCTCAGTTCGACGGCGGTGATGGAGTCGCCGCCGAGGGCGAAGAAGTCGTCCTCGGGCACGACCGGTCTGCCGAACACCTCGCTCACGGCGGTCAGTACCTCGTCGATCGGGGTGTCGGACATGGCGCCTTCTCTGCTGGGGGGGGCGTGGGTCGCAATCGGGTTCGGCGGGGAGGCGTACGGCGGGAGGCGTACGGCCGCACGGCTCCCGTCGGGTCATCCGGCGGGCACGGTGGCCGCCAGGCCGGCGAGCATGTCGTCGAGGACCGCCCGTGCCAGCCGGCGGTCGGCCCGGTGCCCGTCGTAGAGGAGGTCGACGCACAGGCGGTCGCGGAACTCGGTGCACCGGAGGTGGAGGGCGAAGGTGTCGTGGAAGGTGATCCGGTGCAGCGGGTAGGCGTCGGCCGTGATCCGCAGGCCGTCGACGTCGTCCGCGGCGTCGCAGTTCCCGTCGAACCGGCGGAGGTTGACGTAGATGCCGCGGCTGACGGGTGCGCCGCCGCTCTCCTCCGCCTCCCGGTTCAGCGCGGTGAGGTCGGCCGCGCCGAGTCTCTGGTGCCGCAGCCCGTTGAGCAGTTGGTCGCGCACCTGGGCGCGTACGGAGAAGGCGTCGGCGCCGATGTCGCGCAGGGTCAGCGGGCAGGAGCCGGCGAACATGCCCACCACGTCCGTGTCCCGGGACGCGCGCGAGTCCATCGAGGTCCACAGGCCCACGTCGGTCCTGCCGGTGCGGGCGGCGAGCGCGGTCACGAACAGTCCGACCGCCGACTGCAGGACGGTGAAGCGGAATTCGGCGCACAGGCCGCGCAGTTCCGTGACCGCGGCGGCCGGCAGTTCCGCGCTCACCGTGCCCGCCCGCGCGGGGCCGGCGGGGGCGGGGCCGGCCGGGGGCCAGGGGACGCGGGTCATGAAGGCCAGGCGTTCCCGCCAGTTCGCGAGCGCCTGCGCGCGCAGCCGCTCGCTCGTCCGCTCCCGCTGCCGGACCGCCGCCTCGGCGAAGGAGGGCGCGGTGTCCGGCGGGGTGCCGCCGTTGCGCAGGGTCCGGTAGTCGCGCCAGACCTCGTGCCCGAAGAGGTGATGGGCCCGGCCGTCGAAGACGAGGTTCTGGAAGGTGGCCAGCAGCGCGTGGTGGCGGTCGTCGTAGCGCAGCAGCCTGATGACGTAGGGCCGTTGGGTGCCGTACGACCACGGGGTGACGCAGTCGCGGGAGAGCAGGACCGAGGCGTAGTGGGAGAACTGCGCGGGCGAGGCGGCCTTCACCTTGACCCGCCGGACGACGTCCTCACCGGCCTCGATGCCCCGGGTCCACTGCAGCGGCCGCGGGCCGGGCTCCGGATCCATCTGGAGGTGCAGGGCGTCGTGCCGGACCACGAAGGCGCGTACGGCGGCGGCGAGGGCGTCCGTGTCGAGGTCGCCCAGGATCTCGAACGCGAGCTGCGTGTTCTTGTGGGACCAGCCGCCGGAGAGGGTCTTGGCGTGGAACCACTCCTGCTCGTAGGTCAGCGGGAACGGGGTACCGGCCCGCGGGTCCGTCAGGCCAGGCACAGGTACTCCGTTCCGCTCTCCTTGAGGACGGCGGGGGAACCCGACTCGACGACGCGTCCGTCGCGCATGACGACGACCTGGTCCGCCTCGTCCATCACGGTCAGACGGTGGGCTATGACGACGACGGTGATCCCCGCGTCCAGCAGCCCCCGCATGATGGATTCCTCCAGGGCCGGGTCGAGGGCGCTGGTCGCCTCGTCCAGGATGACCAGTTCGGGCTTCTTCGCCAGCGCCCTGGCCAGCACGATCCGCTGGCGCTGTCCTCCCGAAAGGCCGTGGCCGCCGGGGGCGACGAGGGTGTTGTAGCCCATGGGCATGGCCTCGATCTCCTCGTGGATGTGCGCCAGCCCGACCGCGGAGATCAGATCCTCCCTGCTGATGTCGTCGCCGCCGAAGAGGATGTTGTCCCGGATGGTGCCGCCGAAGAGGTGCGCGTTCTGGTTGACGTAGCCGATGCGCCGCCGGTAGGTGGGCCGGTCGAGTTCGGCCAGGTCGGTGCCGTCGACGGTCAGGGTGCCGCCGGTGGGTGTGTACAGCCCGGCCAGCAGCATGCCGAGGGTGGACTTCCCGGAGCCCGAACGGCCGATGACGGCCATGAACTGCCCTGGTTCGAGTTCGAGACTGACGTCGTCGAGGGTGGGCCGCGGAGCCCCCGGATAGCGGAAGCCGACCCCTTCGGCCTTGATCCGGCCGGGCCTGGCCACACCCGTCTCGGCGAAGGCGCCGCGCGGTTCGGGGGCCGCCCGCAGGACGTCGTCGAGTTTGGCGAGGGTGGGACGGACCGCGGCCAGCTGGGAGCCGGCGTCGAAGAGTCCCTCCAGCGGGATGAACAGGGCGATCGTCAGGGTCATGAAGCCCATGGCCTCGCCGAGCGAGTAACGGTGGCTCAGGACCAGCCAGATCCCGGCGACCAGCACGATCAGCGGCGCGGCGAACTGCAGGGTGCGGCTGAGGGACGAGAACAGGGCGAGGTTGCGGCGGGCGTGCAGCCGCTTGTTGACCTCGTGGACCAGGGTGTGCGACCAGCGTTCCACCGCCCGGCCGTCCATGCCGGCGGCCTTGAGGGTGGTGATGCTCTCCAGCATCTCCACCAGTTCCTCCTGCGCCTTGGTCTGGCGTTCGAGGACCTCCTGGCTCAGTCCGGTCTGCCGGCGCCAGGTCAGCGCGAGGATGCCGGTCTGCACGACGACCAGCGCGGTGACGAGAAGCGACAGGAGCGGGTTCGCGACGGCGATGGCGATCAGGTAGACGACGATGAGCAGGCTGTCGAAGACGGCCGAGACCGCGGTGAGGCTCAGGACCTGGACGAGCACGTTGCTGGTACGGACCCGCAGCGCGAGGTCACCGGAGTTGCGCACGGTGAAGAAGTCGTAGGGCAGGTCCGCCATATGTCCGACGACGCCCAGGGTGAGCCGTTTCTCGATGACGGCCTGACGTCGGGTGACCAGAAACGACCGCGCCACGGACAGGGCGAAAAAGAAGACGACCAGGGCGGCCAGGATGGCGCACGCCGTCCACGCTCCGCCGGTGGACCGGTTGCCGAGGACGCGTTCGACGAGGAATCCGGCGGTCAGCGGCAGGGCGAGTTCGAAGGCCATGAGTCCGGCGGAGGAGGCGAGGATCAGCGCCAGTTCCCGGCCGCGCGGCAGAAACTGCCGCAGGCGGTGCCAGGGGCCGCGGAGTTCCTTGCCGCGCCGGCGCCGGGCGGAGCCGGTTTCGAGCGGCTGCTCGAACTCAAGGGCCACGCCCGTGAAGGACTCGGCGACCGTCGCCATGGTGAGCCTGCGGCGTCCGTGGACGGGGTCGATGACATCCACATGGTCTTTGCCGGCTCCTTCCAGGACGACGAAGTGGTTGAAGTTCCAGAACAGGATGGAACCGCGGGAGAGCCGGGCCAGGGCTTCCGCGCCGGCGCGCACGCCACGTCCCTTGACGCCGTATTCGCGGGCGATCTCCAGGAGGGTGCGGGCCGAGGCGCCATTGCGTCCGGAACCCGCCCGCGCGCGGATCTCGTCGAGGGACACGTCAAGGCCGTGGTGGCGCAGCACGGTCACGAGAGCGGCGGGACCGCAGTCGCTGACCTGGGTCTGGAAGCAGACCTGCAGCCGCGCTCCGCGCGTGCGCCGCCCGAACCGCTCGCGGACCGCGGCGATCCGCTCGGCCGCTCCCCTGGGCCGGGTCACGGCGGGAGCGTGGCCGAAGACCGGTCCGAGGCCGTCGCTCCTGCGATGGTGTTCGAGCGCCTCGGCGTTGAAACGCGAATCGCCAGGCATGAGTCCCTTCCCGTTGTGAGTCACTGGCCTGTCCGCCCGCGACGGGACGGTCCGGACGTGAGCCGTCGGTCCGTCCGCCGAAGAAGCGCGAGGCCCCTTCGGCGGACGGACCGCGGACCTCAGATCGTCAGATGACGCAGGTGAGGGCAACCCCGAACTGGCCGCCGACGATGTCGTCCAGCTCCTCTTCCGACAGGTCGGAAATGTCGATGTCGTCGAAGTTTTCCATGACTTCTCTCTTTCGAATGAGGCTTCTTCGCATCCGTGGATCGGATTCTGTAACCAGAGAACGGTGTCGAGCCACACCAAGAAATCACCGAAAAGCGGTGCCCGGACGAAATCCACTACAGGCACCGAACCACCTGACGAAAGGAAGCACAGGGGATGTAATGCATTCACTTCACGTCCGGATGACCGAACGACTGAACCATAGAGAGCAATATTCGATCGGTCAACCCTCGATTCGCCGTCCGCGCTATGCTCCGTCCCGCCGTGCAGGAATTCCAGCCCGCCGGTACCGCGAACCAATAGCGCGGGCAAGAGGGAATGGTTCCGCATAAACATCCACACTCATGGTGGCATGGAAATCGACGGGCAGAACGGCGGCCCGGGAAAACTAGTGGATTCCCTAGATCTTCGCGCCGCGCGCCCTGTCCGGGCGCCGGGCACGCGCGCGTCCGGCCGCGGGACGCGGCCGCGGACGCCCACGCCCGTGGCGACGGCCGCCGGCAGGCCCCGGCCGCTCGCAGGCCCGTCGGGCGGCCCGCGGGGCCGGTCGCAAATGGCCCGGCCGAGGCCCCCGTTGGCTCCCCGGCGATGCCGAGCGGAAACGCCCTGATTGGTAGACTCCCGCAGGCCATGGTCTCCTGAGCCTCAGCCGGGAGATGCCCTGAGCATGTGCCGTACCCGTGGAGGAATGATCTCGGTGTTGACGATGCAAGAAGCACTGCTGGTGCTGAACAAGTACTGGACCGAACACGGGTGTTTGG
Organism: Streptomyces sp. NPDC091282; assembly: GCF_044757385.1. Lineage (NCBI taxonomy): Bacteria > Bacillati > Actinomycetota > Actinomycetes > Kitasatosporales > Streptomycetaceae > Streptomyces > Streptomyces sp. NPDC091282. The sequence continues at coordinate 891,373 of NZ_JBIVUX010000002.1, forward strand.
TCGTTCAGCCCATGAACACCGAGGTGGGTGCGGGCACGCTCAACCCCGCTACGTTCCTGCGGGTCCAGGGACCGGAGCCGTGGCGTGTCGCATACGTGGAACCGAGCGTCAGGCCCGACGACTCCCGTTACGGCGAGAACCCGAATCGGCTGCAGACCCACACGCAGTACCAGGTCATCCTCAAGCCCGAGCCCGGAAACGCGCAGGAGCTTTTCCTGGGCAGTCTCCAGGCACTGGGCATCGACACGGCGGCACATGACATTCGCTTCGTCGAGGACAACTGGGCGTCCCCGGCGCTGGGCGCCTGGGGGCTCGGCTGGGAAGTATGGCTCGATGGTCTGGAAATCACCCAGTTCACCTACTTCCAGCAGGCCGGCGGCATCACCCTGGACCCGGTGTCCGTCGAGATCACCTACGGCATGGAGCGCATCCTGATGGCGCTCCAGGGCGTCAATCACTTCAAGGACCTCAAGTACGCGCCGGGTGTCACCTACGGCGAGGCCTTCGGCCAGGCCGAGTACGAGATGAGCCGGTACTACCTCGACGAGGCCGACCTGGAGACCCAGCGGAGCCTTTTCGAGGCCTACGCGGGCGAGGCGCGCCGGATGCTCGACGCGCGTCTTCCCGTTCCCGCGTACTCCTTCGTCCTCAAGTGCTCGCACGCGTTCAACGTGCTCGACGCGCGAGGCGCCATCTCCACCACGGAGCGGGCGCGTTCCTTCGCCCGGATGCGCGGGCTGGCGCACGAGGTCGCCGAGCTGTGGGTCGCGCGCCGCGAGGAACTCGGTTTCCCCCTCGGCCGCGTGTCGGGCGGCGACGTGGTCCCGGCCTCCACCGCGGTCCCGGCCCCCACCGCGGTCGCGGCGGACGAGGCCCAGAACCGCACGGCCGCCGCGGAACCCGCGGCGGCCGAGCAGAGCGCGGTGGCCGAGCAGGACGCGGTGGCCCCGCCGGCCGAACCGGGACCGGCCACCCTCGTGGTGGAGATCGGCGTGGAGGAGATGCCGCCGGCCGAGGTCACCCGGACCGCGCAGGCGGTGCGCACCGCGCTGACGGAGAAGCTCGGCGCCACCCGGCTCGGGCACGGTGAGATCACGGTCGACGCCAGCCCCCGGCGCGTGGTGGCCACCGTCCTCGCCGTGGAACCCCGCGAGGCCGACTACGAGCAGACCGTGCGCGGGCCGCGGGTCTCGGCGGCGTACGACGCGGAGGGGAACCCCACCAAGGCGGCCGTCGGCTTCGCCAGGAGCAACGGCGCCGAACCGGCGCACCTCGGCCGTGTCACCGTCGGTGCCAACGAGCATGTCGCGCTCACCCGGCAGGTCGTCGGACGCCCCGCCGAGGAGGTCCTGTCCGCTCTCCTCGCCGAGGTCGTGACCGGACTCCGCTCCGAGAAGAACATGCGGTGGAACGCCCCGCGGCTCTCCTTCACCCGTCCGATCCGCTGGATCGTGGCCCTGCTGGGGGAGCGGGTCGTCCCTTTCACGGTGTCCAGCCTGACGTCGGGACGGACGACGCAGGTCCACCGTGACGCGGTGCCGCCCACCGCGGAGGTGGCGACCGCCGACGGGTACCTGCCCTTTCTGAAGGAGCACGGAATCCTCGCGGACGCCGCCGAGCGGCGGCGCCTCGTGGTGGACGGCGCGGCCCGGCTCGCCGAGGCCGTGGGCGGACACATCCAGACGGAGCAGTACGGCGCGCTGATCGACGAGATCACCAACCTGGTCGAGTCCCCCACCCCGATCCTCGGGAACTTCGACCCGAAGTACCTGACGCTGCCCGCGGACATCCTCGTCACCGTCATGCGCAAGCACCAGCGCTACCTTCCCGTGGTGGACGCCGGCGGCAGCATGCTGCCCCACTTCGTCGCGGTGGCCAACGGAGCGTGCGACCACGACGTCGTCCGCCACGGCAACGAGGCGGTCCTGCGGGCCCGGTACGAGGACGCCTCCTTCTTCTGGAAGGCGGACCTGGAGACCCCGCTGAGCGAGATGCGGCAGAAGACGCGCCTCCTCACGTTCGAGGAGCGTCTGGGCTCCATGGCGGACCGCGCCGACCGCATCTCGGCGATCGCCCTGCGGCTCGCGCAAGCCGTCGGCCTGTCCGGCCCGGACCGCGAGGTCCTGGAACGGGCCGCGGCCCTGACCAAGTTCGACCTCGGCTCCCAGATGGTCACCGAACTGTCCAGCCTCGCGGGCATCATGGCGCGCGAATACGCCGTGCGCGCGGGCGAGAGCCAGGCGGTGGCGCAGGCCCTCTACGAGAACGAGCTGCCGCGCTCCGCCGGCGACGCGCTGCCCGAGACCCTGCCGGGCGCCCTGCTGGCGCTGGCGGACCGGCTCGACCTGCTGGTCGGCCTCTTCGCGATCGGGGCCGAACCCACCGGCAGCTCCGACGCGTTCGGGCTGCGCCGCTCCGCGCTGGGCGTGGTCAACATCCTCCTCGGCAGGAGCGACCTGGCCGCGATCAGGCTCGGCCAGGCGCTGGCCGTCGCGGCGGAGTACCAGGCCGTCGCGGTCGAGCAGCGGCACCTGGAGGACGCGGCCCAGTTCGTGCTGCGCCGCTTCGAGCAGCAGCTGATCGAGCTGGGGCACTCCACCACCGACGTCCGCGCGGTGCTGGTGCGCGGCGACTCGCCGCGGCTGGCCGCGCGGACCCTGGAGGAGCTGGAAAGCCTGCAGGGTGACGCCCGGTTCGCCACCGTGCTCGCGGCGTTCCAGCGGGTCCGGCGCATCGTGCCGGCCGGGCTGGAGGCGGTGTACGACCCGGAGCAGCTGCACGAGCCCGCCGAACAGGCCCTGCACGCCGCCCTGGCCAAGTGCCGGCAGGTCCTCGAAGGGGAGACCTCGCTCGTCCGCTTCGCCGCGGAGACGGGCGAACTGGTCGACGCGGTGAACATCTTCTTCGACAACGTCCTGGTGATGTCCGAGGACCCCGCGGTCCGGGCCAACAGGCTGGGCCTGCTCGCCGGGGTCCGCGACCTCGCGGAGGGCATCGTCGACTGGGAGTCCCTGGTCTGAGAGATCCGCCCGGCCACGCGGCCGGAGCGGCCTCGACCGCACCTCGGCCGGCACGGCGGACACGTCGTGCCGGCCGTTCGCATGTCCTCCCCCGGAGCCGCCGTTCCCGCTCCGCGGTCCCGGCGGCGGCGGGTTGTATACACATTTTCGAGGAGGAACCGGCGCGATTGATAAGCTGGTTGTCCGCCGGCCTCGGTCGGCTGGCCATCTCAGCGCACAGGCGATCGATCCGAACGTGAACCGATCCCCACGGTGAGTTCGTGACCACGGTGGTGACGACGGCGTTGGGAGTGGTCGGGCGAGGAGGGCCTGGGCGAGGTGACGGACGAACTGTTCTTCGCCGTTCTCGGAGCGGTCCGCGCGTACCGCGGCGACGCCGAACTGCACCTCGGTCCGCCCCAGCTCCGGGCGATGCTCGCGGTCCTGCTCCTGCGGCCGGGACACACCGCGTCGAAGACGCAGCTGGTGGACGCGTTGTGGGGTCCCACGCCCCCGAGCAAGGCCACCACCACGATCCGTACCTACGCCTGGCAGTTGCGCAGGCTCCTGGAGCCGGACCGCTCCGCGCCGAGCGTGCTGGTGTCGGTCGGCGACGGCTACCGCCTGGTCGTCCCCCCGTCCTCGCTGGACGTCGGACAGGCCGAGACGCTCACGCGCGAGGCGGCCCAGGCACGCGCTTCGGGCCGGCTGGAGGAGGCGAGCGACAGGCTGGTGCGCGCGCTGGACCTGTGGCAGGGAGAGACGCTGGCCGGAGTGCCGGGCCCCTTCGCCATGCGGCAGCGCGACCGGCTTGAGGAATTACGGATCGCCCTGCTGGAGGAACGTTTCGACCTCGATCTGGCCCTCGGCCGCCACCGTCAGGTCATTCCCGACCTCGCGGACCTCACCGCCATGTACCCCCTGCGCGAGCGTCCGTACGGCCTGCTGATGCGCGCGCTCTACGGGGCGGGCAGACAGGCCGACGCGCTCGCGGTGTTCAGCGGTGTCAGGAAGCTGCTGCTGGAGGAACAGGGCATCGATCCGGGGCCCGAGCTGACCGCCGTCTACCGGCAGGTCCTGGAGAACGATCCGGCCCTGTCCATAGCGGCCGTCGAGGAACCCGCGGCGCCCGACGAGCCGAAGGCGCCCGAACCGCTTCCCGCGCCCGTCCGGGACCGGGAGCCGCTGCCCGTACCGGCGCAGCTTCCGCCGCTGCTGCCCGACTTCGCCGGCCGCACCGACGCCGTCAGCGACATGCACACCCTGCTGACGACGCCCGGCCGGCGCGCGCCGACCGTCGTGGCCATAGCCGGGATGGGCGGGATCGGGAAGACCTCGCTGGCCCTGTTCACCGCCCACGGCGTACGGCACGCCTACCCGGACGGGCAGCTCTACGCCGATCTGCGCGGCGCCGACGACAATCCGGCCGAGCCCGCGGGCGTCCTGACGGGGTTCCTGCTGTCGCTGGGCGTCGCCGCCGAGGCCGTACCCGACACCCTGGAGGACCGGACCAAGCTCTTCCGTTCGATGCTGGACGGGCACCGGGTGCTGATCGTCCTGGACAACGCGCGGGACGCCTCGCAGGTGCTGGACCTGATGCCCGGGTCGGTCGGCTGCGGGGTCATCATCACCGGCAGGTCCCGGCTCTTCGGTCTGCCGGTCACCAAGCAGCTCGGCATCGACACGTTCACGCCCGACGAGGCCCTCTCGCTGCTCGGCGCGGTCATCGGGCAGGAACGGCTCGACGCCGAGCGTGACCAGGCGCTCGAACTGCTCCGGCTGTGCGGATTCCTGCCGCTGGCGATCCGGATCGTGGCCACCAGGCTGGCGTCCCGGCCGCGATGGGCCGTCGCGACGCTGACCGCCCGGCTCGCCAACGAGCAGCGGCGCATCGAGGAACTGCGCGTCGGCGAGGTGTCGATCCACGCGGTCTTCGAACTCGGCTACCGGCAACTGCCGCCCGAACAGGCCCGCGCCTTCCGGCTGCTCGCCGTCCCGGGATCCCTGGACTTCGGGCTGCCGGTGGCGGCGGCCGCCCTCGCGACGGACGAGGAGACGGCGGAGGAGCTGCTGGAGGCCCTGGTGGACGCCGCCATGCTGGAGTCCCCCGAACCGGGTCGCTACCACTACCACGACCTGCTCCGCGCCTTCGCCCAGTGCACGGAGCCGGAACACCCGGACGAGACCCGGCAGGCCTTCGGCAGACTGCTCGACTACCTGCTGGCCACCGCGTGCAACGCCTTCGAGCAGGCCGTGCCCGGCGACCCGGTGGCGAACTCCCTCGGCCCGCTGCGGTCCCAGGGGCTGCGCTTCGACGACGTCCACACGGCCCGTTCCTGGATCACCGGTGAGATCGGGCTGGTGACGGCGGCCGCGCTGCACACCGTGGGGCTGCGGTCGGAGCCCTACGACGGTCAGTTGCGGACCGCCGTGGACCTCCTCATCGCGGTCAGTCCCTTCTGCGCGGACGTCCGGTTCGAGGAGCTGCGGTCCGCCGCCCTGGAGCTGGCGCGGGAGGCCGGGCTGCGGGGCGACCAACGGGTGCTGGGCCGGGCCCAGTTGCTGTGCAGCAGCATCGCCCTGCAGGCCGCCCGCCCGTCCGACACCGAGGAGCACGCGCGGCTGGCCGTCACGGCGTCCCGGAGCACGAAGGACACGGTCATCCTCCGGCAGGCGCTCAACAACCTCGGTGTGGCGGTCATGTTCCTGCATCGCTACGACGAGGCGGTGGAGTGCTTCGACGAGGCGATCGCGCTCGCCCGGGTCCTCGGCCACAGGTCCGGCGAGGCGGCGACCACCATCAACGCGGCGCTCGCCCGGGTGCGCAGCGGCCGGGCCGCCGAGGCGATACCGGCCTGCGAGGCGACGCTGGTGACCCTGCGTTCCCTGGGCGATCTTCCGGGCGTCGCCTACGCGTTGTACGTGCTGGCGCTGGCGCTGCACGAGCACGAGCGGTTCGGCGACGCCGTCGCCCGCTACACCGAGTGCCTCGCGGTCTGCCGGTCCGCCGGCATCCGGGGGCGCGAGGCGCACGCCCTGTACCGGCTCGCCGAGACGCTCCGCAGGACGGGCCGGTACGACGAGGCGGTGCGGTACGCCACCGAGGCCGTGGCCCGGTGCGAGCAGATCGGAGCCGTCCGGGACCACGCCTACGCGTTGATGGTCCTGGGCCGGGCCGAGGCCGACCGCGGCGCCGTCGAGACCGCCCGCCTGCGGCTCGCCAAGGCGTACGAACTCTTCACCGGGCTCGGTCTGCCCGATGCCAACGATGTCAGCCGGATCCTCGGCCGGCTGCCGGGCGGTTCCGCACCGGCGGACGCCACCTGACGGAGCCGGCAGCCGGCTCCTGAGGGCACATCACGGCACGTCGGCGAAATCCGTTTCGCGGCGGAACGGGAATGCCGAAATGGCGGGGCGCACGTCGAATATACCAGGGATGGACCACGTATATTCTCCGGCGTGCGAGAGTGGGCGCCAGCGGTCGCAATATGCGCAGAAAAAGCCGTGGAGCATTCAGTAATTCAGCTCCGGGGCGGCGCGGACCGAATTCGGCCCTTTCTTAGGAGGCGTTTGAATGCCCAAACCCCGCGAACAGAAGGACAACCACCTCATCTACGCCGACGCCGTGGGATCGCGCGGTAAGTCGGGCGTGTGGTTCGGCGAGCGCGAGGACTTCAAGGCCAAGCAGGTCAGCGTCATGGACGCCGTCAAGGAGCGGATCGAGTGGGTGCCGGTCGAGGACGCCGTCATGGCGATCAGCCTTGACCCGCCCGGCATCGTCCTGATGGCGCCCAACCCGTCGCTGCCCGGCATCATCGTCCTCGCCGACGGTGCGACGGCCGAGAACACCGAGCATCTCAAGAAGCACTACACCGAGATCGTTCAGGGCGTCCTGAAGGACGCGAACATCGCGCAAGAAGACTGATCGATCCATCCTGCTGCGGTGTCATCGGCAAGCGACGGTGGCACCGCAGCGGGCTTCTCGCTGTGCGGTTCGTTCCGACGCATGGCTGGTTCCGTTTCTTTAGGAGTTCACCGTGACGAACGATGCCGATCGACTCTGGAACAAGTATTTGCTTGTCGCGCAGGGAGCGGAGGGTATCGTCTTCGATCCCGTCTCCCTGGGGAGCGCGAGTCTCACCGCCGACGAGATGAAGCGGATACGCGACGACGAGCCTCAGATCCTGGCGGAGATGAAACAGCTGGGCTTCACCTCCGAGCCGCCGGCCGCACCTCAGCGCGATCTCATCTTCGACCGGATCAACGGGCTCGGCATGACCGGAAAGCCGCCGCGGATCAGCGGATACCGCATCGTGGTGACCGACCGCTGCAACATGACCTGCACGTACTGCTTCGTGGACACCAACACGGGCGCCGACGACATCACCATCCCCGACCTCCGCGAGGGGCTCGAGTACCTCTTCGAGCAGAACGCGGGTCAGGAGGAGGTCACCATCCAGTGGTTCGGCGGCGAGCCGACCACGCGGTTCGACCTGATGCAGTACGGCGACGAGTACGCTCTCGAACTCGCCGAGAAGCACGGGGTGGGGCGGGTGCAGTTCACCGTCGTCACCAATGGCGTCCTCATCAAGGACCCCATGATCGAGCACTTCAAGAAGTTCAAGTACGGCGTGGGCGTCTCCTTCGACGGGGCTCCCGACGACAACAAGGTCGAGCGGTTCCTGCTGTCCGGCAAGCCCGCCGACCAGCGGATCCACCGGAACATCCAGCGGCTGCTCGACGCCGGGGTGCACGTGGGCTGCAACCTCACCCCCACGCCGATCAACGTGAGCAACCTGCCGGACACCGTCGAGTACGTGCTGTCCCTCGGCATCAACTTCATCTACGTCAACACCCCCATTCCGATCTCCGGCCGCTGGCACGTCGACGGCGAGGCGCTGTGCCGCGCCGTGTTCCGTTCCCGGCTCCTCGCGCTGTCCCGCGGCGCCATGCTGTTCTCCTCGCTCGACCGCATCTACCAGGCCCTGGACACCCGCCTGCCGAAGATGTACGAGCACATCCAGCAGGACGGCGGCCTGAACGCGGCCCTGCTGTCCCGCGGGCGCATCTCCATCCTCGACCTGAACTGGCGCGACGACTCGTTCGTCTTCCCGATCAGCCAGCTTCGCGAGCAGCCGGAACTCCTCGCGGGAGCCGCCAAGAACCTCCTGCCGGCCAAGCAGTGCGGCGAGTGCCCCGCGGCCGCCGTCTGCGGTGGTCCGTCCCGCAACGACGTCTCGCTCCGGAACAACCCCGAGCCCGACCCGCAGATGTGCGACTTCTTCCAGGTGGGTCTCGAACTCGCCCTCACCGACCAGACGGGGTTGCAGTGACCGACAGCCTCGGAGCACTCAGCGGAGTGCTCGTCTCGACCGCCGACAACTGCGAAGTGAACTGCCGGTTCTGCTTCCGCGCCGATGTCGGGCGCGACGTCCTGAGCCTGGAGACCTACGCACGGGCCCTGTCGCGGCTCCACGAACTCGGCGTGGACGAGCTGTGCCTGTCCGGCGGCGAGCCGACCGACCACCCGGAGTTCCGTCAACTCGTGCGCGTCGCGATGCAGTTCGGCTTCCGCACCTCGGTGGTCACCGCCGCCAGGACCGGCCCGCGGCTCGATGCCCTCGCCGGTGTCGCCGGCATGCTCAGCCATGTCACCGTCTCCGCCGACAGCCGCAGGGCGGACGAGATCGGCCGTACCGGCCGGACCATCTCCTCGACACCGAAGGTCTTCGAGGCGCTGGGACACCGCCGGGCGAGCCTGCACGTCACCGCCTTCGAACTGGACGAGGACGACCTGAAGGACATCGTCTCGGTGGTCGAGGCGGCCGAGGTCCCGGTGGAGGTCAGCCCGCTGCTGCCGTCGCCGACGTTCCGTTTCGAGAACCCCCACCTCAAGCGCGACCTGGCGCTGATCGACACGTTCTTCGGCATGTCGGAGCAGCTGCGGACGGTGGTGTCGGACTACCACGAGTGGCTGCGCGGCCCGGTCGTGCGGTCCTGCCAGTCCGCACGGCTGTACCTGTCCGCGGACGGCTTCCTGCGCCGCTGCCCCTACGACAGTTCTCAGCAGGTGTCGGTCTTCGCGACGCGGCAGGAGATCGGCGAAGCGCTCAGGCAGTCGTTCTGCGAACCACCGACCACCGGTCTGGCGTGCATGGCGATCTGCCGTTCGGAATCCCACGAAGGGTGAGTCGTCCATGAACACGATGCAGGATCAGCCGTCCGTGGTGGTCGGCACCATGCGCTGCTCGGGGTCCTTCAACGGCCTGATGGTGCTGGGCCGCGACGCCGACGAGGGCCGGGAGTTCGTCGAGGGCGCGACCGCCCGCGGCTTCACCACGTTCGACACCTCGCCCGTGTACGCCCGCGGGAGAGCGGAGGAGGACCTCGGCGCGCACCTTCCCGCCGACGCGTCGGTCTGGACCAAGGTCGGGATCGACACCACCACGCCGCTGCCCACCCTGGACTACGGCCTCGAAGGAATGGCCAAGTCGCTGGAGGGCAGCCTGAAGCGGCTCGGCCGCGACCACGTCGAGGTCGCCTTCGTGCACAATCCGGAGCCGCGGCGGGTGTCGGACATCGACTTCGCCGGGTTCGCCGGGCACTGCTCGCGGACGGGGCAGGCGGATCTGGTGGGCGTCAGCGTGCTGCTGCCGGACGTGAGCCTGCCGCAGATCGCCGGCCGGCTGCCCGCCGGCAGCGTGGTCATGTGCGAGGCGGACCAGCTGGATCCGCGGGACACGACCGTGCGGCACCTCCTCGCCGACTACCGGCTCGTGATCCGCAGCCTCTTCTCGGGCGGCTCCCGGCTGCGGGAGGTGCCGGCCGAGCGCAGGGCGCAGACGATCGCCGCCAGGATCGCCGAGATCCACGAGATCTACCGCCCCGAGGCCGTGGTCATCGGTGCCAGGACCGGGGAGCAGCTGGACGACTACACGGCGGGACCGGCCTGGCTCGCGTCCGCCGCCCGGCACTCCGCACCCGGGCGGTCCCATGCCGCTCGATGAGACCGAGGTCGCGCAGCGGCTGCGGGTGTTCGGATTCGCCCACCTCCCGGGCGCCGCCGCGGACGCCGTGGAGGAACTGGGGCACGCCTTCGACCGGCTGATCGAGCTGCCGGCCGACGGTGCCCCGGCCGAACGGGTCACCCGGTTCGACGCCCTCGACGAGATGCCCGAGCTGCGGCGGATCTCCGGATCGGCGTGGGTGGGCGCGCTCTGCGGGGCGTTCTTCGAACGCCGCCACCAGGTCATCACCGGCGACGCCAACGCGCTCGTCGGCGACTCGTACTGGCACTCGGACGGCTTCTACACCACGCCGTTCCTGCGGTTCGTGCTGTACCTGGACGCCACCGCGCACGACACGGGCGCCCTGCGCTTCCTCCCCGGTTCGCACCGCGCCGACAACGGCTGGCTCGGGGAACCGACCCAGCACGTCATCAGGCACCGGGAGGACCTCGGCCTCACCGGCGGCGACGTCCCGGCGGTGGTCGTCGAGTCCCGGCCGGGCGACGTCATCGTCTTCGACACGAACGTCATGCACGCGGCCTGGCACGGCGACGTACGGCGGCAGCTGGCGTTCAACTGCGTCGGTGAGCCGGTGACCGAGACCGAGCAGCGCGACACGCGCCGCTACTTCCTCAACCGCTACGTCTCCGGATCGGTGTCCATCGGATGAAACTCGCCCCCTTGTCGGTGACCGACGCCGAGGTCACCCGCTTCAGGACGTTCGGCTTCCTCCACCTGCGCGGCGTGCAGGACGACGTCGTACCGGCCGTCTCCGACGCCTTCGAGGACGTCTTCGAGAACTTCCCGCAGGTCGGCCGCAAGGGGCGGGCGGGAGTCGCCCGGATCGCCGAGCGCAGCGAGGTGCTCCAGAAGGCGCTCCTGGCCGACGACCGGTGCCCCCGGGTGGCCCGCCGGCTGCTGGGCACGGACGTCGTCTACGTCGGCGGCGACGGGGTCCGCTACGACGGCGCCAGCTACTGGCACCGGGACGGCGACCACCGCGCCCTGCGGCTCCTGAAGATCGTCCAGTATCTGGAGCCGCTCGACCGCGGCACCGGAGCGCTGCGGATCATTCCGGGCACCCACCGCAGAGGCGGGAGCTGGGACTCGTTCGCCGCGGACCTGGAGAACCCGGGGCGTCGCCTCGGGATGCGGCCCGAGGAGGTGCCGGCCTTCGCCGTCGACTCCTCACCCGGTGATCTCATCGCCTTCGATCCGCACTCCTACCACGCGTCGTTCGGCGGCGGCGACCGGCGGCGGCAGATCACCACGACGTACGCGGCCGTGCCGGAGTCGGCCGAGGCGCGTCAGGAGCTGACGAGCTATCTGCTCGCCGACCGGACTCTCCTGTAGCCCCTCCCCCGGCACTCCGTCGGCCTTGTGAAGCGCGCGAATCGAACGGGTTGGATTGTGATGGACAACGTAACGGCGCAGACCACGGTGGCGCAGATCCCGACGGACCGGGAAGCGGAACCGGTCAAGTGGTTCGACGAAGTGCGTGAGTCGCACGGCGTGCACTGGGACGAGACCACGAACACGTGGTACGTGACGCGGTACGACGACGTGTACGACCTGCTGCCCGATCCCCGGCTCGGCGCCCAGGTGGAGACCTACTGCCCGCCCTCGCTGACGGAGGAGCAGGAGAACACCTACTGGCGGGTGACGGAGTTCATCGACCGCTGGCCCGTCTTCTCCGATCCGCCGCGGCACACCGGTATGCGGCGTCTGCTCCTGCCGCTGTTCACGCCCGCCGCGGTCCGGCGGATGGTCGCGGCGATGACGGACTCCGTGGCGGCGACGAGCCCCGCGGTGACGCCCGACCGGCTGTTCTCCGACGTCGTCAGGCCCGCTCTGGCGGCCGGCCTGAGCGATCTGCTGGACGAGGAGCCGGACGGGCTGGCACAGCTCGCGGACTGCGCCACCCGGATCCTGGCGGTCGGGCCGATCGAGACGTACGACCCGGCCGTCGGGCGGCTCGCGGAGGAGGCCCTGGACGAGCTGACCGCGCTCGTCGCACAGCGCTGCACGACTCCCCGGGGGGTCCTCGCCTCGGCGCTGAGCCGCGCTCTGACCGACGGGACGCTGGATCTCCTGGACGCGACCGCGATCTACGCCCAGCTGGTGAGCGGCGCGCTGGAGCCCACCGCGGCGGCCGTCGCCCGCCTGCTGGAGGCGCTGACCGGGCCGGAGAGCGCCGCCGTCGACCTGAAGGAGGACGTCGACGGCGCCGTGGACGAGGCGCTGCGGCTGGTCACGCCCTTCCACCTGGCCACCCGGCGCGCGCTGGCCGAGATGCCGCTGCACGGGCACACCGTCCGGGCCGAGTCGCGCGTGGTCCTCGTGCTCGTGGCGGCCAACCGCGACCCGAGGCGGTTCGCCGATCCGGAGACCTTCCGCGCGGACCGGACCGGGGCCCGCCATGTCGCCTTCGGGCGGGGCCGGCACGCGTGTCTGGCCGCCGGCCTCACGCGGCAGGTCATGCGGGAGATGATGCTGCAGCTCGCGGCGACCGGCGTGCTGGAGGGACTGCCCCGGCTGACCGCGGTGTGGAAGGGGGACTTCGGGGCGCGTTTCGCCGACGACCTCGTGGTCGCGCGGGACGCCTGAGGCAGGCCGCAGCAGAGCAGCAGCGACGCGCGGCGGTACGCCCTCCCGTCGGTCCCCGCTTCCAGAGAAGGCATCACGATGATGGTCGAACCGAACAGCCTGACAGCCCTGCGCCCGGACAGCTTCCGGCCCGACGCGGAGAGTTCGGACGCCGGACACGCCAGAAGCTTCGAGGAGACGTGGGACCTCCTGGAACCGCTGCTGCCGAGCGTCCCCGTCACCCGCGTGTACGACACCACCCCGCTGGACTACATCAGCTCCCCCGTGTGGTCGGCCGTGACCCCGCTGGCCGAGGACCTGATGGTGAGCGCGGGCAAGGGGGCGACACCGATCGCGGCGAAGCTCAGCGCCGTCATGGAGGCGATCGAGCGCGTCTCGGCCGAGGAGCTTCCGGCCCGCAGGATCGTCAGGGGTTCCTACGCGGACCTCGCTCCCGCCGGCGCGGTCGACCCGGCGGACTTCAACCTGCCGCTGGACACGGCGTACCGGCCCGACGCGGTCTTCTCCTGGACGGGGGCGTACGACCTGGCGCGCGGCGGCCATCATCTGGTGCCGGCCGACCTCGTCCTCAATCCCGCCACGGAAGGCATGACGGCCCGGATCGAGACCAACGGGCTGGCCTCCGGGAACACGTACTCGGAGGCGGTCCTGCACGCCGTCTGTGAACTCGTCGAACGCGACGCGGTGTCGGAGGAGGCGTTCTACTCCGCGCACCACGACCCGCTCTTCTCGCCCCGCCGGCCTCTGCGGGTCGTCTCCCCGGAGTCGGTCCCGGCCGGGGCCGCGAAGGACCTCCTCGACGCGCTGACCGGTCAGCAGCTGGTCGTGCGGATCCAGGATCTGACCAACGTGATCGGCGTGCCGGTCGTCCGGGTCGTCCTCTTCGACGACGGCTACTTCGGGCAGGAGGGCAAGGTGACCTACTTCCCCGGGTACGGGGCCGACCTGCGGCCCGAACGGGCGCTGCTGCGCGCCCTCACCGAGGCGTGCCAGGGCCACGCGAGCTTCGCCACGGGCGCGCGCGAGGTGTTCGAGACCGGGCGGGCCGGGCGCAGGCCGGCCGAGATGAAGCGGATCGACTCTCTGTACCGGAACCCCGGTTCCCTGCCGTTCCCGCGGGCCGAGGACGCTGGCGGCAGCATCCTGGAGAACCTGCGCACGATCGTGGGCCGGCTGCGGGACGCGGGACACGACCGGTGCCTGGTGACCGAACTGACCCGCGCGGACCTCGGGGTGCCGGTGGTCCGTGTCCTGGTCCCGGGCCTCGCCTCCCCCTACGGGGAGAGTTCGCGCACCCCCACCCTCCGCCTGCTGGAATCGGTGATCTGAGCCATGAGAACCACCATCTTCACCGGGCCGTCCCTGCCGCCGGGCGAGGCGCGGGCCCTGCTGCCGCAGGCGGACGTCCTTCCGCCCGCGCGACGCGGCGACGTCTACCGGGCCAGGGAGAGCGGCAGCTCCCGGATCCTCATCATCGACGGTTCCTTCTCGCAGGTGCTCCCGGTGTCCCCGCGCGAGGTCGTCGAGGTGGCCCGGGACGGCGCTCAGGTCGTCGGGGCGTCCAGCATGGGGGCCGTACGGGCCGCGGAGTGCTGGCCCGTCGGCGTCCACGGTGTCGGGGCCGTCTACCGGATGTACCGGGCCGGCCTCTTCGACTCGGACGACCCCGTCGTGGTGGCGACGGATCCCGACGACGACCACGCCGCGGTGAGCGTCGCCCTGGTCAACATCCGTGCGGCGGTCAGGAGGCTGTACGGCCTCAAGCTGATCACCCGGTCCCAGGGGGCGGAACTCCGCCGGGTCGCCGAGGAGTCGTACTATCCCGACCGGGTCTGGCGGCTGCTGTTCAAGAAGGCCGGGATCGACGACCCGGGGGGCGTGATCGCGGAAGCCGCGGCCCGCGTCGACATCAAGCGGACGGACGCGCTGCGGGCCGTCCGCTTCCTCTCGGCCCTGCCCGTCGGGGCTCCCGCCGACGGGGACGGCCGCCGGTTCGACCAGGGGCCGCGGTACGCCTCGCACGACCCGCTTCTCGGCCACAGCCGTACGGAACTCGACCTGTCCCTGCCCCCGTTCGTCTTCGGGACCGGCCGGTACCAGAAATACATCCGGTTCCTGCTGGCCGGGCAGGTCGACTTCGCGGGGCTGACCGCCAAAGGCGGGTCGAAACTGTCCCGGAATCCCTCGGTCGAGCCGGCTCTCGCGCGCCTCTTCCTGGACCGTCCGTCCCTGTCCGCGAACCTGATGGACAAGATCCGTCATTTCCGGCAGTTCGAGACGGAGGTGATGCTGTGGCATGCCGTCCGCCGGCTGAAGGACCACAAGACGAGCCGCACGAGGGTGACACCTCCGCAGGAGGCGAAGGCCAGGGACTCGGTGGCGAGGGCCCACGGCTATGACGACTGGGACGCGCTGACGGCCGACGTCCGTGGCGACGCCCTGCCCAGCGGGGTCCCCCTCGCCTGGATCGAGGAAGCCTGCCGGGACCTGGCCCTCGCCAGGTCCTGACCGCTCCGGGGGGCGGCCTCGCGGCGGCACCGGCGGGGCAGGGGGCGGGAGCGCAGCCGCTAGAGGTCGTCCGCCGCGCCGAGTCCGGTCAGTGCCCCCACCGGATCCGGGTCGGGGGTGCCTCTGGGCCACCAGTCGTCCTGGCCCGGCTCCGATTCGTAGGCGTACCACAGGCCGTCGCGGCCCAGCCGGAGCTGGACATGACCGCCGGGGTGGGTCAGGTGGTTGCGCCAGGGCCGGAACGCCGGGAGGTCGGCGGCCAGGAGCAGCGGTCTGGCCCGGTCGAAACGGCCGGCCGGCGGATCCCAGGGCTCCTCCAGCACGGCCAGCCCCTCCGGGCCGCCCTGGCGCCAGGCGGCGACCGCTCGGGCCAGGTCGCCCGGCGTGCGGCCGACGGCGTCCGCGAGCGAGGCGTACAGGGCGCGGGTGGACGCGGTCAGGCCGGAGCCGGGGCGGGCGGCGGCGAGGCGGACCGCGTCCTGCCACAGGGTCAGTTCGCCGACCGGATCGTGCCCGGTGGCGAGCAGGGCGTGGGCGCGGGCCGCGGCGTCCGTGGCGAGCTGGTCCAGGGTGAAGGCGTCGGGTCCGCCGGGCACGCCCGGGTAGACCGGTGGCTGCTCGGGGTGCGGCGGCACCGGCAGCGGGGGCGGCAGCGGCGGCAGCCGGCGCGGCTCCAGGGCCTCGGTGGCACGGACGCCGGGCAGCGGCACCGGCTGCCGTTTGCGGGCCGCGCGGGCCGCGTTGCGCCGGGTCAGCGCGTCGAGCACCTCGCGTTCCCCGCGGCCGCGGAGCAGGAGCAGGACGAACGGGTCGGCGTCCAGCAGCCGTGCCGTCCGGTAGCAGAGGGCGGCCGCGTGCTTGCAGGGGTGACCGAAGTCCGGGCAGCTGCACCGGGGTTCGAGTTCGCCGGGCCCCGGCAGCAGTGGCACCCCGCTCTCCGCGAGGGTCTGCGGCAGCTCCTTGTCGAGCAGCGCGGCGATGTTCCCGGGCCGGTCGGCGGCGGCCTCCAGGAACCGCTCCCACTCGTCCGCGCCGAAGGTACGCAACCGCACCTGCACGCGATACGGCCGCGGCCGGCTCCCCTGCACGTACGCGAGGACCAGTCCCGGTGTCACGGTGATGGCGTCCACCTGTCCCCGCTCGGCGTACCCGCGCCCGCGCGCCAGCCGTTTCGCGTCCAGCGCGCCCTCCTCCAGCGCCCGCACCCAGGCGTTGCCCCACCAGGTCCCGGCGAGGCCGGTGGGGGACGGCGGGGCGGGGAGGGCGGGGAAGGTGCGGCGCAGTTCGGTGTCGCGGTGCGGGGTCGCCATGGTGCCGGGCAGCCGCGGAGAGGCCACCGGTACGGCGGGCCCCGGGTCCGCGGGATCCGCCGCGCGGGGGCCCGCCGTACCGGGGTGTGCCTCGTCCTGGCCGGGGCGTTGCGCCGGAGCCCGCCGGGCGGGCGGGGCGTCGGTGCGGGCCGTTTCCGATTCCGGCTCAGGTACCTGATCCGGCTCGGGTTCCTGATCCGGCTCGGTTTCCGGCTCCGGCTCCGGCTCGTCCTTCGGCATCCTGAACGCGGTGCCCAGGTACTGCTTCAGGTCGCGGGCGGTGCGGCCGCGGGTCGTCTCCTGCGCCGGCGGCGCGGACCGGCGTGCCGCGCGGTCCGGGGACGCTTCCGGGGTCTTTGCCACCGCCGTCTCGGCCCGCCGCGCCTCCGCGCGGGCCGCACGCAGCGCCTCGCGCGCGGCGTCCCCGGGCCGGGCACCCGGCCGGACGGCGGCGGGGGCCGCGTCGACGGCGGCCGCCTCCTCCTCGGCGCCGGCCCCGGCGTCCCGCTGCCCCGCGTCCTTCGCCGCCGCGGCCGTCCGCAGCGCCCGCCGCGCCGCATCGCCCGGCCTGGCCTCCCGCCCGCCGACGGCAGCGGCCTCCGGAGGAACCGTGCCCGCGTCCGGGGAGCCCGCGTCCTCCCCCGCGGCAGCCGTGCCCTCGCGTCCGGTCCCGGCCGGTGCCGCCTTCTCGTCCTCGGTGTGCGCGTCGTGTCCCCGGGCCGCCCGCAGCGCCCGCCGTGCCGCGTCGCCCGGCCGCCGCTCGTCCTCGCTCATGCCGTCCTCCGCAGCGACACCAGGTCGGACAGCTCACGGTCCGTCAGTTCGGTCAGGGCCGACTCGCCGGAGCCGAGGATCGCGTCGGCGAGGGCACGCTTGGCCTCCAGCATCTCCGCGATGCGGTCCTCCACGGTGCCCTCGGTGACCAGCCGGTGCACCTGGACGGGCTGGGTCTGGCCGATGCGGTACGCGCGGTCGGTGGCCTGCTCCTCCACCGCCGGGTTCCACCAGCGGTCGAAGTGGACGACATGGCCGGCGCGGGTCAGGTTGAGGCCGGTGCCCGCGGCCTTCAGCGACAGCACCAGGACCGGAACGGCACCGCTCTGGAAACGGTCCACCATGTGCTCCCGCTCCGGCACCGGTGTGCCGCCGTGCAGCAGGTCGACCGGGACGGCGCGGTCCCGCAGGTGCGCGGTGATCATGCGGGCCATGCCCACGTACTGGGTGAAGACCAGCACCGAGCCGTCCTCGGCCAGGACGGTGTCGACCAGCTCGTCGAGCAGGGCGAGCTTGCCGGAGCGGGCGGCCTGGCCGTCGGCGCGCGGCTCCTCCTTGAGGTAGAGCGCGGGGTGGTCGCAGATCTGTTTCAGGGCGCCGAGCAGCTTGAGCACCAGGCCCCGGCGCGCGATGCCCTGCGCCGTCTCGATGGCGAGCATCGACTCGCGGACCACCGCCTCGTACAGCGCGGCCTGTTCACGGGTGAGAGGGACGGGGTGGTCGGTCTCGGTCTTGGGCGGCAGCTCGGGCACGATGCCGGGGTCGGACTTCTTGCGGCGCAGCAGGAAGGGGCGGACCAGGCGGGCCAGCCGGGCCACCGCCTCCTGGTCCTCGCCGTTCTCCACCGCGCGCGCGTGCCGGGCGCGGAAGGACTTCAGCGGGCCGAGGAGGCCGGGAGTGGTCCAGTCCAGGAGGGCCCAGAGTTCGGAGAGGTTGTTCTCCACGGGGGTGCCGGTGAGGGCCACGCGCGCGCGGGTGGGGAGGGTGCGCAGCGCCTTGGCGGTCGCCGAGTAGGGGTTCTTGACGTGCTGTGCCTCGTCGGCGACGACCATGCCCCAGGACCGGTCGGCGAGGCTGTCCGCGGCGGCGCGCATGGTGGCGTAGGTGGTCAGGACGAAGCCGCCGTCGACGCCGTCCAGGGTGCGGTCGGAGCCGTGGAAGCGGCGGACCGGGGTGCCGGGCGCGAACCGGGAGATCTCCCGCTGCCAGTTGCCGAGCAGCGAGGCGGGGCAGACCACGAGGGTCGGTTCGGTGCGGGCCCGCTTGAGATGCAGGGCGATGACGGTGATCGTCTTGCCGAGGCCCATGTCGTCGGCGAGACAGCCGCCGAGGCCGAGGGAGGTCATGAGGTCGAGCCAGGCCAGGCCGCGCAGTTGGTAGTCGCGCAGGGTGGCGTGCAGGCCGGCGGGCGGCTCGGCGGGCCTGAGGCCCTCCGTGAGGCGGTCGCGCAGGTCCGCGAGGAGGCCGACGGGGACCGCGGGGACGCTCTCGCCGTCCACCTCGGCCTCGCCGGTGAGCGCCGCGGAGAGCGCGTCGACCGGGTCGAGCAGACCCAGTTCGCGCTTGCGGGCCTTGCGTACCAGGGCCGGGTCGACGAGCACCCAGCGGTCCCGCAGCCGTACGACCGGACGGTGGGCCTCGGCGAGCGCGTCCATCTCCGCGTCGCTGAGCGGGTCGCCGCCGAGCGCCAGCTGCCAGCGGAACCGGAGCAGGTCCTCGCCCTCGAAGAAGCCGGTGCCGTCGGTCGCCGAGCCGGGGGCGGAGCGGATCACGGCGGCCGCGGTGAGGTCCTGGGCCAGGTCCCGGGGCCAGTGCACGGCGACCCCGGCCGCCGCCAGCCGGGTCGCGGCCACCCCGAGGAGGTCGCCCAGTTCCTCGTCGGAGAGGGCGAGGACGTCGGGTACGTCCTGCTCGGCCAGGCGGTCCAGCGGCGGCCACACCCGGGCGGCCCGGCGCACGGCAAGGGCCGCGTCCACCCGGGCGCGCGGGCCGAAGGCGCCGGCGTCGGACCGCCCGGCCCACAGGGCCGCCGCGTCGGTCATCAGGGTGGGGTCGGCGAGGCTGTGCACCTGGACGATCGCCGCGCCCGCGCGGTGCGCTCCCTCGCCGTCGTCGAACAGGTCGTGGGCCGACAGGTCCAGGCGGAGCGAGACGCGTACGCCCGCGTCCATGCCCGCGGCGACCTCCGCGGCCCACTCCCGGGCGTCCGGCAGCCGCTGGGCCCCGGCGGCGGCGAACGGCCTGCCCGAGGTGTGCGGTGCGGCCGGGGTGCGGGGCAGGGTGTCGGCGACGGCGTCCAGGAAGGAGCGGACCAGGGCCTCCGGCTGGGGCAGCCGGAGCGGGCCGGGGCCCGGCAGCGGGACGGCGTGGCCCTCGGCGGGCAGCGCGGCGGCCACCGCGCGCAGGTGGGCGATGTCGGCGGGTTCCAGGGGACCGGCCCGCCAGGCGTCGTGGCCGGCCGGGGTGAGGCCGGGCAGCAGGCGGCCCCGGGCGGCGAGCCGCAGCGCGTGCTGGGCGGCGGCGCCCCAGCAGGCGGTGGCGGGATGGGCGGCCGGGTCGTGGCGGGCCCGGACGAGCAGCGGCAGGGCCTCGCCGAGCGGCAGGGTCAGCGCGGGCACCTGCCGGCGGCGGACACCGGCTCCGTGCCGTCGTACGACCGTCAGGTCCTCGGTCGCGGCGGGCAGCGGGTCGCCGTCCGGGTCCCAGAAGGCGACGCGGCCCTGGCGCGGGAGGTCGGCCGGCAGGTAGACCGCGGCCAGGCGCGGCGAGACGCCGCCGGGTGTCCCGGCCGCCGTGCCGTCCATACGTTCTGCCACCTCCCGCCCACCTGTCGGATCAGACGTCTTCGACTGTACGGGCGGGGTCGGACAATCGGCTCCGGCGGCCTGCCGGTGCCCTCGCTAGGGAACGGTGCGCGAGACGACGTAGACCATCGGGTAGTTCGGGTCGGCCGTGTTCACGACGACGTCCTGGGTGGGTGCCGGGTTCTTCTGCTTGTGCGTCAGGCCCGACCAGGTTCCGGGGCCGGAGAACGTCCAGCCGGAGACCTTCCGGTCGCGGGCGGTGATGGTGATGTCGTCCTTCTTCAGGTCGCCCCGGTTGACGCCCATGCCTTCGAGGAAGCTGTCCAGACCGGCGCTGTTGGTGCGGAACTGGACATAGAGACGGCTGGTCTTCCAGTTGTTCGTCTCGTAGTAGGCGATCGTGTCGGCCGGGTGCGGGACCGGCACCTGGTAGAGCCGCCGCTGCACCTTGGAGGGCCAGCCCTCGGTGAGGCCGGTCGCGGAGTACTTGGACTCCTTGTCCTTGCCGCTGTTGCGGCTCTGGTTGGCGGAGATCACCAGATAGCCGGCCGGTACGCCGATCAGCAGCACGATGATCAGCAGGGTCAGTGCCCGGCGGCGCGCCTTGTGGCCCGGTGTCTCCGGCGGGCGGCGCGGTTCGTCGGGGGGCGCGGCCTGGCGGGGCAGTGCAGCGGTCATGCGGTGTCCCGGGTCCGGCGGGCCTCCGCGAACCGCTCGTACCGCTCGTGCCGCTCGACCCGGCGCCGCTTGGCGCGCCGGAACCGGCGGGCGACCAGGCGCGCGAGGTCGGCGGCGCCGACCATGCCGGCCTCGGGGCCCAGCTGGGCGCGGGCGATGCGGGCCTCGGGCCGGTAGCCGCGGCCGGTGAGCTGGCGCTTGAACGCGTCCCGCGCGGGTCCGATCAGCAGGTCGTCGGCGGCGCTGACGCCGCCGCCGATGACGAAGCAGGACGGGTCGAGGGCGGCGGCGAGGTTGGCGATGCCGACGCCGAGCCACTGGCCGATGTCCTGGAGCAGTTCGACGCACATCGCGTCGCCCTCACGGGCCAGCTCGGTGATCATCGGGCCGGAGATCTCGCCGATGTTGCCCTTGACGTGCTCGATGATCCCGTAGGCCACCGGGGAGTCGGCCTGGGCCAGCTCCTTGGCCTCGCGGACCAGGGCGTTGCCGGAGCTGTACTGCTCCCAGCAGCCGCGGTTGCCGCACGCGCAGCGGTGGCCGCCGGGCACCACCTGCATGTGGCCGAACTCGCCGGCGACGCCGAACTTGCCGCGCTTGACCTGGCCGTCCTCCAGGATCGCGCCGCCGATGCCGGTACCGAGGGTGATCATGACCAGGTGGTCCTCGCCGCGGCCGGCGCCGAACCGCCACTCCGCCCAGGCGGCGGTGTTGGCGTCGTTGTCGACGAGGACGGGGACCGAGAGCCGGCCGGAGAGGCGGTCGCGCAGGGGTTCGTTGCGCCAGGACAGGTGCGGGGCGAACAGCACGCGGTTGCGGTCGGCGTCGACCCAGCCGGCCGCGCCGATGCCGACGGCGTGCACGTCGTGCCGGTCGGACAGGTCCAGGACCAGCTCGACGATCGTGTCCTCGACGACCTTCGGGCTCTTGGACTTGTCCGGGGTCTCCGTGCGGAGCTTCTCCAGGATGTTGCCGTCGGCGTCCACCACGCCCGCCATGACCTTGGTGCCGCCGATGTCGATGCCGACGGTGGGGACACGGGGGGCCGTCAGGTGGGACCGGCGTTCCCTCGTCCCGACCGTTCGCAGGACGGGGGCTCGGCGGGAGCCTATGGGGGCGGTGAGGTCGCGGTAGGTGCTCATCGGGCTTGATTCTGCCGCACGGGGAGGAGTGCCGCCGTTCGGGGGAGATAAGGAAGGGTGCGCGCCGGTGCCGGGCGCGGGTGCGCGGCGGCTAGTCGCGCGGGGTCCCGGGCCCCGGGGTCCGCCGCAGTTCGTGGCTCAGTGCTTCCAGGTCGCTGCCGCCCGCCATCTGCCGGGCCAGCTCGTCCACGGTGACCGAGTCGCGGTCGTGGCTCGCCGCCATCGTGCCCCTCCTCAGCAGCACGAACCGGTCCCCGACCAGGTACGCGTGATGCGGGTTGTGCGTGATCAACACAACACCCAGGCCCTGGTCGCGTGCCGCGGCCAGGTAGGAGAGGACCACGCCCGACTGCTTCACTCCCAGTGCCGCGGTCGGCTCGTCCAGGACGAGGACCTTGGCGCCGAAGTGGACGGCCCGCGCGATGGCCACGCACTGGCGTTCGCCGCCCGACAGGGTGCCGATCGGCTGGTCGACGTCGCGCAGGTCGATGCCCATGCGCAGGAGTTCGGCGCGGGTGGTGCGGCGCATGTGGTCGACGTCCAGGCGCTTGAACACGCCCGTGCGCGGCTCCGAGCCGAGGAAGAAGTTGCGCCACACCGGCATCAGGGGCACCACCGCGAGGTCCTGGTAGACCGTGGCGATGCCGCGGTCCAGGGCCTCGCGCGGGGAGCCGAGCGTCGTCTCCTCGCCGTCGATGCGCAGGCTGCCGCCGTCGTGCGGGTGCAGGCCCGCGATGATCTTGATCAGGGTGGACTTGCCGGCGCCGTTGTCGCCGAGGACGCAGGTGATCTCGCCCGCGTGGACCTCCAGCGAGACCCCTTCCAGGGCGCGGACGCCGCCGTAGTGCTTGCTGACGCCGGTCAGCTGGACGAGGGTCATGCGGTGGCCTCCGCGCGCTTGCGGACCCAGGTGTTGAGCAGGGTCGCGAGGAGCAGCATCGCTCCGAGGAAGAACTTGAACCAGTCGGGGTTCCATTCGGCGAAGACGATGCCCTTGCTGGTCATGCCGAAGATGAGCGCCCCGACCGCCGAGCCGACCGCGCTGCCGTAGCCGCCGGTGATCAGGCAGCCGCCGATCACGGCCGCGATGATATAGATCAGCTCGTTGCCGACGCCCTCGCCGGACTGGACGGCGTCGTAGGAGAAGAGCAGGTGCTGGCCGGAGATCCAGGCGCCGAGCGCGACTCCCATGTAGAGGCCGATCTTGGTCCTGGCGACCGGGACGCCGACCGCGCGGGCCGCGTCCTGGTTGCCGCCGACCGCGAAGATCCAGTTGCCTGCGCGGGTGCGCAGCAGGATCCAGGAGGCGGCCGCGACCAGGGCGAGCCACCAGATGATCGTGATCTTGAAGTCGACGCCGCCCACGGTGAGGGTGGAGGCGAAGACCGCGCGGGCCGACCCGAAGCCCTCCATGTCGGCGATCGTCTTGGTGGAGACCGTGCCGTCGATCAGTTTGGTGAGGCCGAGGTTCATGCCGGTGAGCATGAGGAAGGTGCCCAGGGTGACGATGAAGCTGGGCAGCTTGGTGCGGGTGAGCACGAAGCCGTTGAAGGCGCCGACGGCGAGCGTCACGAGCAGCGAGACGCCCACGCCGACCCAGGTGTTCGCCGTCATCTGGTAGCTGAACATCGAGGAGACCAGCGCGGAGGAGGTCACCAGGACGCCCGCCGAGAGGTCGAACTCCCCGCCGATCATCAGCAGCGCGACCGGTACGGCCATGATGCCGATCGTCGAGGAGGCGTAGAGGACCGTGCTGATGCTCGACGCGCGCAGGAAGCCGTCGGCCGCCACGGCGAAGAAGAGGAGGACGGCCAGGGCGCCGACGACCGAGCCCAGCTCCGGACGGGAGAGGAGCCTGCGCAGCGGAGAGGTCTGCAGAATCCTTTCGTCAGGAGCCCGGTCCACGGTCGCGCTCATCGGGTGCCCCGCTCGGTGTACTGCGCCAGCTCGGCCGCCTGGTCCTTGGTGACGATCTGCGGGCCGGTGAGCACCGGCCGGCCGCCGCCGAGGACGTCGCCGTTGTACTTGTAGAGCCACAGCAGGTCGACCGCCTGGTAGCCCTGGAGGTAGGGCTGCTGGTCCACGGCGAAGCCGAGGGTGCCGTCCTTCAGTTCGGCGGCGACCTTCGCGTTGAGGTCGAAGGTGTCGACCTCGGCGCGGCTGCCCGCGTCCGTCCTCGCCTGCACGGCGGTGTCGGCGTACGGCGCCCCGAGCGTGACGACCGCGTCGACCGACCGGTCCGCCTGGAGCTTCGCCTCGATCGAGGACTGCACGTCGGGCATGTTGGTGCCGTTGACGTAGAGGTTCTCGACCTCGCCGTGGAAGGTCTTCGCGACGCCCGCGCAGCGCTGCTCGTGGCCGACGTTGCCCTGCTCGTGCAGGACGCACAGGGCCTTCTTCCGGCCGCGCCGGTTCAGCTCGTCGCCGACCGCCTGGCCCGCGACGGTCTCGTCCTGGCCGATGTGCGTGAGGGCGCCGAAGGCCTTGGACTCCTCCGAGCCGGAGTTCACGGTGATCACCGGGATGCCGGCCTTCTCGGCCCGGGCCACGGCCGCCTTGAGCGCGTCGGGCTTGGCGAGGGTGACGATGATGCCGTCGACCTTCTTGTCGACCGCCGCGTCCACGAGCTGCGCCTGCTGCTGGGCCTCGTCGTCGTGCGAGTACAGGAAGTTGATGTTGTCCTTGCGGGCGGCCTGCTTCGCACCGCTCTGCACGATGTCCCAGAAGGTGTCGCCGTCCCCCGAGTGCGTGATCATCGCGAAGGTCCAGCGGGGCGTGTTCACCGCCGCCCGTCCCTGGGCCGCCGCCGCGCTGCGGGCGTCCTCCGCCCGCTTGCCGCCGGTACTGCTGCATCCCGCGAGGGTGACGCCGAGCGCCACCGCCACCGCGGTGCCCACCCAGGTCCGAAACCGTGCCACGAGGCCGTGCCCTTCTTGCCGTGCTCATACGTGCGAGAGGGGCGGGCAAGGCTCACCGTGGGTGACCACCGACGGCGACCTCGCCTGCCCCAAAAGCCTCAGTATCGAACATGGGGACACTCCTGACGGCGGCGGGCCGCACTCCGCGTCCGCCTTGTCCGGACATTGCGACTAACACGGCGTCGGGAACGGGCCGCGGTCAGGACCGCACGAGCAGCTGGAACTCGAAGGAGTAGCGGGTCGGCCGGTAGATGTGATCGCCGAACTCGACGGCCCGGCCGGTGTCGTCGTACGTGGTGCGCCGCATGGTGAGCAGCGGGGCGCCCTCCGGCTCGGTGAGCCGCTCGGCCTCGGCGGCACTCGCGCCGCGGGCGCCGATGGACTGGCGGGCGCTGTGCAGGGTGATCCCGGCGGCCCGCATCAGCCGGTACAGGCCGGTCGCCTCCAGCTGGCCGGTGTCCAGGTCGAGCAGGCCGGAGGGCAGATAGTTGGTCAGGTACGCCATCGGCTCACCGTGCGCCAGCCGCAGCCGCTCCACCCGGCACACCTCGGTGCCCTCGGCGACCGAGAGCGCGGCGGCGATCTCGGCGGACGCCGGGACGACCGTGTTGACCAGCACCTTCGTCGCGGGTCGCTGGCCGGCCGACTCCAGGTCGTCGTAGAGGCTGCTGAGCTCCAGCGGGCGCTTGACCTGACTGTGCACGACCTGGGTGCCGACACCGCGGCGGCGCACCAGCAGGCCCTTGTCGACGAGCGACTGGATGGCCTGGCGCACGGTCGGACGGGACAGACCGAGCCGCGCGGCGAGCTCGATCTCGTTGCCGAGCAGGCTGCCGGGAGTGAGCGAGCCGTGCTCGATGGCCGCCTCCAGCTGCTGCGCGAGCTGGTAGTACAACGGCACCGGAGAACTCCGGTCCACCCTCAGGTCGAGCGGCACGGTCGGGTCCACATCTGGTTTCGGCACGGGCCCGAGCGTATCCCCGTGACGGGTTGACGGGAAGTTGTGTAGTTCGATTGTCCGGACATACGGATTGACAGCGCACCGGGTGCACCACCACCTTGTTCCCATGCGCATCGGGGTCATCGGTACGGGCCGCATCGGAACCATTCATGCGACCACGCTCAGCCGTCATCGCGAGGTCGGATCGCTGATCCTCTCGGACGCCGACCCGGCGCGGGCCCAGGATCTGGCGCACCGGCTCGGCGAGACGGCGGCGCCCGGGGCGGACGAGATCTTCCGGTGGGGCGTGGACGCGGTGGTGATCACCACGGCGACCTCGGCGCACGCCGACCTGATCGGCCGGGCCGCGCGGTCCGGGCTCCCGGTCTTCTGCGAGAAGCCCATCGCCCTCGACCTGCCGGGCACCCTGCACGCCCTGGCGGAGGTGGAGCGGGCCAAGACGGTGCTGCAGATGGGCTTCCAGCGGCGCTTCGACAAGGGGTACGCGGGCGCCAGGGAGGCGGTGCGCTCGGGCCGGCTGGGACGGCTGCACACCGTGCGGGCGCTGACCTCGGACCAGTCGCCGCCTCCGCCTCAGTGGCTGCCGCTGTCCGGCGGGCTGTTCCGGGACACGCTGATCCACGACTTCGACGTGCTGCGCTGGGTGACCGGCCGCGAGGTCGTCGACGTGTACGCGACCGGGTCGGACGCAGGGCCGGCCATGTTCCGCGAGGCCGGGGACGTGGACACCGGCGCGGCCCTGCTCACGCTGGACGACGGCACGCTCGCCACCGCCACCGCGACCCGGCTGAACGGCGCCGGGTACGACGTGCGGATGGAGCTGTCCGGGGAGCGGGACACCGTGGTGGTCGGCCTGGACGACCGGACGCCGGTGGCCTCCACCGAGCCGACCGGGCCGCCGCCCGCGGACAAGCCGTGGCCCGGTTTCCTGGAACGGTTCGGACCCGCCTACGAGGCCGAGCTGTGCGCCTTCGTCGACGTGGTGCGCGGCGGGCTCGCCAACCCCTGCGACGGGCGCGAGGCGCTCCAGGCGCTGCGGATCGCGGAGGCCTGCGAGATCTCCCGCCACGAGCGGCGCCCGGTCGCGCTCACGGAGATCCCGGACACGGCGTAGGCCGCGGCCCGCGCCGGACCACGGGCGCCGCGCGCGCCTGCTACCAGCGCACCGGCAGGGTCCGCACCCCTCGCATCAGCGTGCCCGGCAGCCACTCGCCGTGCGGGCCGTCCAGGGCCAGGTCCGGGGCGCGCTCCAGGAGGGCGCGCAGGGCCGTACGGCTCTCCAGGCGGGCCAGCGGCGCGCCCAGGCAGAAGTGGATGCCGTGGCCGAAGGCGAGGTGGCCGCGGTTGTCGCGGCGGATGTCGAAGCGGTCGGGCTCGGGGTAGCGGGTGCCGTCGCGGTCGGCGGCGGTGAGCCCGATCATCACCGCGTCGCCCTGGCCGATGGCGGTGCCGGCGATCTCCAGGGGTTCGGCCGCGTACCGGTACGTCGCGTTCTCCACCGGGCCCTCCCAGCGCAGGATCTCCTCGACCGCGCCGTCCAGCAGGCTCGGGTCGGCGCGCAGGTCGGCGAGCTGGCCGGGGTGGGTGAGCAGCGCGAGCACGCCGTTGCCGATGAGGTTGACGGTGGTCTCGTGGCCGGCGATCAGCAGCACGTAGGCCATGCCGCGCAGTTCGTCGGCGGAGAGCCGGTCGCCGTCCTCGGCGGTGGTGCGGATCAGCTCGCTGAGCAGGTCGTCGCCCGGGCCCGCGCACCGCTTGTCCTCGATCAGCTCGCGCAGGTATCCGCCGAGTTCGACGAACGCGTCGTACTCGCTGGTCGGACGGGCGGAGCCGACGACCTCGTTGGAGAGTTTCCGGAACCGGGCGCGGTCCAGCTCGGGGACGCCGAGCAGTTCGCTGATCACCGTGATCGGCAGGGGGTAGGCGAGGGCGTCGATGAGGTCGGCGCGGCCGCGCGGCAGCATCTCGTCGAGCAGGCGGTCGGTGATCTCGCGGATCCGCGGCTCCAGGGCGGCGACCCGGCGGGCCGTGAACGCGCGCGTGATGAGCCCGCGCAGCCGGGTGTGCTGGGGCGGGTCGGTGACCAGCAGGTAGCGGCCGATCAGGTCCTCGTCGAGGAACCTGAAGCCGATCTTGCCGGTGTCCTTGACCAGCCGGGGATCGGCCAGGGCGGCGCGGGCCTGTTCGTACCCGACGACCAGCCAGGTCTCGTGGTAGGCGTCGGGCAGCGGCCAGCGCACCCGGTGCACCGGGCCGCGCTCACGCAGCCGGGCGTACACCGTGTGCGGGTCGCTGCGCAGAGCGTCGCCGTACACGCCGAGGTCGGTCACCTGCATGCCCACTCCCCCTTCAGGAGGTCCCCGAGGCCGTCCCGTACCCGGAGAACGACCGGGGTGCCCCGCCGGTGCCCCTATTCGTCCAGCAGTCCCGCGTCGTAGGCCAGCAGCGCGATCTGGACGCGGTTGTTCAGGCCGAGCTTGGCCAGGATGCGCGAGACGTGGGTCTTGACGGTGGCCACGCTCATGAACAGCCCGGTGGCGATCTCGGCGTTGGCGAGGCCCCGGCCGACCGCGACGGCGACCTCGCGTTCGCGGTCGTTGAGGGCGGCGAGCCGGTCACGCGCGCGTGCCTGCCGGGTGTCGGCCCGGGTGCCGGCCGCGTGCCGCATCAGCTGGCGGGTGACGGCGGGCGACAGGACGGGGTCGCCGGCCGCGACGCGGCGCACGGCGTCCACGATCTCGGCGGGCGGGGTGTCCTTGAGGACGAACCCGGCGGCGCCCGCGCGCAGGGCGTGCAGCACCTGTTCGTCGGCGTGGAAGGTGGTCAGGACGACGACCTGCGGGGCGTCCGCACGCGCGCGCAGCCGCTCGGTGGCGGTGAGCCCGTCCACGGACGGCATGCGGATGTCCATCAGGACGACGTCCGGGCGGGTGCGGTCGACGAGCGCCTCGGCCTCGTCGCCGTCGGCGCCCTCCCCGACGATCTCGATGTCCCCTGCCCCGCCCATCATCAGGGACAGACCCGCCCGCACGAGCGGGTCGTCGTCGACGAGCAGCACTCTGATCGCTGTCATGGCTCCAACGTAATCACGCGGGTACGACGGCATGTGGCCGTCCGGTCGGCGGGCGTCGCCGGTCAGGCGGCGCCCCAGGGCAGCCAGGCCCGTACCTCGAAGCCGCCGTCGCCGGTGGCCCGGTGCGCCAGCCGGCCGCCGGCCAGCGTCGCGCGTTCGGTCAGGCCGATCAGTCCCTGGCCGGAGCCCGGGACGTGCGGGACCTCGGCCTCCGGGGCGGGGTTGCGCACGGTGATGTCCAGGCCGTCGCCCGGGGCTCCGGTGACGCGCACGGTGACCTCGGTGCCGGGAGCGTGCTTGCGGGCGTTGGTGAGGCCCTCCTGGGCGATGCGGTAGGCGGTGCGGCCCACCGAGGCGGGGACGGCCGACGGGTCGCCCACGTGGTTGTCGAGGGTGACCTTCATGCCGGCCTGGCGGGACTCGCCGACCAGGGTGTCGAGCGCGGCGAGCGTGGGCTGCGGACGGCCGCCGGCCTCGTCGCCGTCGGCGGCGCGCAGGACTCCGATGATCTCGCGCAGGTCCTGGAGGGCCTCGTGGGCGCTCTCCCGGATCACCCCGGCGGCCCGCGCGATCTCCTCCCGGGGTGCGTCGGGCCGGAACTCCAGGGCTCCGGCGTGCACGCTGAGCAGGGTCAGCCGGTGGGCGAGGACGTCGTGCATCTCGCGGGCGATGGCCTCGCGGGCCAGCCGCTGGGCCCGCTCCGCGCGCAGCCCGGCCTCGGTCTCGGCGCGCCGGGCCCGGTCGCGCAGGCTGACCATCAGCTGCCGCTTGGAGCGCACGAACATGCCGAGGCTGATGGTCAGCAGGGTGAAGAGCACGACCAGGACGACGACGGCCAGGTAGGGCAGGTCGGGGTCGGGGCGCACCCAGTAGAAGAGCGGCACCAGCGCGAGGTTGGTGCCGGCGATCCAGGCGACGTACCGGAACGGGCGGTGCACGGCGAGCGTGAACAGCGCCACCATGGCGGCGCCGCCGGCGGTGTCGGAGACGAAGCCGACCGGGACCATGGCGATGGCCAGGCCCGTCGGCCAGCGGCGGCGCAGCCAGACCGCGGCGCAGGCCAGCCCGCCGATCAGCTGGTCGGCGACGGCCAGGCCGTGCGAGACGTTCGGGTCCTGCCGCATGGTGTTGGCGGCGGCCACGCCCAGCAGCACGGCGAGCACGAAGCTGCTGAAGTCGACGAGCCAGTCCCGGGCGGTGCGCCTGGGACGCCGGCCGGCCGGGCCGGCGTCGGGATCGAGTTCGTGGATCACGGCGGACGGGAAGAGCCACCGCCGCCGCTCGAACGTGTGTACCGAGATGTCACCGCTCACGGTCGACAAATCTACGCAGGACCGGTCCGTGTCACCTCCCCGCGCGCGAAATCGCCGACCAAAGTCGGGCCCGCGGCGACTTTCGGCGCGCCACGCGCGCGTGCGGGCGGACTTCCGGCGGGCACGACTCGCCCCGCGGCCGATGGCGTGGGGGGAGGCCGCGGGGCGAGAGTCGTGCCGTGAAACAGGTGCTGGAACTGCTCGGCTTCGTCGCTCTGGTACAGGGCGTGCTGGGCCTGCTGCACGAGTTCACCCACTGGCACGTGGGACTCCTGCGGCGGCTCGGCTTCCTCGACGGCTACGGCGTCTACGCGAGCGTCGCGCTGGTCGTGCTGGCGATCGCGCTGTTCGCCGTCGCGGAGAGCCGGAGGTCCGGCTGACGACGGACCGGCCCTCCACCGTCGGGTCACCCCGGCCAGGTGCTCAGCAGCCGAAGTCGACCAGGTCGAACGTCACGTAGTGGTCCGCCGTGTAGTAGTCCTCGCGGGTCTTCTTGCCGGTCACGATGCGCCGCGCGCCGCGCGTGGAGGAGCCCGGCGTCTTGACGGTGTACTCGTGGTAGTAGCCGCTGGCCTGGCCGGGCAGCACGCCTTCCTGGTTGCGGAAGACGACACCGTCCTGCGAGTACGGGAACGGGCCGCCCGACGCGATCAGGCCGAGGGTGTCGTAGGCCTGGGACGGCAGGTCGCTGTAGCAGACGCTGCCGACCGAGGCGGCCGAGGCGTCCGCCGTGGTGGCGGTGACGGTGCCGCCGACGAGGAGGGCGGACAGGACGACGCCGGCGACGCCTGCGCGGGTGATGCGTGGGGGGAATCTCATGGCTTCATGATGACGCGCGTAGACCATGGCATGTCAATGACAAGTCTGCGGAGTTTCCCGGCAAGACCCGTGAATTTTCAGGGAGTTAACCTGGGGACCTGGGTCTTCACCCCGTGTGCGTCGAGAACAGTCCGCCCGTCGGGCCCTGCTTGTCGCCGCCCTGGGCCTTCTTCAGGGCGTTGGCGAGGCTCTCGATGGTCAGGGACTGCAGGATCACCCGGCCGTTGCCCTCCAGGGTGGCCAGGGACAGGCCCTCACCGCCGAACACGGCGTTCATCAGGCCCTGGCGGTTGAGGCCGCCGACGCGCTGCACGCCGTACTGGATGCCCTCCTCGAAGGCGACGACACAGCCCGTGTCGACCTCGATACGGCCGCCGAAGTCGGCCGGGTTGAGATCGATGAAGTTGCCGGCGCCGGCGATGATCACGGTGCCGTGGCCGGTGAACTTCTCCAGGATGAAGCCCTCGCCGCCGCTCATGCCGGTGCGGCCGCCCTGGAAGGCGATGCCGAACTCGACGGTGGACTCGGCCGCCACGAAGGCGTCCTTCTCGGCGAACCACGCGCGCGTGCCGGTCAGCTCCAGGGCGCGCATCTCGCCGGGCAGCACGCCCGCGAAGCCGACCGTGCCCTCGCCGCCCTGCGCGCTGAAGTACTGGAACGCCATCGACTCACCGGCCAGCATGCGCTGGCCGACCTGCATGGCGGTGCCCATGGCCTGGCGCAGCATGCCGCCCATGCCACCGCCGCCGCCCTGCTGCTGCCCGCCGCCGTTCGGACCGCTGAGCCGGGTCTCCATGGTCACGTTCGTGGTCTTGAAGAGGAACTTCCCGGCTTCGCAGTAGACGGTCTGGCCGGGGTGCAGGTTGACGACCGCCATCTGCATGGCGTTGCCGACGATCTCTTGCTGAAGGGTCACGGCAGAAGAACGTAGCCGACGGCCCCGCGGTTCCCCTCGCCCGCCCCGCCGGGAGGCGGGACGGGCGGGCAGGCGTCAGGACAGTTCGCGGTGGAGTGCCGTCAGGGCCGCCGTGCCGGCCTCGGTCGGCGTGCCGAACAGCCGCAGCCGGGAGATCCCGCCGTCCGGGAAGATGTCCACGCGCGCGTGCGTGCCCACCGCCGGGGAGGCCAGGACGAAGCGGTGGTTCGTGTCCGGCTGGAGGCGGGTGCGCGGAAGGATCTCCCGCCACTCGCCGTCCTCGCCGTCGCGCACCGACACCGACGCCCAGCCGGCGCTGTTGCCCTTCAGGTACGCCGTGTCGATCTCGACGGCCCGGATCTGGGACTGGGCCACCAGCCGGTAGCGGATCCAGTCGTTGCCCTGGTCGCGGCGGCGGCGGGTCTCCCAGCCGTCGTCCATCTTGCGGGAGCGGCCCGGCTGGATGGTGTTGGTGGCCGGCGAGTAGAAGAGGTCGGAGGCGTCCTCGACGCGGCCGCCGTTCTCCAGCGCGAGCACGTCGAAGGTGCCGAGCACGCGGAGCCACTCGGGGTCCGGGACGACCTCGCCGTACACGCGCAGGCGCGCGATGCCGCCGTCGGGGTGCTGGTTGACGCGCAGGTGCGTGAAGCGCTGTTCGGCCGAGACGGCGAAGCCGTTCGCCGCGTGGCCGCCGACCGGCGTGCGCGGGACCAGCGTCGTCCACTTCACGTCGTCGCCGAGGAGCTCCTCCGGGGACGGCGAGCCCGGCACCGACGTGCCCTCGACCGACACCGCCTGCGGGTAGTTGCCGCGGAAGTGCGCCGTGTCGACGACGATCCCGCGGACGACACCGGGGGCGCCGAGGCGGACCAGCGCCCAGTCGTGGTCCTCGGCCGTCGGCCAGGGGTGGCCGGCCGAGGCCCCGCGGCGGCGGCGCGTCTCCCAGCCGTCCATGACCTTGCCCTTGTGCCCGAAGTGCTCGGGGTCGAACTCGGCCCGTCCCGGCACCAGCAGGTTCTCCCGCTGGGCGAAGAACTCGTCGTTGGCGGCGATGACCCCGGCGCCGAGCCGCCGGTCGGCCAGGTCGGCGTACCGGGTGAAGGGGAGGTCGGCCGTGCGGTAGTCGGCGTACGGGTCGCCGCCGGAGTAGGGATGCGCGTCGCCGGTGAAGGTCGGGATCGCCGTCAAAGAAGGTCTTCCTCTCGGTGTCGGCCGCTGCGGGAGCGGGTCCGGTCAGGGGGTGCGGGTCAGCAGGCGTCCCTTCGGGGCGGTGAACTCGCCGTCCGCGACGATGCGTTCACCGCGCAGCCAGGTCGATCTCACGACGCCGTGGAGGGTCTTGCCCGCGTACGCGGTGACCCGGTTGCGGTGCTGGAGCCCCGCCGGGTCCACGGTGAAGGTCTCGTCGGGCGCGAGGACGGCGAAGTCGGCGTCCAGGCCCGGGGCGATGGCGCCCTTGCGGTCGTCCAGGCCGACGAGCGCGGCCGTGCGGGCGGACATCCAGCGGACCACGTCCGCCAGGTCGTGGCCGCGCCTGCGGGCCTCGGTCCACACGGCGGGCAGGCTGAGCTGGAGGCCGGAGATGCCGCCCCACGCGGTCGCGAAGTCCGCGGTCTTCAGGTCGGCGGTCGAGGGCGAGTGGTCGGTGACCACGCAGTCGACGGTGCCGTCGGCCAGCGCCTGCCAGAGCAGGTCCTGGTTGGCCGACTCCCGGATGGGCGGGCAGCACTTGAACTCGCTGGCCCCGTCGGGGACTTCCTCGGCCGTCAGGGTGAGGTAGTGCGGGCAGGTCTCGACGGTGATGCGGACGCCGTCCCGCTTGGCCTCGGCGATCAGCGGCAGCGCGTCCGAGGAGGACAGGTGCAGCACGTGCACGCGCGCGTCGAGGCGTTTCGCCTGGGCGATGAGCTGGGCGATCGCCGTGTCCTCGGCGTCCCGCGGCCGTGAGGCCAGGAAGTCGGCGTACCGGGGGCCGCCGTGCTGCGGGGCGGCGGCGAGGTGGTGCGGGTCCTCGGCGTGCACGATCAGCAGGCCGCCGAAGGAGGTGATCTCCGCCAGGGAGCGGGCCAGCTGCTCCTGGTCGAGGTGCGGGAACTCCTCGACGCCGGACGGCGACAGGAACGCCTTGAAGCCGAAGACCCCGGCCTCGTGCAGCGGGCGCAGGTCCTTGACGTTGCCGGGCAGCGCGCCGCCCCAGAAGCCGACGTCCATGTGCGCCTTGTCGGCCGCGACCTCCCGCTTGACGCGGAGGTTGTCGGCCGTCGTGGTCGGCGGGAGGGAGTTGAGCGGCATGTCGACGAGAGTGGTGATGCCGCCGGCCGCCGCCGCGCGGGTGGCGGTCCAGAAGCCCTCCCACTCGGTGCGGCCCGGGTCGTTCACGTGCACGTGGGTGTCGACCAGGCCGGGCAGCAGCACGTCGTCGCCGAGGTCCTCCAGGCGGGCGCCCGCCGGTACGGGGGCGTCGTGCGGCAGTACGGCCGTGATCGTCCCGGCGGACACGGCGACCGCGGCGGCCCGTGTCCCCTCCGGGGTGATGACGCGCGTCGAGCGCAGTACCAGTTCAGCGTCGGACACCCGGACCCCTCTCTCTGCCGCCGTCTGCTTCCGGGAAACGGGATGCACATCCACGCCACGGAATTCAACGTTCTGTTGAAGGAGTCTTCACTCCCGCTTCCGTGACGTCAAGGGCACACTGCTTCCCTGGGCCGCGGGGGCGCCACCTCTGGACCTTTCCACAAAGTGGAATTATAATTCCGTCAAGCAGAACGTAGCTACGCACAAGCAGGGCGTCAACCGGCCGCCGGGTAGGCTTCTGCTCTTCTGCCCGGCCCGAAAGGCAGCCCCGAAAGGAACGCGCCGTGCCGACGTCCAGCGCCAGCACCACCGACTCCGCCAAGTCCAGCAGCGGCGGGGTCCAGTCCCTCGAGCGCGCCTTCGATCTGCTGGAGCGGATGGCGGACGCGGGCGGCGAGGTGGGCCTGAGCGAACTGTCCGCGAGCAGCGGGCTGCCGCTGCCGACGATCCACCGGCTGATGCGCACGCTGGTCGCCTGCGGCTACGTGCGCCAGCAGCCCAACCGGCGGTACGCGCTCGGGCCCCGGCTGATCCGGCTCGGCGAGTCGGCGTCCCGGCTGCTGGGCACCTGGGCCAGGCCCTACCTCGCCCGGCTGGTCGAGGAGACCGGCGAGACGGCGAACATGGCGCTGCTCGACGGCGACGAGATCGTGTACGTGGCGCAGGTGCCGTCGAAGCACTCGATGCGGATGTTCACCGAGGTGGGCCGGCGGGTGCTGCCGCACTCCACGGGCGTGGGGAAGGCGCTGCTGGCGAGCGTGCCGGACGCCGAGGTGCGGGCGCTGCTGGCGCGGACCGGGATGCCGGCCGCCACGGAGAAGACGATCACCACGCCCGAGGGGTTCCTGGCCGCTCTGGCGGAGGTGCGGGAGCTCGGGTACGCGGTCGACGACAACGAGCAGGAGGTGGGGGTGCGCTGCCTCGCGGTGTCCGTGCCCGACTCGCCGACGGCGGCCGCCATCTCGATCTCCGGACCCGCCGGGCGGGTCACCGAGGCCGCGACCGGCAAGATCGTGCCGGTGCTCCAGCAGGTGGCCGTCGAACTGTCCCAGGCACTGGTGAACTCGGGAGCCTGAGACGCCGGAGCGCAGCGGGACCCGGGCGCCGGGCGCACAACGGCCCGGCACGGGTCACGCCCCGGCGGGTCACGGCACGCCGGCAGGGGTTAACCCGCAGCGGGTCACGGCACACCGGCGCGCGTCACACCGCGGCCGGCCGCCGTCGCACACCGGAACCCGCGCACGGCAGCCCCGCACCCTTCACGGAACCGGCGTACCCCGCCCGGCACGGGTCACGCCCCCGGCCGGTCACGGCACGTCGGCAGGGGGCACCCCACAGCGGTCACGGCACGCCGGCGCGCGTCACCCCGCGGCCGGCCGCCGCCACGCACCGGAACCGCACCCGCGCACGGCCGCCCCGCACCTTTCTCGGAACCGGCGTGAACCGGGCGGGCGCGGGTTATGTCCGGGTCGTCGATCCGCACCCGGGCGGGTCCCCTGCCGTTCGCGGGCGGTCAGCGGCCCGGTGTCTCGCCGAACAGGTCCACCGCCCGGCGCACCTCCGACAGGCCCCGGGAGAGCGCGCTCACCGACCCGATGGCTCCCGCGATCAGTAACAGGGACCGGCGCAGGCGCGGGATCTCCGGCAGGCCGCCCGTGGCCATCGCGGCGAGGGCGGCCAGCTCGTCCTCGGCTATCGCGCGGTCCGTGAACTCGGCCGGATGCGCGGCAAGTTCACGACGCAGCCGGGAGACCGCCGTCCGCAGTCCCGCCACCCTCGGATCCTCGTCTCCGCCGGTCACTGGCCTCTGTCTCTGTCCCAAGCTCCGCAGCACAGCGCTCCCCCTCCCGCCCGCACCCCCGTGACGGTGGCCGGGCCCCCCGGACGCCGGTCAGTAAACGCCTTCCTCAGCGCCGCGCGCTACAGCACGGACCGAAATTCAGCCCTGCGGAACCGGCCGCCCGCCCCGGCGTCGGGTATGCAGGACGCATGACGGACACGCATGACCAGATCGCCGGGCTGCTGCTGGCCGCCGGCGGCGGCAGAAGGCTCGGCGGGCGGCCCAAGGCGCTCCTGGCGCACCACGGACGGCCCCTGGTGGAACACGCGGTCGAGGTGTTGCGCGCGGGCGGCTGCGGGCCGGTGCACGTGGTGCTGGGGGCCGCCGCGGACGACGTGCGGGAGCGGGCGCGGCTGACCGGCTGCGTGGTCGTGGAGAACCCGGAGTGGGCGGAAGGGATGGGTTCCTCGCTGCGGGTGGGTCTTGCCTCGCTCGCCGGGGCGGGGGCGCGGGCCGCGCTGGTGTCCCTGGTGGACCAGCCGGGGATCGGGAGCGAGGCGGTGGCCCGGGTGCTCGGCGGCTACCGGGACGAGGGCTCGCTGGTGGCGGCCGCCTACGACGGGGTGCGCGGCCATCCCGTGCTGTTCGGCGCCCGGCACTGGCCGGGGATCGCCGCGAGCGCGACCGGGGACCGGGGCGCCCGCGCCTACCTCAAGGCCCACGAGGCGGAGATCGCGCTCGTGGAGTGCGCGGACGCGGCCGAGCCGTACGACATCGACACCGAGGCGGATCTGCGCCACCTTGCGTGAACAGGATGGCACCGAGCGCCACCTTGGCTCGACCCGGAGAATCTCGACATCAACAGACCATTGAACTTCCACAATGAGGAAACTAGTATCCACTGTTCAGAAGCGCCCGTCCCTTGATCGGGTGCGCTTCGCTCTACCCGGAACGACTGGCACCCGGTGCCACCGCTGAAGGAAGTGACAGCTCATGTCCGCACCAGCGCCGTCTCCGCTGGCCATCGTCGACGCCGCGCCCCTGCCCCGGCAGGAGGAGGTGCTCACCGACGCGGCCCTCGCCTTCGTCGCCGAGCTGCACCGGCGGTTCTCGCCGCGCCGTGCCGAACTCCTCGCCCGCAGGGCCGAACGCCGCGCCGAGATCGCCCGCACCTCCACGCTCGACTTCCTCCCGGAGACCGCCGCGATCCGCGCGGACGACTCCTGGCGGGTGGCGCCCTCCCCCGCGGCCCTGAACGACCGGCGGGTCGAGATCACCGGGCCCACCGACCGCAAGATGACCATCAACGCCCTCAACTCGGGCGCGAAGGTCTGGCTCGCGGACTTCGAGGACGCCTCGGCGCCGACCTGGGAGAACGTCGTCCTCGGCCAGCTGAACCTGATCGACGCCTACGCCCGGAACATCGACTTCACCGACTCCGGCTCCGGCAAGTCGTACGCTCTGCGCCCGGCCGAGGAACTGGCCACGGTGGTGATGCGGCCGCGCGGCTGGCACCTGGACGAGCGGCACGTCGAGGTCGACGGCGAGCAGGTGCCCGGCGCCTTCGTCGACTTCGGTCTCTACTTCTTCCACAACGCCAAGCGGCTGCTCGACCTCGGCAAGGGCCCCTACTTCTACCTGCCGAAGACCGAGTCGCACCTCGAAGCCCGGCTGTGGAACGACGTGTTCGTCTTCGCCCAGGACTACGTCGGCGTCCCGCAGGGCACCGTCCGCGCCACCGTGCTGATCGAGACCATCACGGCCGCGTACGAGATGGAGGAGATCCTCTACGAACTCCGCGACCACGCCTCGGGACTGAACGCGGGCCGCTGGGACTACCTGTTCTCCATCGTCAAGAACTTCCGTGACGGCGGGCCCCGGTTCGTCCTCCCGGACCGCAACGCGGTCACGATGACGGCCCCGTTCATGCGGGCGTACACCGAACTCCTCGTCCGCACCTGCCACAAGCGCGGGGCGCACGCGATCGGCGGCATGGCGGCCTTCATCCCGTCCCGGCGCGACCCCGAGGTCAACAAGGTGGCCTTCGAGAAGGTCCGCGCCGACAAGGACCGCGAGGCGGGCGACGGTTTCGACGGCTCCTGGGTCGCCCACCCCGACCTGGTGCCGATCGCCATGGAGTCCTTCGACCGGGTCCTCGGCGACAGGCCGAACCAGAAGGACCGGCTCCGCGAGGACGTCCGCGTCGAGGCCGCCGACCTGATCGCCGTCGACTCGCTGGACGCGAAGCCGACCTACCCCGGTCTCGTCAACGCCGTCCAGGTGGGCATCCGTTACATCGAGGCCTGGCTGCGCGGCCTGGGCGCGGTGGCCATCTTCAACCTCATGGAGGACGCGGCCACCGCGGAGATCTCCCGCTCGCAGATCTGGCAGTGGATCAACGCGGGCGTCGAGTTCGAGAACGGCGAGAAGGCCACGCCCGAGCTGGCCCGCGAGATCGCCGCCGAGGAACTCGACGCCATCCGCAAGGAGATCGGCGAGGAGGCCTTCGCGGCCGGCCACTGGCAGCAGGCGCACGACCTGCTGCTCACCGTCGCCCTCGACGACGACTACGCCGACTTCCTGACGCTGCCGGCGTACCGGCAGCTGCGCGGCTGACCCTCAGGGACTCATCCGTCCGAGTGGCCCAGGGACTTCCCCGGGGCCACTCGGTCGCGTACGGCCCGCTTCACCGCCGTCGGCTCGGGAAAGCCCTGCTCCTTGCGGTCCCACACCACCTCGCCGGCCACCCGGACGACGAAGACGCCGCCCCTGCCGGGCTTCAGGACCAGTTCGGTCAGTTCGGTCTCGAAGGTGGTCAGCAGCTCCTGGGCCAGCCAGGCCGCGCGCGGCAGCCAGCGGCACTGGGTGCAGTACTCGATCTCGACGCGACGGCTCTCGCTCATCCGAGGTGCACCGACCAGTCCTGCCGGGCCGCCGGCTTGCCGTGCAGGTCGGGGACCTGCTTCAGCCAGGCCGGGCGGCCCCGCTGGGCCCGGGCCGCGCGGTCGGCCTCCTCGGCGGCGAGCTGCTCGCGGCCCGGGAAGTCGGTGGGCAGCCACTGCGCGGAGGCCCGGACCCGGGCCAGCAGGTAGCCGGCGTAGGCCTCGCGCATCTCGTCGGGCGTGCCGAAGTCGGTGAGCCAGGCGTCCGGGACCTCGGCGAGGATGTCCCGGAGCAGCTTCTCGGTCACCCTGGGCGCGAGTTCGGCGTCGGCGGCCGCGGTGTCCGGGCCGAACCGGCCGAGAGCGTGGTGCCGGAAGTCGTAGGCCTTCTCGGGTGCCGAGGTGTCCCAGCGGTGGTGGAAGACGAGGGCGGCGCCGTGGTCGATGAGCCACAGGCGCGGCGGGGCGGTGCCGAACGTCGGCCAGACCATGAGGTTGGAGCTGTGCACCGTACGGTCGACGTTGACGGTGAGCGCGTCCAGCCAGACGATCCGGCCGGCCTCCAGCGGGTCCACCGGGAAGACCTCGGCGAGCTGGGGGGTGAGGTCCTTCGCGCCGGGCAGGAAGTCCATCCCGAGGTTGATCCCGGCGCTGGCCGCGTGCAGTTCGCGCACCTCCTGGTGCGGCTCGTCGGCGGCGATCGCCGGGTCGAAGCGGACCAGGACCAGCTCGGGGAAGCGCAGTCCCAGGGCCCGCGCCAGCTCGCCCACGATCACCTCGGCGACCAGCGCCTTGCGGCCCTGCGCGGAGCCGGTGAACTTCACGACGTACGTCCCGAGGTCGTCGGCCTCGACGATCCCGGGCACCGACCCGCCGGACCGCAGGGGTTCGACGTAGCGGGTCGCGGTCACCTCTCTCAGCATGTCCTCGGGCCACCCATCCCTTCGGCGTCACCGCCCCCCGGCGTGAAGCAACCATAGTAACCGAGGGTGACCGGCGGCGGAGGGTGCGGTCAGGGCCCGTCCGGCTCGTGCGCGGCCAACGGGTTCGGCAGCGGCAGGTAGCGCGCGTCGGCGCCGTCCGCGCCGGTCCAGCGCAGCAGCAGGTTCGTCTTGCCGGGCAGGGTCGGCGCGGCCGCCAGGGCGCGCGCCTCCGGGAGCCCGTGCCGGGCCAGTTCCCGGCGGACCGCGGGCCACGGGTCGAACCCGGGGCGGCGCTCGGCGAGCGCGGCGGCGACCTCGATCAGGTGGTTGACGACCAGGCAGTACACCAGCCGCTCCCACCCGGCGGCCCGCTCCACGTCGGGCAGCAGCTTGACGCCCTCGGCGTCCCGGTACAGCGCCTGCACCGGCATGCCGTCCGCGTCGACGGCCACCAGCGTGTTCTGCAGATGCGCTTCGAGGACGACGCCGTGGTCCGCGAAGGCCGTGAGCGCCGGGGGTACGACCGCGCGCAGGTACGCCCGCCACCAGGCCCCGGGGTCCGCCGCCGCGGCCGGCGGGCTGCCCTCGAAGCCCTCCACCAGGCCGGCCGCGAGCAGCGGGGTCGCGCCGGGCAGCAGCGAGCCGCGCAGCCCGTCCCGGACGACGACGGCCAACTGCTCGAAGGCGAAGCGGGCGGTGCGGTAGCCGCGGTCGCCGAGCCAGACGGCGGGTCCTTCCATGGCGGCGAAGGCGGCGGTCACGGCGGCGTCCGTGCGGCGCAGCCGGCGCAGGTCGTGCGCCCACAGCCGGCGGATGTCGTTGGTGATGCGGACGTCCAGGCTGAACTTCAGGAAGAGATCGCCCGCCGGGTCGTACACCGTGCGGATCGCGGCCGTGGGCCAGACCTCGGCCCCGGTCTCCGGCAGCCGCACCAGCCGTCCGTCGGCGAAGGCCGCCGCCAGGTCCGGGCCGGCCAGGTCGAGCTGCCAGGGGTGGGCGGGCAGCAGCCGGTAGCCCGGCGGTACGGCGGCCGCCGCGTCCAGCGCCGAGGTGTCGCCCTCCTCCACCACCTGGTCCTCGCGCACCCCGAGCAGCACCAGCGGGAACCGGGCGTGCGCCTCGGGCGCGTACGGCATCCAGGCGGTGACCGGGCCGCCGCCGCGCGCCTTCGGGGCAGGGTGGTAGGGATGGCCGGTGATGAGGGACTGCTCCGAGCGCAGGTACGGGTCGTCGGGCGCCGTCGCCCGGGCGCGTGCCGTGAGCAGCGCGGCGACCGCGTCCCTGCTGTCGATCATCTCGGCGGGCAGGTCGCCGTTGGACAGCCCGGTGTGCGCGCGCAGCTCCTCGGCGACGAGTTTCACCAGCTCGGTGTGGCCGACGCGGTGCCAGCGGCCGGCCGCGTACACCTCGGGCGCGGCCGGGCGGCGCGCGCCGCGCACCCGCAGCAGCCGGCCGCCGCCGGGCAGCTGGTAGACCCGCGTCTCGCCC
Source organism: Streptomyces sp. NPDC091282 (assembly GCF_044757385.1). NCBI lineage: Bacteria > Bacillati > Actinomycetota > Actinomycetes > Kitasatosporales > Streptomycetaceae > Streptomyces > Streptomyces sp. NPDC091282. The sequence continues at coordinate 932,849 of NZ_JBIVUX010000002.1, forward strand.
TGCCCGGCGTCCGGGAGCGGCTCGGCCACCTCCCGCAGCAGGCAGTTGAGCAGGGGCGCGGCGGCGTACGCGTCGGCGCGCTCGCCGATGCGGTCGCTGGAGAGGTCGGGATCCACGCGTTCCATTCGTTCGCTGCGTCCGTACAGTCCGATCGTGATCAGTATGTCTGTCCTCGACAGCCATCATGACCGCAGAACCCCGTTGCGAGGAGCCTCACCGTGCACCGTCCCTCCCCCATCGAGACACAGCTCGCCACGGAGCTGGCCGAGGCGCGGCCGGACCTGGTGTCCCGGTACACGGCCGAGCTGCCCGGGGCGCGCGCGGCGGTGCTGACCAGGCTGTGGCGGGCGCTGGCGCACGAGCCGCTGCCGTGGGTGGCGCGCCGGGTGCGCGGCGCGCACGGCGTGGCCCTGCGGCTGGCCGACGGACGCGCGCTGCACGGCCCGCACGCGGACCCGTACGCCACCGACGCGTACGTGAGGGCGGTACGGCTGGACGGGGTGCCGTACGACGATCCGGCGCTGCTGATGACCGATCTGGGGTGGCCGCACTCGGCGGGGTTCGCGGCCGAACTCGGGCACAGCGCGGCCTCGCTGGCGCTGTCGCGGGCGGACCGGGAGACGGCCGGCGAGGAGTGGCCCGGGCAGGACTGGGAGTGGGAGCAGCGGGTCGTGGACGGGCATCCCTTCCACCCCAACTGCCGCTCCCGGCCCGGTTTCTCGGTGGCGGACCAGCTGGCGTACGGGCCGGAGCACCGGCCCGCGGTACGGCTGGAGACGGTGCCGGTGGCGGCCGGGGAGTGCCTGGTGACCGGCGACTGGCCGGACGAACTCCGGGACGGGGAGAGGCTGTTGATTCCGGTGCATCCGTGGCAGACGGCCCGTGTCCTCAAGGGCGGCCCCGGCGAGCCCTGGCGCACCGCGCATCCGCTGATGTCCCTGCGCACCCTCGCGCTCCCCGGCGGAGCGCATGTGAAGACCGCGCTCAGCGCCCGGCTGACCTCGTCCGTCCGGGACATCTCGGCGTACTCCGTCGAGGCGGCCGTGACCCTGTCGTCGTTCGCCACGGACCTGGCGGCGCGCACGGACGGGCTCCTGCACGTCACCCGCACCCTGGGCGCGGCGACCGCCGACTCGCCCGACCTGGCGGCCGTGCTGCGCGAGTCTCCGGAAACGTACGCGGCGCCGGGCGAGCGGGTCCTGCCGGTGGCCGCCCTGGCCACCACGGGACTGCCCGGCTCGCCCGCCTGGCTGGCCGGGTTCGCCCGGCTCGCGCTGACCGTGGGGCTGCGGCTGCTGGACCTGGGTGTGGCCCTGGAGGCGCACGGCCAGAACCTCCTGGTGGTGCTGTCCGGCAGCGGGGCGCCGCTCCGGCTCGTCTACCGCGACCTGGCCGACATCCGGCTGAGCCCGGCCCGTCTGACCCGGCACGGCATCACCCCGCCCGAGCTGACGGGACGCCTGGTCACGGACGACGAAACGATGCTGCGCCGCAAGCTGTTCGGCTCTCTGGTCGCGGGCGCCCTGGCGGGCACGGCGGGCTCCGGGCCGGCGCTCGCGGCGGCGCTGGAGACGGCCGTACGGGACCTTCCGGCCACCGCCGATCTGACGGCCCTCCTCGAAGGTCCGCTGCCGGCCAAGGCGTTGACGCTGATGCGGCTGTCGCCGGAGACGCCCGGGGACCGGTGGGCGGCGCTGCCGAATCCGCTGGCCGCGGAGGGGTGAGCGGCCACCTCCCGTCCCGCCACCCGCCGTTGGCCCGCCGGCCGCTCGTGTTTCGCCGTCCGGTCCTCGTTTTGGAGCCCGGCGCCTCTGATCAATAGGATCCGCCGATGATCAGAACACAACGGACGGCGGCGGGAGTCTGCGCTCTGCTCGCCGCCCTGGCGGCCGGGATCGCGTTCCCCGCCGGAGCGGCCGCCGACGAGACGGACGAGACCGGCCAGGCCGCTCCCAAGGTGGAGCTGGTGCTGGACGTCAGCGGTTCCATGCGGACGGCGGACATCGACGGCGGTACGCGGATGGCCGCGGCCAAGCAGGCGTTCAACGACGTGCTGGACGCCACGCCCGAGGGGGTTCAGCTCGGCATCCGCACTCTCGGCGCCAACTACGCCGGAAACGACAAGAAGACCGGCTGCAAGGACACCGCGCAGCTCTACCCGGTCAGCACCCTGGACCGTACGGAGGCCAAGACCGCCGTCGCCACGCTCGCGCCGACCGGGTGGACCCCGATCGGCCCCGCGCTGCTCAAGGCGGCCGACGATCTCCAGGGCGGCTCGGGTACCCGCCGTATCGTCCTGATCAGCGACGGCGAGGACACCTGCCAGCCGCTGGACCCGTGCGAGGTGGCCCGCGAGATCGCCGCCAAGGGCGTCGGGCTGACCATCGACACGCTCGGCCTGGTACCGGACGCCAAGACCCGGGACCAGCTGAGCTGCATCGCGGACGCGACCGGCGGCACCTACACCTCCGTCCAGCACAAGGAGGAACTGACCGACCGGGTCGGCCAGTTGGTGGACCGGGCCGCCGATCCGGTGGTGACGCCGGTGGCCACCGACGGCAGCGGACAGTGCTCCTCGGCGCCCGCGCTCAAGTCCGGCCTGTACACCGACCGCGAGGAGTTCGGGCAGCAGCGCTGGTACAAGGTCGACGTCAACCCCGGCCAGGAGCTGCGGGCTTCGGTCAGCGTCGCCGCCGACCGGGCCGTCAACCCCGACTACGGCGTGCTGCTGCGCGCGGTGACCGTGCACGGACGCGAGATAGTGCGCGGCGAGGCGTCGGGCACGGGCCGCACCGACGTCATCTCGACCGGCCTGCGGTACCCGAAGGCCGAGAGCGACGACGACGCGGACACCACCCCGGAGACCGTCTGCCTCCAGGTGACCAACTCCTTCTCGGCCGCGTCCGGCGTGAAGACCAGCCCGGGGATGCCCGTCGAGCTGACGGTGGACGTCGTGGACGGGCCGTCGAAGGCGTCCGACGTCGCCTCCTTCGGTCTCGGCCGTGGCTGGTGGCTGCTCGGCGCGCTGGTGCTGGCCGGCTTCCTGGCGGGTCTGGTGTGGGGCTGGGTGTCGCGGTGGCGGGTAGCGGTCTGGAGGACCAACTGATGTCGATCACACGTGTGCTGAGCGCCGCCCTGCTGGCGGTCGGGCTGGCCGCGGGTCCGGCCGTCGCCGACGACGCCTCGCCCTCCCCGAGCGCCTCCGAGGACGGCGGCGCGCCCACCCAGGCGGGCACGTCCTTCCGTACGGCGACCGAGCTCGACCAGGGGCAGCAGGCCACCGCCAGCGGATCGACGGGCGACTACCTGTACTGGTCGTTCCCCGCCGACTCCGGGCAGCGTCCCGACGTCAAGGCGACGGTGAAGCTGCCCGACTCGCACGGGACGCAGACCTGGCAGCTCGACGTGTACGACGGTCTGCGGCGCCGCCAGGCCTGCCAGTACGGCGCGGCGACCCGCACGGCCCCGCAGGGCGCCGCGACGGTGCAGCTGGCGTGCGTGATGCGTACCGTCCGCGCCTGGTCGGAGCCGTGGGCCAACGACCCGCTGCCCGGCACGTACTACGTCCGGCTGACCGTGGTGGACCTCGGCAACGCCGACCTCGGCCAGCCGGTGAGCACCGAGGTGCGGGTGGACTCGAAGGACATCGGCGGCGCGGCGGCGGTGGACGGCTCGCTGGCGAAGCCGCTGGTGCCGGGCATCGCGGTGAGCGCGGACAAGAGCGACGACGGCAAGGCCGCCGTGCTCTCCAGCTTCGGTTCCGACGACGGCTGGTCCTCCGGCTGGTGGACCGACCGCTGGGTGTGGACCGGTATCGGCGGCGTGCTCGCCGCCCTCGCGGGCATCGGCGGATACGCGCTGACCCGCGGCACGGGCCGCCCGCGCCAGGTGCCGCCGGGCGTCTGATCCGGCATGTCCCCATGGCCGGGCCCCCGTTCGCGGGGGCCCGGCCGTCGTCTCAGACCTCCCGCAGCCTCTTGGCCGGCGGGCCGTCGCCGGTCACGGTCACCCGTCCGGCCCGTACCGCGTCCGTGAGCGTCAGCTCCCCGCGGGCCAGCGCCGCGCACGTGGCGGTGTCGAGCAGCAGCCGCGCGTCGGGCTCGCGCGGCGCGGGGCCGTCGCCGTACACCGGGCCGTCCTGTGCTCCCGCGTACAGGTGGAACTCCCCTTCGCCGAGCCGGACCTCGACCAGTCCCTCGCCCGTGAGGGCCCGCAGCAGCGGCAGCGCGAACCAGTGGGCGCGGACCGCGTCGGTGGGCCGGCGCTCGCCAAGATCGGGCTCGCCCCACCGCCCCAGCGCCTGGATCACCGGCAGCAACTCGCGCCCTCGGTCGGTGAGTTCGTAGACGTACGCCGCGGCCGGCGGAGGCAGCCGCCGCCGGGTGGCGAGATGGTCCCGCTCCATGTCCTTCAGCCGGGAGGCGAGGACGTCCGTGCTGACCCCCGGCAGATCCGCGTGCAGGTCCGTGTAGCGGCGGGGACCGGCCAGCAGCTCCCGGACGATCAGCAGGGTCCAGCGGTCGCCGACGACGTCGAGGGCACGGGCCGCGGAGCAGAACTGGTCGTAGCTTCGGCGAGGTGACATGCGGCGCAGTCTAGACAAGATGTTGGACTTTCCAAGCTGTCACTTGGTAAAACCAAGCAACACGAGTTTCCGGAGGGGCGCATGGAGTTCCGGCAGTCCAACAAGCTCAGCGAGGTCTGTTACGAGATCCGCGGACCGGTGATCGAGCACGCCAACGCGCTGGAGGAGGCGGGCCACAGCGTGCTGCGCCTGAACACCGGCAATCCCGCGCTGTTCGGCTTCGAGGCACCGGAGGAGATCCTCCAGGACATGATCCGGATGCTCCCGCAGGCCCACGGCTACACCGACTCCCGCGGCATCCTCTCCGCCCGCCGGGCGGTGGCCCAGCGCTACCAGGCCCTCGGCCTGGCGGTGGACGTCGACGACGTCTTCCTCGGCAACGGCGTCTCGGAGCTGGTCTCCATGGCCGTGCAGGCGCTGGTCGAGGACGGCGACGAGATCCTGATCCCCGCCCCGGACTTCCCCCTGTGGACCGCCGTGACCACCCTGGCCGGCGGCAAGGCCGTGCACTACCTCTGCGACGAACAGGCCGACTGGTACCCGGACCTCGCCGACATGGAGTCGAAGATCACGGACCGCACCAAGGCCGTGGTCGTCATCAACCCCAACAACCCCACCGGCGCCGTCTATCCGAAGGAGATCGTCGAGGGCATCCTCGACCTGGCCCGTCGGCACGGCCTGATGGTCTTCGCCGACGAGATCTACGACCAGATCCTCTACGACGACGCCGTCCACCACTCGGCCGCGGCCCTCGCCCCCGACCTGGTGGTCCTCACCTTCTGCGGCCTGTCCAAGACCTACCGGGTGGCCGGCTTCCGCTCCGGCTGGCTCGTCGTCACCGGCCCCAGGCAGCACGCGAAGGACTACCTGGAGGGCCTCACCATGCTGGCCTCCATGCGGCTGTGCGCCAACGCGCCCGCCCAGTACGCCATCCAGGCCGCGCTCGGCGGCCGCCAGTCCATCCGCGAACTCACCGCCCCCGGCGGCCGGTTGCACGAGCAGCGCTCGGTGGCCTGGGAGAAGCTCAACGAGATCCCCGGCGTCAGCTGCGTCAAACCCAAGGGCGCCCTGTACGCCTTCCCGCGCCTGGATCCCAAGGTCCACCGGATCCACGACGACGAGCGGTTCGTGCTCGACCTGCTCCTCCAGGAGAAGATCCAGGTCGTCCAGGGCACCGGCTTCAACTGGCCCGCCCCGGACCACTTCCGCATCCTCACCCTCCCGCACGCGGACGACCTGGAGACCGCGATCGGCCGGATCGGGCGGTTCCTGAGCGGGTACCGGCAGTAGAGCCCGGCCGGGCCGTGCGCGGACCGGGCGAGGCGGGTATCCCCTCCCCATGACCCAGCGCCCGCTGCTCCTCCTCGACGTCGACGGACCCCTCAACCCGTTCCGGGCCCGGCTGCTGCGGCACCGCGGTTACGTGACCCACCGGCTGCGCCCGGCGAACTGGGCCGCCCGCCAGCGGCCCGGCTCGCGCCGGCTCCGCCGCGGACTGCGGGTGCGGCTGCATCCGGGGCACGGGGCACGGCTGCTCGCGCTCCCCTACCAGCTGGCCTGGGCCACCACCTGGATGCACGAGGCCAACGAGATGATCGGACCGGCCGTCGGGCTGCCCGAGCTGCCCGTCATCGAGTGGCCCGAGCTGTTCGCGAAGGATCCGGACGGGCTGTACTGGAAGACGCGGACCGTGGTGGCCTGGGCGGCGGGACGGCCGTTCGTGTGGGTGGACGACATGGTCACCGATCTGGACGTCCGCCATGTCGCCGAGCACCACGACGGCCCCGCGTTGCTCCTTCCGGTCGACGCGCGCCACGGCCTGCGGGCGCGTGAGTTCGCCGAACTGGAACGCTGGGCTCATAGCCTCTGACGTATGGCTGATGTCTTTCTCGTCCGGCACGGTGAGACCGAGTGGTCGCGGTCCGGACGGCACACCGGATGGACCGACCTGCCCCTCACCGAGCGCGGGCGGCAGGAGGCACGGGGGCTGGCCCCGCTGGTCCGCTCGCAGCGCCTCGCAGCCGCCTTCGTGAGCCCGCTCGAGCGGGCCCGCAGGACCGCCGAGCTGATCGGCGCACCCGACGCCACGGTCGACGCCGACCTGCGGGAATGGGACTACGGCGGCTACGAGGGCGTGACCACCGCGGAGATCCAGCGCACCCGGCCGGGCTGGTTCCTCTTCACCGACGGGGTCGCGCCAGGCCCGCCGGAGCACCCCGGGGAGACGCCGGAGGAGGTCGGCGAGCGGGCCGACCGGATGCTGGCCAAGGTCGAGGCGGCCCTCGCCGGGGCGGAGGGCGGCGTGCTGCTGGTCGCCCACGGCCACTTCCTGCGCGTCCTGACCGCCCGGCGCCTCGGCCTGCCGCCCGCCGACGGCGCCCTGTTCCAGCTGGAGACCGGCACCCTGTGCAGGCTCGGCACCGAACACGGGCGTCCGGTGATCGCGGGCTGGAACATCCGGCCGGGCGAGCCGGACCGCTGACGCGGGCCGGCGGTGTTCGGCCGGTCGGGTGTCAGTGCGCGGTCGTAGCCTTCACAGGACGGACCGGGACGCGTCCGCGGGGACCGACACCGAGGAGGAGCACACCGTGACCCGACCGCCCTCCGCCGCGCAGCGGCGGGTCATCGACGCCGCCGACCCGGTCAGCGGGCGGCTGCGGGGCACACCGGCGCAGGTGGCGGCGCTGGTGCGGCTGGGGCTCGCCTTCCGGCATCCGCGGCCGCCGCACGACCACTTCCTGACGCCCGCGGGGCACCGGCTGCGGGCCGGGGACGCGCCGGAACGGGAACGGACCGGGACGGCGGCTCCGGCCGCGGAGGACCGGGTGTTCGCCGCGCGGGTCGGCGGTGAGGAGAGCGCCGTCGACGGGCCCGCTCGCGCGCGTGAGGTGCACAGCGCCTGGCAGGGGCTCCTGGAGCTGCGCCGGATGACCAACCGCGACGGTGCCACGGACCGGCCGTGCGCCTGGGAGCGTACGCACCTGGTGCGGGCCGCCGCGCTGGCCCTGGAGGCGTCCGGGCAGCCGCCGGAGGGTCCGGCGACGGCCGGGTACCGGGTGCGGGCGACCCCGCAGCCCGAGGCGGTCGCCGTGTACGCCCCGGCGGGCGAGCCGCTGCGGGCCTGCGCGGCCGCCCTGGAGCGGGCCGGCTGGCAGACCGGCGAGTACACGGAGCCCCGGACCCGGACCCGCCATCTGCTGGCCTCACCGCGCCGGGTCTGACGGCGACGCCGGTCAGGCGTCGAGCAGTTCCGGCCGGTGCTCGGCGTCGTAGGCGGCCCGCGCCCGCGCGACGTAACCGCGGTTGCGCTCCGCCCAGTCGGTGAGCCGCCGCAGCGTCTCGTGCAGTTCGAGGGCGACCGGTGTGAGTCCGTACTCCACCTTCGGCGGCACGGTCGGGTGCACGGTGCGGGTGACCAGGCCGTCGCGCTCCAGGTTGCGCAGGGTCAGGGTCAGCATCCGGCGGCTGATGCCCTCGATCCCGCGCTCCAGCTCGGTGAACCGGATGGGACCGCGCGAGGCCGCGAGCAGGATCTGCACGCTCCACTTGCCGGCGACCCGGTCGAGCACCTCACGGACCCGGCAGGTGTCCGGGTCGACGACCTGGACGCTCGTACCGGCGTTCCTCTGGGACATCTGGCTGCCTCCTCGCGTCTCCCCCGTGCTCACCCACCATGAACCTGCCAGGCGAGTGCCGCGGCGACTGCGGAGGCCGGAGGCCGTGCCGGTCACGACCGGAACACCGACGCCGGCACCGGCGGCCCCGGTGGCACCCCCACGAACATAACCCCGCCCGGCGTCCCGCGCCGTTTCGCGCGGGACGCCGAGCGGGCGCCGGACGGGTGGGCGGTCAGGGGATCGACTGCGGCGAGACGAGCGGGACCGCCCCCGGGGTCTCGGGGGCTTCGGGTGCCGTCGTCCGCGTGCGCCGCCCGCCCAGGTGGTTGAAGACCAGGTTGAGCAGGACGGCCGCCACGCAGCCCGTGGAGATGCCCGAGTCCAGGACGATCCGGGCGGTCTCCGGGAAGGCGTGGTAGAAGTCCGGCGCGGTGATCGGGACGATGCCGACGGCCAGCGACACGGCCACGATCAGCACGTTCTCGTCCCGTTCCAGTCCGGCTCTGACCAGGGTCTGGATGCCGCTGGCCGCCACCGAACCGAAGAGCACCACGCCCGCGCCGCCGAGCACCGGTCGCGGTACGACGGCGATCAGCGCGGCGGCCGCCGGGCACAGGCCCATCAGCACCAGGAAGCCGCCGCCGGCCGCGACCACGAACCGGCTGCGGATCCGGGTCATCGCCACCAGGCCGATGTTCTGGGCGAAGGCGCTGCACATGAACCCGTTGAAGAGCGGGCTGATCGCCGAGCCCAGGGTGTCGGCGCGCAGCCCGGCCGCGATCGTCCGTTCGTCCGCGGGGCGTTCGACGATCTCGCCCAGCGCGAGCATGTCCGCGGTCGACTCGGTCATCGAGACCACCATCACCACGCACATGGACAGGATCGCCGCGATGTGGAACTGCGGGGCGCCGAAGTGGAACGGGGTCGGGAAGCCGACGGCGTCCGCGTCCGCGACCGGGCCGAAGTCGGTGAGGCCGAAGGGCAGTGCGAGGACCGTGCCGGCGACCAGGCCGATCAGCACGGCGATCTGCTTGACGAAGCCCCGGGTGAAGCGGCGCAGCAGCAGCACCAGGAGCAGGGTCGCCCCGGCCAGGCCGAGGTACTTGGCGGCGCCGTAGTCGTGCGCCGCCGCATCGGGGCCCTGCGCCCAGCCGAAGGCCACCGGGAGCAGCGAGACGCCGATCAGCGTGATGACCGTGCCGGTGACGACGGGCGGGAAGAAGCGGACGGCCTTGCTGAAGAAGGGCGCGGCGAGGAAGCCGAGGAGTCCGGCGACGATCACCGCGCCGAAGATGACCGGCAGCGCGTCGGACTTGTCGTGGGTGGAGGCGGCGATCGCGGTCATCGGGGCGACCCCGGCGAAGGTGACGCCGTTGACGAAGGGCAGCCGGGCACCGATCTTCCAGATGCCGAGGGTCTGCAGGAAGGTGGCGAGGCCCGCGGTGAAGAGGCAGGCGCCGGTGAGGAAGGTCAGGTCGGTGCCGGTGAGGCCGATGGCCGCGCCGACGATCAGGGGCGGGGCGACGACTCCGGCGTACATGGCGGCCACGTGCTGCAGGCCCGTGGTGGCCATTCTCAGGGGCGGGAGTTTCTCGTCGACAGGGTGCGAGGACACGGCGGCTCTCCTCCGGTCGGGTACGCGTCGGCTCTGACGCGGGTTTCAGGGAGGTGCGTGTGGGTCATGAGGGGGGCCTCCCGCTCGACGGAGCCGAGCGTGGGGGAGGGACCGACGTGGACGGGTGACCGTTCCCGGGCGCGCGCGAGGAAGCACACGCCCGGGAGACGGCCGCCATGGACCCGGGTGGGGTCCACGGCTGCCGGTCAGGAGCCGTCCCTCCTGACCGGAGCTGGGATGCCGTACTTGAAGTGCCGTACGGGGGCGGGGTGTTACTGGGCGAGCTGGGCGAGGCGCCGGGCCTCGGCCCGGGTGGAGCGCGCGATCGCGTCCTCGTCGACGTGCAGCAGGCGGCCCGCCTCGACGATCTGACGGCCGTTCACGAAGGAGGCGGTGACCGGGGCCGCCGCGCCGAGGACGAGGGCGGTGACCGGGTCCGCGATGGAGGCGTGTGCGAGGGTGTCCAGCTTCCAGAGCACCAGGTCGGCGAGCTTGCCGGGTTCCAGCGAGCCGATCTGGTCGGCCCGGCCGAGGACCTGGGCGCCGCCGTGGGTGCCCAGGCGCAGTGCCTGGCGGGCGTTCAGGGCGGCCTCCCGGTGCGCGCCGAGGCGGTTGATCAGCAGCGCGTTGCGCAGCTCGGTGTGGAGTTCGCCGGACTCGTTGGACGCGGTGCCGTCGACGCCGAGGCCGACCGGGACGCCGGCGGCGAGCATGTCCGGGACGCGGGCGATGCCGGCCGCGAGGCGGGCGTTGGACGACGGGCAGTGGGCGACACCGGTCTTGGTGCGGGCGAAGGCGGCGATGTCGGAGTCGTTCATGTGGACGCAGTGCGCCATCCACACGTCCTCGCCGAGCCAGCCGGTGGACTCGAAGTAGTCGGTCGGGCCCATCCCGAACAGTTCCTTGCAGAACTGCTCCTCCTCGACGGTCTCCGAGCCGTGGGTGTGCAGCCGTACGCCGAGTCGGCGGGCCAGTTCGGCGCCCTGGCGCAGGAGTTCGGTGGAGACGGAGAAGGGCGAGCAGGGTGCGACGGCCACCTGGGTCATGGCGTCGAAGGAGGCGTCGTGGTGTTCCCTGACGGTCGCCTCGGTGGCGGTGAGGGCGCCTTCGAGGGTCTCGACGGCGAAGTCCGGGGGCAGGCCGCCGTCCTTCTCGCTGCGGTCCATGGAGCCGCGGGCGAGGGTGAAGCGGACGCCCGTCTCGCGGGCGGCCCGGATGATCGCGCCGGAGAGGTCGCCGGAGCCCTGCGGGTAGACGTAGTGGTGGTCCATCGCGGTGGTGACACCGCCGCGGGCCATCATCGCGAGCGAGCCCTGGGCGGCCGCGTACACCATCGGCTCGTCGATGCGCGCCCAGGTCGGGTACAGCGCGACCAGCCAGTTGAAGAGGTTGTGGTCGGTGGCCAGGCCCCGGGTGATCCACTGGTAGTAGTGGTGGTGGGTGTTGACCAGGCCGGGCGTCACCAGGTGGCCGGTGGCGTCGATCCGGCGTTCGACGTTCTCCAGATCCTCGGGGGCCCTGCCCGCGCCGAGCGACTCGATGCGGTTGCCGGCGATGACGACGTACCCGCTCGCGTACTCGGTGTCCTGGGCGTCGACGGTCGCGATCGAACAGTTCTCGATGACGATGCGCCGGTCTGCTGCCATGATTCGTCCTTTTCGCTCAGTGGACTGGTGGTGAGGGCACGGCAGGACCCTGGGGATTTGAGTGCCGCGGCCGGAACGCAGGGCGTCGCCGGCCGCGGGTGCCGAGAAGGGGGGGTCGGTCAGAGGTTGGTGAGGTCCACCGGGATCTTCGCCGTGCAGCCGTCCCGCAGCACGGTCGCCTCGATCAGGCCGTAGGGCCGGTCGGCGGCGTAGTAGACCTCGTTGTCGTTCTTGAGGCCGAACGGTTCCAGGTCGACGAGGAAGTGGTGCTTGTTGGGCAGCGAGAAGCGGACCTCGTCGATCTCACCGCGGTTGTTGATGATGCGCGAGCCCATCTGGTACAGCGTCTGCTGGAGCGAGAGGGAGTAGGTCTCGGCGAAGGCCTGGAGCATGTGCTTCCTGGTCTGCTCGTAGGACTTCTCCCAGTGCGGCATCTTCTGCTCGTCGTCGGTCCAGTTGAACCGCCAGCGGGCGGCGACCTGGGTGGCGAGGATGCGGTCGTAGGCCTCGGGCAGGGTCGTGTACTTGTCCTTGACGAAGCCCCAGAACTCGGAGTTGGTGGAGTTCATCACGACCAGGTCCTTGAGGCCCGAGACGACCTCCCACGACCGGCCGTCGTAGGTGATCTGGGTGAGCCGGGTCTCCTGGCCCTTCCTGACGAACGAGTGCTTGACCTCGTCGGCGCCGATGAACCTGGAGTTGGCGTCGGAGGCCTCGATGCGCTCCCAGGCGTACTCCTCGATCCGGATCCGGGCCGTCTGGATCGGCTCCTGGCTGGTCACGAAGTGCCGGGCCAGGTGGATGCCGAACTGCTCGGCCGACTCGATGCCGTACTCCTTGGCGAACGCGTACACCGTGTTCTTGGTGGTGTCGGTCGGCAGGACGTTGGCGTTGGAGCCGGAGTAGTGGACCTCGTCCATGTCGCCGGAGAGCGACACCGACACGTTCAGGTCCTTGATGTGGTGGGTGGCACCGTCCCGCGTGATCTTTACGACCCGGTTCTCGGCCTTGCCGTACTGGTTCTGTCCCAGGATGGTGGGCATGTAGCTAGCTCCCTCGGTAAACGGAGTAGCCGAACGGGTTGAGCAGCAGCGGTACGTGGTAGTGCTCGCCGGGCTTGACGGCGAAGGTGATCGCTACCTCTGGGAAGAACGCACCGCTGTCCCGATTCGCGGGGGCGTCCTGCTGCGCATCGGCTTGCTTCTTCTCGAAATACGGCTCCACGGCGAAGTCGAGCCGTACGTGGGTGGTCCCCTCCGGCAGCGCCGGCAGGTCCTTGCACCGGCCGTCCGCGTCGGTCGCGCCGCCGCCGAGCTCCCGCCAGTCGGCGGCGCGGTCCCGGCGGGCGGACAGCCGGACGGCGACGCCCTCGGCGGGCCGGCCGAGCGAGGTGTCCAGGATGTGGGTGGACACGGAGGCGGTGGTGCTGGTGCTCATGGTGTCAGGCGTCCTCTGCGACGAGTCGGGCGAGCCGGATGCGGTTGATCCTGCCCAGTTCGGTGCGGACGATCTCGCGCTCCTGCTCGGGCGCGTTGCCGATCCGCTCCTTGACCGCGTCCCGCATCTCCTCGGCGGTGCGGCCGGTGGCGCAGATCAGGAAGACGTGGCCGAACCTGTCCTGGTACGCCAGGTTGAGTTCGAGCATCTCCGCCTTGAGCGCTTCGGCGGCGCCGGCCATGCCGGACTGTTCGCGGGCCGAGGTCGGGTCGCCGGGCTTGGGGCGGCCGATCGGCGGGTGACCGGCCATGGCCTCCGCCAGGTCGGCGGTGCCCAGCTCGGCCATGGCCGCGTCACTGGCGGAGTACAGGTCCTCGGTGGAGGCGTAGGGGCGGGCGGCGAGCAGTCGCCGGGCCCATGCGGTGGAGGCACACGCCTCGTGGAGGGCGGCGAGTGCCGTGTGCTCCTCCAGGTCGTTGAACCGGGCCAGACCCGGGGGCGTGGAAGTCGACGTCACGGGAGCCTCCGTGGCCGTGGGCGGCCTTCGTGCTGAACGGGCTGCCGTTAGCTAACGCCCTCCGGAACCCGGCGTCAACACTTTGTTGAAAATTCCGCGTAACAACGCCTCGGGGCCGCCACGGAGACTCCTGGCACGTGCCGTTCAGCTCTCCTTGTCGCGGTTGAGGTAGTTGTAGACCGTGAAGCGGCTGACGCCCAGCGCGCCCGCGACGGTCTCCACACCGTGCCGTACGGAGAAGGCACCCCGCGCCTCCAGTATGCGCACGACCTCCTGCTTCGCCTTGCGGTCCAGGTCGGCCAGCGGCTCGCCCCGCTTGCGCTCCATCGCGGCCAGGATGTGGTCGAGCGAGTCGGCGAGCTGGGGCAGCCGTACCGCGACCACGTCGACGCCCTCCCAGGCCAGCACGACGTCGTCGGCACCGGCCTCGTCGGGCGGGAGCATCTCCCCGCCCATGGCGTCGACCAGCGGCTTCACGGCCGTGATGAACGGCTCGTCCGCGTTCGTGGTCACTGGTCGCCGTCCTCCCCCACCACGTTGACCTGGAGCGAGATCCGGGTGGCCCCGGCCTCCAGGGTCCTGCGCAGCAGCGCGTCGACGGCGGTGAGCACGGCGTCGGCGCCGCCCTCGGCCGTGTTGCCGAACGGCCCGACGTCCACCGCGTCCAGCCGGGCACCCTCGACGACCTCGCGGGCGACCAGCGCGTGTGCGGGTGCCTCGTCCAGGTCGAAGGGCTCGGTCGTGAACTCCACTCTCAATCGCATTGTGCCCCCAGAAAACGTGCCTGACCCGCGCTTCGACCGACCGCCGCACAGCGGCGACGGACCCCTGCCCCGTCAGTTCCACCACGACGGAGCCGCTGCGCCCGCCACGAGGCGACCCTAGCCGACCCGGACACCCCCGCGCCCGGCCCCGCGCGCCGCCGGCCGGCCTCAGTCCCGCTCGAACGTGCCGTACATCGTCGCCCTCGCGACCGCGTGGCTGAACAGCAGGAAGTCCATGGCGGCCGGGGTCGAGGACGCGGACACCCCGAGTTCGTCGACGCCGACGGCGTGGACCACGAGGAAGTAGCGGTCCGGGCCGTTGCCCGGCGGTGTCGCCGGGCCGAGGTACCTGCGGTGGCCGGCGTCGTTGGCCAGCGTCTTCGCGGGGCCGGGCAGGTCCCGGCCGTCTCCGGCCCCGGCCGGCAGCTCGGTCACGGAGGCCGGCAGGTCGGCCACCGCCCAGTGCCAGAAACCGGAGGCGGTCGGCACGTCGGGGTCGAACATCGCGACCGTGAAACTCCGCGTCTCCTCGGGGAACCCGGACCAGCTCAGCTGCGGCGAGACGTCCATCCCGCCCGCTCCCAGGATGCCGCTCACCTGTTCGCGGGCCAGCCGGCCGCCGTCGGCGAGGGACTCCGAGGTCACCGAGAAGGTGCTGATCTCCGGCATGAAATCGTACGGACCGTAGGGCTTGATCATGGCAATCCCTCGCAGAGGCCGGATGGTTGCGCACACGTGGGCGACGAGCCCTCCCCGCCCTTCGGGCCCTCGTCACTCTCCGGACCTTCGATCATGCACCACCCGGTCGCCCCGCCGCACCGCGTACGGGCCCCCTTCTGACCTGAGTTGCCCGTTCTGTACAGGCCGTCCAGACTTGTGGGACACGTCTGTACGAAAGCGAGGCCGCCTCATGCAGATGCGCGCAGCCCGTATGCACGGATACCGGCAACCGCTGAGCATCGACGAGGTCCCGGTGCCCGATCCGGGGCCGGACGAGATCCTGCTGAAAGTCGCCGCGACCGGCATGTGCCGGAGCGACTACCAGCTTCTCGACGGCTATTTCGAGGGCCCGTTCCCCGTGGACCTCCCCTACATCCCCGGCCACGAGGTGACGGGCCGGGTGGCGGGGCTGGGCAGCGCGGTACCGAAGTCGGTGGGCTACTCGGAAGGCGACATGGTCGTCGTCAACCCCAGCTGGGGCGACGGCACCTGCCGGCAGTGCCGCGAGGGCAACGAGAACCTGTGCAGCGGCAACGGCCGGTGGGTGGGGTTCGGCCCGCCCGGCGGCTTCGCCGAGTACATGGCGGTGGAGTGCCGGCACGCGATCCCGGTCTCGGAGGACGCCGCGAAGTTCCCGCAGCTCCTCGCCCCGATGACCGACGCGGGCATGACCCCGTACCGCGGGATGAAGAAGCTCCGGGACGCGGGGAAGCTGGGGCCGGGCCGCACGGTCGCGGTCACCGGCATCGGCGGCCTGGGCAGTTACGCGATCCAGTACGCGAAGCTGCTGGGCGGCGGCGCGACGGTGGTGGCCTTCGCGCGCAGCGACGGCAAGCTGGACGTGGCCAGGGAGAACGGCGCGGACTACGGGATCAACGTCAGGGACAAGTCCGTCGAGGCCGTCCAGGACGAGCTGGAGAGCCTGACAGGGCGGCGCACGGTGCACGCCATCCTGGACTGCGTCGGCAGCGAGGCGTCCGTGTCCATGGGGTTCGACCTGCTGGGCCCCGAGGGTGCGCTGGCAGCCGTCGGCCTGATGAGCGACCGCGTCGAGCACCGTCAGTTCCCCTTCGTCGGCACGGAGTTGTCGTATCTCGGCTCCTTCTGGGGCAACCACCTGGACCTCGTCGAGGTGCTGTCCCTCGCCGAGGCCGGGCTCGTCACGCACAACGTCACCGAGGTCGGACTCGACGACATCAACGAGAACCTGGAGGCCCTCGGCCGCGGTGACGTGGTCGGACGCCAGGTCATCGTCTTCGACTGATCCCGGCGTCCGCGCGGCTCAGCCGCGCCCCCGCAGGAAGCTCCGCAGCCGGCGCTCCGGCCAGGTGTTGATCACGTCGTCCCCGGTGAGCCAGCCGCGCTGGGCGGTGCCGATGCCGTAGCGCATCACGTCCAGCTGCGGGACGGCGTGGGCGTCGCTGTTCACGGCGAACTTCACGCCGTACCGCCGGGCCCGCAGGATGTCCTCGTCTCGCAGGTCCAGGCGGTGCGGATGGGCGTTGATCTCCAGGGCCGTGCCGGTGCGGGCGCAGGCGGCGAAGACCGCGTCGAGGTCCGCGTCGATGCCGGGCCGCTTGCCGATGAGGCGGGTGGTGGGGTGTCCGATGATGTGCACGTGCGGGTTCTCGCAGGCCCGCACGAGGCGGCGGGTCAGGGCGTCGCGGCTCTGGTTGAAGTGCGAGTGGACCGAGGCCACGCACAGGTCGAACCCGGCGAGGAAGTCGTCCGGCCAGTCCACCCCGCCCTCGGGGCCGATGTTCAGCTCGGTGCCGTGCAGCAGCCGCAGCCCGCCGCGCCTGCCCTTGGTGGGGAAGGTGCCGTCCAGCTCGCGCACCCGCTCCCGCTGGGCCAGCATCCGCTCGTCGGTCATCCGCTGCATGGTCAGGTCGGGCGCGTGGTCGGTGATCGCGTAGTACGCGTAGCCGCGCCGGGCCGCCGCGGCCGCCATCTCCTCCAGCGGGGCGAGCCCGTCGGTGAGGTCGGTGTGGGTGTGCAGGTCGCCGCGGAGGTCGGCCTCGGTGACCAGGTCCGGCAGTTCGCCGCGCAGCCCCGCCTCGATCTCGCCGCGGTCCTCGCGCAGCGGCGGCGGGATCCAGGGCAGGCCGAGGCGCCCGTACACCTCCTCCTCGGTCCCGGAGACGATCTTCTCGCCGGTCTCGACGTCGAAGAGGCCGTACTCGGAGAGCTTGAGCCCCTGGTGCACGGCCCGCTCCCGGGTGCGGATGTTGTGGGCCTTGGAGCCGGTGAAGTACTGGAGGGCGGCGCCCCAGGAGTCCGGCGGCACGACCCGCAGGTCCACGTCGAGCCCCTTGGAGGTGCGCACCGAGGTCTTGGTCGCGCCCTGCCCGATGATCTCGGTGACGTACGGCAGCGCGGTGAACGCCCGCATGACCGGCGCCGACTCCTCGGCCGCGACCAGGATGTCGATGTCGCCGATCGTCTCGCGGCAGCGGCGCAGTGATCCGGCGTAGGCGCACTTCTCGCAGCCGTCCACCGCGGACAGTGCCGCCACGATGCTCTCCGCCAGCTCCGTGGCGACGTCGATCCGCACCCGGCCGCCGGACGCCCGGAGCAGCTCGATGCCGTGCAGGATGTTCTCCTCGGTCCTGGGCCCGAAGCCCTTGAGGTCGCGCAGCCGCTCCTGGTGGATGGCGTCGGCGAGTTCCTCGACCGAGGAGATGCCCAGCTCCTCGTAGACCGCGAGGGCCTTCTTCGGGCCGAGGGTGGGGATGGCGGTCAGCCGCCGCACCCCGTCGGGGATCCTGGCCCGCAGCTCCTCGACGGCCAGGACGGTGCCGCTGTCGACGTACTCCCGCACCTTCTGGGCGATCGACTTCCCGACGTTCGGGATCTCCTGGAGCCCCTTGAGGCCGAGCGTGGCGACGTCGGCGTGGTGTCCGCCGACCGCGCGGGCGGCCTTCTCGTAGACCCGCGCCCTGAAGGCGTCGCCGCCGGTGATGGAGATCAGGTCCGCGTACTCCTGGAGCAGCGCGGCGACCTCGTCGTTGGACCGTGCCATGTCTTCAGGGTAGGGCGCGGGTTTTGCGCGGGCGCTCTTGACAGGTCTCCCCGGTCACAGGCAGTCTTCCATTAAGCAGAAATCAACTTCCGCAATACGGAAACATAGAACAACGGAAGGGAGCGCCGGCCCCGATGCCAGGTTTCGAATCGAGCGCGGCCGCAGAGCAGCGCTTCAACGTCAACCTGTCGATCCTCTTCACGGAACTCCCGCTCCTGGAGCGCCCCGCGGCCGCCGCCGCGGCCGGCTTCGGCGCGGTCGAGCTCTGGTGGCC
The DNA here is from genome assembly GCF_044757385.1 of Streptomyces sp. NPDC091282. NCBI lineage: Bacteria > Bacillati > Actinomycetota > Actinomycetes > Kitasatosporales > Streptomycetaceae > Streptomyces > Streptomyces sp. NPDC091282. Next base: position 951,046 of record NZ_JBIVUX010000002.1, read on the forward strand.
CTGGGTCGACTCCCCCACCCCCGAGCGCTCCGAGCTGGACGCGCTGAAGAGCGCGATCGAGGACGCGGGCGTACGGCTGACGGGCCTGAACTTCTACGCCGGACAGCTGCCGGGCCCCGACCGGGGCGCCCTGTCGGTCCCGGGCGCCGAGTCGGAGAGGTTCCGCGCCAACGTCGAGGTGGCGGCCGAGTTCGCGCAGTCCCTCGGCTGCACGGCCCTCAACGCGCTGTACGGCAACCGCGTGGACGGCGTGGACCCGGCCGAGCAGGACGCGCTGGCCCTGGAGAACCTGGTCCTCGCGGCCCGCGCCGCCGACCGGATCGGCGCGGTGCTCCTGATCGAGACCCTCAACCGGCCCGAGTCGCCGCGGTACCCGCTGGTGAGCGCGGAGGCCGGCGTCGCGGTCGTCGACAAGGTCAACGAGGCCACCGGACTCGGCAACACGCGCTTCCTCATGGACCTCTACCACCTGTCCATGAACGGCGAGGACCTGCCGTCGGTGATCGAGAGGTACACCGCAAGGACCGGCCATGTGCAGATCGCCGACAACCCCGGCCGCGGCGCCCCGGGCACGGGTTCGCTCCCGCTGCCGGAGCTGCTCGGCCTGCTGGCGAAGGCCGGTTACGACGGCTGGGTGGGCCTGGAGTACAAGCCGGGCGACCGCCCGAGCGCCGAGGCCTTCGACTGGCTCCCGCGCGAGGCGCGCGCCGCCCGCTGAATCCCCCGACTTCGCAGCGCAGTTGAGAAAGGCATTCCCATCATGAGCACCCCCTCCCCGGCCTCCTCCCGCCCGGCGATCGCCTGGATCGGCCTCGGCATCATGGGCTCGCCCATGTCCGAGAACCTGGTCAAGGCGGGTTACGACGTCACCGGCTTCACCCTGGAGAAGGAGAAGCTGGACCGGCTGGCGGCCGCCGGCGGCACGGCCGCGCCCTCCATCGCCGAAGCCGTGCGCGACGCCGACGTGATCATCACGATGGTCCCGGCGTCGCCGCAGGTCGAGGCCATCGCCTACGGCCCCGACGGCATCCTGGAGAACGCGAGGTCCGGCGCCCTCCTGATCGACATGTCGTCCATCACCCCGCAGACCTCCGTCGACCTGGCCGAGGCGGCCCGCGACAAGGGCATCCGGGTCCTGGACGCGCCGGTGTCCGGCGGCGAGGCCGGTGCCGTCGAGGCCGTGCTGTCCATCATGGTCGGCGGCGAGCAGGCCGACTTCGACACCGCGAAGCCGATCTTCGAGGCGCTGGGCCGGACCATCGTGCTGTGCGGTCCGCACGGCTCCGGCCAGACCGTGAAGGCCGCCAACCAGCTGATCGTCGCCGTGAACATCCAGGCGTGCGCCGAGGCCGTGGTCTTCCTGGAGAAGTCCGGCGTCGACCTGGCGGCGGCGCTGGACGTTCTGGGCGGCGGCCTGGCCGGCTCCACCGTACTGACGCGGAAGAAGGACAACTTCCTCAGCCGCGACTTCCGGCCCGGCTTCCGGATCGACCTGCACCACAAGGACATGGGCATCGTCACCGACGCGGCCCGCAACGTCGGCGCGGCCCTGCCGGTCGGAGCCGTGGTGGCCCAGCTGGTCGCCTCCCTGCGCGCCCAGGGCGACGGCGGCCTGGACCACTCCGCGCTGCTGCGCGCCGTGGAGCGCCTCTCCGGCGCCCAGGTCTGACCGGCACCCCATGACTTCCGGGCGGTGCCGTCGCTGACACCTGTCCTGTCGCGCCCAGGCGCCGGCACCGCCCGGAAACCACTTCAACAAACTGTTGACGCCCCAGCCGACCCGCTCCTAGGCTCCACGAAGCGGAAATGAATTTCCGCTGACACTCGCACGGAAGGTCCACGATGTCGAAGCGCGTGCTCACCACCGAGTCCGGCGCCCCGGTCGCCGACAACCAGAACTCCGCCTCCGCCGGCGCCGGCGGTCCTCTGCTTCTGCAGGACCAGCACCTCCTGGAGAAGCTCGCGCGCTTCAACCGCGAGCGGATCCCGGAGCGCGTGGTGCACGCCCGTGGCAGCGGCGCGTACGGCTACTTCGAGGTGACCGACGACGTCACCGGCTTCACGCACGCCGACTTCCTGAGCACCGTCGGCAGGCGCACCGAGGTCTTCCTGCGCTTCTCGACGGTCGCCGACTCCCTCGGCGGCGCCGACGCCGTCCGCGACCCGCGCGGCTTCGCCGTCAAGTTCTACACGGCGGAGGGCAATTACGACCTCGTCGGGAACAACACCCCGGTGTTCTTCGTCAAGGACCCGGTCAAGTTCCCCGACTTCATCCACTCGCAGAAGCGGGACCCGTTCACGGGCCGCCAGGAGCCGGACAACGTCTGGGACTTCTGGGCGCACTCCCCCGAGGCCACCCACCAGGTGACCTGGCTGATGGGCGACCGGGGCATCCCGGCGTCGTACCGCCACATGAACGGCTACGGCTCGCACACCTACCAGTGGACGAACGCCGAGGGCGCGGCCTTCTTCGTCAAGTACCACTTCAAGACCAACCAGGGCGTGCGCAGCCTGAGCGCCGAGCAGGCGGCGGAACTCGCGGGCAAGGACCCCAACTCGCACCAGACCGACCTGCTCCAGGCCATCGAGCGGGGCGTCAACCCGTCCTGGACCCTCTACGTCCAGATCATGCCGGCGGCCGAGGCGGCGGACTACCGCTTCAACCCGTTCGACCTGACCAAGGTGTGGCCGCACCGGGACTACCCGCTCCAGCGGGTGGGCCGCCTGGTGCTGGACCGCAACCCGGACAACGTCTTCGCCGAGGTCGAGCAGGCCGCGTTCTCCCCGAACAACTTCGTGCCGGGCATCGGCCCGTCCCCGGACAAGATGCTGCAGGGCCGCCTGTTCGCCTACGCGGACGCACACCGCTACCGGCTGGGCGTCAACCACACCCTGCTGGCCGTCAACGCCCCGCGGGCGACGACCGCGCGGAACTACGGTCGGGACGGGCTCATGGCCGTCAACGGGCAGGGCCGGCACGCCAAGAACTACGAGCCGAACTCGTACGACGGCCCGGTGGAGACCGGCCGTCCGCTGGCCGCGCCGCTGGCTGTCAGCGGCCACACCGGCACCCACGAGGCCCCCGCGCACACCAAGGACGACGACTTCCACCAGGCGGGCGAGCTGTACCGGCTGATGTCCGAGGAGGAGAAGCGGCGTCTGGTCGCGAACATCGCCGGCGGCCTCTCGCAGGTCTCCCGCGACGACGTGATCGAGAAGAACCTGGCCCACTTCCACGCCGCCGACCCCGAGTACGGCAAGCGCGTGGAGGAGGCGGTCCACGCCCTGCGCGAGGACTGACCCGGACGGCCCGCGCACGACCGGACGGCCCGGATGAGGGGTGGCCGGACGGTGGTGCGCGGGCGTGGCACGGACCGCGGCGGAGTGCGAGCCAGTGCGGTGGTGAAGGAACGGAACGCTCTTCTCGACCTGAGGGAAGGGGGTCCGGCTCCGTCGCACCCGCCGCGGTCCCCGCCGTGACGGACCCCGTCCGGCGGCGCGAACGACCTGTCGCGCCCAGCCTCGCGCCGTCGGACGGTCACCACACGAGAACACCCGCCGAGCGCCGGAGCGCCGGACGCGGAACCGCCCGCGTCCCGCGATCCGGCGCTTCGGCGTGCGCATCGGCCGCGGCCGCAGCACGCTGAAGGCATGACTGCGCACCCACCGGCCGACTTCCCCCATATCGTCGTGCACGCTCCCGCCCTGGACGGCTCCCGCCGGGTCACCGAGGGGGACGTGACCCTGGGCCTCGCCTCGCATCTCGACGACGTGGTCGAGATCCTGCGGATGGCCGACCTGGACCGGATCGAGGTCGAGGAGAGCGACCTCATCGAATGGCAGGGCGGCGGTCCTGACGACTGGCCGGGGCTGACCGAGCACCCCGAAAGCCCGTGAACCCCGGCAAAGCGGATGGCGGTTCCTCAAATCCAGCTCTGAATCATGTTCAGCATGCTTCGGCCGCACCGGTCATGGGGCATATTCACTGCACACGGAGGCCGCCGGCACGGGGGCGGCGGCCCCCGTGTCACCCACAGCGCGAAGCGGGCGGCCCATCCGTGTGGATGGACCGCCCGCTCTGTGCCGTACGGCGGCTCAGGCCTTCAGCGTCCTGATGGACGTCGGGGCGTGGCCGGGCTCGGTGGCGATCTCCTCGAACTCGACGACGTTGCCGATGTCGTTGGTCGTGGACATCGAGATGTTGGTGACCCGCTCCAGGATCGCCTCGACGACCACCGGCACCTGGTGCTCCTGGGCCAGCTTCTTGGCCTGCTCGAAGGCCGCGCCCAGCTCGCTGGGGTCGGTCACCCGGATCGCCTTGCAGCCCAGGCCCTCGGCGACCTTGACGTGGTCGACGCCGTAGACGCCCAGCTCGGGCGAGTTGATGTTCTCGAACTCCAGGTTGACCTGGAAGTCGATGTCGAACGCCCGCTGGGCCTGGCGGATCAGGCCCAGGTAGGAGTTGTTGACCAGGACGTGCACGTACGGGATCTTGTGCTGCGCGCCGACCGCCAGCTCCTCCAGCATGAACTGGAAGTCGTAGTCGCCGGAGAGGGCGACGACGGAGGCCTCCGGGTCGGCCTTGGCCACGCCGAGGGCGGCCGGGATCGTCCAGCCGAGCGGGCCCGCCTGACCGCAGTTGATCCAGTGCCGCGGCTTGAAGACGTGCAGCATCTGGGCGCCGGCGATCTGTGAGAGGCCGATCGTGGAGACGTACCGGGTCTCCGGTCCGAACGCCTTGTTCATCTCCTCGTAGACGCGCTGCGGCTTGATCGGGATGTCGTCGAAGTGGGTGCGGCGCTGGAGGGTCGCCTTCTTCTCCTGGGCCGCGGCGGCCCATTCGCTCCGGTCGGGGAGCCGGCCCGCCGCCTTCGCCTCGCGCGCCGCCGCCACGAAGAGTTCCAGCGCCGCCCTGGCGTCGGAGGCGATGCCGTAGTCCGGGGCGAAGATCTTGCCGATCTGGGTGGGCTCGACGTCGACGTGCACGAACGTCCGCCCGGCGGTGTAGACGTCCAGCTTGCCGGTGTGGCGGTTGGCCCAGCGGTTGCCGATGCCGAGGACGAAGTCGGACTCCAGGAAGGTCGCGTTGCCGTAGCGGTGCGAGGTCTGCAGGCCCACCATGCCGGCGTTCAGCTCGTGGTCGTCGGGGAGCACGCCCCAGCCCATCAGGGTCGGGACGACCGGGACGCCGGTCAGCTCGGCGAACTCCACGAGCAGGTCGGCGGCGTCGGCGTTGATGACTCCGCCGCCCGCGACGATCAGCGGCCGCCGCGACGCGTTCAGCAGGCCGATCGCCTTGTCGATCTGGGCGCGGGTCGCGGCCGGCTTGTAGACCGGGAGCGGCGCGTAGGTCTCCGGGTCGAACTCGATCTCGGTGAGCTGGACGTCGATCGGCAGGTCGATCAGGACCGGGCCGGGGCGTCCGGAGCGCATCAGGTGGAAGGCCTGCTGGAAGACGCCGGGGACCTGGGCCGCCTCCAGCACGGTGACGGCCATCTTGGTCACCGGCGCGGCGATCGAGGCGATGTCGACGGCCTGGAAGTCCTCCTTGTGGATCACCGCGGTCGGGGCCTGGCCGGTGATGCACAGGATCGGGATGGAATCACCGATGGCCGAGTACAGGCCGGTGATCATGTCGGTGCCGGCCGGTCCTGAAGTGCCGATGCAGACGCCGATGTTGCCGGGGCTGGTCCGGGTGTACCCCTCGGCCATGTGCGAGGCGCCCTCGACGTGGCGGGCGAGGGTGTGGTTGATGCCTCCGGAGGCCTTGAGCGCCGCGTAGAACGGGTTGATCGCCGCGCCCGGCACCCCGAACGCGGCGCTGACGCCCTCGCGCTTGAGGATCTCAACTGCCGCGCGGGCAGCGGTCATTCGAGCCATGGAGTACTCCTGCTTCGGCTGTCGGATGCCTGCTCCCGTCGCGCCCCGCGGTGAGCATCTTTCGCATTGTGGAAACTAACTTCTACTATCTGAAATCAATGTAGGTGGGCCGGCGAACGTCGTCAAGGGACGGACAACCGCGCCCCGACGGGAGCACCATGGGACGGCCGAACCGTCGCGACGCAGTGGGTGGGGCCATGTCCGAGAGCGTGCCGGTGCGCTGTCCGGCCTGCCGGCGCGAGCACGTCTACGTCGCGCCGTCCTACCCGTGCGCCTGCGGCGCCCCGGTCACCCCGTCCCTCGACGGCGGCACCGCGCCGGCGACGGTGGCGCACCGCGCCTGGGACGAGGAATGGGTGACGGTGAGCTGCGGATCCTGCGGCCGCCTGGACCAGTGGCCGCAGCCGGAGCTGGGCTGCGCCTGCGGGGCGGTGCTGCGGGTCCCGGTCGCGGGCCCCCGCTCCGGGCCCGGGTCCGAGCCGGTGCCCGAGCCCCGGCCGCCGTTCCGGCCGGTCACCATCCGGACCGCCCAGGACGCGGTCTCCGCCGCCGCGCTCTATCTGCGCTGGCTCGGCCACCGGGACGTGCGCCGCGCCGGGCACCGGCCGCCGTCCGGCGTGGGCCTCGCCGCCCGCGGCCTGGTCGCGCAGGTGGACCCGACCGTGCGGCCGGCCTCGCTGCGGGACGTGGAGTGCCTGTGGCTGACGGCGATGACGGAGGACGCGGCCTGCGCCTACTTCTCCCTCGCGGGATACACCGAGGAGGCGCACGAGCGGGCCGACGCGCTGGGCGTGCCGCTGTTCGTCCTGGACCTCACGGGCACGCCGCAGCCGGTCAACGGGCCCGCGGGCGACTGGGAGGGGCCGTGAGGCGCGCACGGCCCGCCGCCGCTACACGGCGCTGTACCGCTCCCTCAGTTCGATCTTCCGCACCTTGCCCGACACGGTCATCGGGAAGCTCTCCAGGATCTGGACGCGGCTGGGCGCCTTGTAGTGGGCGAGGCGGCCCGCGCAGAAGGCGCGCAGGTCCTCCAGGGTCGGCGGGTCGGCCGGGTCGTGCGCGATGACGCAGGCCAGGACCTCCTCGCCGTAGCGCTCGTGCGGCACCCCGACGACCTGGACGTCCCGGACCTTGGGGTGGGCGTAGAGGAACTCCTCGATCTCGCGCGGGTAGATGTTCTCGCCGCCACGGATGATCATGTCCTTGATCCGGCCGACGATCTCGACGTACCCGTCGTCGCGCATCACCGCCAGGTCGCCGGTGTGCATCCAGCGGCCGGGGTCGACGGCCTCGGCGGTCTTGTCGGGCTCGTTCCAGTAGCCGAGCATCACGCTGTAGCCGCGGGTGCACAGCTCGCCCGCCGTGCCGCGGGGCCGGGTGACGCCGGTCGCCGGGTCGACGACCTTGACCTCCAGGTGCGGCAGGACCCGGCCGACCGTGCCGGTGCGGTGCTCCAGGTCGTCGTCGATACGGGTCTGCAGGGACACCGGGCTGGTCTCGGTCATGCCGTAGCAGATGGAGACCTCGGCCATGTGCATCTCCGCGACCACCCGCTTCATCACCTCGACCGGGCAGGGCGAGCCCGCCATGATGCCGGTGCGCAGCGACGACAGGTCGTAGGAGGCGAACCCGGGGAGGTTCAGCTCCGCGATGAACATGGTGGGGACGCCGTACAGCGAGGTGCAGCGCTCCTGGCGGACCGCCTCCAGGGTGGCCTTCGGCTCGAAGGACGGGGCCGGGATCACGATGCAGGCGCCGTGCGAGGTGGCCGCGAGGTTGCCCATCACCATGCCGAAGCAGTGGTAGAAGGGCACCGGCACGCAGATCCGGTCCTGCTCGGTGTAGGAGACCAACTCCCCCACGAAGTATCCGTTGTTGAGGATGTTGTGGTGGGAGAGCGTGGCGCCCTTCGGGAACCCGGTGGTGCCCGAGGTGTACTGGATGTTGATGGCGTCGTCGCAGGACAGCTCCGCCGCGCGCGCCTCCAGTTCGGCGGCCCGGCCCGATCCGCCCCGCGCCAGCAGCGCGTCCCAGCCCGGGTCCCCGATGTACACGGTCTCCCGCAGCTCGGGGCAGTTGCCCCGCACGTCCTCCACCATCGCCCGGTAGTCGCTGCCCTTGTGGCTGACCGAGGCGAACAGCAGCCGGATCCCTGCCTGGTTGAGGACGTACTCGACCTCGTGGGTGCGGTAGGCCGGGTTGATGTTGACCATGACGGCGCCGATGCGGGCGGTGGCGTACTGCACCAGCATCCACTCGGCGCAGTTGACCGCCCAGATGCCCACCCGGTCGCCCTTGGCGATCCCGCTCGCCAGCAGGGCGCCGGCCAGTTCGTCGACGTCGGCGCCGAACTCGCGGTAGGTCCAGCGTCGTCCGGACGGCACGTCGACGAGGGCCTCGCGGTCCGGCCAGGCGGCGACGGCCCTGCCGAGGTTGGCGCCGATGGTGTCGCCGAGCAGCGCGGTCCCGCTCGTGCCGTGGGCGTAGGAGGTGCTCACCGGAAGTCCTCCTCGCGGTACTCGCCGGTGGTCCCGGCGGCCGTTGCCTCGCGCAGTTCGATCCGGCGGATCTTGCCGGAGACGGTCTTGGGCAGGGCGCCGAACTCCAGCCTGCGGACCCGCTTGTAGGGCGCGAGGACCTGCCGGGAGTGCTCGAACAGCGTCTTCGCGGTGTCCGGGCCCGGCTCCCAGCCCGCCGCCAGCACGATGTACGCCTTCGGCACGGCCAGCCGCACCTCGTCCGGTGCCGGGACGACGGCGGCCTCCGCCACCGCCTCGTGCTCCAGGAGCGCGCTCTCCAGCTCGAACGGGCTGATCTTGTAGTCGGACGCCTTGAACACGTCGTCCGCGCGGCCCACGTAGGTGATGTAGCCGTCCTCGTCCCGGGAGCCGATGTCGCCGGTGCGGTAGTAGCCGCCGGCCATCGCCTCCGCGGTTCGGTCCGCGTCCCCGTGGTAGCCGGTCATCAGGCCCACCGGCCGCGCCGAAAGGTCGAGGGCGATCTCGCCCTCCGCCGCGCCCGGCGCGCCCGAGACGGGGTCGAGCAGTTCGACGCGGTAGCCGGGACTCGGGCGGCCCATCGAGCCCGTCTTCAGCGGCTGCCCGGGGCTGTTGGAGACCTGCACGGCCGTCTCGGTCTGCCCGAAGCCGTCCCGGACGGTGACGTTCCAGGCCCGCCGGACCTGCTCGATCACCTCGGGGTTGAGCGGCTCGCCGGCCGCCACCACCTCGCGGGGCGGGGTGCGCAGCTGGGTCAGGTCGGCCTGGATCAGCATCCGCCACACCGTCGGCGGGGCGCAGAAGGACGTCACCCCGTGCCGGTCCATCTCGGCCATCAGCCGGCTCGCGTCGAACCGGCTGTAGTTGTGGATGAAGACGGTCGCCTCCGCGTTCCACGGCGCGAACAGGTTCGACCAGGCGTGCTTGGCCCAGCCCGGCGAGGAGATGTTCAGGTGCACGTCGCCGGGCTTGAGACCGATCCAGTACAGGGTCGCCAGATGGCCGATGGGGTACGAGGTGTGGGTGTGCTCGACCAGTTTGGGCCGGGCCGTGGTGCCGGAGGTGAAGTAGAGCATCAGCGGGTCGTCGGCGAGCGTCGGCCCGTCCGGCACGAACCCGGCGTCCGCCGCGTACGCGTCCTCGTACGCCTCCCAGCCCTCCGCGAGCCCGCCCACCGCGATCCGGGTGTACGTCCCCGCCACCTCCGCGAACTTGACGGCGTCCTCGGCGCGCGCGATCACGTGCTTCACCCGGCCCCGGTCCACGCGGTCGCGCAGGTCGGCGGGGCCGAGCAGCGGCGTGGCCGGGATGACGACGGCGCGCAGCTTCATCGCGGCCAGCGCGGTCTCCCACAGCTCCGCCTGGTTGCCGAGCATGACCAGGACGCGGTCCTCCGGCTCGACACCGCGCGCCCGCAGGTGGCCCGCGACCCGGTCGGAGCGCTCGGACAGCTCGGCGAAGGACAGCTTCGTCTCGGTGCCGTCCTCCTCCACGATGTGCAGGGCGGTGCGGTCGTTGCCCTCGGCGATGACGTCGAACCAGTCGAGCGCCCAGTTGAAGTGGTCGGGACGCGGCCACACGAAGCCCTCGCAGGCGGCGGCGTAGTCCGTACGGTGTTCCAGCAGGAAGTCCCGTGCCCTGCGGAAGTCCTCCGTCGCACTCGTCATTCGCGTCTCCTTCGGTACCGGACCATTGCCGGGCGGCTCTCTGGCATCGTGTAATCCGTGATGCAGGTCTCACTACCCCCGTACGGGGGTGTGAACAGCACGGGGCCGGGGTCGAAGGGGCAGGACAGGTGGCAGCAGAGGTCGCCGGGGCGGTGGAGATACGCGGTGCGCTGGCCAGGCTCCGGCGCGCCACCGGGCTTCCGATCGCCTTCGGCGGACTGGTCGACGCCGACCGGCCGCAGGTCCGGATCAGCGAGCTGACCGGCACCCACACGGCGGCGCTGCGCTCCCTGGCGGTCAGCTCCGGCAACGGACTGGGCGGCCGGGCCGTCCTGCTGGCCCGCCCGTGCGCGGTCACCGACTACTCGGTCTCCCGGCGGATCAGCCACGAGTACGACGTCCCGGTGGCGGCGGAGGGCATCCGTTCGGTCCTGGCGGTGCCGGTGGTGGTACGGCGCCGGGTGCGGGGCGTGCTGTACGGCGCGCTGCGCACCGCGGAGCCGCTGGGCGACCGCACGCTGGGCGCGGCGGTGGCGGCGGCGCGCGACGTCGAACAGGCCCTGGTGGTACGGGACGAGGCGGTCGGCCTGCTGGCGGCGGCGCGGCCGGAGCCCGCGGCCGTGCCGGACGCGGGGGCCGCCTGGGAGCAGGTGCGGGAGGCGCATGCCGCGCTGCGGGCCCTCGCGCCGCGCATCTCCGATCCCGCGCTGCGTTCCGAACTCCTCGCGGCCTGCGGGCTGCTGACCGCCCCGGCACCCGCGGCCGCAAAGGCGCTGGCGCCCAGGGAGCTGGATGTGCTGGCCTGGGTGGCGGCCGGCGCCACCAACGCGGCGGTGGCCGAACGGCTGGGACTGCGGCCGGAGACGGTCAAGGGGTACCTGCGCTCGGCGATGCGGAAACTGGGCGCGCACACGCGGGGGGAGGCGGTGTCGGCGGCTCGTCGGACGGGGTTGTTGCCGTAGCGGAGGGAACCCATTCCATTCATGCACGCGCGCTTTGAATTAGCTGATGCAAGGCCGCTGTTATTTCCCTCACCTCGGCGTTCGACCGGATTTCAGGGTTCGTTGCCTAGAATTTGGCCCGAACACGACACACGAGGGGAGCGGTGACCGTGCGACGGGACTTCCAGGAGCCTGCCCGATGCCGCCCCGACCTGGTCATCGGCCGGGCGGAGCTGCTCTCGGCCGCCCGCGACCAGCTCGCCTCGGGCGGCAGCGTGCTCCTGCACGGGCCGGCCGGAATTGGGAAATCCACCGTCCTGCGGGCTTTGGAGGCCGAATACTCCGGCACCGCCCGCACCGTCCTGCGCTGCTCGGCCACCGAGTCCGAATCCCATCTTCCGTTCCTGGCCCTCGCCGACCTCTTCGGGCTCGTCCTCGACGAGGTCGCGCCCCGCCTGCCCGGCGCCCAGCGCACCGCCCTGGAGTCCGCGCTCACCGGCCGCGGCGAGTCCACCCTGCAACGCGACGGCCTCGCCCTGCGCCTCGCGGTGCTCTCCACGCTGCGCACGCTGGCCGCCGACGGCCCGGTGCTGATCGTCGCCGACGACCTCCAGTGGCTGGATCCGGCCAGCGCCGAACTCCTCGGCTTCGCCGCCCGCCGCCTCGGCGGCACCCCCGTCCAACTGCTCTGCGCGGTCCGCACCGAGGGCCAGGAGTACGACCGTCACCTACGCGCGTCACCACCGGACACCGTCGCCGTCCGGCTCGGCCCGCTCACCCGCACGCAGGTCGCCGACCTCCTCGACCACCGCGGCCACGCCGCGCTGACCCGCGCCGCGGTCCGGGAGATCCACCACACCAGCGGCGGCAACCCGCTCTTCGCGCTGGAACTCGGCCGCGCCCTCGCCGAGAACCCCACCCCGCCCCGCCCCGGCGAGCCGCTGCCGGTGCCGACCTCGCTGCGCGCCCTGGTCCTCACCCGTCTGGACATGCTCTCCGTGGAGGCCCGCCGCACCCTGCTGGTGGCCAGCGCCGGCGCCCGGCCCACGCACGCCCTGCTGCACGCGGCCGGCCGGGAGAACGCCGAGGCCGAGTGCGCCCAGGCGGCCGAACTCGGGCTGCTGGCCACCGAGCCGGAGGGCCCGGCCGTACGCTTCGCCCACCCGCTCATCTCCGCCGCGCTGTACGCCGAGGCACCCGCCCAGGAACGCCGGGCCGCGCACGCGGCGCTGTCCACGGCCGCCTCCGACCCGATCGAACGGGCCCGGCACCTGGCGCTGGCCGCCACCGGCACCGACCCGGAGGTCGCCGCCCGGCTCGCCGAGGCCGCGGCCCAGGCCCGGGACCGCGGAGCGCCCTCGGTGGCCGCGCAGCTGGGTCTGCTCGCCGCCCGCCACACCCCCGGCGCCGACAGACCCGGCCCGGACGAGCACCGGCTGCGGGCCGCCGAGGACGCGATCAGCGCCGGCGAGGTGGACCTCGCCCAGGACATCGCCCGCGAGGTGCTCACCCGGGCCACCCGGCCCGTCGACCGGGTGCGGGCCTGGATCCTGGTGATCGACTCCGCCGGCCACACCATGACCGAGGTCGACGCGGCCTTCCCGCAGGCCCTCGCCGACGCCGGCGACGACCCGAGGCTGCTCGGCAAGGTCCACTACCAGCTGGCCTGGCGGGCCCTGATCGTGGAGGGCGACTTCACCGAGGCACGGCGGGCGGCCGCGCACTCCGCCGGCCTCGCGGCGCGCGGCGCCGACCGGCGCACCGAACTGCTCGCGCTCTCCCTGCAGGCCCAGGTCGAGACCCTGATGGGCCACCCGGCCGCACCCGCCACCATCAAACGCGCCCTGAAGGAACCCCAGGACCCGAACGTGTCCTGCCATCACAACGGGGCCGGCAGCGCCCGGTTCCGCTGGCTCGTGATGGGCGACCAGCTCGCCGAGGCACGGGCCACGGTCACCGCGCTGCTGCGCGAGGTGCGCCGGCGCGGCCAGGTGGAGAGCGAGGTGCACTTCCTGCGCGGGCTCGCCGAGACCGAACTGCGCTCCGGACACTGCGGCCGGGCCCTGGACCTGGCCCGCGAGGGCCTGCGCCTGGCCCACGACAGCGGCATCGGCGAGACCGCTTCCGCGATGCTCACCTCACTGGCCGAGGCCTCCGGGGGTGACGTGGACCGCGGCCTCGCGCTGGCCCGCGAGGCGGTCGACCACGCCGAGCAGGACGGCGACACCATGTACCTGTCGCGGGCGCTCGGCGCCCTCGGATACGCCCAGTTGGTGGCGGGCGACCCGGCGGGCACCGTGCGCTCGCTGCGCCGGGTGCGGGAACTGGAGCAGAGCCTCGGCATCACCGACCCGGCGCGCGGCCGCTGGCAGGGCGACCTGGCCGAGGCGCTCGTCCGGGTGGGTGAGGCGGCCGAGGCGCAGGACGTCATCGACGTCACCCGGCAGCACGCGCTCCGGCTCGGCCGAGAGAGTGTCCTGGCCGCGCTCGACCGGGCCGAGGCGCTGGTCAGGGCGGCGCACGGGGAGCACGAGGCGGCCGTCGCCCAGCTGACCTCGGCTCAGGACCGGTTCGCCAAACTGGGCTACGGCCTGGAGGAGGCCCGGGCCGCGTTCGCCCTGGCCTCGCTGCGCGAGCGGCGCTCCCCCACGGCGTACGACGAGGCCACCCGGCTGTTCCGGCGGTGCCGGGCACTGCCGTGGCTGCGCCAGGTGGACGAGGCCGTGGCCGCGCCGGAGCCGCCGGTCGAGGCACCGGCCGCGCTGGACGCCCTGGAGGGACTGGCCGCGATGGAGCGTCAGGTCGCCGCGCTGGTCATGGAGGGCGCCACCAACCGGGAGATCGCGGCCCGGCTGTTCATCAGCGTCAAGACGGTGGAGGCGACCCTGACGCGGGTCTACCGCAAGCTGGGCATACGATCGCGGGTGGACATAGTCCGTTTGGCGGCAGGGCGGCGCGCGAAGTGAGAGCGCTCCCGGTTAACTGAGGCGGACCGAGGGTTTTCCCTCCCCCATCCCCCTAGGGGGTTCCCTCATTGGGAGGGTGGGGTTCCGCGTTCTAGCTTATGGATGTGCCGCTCGCCCGGGCATACGGGGGCCGGTCCCGCGACCCCCGTGCTCCCCCCACGCCCGCGCGACCCCCCACCGGCAACCCCCACTGAGGAGACTCATGTTCGGGCTCAACCGCGCCAGACAGACCGCCGTCGTCGTGGCGGCGACGGCTGCCGCCGCAGCGACCGCGCTGATCGCGTCCCCCACCGCGTCAGCCGCCCCCCAGCCGATCGTCGGCGGCACGACGACCACGACCACCGCGTACCCGTTCGTGATGCAGATCACGGACGCGTCGGGGAGCCAGTTCTGCGGCGGCACCCTGGTGTCGGCCACCAAGGTGATCACCGCGGCGCACTGCATGGAGGGCGAGACCACCAGCAGCGTCCGCGTGGTCGGCGGCCGGACGAACCTGAACGGCACCAACGGCACGGTGAGCCGGGTCAGCAAGATCTGGATCAACCCGGACTACACGGACGCCACCAACGGCGACGACGTGTCGGTCCTGACCCTCTCGACGGCGATGCCGTACACCCCGGCGTCGTACGCCGGCTCTTCCCAGACCAGCCTGTACGCGGCCGGCACCACGGCCCGCATCCTCGGCTGGGGCACCACCTCGGAGAACGGCAGCTCCTCCAACCAGCTGCGGACCGCGACCGTCCCGATCGTGTCCGACTCCAGCTGCAAGAGCTCCTACGGTTCGGACTTCGTCCAGACCGACATGGTTTGCGCCGGATACACGTCCGGCGGCGTAGACACCTGCCAGGGCGACAGCGGCGGTCCCCTGCTCATCGGGGGCGTCCTGGCAGGGATCACTTCCTGGGGAGAGGGGTGCGCGGAGGCCGGTTACCCGGGTGTCTACACCCGGCTGACCACCTTCTCGAACCTGGTGACCGCTCAGGTCACCTCGTAACCGGAGGTTTCCCGGGCTTCGCCCGGGTGAGTGACCGGGGGGCGTTGCGGGCTACCACGAGCAGCCCGCAGCGCCCCCTATCCAGGTTCCGGCCCGGCTACTTGTCGGCGGTGAGCGTGCCCGCCGCGCCCCAGCTGTCGGCCGGGACCTCGTGGATCCACACCTGGACGGTCTCGGCGGGGACCCGGTAGGCGTCGACGAACGCGTCGGTGATCCGCCGGACCAGGTCCCGCTTGAGTTCGGTGTCGCGGGGACCCTGCTGGACGGTGACGATCGGCATCGCTGAACTCCTCTGGTCGCGCTTCCTGTTCGGTGGCTCCAGTCCACCGCACCGGACGTCCGCGACCAAGGAGCGGATCGCGACCGCAGCGATCAGCGATCGTGATCGCCGCAGGCCAACAAGAGGGTGTCCAGGTGCCGGGGCGGGTCGGCGGCGGAGACGGCGAGGCCGGTCGCCAGGGCCAGGCCGGGGGCCCGGAACGGGACGAAGGCCACCCTCGGGCTGTGCAGGACGCGCGCGTGGGACGCGTAGACGACCGTCCACAGCGGGCGGGTCCCGATGCTGGCGAGGGTGTCCTGGAGGGAGCCGCCCGAGGGGCCGGGCAGCGGCTCGAAGCCGGCGTCACGGCAGGCGCCGACGACCAGGTCGACCAGGGCAGGGTTGGTGCGGCGGTCGGTGAGCGCGAGCGGCAGCCCGGCCAGGTCGCCGACGCCGATCTCGGCACACCGGGCGAGCGGGTGGCCGGCCGGGAGGGCGGCCACCAGGGGATCGGGCCACAGCGGGTGGACCCGCACGCCGGGCACCGGCTCGACGGCACGGACGAACGCGGCGTCCAGCGCCCCGCCCGCGACCCGGGCCAGGCGCTCGGCGGCCGGCAGCGAGTACAGCTCCACCGGCACGCCCGGCGCCCGGCGGGCGAACGCGGCCAGGATCCGGTCCAGGTGCGCGCCGAGTCCGGTGCTGGTGCCGATCCTGAGCCCGGCCGGCGGCACGACGGAGGACCGGGCCCGCTCGGCCGCCGCCAGCACGGCCCGCGCCTCGGGCAGCAGCCGCTCCCCCGCACCGGTGAGCCGGACCCGCCGCGGCGTACGGTCGAACAGCTCGGCGCCCAGCTCCCGTTCCAGCCGCTGTATCTGCATGCTCACCGCGGACTGCACGATGTGCAGCCGGTCGGCCGCCCTCCCGAAGTGCAACTCCTCGGCGACGGCGACGAAGTAGGTGAGCTGCCGGAGTTCCATGCCCCGACTCTAGGGCCCCGTCCGGCCGGGATCCGGACGAGCGGCGCTGGTACGGAGGTGACGGCGGAAGACCGGGGGGACGCGGGGTCACCGGCCTGACGCGGATACGACGCTCCCGAACCGGATGTCGTACGAGGTCCCGGGGTGCAGGGTGGCCATCGTGCGCTCGCCCTCCGCCAGCACGGCGGCCCGTGACTCCCGGCTCAGCGGTCCGAACGTCTCGACGACCAGGGTGTCGTCCACCGGCTTCCACACACCGGCCGCGAACCCGTCGACGAGCAGGGTGCGGTACGGCTGGTTGCCCTGCCGGAGCCGGCCGCGGTGTTCGGGCGCGACGACACGGGTGCGGTCGGCGTGCGCGAGGAGGAGGCTGTCGTACTCGGGGAGGAAGCGCGGCGGGGCGGGGGTCGCGGGGTCGGGGCGGGGTGCGCCCGGCAGGTCGAAGAGTTCGGTGCCGTGCTCGTCCCGGAAGACGAGGAGGCGGGGCCTGAGCCGTGCGAAGACCTCGCGCAGCCGGGTGAGTCCGGCCCAGGTCTGCATGTCCTTGACGGAGGCGGGCCCATAGGCGGCGAGATAGCGCAGGACGGTGTCGTCCGGCGCCGGGACCGGTGCGGCGGGGCGGCCCAGCCAGTGCTCGGCGGTGGTCAGCGTGACCTGTCCCGACCGGCCCCACAGTCCGCGCGGGGGAACCTGGACGAGGGGCAGGGTGCAGCGGGCGGCGACGGCGAGGGCCTGCGGGTCGGCGCCGGGCCATGCGGCGTGCAGGGCCCGGCGCAGGTCGGCCATGGTGCGCGGCTCGGCCTCGACCAGATCACGGGCGAACGCGGCGAGCCGGTCCAGGTCGACGCCGGTGAGGCCGTCGCGGAAGAGGCTCAGCTCCCGGTCCCGGGCGGGCTGGACCAGCGGACGCAGAGTGCGGGCGTCGGCGGCGGTGTGGGTGTGGATGGTCGACCGCAGGGTGACGATGCGGACCACCTCGCGGTCCGTCATCAGCTGCGAGAGCCGTTGCGGGTCGAAGCCGTCGAGGCGGGCGGCGAGCGCGTAGTACGGCGGCTGCACGTTCTGCGCCTGGAGGCCGAGAAGATGCGCCACGGCGTCCTTCACCGGCCGGGGCGAGCGGAGCAGCAGGAGCTGACGGTCGAGGGTGGCACGGTTGAGCGCGCGGGTGCCGAGCACGGGCCCGGAGGACGTCTTCGCCATGCCGCGCACGCTAGCGCCCGAGGCGGACGGATCCTGTCCGCTGCCCGCACTGCGTCCCGCCCCTCTCCCCGGCCGGGCCCCTGTGCCCCGTATATCCTGCTCCACGACCCACTGATCGCGTCCGGCCACTACGATCACACGGATCACGCCGAAGCAGTCACCACCGAGAGGCGGCCGCGATGTCCGAGCGACGCCCCACCCCGGCCTCGAAGAACTCCGGAAACGGCAGGAACGGCCGGAGCACCAGGAGATCCGTCTGGCGCCGCGCCCTGCCGCCCGAGCAGGACACGGCCGAGCTGCCGGAGCCGGGCTCCGCGGCGGCGCCGATCGGTGAGCCGCCGAGCGTGGTGGAGGCGGCCCTGTACCGGGACGGGGTGCGGATGTCGACGCCGGCGACCCTCGCGGAGACGTACCGCGAACTGCGCGAGCAGCCCGCGGGGATGGCGTGGATCGGCCTCGCCCGGCCCACCTCGGACGAACTCCTCTCGCTGGCCGCCGAGTTCGACCTGCACCCGCTCGCGGTCGAGGACGCGATGGAGGCGCACCAGCGTCCGAAGCTGGAACGGTACGGCGAGACGCTGTTCGTGGTCCTGCGGGCCGCCCGCTACCTGGACGCGCCGGAGGAGGTCGACTTCGCCGAGCTGCACGTCTTCGTGGGCCCGGACTTCGTGATCACGGTCAGACACGGCGCGGCACCGGACCTCTCGGCGGTCCGCCACCGCATGGAGGACAGCCCCGACCTGCTCGGACTCGGCCCGGAGGCGGTCCTCTACGCCATACTCGACGCGGTCGTGGACGGCTACGCCCCGGTCGTCGAGGGCGTCCAGAACGACATCGACGAGATCGAGACGGAGGTCTTCCGCGGCGACCCGGAGGTCTCCCGCCGCATCTACGAACTCTCCCGCGAGACGGTCGAGTTCCAGCGCGCCACCCGCCCCCTGGTCGGCATGCTGCACAGCCTGATCGCCGGCTTCGCCAAGTACGACACGGACGAGGAACTCCAGCGCTACCTCCGCGACGTCGCCGACCACGTCACGCACATCAGCGAACGCGTGGACGGCTTCCGCCAGGCCCTCACGGAGATCCTCACGGTCAACGCGACCCTGGTCACCCAGCAACAGAACGCGGAGATGCGCGCGTTGGCGGAAGCGGGCTTCGAACAGAACGAGGAGATCAAGAAGATCTCGTCGTGGGCGGCGATTCTGTTTGCTCCGACGCTGGTCGGCACGATCTACGGCATGAACTTCCGGGAGATGCCGGAGTTGCACTGGGTGCTGGGATACCCCTTCGCCATCGTCCTGATGGCGATCGTATGCACCAGCCTGTACTTCATCTTCAAGCGCAAGGACTGGCTCTGAGCGACGGCCGGGCGGGCGGCCCGGCCGTCCTCCTGCTCGCGCTCAGCGGGCGACGGTGGCGAGCGCTGCGGCGTACTGCTCGTCGGTCACCGGTTCCAGCCACGTGGTGCCGTCACCATCGGCGTCGCCGACGACCATGGCGATGTGGGCCATGAGGGTCGTGTCGGTGCCTCCGTGCCAGTGCTCCTCGCCGGGCGGACACTTGACGGTCTGGCCGGCGCCGACACGGACGACACCGCCGTCGCGGGTGCCGACGAGACCTGTGCCGTCGGTGACGTAGAGGACCTGGCCGTTGGCGTGGGAGTGCCAGTTGGTGCGGGCTCCGGGGGTGAAGCGGACCAGGGCGGCCGCCAGCCGGGCCGGTTCGATCGGGGTCTCGATCATGTTGAGGTAGACATCGCCGGTGAAGCGCCCGGCGGGAGCCTTGACGGTCGGGGTCTGCGTGACGTGTTCCACGGGGGTGTTCCTTGCTGTGCGGGTGCGGGTGTGGGTGCGGGGGCCGTACGCAACGGCCGTACGGACATCAGACGTGATCTTGCCGCCGCGGCGGCAGGATCGGTCCGCGGATGCGGGGCAGGGCGGTGCTCACCGCCCGAGGTGTTTCTTGCCGAAGAGGCGCCCGAAGTTCTCGCCTGTGACGCCGCCGACGGAGTAGCCACCGCCACCGCACACGCCGATGACGCGGCAAGGGCTGGGCAGCGCGGCCCGCGGGTGATCAGCCCTGGTCGGCGGTCTCGCCCGTCAGATGCTCCCGGAAGAACGGGACGGCGTGGGAGACGGCCCGGTCGACGTACTCGGGCACGTCGTAGAAGCTCATGTGCCTGCCGCCCTCGACGATCTGGAGCCGCTTGGCGCTGCGGACCCGGCCGTGCAGTTCCGTGGACATCCACAGCGACCCCGCCTCGCTGCCGGCCACGATGAGGATCGGCTGGGTGAGGAGGTCCTCGACCATGTGGAAGGCGTCGAAGGTGAAGATCCGCGAGACGCTCTTGGTGAAGAGGAACCTGTTCTTGGCGTTGGGGTGCTGGGCGCGCGGGGTGAGGTAGTAGTCGCCTGCCTCGACCAGGTCGCGCGGGGTGTTCTCGTCCGGCTCCGGCGGGACGTAGGACAGGTAGGCCGGGTCGGCGCCCTTGGTGGCCTCGGCGGTCCGCTGCTCGGCGAGGGCCCTGAGGGTGGGGACGGCGGCCGCGTCGGAATCGGTGCCGTACCAGCCGCGGCGGAAGGAGGTGCCGATGTTGACGGCGCTGACGGTGGTGAGGGCCTTGATCCGGTAGTCGGTCATCGCGGCGCTGACGCTGTAGCCGCCGCCGGCGCAGACGCCCAGGGTGCCGATGCGCTCCGGGTCGACGCAGTCGAGGGACTGGATGTGGTCGACGGCGGCGCGGATGTCCTCGACGCGGGCGTAGGGGTCCTCCAGGTGGTGGGGCTCGCCGCCGCTGTCGCCCTGGAAGGAGGCGTCGAAGGCGAGCGCGACGAAGCCCTGCTCGGCGAGCTTGCTCGCGTACAGTCCGGCGGCCTGTTCCTTCACGCCGCCACCGGGGTGGACTACGACGACGGCCGCGTGACGGGTGCCCGGGGCGGCGCCGTCGGGCAGGTAGAGGTTGCCCGCCATGGTGATCGGGCCGTTGGGGAAGGTGATGGCTTCCATCATCTGCTCCTGTTGTTGTGCGTGGGTGCGGTGCGGTGCGGTGTGTCCCAGTGGGTGCGCAGGTGCGCGAGGTCGTCCGGAGGCAGGTCGGCGGCGTCGAGGGCACCGGAGACGTCCGGCCGGGCCCCGGCGACCGGGGCGGTGAAGTCCCCGATGGGCCGGCCCGGCCCGGAGAAGACCTCGGAGGCCTTGCCCCCTGCTCGATCCGTAGCCGCGTTCCGCATTCCCGGACACGGGCGAGCATGCGCCTCTCCGTCATTCTTCTCTCGATCACGGAATTCTTCTCTGGACCGCGGAATTCTTCTCGGGACCACGGAAACGACGGTCACACGCGCCCGGCGCCCCCACCAGAGGAGACTTTCGTCCCGGGAGGAATCCATCCAGGGATAAAAATGTCCCTGCCACCCCGGCTGCCCGCCGGGTGACACTGGAGGACATGACCAGCCGTGCGCGCCCCGATGAACTGGGTGCCTTCCTGAAGGCACGCCGAGCCGACCTGAGCCCGCGAACGGTCGGCCTCCCCGAGGGCGGAGCCCGCCGCCGCGTCCCGGGGCTGCGCCGCGAGGAGGTCGCCGCCCTGGCCTCGATCAGCACCGACTACTACACCCGCCTGGAGCAGGGCCGTATGCAGGCGTCGGCGCCGGTGCTGAACACGCTGGCACGTGTCCTGCAGCTGGACGACGACCAGCGCACCTACCTGTTCCAGCTGGCCGGGCGCCCCTCGGACAGGCCGGCACGCCGGTCCGCCCAGAAGGCACAGCCCCGGCTGCAGCGTCTGCTCGACGACCTGGCCACGACCCCGGGAATCATTCTCGGCCGGTGCATGGACATTCTCGCGTGGAATCCACTCGCGGCGGCCCTCGTCACCGACTTCGCGAGCATTCCGGAGAAGCACCGGAACTATATCCGCCTGGTTTTCACCGACCCGCGCATGCGGGAACTGTATGCCGATTGGAAGAACGTGGCCCACACCTGTGTGGCCCAGCTGCGCATGGAAGCGGCACGCACCCCGGACAGTCCGCGCCTGGCCGCGCTCGTGGGCGAGCTGTCGGTCCAGGACGCCGACTTCCGGCGGTGGTGGGCCGACCACCACGTCGCGGTGCGCGGAGTCGGTACGAAGACGCTCAGGCATCCGGTGGTGGGCGAGCTGACCCTCGACTGGGACACCCTCGCCTCCACCGCCGACACCGACCAGCAGCTCGTGGTCTGGTCCGCCGAACCCGGTTCCCCCTCCCACGACGCCCTGCGCATCCTCGCGTCCTGGGCCGGTTCCACGGCCTCGGCCGCCACCGAGACCGGAACCGGAACCGGCACCGGCACCGGCACCGACCGCTCGCTGCCGGGCTGACCCGCGCCGCCGTCGTACTCGGGCCGGGACACCGACCAGGCCGACCGCCACCCGGCAGCATGTCGTCATCTGGACGGCGGACTCCGGCAGTCCCTCCGGAGAGGGGTCTTCGTCGTCCGGCAGCAGCCGACGAGCAGCGCTCAGGCCTCCCTGCGCGTCGTCCGTGAACGCCCGCCGTCAGACACCTCACCGGCGTGAGTGGGAGCAAGACCCCGATGGCTCTTGGACTTCTCGGCGTACTCCTTGATGCCAACCTCGGTATTGCCCTCCGGCACGAGCAGGTACGAGTGGTGTGTGCCGACTCTGTGCCGGTACGGGTCCCAGAACGCGCGTTCGGGAGTACGGCACCGGGTCGGCGTGCGGTCGGGGCCGGTACTGGGGAGCTTGTCTGTGACGGCCTCTCAGGACACAGGCAGAGGGTCAGCCGACAGTGAGCGCGCCGGACATGAACGGGTGGAAGTCACACCGGTAGGGGTAGTCGCCGTGAGTACGGGGCGCCGTGAACCGCGTGCTGCCACCTGGGACGATGCGTCCGGTGTCGAAATTCGCGGAGCCGTTGGCGGTCACCGTGTGGGGGTCGGTGTCCTTGTTGACGACGGTCACGACTGTGCCGGGAGCGACCCTCAGCCGCTTCGGGCTGAACCCGAAGTCCTTGATCACGATGCGGTCCGGACTCGCCCGCGAAGCAGGCTGCGAATGTGCGGTCGCGGGTGGCAGGCAGGCCGCCGAGAGGACAAGTACGACCAGAGTGGTACGGGTCATAGCCGCCCGCGACAAGAGTCCGGCGGAGCGAAGGACATGCATGGTGGTCCTTTCGGGATGCGCGAGGTGGGCGGTCGTACTCGCTCGACGGCAGGGTCCGAATCCGCGCGGTCCAGCGGTCACCCGGGCCGGCGGCTCGTTGCGTTCAGGCTCATGGCCGAGAGCGCGGTCTTCGTCGAGCACGGGCCGCCGGGCGGGCTGCCGTCCATGACCGGAGCCTCAGGCAGTGGTGCGGCCGGTCAGTCGAGATGTCACACGGTCAGCAGTGCGGGTTTCGCCGCGTGGTCCGTCCGAAGAAACGCATCCGGGACCGGATACTGACCCAGGACGAAGCGCAGGATGGCGGCGTGCATCGCCTCGACCGGGGCGATGCTCGCCGCTGTCGTGATCCCCGCGTGGCTGCTGACGTGGCCTGCGGCGAAGAGGTAGGTCTGCGCGGCCTGGTCCTCCAGCGAGAGAGCGAGCCGGGCGACCTCGCCGACGTTCCTGGCCCGGCCGAGCGCTTTGAGCGTGGCGGGCTGGTTGGACAGCGGCACTCCTTGCACCGCGGGGCGCCCCGCGCCGGTCAGCGCCGCGTTCCAGGCCCTGGCATGCTCAGCGTGCTGTTTCATCGCGACTGTCGCGAAGGTACCCACCGCGGGGGGCACCGCGCCGAGCCTGCCCGCCCGGGCCGCTTTCAGGGCCGCGTCGTACGCTCCGACCGCCTGGTGCTCCAAGGCCACCGCGAGAGCGACGACCCGCAGGTCTCCGGTGTAGGGGCTGCTCTGCGCGGCCGGCGCGGACGACCTCTCGGCCGCGACGGCGGGCTCTGCCCCGGCGCCCGCCGCGACCGCAACCGAGGCCACGGCGACCGCGGCTCCGGCGCCCGCGAGGAAACGGCGGCGGTCGACGTCACCGGCCCGCACCTCCTCGGTGAGCGCAGCGACCCCTGCGCGCATCGCGGGCAAGGACTCCTGGTGCGCCTCCTCCATCTCGCCGGTGAGGCGCACGAGTTGCTCCTCGCTGATGCCCAGCTCCCAGCCCTGCTCGGTGGTGTTCACCTGACGGCTCCCTCGGTGATCGGAGAAGCGTTCTTGACGGAGTAGAAGGCACTCGGGAACCCGACCGAGCCCGCCGCCGAGGGCAGCGCGGAGATGTGGGTCGGCAGAGCGACCAACTGCGGCTTCCCGGCCTTGAGAAGCGCCTGTACGGCCAGCAGGACCGCCCGGTGCTGGGCTTCGACCGGCGCGATCGAGGCGAACAGTGTCCGCAGCCGGGCGTCGTGCACCTGCCCGGTGTTCTTGGTGTACGTCTGCGCGGCGACGTCCTCCAGGGTGATCGCCAGCGCGACCACATCGGCCGGGCCCTTGATCTTGGGCAGTGCCTGCTTGACGACGGCGGCGTACCTGGGGTCGGGCGAGTGCTGCGCCCGCCCGCCCGCGCGTGTGACCGCCGAGTTGAACGCGCGTGCGTGCGCGGAGTGCTGGCTGATGGTGGTGCCGATGAAGGCGGCCACCGTTTTGTTGCCGTGCCGGATGAAGGGGAGGCCCGCTGCCGTGCGATAGACGTCGACGGCCAGGTTCTCCAGCGATGCCGCCGTCTGCAACGCCATGACGTCGTTGCGGGAGGTCCGCCCGTCCAACTGGCCGAACTCCGTTCCGGTTCGTCGCACGGCACTGCTGTTGAGGTCCTGCGACTCCTCGGTCAGCTGCCGCAACAGCCGGTCATCGATTCGGTTTACGCCCATCACGCCCCATTCCTCATCTGTAACGGCGTCCGCTCGATCACGGGCGCCTTCCAGGAGGGGATCCGGAGCCGACTGCCGGACAGATTGGCCGTTTCGGCATACTTCACCCTGAAGGGTGAGGATATGTCTCTGGTCTGGGGCAGAGCCGGACGCGCGACCAATCCGGAAGGGCGGGCTGTTTCGGATCAGGGGGGAGCCGGCCGGGAGGGCCGACCTGTACCCCGGAGGCTGCTTCGCATGATCACCTTGGTTCTGATCGGGTTGCTGGGAGGGCTGATCACGGCCGTGTCGCCGTGCATCCTGCCGGTGCTTCCGGTGGTGTTCCTGGCGGGCGGGCCGGGCGGCAGGGCGGGCGAGGGTCCGCCGGGCGGTACGACGGCACCCGAGGGCGGACCGACCGGCCGGGCGAGCGGTGACGGGGCCGTCCCGCTGTCCGCAGAGAGCCACGGTGACGTCCTGGTGGCCGGTCCGCCGTCCGAGGCGGCCCCACGCAACCGGCGGCCGTACGCCGTTGTCGCCGGCCTGGTGCTGAGCTTCAGCTTCTTCACCCTGCTCGGCGTGACGATCATCTCCGCGCTCGGCCTGCCCGACGACATCCTGCGTTACGTCGGGCTGACGTTGCTGGTCCTGATCGCCCTGGGGCTGGTCTTCCCGCCGGTCGAGCGGCTGTTGGAGAAGCCCTTCGCGCGGATTCCGCAGCGGCAGGTCAACAAGGAGGGCAGCGCGTTCGCGCTGGGCCTCGGTCTCGGTCTGCTCTACGTGCCGTGCGCCGGGCCCGTGCTGGCGGCCATCACCGTCGCCGGTGCACGCGGTGAACTGAGCCTGGACATCGTGGCGTTGACGGTCTCCTTCGCCCTGGGCACGGCTCTGCCGCTGCTGGTGTTCGCACTCGCGGGACGGCGGGTCGCGGAGCGGGTCGGCGCCTTCCGCAAGCGGGCCAGGGGCCTGCGGATCGCGGCAGGCTGCCTGATGACGGCGCTCGCGCTGGCGCTGGCCTTCAACGTGACCGACTCGATCCAGCGGGCCCTGCCCGACTACACCTCGGCGGCACAGAAGAAGATCGAGGACAGTGACGTGGCCCGGCAGAAGCTGTCCGGTCTGTACGACGACTCCAACAAGGAACTCTCGCGCTGCGAGGACGGCGTGGACGAGCTGCGCGCGTGCGGACAGGCACCGCCGATCGCCGGCATCGCGAAGTGGCTCAACACTCCGGGCGGACGGCCGGTCGACCTGAAGCAGCAGCGCGGCAAGGTCGTCCTGGTCGACTTCTGGACCTATTCGTGCATCAACTGCCAGCGGAGCCTGCCGCACATCGAGGCGTGGGACCGCGCCTACCGGAACGCCGGGCTGGAGATCATCGGCGTGCACTCTCCCGAGTTCGCCTTCGAGAAGGACGCCGCCAACGTCGCCGGTCAGGCCCGCAAGCTGGGTGTCACGTATCCGGTGGCCCTCGACAACCAGCTGACCACCTGGAACAACTACCGCAATCGGTTCTGGCCGGCCAAGTACCTGATCGACTCCCACGGGACCGTGCGCTACTTCAAGTTCGGTGAGGGCCAGTACGCCCAGACCGAGGACCTGATCCGCACCCTGCTCAAGCAGGCCGACCCGTCGGTCGTACTGCCCCCGAAGACGGGGCAGCGGGACGCGCAACTCACCAAGGACCGCACTCCGGAGACCTACCTCAGCAATATGCGGATCAGCGGGTACGTGGGTGACCCGCTCCTGAACGACAAGCCGCGGACCTACCGCTTCCCCAGCGACATCCCGGTCAACAGGCTCTCTCTGGACGGCACATGGACGGCCGGGTACCAGTACTTCACCGCGGGCGACCACGCACGGCTCGCGTTCACCTACCGGGCCAGGAACGTCAACCTCGTCCTCGGCGGCAAGGGAACGGTCACCGTCCTCGTCGACGGCAAGACCGTGAAGAGCGTACCGGTGGCAGGCACGCCCACGCTGTACCGTCTCGTCGACGAGAACACGGCCCGGACGGCACATCTCGAACTCCGGGTCACACCGGGCGTCCAGGCGTATTCCTTCACCTTCGGGTGAGGCCGGCCCGGCCGAGTCGCCATGCCGCCCCAGGTCGCTTCAGGCGCCTGGGGCGGTTCCGTTCATGCGGTGGAGGCCCGTGTCAGGTGGCGATCGTAGGGGCGGGGATCCGCGGGTCCGGTTCCGTGCCCAGGCTCAGAGGGAGAGCGCGGACCACGCCTGCCAGGCGGTCCGGAGTTCGGTGTGCCAGTGCAGACGTGGGTCCTCGGCCGTGCGGGAGCTCAACGACTCCGACGCCAGAACATGGATCGCGCGGGGGCCGTCCGGCCACGGCGCGGGCAGCAAAACCCCCGCTGAGACGCAGGTGAGTTGGCGCAGGTCGAGGGCGACCACCGTCGCGCCCGCGCATCGGTCGGTCAGCTCGGTGCGCAGGGCGTGAGCGGTGCCCGCGGTCAGCGGACCGGCGACCGCGCACCACAGGCGCGTGCCGCTGACGGCGAGGGCGCGGACACGGAAGAGCGCCGACATGGGCTGTGCTCCGTCATCTCTTCTCACCGGCCGGGCGACGGGCCGGTTCGGATACAGCGGTGAGGGGCGGGGCATGTGCCCCGCCCCTCACCCTTCTCCCCGTCACAGGAGTCGGGGGCCGGGTGCCGTGACAGCAGGCACCCGGCTGTGCTGATGGCTCGTCAGCTGGACGGCATCAGGACGGTGTCGATGATGTACACGTTGGCGTTGGCGGTCTTGACGTTGCCGCAGACGACCTTGGCGGAGTCGTTGACCGTGTAGGACTCGCCGGAGCCGGACGTGGTCAGCTTGGCCTTCTCCAGGGTGTCGAAGGAGCCCTTGCTCAGGTCCTTGGGCGCCAGGGGCTGGCCCACGACGTGGTACGTCAGGATCTTGGTGAGCTGGGCCTTGTCCGCGAGGACCTTGTCCAGGGTCGCCTTCGGGATCTTGGCGAAGGCGTCGTTGGTCGGCGCGAACACCGTGATGCCCTGGGCGTTGTTGAGGGTGTCGACCAGTCCTGCCTTCTTCACCGCGGTCACCAGGGTGGACAGCGCGGGGTTGTTGGAGGCGGCCGTGGCCACCGGGTCCTTGGCCATGCCGTCGAAGGAACCGGCACCGCTCTTCGGCACACCGGAACAGGCCGGGCCGAACGGCGCGTCGGCCGTGGTCGCGCCACCGCCGCCCATGCTGCTGCCGGAGGCGGACGCCTTGTCCGAGGTCTTGGACTTCGCGGAGTCACCGCTGTTGTCGGAGCAGGCACTCAGGGCCAGCGGAAGCACGGCGGCGGCGGCAAGGACGACCGCGGAACGGCGGATACGAGTGTTCATCATGAATCTCCTGTTGTCGGTACGGCACGTGCCGCCTGCAGACGGGGAAAAAAGTTGTTCGAAATCAGTAATGCTGACTGGGAGTTCGCGCGCGCCGCCTGCATTCCGGACTGCGGAACGCGCTGCTTTCTACGGCGGTGTCGATCTCTTCGTCGGCCACATGGGGAATCCGGATCCGCGGACTCCCCGGATTGGCCGTCCGCCCGATCCGATGAATTTTTTTCTCGGACCAATCCGCGTCCGGACCTGCTACGGATATACGGCCATGGAAATCGACCGTGGTCGGCGGGAACCCTGCTACGCCTGAAAAGGGGTGCCCCGCATATGCCGGGCACGGCGATCGGCGGGGTGCCGCCGCCGGCGCCTCCAGGGTCCCGGGAGGCGCCGGCGGCCGACGGGGTCAGCCGGTCACATGCCCCGGCCGAGGTTGGCGCAGGTGTTGCCGAAGGCCGGGTTGAGCAGGGCGATCACGTTGACCGAGTTGCCGCAGGCGTTGACCGGGATGTGCACCGGGATCTGGACGACGTTGCCGGACAGCACGCCCGGAGAGCCCACGGCGACCCCCTGCGCGCCCGCGTCGGCGGACGCCACGGCGGCACCGCCCAGCACCACGGCACCGGACGCGACCAGCAGGGCAGCACCGCGCATCACACGAGACATCATGTTCTTCTCCTTCACAGAGCCGGCATCGGCGGATCCGGCCGCCGTCCGACGCGCCGTTCGCCTCGGACGGCGGTAATCCGGGCCCGCGTCGCTCAAGGACGGGTCTCTCGGCTCGTATTCACCCGAAAGGCGCAGTAAGCGACTCATATGCACGGTGGACGGGCGCCGCCCTGGCGAACGGAGGCGGTGTCCGCGTCCGCACGCCCGTTCGACACTCCCGGAAGGCGGGACCGCGCGGGACTCACTAGCGTCGTGCACGGCCGTTCCGGCCATGCGAGGAATTCACGACCACGGGGAGCGTGTGTGACCACCGCCGGATCACCGGAGGCCGACTTCCCGGACCCCTGGGCGGGCCCCGCCTACGGACAGGCGGTCCGTGCGGGGGCGGGCGACCTGTCGCTGCGGGACCGGGAGGGCTGGAGTCTGCCTCTCGACGTCAGGCGGTGGACAGGGCGGGCGGACGCCGGGGACCGGTCGGTCGTGGAGCGGTGCGTGGGCCGGGTGCTGGACATCGGCTGCGGTGGCGGCCGGCTCGTCGAGGCGCTGGCGTCGTGCGGAAGAGAGGTGCTCGGGATCGACGTGTCGCCCTCGGCGGTGGCCTCGACCCTGCTGCGGGGTGGCGCGGCACGCAGCGGGTCGGTGTTCGGTCCCCTGCCGAGGGAGGGTTCGTGGGACACGGCGCTGCTGATCGACGGGAACATCGGGATCGGCGGCGCGCCCCGCGTGCTGCTGCGGCGGATCAGAGGCCTCGTCCATGGCCGGGGACTGCTCATCGTGGAGTGCGTCGAGAGCGACGTGGACGAGTGCCGCCGGGTCCGCATGCACGCCGGGCAGCGGCCCGTCGGGCCCTTCTTCTCCTGGGCGACCGTCGGTTCCCCCGCCCTGGTCCGGTACGCCCTGACGTCGGGCTGGACGGTCGCCGAGCAGTGGACCACCTCTTCGACGGAACGTCACTTCGTCGCTCTGCGCGCCCACGCCTGAGGCGGAGGCGAGCGTTACCGCACGGGTGATCCGGAGCCCTCCGCGGCCGGGGTGCCGACGGGGAGGGTGAAGGCGATACGGGTGCCGGGGCCGCCGGTGGGCCGGAGGGCGATGGTGCCGTCGTGGTACTCGACGATCTTCTTGCACATGGCCAGTCCGATGCCGCTGCCGGGATAGCTGTCCTTGGTGTGCAGGCGTTGGAAGATGACGAAGATGCGGTCGGCGTACTCCGGGTCGATCCCGATCCCGTTGTCGGTGACGGAGAAGTTCCACATGCCTGCCTCACGTGACACGGCGATGTGGATGTCCGGCGTGCGGTCGGGGGCGCGGAACTTCACGGCGTTGGCGATGAGGTTCTGCCAGAGCATGCCGAGCTGGGTGGCGTCTCCGGTGACGGTGGGCAGGTCGTCACGGGTGATGCGTGCGCCGGACTCCTCGATGGAGAGGCTGAGAGTGTCGAGTGTCTTGTCGACGAGCGCGTTGAGGTCGACGGGTCCGTCGTTGTTGTGGACGCGGCCGATGCGGGAGAAGGCGAGCAGGTCGTTGATGAGGACCTGCATGCGGTTCGCGCCGTCGACGGCGTAGGAGATGTACTGGTCGGCACGGGCGTCGAGGTGACCGCCGTAGCGGCGCTGGAGCAGCTGGGTGAAGCTGGAGACCTTGCGCAGGGGTTCCTGAAGGTCGTGCGAGGCGATGTAGGCGAACTGCTCCAGCTCCTCGTTGGAGCGTTTGAGATCGAGAGCCTGTTCGTCCAGGAGGGAGCGCTGCTCCTCGCTCACGGCGAGTTCGTCGGCCAGTCGGCGGCGCATGGATTCGATGTCCGTGCCGAGCTGTCGCAGGTCGGCGGGGCCGGACGCGGCGATGGCGTGGGTGAAGTCGCCGCCGGTGACCTGACTGGCGTCGTGGCTGAGCCGGGCCAGCGGGTCGGTGACGCCACGGCGCAGCCCCTCGAACGCGGCCACGGCCATCAGGACGATCACCAGCGCGATGGCGGCGAAGATCCAGTTGCGCAGCCGCTGGGCGTTCCGCAGGTCGCTCACCGCGCTGGTGCGGGCGTCGAGAAGACGATCCTGCTGGGCCGTCATGGCCTGGCGCAGGTGGTCGAAGGCGGCCTTGCCCTCCGTGGCCCGGTCGGTGGCCAGCGGCACGGGGGCGCCCGCGGGAGCCTGGGAGACAGGGGTGGCGATCCGCTCCTGCCACGTCCGTGCGCGGTCGAGGACGGTCTCCAGGTCGGCCTGGCCGCGCGTGTTGCCGGCGAGCAGCTGCCTGAGCCGGTCGACCGCCGTCTTCTCGTCGGTGAGTCCCTGCCGGTAGGGCTGGAGGAACTCCTTCTGGCCGGTCAGGCCGTAGCCGCGGATGCCGGTCTCCTGGTTGACCAGTGCGATCTCCAGGCGGACCGAGTTGGTCAGCGAGGGTGAGCGGGTGTTGACGAGGTTGTCGGTGATCGAGGTCGCCCGGCTCAGGGTCCACACGCCGAGGCCGCTCAGCACGGCCAGCAGCACGAGGGCGCAGCTCACACTCACCTGCAACCAGCGGCGTGTCGCCCAGTGTGCCGTCGCGCCTCGCCGTACCACCGGCTCCGGATGTGCCTGACCTGCGGTCATCTCGTGTGCCCCTCACTCGGATGTCCGCCTGACGTGCACGCGGCGTGCACACTTTAGCGTGACGACAACGATTGTTGTCACGCGCTCGGAACAGGCCCTAAAGTGTGCCCATGCCAGGCATCCACTTCTCCTTGCGGATGACCGACGCCGAGATCGGCGACCTCGCAGCCATCGAGATCGACGACCTCGTCACGCGGCTTGTCCCGGAGGTATTCGCACCCGTACAGGGCCCCGCCGACCACACCCCCGAACAGGCGACGGCCCTGGCACAGCTGCATCTGCTCACCTATCTCCGCCAGGCCGTGGACCTGCTGGAAGTGAAGGCCGCTCACGCCGCCGCCGACGCCGGCGCCGGCTACCCCCAGATCGGCCGGGCCTCCAACATGACCCGGCAGGGCGCCCGCCGCCGCTGGCCCGGCCTGCTCCACCAGTCACCCGACGCACCACACCGCCCCACCAGCCCCGAAACCGGGAGTCCGTGATGATGATCGCCCCTGCCCGCCCCTACGACGTCCTGCTCGTCGAGGACGACGAGGCCGACGCACTGCTCATCCAGGACGCCCTCCAGGCACGCGGAGCCCGCCGCCTCACCCAGGTCCAGGACGGCGTCGCCGGTCTCGAATACCTCCGCGACCGGGCCAACCCCCGCCCGGACCTGATCGTCCTGGACCTCAACATGCCGCGCATGAACGGCCGTGAGCTCCTCGCCGTCATCAAGGAGGACGAGGACCTGCGCACCATCCCGGTCGTCGTCCTCACCACGTCCTCGGCCCCCGAGGACGTCAGCGGCGCCTACCGCAAGCACGCCAACGCGTACGTGACCAAGCCGGTCAACCTCGACGACTTCGAACGCGCGGTCCAGAGCATCGACATGTTCTACCTGGAGACCGTCACCCAGCTCCCGCGTTCCTGATACGCCGCCCCCCGATACACGCGCACCGGAAGGGTGACGAGGCTGCCATGAGCGAACCGACGAGACCGCGGGTCGACGTTCCGGAGGGTGACGCTCCCACCGAGCTGACCGTACGGGACCTGGTCGTCGGGGACGGGCCCGAGGTGAAGCCGGGCATGGTGGTCAGGGTCCACTACGTCGGGGTGACCTTCGCGACCGGGAAGGAGTTCGACGCCTCCTGGGACCGGGGTGAGCCGTACAAGTTCGCCCTGGGCAGCGGCAAGGTCATCAAGGGGTGGGACCGCGGGGTGCGGGGGATGAGGGTCGGCGGCCGGCGCGAGATCGTCGTACCCCCGCGCCTCGGCTACGGCAAGCAGTCGCCGTCGCCGTCGATCCCGGCGGGCTCGACCCTGGTCTTCGTGGTCGACCTGGTGGCCTCGTACTCCGCGACGACCGGGTGGAGCAACTCCTAGGCCGTGTCCCGCCGCCGTCCGGGGCCGCGCGGTCACCCGCTCCGCGGGCCGGCCGGTCCCGTCGTGTCGCCGCGGGCCGCGAGGCGGAACAGCAGGACCAGGGACGGCAGGATCAGCAGGCCCGCCACGCAGGCGACGCCTACGAGCACCGCGAGGGTGGCGTCCGGGGCCGCCGCGTTCGCGAGCGGGACGTGGGTGCCCAGGAGGTACGGGAACTGGGCCACACCCCATCCGAGGATGATCGACGCGACCGCTGCCGCCGCCGTGGCGCGCAGTGCGCGCGTCCTGCGGGTGTACAGGAGCAGGAGTCCGGCCAGGCCTCCGAGCGCCGCCAGGAGGACCAGCGGAAGCGCCCGGTGGCTGAGACCGCGGAAGAGCCGGGGGGCGTCCGCGCGCAGCACGAAGACGCCGACGACGCTGGCGGCGCCGGTGGCCGCGCCGGCCACGATGCCGCGGTGCCGGAAGTACCGGGACAGGCGCGGGTCCTCGCGCTGGTGGGCGGCCGCGGTGAGGTAGACGGCCGCGAGGTAGGCGCAGGCGAGCACCGCGAGCACACCGCCGAGGACGCCGGTGGGGTTGAGCCAGCTGGTGACCGCGTCGCCGTCGCCCTCCGCCGGGACGCGGCCCGACGCCAGGGCGCCGGCGATGGCGCCGAAGCAGAAGGGCGTCAGCACCGAGGAGAGGGCGAAGGCGGCACCGTACAGCCGCTGTTCGGGAGTGCGGATGGACGCCTTGCGGAAGGCGAAGCCGGCCCCGCGCAGGACGATCCCGAGCACGGCGAGACCGAGCGGGACGTACAGGGTGGTGGTCATGGCGGCGAAGGCCGTCGGGAACCCGCTCCAGAGGAACACCAGGCAGTAGATGAGCCAGGTGTGGTTCGCCTCCCACACGGGTGCCAGCGAGGAGTCGATCAGGGCGCGCGGTGCCCGGCCGCGCTCGGCTCCGCCCGCGACCAGGTCCCAGAGTCCGGCTCCGAAGTCGGCGCCGCCGAGCACGGCGTAGGCGATGACGCCGATGAACAGGAAGACCGCGACCAGATCGACCATTCAGGACACCGCTCCCTCGACGCCCCGGGGGTGCGGGCCGGCCGGGTGTTCCGGGCCGTAGGGGACGGACACGGCGTCGTCGCCCTGCCGCCGCCAGCGGTTCTTCATGGACCGCAGGACCCACAGCGCGGCGGCGCCGACGGCGAGGTAGACCGCCAGCACGCCGGCGAAGAACGGCCACAGGTCGCCGTGCGTGGCCACGGCGTCGCGTGTCAGCAGGTGCCCCACCACGATCCAGGGCTGCCGGCCCACCTCGGTGACCACCCAGCCGCTCTCCAGGCAGACGACCGCGGTGAGCGCGCACAGGAAGGCCGCGCGCAGGAACCAGCGGCTGGTGGCGAGCCGGTCGCGGCGGCGCCACCACAGCCAGGCGAACCAGAGCGCCACGGCGAACATGAAGGAGGCGGTCCCGACCATGATGTCGAAGGCCCAGTGGACGATGTCGGTCTGCGCGACGGTCGGCCGCACTTCTACCGGTACGGCGTCCAGGCCCCGGATGGTGGTGGAGGGCCGGAAGCCCGCGAGCACCGACGCGAGGTCCGGGATCCTGATGCCGCCGACGACCTTGCCGTCGATCAGCAGGCCGCCCAGGGTCTCGGGCACGTGGGCGCCGGTCCGCGGCAGCATCTCGATGACCGCGAACTTCGCGGGCTCATGGTCGAAGACGTACCGGGCGATGGTGTCACCGACCACCATCTGCGCGGGCAGGGCACAGGCGGCGACGGAGAAGCCGGTGAGGAAGCCCAGCCGGTGGTAGCGGTCCTTCCGTCCGCGCAGCATGCCCACCGCGTAGACGGCCGCGACGGCGAAGCCGGCGACGATGTACGCGGCCAGGAACATGTGGAGGAACTCCCACCAGAACGCGTCGTTGAAGAACACCGCGGCCGGCCGTACCGCGCTCACCTCGCCGTTCGTGAGCGTGAATCCGCCGGGCTTGTTCATCCAGCTGTTGGCCGCGACGACGGCGGCGGTGCCGCCGAGGCTGGCCAGCGGGACGGGGACGCCGGACCAGAAGTGGGCCCAGGGCGGCATCCGGTCCCAGCCGTAGATGTACACGGCGACGAAGATGGCTTCCAGGAAGAAGAACAGGCCCTCGATCGCGAAGGGGAACCCGAAGGCGGCTCCGTAGTTCTTCATCAGGCCGGGCCACAGAATGCCGAGTTCGAAGGAGAGCACGGTCCCGGTGATCGCCCCGACGGCGAACAGGACGGCGGCGACCTTCGACCATCTCCGCGCGAGCAGCAGGGCTTCGGCGTCGTTCTTGCGCAGCCCCCGTAGATGCACGATCAGCATGAACGTGGTCAGGGCGACGCCGAAGGGCACCAGAATGATGTGGAAGCCCAGTGTGAACGCCATCTGCTCGCGCGCCGGGAGCAATTGCCCGGGTTCCGCGAGCGCGAGCGCGGGAAAGGTGAGCAGCCGGCCGGGTGGGGTCATGAGAACGTGTCCCGCCTGGGGATCGAGGCTCGACTCGGCGCCTTCGGGAAACACGTCGTCGCGTCGAACGGGTCGGGAGAAGGACCGGCTCCGGACGTCCCGGCGCTTTTCCGGCGGCGCGCCCGCCGTGCTCGCGGGCGCGTCACCGGGGCCGGGGCCGCGGACCTCGTGTCAGGCCGTGCCGACCGTGCCGGACGCCCGGTCGCCCACGATCTTCGAGGGGTCCAGGACGATGGGCAGTTCGGTCAGGCCGCGGAAGGCGGGGAAGGGCACCTGGAGCCACTTGGCCTCGTCCGCCGGCGTCGCCAGGGCGAGGTCCGGGAAGCGGCGGAAGAGCGAGGCGAGGGCGATCTGCATCTCCATCCGCGCCAGCGGCGCGCCCAGGCAGAAGTGCGGGCCGGTGCCGAAGGAGAGGTGCTTGCTCTGCACGCCCGGCCGGGCGATGTCGAAGAGGTCGGGGTTCTCGAACGCGTCGGCGTCCCGGTTGGCGGAGGTGACCGCGATCTGCACCAGCGACCCCT
Source organism: Streptomyces sp. NPDC091282 (assembly GCF_044757385.1). Lineage (NCBI taxonomy): Bacteria > Bacillati > Actinomycetota > Actinomycetes > Kitasatosporales > Streptomycetaceae > Streptomyces > Streptomyces sp. NPDC091282. The sequence continues at coordinate 986,219 of NZ_JBIVUX010000002.1, forward strand.
TGGGGATGAGCGTCCCCGCGATGGTGATGTCCTCCAGGGCGTGCCGGAAGGTCGCGTTCTCGACGGAGCCCTCGAAGCGGATGATCTCCTCGATCGCGTTCGGGAGCAGGTCGGGCGAGCCGATCACCTGCTTGAGCTGCTCGGGGTGGGTGAGCAGGGTGTAGACGGCGTTGCCGATGAGGTAGGCGGTCGTCTTGTGGCCCGCGAACAGCAGCACCCACAGCGTGGAGAGCAGTTCGCCGTCCGTCAGCGACTCCTGCTCGTCGCTCGTCTGGATGAGGACGCTGAGCAGGTCGTCCTCGGGGGCCTTGCGCTTACGGGCGATCAGGACCTCGAAGTACTCCCGGAGCGTGTTCTCCGCCTCGGCCAGCCGGTCCTTGTCCTTCTTGCTGAAGCCGGTCCGCGCGACGACGCTGCACCACTGCTGGACCTCCAGCCGCTCCTCCTCGGGGACGCCGATGAGTTCGCAGATCACCTGGAGCGGCAGCGGGAAGGCGAACGCCGACAGCAGGTCGACGGGCTGCCGGGTGGAGCAGTTGTCGAGCAGCGTGTCGGTGAGCTCCTGGACCCGCGGGCGCAGCGCCTCGATGCGGCGGGGCACGAAGGCACGGCTGACGATCCGGCGCAGCCGCGTGTGCTTCGGCGGGTCGGCGAACAGCATGTTGTCGTCCAGGGCGATCGAGGAGTCGCCGAAGATGGACCGGTAGGCGTCGATGGCCGCGTACATGTCCTTGCTGATCCGCGGGTCGGCGAGGGCGGTCTTCGCGTCCTCGAACCGGGTGATCAGGTACGAGTGCACACCGTGCGGCGGGGTGATGCGGACGACCGGCGCGTTCTCCCGCAGGTGCCGGTAGAGGGGGTGCGGATCCGCGCGGTACGCCGGGCAGCCGCGGGACGCCGCGTCCACCGCGCGGGCTGTCTCGTCCGAGATCTCCTGCTCCTGCATCTGGGTCATCGACGGCCCTCTCCTCTTCCCACGGTTTCCCACGGTGGCACCGGTCGGCTGCACGCCTGCAATTCATTGACGCCACGCGGAAAGGGAAAACGCGATTCACCCTGACGCGGACCCGGGTCACAAGTGCCGTACGGATACCCGGAAACGGAGTGTGCCGTCCGGGGGAATGCTCGATTGCCGACCCCGCGGGCCTGTGCGAGGTTCGGATCGAGGGCCGCCATGAATGCGCATCGCTGCCCGAACTACCGCTGGGTCGCTGGAGGAGGACGGGCCGTGGAAACGCGCGAAAAGGAAATGGTGCCGGTACTGATCGTGGGCGGTTCGCTGGTCGGACTGTCCGCGTCGGTGTTCCTGGGCAGGCTGGGCGTCAGCCATGTGGTCGCCGAGCGCCGGGCCGCCACGTCCGAACATCCCCGGGGCCGGGGCAACAACATGCGGACGATGGAACTGTTCCGCACCGCGGGCCTGGAGCCGGACATCAGGGAGGCCGCGGCCGTCCTGTCCGGCAATCACGGCATCATGCAGACGGACAAGCTCGCGGGCGGCAACAGCCGCTGGCTCTCGGCCCGTCTCACCGGCCGGTCCCAGCCGCCCGAGACGGGCGTCTGCTCCACCCGGCGGTGTGCGTGCAGCCAGAACGACCTGGAGCCGGTCCTGCTCTCGCACGCCCGCGCGCTGGGCGGGGACGTGCGCTTCGGTACGGAGCTGATCTCCTTCGCCGAGGACGGCGACGGTGTGACGTGCGAGCTGCGGGAGCGGGAGAGCGGCCGGACCTACTCGGTGCGCACGGCCTACCTGCTGGCGGCCGACGGGCCGCGCAGCCCCGTCCGCGAGCGGCTGGGCATCGGGCAGAGCGGCGGCGGCGACCTGTTCCACAACGTGAGCGTCACCTTCCGCAGCAAGCTCCTGCGCCAGGTGGTGGAGGACCAGCGGTTCCTCGTGTGCTACCTGAACGGCACCGAGGGCGAGGGGGTGCTGCTGCCCGTCGACAACGAGGAGAAGTGGGTCTTCCACGTCCCGTGGTTCCCCGAGCGCGGCCAGACGCTGGAGTCCTTCACCGACACGCGGATCGCCGACCACATCAGGGCCGCCGCCGGCGTACGGGACCTGGACGTCGAGGTCACGGGACGCGCCCCGTGGCACGCGGCGGACCGGGTCGCCGACAGCTACCGGGAGGGACGGGTCTTCCTCATGGGCGACTCGGCCCACGAGATGCCGCCGACCGGTGCCTTCGGCTCCAACACGGGCATCCAGGACGCGCACAACCTCGCCTGGAAGATCACGGCCGTGCTGAACGGCTGGGCGGGCGAGGGCCTGCTGGACACCTACGAGAACGAGCGGCGCCCGGTCGCCCTGGCCACCAGTGCCCGCGCCATCGAGCAGGCCGCCCGTGAGCAGCACCCCGGCTACGCCGCCGCACAGGGCGGGGGCCAGAGCACGGACCTGATGACCGTGTCGCTCGGCTACCGCTACGTCTCCACGGCCGTGTCCGGCGCCGATACCGACGCGCCGACCATCCCGCAGACGCTCCGCCTGCAGGGGGACCCGGGCACCCGGGCCCCGCACATGGCCGTCGTGCACGACGGTGCCGACAGGTCGACGGTCGACCTGTACGAGCGGGACTTCGTCCTGCTGTGCGGTCTCGCGGACGGGCCGTGGCCGTCGGCGGCCCTGGCCGTGGCGGGCCGGCTCGACGTCCCGCTGGTGTCCTACCGCGCGGGCGCGGGACCGGACTTCGACCTCGACACCTCCCCGGCGGTGGCCGCCGGCGGCGAGGACTGGGCCGCCGCGCACGGCGTCACCCCGCAGGGCGCGGTGCTGGTACGCCCCGACGGCATGGTCGCGTGGCGCTCCGCCGGCCTGCCCGCCAAGCCCGAGGACGAGCTGACGCGCGTGCTGCAGGGCCTCCTCAGCCGCTGACCCCGCCCTTCGAGCCTCCGAACCGTTCCAGCACAGGGAGCACCTCCATGTCTCAAGCCGCCGAGACCACCGCGACACAGGCCCCGGGCGACATAGGCCCGCGCACCGTGCCGGGCGACGACGCCCGGCACGAGCGCATCGACGTACACCATCACTACACCGCGCCCGAATGGGTGAGCTGGGCCGAGCAGAACGGGATCGCGGACCGCGACAACCTGCCGCCGTGGACACGCTGGGACGAGAGTGCCGCCCTGGACCTGATGGACCGGACCGGCACCCGCACCAGCGTCCTCACCGTCGCCATGCTGGGGCGCTTCCGGGACGCGGCGGCACGCAAGGAGAGCACGCGTGTCGCCCTGGAGGCCGCGGGCGATCTGACGGCGCGGCACGCGGGCCGCTTCGCCTTCTTCACACCGGTCTTCCTCGACGACGCCGAACTCTCCCGCTGGTCCGTCGCGCACGGCATGGACCGGCTGGGCGCGGTCGGCGTCAGCGCCCGCACCAGTACGGGCGGGACGTTCCTGGGCGACCCGAAGCTCGACCCGATCATGGCGGAACTCGACGAGCGTTCCGCCGTGATCAGCACGCACCCCATGCAGGTGAACTCCTGCGGCGGCCCCGAGGGCGTACCGCCGTTCGTGTGCGACTTCCTGATGGACACGACGGCGGCCGCGCTGAGCCTGATCATGAACGGCACGCTGGACCGCTTCCCGCGGCTCACGTTCGTCCTGCCGCACGGCGGCGGGTACCTCCCCTACATCGCGGGCCGGATCGAGGTCTTCGGACGTCAGCTGGTCCCCGCCGTCGACCCCGGCCGCGTCGCCGACTACCTGCACCGCTTCTACTACGACACGGCCGCCCCGATGTCCCCGTCGGCCACCCCCACCCTGCTGGCCGCCGCGGGCTCCTCCCGCATCCTCTACGGAAGCGACTGGCCGCCCACCCCCACCCGGGTGGTCACCGACGTGACGACTCCCGCCCTTGACGAGGATCCCGCTCTCGGCGAGCGGGAGCGCCGGCACATCAACCGCGGGAACGCCCTGCGTCTCCTGCCCGCCCTGGCGCGCGTCTGAGCACACCCGCCGGCCCCGGCCGTGCGGCTCGATGGCCGAGCCGCACGGCCGACGCGTGTGCGCGCGGCACGGAGTAGCAGCGGTGGCGGCCCCAACCGGCCGTACCTAGGCTCGCTAGCGAGAACGAGCCCGCGGGAAGGACAGAGAATGCCTCAGGCAGACGAGGAAGAGATCCGCGTCGGCACGACCGGTGCGGCGGACCGGCCCGGCGGGTTCCGCGGTGCGCTGCGGTCCGCGGTCAGGGAGACCATGCTGCTGCCGGTGTTCCTGGTCCTCAGCGTCATGATGGTCGCGCTGTGGCTCATGGGAATGCCCTTCACGCAGGCCCTGACCATCTCGACCGCGGTGAAGATCTCCATGGTCCTCTTCGAGGCGCGCCGGCGGCCTCGCACGGGACGCCCGCGCGCGGAAGTCTGAAAGCCCGCGTCACCCAGGCCGGATGTGCGTGTTCCGGCCGCGTGACGCGGGCTTCGTTCTCCGGTGCCCGGCCGCTGTCAGGCGCCGCGGCCGGCCATCTCGCCGGCGCCGTTCTCGTCGTGGCCGCGCGGTGCGGCCGCCGCGAGGTCGTCGCGGCCGGGGCGGGTCCGGCGCTCCCGCAGGTCGGCCACCGCCAGGACGAGGGCGACGAGGATGATCCCCACGGCGGTGAGCAGCCCGAGCTGCAGGGCGGTCGTGGGCCGGGCGTGGTTGGCGACGTGGGCGAAGTAGACGGAGCCGACGACGGCGATGCCGAGGGCCGAGCCGATGCGCTGGCCGGTCTGCAGCACCCCGCCCGCCGCACCGGCACGCCGTACCGGCACCAGCGTGAGCGTGAGGGTGGTGTTGGGCGAGACCGTGAGCCCGGACCCGATGCCGGCGACGACCAGCGGCAGCGCCATGGCCCAGCCCACGCCGTCCCCGGGCACGAGTTGGACGGCGGCGACGACCCCGAGCAGCCCGAGGGCCACCGCGCTCAGGCCGATGACGACCAGGCTGCGGCCGTAGCGCATCACCAGCCGGCCTCCCACGGCCGCGCCGACGGCGGAGGCGGCCGCGAACGGAAGGATCGACAGGCCCGTGGCCAGCGCGCTGTATCCCACGGTGTTCTGCAGGAACAGGGACAGCACGAAGAAGATGGTGGTCAGCCCGGCGAAGAACATGAGGCTGATGAGCGCGCCGAGCGTGAAGGAGCGCAGCGAGAACAGCCCGAGGTCGACCAGCGGGGCGTGCCCGAGGCGGGCCTGCGTCTTCTCCCACGTCCAGAAGGCGCCGAGCAGCAGCGCGGCCACCGGAACGAGCAGCCACTTGGCCCGGCCCTGCCACTGCTGCTCCTGCACCAGGGGCAGCAGCAGGGCGAGGACGCCCATGCCGAGCAGCAGTACGCCGAACGGGTCGAACTTCTCCCGCCGGTCGTCCGGCACCGGCAGGCGCGGCAGCACCCGGTGGCCCGCGACGAGCGCGGCGACGCCGATCGGCGCGTTGACGAAGAACACCCAGCGCCAGCCGTCGGCCGTGCCGAACGCCTGGATCAGCACTCCGCCGACCAGCGGACCGACCGCGGTGGACACGGCGACGACGCTGCCGTGGAAGCCGAACGCCCGGGCCCGTTCGGCGCCTTGGAACATCTGCTGGATCAGCGCGGAGGTCTGCGGGGCGACCACACCGGCGGCCGCGCCCTGGATCAGCCGGCACACCACCAGCCAGGTCGGGCCGGTGGCGAACCCGCACGCCACCGACGCGGCCGTGAACACGGCGAGGCCGAACAGCAGCGCCTGGCGGCGGCCGCGCAGGTCACCGAGGCGTCCCGCCGGTGCCAGCGCGAGCCCGAAGGCCAGGGCGTAGCCGGACACCACCCAGGCCTGGGTGGCGTCGGAGGCACCGAGGCCGCGTTCCATGGAAGGCAGCGCCACGTTCACGATCGAGACGTCGAGCAGTGAGATGAACCCCGCGGTCAGGCAGACCCCGAGCGCTTTCCACCGCCGGTCGTCGAGAGCGGGCCGGGCCGTTTCTGTGGTCATGTGATCACGCTATGCAGCCGCGACCGGTCTCACCAGCCGGGCGGCGGCCGCCCCGGCGGTCCCCGGATTCCCGGACGGGGCGGCACCGGGTCCGCAGGCCGGAGGCGCGCTCCCGCTGTCCGCTCCCCCGCGCTCCGGTGTCTCCTCTTTCTCTCTTGTCCGTAGCGGAACGGCCCGCGGACGGGTGCGGCGCGCACATTCATCCGATCAGGTGAGCGACCCATCCGCCTCGTCCGCGGCACCGGATTCCTTCCATGACCGACGACGACACGACAGCACACGAACCGGCCGGCCGGCTCCGCCTCCTGGCAGCCGCCCTCGCCGGTGCGGTGGCCGGGTTCGCCGCGCTCGCCGTCGCCGAACTCGCCTCGGCGGCGGTCCGGCCGGAGGCGGGGCCCGTGATCGCCGTGGGCGGCGCGGCGATCGACCGGACTCCGACGGCCGTGAAGGACTGGGCGGTACGGCACTTCGGCACCGACGACAAACTGGTGCTGGAACTCGGGATCCTGGCGGTGCTGGCGGTCTTCGCCGTCGCCCTCGGCGTGGCGGCGCTGCGCTTCCGGCGTGCGGGAGCCGCCGGGGTGGCGCTGTTCGGCGTGGTCGGCGCGGTCGCGGCGACCGGTCGGCCCGACTCCCGGGGGTTCGCCGACGCCGTGCCGTCGCTGGTGGGCGCGGGCGCCGGAGCGGTCCTGCTGTACGTCCTGGCGGGCCGGCTGGCCCGGCGGGACCGTGCGGCCGGTGCGCGGGACGGATCGGATGCCGGGGCCGGTGCGGGCCGGGTGCCGGCCGGGGACTGGGACCGGCGCGGGTTCGTGGTGGCGGCGTCCGCCGCCGCCGTGGCCTCCGCGGGAGCCGGGGTACTGGGCCGGGCGCTGAACGGCGCGAGTGGGCGCGGCGCGGTCGCCTCCCGGGACCGGGTGGTGCTGCCGGCGCCGGGCTCGCCCGCCTCCGCGGTGCCGCGGGGCGCCGGGCCGCGGATCGCCGGGATCAGCCCGTTCATCACGTCGAACGACGCCTTCTACCGGGTCGACACCGCGCTGGTGGTGCCCAAGGTGGACGCCACGGCCTGGCGGCTGCGGATCCACGGCGAGGGCGTCGCCCGGCCGGTCACGCTCTCCTTCGCGGACCTGCTGCGCCGCGAGCTGGTCGAACGCGACATCACGCTCACCTGCGTCTCCAACGAGGTCGGCGGCCCGTACGTGGGCAACGCCCGCTGGATCGGCGTGCGCCTGGCCGCGCTGCTGGCCGAGTGCGGGGTGCGGCCGCCGTCGCGGGGCGGACCGGCCGATCAGCTGGTGGCGCGCTCGGTGGACGGCATGACCCTCGGGAGCCCGGTCGAGGAGGTCATGGACGGCCGGGACGCCCTGCTCGCCGTCGGGATGAACGGCGTCCCGCTCCCCTTCGAGCACGGCTTTCCCGTCCGAATGGTCGTGCCGGGCCTGTACGGGTTCGTCTCGGCCTGCAAGTGGATCGAGGACATCGAGCTCACCACGTTCGACGCCTACGACCCCTACTGGGTCAAGCGCGGCTGGGCCAGGAAAGCGCCGGTGAAGACGCAGTCGCGGATCGACACCCCCAAGCCCTTCGCCCGCCCGGAGGCCGGCACGGTCATGGTCGCCGGGGTCGCCTGGGCCCAGCACCGCGGCATCGACCGCGTCGAGGTCCGCGTCGACGACGGCCCCTGGCAGCAGGCCCGGCTGGCCGCCGAGGACAGCCGCGACACCTGGCGCCAGTGGTCCTTCCCCTGGCAGGCCACCCGGGGCGGTCACACGCTCACCGTGCGCGCCACCGACCGCACCGGCCGGGTCCAGACCGAGGAGCGCACCGGCACGGTCCCCGACGGCGCCAGCGGCCGGCACTCGGTCGTGGTCACCGTCGAGTGACCCCGCGGACCGGCCCCCGCCCGCCCCGCTGACCGCCCGTCACTCCCCCACCCGCGGTGGTGCCGATGCCGCCCTCCCGGCGATCGGCTCCGGCTCCGGCTCCGGCTCCGGCTCCGGCTCCGGCTCCAAGGGGCGATCTTGTCCGTCCGGCACGAGAATGGGTGCGGAGGGCGGCACGCGGGCGAGGGCGGCGGCTGCGAGAGGAACTGATCGGTGATGTCGGACGAACGGGCCAGGCGCATCGCGGACTTCGTCGAACCGCTGCGGGTGGAACCGGGGACCAGGATCCGGGTGGACCGGGACTTCGACCCCCGCTTCAAAGCCGGTCTGAAGAAGCGTGACTCGGCCGAACTGCTGCGGTCCGGAGTGGAGTTGCTCGCCGAGTACCAGGAACGGCTGGCCGCCCAGGACACCTACGGCGTGCTGCTGTGCCTGCAGGCGCTCGACGCCGGCGGCAAGGACGGGACGATCCGGCACGTGATGAGCGGCGTCAACCCGCAGGGCGTGCGCGTGAGCAGCTTCAAGGTGCCCTCCGCCGAGGAACTGGACCACGACTACCTGTGGCGTTACGGCATGCGGCTGCCCGGGCGCGGCGAGATCGCCCTGTTCAACCGCTCGCACTACGAGGAGGTCCTCGTCGTCCGCGTGCACCCCGAACTCCTCCTCCGGCAGAGGCTGCCGGAGGCCGCACGCGGGCACGGCGTGTGGAAGCGGCGGTACCGCGAGATCAACGACTGGGAGCGCTGCCTCACGGACAACGGGTTCAAGGTGGTGAAGATCTTCCTGAACCTGTCGAAGGAGGAGCAGCGCACCCGCTTCCTGAAGCGCCTGGATCTGCCCGAGAAGAACTGGAAGTTCTCCGCGGCCGACGTCCGGGAGCGGCGCCACTGGGACGAGTACCAGCACGCGTTCTCCCGCATGCTGTCGGCGACCAGTACGGAGTGGGCGCCCTGGTACGTGGTGCCGGCGGACCGGAAGTGGTTCGCGCGGATCTGTACGGCGGCGATCCTCGCGCACACCCTGATCGGCATCGATCCCCACTACCCGGAGGTGGACGGCGCGGCGCGGCGGGAACTGCGCGCCGCCAGGGCGGAGTTGGAGCGGGAGGCTCCCGAGGGGCTGCCGGCCGACCCGTACGCGGCCCGGCACCCGAAGGCGGCCGGCGCCTGACCGCGGGGGCCCGCGGTGCGCCGCCGGTCCGCGCGGACCAGCGGGACGGTGATCACCGCCACGATCAGCACGGCGGCGGCGACCGGGACCAGGAAGCCCGTCATGACCGTGGCTCCCGGGCGGCGGCCCGGTCGATCGCCGTCTCCACCGCCGCGAGCCGGTCGGCGAGCAGGCCGAGGGCGGACACCGCGCGGCCGAGCGGGTCGTCCGCCGGGCCGTCCAGGGTCCGGGCCCGGACGTACGCGGCCTTCAACTCGTCCCATCGGTGCGCCTGTTCGGACGTGAGTGTGCCGCGCAGTTCGGCGAGTTTCAGCAGGTTGGCCTCGGCGTCCGTGGTGAGGGTCCGGGCCTCGGCCGTGTAGTGGTCGTGGACGACGGCGGCGAGTTCGGCGTCGTCCATGACCGGCTGGATGCGCTGGGCGATCCGGTTCATGCTGCGGTAGGAGCCCTGGAGCCGGAACGGCGGTTCGGTGCGGGTGGCGTCGGACCGGGCGGCGGAGGCGATGTAGGCGGCGTTGACCGCGAGGACCGTCGTGCGGGCGGTCAGCAGGTGGCGCAGCACCGCGAGGATCCGGTCCCGTTCGGCGGGCGGGCAGGGGTGGACGAGACGGTCCGCGCGGGCCGTGCTGTCGCCCTGCGCCATGCGGACCAGCAGCCGGAGGTCGGCGCGGTCACGGCCGGCGAGCGGGGCGAGCACGGCGTTCGCGGTCAGGGCGTTCTCGACGAAACTGAGGGCGAACGCCTCTTCCTTGCCGGTCAGGACGTCGCCGAGGTTCCACACGTCGGCCCGGTTGGCGAGCATGTCGGGGATGTGGAAGCGGGTGCCGGACGCGGTGTAGGGGTTTCCCGCCATGCAGACGGCGAACCGCTTGCCCCTGAGGTCGTAGGTGCGCGGCTCGCCGTCGTACACGCCCTCGACGCGGCGGGTGGCGTCGCACAGCGGGATGAACCGCTGCAGGAGTTCGGGCGAGGTGTGCTGGATGTCGTCCAGGTACAGGAGGGTGTTGGAGCCGGCCGCCAGCGCGAAGTTGATCTTCTCGACCTCCCGGCGGGCGGTGGCGTTCGGGGCCTCGGCCGGATCCAGCGAGGTGACGTCGTGGCCGAGCGCCGGGCCGTCGGCCTTGACCAGGAGCAGGCCGAGGCGTTCGGCGACGTACTCGACGAGGGTCGTCTTGCCGTAGCCGGGCGGTGAGACGAGCAGGAGAAGGCCGCCGGTCCCGGTGCGGTCCGCGGCACCGGTGGTGCCGAGCTGTCCGGCCAGGCTGTCCCCGATCAACGGCAGGTAGACCTCGTCGACGAGCCGGTTGCGGACGAACGCCGGTGTCACCCGGGGCCGGTGCTCCTCCAGCCGGATCCGGGCCCGTTCGGCGGCCACCAGTGCCGTGCGGCGCCGCTGGCGGGCGCGGTGCGCGGGGACCTCGTGGGCGCGGAACCGGGCGGTGCGGGCGAGGAGTTCGTCGATGCGGACCGTGAGCGTACGGCGGTGGATGCGCGGGTGGGTGCCGAGCAGCCCTTCGACGGTCTCGGTCAGCGGCGCGTCGGACGCGTGGCGCGGCAGCTCCGGGCACAGCTCGGCGGCCACCGCCTCCGCGAGGTCGCCGGTGCCGAGTTCGGCGCCGGTCGCGGTGGCGTACGACGTCAGCCATGCCTCGGCGAGTTGCCGGCGGGCGGCCGGGTCGTGCAGGGCGGCCAGGTCGTCGTCGTAGGCGGACGTGCCGGCCGTGCGGCGGAACTTGTCGAGCAGGGTGCGGGTGCCGGAGCCGATGACGAAGCCGTCGGGGCCGGTGGTGAGTTCCTCGAAGAGGTAGCCGGCCGCGGCGTCAGCCGCCGGACCGCCGATGGCGGCGGCCAGTTCCCGCTCCAGGTCGGCGACGGCCGGGACGCGGCCGAAGGCCGCGCGGGCGCGGGCCAGGGACCGGGCCCTGCGGGTCCAGGCCGCGCGCTCCTCGGCGGTGGTGGCGTGCGCCCAGAACAGCTGGGCCTCGGCGCGGGCGGCCGGTTCGTGGCGGAGCGGTCCGGCGCCGTCGTACAGGCGGAGCAGGGCGGTGAGGATGAGGACGGTGTCGTGGTCGTGGACGCCCCGCTCGTAGCCCTCGTCGTAGGCGGCCTCGGCGGCCTGCCGGACCAGGTCGGGCAGGTCGGCCGCCGCCAGGGCCGCCGGGCCGTGCGCGTCGAGCAGCCGGGCGGCCAGGTGTTCGGCGCGGTACACCTCCGGGGACTCCGAGGGCAGCGGGCGGTCCAGGAGCGCGCGGTCGGCGCTGAACTCCGGGTCGGTGACCGGGGCGCGGTAGTCGGTGCCGGTGACGGCGAAGGCGAGGCCGTCGCCGTGCGGGACCAGGGTCAGGTCCAGGGGCTGGGTGTTGACGGCGAAGCGGTGAGCGCCCAGGCGCAGGGTGCGGCCGCCGTCGGTGTACAGCTCGCCGCGGTCGCGCAGGGCGCGCAGGGCCTCCTGCCGGGTGGCCGCGAGCCGCCCTTCCAGTTCCTCCGCCCTGCTCCGGTCGCCGAGTTCACGCAGGTCGGCGATGGTGCGGCGGAGTCCGGCGGGCAGCGGGTCGGAGGTGAAGTAGGTGGCGACGGCGTCCGCGTCGGGCAGGGCGGTGGCGCGCCGGGCCAGTGTGCCGAGGACGCGGGCGGCGGAGCCGGCGAGGCGTTCGGCGCGCCGGGCGCGGGCGTCGGCGAGGGTCTGCTTGCGGGCGGCGAACGCCTCGTGCACCTCGTCGCGCCGGCCGGCGAGGGCGTCGAGGAAGGCGTCGTGGTCGGCGAACCGGGTCTCCAGGTCCTCGATCCGGACGAGCACCCTGACCAGTTGGTCGTCGCAGGCCTCGGGGCTGCCGGCGGCGGCGAGCGCTGCGGTGACGGTCTGCCCGAGCAGGGTGGACTCGGCCGCGAACGCGGCGCGTTGCTCGCGGTCGAGGAGATCGCGGCGGCGGCCGTCGAGGGTGGCGCGGGCGCGGTTGAGGGCGCCGAGGACCTCGGCGATCCGTTCCAGCACGGCGGTGCGCACGGTGGCGTCGCCGACGTCGAGGCCGCCGACGACCTCGGTCACCGTGCGCAGCCCGGCGGCGAGTTGGTCCAGGCGTGCGGAGACCGGAGCGGCCTCGGTGGCCGTGTGGATCGTCGCGGCGTCGGCGGCGAGGCGTTCGGCGTCGGCCAGGTGGTCGGCGAAGGCGTCCTCGCGGGCGAGGTGGGCGACGGCACGCTGCGCGAAGGCGGCGAGGTCGGCGCCGGCGGCCGCGGCCAGTGCGTCGACGCGGCCGGTGTCCGCGTACCGCATGTCCTTGAGGGTGAGCACGTGTCCCTGGGCGCGGCGCAGTTCGGTCAGTCCTTCGACCCAGGCGGCGGCTCCGCGCGGGGCCTCGCCGCGCAGCCGTCGGACGACCGCGGCGATCCGGGTCTCCGCGTCGGCGAGCGCGCCGGCGGCCTGCCGGGTGAGGTCCCGCACGGTCCTGAACTCGCCGAGCACCTGTTCGGCCGTCGCCCGGACCTGGGTCAACGGCGCTGCGAGGTCGCCGAGTTCGGACTCGCCCAGCCAGTGGTGGGCGTCGGCCGCGCGGACGCAGGCGGCGGCCAGCGCCTCGTACACCTCGGCGGTCGGCGTCGGCGCCGACTCGTCGACGGCGCGGGCGACGGAGAGGCAGTCGGAGATGCCGCGGACCAGGTCGGCGTTGCCGACGCGGGCGAGCGGTCCGGTGCCGAGCGGCCGGGCCGCCGCGTGGGTGTCGGAGACGTACGGGGAGGTCCACAGCCGGAGCGGGTGCACCCGGCGGGGTTCGTCGTCCTCCGTGTGCAGGACGGCCAGTGTGCCGTCGTCGAACAGGGTCCAGCCGTGGCAGGTCAGCGGCGCGGCGACCTCCTTGCGGATCATGTTGTACGGCAGCAGCAGGCCGCGGCCCGTCGCGGGGGCGTGGAAGGCGTACAGCACGTCCTCGCCGTTCGGGGAGCGCACCTCGCGCTCGAACTCCAGGTCCGCGATGTCGAGGTCGTACGTCTTGTGGCTGCCGGTGGCCAGGCAGTAGCCGCCGGGGAAGACCACGCCCTGGTCCTCGGGCAGCCGGCGGCAGGCCCGGCCGATGCCGTCGAGGCGGACGACGGTCCTGGTCAGGGTGTTGAAGACGAGGTGGCGGTCGGAGTCCTCCTGGTAGGGGCGGATCCGGAGCAGGAGCAGCGCGCCCACCCGGGCGTAGGCGATGTCCGCGTCGGCGAGGGACTGCAGCGGCTCGTCGACCGCCTCGGAGTAGATGCCCCGGTCCGTGCCGGTGTCGTTCTCGGTCTTGATCGTCAGCGTGCCGCCGACCGTCGCGACGAAGACCTCGCCCTGGACGCTGACGTGCGGGTGCCGGCCCAGGACGTGGTCCTCGCGGGTGGTCGCCGTCCACTCGACGTCGTGGGCGGGCGGCGGGACGTGGTCGCGGTCGCCGCGCGCGTCGAGGAACCCGGCGCGGCCGCCGTCGGTGAGCGTCCAGCGCAGGACGCGGGTGTCGTCGGCCGTCTCACCGGTCTGGAAGACGGCCAGCAGTCTGCCGTCCGCGCGGTGCAGCCGCAGCAGGCGTGCCTGGCGGTAGTAGCGGTACAGGCCGGCGATCTCGCGGACGAACGCGGGGTCGTCGAGCAGGCCGGGGACGGCGCCGTCGGGCAGCCGGTTCAGCTCGCGGTCGTAGAGCGCGAGGACGTCGCCGGCCGGGCCCGCGGGTCCGGGGTTGTGGCCGAGGAGGAGGACGTCGCCGACGGCGACGACGTCGCGGGGCACGCCGGCGTGCTCGGTGCGCAGCCGCCCGGTGCCGGCCGCTTCGAGGCGTGTCGAGCCGAACTCCTCGACGCGCAGGGCGTTCAGTGCCTCGGCGCGGCGGGCGAGTTCGGCGGCCTGCGCGGTGAGCCGGTCGCGCAGCACTTCGTAGGCGCCGGTGGCCGCGGTGCCGTCGTGCGGTGCCGCGGGCGGGCCAGCGTCCGGTGCGCCGGCCGTCGCCGTGTCGTGGGTGCCGGTGTCCTGGCCGGTGCTCATGGGTCCCTCTCAGCGGGTCGAAGGAGGTGGGGTCCAAAGCCGCCGTCCCCTGCGCGGCGGCTCCGGACCACGGCCGGGTCAGCCTCTGGCGCTGCCGTTGAGGGCGGCGAGGGAGGTGTCGGCGAGGCCCAGCTCGCCCGCCCTGTCCAGCAGTTGCTGAAGCTGCCCGGAGTTCGCGGCGCCCGAGGTCATGAGCCTGGTCAGCAGCGCGGACACCGTCAGGTCACGGACGCCGGCCGCGGAGACGGCGCCGAGGGCGCGGCCGAGGTCGGCGGGGAGGCTCGCGGTGCCGTCCAGCCAGGGTCCGGCGAGCGCCTGTGCGGTGTCGGAGTTCTGGACGAAGCCGTCGACGCTCTTGCCGAAGGAGACCGCGGAGACGAGCCGGTCGAAGAAGACGGACTCACCGCCGACGATGTCGATGTCGGCGTTCTCCAGCCCGGTGGCGAGCACGGTGGCCTGCGCCTCGGCGATCTGCCGCTGTGCGTCCAGCCCGGCGAGCCGGATGTCCTTCTCCGCCGCCAGGCGCAGCCGGTACTCCTCGTGGCCGCGGGAGGCGTCGTCCAGGGCGGCCATCGCCGCGGCCTTCTCGGTGAGGCCGGCCGCCTCCGCCTTGAGCTTCTCGCCGATGCCCTCGGCCTCGGCGAGCACCTTGGCGCGGGCGCCCTCCGCCTCGGCGAGCGCCTTCGCCCGGGTGCCCTCCGCGTCGGCGCGCAGCCGTGCCTCGGACGCGGCGGCCTCCGCCCGGCCGGCCTTCTCCACGACCTCGGCCTCCTTGTCACGGACCTGGACGGCGGCCAGCCCCTCGGCGGCGGCCTCGGCGCGGACGCCCTCGGCCAGCCGCAGCTTCGCCTGCGCGTCCAGGTCGGCGGTCTTCAACCGGGCTTCGGCGAGGGTGAGTTCCTGTGCGGCGCGGTGGACCGCGGCCTGTTCGGCGGCCTCGGCGGCCTTGATGTCCTTGACCAGCTTCTCCTGCGCCTCGGCCTCGGCGGCGATGACGACGGCCTGCCGCTCCCGCTCGGCCTCCTCCACGGCCCGCAGCTTCTTGATGGCCTCCTCCTGCTCGGCGACCGTGCGGTCCACCGCGACCCGTTCGCGGACGACCTCGGCGATCTCCCGCTTCTCCGCCTCGACCTCCTTGTCGGCGGCGATCCGGGTCAGCTGGGTCTCCCGCTCCCGGGCGATGACCTCCAGCAGCCGGTCCTTCTCGATGCGCTCGTTCTCGACGGCGATGACCCGTTCGCGGTTCTTCGCGGCGACCGCGACCTCGCGGGCCTGGTTCTCGCGCTGGACGCCGAGCAGTTCCTCGGTCTTCAGGAAGGCCCCCTGCGACCGCAGCCGCTCCTCCTCCACGACCCGGGCGGTCTCGGCCTCCTCGCGGGCCCGTACGGTCTCGATCTCGCGGCGCTGCTTGATCTCGGCGTCCGTCTGACGGCGCTCCAGCTCCAGGATGGCCTCGCGCGCGTCGACGTTCTGCCGGGTGATCTCCATCTCCTCGGTGCGCTGCGCCTCGTTGGTGCGCACGTGCTCGACGGCCGTCAGCTCGGTGATCTTCCGGATGCCCTGCGCGTCGAGGACGTTGGCCGGGTCGAGCTGGGACAGCGGCGTCTGCTCCAGGTAGTCGATCGCCGCGTCCTCCAGGTGGTAGCCGCTGAGGTCGATACCGATCAACTCGATGATCTTGTACCGGAGTTCCTCGCGCTTCGTGTAGAGGTCGGTGAAGTCCAGCTGCTTGCCGACGGTCTTCAGCGCCTCGGAGAACTTCGCGTGGAACAGTTCCTGGAGCGTCTTCTGGTCGCTGGCTCTCGCGGTGCCGACGGCCTGGGCGACCTTGACGACGTCCTGGGCGGTCTTGTTGACCTTCACGAAGAACGAGATCCGGATGTCCGCGCGGATGTTGTCCCGGCAGATCAGTCCGTCCCGGCCGGCCCGGGTGATCTCGATGGCCTTCACCGAGATGTCCATCACCTCGGCCTTGTGCAGCACCGGCAGCACGACCTGCCCGGTGAAGGTGACGTCGACCCTGCGCAGTTTGGAGACGATCAGCGCCTTGCCCTGTTCCACCTTGCGGAACAGCAGGGAGACGACGGCGACGGCGAACAGGCAGACGGCGGCGAGCACACCGATGCCCATGGTCATGGGAGTCATGGCATACGTCCTTGAGGCGTAAGGGAGTTCGAACGTGCGGGGGCGCGAGAGGGTCGCCCGCGGGCCCGGAAAGGGAGTCCCGGTGCGCGTGTGGCTCAGGCGGCAAAGGCCCGTGACGGGGCCTGGGCCACCACGGGTTCGTCCGGCTCGTCCGGTTCGTCCGCGAGCGCGAGGGACCTGGGCGGCCCGGCGGCGCGGCCCGGCGGTCCGGCCGGGACACGCGGCCCGCCGGCCGGGGCACCCGGGGTCCGGTCGGGCGCCGCGGGAGGCGCGAGGGCGGGCGTCACGGGCGTCCCGTGCATATGCCACGGCCTTAGTGCCGCGTCCGCGTCGAAGGCGTCGGCACCGGCCGGACGTCCCGGCGGCGTACGGTCGGCGGGCGGTACGGCGGCGGCCACCGGAGACGTCCGCATCCCCTGCCCCCTTTCGGCCCGTGCCGCTCGTCGTCGTGGGGCGCGGGACGGCTCCGGTCCCGGTGCGGGCACCTGCCGGTGTCCGGCACCGGAACCGTCTTCCGTGCTCCCCTGCGGCCATGCTCCACGATCATCACCGGCCCGCGCATTGCCGCTGTCCGGCAATGTTCACTAGGGTCAGCGTGCCGGTGACCGTCAAGGAACCGTCAGCGGCGCGTCAGGACGGCGGGGGGGGACGACGTGACGGACAGGCCCGCGCCCGAGCGGTACCTCGACGGCTACGACCGCATACTGGCCGAGGTGTCGGCCACCGGCCGGCGCCTGACCCGGGAGGAACTCTCCTCCCGGCGCGCCCTCGGCGAACAGGCCGCCACGGCGGGCCACGGACTGCGCACCATGGTCAGCGCGCACCTCACGGCGGCCCGCACGGCCTGGCCGGCCGCCGCCGGATCCGCCGACGAGGCGCTCGCCGCCGTCCAGCAGGTCGTGGACGCCTTCACCGAGGGCTTCGAGCGCGCCCAGCTGCTCGCCGTGCGCCAGGAGGAGGCGGCCCGGCGGGAGTTCATCGACGACCTCCTGTACGGCCGCAGCGACCTGGGCCGTCTCGCCGAACGCGCCGAGCGGTTCGGCCTGCGCCTGTCCCACGCCCACGCGGTGGCCGTCGCGGAGGGCGCCGGCGCCTACGGCGAGGGCGATGCCGTGCCCCGGCAGGTGGAGCGGGCCGTCATCGGGCGGTTCGGCGACCGCAGCGTCCTGGTCACCACCAAGGACGGCCGGCTGGTGTGCGTCGCGCCCGGCCACCAGGCCGACGTGCTCGCCCACTTCGCCAAGCAGGCGCACGCGGCCACCGAGGGCGGCCGGGTCGCGATCGGCCGCCCGCAGCCCGGCGCCGGAGGAGTCGTCCAGTCGTACGAGGAGGCGCTCAACGCCCTCGAACTGGCCGCGCGGCTCGGCCTCGACGAGCCGGTGCTGCGCGCCGCCGACCTGCTCGTCTACCCCGTCCTCACCCGCGACCGGCAGGCCATGGCGGACCTCGTCCTGGACGTCCTGGGCCCGCTGACCACGGCGCGCGGCGGCGCCGTGCCCCTTCTGGACACCCTCACCGCCTACTTCGACTGCGGCTGCGTGGCGACCGAGGCGGCCCGCCGCCTGTCCCTGAGCGTGCGCGCCCTGACGTACCGCCTGGACCGCATCCACCAGCTCACCGGCGCCGACCCGGCCGATCCGGCCCACCGCTACGCGCTCCAGACCGCGGTGATCGGCGCGCGCCTGCTGGACTGGCCCGCCACCGCCCTGTGACGCGCGCCGCGCACCGGCTCGCCGCCGGGACCATGCAGAAACGCTCCCGCGGGCATCGGGCCCACGGGAGCGTTCCCTTGTACCGCCTGCCGCGCGAAGGGTGAGAAGACGATCACGAGGCAGGACGTGGCGGTGGCTCAGGGAGCCAGCAGCAGGACATCCGCGCGGGACTTGGCGGCCTCGTAACGACGGGCCACGTCCTGCCAGTTGACGACGGCCCACATGGCGTCGATGAAGTCGACCTTCTGGTTCTTGTACTGCAGGTAGAAGGCGTGCTCCCAGGCGTCGAAGACCAGCACCGGCACCGCGCCCTGGCCGACGTTGCCCTGGTGGTCGTAGACCTGCTCGACGACCAGCCGTCCGCTCAGCGGCTCGTAGGCGAGGACACCCCAGCCGGAGCCCTGGGTGGTGGCGGCGGCCTTGGTCAACTGGGCCTTGAAGCCCGCGAAGGAACCGAAGGACTCGGTGATCGCGTCGGCCAGGTCGCCCACGCCGTCGGCGGCCAGCGGCTCGCCGCCGCCGTCCTTCGGGCCGGTCATGTTCTGCCAGTAGATGCTGTGCAGGATGTGCCCGGACAGGTGGAAGGCCAGGTTCTTCTCCAGGCCGTTGATCGACCCCCAGGTCTCCTTGTCCCGCGCCTGCGCCAGCTGCTCCAGGGTGTCGTTGGCGCCCTTGACGTACGCGGCGTGGTGCTTGTCGTGGTGCAGCTCGATGATCTCGGGGCTGATGACCGGGGCGAGCGCCGCGTAGTCGTACGGAAGCTCCGGGAGCGTGTACACCGGCATGTCCAACGTCCTCCGACTTAATTGCGAATGATGTGCAGCTGCACGCTATCAGCAATAAGCCGTTCCGCCGAGGAGGCGTCCCGTGACGGGTCAGCGGGTCAGCCGGCGGCGGTGAGCGCCTGGAGGGCGGAGGCCTGGGTCCGCCAGTCGGTCTGGTTGGGGCCGGCACCGGCCCAGCGCTCGCCGAGCGCGTTGAGGGAGGTGCGGTCCCGCGCCCACAGGGTGTCGGCCTGCTTCTGGAGGTAACTCCGGTACGCGGCGGCCCCGGTGGCGGACGCCAGATCGGCGAGGTTGCGCACGAAGATGCCCTTGAACTGCTTCTGGTTGTCGTCGCAGGACGCCGAGCCGACGTCGCAGGACTCGGTGAGCACGCCGCCGACGGTCAGCGGCTGCCCGGCGATCGCGGCGTCGGCGAGGGTCCGCGCGGTGGCCAGCAGGGAGGCGTCGCCGGTCGACCGCCACAGTTCGGTGAACCCGCCGATGGCCAGGCCCTGGTTGTAACTCCACACGGTGGAGCCGTTGTTGGCGCACGACGAGGTGAGTCCGTCGTTGACCAGACCCGCCGGGCCGATCAACCCGGAGGCCCGGTACCAGGCCGCCGACGTCTTCGCCCGCTGGAGCCAGACGGTGTCGCCCGCGAGGCGCTGGTGCAGTGCGGTGGTCAGCCACAGGTACTGGCCGTTGGTCACCGCGTTCTTGTAGGTCCGCTCCCGGTCCCACCACACGCCGCCCCCGCAGGTGCCGGTGTCCCAGTACTGCTGGACGTAGTCGGCGATGGTGACCGCCTCGTCGAGATAGCGGGCGTCGTGGGTGTAGTCGTACGCGTCGATCCAGGCGATCGCCCACCAGGCGGAGTCGTCGACGGCACGGCTGACGAAGTCGCCCTCGATCGCGTCCGAGCTGCGCGTGCCGGCGGCGAAGACACCCTTGTTGCGGTCGAAGGTGCGCGCGATGACCCAGTCGTAGTCGTGCGTGCCGGAGGCCCGCGCGAAGTCGACGACGGCGGTGAGGGTGGCGGCCGAGTTCCACCAACTGCTCGGCCACCAGCCGTTGTAGGGGTCGTAGGACGCCATCAGCGTGTCCGCCGCCGCGCGCGCCCTGGTCGGCGCGGGCCTGGCCCACGCGGTGCAGCTGCCCTCGTTGTGGCTCGTCTCCCGGCCGCAGGCCCGGACCGCGCCGCCGTACAGGAGGCCGCGTGGGTCGCGGGTGGCGTACATCGCGGTGCGGGTGCCGGTGGCTCCCGAAGGGGTCGCGGTGCGGCCGAGGGAGGAGCCGTCCGGCCAGGTCGAGCCGCCGTCCCAGGAGCGGTCGAGCCAGATCTCGTCGCCGGCGCCACCGCCCTCGACGCTCGCCCAGGCCGTGGAGTTCTTCTGGTCGACGTGCAGCCGGACGGTGCGGCCGTACAGGGTGGCGGACGGGACCGGCTGGTCGTCGCCGGACGCCCGGTCCGCGCCGGTGCCGTCGCAGAGGGTGTCGCAGACGGTGGGGTGGACCCAGTTCGTGCAGCCGACGCCCGCCGCGTCGCCGCAGGCCCGGACCAGGCCCCGGCGGTGGCCACGGGGATCGGTGATGTTGTACATCAGCGTCCTGGTGCCGGTCCAGGTGCCCGGGATGCTCGCCTTGCCGAGCAGCCCCTCCCAGGTGGTTCCGCCGTCCCAGGAACGGTCCAGCCACACCGAGTCCCCGGTCACGCCGTCGTCGATACTGGCCCAGGCCATGTCGTCCGCGTCGGAGACGTGGAGCCGCAGGCGGCGGCCGTTGAGGTCCTTGTCCGGCACGGGGAAGGTCTCCTGGCGGGCCTGCGAGGGGTCCAGGGTGTCGCAGGCCAGGACGCAGACCTGGGTGGCGGCGGCCGCGGGCGGCGCGGCCGGGACCAGG
Source organism: Streptomyces sp. NPDC091282 (assembly GCF_044757385.1). Lineage (NCBI taxonomy): Bacteria > Bacillati > Actinomycetota > Actinomycetes > Kitasatosporales > Streptomycetaceae > Streptomyces > Streptomyces sp. NPDC091282. The sequence goes on from NZ_JBIVUX010000002.1 coordinate 1,006,736, forward strand.
ACGGCGAAGGCGAGCACGACCGCCGCGAGGAGACTCGGCGGACGGACGGTGACAACGATGTCTGAGCTGCGTGCGGACACCGGACTCGCCTCGATTCACGGTGGGGGACGACGGTCGGCGCGTGTGACGGGGGCGGGGCTCCCGCGGAGCCGGGCCGGGTTCGAGCACTGGTCCCTGCCTGTCTGCGTGGCAGTGAACCGATTTGGCGGGTCCCTGTCAATGGCGCGCGCGGGAGCGGCCGACCGTGCGCCGGGAGGCCGTCGCGCCCGGAACGGATCCGCCGGGCGCGCGCATCGGCCGCCGGGTCACTCGGGGTGGGCCACCGCCTCCCGCTGGAGCTGCACCGCCGCGAGCAGACTGAGCGTCGGCTCCGCCTGCCGCAGGGCCTTCACCGCGGCGACGGACGTGATGTCCCCGGAGAACCCGGTGGCGGCCAGCCGGGAGCGGACCCAGCGGGCGCGCAGCAGGGCCTCGGTGTCCGAGGCGGTGGACCGCACGAGCGCGGCGGCGCGTTCCAGGCCCGGGCGCTCCTCGGGCGAGGCGTCCGCCAGCGCCTCGCGCAGGGCCGCCGCGACCACGTCCGCGTCGCGGATGGTCAGCACGAAGGTGTTCTTCTTGCTCAGTCCCGTGATTCCTGTCATGCGGACCAGCCTGACGGGCACGCCCACGGGTCACCAAGCGACTTGAGGAGCCTCAGAGGTGCGGGCTCCGCCGCGGGACCGCCGCCCGCGCCGGGGCCCGACCGGCCCTGCTGCCGCCCGCCCGGCTCCGCGGCGGGCGCACTCTTTCGGCCAAAGCCTTTGCGCGGGCGGTCCTCCCGGTGCTGGGGTGGCGGGATGACCGAGCACGATGAGGCGGCGGGCGTCCGGCCGCGGACCCTGGCCTGGGTGAACCGCCGGCTGGAGGCAGGTGAACGGATCGTCGGGACCGAGGTCCTGCACGGCGGCATCACCGCCGAGATACGGCGGCTGACCGTCGGCACCCGGGACGGCGGCACCCGCTACCTGGTCCTGCGGACCTTCGCCGACCCGGCGTTCGCGGCGCACGCCGAGGGCATGCTCCGCCGGGAGGCCCGCGCCCTCGCCGTCCTCGCCGGGACCGGTGTACCGGCCCCAGGACCGGTCGCGGCCGATCCGGCCGGCACGCACTGCGAGTTTCCGTCCCTGCTGATGACGCACCTGGCAGGACGGACGGTCCTGGACGACGTGGGGCTGGAGGCGCGCCTGCCGCCGCTGGCCCGTCAGCTCGTCGCCGTGCACGCGCTGCGGCCCGCCGAACGCCCGCCGGTGTTCGAGCCGTGGACGACCGCCGACGCCGTGGTTGCTCCCGACGGCGCCGACGCGGCGGCCTGGGCCGCGGCCACCGACGTGATCCGCCGGCCCGCGCCGTCCTACGAAGGGCGTTTCCTGCACCGGGACTTCCACCCCGGCAATGTGCTCTTCGACGTGGTGTCCCCTGGCCCGGACGCTCCCCGGATCACCGGGGTCGTCGACTGGGTGGAGACCTCCTGGGGGCCCGCGGACCTCGACGTGGCGCACTGCTCCACCAACCTCGCGCTGCTGCACGGCCCGGTCTGGGGGCTGCGGTTCGCGGAGCTGTACGAGGAGGCCGGCGGGGTGCCGGCCTCGACCGCGCGGGAACGCCTCTACTGGCGGCTGCAGGACGCGCTCGCGTTCGCGGCAGCCGCGCGGTCGGCGGCCCGGCCGTGGCGGCGCGCGGGACGGACGGAGCTGACGACACGGGCCGTGGAGCGGCGCCTGGACGCCTACGTGACCGCCCTGCTGGACACGCGGGCCTGAGCCGCCGTACGGAACCGCCAGTGATCATTGTCTCGTGCGCCGGTCCCGGCACCCGCGCCGCTCCCCGGGCGGCACCCGGACCCGCCGCTCCCCGGCCCGGGACGAACTCACCGAAAACCCATGGCCCGCCCTGTCGTTGAGATCATGGGTCCGGGTACCGGCCGGCAGGCGGCCGGTACGCGTCCGGTCCCGGTGTGCCGTACGCGACACGTACGGGGACACAAGGGGCCGCCGTTCCGGGGGAGGTACTGTGTTCGAGGCTCGAACGGTCCTCCGCGAGAAGCGCGGTGGCCACCGCGATGGGCAAGTCACCCGTCTGAGCCGCCTGCACGCGACCTCTGAAGATGGAGCCGATGAACGTGTCGACCGGCGGCAGACGGCTGCGCAGCCGTGCCGCCATAGCAGCCTTCGTCTGTGCGATCGCCCTGTTACCGGGACCGAGCTTCGCGGCCCCGGGCGCACCCGATCCACGGAACGACCAGTCGATCGAGGACATCCACAACGAGCTGAACGGCCTCTACCGCGAGGCCGAGGTGGCCACCGAGGCGTACAACACCGCCGACGTGAAGGCGACCGCGCAGGAGAAGCGGCTGGCGTCGCTCCACAAGGAGCTGGCCCGCACCGAGAACCGGCTGGACGACCTGCACACCCTGGTGGGGGTGGCCGCCCGCACGCAGTACCGCGGCGGCAACCTCGACGCGACGGGTATCCAGCTGCTGCTCGGCGACCATCCCGACCAGGCCCTCGAACAGGCGGCCCAGGCACGCCAGGCCATGCGGAACCTCGTCAACGTCTCCGAGACGCAGAAGAGCGCCCGCGCGGAACTGGACCGGCAGACCGACGCAGCCACCGAGAAGCTGCGGGAGCTGAAGGACAGCCGCGCGGACAAGGCCGGGGCGAAGGCGAAGATCGAGAAGAAGATCGCCGAGGCCGAGCGGATCGAGGCGGGACTCAAGCAGGAACAGACGCGCAAACTGGCGCAGTTGGAGAAGGAGGAGGCCAAGGAGGCCACGTCCAGGTGGACGGGCCCCGGTTCCGGCACCACCACCGGTACCGGCTCGGGCGGCGGCGGGACGAAGGCGACCGGCGCGGCCGCGCGGGCCGTCGACTTCGCGATGGCCCAGATCGGCAAACCGTACGTGTGGGGCGCCGTGGGCCCCTCGTCGTACGACTGCTCGGGACTCACCTCCACGGCCTGGGCGGCGGCCGGGCACCCCATACCCCGTACCTCGCAGGCGCAGTGGCAGGGGCTGACCCGGGTCAGTCTGGCCTCCGTGCAGCCCGGGGACCTGATCATCTACTACGACGCCACACACGTGGGCATGTACATAGGAGGCGGACGGATCGTGCACGCCCCGCGACCCGGACGTACGGTCACCATCGCGCCGGCCGCCTCCATGCCCATCGTCGGTGTCGTCCGACCCGGAGTCTGAACGGATGACCTACTCGCTGACCCCCCGCAACGAGGGAAACCTGCCCGCGCTCAGCGCACCGCCGCTGATCCGGCTCGACGCCTATGTGGCCGAGGACGGGTCGACGGTGGTCAACGGCCATCTCCTGGAGATGGGCGGCACGCGGCCCCCCAACGAGGCGATACTCGACGCCATCGCCATGTTCGCCCGCACCCTGCGGGCCCCGGTGGCGGCCACCGTCATCGACCGGACCGTGCAACAGGTGGCGCGGCTGCGGGTGTACCCCGACGGCTCCAGCCGGACCATCGCCGACGAGGAGGACCTGCCGCCGGGGCGTGAGCGCACGGCCGCGGAGGAGGAGTCGTTCCCGCCGCTCGCCCGCGTCGAGCGGATCATCGAGCACGCGCAGCGCCAGGAGCTGCACGCGGCGTTCGTCCTGGCCAGCGCGTTGCGGGAGCACCTCACGCTGCGCCGGGGCGCGGAGGACGAACTCTCCCTGGAGGCGCGGGCGATCGAGGCGTACCTGGCCTACCAGCGCGGCGACTACATGCTCTCCACCGTGCTCGCGCTGACCGTCGCCCGCATCCGCTGCCGCACCGATCTGAACCGGGCCGCGCCCGAGGTGGCCCGTGCCACGGCGGCCTGGCAGCGGCTGGACGACGAGGCCCAGGTCGCCACCCGCGGACAGGAGTTGCTGCACATGTGGGAGCACCTGTCCACGGGCGGTGTGCTGCTGGAGCCGTCCCACCAGGCGATGGCGAAGGCCGTCCGGAGCCGGCTCGGCCGGGGCGGGCGGTCCGTGCCCGCCGCTCCGGCCGCGACACCGGCGCTGACCACGGGGCAGGAGCCGGCCGCTCCCGAGGACAAGCCCCTCAAGCCGACGCGGCGGGGGCTCAGCCGCTTCACCCGGTGGCCCGGCCGGTCCGCCGAGTCGTCCTAGAGCGGCGGAGCGGCGGCCCGGCGGGCGAGGGGCCGAGGAGTGCGGCGCGGCGGGCCGGGAGCGATCCGGCCCGCCGCGCACGCGTTCGCCGGGAGGCGCGGGGCCGGGTGAGGCCGGGGACCGCGGCGTCCGGCGGGTTCCGCGACGGGTGTCCGGCACGTCCGGCCCGATGCGGCGTTTCACGGCTTTTCTCCCGTTACTCTCTGCCGTGTCCCGCACATGATCAGGCCGCCAGGCGCAAAGGACCCGGATGTCGTCAGAGCTCATGCACACCAAAAAAGAGCCGATGAACTGCGACTTCGACGCGCTCGCCGCCGACGGGCACCGCTGGCGGGCGAGCGGTGCGGCCGTGGTCGCGGTCGTGGCGGCCGGGGGCGTGCTCGGCGCCGAGTCGCGCTATGCGGCCTCGCGTCTGTGGCCGCAGGACCCCGGCGTCTTCCCTCTCACCACGTTCGCGGTCAACGTGACCGGCTGCGCGGTGATCGGGGTGGTCCTGGTCCTGCTCAGCGACATGCGCGCGCCCAGCCGCCTGCTGCGGCCCTTCCTGGCCACCGGAGTGCTCGGCGGCTTCACCACCTTCTCCACCTTCGCCCTCGACAGCCGGCAGCTGATCGACGACGGGCACCCGGGCACGGCGCTCCTCAACGTCTGCGGCACCCTGGCGGCGGCGCTGGCCGCCGTGACGCTCGCCGCGGTCGGCACCCGCAGGCTGCTCGCACCGCGGAGCGCGCCGCGATGACGGGCTGGCTGTGGGTGGCCGTCGGGGCGGCGGTGGGGGCACCGGCCCGTTTCCTCATCGACAAGCGGGTGCAGGGCCTGTACAGGTCCGTCTTCCCGTGGGGCACGCTGGCGGTCAACGTCCTGGCCTGCCTGGTCATCGGAGCGGTGGCGGGCGGCGGCGGCGCGGCCGAACAGGCCGTCGGGATCGGGCTGTGCGGCGCGCTCTCCACCTACTCGACCTTCTCGTACAGCTCCCTGCGTCTGGCCGAGGACGGGTTCGGCTTCCTGGCCGCCGCCAACGTGCTGGTCTCGGTCACCGCGTGTCTGGGCGCCGTGTCCCTCGGCTTCGCCCTGCGGTAGCCGCGCGCCGGCGCCGGGCCCGGGTCAGAGGGTGAGCAGTTCCTCGTAGAAGCCGCCGAACTCCCGCCCGCGGTCGACGAGGTGGATCTCCAGGATCCAGTGGCAGGTACGGCCCGCCTTGTCGGTGCGGCGCAGGGGCGTGTCGTTGGCGGGCGCGATGTACGACTCGGTGTCCGCGCCGTCGATCGTCTCGTGCGGGAACTCGCCGACCAGGTGACCGGCGTGCCAGCCGCCCAGCTCCCAGCCGGCCTCGGTGGCCAGCCGCTCCACCTCGGCGTACAGCTGCTTCCCGGTGATCCGCGGGTCGGCCTCGAAGAACCGCCTGCCGGCGGCGAAGACCTCGGGCAGGTCGTCCCGCAGCCGCCGCTTGACCGGGTCGTCGCCGAGGACGAAGGTCCGCCCGAAGTCGGCCTCGTACTCCTCGAAGATCGGCCCGAAGTCGGCGAACACGATGTCGTCCGTGCCGATCACGCGGTCCGGCGGGTTCTCGCGGTACGGCTTGAGGGTGTTCGGGCCCGAGCGCACGATCCGCTTGTGCCAGTGCCGGGTGGTACCGAAGAGTTCGTTCGCCAGGTCGCGGACGCGGTCGCTGACCGCCCGCTCCCCCTCGCCCGGCGCCACCAGTCGCCGCCGCTCGATCTCGGCGAAGAGCCGCTCGGCCTTCGCCTGGGCTTCCAGCAGCCGGGCGGCCCGGGTGGATTCGTCATCAGCCATGACAGGGAACGTAGGTTCGGCCGCACCGGTGAGTCAAACACATTGCACCCGGCCCGCCGCGTCGCCCGTCCGGACGGCCTGCCGGGGTGTCCGTCCCCGATCTGCCAGGGCCGGACGGGCGACGGCCTGGCGGATGCGAGTGGGGGCGCGCCGCAGGTCACGGAAGCGGCTAGTTTGTGGTCCGGCGGTCACGCACATCACGACAAGTCACCCCTGTCCCCTTTCTCTCCGTCTGTGAGGCGCTTCGTCATGAGCCTGAGCATCCGCAACCAGATCCCCGGCACCGTCACCTCCGTGACCCCCGGCGAGGTGATGGCGACCGTGAGGCTGCGACTGGACGGCGGCCAGGACCTCACCGCCGCGATCACCCTGGAGGCGGTCAAGGAGCTGGGGCTGGCCGAGGGGTCGGCCGTCCGGGCGATGATGAAGGCCACCGAGGTGGCCCTCGCCACCGGCCCGGTGACCGGCCTGTCCATCCGCAACCGGCTGCCCGGCACGGTCAGCGACGTGGCCCTGGGCGGGGCGATGGCGACGGTGAAGGTGAGCGTCGACGGGGGCGAGCTGACCTCGGCCGTCACCAGGGACGCGGTGACCGACCTCGGCCTGGCACCCGGCTCGCCGGTCGTGGCCCTGATCAAGTCGACCGAGGTCTCCCTCGCCTCCGTGTGACCTCGCGGGCGGTGCGGGGCCCGGCCGGAGCGCGGTGCGAGGGCCCGTCCGCGGGCGCGCGCCGCGCCCCGGTCCGGCCGTATGCCGTGTGAGCGCCTACGCTCACGGGGAAGGCAACCGTCACCAGGGCACCGGCGAGGAGAGGGCATCCGTATGGCGAGCGACCGACCGGGCGCGGCGGAGACCGCCGGCCGGATTCCGCCCGGCCAGCGCCTGGTGCACGGCTGGCCGGTGTCGCACTACGGTCCGGTCCCCCGTTTCCGCCCGGAGCGCTGGAACCTGCGGGTCTTCGGCGCCACCGCCTCGGGCGCGACGCACGAGTGGGCGTTCGACGACCTCGCCACGCTGCCCCACGTGACGGTCGTCGCCGACCTGCACTGCGCGAGCGGCCCGACCTCCACCGGCCACGAGTGGTACGGCATCCCGGCCGCCACCGTCCTGGACCTGGTCCCGCCGACCGCCGGGGTCACGCATGTCATGGCCTGGGCGGAGTACGGCTTCTCCGCCAACCTGCGCCTCGCCGACTTCACCTCGTCGCGGACCCTGATGGCCACCCATCACGACGGCGAACCGCTCACCGCCGAACACGGCTTCCCGCTCCGGCTGGTCGTCCCCCACCTGTACGGCTACAAGAGCCCCAAGTGGCTGCGCGGCATCGAGTACATGACCGCCGACCGGCGCGGTTTCTGGGAGGAACGCGGCTACCACAACATCGCCGACGCCTGGAAGCAGCAGCGCTGGTCCTACCAGGAGGCGGAGGACGACGGGCCGGCTCCCGCCGCTCCCTAGCCGCCCGGCCGGGACGGGCCGGGGTCAGGCGGTGCGGCCGGCCGCCCGCCGCAGTGCCTCGGCGACCGCGTACGGGATGTCGTCGACCGGGAACAGCACGTCGCGCACGGTCCGTTCGGCGTCGACGACCAGGATCAGGCGCTTGTGGCGCAGCCGTCCCGCGCCGCGGAAGGCGGGCAGCCGCAGGGCCGCCGCCAGCCGGTGGGCCGCGTCGGAGAGCAGCGGATAGGGGATCCGTTCCGCGCGGGCGAACTCCGCCTGCTCGTAGGGGAGTTGCGTACTGATTCCACGCAATGCCACGCCCGCCGCCCGGAAGTCGGGCCAGGCGTCGCGGAAGAGCCGGTTCTCCAGCGTGCAGCCGGCGGCGCCCGGGATCGGCGGCTCGCCCCATTCGATCCCGGTGCCGGGATAGGTGAACAGCACGGTCGCCGGGGCGTCCGGCGCGATCAGCGGGACGTCCGGGCCCTGGGCGGCGGGCAGTTCGAGGCCGTCCGGCAGGCGGGTACCGGTCAGCGCGTGGACGCGGGCGTGTTCCGCGCCGTCCTGTCGCGCCGTCGCGGTGAGGCCGCCGTCGCCCAGCACCCAGCGGTCGCCCCAGTCCTGCATCGCGACGAGCAGCGGCAGCAGCGCGGCACCGGCGTCGGTGAGCAGGTACTCGTACCGCACCGGCCGGCGCTGGTAGAGGCTGCGGTGCAGGACACCGTGGGCGACGAGCCTGCCGAGCCGTTCGGTGAGCACCTTGCGGGACAGGCCGATCTCGGCGGCCAGCGCGTCGAAGCGGACATGACCGCGGGCGACCTCGCGCAGCACCAGGACGTTCCACCAGTCCCCCAGGACCATCGCGGCCTGGGCGGTGCCGCAGGTCTCGTCAGCGTTGTGCATCCTCATGCGCCCATAGTAAGTTCCTTTTCGGGACTCACTTTGTTTCCAGATGGAACTTACTGCCCGTCAGCGCACGGGCCCAGCGTGAGGAGTGCACCGTGACCGCCATCAGCCGGGTCGTCGCACGCGAGATCATCGACAGCCGGGGCAACCCCACCGTCGAGGTCGACGTGGAACTCGAGGACGGCTCACTGGGCCGCGCCGCGGTCCCCTCCGGCGCCTCCACCGGCGCCCGCGAGGCGGTCGAACTGCGCGACGGCGACCCGGCCCGCTTCCACGGCAAGGGGGTCCGGCGCGCCGTCGACGCCGTGAACGAGGCCGTCGCGGACGCCGTGACCGGACTCGACGCCGAGGACCAGGCGGTCGTCGACCGCACGATGATCGACCTGGACGGCACCGAGACCAAGTCGCGTCTCGGTGCCAACGCCCTGCTCGGCGTCTCGCTGGCCACCGCCAAGGCGGCCGCGGCCGCCCACCGCCAGCCGCTCTACCGCTACGTCGGCGGAGTCGACGCCCGGCTGCTGCCGGTGCCGATGATGAACATCGTCAACGGCGGCGCCCACGCCGACAATCCGCTGGACTTCCAGGAGTTCATGATCGCGCCCATCGGCGCGGCCACCTTCGCCGAGGCGGTCCGCATGGGCTCGGAGGTCTTCCACACCCTGCGCGGCAGCCTGCTCGCCGCCGGCCACAGCGTGAACGTGGGCGACGAGGGCGGCTTCGCCCCGGACCTGCGTACCGCCGAGGAGGCCCTGGAGTTCGTGGTCCGCGCCATCGAGCAGTCCGGCTACAAGCCCGGCACCGACATCACGCTCGTCATGGACCCGGCCAGCTCGGAGTTCTTCCACGACGGCGTCTACGACTACAGGGGCGAGGGCGTCCGCCGCACCCCCGCCGAGCACGCCGACCACCTCGCCGTCCTCGTCGACCGCTACCCCGTGGCCTCGATCGAGGACCCGATGGCCGAGGACGACCACGCCGGCTGGCGGGACCTGACCGCCCGGCTCGGCGACCGCTGCCAGCTCACCGGCGACGACGTCTTCTGCACCAACGAGACGCTGCTGCGCGCGGGGATCCGCGACGGCATCGCCAACTCCGTCCTGGTGAAGGTCAACCAGATCGGCACCCTCACCGAGACCCTCGGCGCGGTGGCCGCCGCCCACCGCGCCGGGTACACGGTGGTCATGTCCCACCGCTCCGGGGAGACCGAGGACACCACGATCGCCGACCTCGCCGTCGCCACGGGCTGCGGCCAGATCAAGACCGGTTCGCTGTCCCGCTCGGACCGCACCGCCAAGTACAACCAGCTCGTGCGGATCGAGGAGGAACTGGGCGCGCAGGCCCGCTACGCGGGACGGGAGGCCCTGGGGCTGCGCCGCTGACCCGGCGCGGGGCCGGGCGCGGGCACGCCGGGGTCAGGGGCGCGGGAATCCCGGCATCAGGGACAGGGACTGCGGGGTGATCTCACCCTCGCAGTGCCCGCACCCGGACTCCATCCGCAGCGGGTGGCCGCACTCGTGCCGGAAGGCGACGGCCGGGGTGTCCACCGCCCACCGGTCGCCCCACTGCAGCAGGCCGACCAGGACGGGGAACAGCTCCCGTCCCGCCTGCGTCAGGTGGTACTCGTGGCGGGGCGGGTGCTCGCTGTACGGGCGCCGCTCGATCACGCCCGCCGCTTCGAGCTTGCGCAGCCGGTCGGCGAGGATGTCACGCGGGGCGCCGGTGAAGCCGGCGATCTTCGCGAACCGGTGCACGCCGTACGCCATCTCGCGCAGCGCGAGCAGCGACCAGCGCTCGCCGACGACCTGCAGCGCGGCGGCGATCGAGCAGGGCCGCACCCCCACCGGCGCGCCCGCCATCACCGAGGGCAGCGGCTTGACGGCCGTCCCGGCGCCCTCCGTCCCCGACTCCCCGGCCTGCTGTGGCTGTACGTCCATGGGCCCACGGTACCTCCGGTCAGTTGTGTTTCACGACCCACTCGGGATAGCGTCGCGATCAGTAGGTAGGAAAATCAAACTCACTGTGAGGACGACATGTCCGTACCCGAGGGGGCCGCCACCTCCGCGCCCGCCGGACCGCCGACGGCCACGGAGCCGGTCCAGGACGCGGCCGCCCGCAGGCACGCGCTCCGGGTGCTGGTGCTCAGCAGCCTCGGCGCGTTCGTGGTGTTCCTGGACACCACCATCGTCAACGTCGCCTTCGAGACCATCGGGCGCAGCTTCCACGCCTCGGCGGGCCGTCTGGCGTGGGTGCTCAACGCCTACAGCCTGGTCTTCGCCGCCGTCCTCATCCCGGCAGGACGGCTCGCCGACCGCTACGGGCGCAAGCGCGTCTTCCTCATCGGGATCGCCGGCTTCGCGGTGACGAGCGCCCTGTGCGGCCTGGCGCCGGGCACCGGCACGCTCATCGCGGGACGGGCCCTGCAGGCGGCGTTCGCCGCCCTGGTCACCCCGACCTCGCTGTCCCTGATCCTCCCGGAGTTCCCGCCGTCCCGGCGGCCGGTGGCGATCGGCACCTGGGGCTCCATGGCCGCCGCGGCCGCCGCGCTCGGCCCGACCCTGGGCGCGCTGCTCACCCAGTACGCCTCCTGGCGCTGGATCTTCCTGGTCAACGTGCCGATCTGCGCGGTGATCACCTTCTTCGGCGTGCGGCTGCTGCGCGAGGCCCGCGACCCGGACGCCCACGGCCTGCCCGACCCGCTCGGCGTGCTGCTGATCGCCGCGACGCCCGCCGCGCTGAGCCTCGGCATCATCGAGGGACCGAAGTGGGGCTGGTCCGACCCGCGGGTGATCGGCGCGTTCGTGCTGGCGGCGCTGCTGCTTTCGGCCTTCGTCCTGCGCGACCGCGCCGCCGCGCGGCCCGTGATGGACTTCGCGCTCTTCCGGGTACGGCAGTTCCGGCTGGTCAACGCGGCGACCCTGCTGTTCGCGGCGGCCTTCTTCGGCATGCTGCTGAGCAACATCATCTTCCTGCAGACGGTGTGGCACTACTCGGTGCTGCGCGCCGCCCTCGCCACCGCGCCGAGCCCGCTGGTGGTCACCGCCGTGGCCCGCACCGCCAGCCGCCTCTCGCACACCTACGGGGCCCGCCGGGTGCTGACCTGCGGCGCGCTCTTCTGGGCGGCCGGTCTCACCCTCACCGCGGTGTTCGCCGGCGCCACCCCGCACTGGACCACCCACTGGCTGCCCGCGGCGCTGCTCACCGGACTCGGCGTCGGCCTCACGCTGCCGGTCCAGTCCGGAGCCGCCGTGCAGGCGCTGCCGCCGGGCCGGTTCGCGCTCGGCTCGGCGATCAACGCGAGCCTGCGCCAGCTCGGCGCGGTCCTCGGCATCAGCCTCTTCGTCGCCGTCCTCGGCACCCCCACCGCGGCCACCGCCGTCGACTCCTTCCACCGGGTCTGGTGGCTGCTCGCCGCGCTCGGCCTGGCGTCCGGGGCGCTGCTGTGGGCGCCGGGCCGCCGCGGCGCGCCCGCGGAGGCACCCGGCCGCTGAGACCGGCGGAACAAGATGTCGCGTGCCCCCGGAGCGTGCTGCTCCGGGGGCACGGGCGTGTCCGGGCACGCCGTGGAACGGCGGGCCGGGGCCGGTCCGGCCGGCGGCTCAGCGCGCGGGCGGCACCGGGAAGAGCATGCAGCTGCTGGTGGCGTGGGCGAGCAGCCGGTCCGTCGCGTCGACCAACTGCGCCTGCGCGAGGGCGGTCTGACGGCCCTTGCTGATCACCGTGCCGATGGCGCGGACCGTGCCGGTCTCCACGGTGATGCGGCGCAGGAACTTCACGGTCAGGTCGAGCGAGGTGTAGGCCATGCCCTGCGGGAGCGTGGACTGCACGGCGCATCCGGCGGCCGAGTCCAGCAGGACGGCGAAGATGCCGCCGTGCACGCTGCCGATCGGGTTGTAGTGCTCCTCGCCCGGCGTCAGCGAGAAGACCGCCCGTCCCGGCTCCACCTCGTCCAGGGCGAAGTCGACGGTGTGGTTGACCGGCGGCCTGGGCAGCCCGCCCGCCCGCAGCTCGCGCAGGAAGTCGATGCCGGCCATGCGTCCGGCGGCGTCCGCCAGGACCGCGGGGTCGTCCCACTGATACGTACGTGTCCGTCCCACGGCGCCGGTCCTCTCAGCTGACTTTTTCGAACGAAGCTAGCTTCCCTTCCGGCTGACTGTCAATGACGAAGCCAGGCCCCTACCATGGCGTCATGGAGTGGCTAGAGGCGAGCACGGAGAACTGCCCCGTCCAGCGCACGCTCGACGTGGTCGGAGAGAAATGGACGCTGCTGATCCTGCGTGACGCCGCGAACGGGGTCCGCCGCTTCGACGACTTCCACCGCCACATCGGCCTGTCGGAGGCGGTCCTCAGCGACCGGCTCCGCAAGCTGGTCGCGGCCGGCGTCCTGCGGACCGTGCCCTACCGGGAGCCCGGCAGCCGCGCCCGCAACGAGTACCGGCTGACCCGCAAGGGCTGGGACCTGTGGCCCGTCCTCGTCGCGCTCGGCCAGTGGGGCGAGACCTACACGCTCGGCCCCGGGGAGAGTCCGCCGCTGGACATCCGCCACACCGGCTGCCAGGCGCCGGTCCGCGTCGTCGTCCAGTGTTCCGCGGAGCACACCGCCCTCGCCCCCGACGAGGTCACGGCCCGCCCGGGACCGGGCGCCCGCCCGCGGTCGTAGGACACCGGCCCGGGGGTGCGGCCAGGCGCGGCGCCGGGGCGTGTCACCATCGGCGGGCCCGTGTGTGACCGTCCGCCCAGGAGATGCGCCCATGCCCGCCCGCCCGAGCCTGCTGTACGTGACCGACCTCGCCTATCCGGCACGCGGGCGCCGGTACGGCGACGAGGACGTGTTCCTGACCGCCCGGCTCCGCGCGGACTTCGACATCGCGCTGTGCCATCCGCGCGACACCATGGCCCTGATGGACCGCTTCGACGCCGTCGTGGTCCGCAACAGCGGCCCGGTGCTCCACTACCAGGAGGCCTACGACGCCTTCCGCGACCGGGCCGCCGCGTGCGGCACCCGCGTCTACAACCCGCTGCACGGCCGGGCCGACATGGCGGGCAAGGGCTACCTGCTGGACCTGACCGAGGCCGGGCACCCGGTCATACCGACCGTCGACCGGCCCGACCGCCTCGACCGCCTGCCCGAGAGCGAGCAGTACGCGGTCAAGCCCCGGACCGGTGCGGACTCCATAGGCCTGACCTTCGTCAGCCGCGACCAGTTGGCTGACCTCGCCTACGGCGACATCCTGGTGCAGCCGCGCATCGACTTCCGCCACGAGGTGTCCTTCTACTACGTCGACGACACCTTCCAGTACGCGCTGTACGCTCCGGACCCAGACCGCCGCTGGATCCTGGAGCCCTACGAGCCCACCGCGGCCGATCTCGCCTTCGCCCGGCGGTTCATCGACTGGAACACCCTCGACCACGGCATCCAGCGGGTGGACGCCTGCCGGACCCGGGAGGGCGCCCTGCTCCTCGTCGAGCTGGAGGACCTCAACCCCTACCTCTCCCTCGACCTGGTCGGCGACCGCGTCCGCGACGCGTTCGTCGGCCGCATGACCGACTCCCTCCACGCCTTCCTGGCGGCGGGACCTACAAGGCGTACAGGCCGGGCAGGTTGACCACGATCGCCTCCTGGGTGCTGCGCGCGATGACGACCACCGCCTCCTCGTCGGGATCCGGGTTCTCCTCCCGGTGCGGCACGAACGGCGGGACGAAGATGTAGTCGCCGGGCGAGGTGCGCAGCCGTACCTCCTGCGGCTCCGGTCCGGAGTCGTCCAGGAAGACGAACTCCGGGTGTCCGCCGACCACGTAGATCGCGGTCTCGGACTCGCCGTGGTGGTGGTCGGAGGACGCGGTGGCGGGCGCCACGTGGGTCTGGCCCATCCACAGCTTCTCGGAACCGACCGTCTTCCCGCTGACGGCCGCGAACCTGCGCATGCCGCCGGACTGCGCGGTGTCGCCGTCCAGGGAGTCGGCGCGGACGTGGTGCAGGCGGGTGCTCAGCGGCGCCTTCGGGTGGTCCGGACTCTTGTGGAGGTGCGGGTGGAAGCCTTCACCGGGGGTCGTCAGCGGCTCGCTCATGCCGTGGACGCTAGGGCGCCCGCGAAAAGGATGTCAAGAGGTGTCCATTGTGCTTCACCTGCGGCAATGTTCCCGCAACAGTCCGAGCGGACGGCCGCGCGCGGCTCGCGGGACGGGCTCCTCGGGCATGATGTGCGCATGCATATCTCCGCGAAGGCGGACTACGGCATACGGGCGCTGCTGGAGCTAGCCCGTGAGCCCGCTCGTCCGCTGACCTGCGAGGCGATCGCCTCCTCGCAGGAGATTCCGTTCCGGTTCCTGAAGTCCGTGGTGGGTGAGCTGCGCCGGGCGGGCCTGGTGCGCAGCCAGCGCGGCTGCGAGGGCGGTTACTGGCTGGGCAGACCCGCCGACGAGATCACCCTGCTGGACGTCACGCGGGCCGTCGACGGCGAGCTGATCACCCTGCGCGGCGAGCCGCTGTCCGGGCTCGACTACCCCGGCGCCGCCGCCGGGCTGCCCGGGGTGTGGCGTGCGGTGGAGACGGGGGCGGCGGCCGTGCTCGGCGGGGTGACCCTGCGGTCGCTGCTGGCCGGGGAGACGGCCGGAGGGCCGGTGCGGACGGGCGCCGCGTGACCGCTGCGGCGGCCGGCGGGCCGCCGTCCGTGGAGGTGGTGGAGTACACCGACCCGCTCTGTCCCTGGGCCTGGGGCTCGGAGCCGGTCTTCCGCAGGCTGCGGACGGCGCTGGCCGGCCGGGTCCGCTGGCGGCGGGCGTACGCGATCCTCTTCGACACGGACGACGACCCGCCGCCGGACCCGGCCGCGGAGACCGCCTGGTACGCGCGCTACGTCGAGGGGGTCTGCGCGCACACCGGGGCGCCGCGGGCGGTGCGGCTGAGCCGGATGCCGGCCAGTTCCTGGCCCGCCTCGCTGGTCGCCAAGGCCGCCGAACTCCAGGGCGAGGAGGTCGCCGGGCGGGCGCTGCGGCGGCTGCGGGAGAGCGTCTTCGTGCTCGGCGAACCGGCGGACACCGCGGCGCTGGCGCTGGCCGCCGTCCGCGGCACACCGGGTCTGGACCTGGCGCGGCTGACCGCCGACGCCGGGTCCGGCGCGGTCCTCGAACGGGTGCGCGCGGACCACGCCGAGGCGCGCCGCCCGGTCCCCGACGTGCGCGCGGTCTCGGGCGGCTCGCCGCATCCGGGCGCGGCCAAGGAGACCGCCGACGGCGGACACCGGTACGCCCTGCCGACCCTGCTGGTGCGGGCGTCCGGAGGGCATCGTGCGGTGCCCGGCTGGCGGCCCTTCGAGGAGTACGCGGCCGCCGTTAACGAGTTGGGGCCCGGACTGCTCGGGGTCCCGGCGCCGCTGCCCGCGGCGCGGGCGCTGGAACGTTTCGGGAGCATGACGGAACCGGAGCGGCTGCTGCTGGCCGAGGGCGCGTGGCCGCCGCCGCACGCCGTCCGGGTGCAGACGGGAAACGGCCCCGTGTGGCTGCATCCTGACGAGGCGTCAGGGCGTCCGGCCGCCGCCGGCTGACCGCCGGGACGCCGCCGGAGCGGCGGCGCGGGCCGTCCCGCCGAATGAGACACCAATTGGTGTCCATTGACAGCCGATCGCGGCTGACCCCAGGATGTGCAGCATGCTCACGACGCACCCCGGTGTGGTGTGCCGCTACGTGGACCTGCGGCGCACCTGCAGCGCACTCTGTCGCTGACCTTCCGCCGTCCCCGGCCTCCGGCCGTCCGCAGCCTCCGGCCCGCGGCCGCCTGACCTCCGCGCCCGCCCGGCGCGGCCCCGGCCGCCCTCCGTCCGGCCCGATCGCGTCCCGCCGTTGCGCACGGCCGCGTTCCCCGTCGCCCTCCGGCCCGTCCCCGCACGGCCGCCCACTCCCCCTGCCCTGAGCGCCACACGCCCCAGCGTGCGCCGGCGCTCTCCCCGGCATGCCCGTCCGGTCCCGGTCGACGGTCCTGACGGCTGCCCGGCCTGCCCTCCGCCCCGTTTCCTCCGCCCGACCCCGACCGGGCCGCCCACAGGAAGAACGAGATGCCCGCACATCACACCGCCCACCGCCGCGGCCCCGGCCGGTCCGGCCCGCGCACCGCAGCCGTCGCCGGCGCCCTCGTCGCCCTGCTCGCCCCCGCGCTCACGGGCTGCGGCTCCGGGACCGCCGCCGCCGGCGGCGGCGCCACGCTCAGGTGGACCTCCTCCTACTTCCCCGCCCACTGGGACCCGGTGGTCAGCGGCAGCGGCGCCCAGTTCCGCGAACTCGCTCTCACCTACGCGTCGTTGACCCGCACCGACGAGACCGGCAAGGCCGTGCCCGATCTCGCCAGGAGCTGGGAGTACAACAAGAAGGGCGACCGGATCACTTTCCACCTGCGGCCCGGCCTGAAGTTCAGCGACGGCGAACCGGTCGACGGCGCGGCGGTCAAGGCGGCCGTCGAACGGGCGCAGAAGCAGAAGAACTCGGCGCTCTTCGGTGATCTGACCTCGATCAGATCGGTCACCGCCAAGGGCCTGGACGCGGTCCTGGACCTCACCCAGGTCGACTACCAGATACCGCAGTTGCTCGGAGAGCGGGTGCTGCAGATCGCCAGCCCCAAGGCGGCGGCGAACCCGGCCGAGCTGGACCGCGCCCCGGTCGGCGCGGGACCGTTCGTCGTCACCCAGCTGGTCCCGGGCACCAAGGCGGTGCTGCGGAAGAACCCCGACTACTGGGACGCGAAGAACATCCACATCGACACCGTCGAACTGACCTCGGCGCCCGACGCCTCCACGGTCGTCTCCGGTCTGCGCACCGGCGTCTACAACTTCGCCGACCTCGCGCCGAGCCAGGCGGCCGCCGCCAAGAAGGCCGGCCTGGACGTCTTCTCCCAGCCGGGCTTCAACGCCAACAACATCAGCCTCAACGTCAACAAGGCGCCGTTCGACGACGACCGGGTCGTGGACGCCGTCCGGTACGCGATCAACCGTCAGGAGTTCGTGGACAAGCTGACGTTCGGCTACGGCTCGGTGACCGACCAGCCGTTCCCGAAGGGCTACGTCGCCTACGACCCGAAGTCGGCGAACCTGTACCCCTACGACCCGGCGAAGTCCAGGAAGCTGCTCGCCGAGGCGGGCCACAAGCCGGGCTCCGTCAAGCTCGACCTGGTCATTCCCGCCGAGGACCCCCAGGCGGAGCTGGTCCAGTCGCAGCTGGCCGCGGTCGGGATCACCGTCCGCATCACGATCGACAAGAACTGGGCGACACCGTTCTTCGCGAAGGACCTGACGTTCTCGCTGTACGGGACCACCGGCCGGGACTCCGCCCTGCAGACCCTCACCGCGCACTTCGGCCCCGACGGCCCGCTGAACCTGAGCACGCCCTACGAGCCGGCCGGCTTCGAAGCCGCTGTCGCCAAGGTCCGCGAGACCCCGCTGGACTCGCCCGACTACACCAAGGTGCTCCAGGCGGCCACCCGCGCCGGGCTGCGGAGCAAGGCGCTGGTCTTCACCTACTCCGCGCCCAACCTCATCGCCAAGAGCAAGGCCGTCTCCGGCCTGCCGAGGAACCCGGCCCATATCGACTGGACCGGCGTGACCGTCTCGGGCGCCAGCTGACCTCCGTCCACCCGTCCCACCAGCAGAGAGGGGGCAAACCTCATGACGTCGACCGCGGTATCGGCCGGACCGGCCCGCCGTCGCGGGGCCGCCGCGGCCAGGGCACGGCACACGCCGGCCCGGGTCCTGGCCGTGCTCGCCCGGTCGGTCGCGCTCGTCGTGCCCGTCTTCGTGGTCGCGACCTTCGTGACCTTCGCGCTCCGGTCGCTGAGCGGACTCAGCCCGGCGCGGATCCAGCTCGGCGAGGAGGCGACCCCCGAGGCCGTGCACCGGGTGGAGTCCCAGTGGGGGCTGGACCGGCCCTTCCTGGTCCAGTACTGGGACTGGTTCACCGGGGTCCTGCACGGACAGCTCGGCACCAGCTGGACCAACGGCGCCGACATCTCCACCCTGATCGGGCTGGGTCTGACCGTCAGCCTCTCCATCGCGACGCTCGCCCTGGTCATCGGCGTGCTCCTGGGCTTCGTCCTCGGCACGACGGCGGCGCTGCGGCGCACCACCTGGGTGGACCGGGCGATCACCGGATTCGTCACGGTGATCTCGGTGATGCCGGCGTTCGTGGTCGGCATCGTGCTCGTCGCGGTGTTCGCCGTCGGACTCCATGTCCTGCCCGCCGCCGGATACGTCCCGGCGGCGCAGGGGGCCGGGCCGTGGCTCGCGCACATCACGCTGCCGGCGGTGGCGCTGAGCCTCGACGTCGTCGCCGACGTCGCCCGCCAGCTCCGCGGCGGTCTCGTCGCCGCCTACCGCGAGAACTACGTGACGGGTGCGGTGGTGCGCGGGCTCGGCCCACGGCGGATCTTCCTCACCCACGTGCTGCGCAACGGCATCGGTCCGGCCCTCGCCACCCTGGGACTGAAGTTCCCGGCCCTGGTCGGCGCGTCCGTGGTGACCGAGTGGATCTTCGGCCTCCAGGGCTTCGGCCGCTTCGCCAACGACTCCGCGCAGGCCGGTGACGTACCGGCCGTGCAGGGCGTGCTGGTGGTCTCGATCGTCCTCGTCGTCCTCTTCAACCTGATCGTCAACCTGGTGCTGGCGCGTGTGACGCCCGCATCGCAGCGGGGGGTCTGAGCATGGTGCGCCGCGTCCTCTCCCTCACCTCGGGCCGGATCGCCCTCGGCATCCTGGCGGTGGTCGCGCTCCTCGCGGTCCTCGGCCCCCTTCTCGCCCCGTACGACCCGCTGGCCACCAGCACCGACACGCTCGCGCCGGCCTCGGGAGCACACTGGCTCGGCACCGACTACCTGGGCCGTGACGTGTTCAGCAGGCTGCTCGACGGCTCCCGCGTCAGCGTGCTCGGCGCCCTCGAAGTCGCCCTGGTGGCCCTGGTCGTCGGCGCGGTGCCCGGCATCCTGTCGGTGTACCTCGGGCGGGCCTTCGAGTGGCTGACCCTGCGGCTGGCCGACACGCTGGTCGCCCTTCCCTTCCTGCTGTTCGCCGTCGCGGTGATCGCGCTGCTCGGCAACGGGATCGGCCAGGCGATGCTCGTCACGGGGGTGCTGGTCTCCCCGCTCTTCTACCGGGTCGGCCGGGCCGCCACGCTGTCCGTGGCCCGCTCGCCGTACGTGGAGGCGGCGATCGTCTCCGGTGCCTCCACCGGCTGGATCGTCCGGCGGCACGTCTGGGCCAAGGTGCTGCCGCCGGTCGCGGTCGCGCTCGCCCAGACCGTCGGCACCGGCTTCGTCATCGTGTCGAGCCTGACGTTCCTCGGCATCGGCGTCCAGCCGCCCGCACCCACCTGGGGCGGCCTGCTCGCCTCCGACCTCGGCTATCTCGACTACCAGCCGTGGGCACCGGTCGTCCCCGCCCTGCTGATCATGGTCACGGTGTGGGCCGGGAACCAGCTCGCCGACGCGATCCGCGACGTCTCCGGCGAGGCCGGCCGGGCCTTCGCCGGCCACCGCACGGCCCGCTCAGGCCGCCCCGACGGGCGGCGCGGGCGCGGCCGGTCCGAGTCCGCCACCGCCGGAGGTGCGTCATGACCACCCTGTCCCAGACCTCCGCCACGGCGCCCGCCCGCGCCGCCGCCACCGCGGCTCCCGTGCTCGCCGTCCGGGACGTCCGGATCAGCGACCTGACCGGCGACCGGGAGATCGTGCACGGCGTGAGCTTCACGCTCACCCCGGGCCGGACCGTCGGCATCGTCGGCGAGTCCGGCAGCGGCAAGACCCTCACCTGCCGGGCCGTACTGGGCATCCTGCCCCCGCACTTCGAGGTGACCGGCGGCTCCGTCGAGATCGCCGGCACGGACATCGCCACGCTGACACCCCGGCAGTGGACGAAGCTGCGGGGCGCCACGATCAGCGCCGTGTTCCAGGACCCCGCCTCCTACCTCAACCCGTCGATCCGGGTGGGTGCGCAGATCGCCGAGGTGGTCCGGGTCAAGCAGGGCCTCAAGCGGCGCGCGGCCCGGCAGCGCGCGATCGAGCTGCTGCACGCGGTACGGCTGCGCGACCCCGAACTGGTCCACGGCCAGTACCCGTTCGAGCTGTCCGGCGGCATGCTCCAGCGGGTCCTGATCGCGGCCGCCGTCGCCGCAGGCCCGGACGTCCTCGTCGCCGACGAGGCCACGACCGCGCTCGACGTCACCGTCCAGGCGGAGATCCTCGACCTGCTCGCCGAGTTGCGCGAGCGCACCGGCCTGGCGCTGGTCGTCGTCTCCCACGACCTGGCCGTCGTCGCCCAGCTCTGCGACGAG
Organism: Streptomyces sp. NPDC091282; assembly: GCF_044757385.1. Taxonomy (NCBI): domain Bacteria; kingdom Bacillati; phylum Actinomycetota; class Actinomycetes; order Kitasatosporales; family Streptomycetaceae; genus Streptomyces; species Streptomyces sp. NPDC091282. The sequence goes on from NZ_JBIVUX010000002.1 coordinate 1,027,327, forward strand.
GTCCTCGTGATGCGCGACGGCGAGGTGGTGGAGCACGGCCCGGCCGCCGAGGTGCTGCACCACCCGCGGCACGCGTACACCCGGCTCCTCGTCGCCGAGCACGAGAGCTACGGCCTGGAGAAGTTCCGCGCGCCGCTGGAGGCACCGTGACCACCGCTCCCGTACTCGACGTCACCGGCCTGGACGTGCACTACGGCGTACGGCGCCGGCGCCGCCGGGTCCTGCACGACGTCTCGCTGAGCGTGGCGCCCGGCGAGACCGTCGGCGTGATCGGCGAGACCGGTTCGGGCAAGTCGACGTTCGCCCGCGCCGTGCTCGGCCTGGCGGCCGCCTCGGCGGGCCGGATCGTGATCGGCGGCGAGGACGTCGGCCGGTACGGCAGACGGCAGTGGCGGAGCCTGCGCCGGCGCGGTGTGGTCCAGTACGTCTTCCAGGACCCGCTGCGCAGCCTGGACCCGGACCTGACCGTCGGGGAGTCGCTGATCGAGCCGCTGCTCGTGCGGGGAGTGCCGCGCGCGGAGGCGGCGGGCCGGGCCCGTGCGTTCCTGGACCGCGTCCGGCTCTCCGAGGACCTGCTCGGCCGGCTGCCCGGGGAACTGTCGGGCGGCCAGCGGCAGCGGATCGCGGTCGCCCGGGCCCTGGTCACCGAACCGAAGCTGGTCATCCTCGACGAACCGGTCAGCGCCCTGGACTCCGCCAACCGGGTGCAGATCCTGGAGATCCTCAAGGAACTCCGCGACGCGGGCACGGCCCTGGTCTTCATCTCGCACGACCTCGGCTCGGTCGCCGGGGTCGCCGACCGGATCGCGGTGCTCTACCGCGGCGAGCTGGTCGAGACCGGCACCGCCCGGGACGTGATCACCGCCCCGGAGCACGCGTACACCCGGCTGCTCGTCAGCTCCGCGCCCACCCTGCGTTCGGCCCCGGCGGACCGGGCCGAACGCGAGGCCCTGCGCGCCCTGCTGCACGCCTGAACTACCCGACTCCCGCCGCACAGAACGGATTCACCGATGGCACGCACGATCCACCTCGCCCTGCACCCCTACGGCGTCGGAGGCCCCGGCCAGCACGGGCTCTGGAAGGACCCGCGGGTCGCGAAGAACGCCAGCATCGACATCAACTACTACATAGCGCAGGCGCAGGCCGCCGAACACGCCCTGTTCGACGCCCTGTTCATCGTCGACAGCCAGTTCATCAACGCCACCTACCCCGCGCACTACCTCAACCGCCTCGAACCGCTGACCCTGTTGTCGGCCGTCGCCACCCACACCCGGCACATCGGCCTGGTGGGCACGGCGAGTTCGACGTACAACTCGCCGTTCAACCTGGCCCGCCGGTTCGCCTCCCTCGACCACATCAGCGGTGGCCGGGCCGGCTGGAACGTGGTGACCAGCTTCGACACCGGCACCTCACGGAACTTCGGGCTGGACGAGCACCTCGACTACACCGCCCGCTACGGCCGCGCACTGGAGTTCGTGCAGGTCGCCCGCGGTCTGTGGGACTCCTACGAGGACGACGCGTTCCCCGCGGACGTGACGCGGGGCGTCTTCCTCGACTCCGCGAAGCTGCACGAACTCAACCACGAGGGCGAGCACTTCAGGATCGCGGGCCCGCTCAACCTGTCCCGCTCGCCGCAGGGCCAGCCGGTGATCTTCCAGGCCGGGGTCTCCGAGGAGGGCCGGGACCTGGCCGCACGGGTCGCCGAGGGCATCTACGCGCCGGGCGGCTCGCTGCAGCAGGCGCGGGACTACTACGCCGACATCAAGAAGCGCACCGCGTCCTACGGCCGCGACCCCGAGCACATCAAGATCTTCATCCACGGCGGTCCGGTCGTCGGCCGCACCGACGAGGCGGCCCGGCTCCGCGAACGGGAGATCTTCGAGGAGGACAACGACTTCGAACGCAACCTCGCGCTGCTGGGCCGCTCGTTCGGCGCCTACGACTTCAGCGTGCACGACCTGGACGGGCCGTTCCCGGACGTCGCGCACCTCGCCGAGAAGGGCGGCCGCACCGGAGCGGCCAGGCTCATCGAACGGGCCAGATCGGAGAACCTCACCCTGCGTCAGGTCGCCGAGCTGGTCGGCGAGTTCCGTCGGTCGCCGTTCGTGGGAGCGCCGCGGACGGTGGCCGACACCATCGAGGAGTGGTTCGACGCCGGCACCTTCGACGGCATCAACCTGGCCTTCCGCACCGACGAGGATCTCGAACTCTTCGTGGACGGCGTCGTCCCGATCCTCCAGAAGCGCGGGCTGTTCCGCACCGAGTACGAGGCCGACACCCTGCGCGGCAACCTCGGCCTCCCGGTCCCCGCCAACCGCCACACCGTACGAGCCGGAGCCTGAGATGAGCGAGTACACCGACCACCACGCCCCCGAGGGCCTGCTCACCCGCGGCACCGTCGTCGTGGTGCCGGGCCGGGGCGAGAGCCGCGCCGTCTACGGCCGGTTCGGCAGGCGGCTCGCCGCCGACGCCTACCGCGTCCGGGTCGTGGACGGCCCGCGGATCGACGCCGCGGACCTGCACGGTTCGCTGGCCCGGTTCGGCGACCGGCTCGCCGAAGCCGTCGCGGGCACGGCCGCCGCCGGGGAGGAGGTGACCGGCCCGGTGGTGCTGGTGGGCGCCGACTCGGGTGCCGCGGCCGTCGCGGCGCTGCTCGGTCTCGGCGGCTCCGCGGCCGCCGTACGGCCGCAGGCGGTCGTCCTGGCGGGGCTGCCGGGTGCCGGCGGAGCCGTCGCGGGCACCGGCGGCCGAGCCGGTACCTGGGACGACGAACTCGACGTCCGCACCTCCTGCCCGACCCACCGCGGTGTCCTCGGCAGCGACCCGCAGGCCCGGCCCGGCGCGCTCGGCGTCCCGGTGCCCGGCGCGCTGCTGGACGCGGCCCACCACGCGGATCTCGCGGTCCCCGCCCTGCTGCTGGTCGGCGACGCGGACCCGCTCGCCGACCGCGACGCGCTGGCCCGCACCGCGAAGTCCCTGTCCCGCGCCCGGCTCGCGGTGGTCCGCGACGCGCACCACGACGTCCTCAACGACCTCCAGCACCGCTCGGTCGCGGCCGAGGTCGTGACCTTCCTGGAGGCCCTGCGCACCGGGCTCGTGCCGGCGGTCGCGGTGGCGTCGAGCGCCTGGTGAGGCCCGGCGCCGCGGGCCACGGCCCGCACCACTTCCTCACCCACCGAAAGGACAGGGCATGACCGTCCCGATCCGCCGAGGTCCGTCGCCCTCGGCCACCGTCCCCGACGGCGCGGACCTCCTCCGCGACACCCTGCGCCGGCACGCCGCCGGCGTCACGGTGATCACCTTCCCCGGGCCCGTCGGCTTCACCGCCACCTCCTTCACCTCCGTCTCGCTGCGGCCGGCCCTGGTGTCGTTCTGCATCGGCCTCGAAGCGTCCAGCACCCCGGCCGCGCGCCGCGCGGAACGCTTCGCCGTCCATGTCCTCGGCACCGCGAACGCCGCTCTCGCGGCCCGGTTCGCGCGCAGCGGCATCGACCGGTTCGACGGCGTGCGCTGGCGGGCGCAGCCGGACGGCCTGCCGGTCCTCGACGGTGTCACCGGCTGGCTGTCGGCCCGTACCGTGCTCCGGCAGACCGTCGGCGACCACCTGCTGGTCGTCGGCGAGATCGACTCGGGCGCGGTGGCCGCGGACGCTCCGGCCCTCGTCCACCACAACGGCGGCTTCGCGTCGGCGCATCCGCTGGCGTGAGCACGGACCCGGCCGCAACGGGCGGCGGCGGCCGGCACGGAGCCGGCCGCCGCCGGGGCGAGGTGCGCCGTCGTCAGCCGCGGTGCGGGCCGGGCCGGTGGGACGTCCCGCCGCAGTGCCTGACGTCGATCCGGACGACCTGCGGGTCGTGGTCGCTCGCCTGGTCGGCGAACTCGGCGTTGATGTGCACCACGTCGTAGTCGAGGCGGGTGAGGGAGGGGCTGGTCAGGATGTGGTCCAGGGTCTGGCTGTTGCCGTCGTAGACGTAGCTGTACCGCTCGGACCTCGGGAGGGTGTCGATCAGGTCGGTCAGGTCGTGGCCGTTGCCGGTGAGGGTCTTGACGGCGTCGGAGAACTCGAAGTCGTTCAGGTCGCCGGCGGCCACGATCCGGGCCCGGGGGTCGGCGGCGAGCAGCGACTTCACGAACGCGTTCTCCTCCTCGGCCTGGAGCCCGCGCTGGGTCTCCGAGGAGCGGGTCGGCTCCTGGTAGCGGCCGTGGACCGGGTCGTCGCCGCCCTTGGAGATGAAGTGGTTGGCGATGACGAAGACCGTCTGCCCCTGGAACACGAACTCGCCGACGAGCGGCTTGCGGCTGTCCGTCCAGGCGGCGCTCGCCGGGTCGATGCGGCCCGGGGAGGCGGACAGGTGGGCCTGGCCCTTGCGGTCCTTGACCACGGAGACGGCGGTCGTGGAGGGGTCGCCCGCGGCGGCCCGGTCCACGAAGGAGACCCGCTTGGCGTTGAACAGGAACACCTGGCGGATGTTGCCGCCGGGCTCGCCGCCGTCCTTGTCGTCGACCGGGTTGACGTAGCGCCAGGAGTACCGGGGGCCGCCGGCCGCGGCGATCGCCGCGGTGAACTTCTTCAGGGTCGCCTCGGCGGAGACGGTGCCGTCGTCGGTGGCGCCGTTGTCGTCCTGGATCTCCTCCAGGGTCACGATGTCGGGCGAGGAGAGGTTCTTGACGACGCCCTTGGCGAGCCGGGCGAACTTGTCGTCGCCGTCGGTCGGGTCGAGGTTCTCCACGTTGTAGGTGGCGAGCGCCAGTTCGTCGCGGGACTGCTTGCGCGTCACCTCCTGCTTGAGGCCCTTGTCGACGGCGGTGCCGGTGGTGGCGGCGGAGGGCGCGAGCAGGTAGCCGCCGAAGTCGGAGTAGTCGACCGGGCCGGTGGTGGTGCCGGCCAGTTGGTCACCGACGTTGAGGACGGGGGTCGTTCCGTCGGCCGAGACGATCTCGATACGGCCGGTGTTCTGCTGGTCGTAGCCGCCGTAGAGGGTGCCGCCGCGCCTGGTGGGGTTCTCGTGCGGCTTGGCGGTCACGAACATCTCGCCGTAGCTGTTCGTCGCGCCGACCACGCGGGCGTCGGTGACCGAGGCGCGCATGCCCTCGATGGACTCGTAGAAGTCCTGGGAGTACACGGACGGCTGGAGGGTGAGGCCCTCGATGCTGCCGCCGCCGGCCGTGGGGGTGTACGCGGCCGGGATCGTGGAGGCGTCGAGCGCGACCGGGGCCGGCAGGGCGTTGCCGGTGGAGAGGGTGGTGGAGACCGGGCTGCCCAGTTCGGTGACCGACTGGGCGGCGGAGGACGGGTAGTACTCCGTGACCTTGCCGCTGACCAGGACCGAGTCGCCGACCGAGACGGTGGGCGCGGCGGACCCGGTGTAGACGAACAGGCCCTCGCTGGTGGCGGGGTCGGCGTCCGGGGCGGGGTCCTGGATCCAGTAGCCCTTGCTGCCGGTGGTGCGCACGGCGGTGACGATGCCGGGGACGCCCGCGACGCTCTGGCCCTTGAGGGGCGAGAGGCGGGTGCGGCCCTGGATGTCGTGGATGCGGAAGGCGCCGGGCTCGGTCGGGCCGCCGGGGCCGGGGCCGCTGCCGCCGTTCGCGGTGTCGCCCGCGCTGTTGACCGGGGTGGGCGTACCGGCCGTGAAGTCCGCCGCGTTGTCGTCGGTGTCGGCGAGCGAGGCGGCCCGGGACACGGAGGTGGTGTTGCTCGTCGCCGGGGCGGCGCCGCCCTCGCGGACGACGGCGGTGCCGTAGCCGAGGAGGTCCACGACGTCGGCGTCACCGGTGCAGTCGGCGGCCGTCTTGCAGGTCAGTGCGGTGGTGCCCTTGACCAGGGCCACGGTGCCCGCGGTGGCCGACATCGCGATGGAGCCGGTCGCGTCGGCGGCCGGCAGCGCGGTCGTGCCGCCGGCGCCCGCGCCCTCGCCGACCAGGTAGGTGCCGCCGGCGGGCAGCGCGCCGGTGAGCGGGGTGACCTGCCAGGGCGAACCCGCGGAGGCGGAGGCCGGGAGGTACTGGACGCTGTAGCCGTCCAGGGAGTAGGCGGCCGTGGAGCGGTTGGCCAGCTCCACGAAGTCGTTGGTGAGCGTCGCCCCGGAGTTGCCTCCGCCGCCGTACGCCTCCGAGATGACCGCGTTCGCCGACGGGGTGGCGAACGCGGCGGGCAGGGGCGCCACGACGACGGCCGCCGTGGCCGCCGCGGCCACGAACGCGGCGCCGGCTACCCGCGATGCGCTGGGTCTGTGAATCTGCACGAGGATGACTCCTTCAACGTCCGCCCGATTGGCGGCACATGACGTGCCGTCGGCCGGTGGGATCCATGCGACCGGCTGAGGTTACGCGCGTAGAAATGGCGTCACAAGGTATCCGCGGTTAAATCTGCGCATCCACTCGCGCTCTCGGCGGGCGGGTCCTGGCGCTACCGCAGGACGCCGTGCGGGCCGAACGCGCGGGGCAGGAGGCGTTCGGCCATGCGGGCGTAGCCGGCCGCGTTCGGGTGCAGGCCGTCGGGCAGGTCGGCGAGGTCGCCGGTCCCGAAGAGGGTGGTGCCGTCGAGGAGATGCAGGCGGTGGTCGCCCGCCTTGCGTCTGCGGGTGACGTGTTCGGCCAGCAGCTCCCGCACCCGGGTCAGTGTCAGCGCGCCCGCGGCCAGTTCGGCCGGGCGGTTTGGGGCGCGGACCGTGCCGTCGGCGCCGGGCAGGGTGGGTCCCGGCCGGTTCTCGACGGCCGGGCAGACGATGGGGCTGATGACGAGGACCGGGGTGTCCGGGTGGCCGTCGCGGACGGTGTCGAGGAAGCCGTGGAAGGCCGGCACGAAGGTGCGCTCCCGCAGGGTGTCGCCGGCCACGACGTTGATGCCCAGTTCGAGGCTGATGGCGTCGGCGGGCAGGTCACGGATGGTCCGGGCCATGAAGGGGTCGAGGTGGCACTCGCCGCCGAGGCCGAGGTTGACCAGGGAGCGGCCCGCGCGCCGGGCGACGAGGGCCGGCCAGGTGCCGGTCGGGCGGTCCGCCTCCGAGCACTGGCTGATCGAGCTGCCGTGGTGCACCCACACCGGGCCGCTCGCCGGGGCCGGACGCACCGACGCCCCGGACGGGACCCGTACGTCGACGAGCGTGGTCGCCCGGGAGTTGGACAGCCAGATCTCCACCCGGCGCTCGCGGGGCACGGCGCCGATCGGGAACCGTACGGTGGCCGGCGGGGCCGGGTGCTCGTCCTGGGCCATGGTGTCGGGGTCGACCCGGATGAGGGTGCGGTGGGAGGTGGTGACGGGAGGCCGCAGTTCGCCGTCGACGACCAGGTCGAAGACCACGTCGGGCGGCTCGGACCCGGCCATCACCACCTGGGTGAGCTGGGCGTCCACCTCGATCCCGGTGGCGTCCGTGAGCATCTCCAGCCGTACCCCGGAGGGCATGGTGCTGACGATCTCGTAGGCGGTGTCCGCCAGTTGGGCGCGGCCGGCGGCGGGCGCGCGGTGCAGGGCGAACCCGGCGGGACCGGGGGTCTTCTCCAGTGCTCCGACGACGCAGTCGAGCGCGAGGGGGAGGATGGAACGCACGGGGCGGATCTCCTTGGGACGTGGCCTGGAAGGGTGCTTCTTCCCCGGATCCCGGCCCGTGCTCGCGGACCGGCCGCCGGACGGCTCCAGGACATGACGATCATGCCCGTTCCGGTCCGCCCGGCCGCCGTCCTGGCAGGATGTCGCCATGGAACGCGTACTTGGAATCGGCGGACACTTCCTGCGGGCCGCGGACCCGGCGGCCCTCACCGCGTGGTACCGCGACTGCCTCGGCCTGGACGTCGACGGCCACGGTCTGTGGCGGCAGGAGGCCGGGCCCACGGTCTTCGCCGCCTTCGAGTCCGGCACCGACTACTTCGGGTCCCCCGCCCAGCAGACCATGCTGAACTTCCGGGTCCGCGACCTGGACGCCATGCTCGCCCAGCTGCGCGCGGCCGGGGCGGACGTGGCCGGGGAGACGCAGGACATGGACGGGGTGGGCCGGTTCGGCTGGGTCACCGACCCCGAGGGCAACCGGATCGAACTGTGGCAGCCCGCCTGAGCGTGCCCGAGCCGCACGGCGGATCCGGCGCCCCGGCCGCCCGTCAGTGGTGGTGGCCGTGCCGGCCGAGGGTGTCCACCGGGGTCGCGCCGGGCCGGGTCCACTGGGGCACCGGGCGGCTGGTGGGACCCCAGGTGGCGTTCCCGTCCGCGTCCGTCCGCCAGGACCAGCAGGGGCTGTTGCCCTTGGGCCGGCCCTCGGGGTTGTCCTCCCATGCCTCACCCCGGCCGTAGGGCGTCATGTCGAGCAGGCCGAGGGATCCGTTGACCCGCTCGTTGCCGCGGCCCGTGGTGGAGTAGGTGAGGAAGGCGCGGTCGCCGTCGCGCAGGTAGCCGGTGAGGTAGCCCATCGGGCCGCCGGCCGGTCCGTCCAGGCCGCGCACCGAGTACCAGGGCTGGGTGTAGCCCATGAACTCGACGTAGGGCGCGACCTCGTGCCACGGGCCGGTGGTCAGGACCGCGAAGGAGACGCCGCGGGCGTTCAGGTAGGAGGCGTCCTGGAGGTGCCAGGCCGTGGTGGTGCAGCCCTCGCACTGTCCCTGGTGCGGCGCGCCGTCGTGCCACATGTGCTTGTAGACGACGAGTTCGTCACGGCCCTGGAAGAGGTCGAGGAACGGGACCGGGCCGTCGGCCCCGACGACCTCGACCGTGCCGTCGAACTCCACCATCGGCAGCCGGCGGCGGGCCGCGGCGATCGCGTCGCCCTCGCGGGTGTGGGCCTTCTCGCGGGCCAGCAGCTCGTCCCTGGCCGCCTGCCAGGTGGCCAGGTCGGTCACGGCGGGACGGCCGGGCAGTGCGGCGGTCGGTTCGTCGGATGTGTCGGCCATGGTGTCCTCCGTGGCGTCCGGTGGCGGGCGGCGGCATCGGGCGATGCCGTCCTGCGACGGTCAGGGAGACAGACTCCGGGCCCGGCCGGAACTCATCGCCGCGCGGCGGTCCGGCACGCCGTGGGCGGCCGGTGAAGATCGGATGGCCTGCCGGAGCCCGCAGCGGGCATGCGTACGACGAGGAGGTATGCCGGTGACCGAGTATCGGAACAGCCCGGCCGCGCCGACGGCCGGGACCGCGGGGCAGCAGGGCACGGACGAGCGCAACAGGCGGCTGGCACGCGCCGGCGTGGCCCGCGCCGAGCACCTGCTGCGCCGGTACTACCGGCTCTCCTCGCCGCAGGAGTCCTTCGAGCTGCTGCGCGACGCCTCCCAGCGGTTCAACCTCAAGCTGCACACGCTCGCCGACGCCGCCGTCCGCCTCCCGGTGCCCGAGGCGACGGCCCCGCGCTGGGTGGCACGGCGGCCGCGCGGCGGCCCGCCGCCGGTACCGGCCCTGGAGCTGGACGGCGCCCCGCCGACGGACCGCGGCGCGGTCCTGGACGCCGCGCTGCACGGCACCCTGCGGATCACGGACACCGGGATGGGCAACGTGCAGCTGGTGGAGAACCGGCTGCTGCGCATGGTCCGGCACACCGGGCTGAACCAGCGGTTCACCGACTACTTCGCCTTCGTCGACAGCGGGACCACCTCGTGCGCGCAGGCCGCCGAGGAGGTGCGGCAGGTCACCGTGAAGGACGTCGGCTCCAGCGACGTCTTCGACGAGCCCACCCGGCACACGATCCTCCAGGCCGGCAGCCGCGCCTGCCACAGCGTGCCGCTGGTCAGTCCCGGAGGAGCGGTGATCGGCATGGTCTCCGCGCACCACGAGCGGCCGCTGCACGAACTCGCGCCGGAGCGGCTGGCCGCCCTGGAGCGGTTGGGCGGCGAGGTGGGCCGCTGGCTGGTCTGGCACCACAACACCGTCGTCGTCGACGCCCTGAACCATCTTCATGACCGCGCCGTCCACCGACACTGAGCACCGGGGCTGCGCGCCCGGAACACCGAGGAGTGAGAACATCCCTCTCATGGATCATGCGGGCGGCCGTACGGCCCGGTGGTGGGCGGCGCTGCGCCGGACCCCGGTGTCGGTCTGGAACGACGACATCACCGACTGGGCCGCCGCACTGACGTACTACGCGGTCCTCGCCCTGTTTCCCCTCCTGCTGGTGATCCTCTCGGTGCTGGGCCTGACCATTCCCACCGCCAAACCGGAGGTCATCGAACGCATCGCGCAGGCCGCCCCGCTCGCCTCCCGTGCCCTGCTGCGCGGCACCCTGCGGCAGATGGCCGAGCAGCCGTCGGCGGCCTGGACGCTGATCTTCCTGGGCGGGGCGGCCGCGCTGTGGTCGGGGTCCAGCTACCTGAGCGTCTTCCGCCGGGCGCTGCACGCCATGCACCGGGTCAGCTCGCACCGGCCGGTGTGGCGGACCGCGCCGCGCATCATCTGCACGGCGCTGGTCCTGATCCTGCTGCTGCTCATCTCCGTGCTGGTGCTGTTCCTCACCGGCAGCCTGGCCGCGTTCCTGGGCCGGGCGCTGGACCTCGGCAGCGGCCCCCAGGCCGCCTGGCACGCGCTGCGCTGGCCGCTGGCGGTGGCGGTGGCCGTCGGCACCGTCCTCGTCCTGTACCACTCGGGTCCCGAGTCGTCCCGGCCGGTCCGGAAGATGGCGCCGGGCGGGGTGCTGGCGGTGGTCCTCCTGCTGGTGGTCTCGCTGGGCTGCACCGTCTACACGTCCCACGTCGGCAGCTACCACCGGCTGTACGGCTCGCTGGGCGGCGTGGTGATCTTCCTGATCTGGCTGTGGCTGTCCAACCTGGCCCTGCTGTTCGGCGCCCAGTTCAACGCGGAGCTGGAGAAGATCAAAGCCAGCGGCGGGCCGGCGCCGGCCGCTCAGGAGGACTGAGCGGGAGCCGGCTGCCCGGCCGTGCGCCAGTCCAGGCGCAGTACGGCGAGGTCGTCGGTGTGCCGGTCCGCGTTGAGCGCGCGGGTGCGGGAGATGAGCAGGTCCAGGTGGGTGCCGGGATCGGGGGTGTGCAGCGTGTCGATGATGTTCAGCAGGCCGTCCACGCCGAGCCGGGCGCCGGTGCCGTCCGCGAACCCCTCGATGAGTCCGTCGGTGTAGGCGACGAGCGCGCCGTCGGCGGGCAGCGCCAGGGTGGTGGCGGGCCAGTCGCCCAGTCCGGGCGCGATGCCGAGCGCGATCCCGTGGGCGGCCTCGACCTGCCGGGTGCCCTCGGAGGTGACCAGCAGGGGTTCGTGGTGGCCGGCCAGGTGCAGGGTGAGGGTGGCGGTCTTCGGGTCCAGGGTGATCAGCGTGCAGGTGGTGAACAGGTCGCTGCCCGCGCGCTCCGCGATGTGTATCTGTTCGAGCAGGTGCAGCAGGTGCTGGTTGCGGTGGCCGCCGAGGGTCAGCGCGCGCCAGGCGATGCGCAGGCAGACGCCGAGCGCGGCGGCGTCCGGGCCGTGCCCGCTGACGTCGCCGATGATCGCGTGGACCTGTCCGTCGTCGGTCTGCACGACGTCCAGGAAGTCCCCGCCCAGCAGGGCCTGGGCCCGCCCCGGGTAGTACCGGCTGGAGGCGGTGACGGCCGGGGAGGAGAGCAGGGGCTCGGGCAGCAGCCCGCGCTCCAGACGGGCGTTCTCCTCGGCGCGCAGCTTCCCGATCTGGAGCGCGGCGCTCGCCAGTTCGACCTGCTTGCGCTGGACGGCGTAGCGGACGGCGCGCTGCATCAGGTCGGGTTCGACCTTGCCCTTGACGAGGTAGTCCTGCGCGCCGAAGGCGAGCGAGTCGACTCCGGCGCGGGGCTCGTCCAGGCCGGTCAGGACGATGATCGCGGCGTGCGTGTCGGCCTGGATGGTCTGGATCGTCTCCACGCCGGAGGCGTCGGGCAGGTGCAGGTCGAGCAGGACGCAGTCGACGGGGCCGGCCGCCAGCGCCCGGTGGGCCTCGGCGGCGGTGTGGCACCGGGTCAGGGTGTACGGCAGATCGGTGTCGTGGAGCAGTTCCTCGACCAGCAGGGCGTCTCCGTCGTCGTCCTCCACCAGCAGGACGTCGTACTGCTCGGCGTGCGGGCCGCCGCGGCCTGCGGAGGGACCGGTCACGGCTGTGTCTCTCTGTCCGGGACGGCCGTCGCGGCCGCGGGGGCGGGTGTGGCGGGCAGGGCGGGCAGCGTGAACACGATCCGGGTGCCCGACGGGTATGCGGGGTCGATGGAGATGGTGCCGCCGTGGAACTCCACGACCTTCTTGCACATCGCCAGCCCGATACCGGTACCCGGATAGGCGTCCTTGGTGTGCAGGCGCTGGAAGATGACGAAGACCTTCTCCCGGAACTCCGGCGCGATGCCGATGCCGTTGTCGCGGACCTCGAACTCCCAGTCGTCCCCGGTCCGGACCGCTCCGACGTGGATCCGCGGCGCCCGGTCCGGGTGCCGGAACTTGATCGCGTTGGAGAGCAGGTTCTGCAGCAGCATGCCCAGCTGGGTCGTGTCCCCGAGGACGGACGGCAGCGGGTCGTGGGTGATCTCGGCGCCGGTCTCCTCGACGGCCACGCTGAGGTCGCCCAGCGTGGTGCCCATCAGCCGCTCCAGGTCCACGGTCCGCTGCTCGTTGTGGACGCGGCCGACCCGGGAGAAGGCCAGCAGGTCGTTGATGAGGCTCTGCATGCGGTTGGCGCCGTCGACCGCGAAGGAGATGTACTGGTCGGCCTTCTCGTCCAGCTGTCCGCCGTAGCGCCGCTGCAGGAGCTGGGTGAAGCTGGAGACCTTGCGCAGCGGTTCCTGGAGGTCGTGCGAGGCCACGTAGGCGAACTGCTCCAGTTCCGCGTTCGAGCGCCGCAGGTCCTCCGCCTGCCCGTCCAGCAGCCCGCGGGCCTCCTCGCTGAACCGCAGCTCCGCCACCAGGCGCAGCCGCATCGACTCCACGTCGGAGGCGAGCTGTCGCAGGTCAGCGGGTCCGGTGCCGTCCAGGGAACGGTCGAAACGGCCCTGCGTCACGTCCCGGACGGCCGAGCCGAGCCTGCTGAGCGGGCCGGTGACGCCGCGCCGCAGTCCCTCGAAGACGAGTCCGGCGACCAGCACGATGACGGCGGCGATGACGGCGAACACCCAGTTGCGCAGGGTCACCGCCTGGCTCAGCTGGCTGGTGGCCGACCTCCGCTCCTGCTGGAGGTGGTCCTGCTGGCGGCTCATGGCGCGCCGCAGGGCGTCGAAGGCGGCCTTGCCCTCGACGGTACGGGCCGCGGTGACCTGGGCGGCCTCGGCGGGAGCGGCCACCGAGACCGGCCGCGCGATGCGCTGCTGCCAGGTCCCGGCGAGCTTCTCCACCTCGGCCAGGTCGGCGCGGGCCCGGCTGTCGTCGCCGAGCAGCGGCCGCAGCCGAGAGAGCGCGGCCTGCTCGTCGGTCACGCCCTGCGCGTAGGGCTGGAGGAAGTCGGTCTGGCCGGAGAGTCCGTAGCCGCGGATGCCGGTCTCCTGGTTGACCAGGGCCTCCTCGACCCGTATCGACTCGATCAGGGCGGGCGAGCGCCGGTCCACCAGCGCGGCGGTGAGCTGCGAGGTCCGCCACATCGCCCAGCCGCCCAGCGACCCGAGGACGGCCAGGACGACCAGGGTGGCGGCGACGCCCACCCGGAGCCAGCGCCGGGTCGTCCAGTCCGCGAAGGCGCCGGCGGTGCCTGACGGCTTGCTTGTCATCGCTGTGCGCTGCTCCCTAGGCCGGCCGTCCGGGCCGCACCTCGGCGCGCGGCAAGCACACTGTACTCGTGGCCCGACAACGTATGTTGTCCCGCCTGGATCAACGCCCTAGGGTGAGGTCATGCCCGCTCCCCCGCTCCCTCCAGGTTCCGTGAGCGGGGACCCGGACACCCTGGTGACCCAGGTGGCGGACGAACCCGCCGGGCCGCTCACGCGGGCGGCCCCCGGTCCGCCGCCGGACCCCGTCGACACCACGGGCGAGGCCCGTCGGCATGCCCTGCCGCGGCTGCGGGTACTCGCCGGTGTCAAGCTGACCGTCGGACACCCGGAGACCGGCCGGACCGTCGGCACGAGCCGCCAAGGGGCTCGGCGCCGCCGGCCCGGACTCTCACGAACAGCACAGACCACTCGACCCGCCCCACACACCGGAGCTCTCCCATCATGGCTGCCGCCGCAATCCGTCCGTACGATGTGCTGCTGGTCGAGGACGACGTCGCCGACGCGATGCTCATCCAGGACGCACTCACCGAGCGCGGTACGCGCAATCTCACCCAGGTCTCCAACGGCGTCGAGGCCCTGGACTACCTGCGCGACCCGGACAACGAACGCCCCGACCTGATCGTGCTCGACCTGAACATGCCCCGGATGAACGGGCGCGAGTTCCTCGCCGTGGTGAAGGAGGACGCCGAGCTGCGGACCATCCCGGTCGTGGTGCTCACCACGTCCGTGGCCCCCGACGACGTCAACGGCGCCTACCACCACCACGCCAACGCCTACGTCACCAAGCCCGTCAACCTGGAGGAGTTCGAGACGGCGGTGCGCAGCATCGACGCCTTCTACCTCGACATCGCCGTCAAGCCGCCGAAGGAGTAGCGGCCCGGCCGGGCCGCCGGTCTTACGGAGTCGTGACGTGCGGGCGCGGGCACGGGATCCGGTGGCCGTGCGGGCCTAGCGTGGCCGTATGCGAGTACTGGTCACCGGCGGTGCCGGGTTCATCGGGTCCCACGTCGTGGAGGCGCTGACGGCGCGCGGGCACGAGGCGGTCGTGTTCGACGTGCGGGACGATCCGGGTGCCGACGTGCGCAACCCGGCGGCGGTCGCGCGGGCGCTCGGCGGCGTGGACGCGGTCTGCCACCAGGCCGCGATGGTCGGGCTGGGCGTGGGGTTCTCGGACGCGGCGGAGTACGTCTCGCGCAACGACCTCGGTACGGCCGTCCTGCTGTCCGCGATGGCGGAGGCGGGGGTGAGGCGCCTGGTGCTGGCCGGGTCGATGGTCGTGTACGGCGAGGGCCGGTACGAGTGTCCGCGCCACGGTGTCGTACGGCCCGGGCCGCGCGCGGTCGCCGGTCTGGAGGCCGGCCGGTTCGAGCCGGTGTGCCCGGTGTGCGGGGCCGACCTGGCGCCGGGGCTGGTCGCGGAGGACGCGCCGGCCGATCCGCGGAACGTGTACGCCACCACCAAGCTGGCCCAGGAGCACCTGGCTGCCGCCTGGGCCCGGTCGACCGGCGGGTCCGCGGTGGCGCTGCGCTACCACAACGTCTACGGCCCCCGGATGCCCCGCGACACCCCCTACGCCGGTGTGGCCGCGCTGTTCCGCTCCGCGCTCGCCCGGGGTGAGGCGCCCCGCGTGTTCGAGGACGGGCGGCAGCGCCGGGACTTCGTGCACGTCCGGGACGTGGCCGCCGCCAACGCGGTGGCCCTGGAGGCGCGGGCGGAGCCGGGGGCGCTGACGGCGTACAACACCGGCAGCGGCGAGCCGCACACCGTGGGCGAGATGGCCCGCGCGCTGGCCGAGGCCTACGGGGGTCCGGAACCGGTGGTCACCGGGGAGTTCCGCCTCGGTGACGTACGGCACATCACGGCCGACTCGGCGCGGCTGCGGGCCGACCTCGGCTGGAAGGCCGAGATCGGCTTCCCGGAGGGCATGCGGGAGTTCGCACGAGCCGGGATGCGCGGCGCGTAAGCCGTGTGTGCGGATACGTCCTGGCACCACCCGGAGACCGGCCTCACGCCCGACGGCGGTGCCGGGAAACCGGGGCCAGGCGTCGCACCGCGGACCGGGGCCGAACAGGTCCCGGGCCGCCCATGAGCCGGTGGTGCTGTCCGCGATCAGGAAGCGGCGGCGGGCAGCACCACCTCGAAACGGCAGCCGCCGGGGATGTTGTGCACGGTGGCCCGGCCCTGGTGGGCCTCCACGATGCCGCGGACGATGGCGAGGCCGAGGCCCGCGCCCGCCGGGGGCGTCCGGGCGTGGCTGCCGCGCCAGCCGGTGTCGAAGACGCGCGGCAGGTCCTCCTCGGGGATGCCGCCGCAGCCGTCCGTGACGGACAGCACGACACCCTCGGGGCCGCGCTCGGCGGCGACCGCGACCGTGCCGTCGGGCGGCGTCCGGCGGATGGCGTTCACCAGCAGGTTGCCCAGCACCCGGCTCATCTCCTTGCCGTCCACCTCGACCGGCACCGGTTCCACCCGGCCGCCGACCAGCCGTACGCCCTGTTCGCGGGCGAGCGGGTCGGCGCCCGCGAGGGCGTCGCCGACGAGGTCGTACAAGGACATGCGGCTGGGGCTCAGCGCGAGCGTCCCGGCGTGGATGCGGGAGAGTTCGAAGAGGTCGCCGACCATGTCGTTGAGGCGTTCGACCTCGGTGCGGATCTGCTTCAGATACCGGTCCGGGTCGGCGGCGACGCCGTCCTCCAGCGCCTCCGACATGGCCCGCAGCCCGGCCAGCGGGGTGCGCAGGTCGTGCGAGATCCAGGCGACCAGTTCCCGGCGGGAGGTCTCCAGCGCGCGTTCCCGCTGCCGGGACTCGGCGAGCCTGGCGCTGGTGGCGGCCAGCTCGCGGCTCACCTCGGCCAGTTCGGCGGTGGCCGGGGCGGCCGGCGCGGCGAAGTCGCCCTCCTCGCCGAAGGAGCGGGCCGCGAGGACGAGTTCACGGCTGCGGGCGCCGACCCAGCGGCCCAGTATCAGCGCGCTGGCGAGCGAGACCGCGGCCGCCATCGCCACCACCGTCGTCACCACCGACAGGTCGTGCGAGGACAGGAACATCGCCCAGGCGACGGCCAGCGTGCCGGCCAGCATCGCGACCACGCCGACGGCGGCGACGACGGCGATGGACGCCGTGAGCGAGCGGCGCCGCAGCAGGCGCAGCGCGGCCGCGCCGGCGAGCCCGCTGAGGGCGGCGCCGGCCAGCGCGTACAGGGCGATCAGCAGGGTGTCGCGCACGTCAGTCCTCCTCCGTGGCCGCGGCCTCGGGGTCGAAGCGGTAGCCGACGCCCCACACGGTCTGGATCAGGCGCGGCCGGGCCGGGTCGTCCTCGACCTTGGCGCGCAGCCGGCGGACGTGGACCGTCACGGTGGACAGGTCGCCGAAGTCCCAGCCCCACACCTCGCGCATCAGGTCCTCCCGGCCGAACGCCCGTCCCGGGTTTCGCAGGAAGAAGGCGAGAAGGTCGAACTCGCGCAGCGTCAGGCCGAGTTCGGCGCCGTTGCGGGTGGCCCGGCGGGCGCCGGGGTCCAGGGTGAGGCCGGCGGTGGAGAAGGAGCGGGCGGCGGGCGCGGGGCGGGCGCGGCGCAGGACCGACTCCACCCGCAGGACCAGTTCGCGGGGGCTGAAGGGCTTGGTGACGTAGTCGTCGGCGCCGACCTCCAGGCCGAGGATCCGGTCGTCCTCGTCACCGCGCGCGGTGAGCATGATGACCGGGACGGGGGCCCGGCCGCGCAGCCGCCGGCAGACCTCCAGGCCGTCCATGCCGGGCAGCATCAGGTCGAGCACCACCAGGTCGGGCCAGTGGGCGGCGGCACGGGTCAGGGCGGCGGGGCCGTCGTCGGCGTGGTCGACCAGGTACCCGGCCCGGTCGAGGTATCCGGTGACGACCTCGGCGACGGTCGGGTCGTCGTCGACGACCAGGACCCGGGTGGCGGCGGGGGCGGCCCGGTCCTCGGTGAGCTGGTGCGGCTGCTGCATGCCTCCACCCTCGCACCGGGCCCTCGCGGGCGTCGCACCCGAGGGCGGCCGCGGGCCGCGACGTCCGCGTTTCGTAAGGAGCCGACGCCCTTTATGTCCGGTTCGCGTTCGTAGGGTGACACCGTGACCACCTCACCGGACTGCCCGACGACGGACGTGGACGTCGTCCTCCCCTGCCTGAACGAGGCCGATGCCCTGCCCTGGGTGCTCGGCCGGATCCCGCCCGGCTGGCGGGCCCTCGTGGTGGACAACGGCTCCACCGACGGCTCGGCGGACATCGCCCGGTCGCTCGGCGCGACCGTCGTGCACGAGGCTCGGCGCGGTTTCGGCGCCGCCTGCCACGCCGGGCTGACCGCGGCGACCGCCGGCATCGTCTGCTTCTGCGACTGCGACGCCTCGCTGGATCCGGGGCTCCTCGTGCCGTTCGTGCGGGAGGTCCACGACGGTGCGGCGGACCTGGTGCTCGGCCGCCGGCGGCCGCAGGGCCGCGGGGCCTGGCCGGCGCACGCCCGGGCCGGGAACCTGGCGCTGGCGCGGATGCTGCGGCGCCGGACCGGGCTGCGGCTGCACGACCTCGGTCCGCTGCGCGCCGCCCGGCGCGAGCCGCTGCTCGCGCTCTCCCTGGACGACCGGCGCAGCGGCTACCCGCTGCAGATGGTGGTGCGGGCGGCGGACGCCGGCTGGCGGATCGCCGAGCACGAGGTGCCCTACCGGCCGCGGACCGGCGTCTCGAAGGTCACCGGCACCTGGCGGGGCACCTGGCAGGCGGTCCGGGACATGAGCCGGGTGCTGAACGAGGCGCCCCGGGTGCCGGCCGGCGCGGACCGGCCGCGCAGTTCCTCGCGCCCCTGAGGGCGCGCGTCGCGCCGACCGTCCGCACCAGTCAAGGAACCCTCACATGACCACTCTCCTCGTCATCGCCAAGGAGCCCCGGCCCGGCCGGGTCAAGACGCGGCTCACCCCGCCGTTCACGCCCGCGCAGGCCGCCGGCCTCGCCGAGGCGTCCCTCGCCGACACCCTGGACGCCGTGGCCGCGGCCCCCGCCGGCCGCCGGGTCCTCGTCCTCGACGGGGAGCCGGGGCCCTGGCTGCCGGCCGGCTTCGACGTCGTGCCGCAGTGCGCGGGCGGCCTCGACGCGCGGCTGGCCGACGCCTTCGCCCACTGCCGCGGTCCTGCCCTGCTCATCGGCATGGACACCCCGCAGGTCACCCCGGACCTGCTCACCGTGGACTTCGCCGACTGCGACGCGTACTTCGGTCCCGCCGAGGACGGCGGGTTCTGGGCGCTGGGGCTGGCCGACCCGGACCCGGCGCTGCTGCGCGGGGTGCCGATGTCCACCGCGCGGACCGGCGCCGTCCAGCGCCGCCGGCTGGTCGCGGCCGGACTGCGGGTCGCGGACCTGCCGCTGCTGCGGGACGTGGACACCGCCGCGGACGCGTCCGCCGTCGCCGCCCTCGCCCCGCACGGCCGCTTCGCCGCCCGCCTCGCCGAGTCCCCGGCCCGCCGCGGGACGGGCCGCCGATGACCACCTCACCGCCGCTGCCCTGGACCGGTGCCGACCCCTACGCCGCCGCCCTGCGCACCGGCCGCGGCCCGCTGTTCCTGCGCCGGGCCGACGGATGGCTGCTGCCGCTGGAGGTGGAGCGCTGGTGCGCGCGGGCCGACCAGGTCGACCGGCAGGTCCTGGACCGCTGCGAGGGCGCCGTCCTCGACGTCGGCTGCGGGCCCGGCCGGCTCGTCGCCGAACTCGCCGGGCGCGGCCGTACCGTGCTCGGGATCGACGTCAGCGCGGCCGCCGTCGACCACACGGTGCGCCTCGGCGGCCAGGCGCTGCGCCGTTCGGTCTTCGACCCGCTGCCCGGCGAGGGACGGTGGGGCACCGTGCTGCTCATGGACGGCAACGTCGGGATCGGCGGCGATCCGCGCGGTCTGCTCGACCGGACGGCCCGGCTCCTGGCGCCGGGCGGCCTGCTGATCGCCGAGACCGCCCCGGTGGACGTGGACGAACGCGCCCGGGTCCACCTCACCGACGCCCACGAGGCGGTCGGTGCCCCGTTCCTGTGGGCGCGGCTCGGCACCGCGGCCCTGCTGCGGTACGCGCGGGGCTGGGAGCGGGCCGGTCAGTGGGCGGCGGGCGGGCGCCGCTTCGTCGCCCTGCGCAGCCGGAGGGCGAGCAGCAGTGCCGAGCCGCCGAAGAGCACGGCGGTGATCAGCAGCCAGCGGGCCGGATAGCCGTCGGCGGACCGGCCGGTGGCCGACCGGTAGTGCTCGGCCACCGTCCCGCTGATCAGCGGGAACCACACGAGCAGGAGCAGCAGGGAGAGCGCGGCCGGCACCCGGACGTACATGGCCCACCGCCGGCGCCCGGCGGCGCCCAGTTGGCGGACCGCCGCCCGGTCGGCCAGCGAGTACAGCGGCAGCAGCACGAGGTCGTGCAGCAGGGCCGCTCCCACCACCCACAGCACCACGCCGAACCAGTCGCCGGACAGCAGCCGTACGCCGGCATAGGCGGCGAGCGCGAACGAGCAGGCCAGCAGCAGGATCTGGAGCGGGCTGCCGAGCGGGAGGCGCAGCCGCCGCAGCAGGGCACCGGTGGGCAGGGGCGGGCGCATCACAGGTCTCCGAAGGTCATCCGGGCCACCCACTTGGTGTTGAGCACACCGGGCGCGGCGGGCACGATGACGCGCGCCGGGTAGCCGTGGTCGGGGGACAGGTCCTCGCCGTTCACCGTCAGGGCGAGCAGCGAGCGCGGGTCGGCGACCTGGTTGGCGCGCAGGGCGGCGTGCCGGAAGGCGCCGTGCAGCTGGAGCGACTCGACGAGCACGTCCGGCGGATCGCCGTGGTGGCCGACGAGCGCGGCCAGGTCGCGCAGCCGCACGCCGCGCCACCACTGGTCGGCGGTGGACCAGCCCTCGACGCAGGCGATGGGCAGCGCGGCGCTGTGCTGGGGCAGGGCGAGGAGGTCGGCGCGGCTGAGGCGGACGGTCCGGCCGTCGCGTCCGGTGACGGCCAGCCGCCAGGCGTCGCCGCCGGTCGTTGTGGCGTCGATCCCGGCGTAGGCGGCCGTCTTGTTGATCTGGAACCCGTTCGGCCCGCTGCCGGGGTCGGCTCCGCCGTGCGGGGCGAGCAGCGCGGTGCGCCGCAGCGCGCCGCCGATGCTCTGGCCGGCCGTGGTGACGAGCAGCAGCAGGGACGCGCCGCCGACGAACCAGAGCGCGCCGCGCCGGGACACGGTCGGCGCGTCCGGACGGGCCGGTGCCAGTTCGCCCTCGTCCCGCCGCAGGTGCCGGACCGCCCTGAGCGCCGTCGGCGTCTTCAGCGCCGCGTGCGCCAGGAAGGCGGCGAAGAACACCCAGGCGCCGTAGAAGTGCAGGGGGTAGAAGGAGCCGGGGAAGACGTAGTCGAGCTGGACGTTGAGGACGCCGGTGGTGAACTCGAACAGGCCGCCGCCGACCAGCAGCAGCAGCGAGATCCGCTCCAGCGCGTGGGCGAGGGAGCGGGCCGGGGGCAGCGTGAACAGCTTCGGCACCACCGACCACAGCTTGGCGAGCAGCACCGGGATCAGGGTGACGCCGAGGGTGACGTGCAGGCCCTGGGTGAGCCGGTAGAGCCAGTACGGGTCGGTCGGCCACGAGAACAGGTAGAAGCCGAGGATCCCCTTGTCCGGGGTCTGGTCGTTCACCGGTGCCAGGTTCGGGTTGTACGCGGCGTACGACACCAGGCCGGTCACGAACAGCACGGTGATGCCGACGAGCAGCACGAGGCCGAGCACCGAGGTGAACCAGGTGCCGCGCAACGGGCTGCGCCAGAAGCCGGGTGAGGTGGGAAGCCGGGGGTCGTCGTGTCGCATGGTCAGACCGTAGGCCGGGGAAACCCCCGGAACGGCCGCGCGACCCATGACGAAAGTCTGACGTCAGCCACATGATCCAGGCTTTCGCCCGGTCGCCGACCTAGCGTTCCGCTGTGACCCGCTCTTCCCGCCGTGATCGCCGCGCCGATCTGTTCGCCGTCCTCGCCGCCGTCCTGCTGGTGCTCGCCGCCGTGCTGGTCGGCCGGCACCTCCAGGACGCCTACCGCGTCCTGTTCGTGCACTGGCCGCCGCTGTTCGCCGACTGGGACCCGCACGTGGGTCCGGGCACCCCGGCCGCGGTCCTGGTCGCGGGCGCCGTGACGGCGTACGGGCCGAACCTGGCGGTGCGGCTGCCGTGGCGCGGGCTGCTGGCCGCGGCCTGGGCCGCCTGTCTGGCCTGGACGTGGTCGCTGGCGCTGGTGGACGGCTGGCGGCGCGGCGTGGCCGGCCGGCTCACCACCACGAACGAGTACCTCACGGTCATCGGCCGGTTCCACGACATCCCGGCGACCCTGCGGGACTTCACCCACCACATCGTCAGCGGCACCCCGTCCCCGTGGCCCGCGCACATCGCCGGGCACCCGCCGGCGGCCACCCTCACCTTCGTCTACCTGGACCGGATCGGGCTGGGCGGCGGCGGCTGGGCGGGCGCCTGGTGCATCACCGTCGGGTCCACGGCCTGCGTCGCCGTGCTGATCGCGGTGCGGGCGCTGGCGGACGAGCCGCTCGCCCGGCGGGCCGCGCCCTTCCTGGTCATGGCACCGGCCGCGGTGTGGGTGGGCGCGTCGGCCGACGGCTACTTCGCGGCGGTCGCCGCCTGGGCGGTGGCGCTGCTGGCGTGGGCGGTGACCGGCCGGTCCGCGGGGTGGGCGGCGGGCTCCGGACTGCTGTACGGGCTGACCTGCTACCTGTCGTACGGCCTGACGCTCTTCGCGCTGATCGGGGCGGCGGTGCTGGTGCTCGGCCGGCGCCGGGTGCGGGCGCGGCCGGTGGTCCTGGCGCTGCTGGCGGCGGGCACGGCGGTGGTCCCGGTGGTGTTCACGCTCGCCGGGTTCGACTGGTGGGAGGGGTACCGGCTGCTGGTCACCCGCTACTACCAGGGGGTCGGCGGCACCCGCCCGTACGGCTACTGGGTGTGGGCCAACCTGGCCTGCACGGTGGTCGTCGTCGGCCTGGCCACGGTGGCGGGGCTGCGCCGGGCGGGCGCGACGCTGGTGCGCCGCCGTACGGCGGGCTCCGCGCGGGTGCGCCTCGCGTTCCTGGTGGCGGTCGCGCTGCTCACGCTGCTGGTGGCCGACGTGTCCGGGATGAGCAAGGCGGAGACGGAACGGATCTGGCTGCCGTTCGCGATGTGGCTGCTGCCGGCGTGCGCCTTCCTGCCCCGGCCGCGTGCCTGGCTGGCGGCGCAGGCGCTGGTCGCGCTGCTGGTGAACCACCTGCTGTTCACCGGCTGGTGACGGCCCGTCCGCGCGGGCACGGTCCGCGATCGGCGGGGTGCGGCGGCCCGCGTCAGGGCTGCCGGATCCCGCTCGCCACGTCCGGCTCCGCCCCGGTGCCGGCCGCCGTCACGAGCCGGGCCAGCAGCCGGGCGAGGTCCCGCGCGTCCACGGCCCCGGCGAGCAGCCGGGTCTGGTCGGCGCGGACCCGGTCGGCGGCGCGCCGGTAGAGGTCGTCGCCGCGCGGGGTGAGGTACAGCAGGACGCGGCGGCGGTCGTGGGGGTCGGGGCGGCGGTGGACCAGGGTGGCGGCGACCATCCGGTCCACGAGCTTGGTCAGGCTGGGCGCGGGCATCAGCGCGAACTCGGCGATCTCCGACATCGGATGGCCCCGGCCGTCCCCGACGATCGACAGGACGCGCCACTCCTCGACCGTGCACTCCTCCTCGGCGAGCACCGCGGCAAGGCGGCGCACCACGCGCCGTTCGGCGTGGCTGAGGAGGTGGGCGAGGTCCGGCGAGGAGGGTGCGGAGGGCATTGCCGGTGTCCTTCCGGTAGGTCTACTGTGCGCGCAGAATACGAGCCTCCGCGAGGGCGCCGGGGCCCGGGACCGGATGTCACGCTCCCCACGCCCGCACGGAGGTGGCCCCATGCGCACGCCGCCGGCCGGCCTCTCGGACACGCCCTTGGTCGTCGCCCTGGTGGTGCCGTCGCAGGGACCGGCGGGGGTCTTCGGCCCGTCGTGCGAGTCGGCCGCGCGCCTCGCCGCGGAGGAGACCAACGCCGCGGGCGGTGTGCTGGGCCGGGAGATCCGGCTGCTGACGGTGGACGGCGGGGCGGCGCCGCGCCGGGTGGCGGCCGAGGTCGGTTCGCTGGTCGCGCTGGGTGCGGTGGACGGGGTCGTGGGCTGGCACACCTCGGCGGTCCGGCAGGCCCTGCTGCCCCGGATCGCGGGCCGGGTGCCGTACGTGTACACCGCGCAGTACGAGGGCGGCGAGCGGACCGAGGGCGTCTTCCTGACCGGTGAGAGCGACGCCGCCCAACTGCTGCCCGCGATGCGGCTGCTGACGGAGACGGCCGGGGTACGGCGCTGGTGCACGGTCGGCAACGACTACGTCTGGCCCCGGGTGACCGCCCGCGCGGCGCGGGCGCATGCGCGTGCGTGCGGGGGCCGGGTGCGGGACGAGGTGTTCGTGCCGCTCGGCACGGACGACTTCGCGGCGGTGCTGCGCCGGGTCGAACGGTGCGAGGCGGACGGGGTGCTGATGCTGCTGGTCGGGGCGGACGCGGCCCTCTTCAACCGGGAGTTCGCGCGCCGCGGCCTGCACCAGCGGTGCCTGCGGCTGAGCACCCACATGGACGAGAACATCCTGCTGGCCACGGGCGCGGAGGCCACCGAGGGCCTGTGGGCGGCGGCCGGTTTCTTCGAGACCCTGGCGACCGCGGAGAGCCTCGACTTCGGCGCCCGCTACACGGCCCGGTTCGGCGTGCACGCGCCCGTCGTGGGGAGCCTCGGCGAGTCGTGCTTCGAGGGGGTACGGCTGCTGGCCGCGCTGGCGGAGCGGGCCGGGTCGCTGGACGTGCGGGCGATGTGCGCGGTACGGGACTCGGTGTCGTACGAGGGGCCGCGCGGTGCGGTGCGGCTGCGCGGCAACCATCTCGCGCAACGGCTGTACCTGGCGCGGGCGGACGTCTTCGACTTCCACGTCGTCACCGAACTCTGAGGCCAACTCGTCTTCCAGGAAGGTTACTTCCCGCAGGAAGTATCAAGCCTTGTCTTTTAAAGCTGGTGAAACGTCCGGGAAACAGCGCGCCGCGACCCTTCCGTGCAGACGAACCGGGGACGAGAGAGGGCACAGTCGTGACGGAAACCGTCGGCAAAGAGGCGCCGCCCGCCGGGGCGGACGGCAAGCGGGCCTACAACGAGTGGGCGAAGAACGACACGCTGGAGGACTATTCGCTGCGCTACGCGCCGAAGTCCTTTCGCCGCTGGACCCCCTATGTGGTGGCCACGACCGCGCTGGGCGGCATCGCCTATCTCGCGGACTTCGCGATCGGCGGCTCGATCGCCGTCTCCAACGGCTTCTCCAGCGCGCTGGCGGCGATCCTGACGGCCGCGGTGGTCATCTTCCTCACCGGCATCCCGATCTCGTACTACTCGGCCAAGTACTCCATCGACATGGACCTGTTGACGCGGGGCGCCGGCTTCGGCTACCTCGGTTCGACGCTCACCTCCGTCATCTACGCCAGCTTTACCTTCATCTTCTTCGCCCTCGAAGGCTCGATCATGGCGCAGGCCCTGGAGCTGGGCCTGCACATCCCGCTCGCGGTCGGGTACCTGATCTGCTCCCTCGTCATCCTGCCGCTGGTCGTCTACGGCATGACCGCGCTGTCGACGATGCAGGTGTGGACGCAGCCGGTCTGGCTGGTGCTGATGGTCGCGCCGTTCGTGTCGATCGCGATCCAGGAACCCGGGAAGTTCTCGGAGTTCACGCACTTCGCGGGCGACTCCCCCACCGGGTCGGGCATCAGCGTGCTCGGGGTCGGCGCGGGCGCGGGCGTCGCGCTGTCGCTGATCGCGCAGATCGGCGAGCAGGTCGACTATCTGCGGTTCATGCCGGACAAGACTGCGGAGAACGGCAGGAGGTGGTGGGCGGCCGTGCTCTCCGCGGGCCCCGGCTGGGTGGTGCTCGGCGCGGCCAAGCAGATCGGCGGCGCCTTCCTGGCCTTCTACATCGCCGGCAGCGTGGGCCTGGCCAAGGCCAACGAGCCGATCCAGCAGTACGTGCACGGCTTTCGGACCTTCGCCGCGCCCGTCGCGCTCGGCCTCGCAACGTTCTTCGTGATCCTCTCCCAGGTGAAGATCAACTCGACGAACGCGTACTCCGGTTCACTGTCCTGGTCGAACTTCTTCTCCCGGCTGACCCACCGTCATCCCGGCCGTGTCGTCTACATCTTCCTCAACGTCGGCATCGCCCTGGCGCTGATGGAGGGCGGTGTCTTCGGCTTCCTGAACACCGTCCTCGGCTTCTACTCCAACGTGGCGATCGCCTGGATCGGCGCGGTCGTCGCCGACCTGGTCGTCAACAAGCCGCTGGGCCTGAGCCCGTCGTACATCGAGTTCAAGCGCGCCCATCTGTACCACTTCAACCCGGTCGGCTTCGGTTCGATGCTGATCGCGTCGGCGGTCTCCATCGCCGCCTACTTCCACGCCTTCGGGGCGTACGCCAAGGCGTACTCCCCGTTCATCGCGCTGTTCCTGGCGATGGTGCTGTCACCGCTGTTCGCGGTGGTCACCAGGGGCAGGTACTACATCGCCCGCGTCGACAGCCTGGCGGAACCGCTGCTCGGCGCCGACGGGCTGCCGTCCGCGGCCGTGCTGACCTGCACGGTGTGCGCGACCGGGTTCGAGCGCCCGGACATGGCCGGCTGCCCGTTCCACTCGGGAGCCGTCTGCTCGCTGTGCTGCAGCCTGGAGAAGGACTGCCACGACTCCTGCAAGAGCGGGCCGGTCGCGCTCGCCGTGCCGGTGGTCCGCGCCACCGACTGACACCGGCCCGCACCCCCGCCCGTGGCCCGGCACGCGAACGCCGGGCCACGGGCGGACCGGTGTGTGTGACCACCCTCACCTCACCCGAGTCGAACTTCCCCCGCTCCCCGGCGTCCGGTCCTCGTCAGCACCCGGCCCGACGACCACGGAGCAGCCATGACCACGCCCCCGACCGGCCCCCTCACCACCGGAACGCACACCGTCGAGATCGACGGCCTCGCCCAGCGCTACCACGTGCACGGCACCGGACCGGTGTGCGTCGCGCACTCCGGCGGGCCGGGCATCACCTGGGAGTACCTGCGGATGCCCGAGGTGGAGCGGCACCTGACGGTCGTCTACCCGGAACCGGCCGGCACCGGCGGCTCCGGACGGCTGCCCTCCCACCCGCACGGCTACACCCGGGCCCGCTACAGCCGGTTCCTCGGCGCGCTGACCGAGCACCTCGGCGTCGGCCCGGTGCACCTGCTCGGCCACTCGCACGGCGGTTTCGTGGCGCAGTACCACGCACTGCACCACCGCGGGCAGCTCGCCGGGGTGATCCTCTACGACAGCCTGCCGGTGACCGGCCCCGAGCATCTCGCCCAGACCGTGCGCCGGTTCGAGGCGTTCGCCGCCCGGCACGCCGGCCATCCCGGGCTCCCCGAGGTGCTGGCGGCCTTCCAGGCCATGGCGGCCATCGACGGCGACGCCGCGCACACCGCCGTCGCCCGGGGGCTGTTCCCCGCGTACTTCGCCGACTACTGGGGCCGGGAGGCGGAGTTCGGGCCGCTCCGCGCGGCCCTGACGTCCACCTACGTCTCCGGCCTGGACACGGACCTCTCCCCCGACGTCGTCGACGACCGCGCCGCCCTCGGCCGGCTCACCGTGCCCGCCCTGGTGCTGGCCGGCCGCCACGACTTCATCTGCGGAGTGCGCCGGGCGGAGGAACTGCACGGCCTGATCCCCGGCTCGAAGCTGCTGGTCCTGGAGGACAGCGGGCACTTCGGTCACGTCGAGGAACCGGAGGCCTTCGCCCGCGCGGTGACGGACTTCGTGCGTCCCGGCGGCTGACCGGCGCCCGTACCGGCGGCGGGGCGGGGCCGGTGGTCAGGCCCGGCCGTGCGCCGGGGCCACGTCGTCGTCCTCCGCCTCGGCGCACGGCTCCCCGTCCTCGGCGCCCGGCAGGGTGGCCGGGAGCAGCGAGAGGTGGGCCATGTCGCCGGGCGGCGGCGTGCGGAACGACCACAGCGGCGGCGGGGTGCCGTCGGCGACCGCGGCCGGGGCGTCGGTGAGGTTCATACGCTCGCGCAGCCGGCCGTAGAAGTCCATCGGCGCGAGCCGGACCACCCGCAGCCGGGCCGGGGCCGCGTACACGCCGATCCAGTCGCCGGGCTCCAGGACACCGCGCACCTGGCCGTCGACGCTGACCGCGGCCTGACCCGAGCGTTCCAGGACCCGCAGGCCGACGGCCTCGTTCGGGGCGGTGACGACCGAGCGGCTGAAGGTCATGTGCGGGGCGACCGGCGTGAAGACGAGCGCGTCCGCCCGCGGCGAGACGACGGGGCCCCCGGCGGCGAAGCTGTAGGCGGTCGAGCCGGTCGGCGTGGCCACCAGCAGCGCGTCGGCGGAGTAGGAGGCGAGCAGCCGCCCGGAGACGTACACGCCGACGGAGACCTGGCGGTCCCGGGACAGCTTCTCCAGGACGACGTCGTTGACCGCGTAGAGGTGCAGGGGCACGCCCCACTCGGTGTCCTCCTCGCAGTCGCGGCGGATCTGGGGCGGCGGCAGCAGCGGGCCGCGGCCGTAGCGCATCAGGTCCTCCATGTCGGAGGGCACCTCCAGCCGGCGTGAGGCGCGCATGGTGAGCAGCATGCGGCTGTCGACGGTGAAGCGGTCGTCGCGGATCGCGTCCAGCGCCTGTTCCACCGAGCGGGCCGGCACCTCGGTCAGGAAGCCGACCCGGCCCAGGTCGACCCCGAGGACCAGGGCGTCGCTGTGGGCGGCGAGCCGGGCGCCGCGCAGGAAGGTGCCGTCACCGCCGAGGGTGACGATCAGGTCGGGATCACCGGCGGCCGCGACCTCCTCCTCGGAGCTGTGCCGTCCGCCGTCGTTCCACACGTCGATGTCCTTGCACGGCACGCCGTGCACCGCGGCCCACGCCCGCACGGTCCGGGCGGCGTCCACCGCCTCCGCCCGGCCTCCGTGCACCACCAGTCCGATCGCGTTCACCGTCATCTCCGCCTCCAGGGCACCGTGCGCGGCCGTTGTTCATACGCTGTCACGGCCGGGCGGATCTCACAGGACCGGGGGGACGGCGAGCCGGACGAGTTCGGCCGTGAGGCCGGTGCCGGGCGGGGCGCGGGCGGGCGCCGGATGCCACGGACGGCGGCGGGAGCGGCGGATTGGTGCTCCGTGTCGGCCGGGATCATCCTGGGAGAAGAGCCGGTCGTGCAGGTTCCGCGAAGGATGAGCGGCATGGAACGACGTCCCACCCCTCCCAGCAACCGGGCCGAGGGCCACGCCGTACCGCAGGGGGCGTACACCGCCGCGGTCACGGTCGACGAGCGGGGTGCCGTGACGGGCTGGAGCGACGGGGCCCGGCTGCTGCTCGGCTATCCGCCCGCCGAGATCCTCGGGCGGGACGCCGTGCTGCTGCTCGCCGAGCCGGGCACGGACGCCTGGCGCGAGGCGGCGGCGGGCCCGCGGTGGAGCGGGACCGCGGCCCTGCGCCACCGGGACGGGCACCGGCTGGACCGGGAGGTCCTCGTGCACCGCAGGCCCGCCGGGGAGCGGCCGGGCGGCACGGAGTGGCGGGTGGTGTCGGCGGTCACCGGACCGGCGGCCGCCACCGACCGGGCCCTCGGGGAGTGGGCCTTCGACCAGTCCCCGTGCGTCGCCGCCGTCTTCGACGACGGTCTGCGGCTGGTGCTGGCCAGCGTCGGGATGCAGCACAGCCTGTCGCTGACCGAGGCCACGATGCGCGGGCTGCGGCTGACCGACATCGCACCCTACGAGGGCGGCGCCGAGGCCGAGTCCGGCATGCGGCGCATCCTCGACGGCGGTGCCCCCGAGGACGTCCACCTGCGTCTGGACCCGGCCGACCCCGAGCACGACTGGCACGGACGGCTGGCCCCGCTGACCGACCACGAGGGGCAGGTGCGGGCGGTGACCCTGACCGCCCACGCCGATCCGGCCGAGCAACTGGTGTGGCGGCGGATGCTGCTGCTCAGCGACGCCGGTGTGCGCATCGGCACCAGCTCCGACATCCAGCGCACCGCGCGGGAGCTGGCCGACGTCGTCGTGCCCGCCTTCGCCGACGCCTGTGCCGTGGACCTGCTGGACGCGCCCAGGCCCGGCGCGGCGGCCGCCGACGGCCGCGCGCTGCGCCGGGCGGCGGTCCGGGCGGCGCCCCAGGGACCGCCGCTCGCCCATCCCTCCGGCGACGTGCTGCACTGCCCGCCGTGGTCGCCGGGGGGCCGGTGCCTGTCGGAGGGGCGGGGCGCGGTGTACGCGAGCGACGACGAGATGGTGACGCGCTGGGCGCGGGAGGATCCGCCGGCGGCCGCGTGGATCCGGGAGAGCCGCACGCACTCGCTGATGGTGGTGCCGCTGCGGGCGGCCGGCACCACGTTCGGGGTGGCCCTGTTCGGACGGAGCCTGCGCAGCGAGCCCTTCGACCCGGACGACCTGTGGCTGGCCGAGCAGCTGGCCGCCAGGACCGCCGTCAGCATCCACGGCGCCGAGCGCGCCCAGCGCCAGCACACCACCACGATGACCCTCCAGCGCAGCCTGCTCCCGCAGACGCTGCCCGAACAGGCGGCCCTGGACATCGCCACCCGCTACCTTCCCTCGGTCAGCCAGGCCGGGGTGGGCGGCGACTGGTTCGACGTGATCCCGCTGTCGGGCACCCGGGTCGCGCTCGTCGTCGGCGACGTGGTCGGGCACGGCATGCGGGCCGCCGCCACCATGGGCCGGGTCCGCACCGCGGTGCGGACCCTGGCCGACGTCGACCTGCCGCCGGACGAACTCCTCAGCCACCTCGACGACCTGGTCGTCCACCTCTCCGCCGAGGAGGCGAGCGCCGACAACGCCGAGGAGTCCGCGGGCGGGGTCGGCACGACCTGCCTGTACGGCGTGTACGACCCGGTCACCCGCCGGCTGACCGTCGCCCGGGCGGGACATCCGCCGCCCGCCGTGGTCGCCGCGGGCACCGTCCGCTTCCTGGACGTCCCGGCCGGTCCGCCGCTGGGTCTGGGCGGCCTGCCCTTCGAGTCCTTCGAGACGGAGCTGCCCGAGGGCAGCCTGATCGCGCTCTACACCAACGGCCTGCTGGAGCCCCGCGACCACGACATCGACGAGGCCCTGGACAAGATGTTCGGCGCGCTGGCCCGTCCCGCGCCGGACCTGGACGCCCTCTGCGACCGGGTCCTGAAGACCATGCTCACCCACCGCCCCGACGACGACATCGCGCTGCTCGTCGCCCGCACCCGGGCCCTGCACGCCGACCGGGTCGCCACCTGGGAGCTGCCCTTCGACCTGGCGGCCGTCGCGGACGCCAGGAAACAGGCCACGGACCAGCTGATCGACTGGCACCTGGAGGAGGCGGCGTTCATCACCGAGCTGATCGTCAGCGAGATGGTCACCAACGCGTTCCGGTACGGCCGGCCGCCCGTCCGGCTCCGGCTCATCCACGACGACCGCACCCTGACCTGCGAGGTCTTCGACTCCAGCAACACGGCCCCGCACATGCGGCGGGCCCACACCTACGACGAGGGCGGCCGCGGCCTGCTCCTCGTCGGCCAGCTCACGCAGCGCTGGGGCACCCGCCACGCCACCACCGGCAAGACCGTCTGGGCGGAACAGTTCCTCGCCGACCACTGAGGACGGCCGGGGGCAGGCGGTGGGTGCCCGCTAGGGACCGGCGGCCCGCCAGCCGGTCCAGCGGGTCACGGTCACCCGGACGACCGGACCGGCCGGCGGGCGTTCCCGGTACTGCGGGTACTTCTCCCGCAGCGGGCCGATCAGCGCCGCGTCGGCGGGCACCACGCACGCGTGACCGTCCGCCCGGACCCACCACAGGTGCTCCCAGTCCTCGTCGTACTCGTCCACGAGCAGGCTCACGGACGGCTGTACGGCGATGTTCCGCAGCCGCTTGAGGCGGGCCGTGGTCTTGGGCTTGTGGTCCACGGCGGTGACGACGCCGTCGGTCCCGTACCGGGCGAAGACGACCGGCACCAGGTGCGGGCGGCCGTCCGCGTCGGCGGTGGCGAGCCGTGCCACCCGTGCCGCGGCGAACCGCCGCCGTGCCTCGTCCCCGGCCAGTTCCGGCACCGCGTCCCCTTCCGGTCAGGCGCCGCGCAGCGCGTCCAGCACGTCGGCGTCCGTCAGCTGTGCGAAGTCGTCGTACCACTGGCCGACCGCCTGGAACACCGCCGGCCGGTACGGGCAGACGACGAGGTCGGCCTCGGCGGCGAGCGCGTCCAGGGAGTCGGGCGCGCCGACGGGGACCGCGAGCACGGTGCGGGCCGGACCCCGGCCCCGTACGTGGCGCAGCGCGGCGCGGGCGGTGCAGCCGGTGGCCAGGCCGTCGTCGACGACGATCACGGTACGGCCGCGCACCTCGGGCGCCGGGCGCCCCTGCCGGTAGCGGCGCTCGCGGCGGCGCAGTTCCCGCCGCTCCCGTTCCACGGCGTCGGCCAGGTCGTCCTCGCCCACGCCCAGGCGGAGCAGGGCCGTCCGGTCCAGGAGCGGCGGGTCGTCCCCGGTGATCGCGCCGATGCCGTACTCCTCGTGGTGCGGAGCGCCGATCTTGCGGACGACGAGGACATCGAGCGGGGCCCGCAGGCAGCGGGCGACCTCGGCGGCGACGGGCACGCCGCCCCGTGGCAGTGCCAGCACGACCGGGTCGGGCAGGCGCCCTTCCCCGCTCGGCCCCGCGAGCGCGGCGGCGAGGTCACGGCCGGCCTCGGCGCGGTCCCGGTAGCGCACGGCGCGTCCTCTCCGGTCGGGTCCGGTCCCCTTCCTCCATGGTCACACCGGACGACGCCGGGAGCCGCGCCGCTCGGCCGGTGAAGGTGTACCGGCCCTGAGCCGCCCGGCCGCCCGGCTTCTCCCGCGGAAGGTCCCGGCCTCGACGGCGGCGGTCCGTCAGAAGACCACCCACCAGCCTTCGCGGGCCGCCTGCCCGGCCGTGTAGGACACACCGTCGACCTTCAGGCCCGCGGCGTCGGTGAGTGTGATCGTGCCGCCGTGGTTGCCTAGCAGGGCGCCGCCGGACAGCGGTACGGCGAGCGCGGCACCGGCGGCCAGCGGTCCCGCCGGGACCGGGGACGCCCGGCCGGTGCGGTCCAGCAGGCGCCAGCCGGTGAGGTCGACCGGCGCGGGCGAGGCGTTGAGGAGGGTCACGGCCTCCGCCTCGGGCGCCGGGCCCGCCGGATCGACCAGCGCCGCGACGATCCGGACCGGCTGGTCGCCCGGGGCCGGGCGGGAGGTGTCGACGCCGTCCAGGGCGTGCCCGGTGACGTCGTCGGTGTGCCAGGCCTGGTTCTGGAAGGCCAGGAAGATCGCGACCCAGCGTTCCGCGTCCCGGCCGTCGCCGGCGTCGCCACCGCCGCCGCCGGGAAAGCGGATCAGCAGCCCGCCGTCCTGCCACACCCCGTCGTCGCCGCTGAAGCGGCCGCTGTTGCCCTGGTTCATGTGGATGTCGTGGACGCCGTTGCCGGGCAGGAAGCCGAACACCTTGTCGGCGACGCCGGGTTCGGGCCCCCAGCGCTCGCCGAAGAGGTACAGCCGGGCGCCCGGGTCGTCGACGGCACGGCGTACCCAGTGGTCGAGCAGGTCGGCCAGGTCGTTGTCGGGGCCGGAGCGGTCGGCGGGCAGGACGCGCATCGCCGCCGGGTCGAAGAGGTTGCCGCGCACGAAGTCGAGGTTGGGGCCGCCGGGACCGGCCGGGAGGGTGTTCCAGCCGCCCGCCAGGCCGTCCAGGCGGGCGGTGAGCGGGTGCGTGAAGTCGTCGTCGACGAGGTACAGCAGTTCCGCCGGCTTCTGCTGCGAGAGGACGTTGACCGCGGCCCGGTAGTCAACACCGGCGTCATCCGTGAGGTGGATCTGGTAGTGCGGGCTGTCACCGGCGCCCTCGCGCCGGACGCCGACGGCCCGGCCGATCAGTACGCCATAGGTCTTCAACGGCATGTCGACCAACTCCCCGTGGGGGCGGGCCGGTTTGCCCGCCCATGACGGGAATGGTAGGCGCCCGGGACGCGGTCAGGGCCGCCTTGGACGATTCCGGCGGTCCTGTGAACGGACGGTGTCCGTCCCGCGGCGCCTGGCCGGTTCTCTACGATCGTTCCGTGGTCACCTTCCTCCTCCACCGCACGGCCCCGCTCCCGATCGACGAGGCGTGGCGCCGGCTCACGGAGTGGTCCGCGCACGCCGATGCGGTCCCGTTGACGCGCGTCACCGTGCTCACCGAACCCCCGACCCACGAGGGCACGGTCTTCGTGGCCCGTTCCGGGTTCGGGCCGCTGTCCTTCGAGGACCCGATGGAGGTGACCGTCTGGGAGCCCCCCGAGGACGGCGGCGCGGGCCGGTGCCGCCTGGTCAAGCACGGCCGGGTGGTGCTCGGCTGGGCCGAACTGGAGGTGCGTCCGGGGCCCGGCGGCCGTACCCGGGTGATCTGGCGCGAGGAACTGCGGGTGCGCGGCGTGCCGTCTGCCTTCGACCCTCTGGTGCGGGCCGCCTCCCGGGCGGTGTTCGGACGGGCCGTCAACTCGCTGCTCAGGAAGGCGTAGCCGCCGCCCCTGACGTCCGCCCCTTGGCAGACCGCGGCCGCGCGATGGACAGTGGCCCTCCGGTGCCGAACGGTCACCGTGCGTCGACGCGGCCGGGAGGCTCGGAGGTGGCGTTCTTCTCGCCCGGGGAAGTCGAGTCGTTACGGCAGGCGGGGCACGCCCGCGCGTGGGGCCGGGGTGAGGTGCTGATGCGGGAGGGCGAACAGGCGGACTTCGTCGTGCTGCTGACGGCCGGTCTGGTGAAGGCCACCGTCGACTCGGCCAACGGCTACACCAGCCTGCTCGCCCTGCGCGGACCCGGTGAACTGCTCGGCGAACTCGCCTGCGTCGACGGCGGCCCGCGGGGCGCGACGGTCACCGCGATGCGCCGCTCGGAGGGCGTGGTGGTCGCCGCGGGCGCCTTCCTGCGGCTCCTGGAGCGGGAGCCGGGGCTGTCCCTGTCCGTCCTGCGCAGTGTCGTGGGCCGGCTGCGGGACTCCGACGGGCTGCGCGCCGAACAGGGCGCCCGCACCACCCGGTCCCGGGTCGCCGCGCTGCTGGTGAAGCTCGCGGTGGAGTACGGCTCGGCCGTGCTCGAGCCGCTGCCGGGTGCCGTCTCCGTCCAGGTCAACCAGCGTGAACTGGCGGCCGCCGCCGGGGCGTCGAGGGAGTCGGTGGTGCGCTGCCTGCGGGCGATGCAGCGGGAGGGGCTGGTGGCCACCGGGCGGGGCCGCACCGTCGTACTCGATCTGGCGGGGTTGCGGCGCTGGGCCGAGGAGTGAGCCGGGCGCGGCCGTGCACCGCGCGCGCACCGGAGCACCGCTCCCCCGCCGAACGCGTCATCTGACGCTGTACGGCATCCGGGAAGGCGCTTCCATCGTGCCCTGGCGCCCGGACCGGCGAGGCGATCGGGGGAACGGGCCGGGCGCCGGGCCGCGGGGTGGGCCGGCGGCCTCGTCAGGACCGGCGCCGGGGCCGGTGCTCCGGCCACCGCCGGGCCGCACGAGGCCGCCGGCCGGGTGGGGTTCGGCCCGCGGGGCGGGCAGGGCTCCACCGGATCCCGGATCCCGGATCCGGTATCCGGGTCGTCCGGCGGGCCGGCGAGGCCGCTCGCGCGCTCGTGGCGGGTCAGGCCACCGACCCGATCCGGCGTGCCGGTGCCGGGTCGTGGTGGATCGGGGTGTGCGCGCCGGTCAGGGACAGGCCCCGGCCGCCGCGGCGGTCGGCGACGACCTCGGCCGCGATCGACAGGGCGGTCTCCTCCGGGGTGCGGGCGCCGAGGTCC
The DNA here is from genome assembly GCF_044757385.1 of Streptomyces sp. NPDC091282. Classification (NCBI taxonomy): domain Bacteria; kingdom Bacillati; phylum Actinomycetota; class Actinomycetes; order Kitasatosporales; family Streptomycetaceae; genus Streptomyces; species Streptomyces sp. NPDC091282. Next base: position 1,062,774 of record NZ_JBIVUX010000002.1, read on the forward strand.
AGGCCGATCGGGGACCTGAGGCGGGCCAGCTCCAGCTCGGTGACGCCGACCTCGCGCAGCCGCCGGTTGCGGTCCAGGTGGGTGCGGCGGGAGCCCATCGCACCGACGTAGGCGACCGGCAGCCGCAGGGCGAGCCGGAGCAGCGGGATGTCGAACTTGGCGTCGTGGGTGAGGACGCACAGGACGGTCCTGCCGTCCACCCGCGTCCGCTCCAGGTAGCGGTGCGGCCACTCGACGACGATCTCGTCGGCGTCCGGGAAACGGGCTGGGGTGGCGAAGACGGGCCGCGCGTCGCACACCGTCACGTGGTAGCCGAGGAACTTGCCGACGCGGACCAGCGCCGACGCGAAGTCGATGGCGCCGAAGACGATCATCCGGGGCGGCGGCACGGACGACTCCACCAGGACCGTGAGCGGTGCTCCGCAGCGCGAGCCCTGCTCTCCGATCTCCAGGGTGCCGGTACGGCCCGCGTCCAGGAAGGCCGCGGCCTCGGCGGCCACGGTCCGGTCCAGTTCGGGATGGGCGCCGAAACCGCCCCGGTGGCCGCCGTCGGCGTCCACCAGCAGGGCGCGGCCGAGGAGTTCGGCCGGCCCGCCGACGATCCGTGCGACGGCCGCCGCCTCCCCCCGTGCGGCGGCGGCCAGCGCGGCCTGGAACACCGGCCGGGCGGGGTCGGCCGCCCGGACCGGGGTGACGAGGATGTCGATGACGCCGCCACAGGTCAGGCCGACGGCGAAGGCGTCCTCGTCGCTGTAGCCGAAGCGCTCCAGGACGGTGTCGCCGTCCTCCAGCGCCTGCCGGCACAGCTCGTACACGGCGCCCTCCACACACCCGCCGGAGACCGAGCCCACCGCGGTGCCGTCGGCGTCCACCGCGAGGGCGGCGCCGGGCTGGCGCGGGGCGCTGCCGCCGACGGCCACCACCGTGGCCACGGCGAAGTCACGGCCGTCCGCGACCCACCGGTCGAGCTCCTCGGCGATGTCCAGCATGTTCGGTCTCCTTCCGACAGGGTCGGGGATGGCGCGCCCCGAGGGGCGCTGGGGTCCCCCCGGCCGAAGACCGGGGGGGGACGGGCCCGCGGACGACCGCCGGCCGCGGCCCGTCAGGGCTCTGCCGGCGGAGCGTCTAGTGGACGCCGAGCCAGCTCTCGATGGGATGGAGGGCGAAGTAGACCAGGAAGATCACGGTCAGGCCCCACATGAAGGCCCCGATCTCCCGGGCCCTGCCCTGGGCCGCCTTGATGGCGGTGTAGGAGATGACCCCGGCGGCCACACCGGTGGTGATGGTGTAGGTGAAGGGCATCAGGACGACCGTCAGGAACACCGGGATGGCGGTGCCCCGGTCGGCCCAGTCCACGTGCCGGGCGTTCATCAGCATCATGGCGCCGATGACCACCAGGGCCGCCGAGGCGACCTCCTGGGGGACGATCGCGGTGAGCGGGGTGAAGAAGAGGCAGGCCGCGAAGAACAGGCCGGTGACCGCCGAGGCGAGTCCGGTGCGGGCGCCCTCGCCGACGCCGGTCGCCGACTCGATGAACACGGTCTGCCCGGAGCCGCCGGCCACGCCTCCGATCGCGCCGCCCGCTCCGTCGATGAACAGCGCCTTGGACAGACCCGGCATCCGGCCCTTGTCGTCGGCGAGCTTCGCCTCGGTGCCGACGCCGATGATGGTGGCCATCGCGTCGAAGAACCCGGCGAGCACCAGCGTGAAGACGATCATCCCGACCGTCATCGCGCCGACCTTGCCCCAGCCGCCGAACTCGACGTGTCCGAAGAGCGAGAAGTCCGGCATGGAGACGGCGGAGCCGTGCAGTTCGGGGGCGCCGTTGGCCCACTGCTTCGGGTCGATGACACCGAGGCCGTTGAGGACGGCGGCCACGACGGTGCCGCTGATGATGCCGATCAGGATGGCGCCGGGGACGTTCCGGGCCTGGAGCATGAAGATCAGCAGCAGGGTGCCGGCGAAGAGCAGCACCGGCCAGCCGGTGAGTTCGCCGGCCGGGCCGAGGCTGAGCGGGGTGGCCTTGCCCTGGTGCACGAAGCCGGACTTGTACAGACCGATGAGGGCGATGAACAGGCCGATGCCCATGGTGATGCCGTGCTTGAGCGCGAGCGGGATCGCGTTCATGATCATCTCGCGTAGGCCGGTGACGACCAGGAGCATGATGACCACGCCGTAGAGCACGCACATGCCCATCGCCTGCGGCCAGGTCATCTGCGGGGCGACCTGCGAGGAGAGCACGCCGGAGACGGACAGGCCGGCGGCGAGGGCGAGCGGCACCTTGCCGACGAAGCCCATCAGGAGCGTGCTGAAGGCCGCCGCGAACGCGGTCGCGGTGATCAGCGCCTTCTGCCCGAGGGCGTCCCCCGCCACGTCCTTGCCGGACAGGATCAGCGGGTTGAGCAGGAGGATGTACGCCATCGCCATGAAGGTGGTGACGCCGCCGCGGACCTCGCGCGCGACGGTGGATCCTCTGCCGGAGATGTGGAAGTACCGGTCGAGCCAGGACCGTCCGGCCGGGACGCGGGTTCCTTCACCCGCGTCGTCGGCGACGGTCTCCGGCTCCAGTGACTGCTGGGTCATATGGGCCTACTCCCAAGGTTCATAGGGGCACCCGCGGCATGCCGGTGGCGATGAGCGGGATTTGGGGAGTGCCCGACCCGGGGGACGGCCCGAGACGAACAGTTGACGGTCCTGGGGGACCGGGTCCCCCAGGACGACTCACCGGATCAGGACCCCGAGGGGCCGGTGCCGGTGAGGTGTTCCGGACGGACCGGCGTGCGGTTCAGCTCCAGACCCGTCGCGTTCCGGATCGCCGCGAGGACGGCCGGGGTCGACGACAGGGTCGGGGCTTCGCCGATGCCACGGAGCCCGTAGGGCGCGTGGTCGTCGGCGAGTTCGAGGACGTCGACCGGGATGGTCGGCGTGTCGAGGATGGTCGGGATCAGGTAGTCCGTGAAGGACGGGTTCCTGACCTTCGCGGTCTTCGGGTCGACGATGATCTCCTCCATCACCGCGACGCCGAGGCCCTGGGTGGTGCCGCCCTGGATCTGGCCGACGACCGAGAGCGGGTTGAGCGCCTTGCCGACGTCCTGGGCGCAGGCCAGCTCGACCACCTTGACCAGGCCCAGCTCCGTGTCGACCTCGACGACCGCGCGGTGCGCGGCGAAGCTGTACTGGACGTGGCCGTTGCCCTGGCCGGTGTGCAGGTCGAAGGGCACGGTCGGCCGGTGCCGCCACTCCGCCTCGATCTCGACCACGTCGTCGCCGAGCACGTCGGCCAGGTCGGCGAGGACCTCGCCGCCGTCGGTGACGACCTTGCCGCCCTCCAGGAGCAGTTCGGCGGTGGCCCAGGCCGGGTGGTACGTGCCGAACTTGCGGCGGCCGAGCTCCAGCACCTTCTCGCGGACGAGTTCGCAGGAGTTCTTGACCGCGCCGCCGGTGACGTACGTCTGGCGCGAGGCGGAGGTCGAACCGGCGCTGCCCACCTGGGTGTCGGCCGGGTGGATGGTGACCTGGGTGACGCCCAGCTCGGTGCGGGCGATCTGCGCGTGGACGGTGACCCCGCCCTGGCCGACCTCCGCCATCGCGGTGTGCACGGTGGCGACCGGCTCCCCGCCGACGGCCTCGACGCGGACCTTGGCGGTCGAGTAGTCGTCGAAGCCCTCGGAGAAGCCGACGTTCTTGATGCCGACCGCGTAGCCGACACCGCGGACGACGCCCTCGCCGTGCGTGGTGTTGGACAGGCCGCCGGGCAGCTGCCGTACGTCCGCGGCGGCGCCGGCCGACAGCCACTGCTGCTCGGGCGGCAGGGGCATCGCCTTGACCCGGCGCAGGAGTTCGGCGACCGGGGCCGGGGAGTCGACGGGCTGTCCGGTGGGCAGCAGGCTGCCCTGTTCCATGGCGTTCAGCTTCCTGAACTCCACCGGGTCCATGCCGAGTCGCGCCGCCACCTTGTCCATCTGCGCCTCGTAGGCGAAGCACGCCTGGACCGCGCCGAAGCCGCGCATCGCGCCGCAGGGCGGGTTGTTGGTGTAGAGGGCGATGGCCTCGACCTGGACGTCGTCGACGACGTAGGGGCCGATGCCGAGCGAGGAGGCGTTGCCGACGACGGCCGGGGAGGCGGACGCGTAGGCGCCGCCGTCGAGCACGATCCGGCACTTCACGTGCGTCAGCTTGCCCTCGCGGGTGGCGCCGTGCTCGTAGTAGAGGCGGGCCGGGTGGCGGTGGACGTGCCCGAAGAAGGACTCGAAGCGGTTGTAGACGATCTTGACCGGCTTGCCGGTGCGCAGCGCCAGCAGGCAGGCGTGGATCTGCATCGACAGGTCCTCGCGGCCGCCGAACGCGCCGCCGACGCCGGACAGCGTCATCCGCACCTTCTCCTCGGGCAGGCCGAGGACCGGGGCGATCTGGCGCAGGTCGCTGTGCAGCCACTGGGTGGCGATGTACAGGTGGACGCCGCCGTCCTCCTCGGGCACCGCGAGGCCGGACTCGGGGCCGAGGAAGGCCTGGTCCTGCATGCCGAAGTAGTACTCGCCCTTGACGATGACGTCGGCCTTCTTGGCGGCCTCGTCGGCGTCGCCGCGGACGATCGGCTGGCGGTGCACGATGTTCGGGTGCGGGACGTGGCCGATGTGGTGGTCGTCGCGGTTCTCGTGGATGTGGACGGCGTCCGGGGCGGTCGCGGAGGCCTCGTCGGTGATGACGGGCAGCTCGCGGTACTCGACCTTGATCTTGGCGGCCGCGCGGCGGGCGGTCTCCGGGTGGTCGGCGGCCACGATCGCGACCGGCTCGCCGTGGTGGCGGACCCGGCCGTGCGCGAGGACCGGGGTGTCCTGGATCTCCAGGCCGTAGTTCTTGACCTCGGTGGGCAGGTCGTCGTAGGTCATGACCGCGTAGACGCCGGGCTGGGCGAGCGCCTCGCTGGTGTCGATCGAGACGATCTCGGCGTGCGCGACCGTGGAGCGCAGGATCTGGCCCCAGAGCATGTCCTCGTGCCACATGTCGGACGAGTACGCGAACTCGCCGGTGACCTTGAGGGTGCCGTCGGGGCGGAGCGTGGACTCGCCGACGCCGCCCCGGGTCCGGGAACCCTGGGTGATCTTGGTGGGAGTGCCGATGGTGGGCATGTGGCTCAGACCGCCTCTCCCTGCCGGGCGGCCGCGAGGCGGACCGCGTCCATGATCTTCTCGTAGCCGGTGCAGCGGCACAGGTTGCCCGACAGCGCCTCGCGGATGTCCGCGTCGCTCGGGTTCGGATTGTGCTCCAGCATCTCGTCGGCGGCGACCAGCAGGCCCGGGGTGCAGAAGCCGCACTGGACGGCGCCCGCGTCGATGAACGCCTGCTGGATCGGGGAGAGTTCGGCGCCCTCGCCGGTCTGGGAGTCGGCGGCGGGCCTGGCCTGCCAGCGCTTGGCCTCGTCGAGCGCGGTCCCGCAGGAGCGGCCCTTGGCGTAGTCGGCGAGGCCCTCGACGGTGACCACCTCGCGGTCCTGCGCCTGACCGGCCGCGACCAGGCAGGAGCAGACCGGCACGCCGTCCAGCCGGACGGTGCAGGAACCGCACTCGCCCTGCTCGCAGGCGTTCTTGGAGCCGGGAAGGCCGAGGCGCTCCCGCAGGACGTACAGCAGGGACTCGCCCTCCCAGACGTCGTCGGCTTCCTGGGGGCGTCCGTTGACAGTGAAGTTGACGCGCATTACGCGGCTCCCTCCGTGAGGCGGCGGGCGCCGCGGTACGACTCCCAGGTCCAGGTGAGCGTCCGGCGGGCCATCACGCCGACCGCGTGACGGCGGTAGCTCGCGGTGCCCCGGACGTCGTCGATCGGGTTGCAGGCGGCGGCGCACAGGTCCGCGAACTGCTTGGCGACCGACGGGGTGATGATCTTCCCGTTGTCCCAGAAGCCGCCCTCGTCGAGCGCCGCGTTCAGGAAGTCCTCGGCGGTCCTGGCGCGCACCGGCGTGGGGGCGGCGGAACCGACGCCGGTACGGACCGTGCGGGTCTCGGGGTGCAGGGCCAGTCCGAAGGCGCACACGGCGATGACCATGGCGTTGCGGGTGCCGACCTTGGAGTACTGCTGGGGTCCGTCGGCCTTCTTCACGTGCACCGCGCGGATCAGCTCGTCCGGCGCCAGGGCGTTGCGCTTGACGCCGGTGTAGAAGTCGTCGATCGGGATGAGCCGGGTGCCGCGCACCGACGCGGCCTCGACCTCGGCGCCGGCCGCGAGCAGCGCGGGGTGGGCGTCGCCGGCCGGGGAGGCGGTGCCGAGGTTGCCGCCGACGCCGCCGCGGTTGCGGATCTGCGGGGAGGCGACGGTGTGCGAGGCGAGGGCCAGGCCCGGCAGCTCGGTGCGCAGGTTCTCCATGATCCGGGTGTACGGGACGGAGGCGCCGAGCCGTACGCTCTCCTCGCCGGCCTCCCATTCGTAGAGTTCGCCGATGCGGTTGAGATCGAGGAGGTACTCGGGCCGGCGGTGGTCGAAGTTGATCTCGACCATCACATCGGTACCACCCGCGATCGGCACTGCGGTGGGGTGCTCGGCCTTCGCGGCGAGCGCCTCCTCCCAGCTGGCGGGGCGAAGGAAGTCCATGACCGGCTCTCTTCTCCGTCTCGTGAGTCTCGTGAGTCGTGCGGATTGAGCCAATCCGTGTGCGGCGGGCCCGGCTCGTTCATGTCCTGTTAACGCGGAATGACGCCAGTACACCGCCCCGTACTCCACCGGGGTCAGTCACCGAAACCATGAAGGAGTTGGCTGGCCAGCACAGGCATCTTGTAGATTCGTATGAACGGAGGTCATCAGTAACCTCCCGGCTTTCCTGTGGAAACGCTGGAAACGCCCAGGCACCTCGTGATCGCGGCCCGTGACCTCGCACGCCGGGCGCCTCAGCCATGACACTGCACGATTCATCGTAGATTTCGAGACACAGAACGGCGGCGACGAGATGCGGCTGCGCGCACTGCTGGACACCGATGCGCTGGGCCTGCGGCTGCTCGGCGGCGAGGACGAGCTGGACCGCACCGTGCGCGGGGTGATGACCACCGACCTGCGCGACCCCAGCCGCTACCTCTCCGGCGGCGAGCTGGTGCTGACGGGCCTGGCCTGGCGCCGGGACGCCTCGGACACCGAGCCGTTCGTACGACTCCTCGCGCAGGCCGGGGTGGCCGCGCTGGCGGCCGGTGAGGCCGAGCTCGGGGACATCCCGGACGACCTGGTGGCGGCCTGCGTCCGGCACCGCCTCCCGCTCTTCGCGGTGCACGAGTCGGTGGCGTTCGCGACGATCACCGAGCACGTCGTGCGGCAGGTCAGCGGCGAGCGGGCCGGGGACCTGGCGGCCGTCGTGGAACGGCACCGCCGGATGATGACCTCGGGCCCGGCCGGCGGCGGCCCGGACGTGGTCCTCGACCTGCTCGGCTCCGACCTCGACCTGCGGGCCTGGGTGCTCTCCCCGACCGGCCGCCTGATCGCGGGCTCCAAGGTGTCCGGGCCCGATCTGCCGGGCGACGCCTGCGCCCGGCTGGCCGCCGAGCACCTGGCCGCGGCCCGCACCGGCCGCCGGGGCCCGCACCGGGTGCTCCTGGACGGCTCCACGTTCTCACTCTTCCCGGTCCGCAGCAGCGGCCGGTCCGCGCAGGGCGCCCGGGACGTGCGCGAGACCGTGCTCTCGGACTGGCTGCTGGCCGTCGAGGCGGACGCGGGCGACTGGCAGGACGAGCGCCTCGACCTGCTCCAGGGCGTCACCCAGCTGATCTCCGTCGAGCGCGACCGCCGCGACGCGGCCCGCACGGTGCGGCGCCGGCTCGCCCAGGAGGTGCTGGAGCTGGTCCAGACGGGCGCGGCGCCGGCCGAGATCGCCGCACGTCTGCGGGTGGCCGCGCCGGTCCTGCTGCCGGGCCTCGGCGCGGCCCCGCACTGGCAGGTGGTGGTGGCCCGCGTGGAATGGGACGGCGGCGAGGTCGAGGGCGGCCCGGTCGCGCAGTCCCTGCTGGAGGAGATCCTGGTCGACCCGCAGGCCACCGGGCCGGAACCCTCCGACCGGATAGCCGTGGCCCACACCGGTGACGAGGCGATCGCCCTGGTCCCGCTCCCCGCGGTCGCCGCCGAGCACGACGGCTCGGAGTCCGGCGTGCACGCCGACACGCTCCTGAAGGCCGTGCGCGGCCCGCTGTCGGCGGGTCTGAACGACGACGGCCGGATCACCCTCGGCGTCAGCGCCGCCGTGCACTCCGCGGAGGGGCTGCGCGGGGCCCTGGAGGAGGCCCGGCACGCCCGCCGGGTGGCCGCCGCCCGTCCCGGCCGGGTCTGCGCGGCCGGCCACCAGGAGCTGGCCTCGCACGTCCTGCTGCTCCCGTTCGTCCCCGACGACGTCCGCCGCGCCTTCACCGCCCGGCTGCTGGATCCGCTGCGGGACTACGACCGCCGGCACCGCGCCGAGCTGATCCCGACCCTGGAGGCGTTCCTCGACTGCGACGGCTCCTGGACCCGCTGCGCCACCCGTCTCCACCTGCACGTCAACACGCTGCGCTATCGCGTGGGGAGGATCGAGCAGTTGACGGGCCGGGACCTGTCGCGGCTGGAGGACAAGCTCGATTTCTTCTTGGCATTGCGGATGAGCTGAGGCGAGCGGGGCACGCGGCGGACCGGCGCCGAGTGCCGCCGGCGTCCCACGACTTTGTGAAATTATTCACCCACCCTCTTGGCCCCGCGCGGCGATCAGTGCTGGAATGCGGCCACCACTTCACAGCTCGACGGCGTGCTAGGGGAGGGCAACGTGGCGTACTCCGCCATGTCTGGGAACGGGACGACCGATGGTGACGATCCGCTCCAGACCGCGGTGTGGCGGCTGCGCTCGCGGGCCTGCTGGGCCGACGCGGCGGCACTGCTGCCGACGGACACGCCGACGTACACCCTGCAGCGGGCGGGGCTGATGGTCGAGCGGTGCCTCTACACCGAGGGCGGCTGGGGCGAGGCGGAGGACGCGCTGCGCACGGCGGAGGCGGCGGCCCGCACCGACGAGGAACGCGGCGCGGCCGCCTGCGAGCGCGGCCAGCTCGCCTACGCGGCCACGCTGCACGGGGTGCGGGACCGGGCCGACGAGGCGCGGGCCGCGCTCGGCAGGGCGGCGGCGCTGATTCCGCCGGGGGCGCCGGGGCGGGCCCTGCTCGACTTCCGCCGGGGCCTGCTGGCGGAGAACCTGACCCGTTCCCCGCAGGCGGCGCGGGCGGCGTACCGGCGGGCCCATGCCGCCGCCACCGCCCACGCGGACCCGCTGCTGCTCTCCTTCACCTGGCGGCATCTGGCCGGACTGGCCCTGCGGGAAGGGGAGTTGGCGGAGGCGCGGCACGGGTTCGCGGAGTCGCTGCGGATCAGGGAGGAGCTGGGCTATCTGGTGGGCACGGCGCCGGCGCTCGCGTCCCTGGCGGAGACGGAGTCCGAGCCGGAGGCGTCACGGCTGCGCGAGGAGGCGGGCCGCCTCTTCCGTCTCCTGGGCGGCGTCCCCACCTGGCTGGCCCACCAACTGACCCCGCCGACCCCGGGCACGGCAACGGCGTAGCACCACATCCGCGCCCCCGGTGGCGGTTGTTCGCGCAGTTCCCCGCGCCCCCAAAGGGGCGCGGGGAACTGCGCGACAAGCCACGACGCACCCGCACCCGACCGACGGCAGCACACCCGCCCCCCAAAGGGGCGCGGGGAACTGCGCGACCAGCCACGACGCACCCGCACCCGGCGGACAGCAGCCCGCCCCCTCCTGAAGGGGCGCGGGGAACTGCGCGAACAGCCACAACGCACCCGCACCCGACCGACAGCAGCACACCGCCCCTCAAGGGGCGCGGGGAACTGCGCGAACAGCCACAACGCACCCGCACCCGGCGGACAGCGGTCACGCCCGCGGCGGCCCGCCGTACCTCCGCTCACCCCGCGGTGGTGAAATGCCCGGCCACCAGTCGCCGCACCACGTCCAGCTCCCCCGCGACCAACGCGTCCAGCAACGCCGCATGCTCCCCCGCGTCGGCCACCAGATCCGCCCGCCCCCCGTGCAACGGAACCGCCCGCCGCTGCAGGTCCTCGGCGATCTGCACCAACTGCTCGTTGCCCGCGAGGGCCAGCACCGCACGGTGGAAGGCACGATCGGCCTCCGCGTACGTCGCCCTGCACCCCCGCGCCGCCGCCCGCACCGTCTCCTCGGCCAGCGGCCGCAACGCCGCCCACCGCTCGGCCGGCACGCTGCGCGCCAGCCGCATCACCACCGGGACCTCGATCAGCGCCCGCACCTCGGCCAGTTCGGCGAGTTCCCGGGCGCCGCGCCGGACGATCCGGAACCCGCGGTTGGGCACGACCTCGACCGCGCCTTCGAGCGCCAGCTGCTGCATCGCCTCGCGCACGGGCGTCGCGGAGACCCCGAACCGCTCCCCCAGGGCCGGCGCCGAGTACACCTCGCCGGGCGTCAGCTCCCCGCCCGCGAGCGCCGTACGCAGCGCGTCCAGGATCTGCCCGCGCACGGAGGCCCGCTGCACGGCGGGCCTGGCCGCGGGGATCGGCCGTTCGCCGTGCGTGTGCTCGCCGCGTGCGGCCGGCACGCCCGCGGGACGGCCGCCCGCCTCCCGGACCGGCTCCCCGGACCGCGTCTGCGCCGGCACCCTGGCCGCCTCGGCCGGAGCCGGGTGCGCGCGACGGTTCACGGGTCCTCCTCCGACTCGTCGGGACTTGGGTCATTAACGGTGGGTTGTCACCTGTCCGTCAAGCACCTTAGGCGCCCCGGGCGATAGTTCAAATTTCCGAATGAGTGGGTAAGGTAAGGCTTACTTATCCAGCAGTCGGCCCGCACCCGATCGGTGGTAGCCCATGCCCTCGCCCGTCTCCGCCGCCTACGCCCGTCTGACCGAGGTCTGCCCGGACCTCGTGATCACGGTGCTGGGCCAGGACGAGCCGGCCCCCCGGGGCGGCGGCTGGGTCGGCGCCGCCGAGCTGGCGGCGGGCGGGCCGGGCCTGGACACCTTCCTGGCGTGGGACGAGGACCAGATCCTGCGGGACTACGGACAGCCGGGGCGCCCGGACGTGGTGGCCAGCTTCGGCCTGCACCGCTACGCCTGGGCCGCCTGCCTCCTGATCACCCTCCCCTGGTTCCTGGACCGCCGCGTCCCGCGGCTGCCCGTGACGGACGTCTCCTACGACCGGGTGGCCGGCCGCATGGCGGTCCGCGCCGGCTCCTTCGCCTGCCTGCCGGACGATCCGGCGGCGGCGCTGCCCGGCGCCGTCGTCGTCGCGGACGAGGAGGCGCTGCGGGCCGAGGTGCGGGCGGCCGTCGCCGAGCACCTGGAGCCGGTCCTCGGCGCCTTCGGGCCGCGGATGCGGCGGCGCGGGCGCGCGCTGTGGGGCATGGCGACCGACGAGATCGTCGAGGGGCTCTGGTACGTCGCGGGGCTGCTGGACGACGAGGAGCGTGCCGTACGGGAACTGGAGCGGCTGCTGCCGGGCGCCACCAAGCCGTACGCCGGCTCGGCCGCCTTCCGGGTGCTGACGGGCCCGGCCGGCGAGCCGCTGCCGACCCGGGACCGGGCGAGCTGCTGCATGTACTACACGCTGCGCCCCGAGGACACCTGCGCCACCTGCCCGCGCACCTGCGACGACGAGCGGATCGCCAAACTCACGGCGGCCGCCGCGGCCTGAGGCTCCCTCAGCGCCCCGTCCGGCGCAGAACACCCCCGTGGATCCAGTAAGATCATCGCGGGCGGGATGCCCCCTGCGCGGACAGGGAATTCACAACTTCCTCACTTGCCGCAGGAACTTTCCGAGGAACCACCCGTATGGGTACTCTTACTCGAACTCAACTCCCGCCCCTCACGCGGCAGTTCGAGCAGAATGCCGCCCTGGGGCAACCCCTTGCACTTCCTTGGCGGTCTCTTGCCCCGAAACCCCCTGAGGGCCAGTGGGATTGGGCCACTATGGCGGGCGATACGCCCTATCCCAATGCAAGGGACCCCTAGATGAGACTGACCGACATATCGCTGAACTGGCTGCTTCCGGGCGCCGTACTGCTCCTGGGCATACTGGTCGCGGTGGCGGTGCTGACGCGGTCCAAGCGGTCCGGCGGGGAGCACGCGAAGGACGACTCGTGGGAGCGCAGCGAGGAGCGGCGCAGGCGTAAGGAAGCCATATACGCCACGGCTTCCTATGTGCTTCTGTTCTGCTGTGCGGCGGTCGCGGCCGCGCTCTCCTTCCACGGACTGGTCGGCTTCGGCCAGCAGAACCTCAATCTGTCCGGCGGCTGGGAGTACCTGGTCCCGTTCGGCCTGGACGGCGCGGCGATGTTCTGCTCCGTCCTCGCGGTGCGCGAGGCCAGCCACGGTGACGCGGCCCTCGGCTCCCGGATCCTGGTGTGGACCTTCGCGGGTGCGTCCGCCTGGTTCAACTGGGTGCACGCGCCGCGGGGCGGCGGCCACGACGGCGCGCCGCAGTTCTTCTCCGGCATGTCGCTCTCCGCTGCCGTTCTCTTCGACCGCGCGCTGAAGCAGACCCGCCGGGCCGCCCTGCGCGAGCAGGGTCTGGTGCCGCGTCCGCTGCCGCAGATCCGCATAGTGCGCTGGATGCGCGCGCCCGTCGAGACCTACCGTGCCTGGTCGCTGATGCTCCTGGAGGGTGTCCGCAGCCTGGACGAGGCGGTCGAGGAGGTGCGCGACGACAAGCGCCAGAAGGAGGAGAACCGGCTGCGCCGCCGCGAGCAGAACCGGCTGGAGAAGGCTCAGCTGAAGGCGATAAGCCGGGGCCACCGCGGCTTCGTCGGACGCCCCGGCCGGCAGGAGGAGATGCATCAGGTCGAGCGTGGGCCCTCCCAGCCCACCGCGGAGCCTGCCATATCGGCGCCGGAGCAGCTGCCCGTACGCCAGCGGCCCTCCCTCCAGCCAGTCCGCAAAGGGTCTGACCCGATCACGGTCGACCTGACCGCGGAGGACGACACCATGGCGCTGCCGCGCCTCGACTCCCTGGAGCGCAAGCTCAAGGACCTGGAGCAGCAGTTCGGCTGACCGGCTGCTGCCGGACGGCAGATCGGGACGGGGGCGTGACCTACGGGGTCATGCCCCCGTCCCGTTGCGCGGCGTCGGCGTCAGGCGGCGTCGGCGTCCAGTTCGAACCACACCGACTTGCCCACCCCGTGCGGCTGGACGCCCCAGGCGTCCGCGAGGGAGTCGACCAGCACCATGCCCCGGCCGTGGGTGCCGTCGCCGGTGTCCGGGGCGCAAACCCGAGGGCGCCGGCCCACGAAGTCCCGAACCTCCACGCGCAGCTGGCTCGGTCCCACGACGGCGGTCAGCACGGCCTCGTGGTCGGTGTGGACGAGCGCGTTGGTGACGAGTTCGCTGGTGAGCAGCTCCGCGATCTCCGAGCGGCCCGGTTCCCCCCAGTGCCGCAGCAGTTCCCGCAGTTCCCTGCGCGCCTCGGGCACCGCCCGCAGGTCCGACCGTCCCAAGCGGCGCCTGAGCCGTGCCGGATCTCCCCGTTCCGTCGAGCCGGTCTCTTCCCCCGCCGTCCTCGCCGAGGAGGCCCCGATGGCGACGGGACCGCCCCCTCGTGCCTGACTGTTCATGACCCCCGCCCGCGCGCTGTTGCCGGTTCCCCTCCTGATCGAACACGTTCACGGGGATCCATGCCCGCTCGGGCACGGGCCAGTCATGTCACGCCGATGACGACCGGGTGTTCGGCCATGTCCTGGACCGGCCCCGGCCCGTACGTCGTCTCCCGGACCGTCCCGTACGCGCCAACGGTGCCGCGGACCCGGCGTGAAACAGCCCCTGGCCGAACGGCCCGAGCTGTTTCACGCGGTTCCCGGCACCGCCGAAGCTGGCCGAAAGCCACCCTTCCGCCTACTTGCTCCCGAGGCCCTTGGTGCCGATGTGAATGATCTTGTGGGTGTCCCGGGTCATGTCGACGTACAGCTTGGTCGTCACGTTCCGGCTCCAGGTGAGGGTGACGACGGCCTCGGTGCGGTTCTTCGCCGTACCGGCCTCGGTGACCTTCCACCGGAGCGGGGTGTTCTGCGCCTGGAGCACCCCGTTGGCGTGCTCCCGCTCCTCCCAGGCCGCCAGCACCTTCGCGTAGGCCGGGTCGAGGTAGTAGGCGCGCAGCGCGGTGGGCAGGTCGCCGCTTCCGTCCAGGTCGCTGACGGCGTCGATGTAGGAGCCGTAGAAGTCGGCGATCCGGGTGAGGTTGTCCGCCGGGTCGCCGGCGACGCTGCGCGCGGCGCCGGCCGACGCCTGGGCGGTCACGCCGAGCCCGAGGGCCACGGCGAGGATGCCGCCGGTGAGGGCGGTGCGGGTCTTGGTACTCATGTCTGATTCCCCCGTTTTCTGGTGTCTGCGGTGTCCGCGGTGTCCGTGCCGTCCGCGGTGACGGCTGAGGCCGGATGGCCGATGAGCGCCGGGCCGTCCTCCCCTCCCCCGGACGGGAGGACGGCCCGGATCTCTCAGTGGAGCTTGTCGACGGCCGTGACGGTGGTCCTCTTGAAGGCCTTCACGGGCGCGTCCGGGAAGCCGCCCATCTGCCCCCAGTCGACGACCGTCATGGTGCTGCCCTCCCGTCCGAGCGAGAGCAGCCGGATGTCACTGGCGCCCCAGGAGGTCTCCGTGTGGATGGCGTACACGTGCGCGCCGTCGCCGACGGGCAGGTCGCCGTGGTCCTGGAAGGCGGCCCGGGTCTCCGGGTCCTCCATCTCCATCCGGTCCGCGCAGGACACGATGTCCTCGTCCAGCTTCCTGACCCTGCTCTTCGCCGCGTCGGCGCTGGGCAGTCGCACGCTGACCTGACGCGCATGGGTGTCGAGGTCGGTCCGGAACTCCCGGTACCAGGTGTTCTGGCCGCCGCCGAGGACGACGCCGAGGCAGAGGTCCTGCTGGACCGCCTCCGGTACGCCCGCGGTGACCTTGCCGGCCGTCCAGGGCGAACTCGGGTGCGGCGGCAGGTCGGCCGCCGCGAGGAAGCCCGGCGGCTTCGGAGCGGCCGCCGTGGGAGCGGCCGCCGCCGGGACGGCGAGCGAGGCGCCTACGGCCAGTGCGACGCCGGTGATCATGGTGAGCGCGCCTGCTCGGGTGCGCTTGGGCATGGCTGGTCCCCCGTCGGTTCGGTGCATGGGTGTGGAATGCCGCGGACGGCGCCGGCTGGTCGGTCCGGCCCTGGTCGGTGCGGCACCAGAAGCATCGTCCGCCGTCCCCGCCGACCGCAACGGCCGCCGCCCGTTCCGCCGGCCTGGAACCATCCCAGCCCTGTTGACGTGCAGGTATATGAGTGCCTGGGACAGAGACGACCGGGGGAGGGTGTCCGTGCGCGAGGACGTCGAGGAGTTCGCGGCGCTGCTGCGGCAGTTGAAGGACCGTACGGACCGGAGCTACGGCTCGCTGGCCCGCCGCCTGAACATGAACACCTCCACCCTGCACCGCTACTGCGCGGGCGAGGCGGTGCCGCTGGACTTCGCCCCGGTCGAACGCCTGGCCGCGTTCTGCGGTGCGGCTCCCGAGGAACGGCTCGAACTCCACGAACGCTGGTTACGGGCGGTGGCCGCACGGCAGCGGCCGCGGACCGCCGGGGACACCGGAACCGACCCGGAACCGGCGGCGCCCGTGGCGCGGGCGGAGCAGGCGGAGGCGGAGCAGGCGACCGGCGGGCGGCCCGGGAAGCCGGAGAAGGAGGAGGGCCGGGAGGGCACCTCGCCGGACCCCGGTGCCGCGGCCCGTCCGTGGTACCGGCGCCGCCGGACCCTGGTGGGCTCGGCCGCGGCCGTCGTCCTGCTGGTGACGCTGGGCAGCCTGATCGCGCCGTCGGACGACCGCTCGCCCGGCGGCGCCGCGGCGCACCCGCCCGTCTCCTCGCCGACGACCGCCGCCGGGGACGCCCGCCGCGCCGACGGCGCCGTGTCCGCCGGCCCGTCCCCGGACGCCACCGGCTCCCCCGGCCTCCGTTCTCCGTCCGCCGCGCCCCAGGGCACGAAGAAGGCCCCCGCCTCCGCCGCGCCGGGCAGGTCGACGGCCGCCGCGCCGGCCGGGGTCCCGCTCGCCTGGACGGCCGGTTCGCAGGTGTGGGAGCTGGGCTGCGACCACGACTACGTCATCGACAAGCAGCCCTCGCAGGTCCCGCCGCCGCCCGCCCCGCAGGACGCGGGCACCTGGGCGGCCACCCAGAACGCGGTGCACGGCCACGACACCATCGTCCAGATCTCGGTCCAGGGCCGCTCGTCCACCGCCGTCGTCCTGGAGGACCTGCGGGTACGGGTGGTCGGCCGGACCACTCCCGCGCCGGGCATCGCCTACTCGATGGCCGACGGCTGCGGCGGCGGCCTCACCCCGCGCTACTTCGACGTCGACCTGGACAAGGACCGGCCGCTGGCCCGCCCGGTGGCCGGACAGGGCCCGGACGGGCGGACCGTCTCCACGATGCGGCTGCCCTACCGGGTCTCCTCCACCGACCCGGAGGTGCTCCGCGTGCAGGCGCACACCGAGGGCTGCGACTGCCGCTGGTACCTGGAACTGGACTGGTCCTCGCAGGGCCGTTCCGGCACGGTCCGGATCGACGACCACGGCAGGCCGTTCCGCACCAGCTCCGTCAAGGGCCTGCCGGAGTACTGGTACGGATTCGTGGACGGCGTCCGCCAGTGGGTGCCGGTCGCACACTGAGCCCTCGGGCCGCCGCCTACGGGCGCGGCACGTTGCGCAGGTTGGAGCGGGCCAGCTGGACCATCCGGCCCACACCGCCGTCCAGCACCATCTTGGACGCGGAGAGCGCGAAGCCGGTGACCATGTCGGCCTTGATCTTCGGCGGGATGGACAGCGCGTTGGGGTCGGTGACGACATCGATGAGGGCCGGGCCCTTGTGCTTGAAGGCGTCCTTGAGCGCACCGGCGAGCTGCCTGGGCTTCTCGACCCGCACCCCGTAGGCACCGCAGGCCTGGGCGACGGCGGCGAAGTCGGGGTTGACGTTGGTGGTGCCGTACGAGGGCAGGCCCGCGACCAGCATCTCCAACTCGACCATGCTGAGAGCCGAGTTGTTGAACAGGACGACCTTCACCGGCAGGTCGTACTGCACGAGGGTGAGGAAGTCGCCCATCAGCATGGCGAAGCCGCCGTCCCCTGACATCGACACGACCTGGCGCCGCCGGTCGGTGAACTGCGCGCCGATCGCCATCGGCAGCGCGTTGGCCATCGAGCCGTGCGAGAAGGAACCGATGACCCGGCGGCGGCCGTTGGGCGAGATGTAGCGGGCCGCCCAGACGTTGCACATGCCGGTGTCGACCGTGAACACAGCGTCCTCGTCGGCGAGTTCGTCGAGGACGGAGGCCACGTACTCGGGGTGGATCGGGACGTGCTTCTCCACCTTGCGGGTGTACGCCTTCACCACCCCCTCCAGCGCGTCCGCGTGCTTCTTGAGCATCCGGTCGAGGAACCGCCGGTTCTCCTTGGCCCGCACCCGCGGCACCAGACAGCGCAGCGTCTCGCGCACGTCGCCCCACACGGCGAGGTCGAGACGGGACCGGCGGCCCAGCACCTCGGGGCGCACGTCGACCTGCACGATCTGCACGTCGTCGGGGAGGAAGGCGTTGTACGGGAAGTCGGTGCCGAGCAGGATCAGCAGGTCGCACTCGTGGGTGGCCTCGTAGGCGGCGCCGTAGCCGAGCAGTCCGCTCATGCCGACGTCGTACGGGTTGTCGTACTGGATGTGCTCCTTGCCGCGCAGGGCGTGTCCCACCGGGGACTTGATCTTCCCGGCGAGTTCCATGACCTCCGCGTGCGCGCCCGCCGTGCCGCTGCCGCAGAACAGCGTCACCTTGTCCGCCGCGTCGATCATCGCGACCAGCCGGTCGAGGTCCTCGTCGCCGGGGCGGACGGTGGGCCGCGAGGTGACGATCGCGCTCTCGACGGGATGCTCCGGCGCCGGCTCGTCGGCGATGTCGCCCGGCAGGCTCACCACGCTGACGCCGCTGCGGCCGACCGCGTGCTGGATGGCGGTCTGGAGCAGGCGGGGCATCTGCTTGGGGCTGGAGATCAGCTCGCTGTAGTGGCTGCACTCCTGGAACAGGCGGTCGGGGTGGGTCTCCTGGAAGTAGCCGAGGCCGATCTCGCTGGAGGGGATCTGGGAGGCGAGGGCGAGCACCGGGGCCATCGAACGGTGGGCGTCGTAGAGGCCGTTGATGAGGTGCAGGTTGCCGGGGCCGCAGGAACCGGCGCAGGCCGCCAGCTTCCCGGTGACCTGGGCCTCCGCGCCCGCCGCGAAGGCCGCGGTCTCCTCGTGGCGGACGTGGATCCAGTCGATGGCGGAGTTGCGGCGGACGGCGTCGACCACCGGGTTGAGGCTGTCGCCGACGACGCCGTAGAGGCGGCGGACTCCGGCGCGGACGAGGATGTCGACGAACTGCTCGGCGACGTTCTGCTTGGCCATGGCGGACGGGTGCCCCTTCCCTGTGGGCGGATACCTCCCATCCACGCACAGGGACCGGCGTCACGCCTCCCAGACGACCGCGGCCGTACGGTCGTCGGCGTAGCCCTTCACCCGTACCTGGGCGTCGGTGAGGAACGCGGCGAGGCCCGGCGGGGTGCCGCCGGACCAGCGCCGGGCCAGATAGGCGCACAGGGCGGGTTCGCCGCGCAGCGGTTCGGCGAGGCCGGGGCTGCACATGACCAGGGCGTCACCCGGGCGGGCTACCGAGGCGCGGAAGAGGAACGGGTCGCGGGGCGGTTCGGGAGCCGGTTCGTAGGGGCTCGGCGGGGTGGGGATGCCGAGGTCCATGGTGAGCCGGTCGCCCTCCGGTGTCTCGGCGGGCGGTGAGCCGTAGCCGACGACGGCCCCGCCGACGGTCTCGGTGCCGGCGTGCGGTTCGATGTCCTGCCACTCGCCGTCCCGGAGCCGGAACAGCCCGCCCTCCCCGACCCCGAAGAAGACCCGGGTGCGGCACTGGGGGTCGGCGGGGACCAGCAGGCAGCGCAGGCCGGCCGCGTACTCGTCGTCGGCGACGCCCTGTTCGGCCGCGCTGGCGCGGAGCTTGCCGAGGCTGCGGTCGGTGAGCCGGTGCAGTCCGGACTTGAGGTCGCCGCGCCGGGCGGCCTGGATGTCCTCGGTGAGCCGCCGGTGGCTGCGGCCCACCGCGCGGGCGATCCACGCGCAGACCTCGGCGGCGGCCCGGTGGGCACCGGGGGTGGCGCGGGCGCCGGTGGCCGTCGCGACCAGGAGCAGCGCCTGGTCGCCGGAGCCGAACCGGGCGGTGAGCAGGGCGTCGCGGCGCGGTTCGCCGCGGTACCGGCCGGAGTCGCCGCGCTGCGAGACGGCCCGCAGGGTGCAGGTGCCGTAGCGGGCGCCGTCGAGCACGGTGTCGGCGACCAGCGCGTCGAGGGCGTCGGGGTCGGCGGCGGGCAGGGCGGTCGGTTCGGCGTCGTAGGTGGGCGGGCCCGATCCGACGTACTCCACGGAGGAGACCGGGGCGGAGTACGGCGGGAGGGCGGCCAGGTCGGGCCGGGTGGCGGCGTGCACGCCCGCCCAGGCCTCGTCCTCCGCCTCCACGAACTCCGGGTCCTCCTCGTCCCACGGCCAGGGCTTGCGAACGGCGGCGGCGTCCTCGCCCGCGGCCCGCTGCGCGGGCACGGCGGGCGGTCCGGTCACGGCGGGCGGCGCTGCCTGCCCCGGCACCGCCTCGGGCCCGGCCACCGGAGCCGGAGCGCCGGGCGGCCGCGGCACGACGGGCGGATCGGGCGGCCCGCCGACCGCCGGAGAAGCGGGCGGAGGGACGGCGGGAGGAACCGCCGGAGGGACAGCCGGAGAAGCGGCCGAAGGAGCGGTCGGAGGAACCGCCGGAGGAACGGCCGGCGGCGGTGGAGCGGCGGCGGTCGGGGGGCCCGGGGCGACCGGAGGCGCGGGCGGGCCCGGCTGGACGGGCGCCTCCTGAGGACCGGGTGCGGACGAGCGGTCCGGGACGTCCGGCGCGGCGGACCGCCTCGGCACCGCCGGTGGTATCCGCGGCGGCACGGCCGGAGGCGGCGGAACCGCGGCGGCCGAAGGACCCGGCACGACCGGCGGCGTGGGCGGAGGCGGGCCCGGCTGGACCGGCACGGCCGGAGAACCGGACGCCGCCGCGCGGTCCGGGGCGTCCGGCGCACCGGACCGCATGGGCGCCGCCGGTGGCGGCCGGTCCGCAGCTCCCCGGCGTTCCCGTCCCGTCACCGTGTTCTTCGCCGAGGCGAACCGGTCGTCCAGTGAATCGGGTGCGGCCGTGGGGCCGGTGTCCTCGGTGGAGTCGTCGTACAACTGCCCCCACCAGTCGTCCTCGTGACGGGCGGGCCTACCCCCTGGCTGGCTCATGCCCCTGATTGTCCACCGCTCAGGCCCGATGAAAACGGGGCATCGGGAAAATCCCGCACACGACCCGGTGTCGAACGCCGTGGCGAGTGAATCCGTGAACGCGCGTGCGAGGAAAGGGAGTCGACGGCACGCGTGCGGCGGACGGTGCCCGTGACACGGGTGAGTCGCCGGGTGGTCCCACCCCCCACGGGAGAACCACCCGGCGACAGCTGAGTGACCCGGCCCCGGATCCCCTGCGCGTCGCGCGCGTCACGGGACCGGGCCACCGTTCGCGCGGCCGGACGCGGGTGGCGTCCCGGCCGGAGACCTCATGGTGACGGGTTTTCCTGGCGACCAGCTGTGCGTCGCGGATCCGGAAGCGGGATCCGGACCCCCTGCGAAGGTGCCGCGGTGACGTGATCTTGGCAGAGAGACCGCCGGTACGGCGATGATGGGCCACGGCGGGTTTGCGCCGTGGCCGGTTCCCGCCACGGCGCCGGGACGGCGAGGGAGGGACGCGAGGCGATGCTGGCAGCGCTCGGGCTGGACGAGAGGGACGAGTCGGCGTACCGGACGCTGGTCTCCGTGGGCGCCGCCGACGTGCCCGACCTGGCGCGGCGCCTGACGCTGGCCGAGCCGGACACCGAACGCGCGCTGCGCCGGCTGGAACGGCACGGCCTCGCCGCCCAGTCCTCGGGCCGGCCGGGCCGCTGGGTGGCGGCGCCGCCCGGCGTGGCGCTGGGCGCGCTGCTCACCCGGCAGCGGCACGAACTGGAGCAGGCGGAGCTGGCGGCGGCGCTGCTGGCCGAGGAGTACCGGGCGGCTGCCGCCGAGCCCGCCGTGCACGACCTGGTGGAGGTGGTGACCGGCGCCCCGGCCGTCGCGCAGCGGTTCCTCCAGCTCCAGCTGGGCGCGGCCGAGGAGGTGTGCGCCCTGGTCACCGGCAACCCGACGGTGGTCTCCGGGGCGGAGAACGAGGCCGAGGAGCAGGCGGCCGGCCGCGGCGTGCGCTACCGGGTGGTGGTGGAGCGCGCGGTGCTCGGCCTGCCGGACGGCATCACGGAGCTGACGGCGGCGCTGGGCCGGGGCGAGCGGGTGCGGGTGGTGGAGCGGGTCCCGACCAAACTGGTGGTGGCGGACCGCGCCCTCGCGATGGTCCCGCTCACCTCGCAGACCTCGGAGCCCGCCGCGGTGGTGGTGCACGCCAGCGGCCTGCTGGAGCTGCTGTCCGAGCTGTTCGAGTCGGTGTGGCGGACCGCGCTGCCGCTGCGCCTGGGCGTCTCCGGCACGATCGAGGAGGCGCCCGACGCGCCCGACGCCACCGACCTGGAGGTGCTGTCGCTGCTGCTGGCCGGCCTGACCGACGCGAGCGTGGCCAAACAGCTCGACCTGGGCCTGCGGACCGTGCAGCGCCGGGTGCGACGGCTGATGGAGCTGGCCGGGGTGACGACCCGGCTGCAACTGGGCTGGCACTCCTGCGAACGGGGCTGGGTGGCCCGGGACTGACCCGCACTGCACCCTGGGCAGATGGGCGCGGGAGAACTCCTGCTGGTCGGTCTCGTGCTGGCGCTAGGCCTGTGCGGAGTACTGGTGCCCGGCGTGCCGGGTTCGTGGCTGGTGTGGGCCGGCGTGCTGTGGTGGGCGCTGTACGACCCGCGCCCGCTGGCGTGGGCGGTCCTGGTCGGCGCCTCGGTCGTGCTGCTGCTCACCCAGGTGGTCCGCTGGATCCTGCCGCCGCGCCGGCTGCGGGCGAGCGGCGCCACCCCGCGGATGGGCGTGTACGCCGGGGCCGGCGCCCTGCTCGGTTTCGTCCTGCTTCCCGTGGTGGGCGCGATCCCGGGTTTCATGGCCGGGATCTACCTGCACGAACGCCGCCGCCTGGGCCGGCGTGCCGAGGCGGTGGCCGCGCTGCGCACGACGATGGACGCGGGCGGCTCCGGCGTGCTGGCCGAGCTGTTCGGCTGCCTGCTGGTGACGGCGGGCTGGCTGGCGGCGGTGGCCTCCGGCCGCTGAGGGCTCAGACCAGGTCGGCGAGCTTGACGGCGTCGGCCAGCGCGCGCATGCCCGCGTCGTTGAAGTGCAGATGGTCACCGGGGTCGTAGCCGGGCCGGATCCGCGTCGGCCGTTGCGGGTCGCGGACGACGGCGTCGAAGTCGGCGTAGGCGTCGAAGACGTGCCGGGTCCGGATCAGCGCGTTGACCTGCTGCCTTACGGCCTCCCTGGCGTCGGTATAGCCGCTGAACCCCTGGTAGGGCGTGAGCGTGGCGCCCACCACCCGGATCCCGCGCGCGTGGGCGCGGGCGACGATCGTGCGGTACGCCCGCAGGAAGTCCTCGGGGTCGGTGGCCTCCGGGGTGCCCTTGATGTCGTTGATGCCTTCGAGGAGGACCACGGTCCGCACGCCCGCCCGGCGCAGTCCGTCGGCGTCCAGGCGGTTCAGGGCGGCCGGTCCTCCGGTGCTGTCCAGCAGCAGCCGGTTGCCGGAGATCCCGGCGTTCAGGACGCCGGTGCGCAGCGGGCGCAGCCGTTCCGCCAGGCGGTCGGGCCACCGGTGGTTGGCGCCGAAGCTGGAGCCGTTGCCGTCGGTCAGGGAGTCGCCGAAGGCGACCACGGTGCCGCGGTGCGGGCCCCGCACGTCGACGCCGGAGACGTAGTACCAGTTGCCGGTGGTCCCGGTGTACGCGTCGCCGTGCTCGTCGGCGGCCCGGCCGGCACCGGCTCCGGCGAGATAGCTGGTCTGGAGCGCGACGCGGTGATAGGTGGCGGGGCCGGAGTCGCCCGGGGTCTCGACGGTGACCAGCAGGTCGGCGGCGTCCGGGACGGCGAGCGGCACCGGATCGCTGACCAGGTCCTGCCCGGCCGGGACGATCGCTGTGCCGGCGCCGTCGAAGGTGGCGGCGCGCATGGATCCGGGTACGGCGTCCGCGCCGGTGCCCCGGCGCAGCGCGACCGTGACCGCGCCGAGCCGCAGCGGTGCGCTGCCCAGCCGGTTGCTGACGTGGATCCGTACCGCGCTGCCTCCGACGCTGAGGCGGACGACGTTGCGGTAGGCGGCGCCGGGCACCTCGGGTGCCGTGCCGGAGGGCGCGGCCTCCCAGCTCCCCGTCCACGGCGAGGGGCCGGGCGCGGCACCGGCCCGCCCCGTCGTGCCCATCGCGATCAGCAGTGCCGCGCCGAGGATCCGCCCGACCTTGCCCATCCGTACCCGTCCTTCCCTAGGTCCACTGGAGGGGAAGGTGGCACACGGAGGGTGAGCGGGCGCGGCAACCCGACCGGTGGACCACTCGGGTGGCGGAGCGCGGCGTGCGGCCGGGCCCAGCCGCACGGACGGTCTCGCGGGTCGCCTACCGGGCGCGCCCGGCCTCGGTCAGCAGGTGCCGGACGGCGTACGTCCGCCAGGGCCGCCAGTCCTCCGGCACGTCCAGGCCGGGCACGGCCACGTCCGGGTCGCCGAGCGCGCGGGCGCGGATCTCGGCGACGGCTTGCGGCCGCATCCCGGGCAGGGCCCGCAGGGCGGCTTCGGCATCGGCCCGGTCCGCGCCCGGGTCCAGCCGTACGACGCCGTCCGCGAGCGCGGCGGCGAGCGCGCCGAGGACGCCGTCCGGCTCGGCCACGGCGAGCACGGCGGGCTCGGGGAAGAGGTGGGTGAGGCCGCCCGCGGGCGCGTCCAGCGCCGTGCCGTACCGCTGGACCAGCGCGGCGGCGGCGCCGGTGCCGACCAGCGCCCGTACCGCGGCCTCGGCGGGGTCCGCGGTGCCGGGTGCGCGCAGTCCCGGCCGCGCGGCGACCAGCGGGGCGAGCCGGGGGTGGGCGCTCAGCCGTTCGTCGACGGCGTACGGGTCGGCGTCGAGGTCGAACAGCCGGCGCAGCCGCTGTACGGCGGTGGTCAGGTCGCGCGGGTCGGTGAGGCGCAGCCGGGCGTCCAGCCAGCCGCCGGGACGGGCACCGCCCGCCGCGGCACCGGTACGCTCCTCGACGGCGACGACGGCGTGGCCGTACGGCAGCCGCAGCGTGCGGCGGTAGGTGCGGGAGCCGGGGACGCCGGTGACCTCCTCCACGCCCGGTACGGCCTCGCGTGCCAGCAGGTCGAAGACCGGACCGGCCTGGTACGGGCCGCGGTGGGCGAGCCGCAGCGGGATCCCGGCGGCGGGCGAGCCGCGGCGGGCGTCCCGGCCGCCGGGCGCCGCCTCGCGCAACCGGCTCGGGGTCGTGGCGTACACGGCGCGGACGGTGTCGTTGAACTGCCGCACGCTGGCGAAACCGCTCGCGAACGCGATCCGGGTGACCGGCAGCTCGGTGGTCTGGAGCAGCACGCGCGCGGTGTGGGCGCGCTGGGCGCGGGCCAGGGCGACCGGGCCGGCGCCGAGTTCGGCGGTGAGCTGCCGCTGCACCTGGCGGGTGCTGTAGCCGAGCCGGTCGGCGAGGCCGCCGACGCCCTCGCGGTCCACCACGCCGTCGCCGATCAGCCGGACGGCCCGGCCGACGACGTCGGCGCGGGCGTTCCACTCGGCGGATCCCGGCACGGCGTCCGGACGGCACCGGCGGCAGGCGCGGAACCCGGAGCCCTGCGCGGCGGCGGCCGTGCGGAAGAAGCGGACGTTGTGCCGCTTCGGGGTGACGGCGGGGCAGCTGGGACGGCAGTAGATGCCGGTGGTCCGCACGGCGAAGAAGAACGCGCCGTCGAACCGGCCGTCCCGGCTGCGCACCGCCTCGTACCTGGTGTCCTCGTCCATCACCCGTCCAGTGTGGGCGACGGACGAGGGCGCGTCCGGCGGGATTCGGACACGGTGCTAGTGCCAGCGGCCCCGCTTCGCCTCCATGGCCGCCTTCCCCTCCGCTCCCCTCTTCTTCCAGTCCTTCTTGATCTCGGAGCGGAGCCGCGCGTCCGTCTTCGCGACGATCCACTGGTTCTCGCGCATCAGCTTGCGGTAGCTCTCCAGCCGGCGCACGGGCAGCTCCCCGGTGTCCACCGCGCGGAGCACCGCGCAGCCCGGTTCGCTCTCGTGCCCGCAGTCGGAGAACCGGCAGTCCGCCGCCAGTTGCTCGATCTCGGAGAACACCTGCCCGACCCCGGTCTCGGCGTCGAACAGGCCC
This sequence comes from Streptomyces sp. NPDC091282, assembly GCF_044757385.1. Classification (NCBI taxonomy): domain Bacteria; kingdom Bacillati; phylum Actinomycetota; class Actinomycetes; order Kitasatosporales; family Streptomycetaceae; genus Streptomyces; species Streptomyces sp. NPDC091282. The sequence continues at coordinate 1,088,169 of NZ_JBIVUX010000002.1, forward strand.
ACGCCCCGCAGTCCGGGCGTGTCGATCAGCACGCCCCCGCCCGGCAGCGCCAGCAGGTTGCGGGTGGTGGTGGTGTGCCGTCCCTTGCCGTCGACGTCCCGGGCCGCCCGGACGTCCATCACGTCCTCGCCGACCAGCGCGTTGGCGAGGGTGGACTTGCCCGCGCCGGACTGGCCCAGCAGGACGGACGTGCCGGAGCCGACGAGGCAGACGAGGACGTCCAGGCCGTCGCCGGCCATCGCGCTGACGGTGAGGACCGGCACGCCGGGGGCGGTGGTCTCGACGTCCTGGACCAGGTGCGCGAGCGTCACCGGGTCCGGGACCAGGTCGGCCTTGGTCAGGACGACGACGGGCTGGGCGCCGGACTCCCAGGCCAGCGCCAGGAACCGTTCGATCCGGCCGAGGTCGAGTTCGACGGCGAGGGAGACCGCGACGATCGCGTGGTCGACGTTGGCCGCGAGGATCTGTCCCTCGGACCGCTTGGAGGAGGTGGAGCGCACGAAGGCGGTCCGGCGCGGCAGGTACGCGCGGACGTAACGGGGGTTGCCGCCCGGTTCGACGGCGACCCAGTCGCCGGTGCACACGACACGCAGCGGGTCGTGCGGGGTGACGAACGCCGTGTCGGCGCGCAGTGTCCCGCCGGCGGTGACGATGTCGCACTGCCCGCGGTCGACACGGACGACCCGCCCGGCCAGCAGGCCGTCGGCGGCGTAGGGGGCGAACTCCTTCGCCCAGGTCTCGTCCCATCCGTAGGGAGCGAGCACGGAGAAGTCAGCAGCGGAGCTGGAAGACAAGGGTGACCCTTCACAGGGGCGGCCCCGGGAACGCGGTAGGTCAGCCGGTGGCCGCGGAGGTGGAATGGATGAACTTCTGGTCGCGGGCAGCGCCCATCGCAACGACAGCCATCGGTCACACCTCCTGTGTTCGTCTTCCGCTCGGCGAGCGGTGGCCTCACCGTAGAGGGTCCGCGCACCGGGCCGCCACCGAATAACCGGGCCGTCCGACTAGGCGAACGGTCCGGGCAGTTCGCCCGATCCGCGCTCGATCAGCCGGGTCGGCATGACCACCGTGCGCGGTGGCGCGACGTCGCCGTGGATGCGGGCGAACAGCAGGTGCGCGGCGCGGGTCGCGAGGGCCACCGGGTCCTGGGCGATCACGGTCACGGGCGGGGTCAGCCGGTCGGCGAGCGCGAAGTCGTCGAAGGCGACGAAGGCACGGCCCGCCGGGAGGACGGCGAGGGCGCCGAACGCGAGGATCTCGTTGCCGGCCAGCAGCGCGGTCGGCGGGTCGGGCAGGGCGAGCATCCCGGTGACGGCGGCGGCCGCCTGCGGCCCCGACCGCAGACCGTCGCCGATGAGTGCCGGGTCGGCGGGGAGGCCGGCCGCCGCCAGCGCCGCGAGATAGCCCCGCCGCCGTTCGCCGAACGTCCGGATCCCCGGGGTGTCGCCGACGTAGCCGATCCTGCGGTGGCCGCGGGCCGCCAGCCGTCCCACCGCCTCGCGCACCGCGCCGAAGTTGTCGACCACCACGGCGTCCACGTTCAGCCCGGGTGCGGCCCGGTCCACGCAGACGATCTTCGTGCCCTGCGCCTGGGCCGGGCGCAGGAAGCGGTGGCTGCCGGCGGCCGGGACGAGGATCAGGCCGTCGACCCGGCGGGCGGTGAACGCGGCGACGACCTCGCGTTCCCGGCTCAGGTCGGCGCGGCTGGAGCCGATGAGCATGACGCTGCCGCGCTGCCGGGCGACGTCCTCGGCGGCGGAGGCCACCGCGGCCATGAAGGGGTCGGCCACGTCGTCGACCAACAGGCCGATGATCTGGCTCAGTTCATGGGTGCGCCGTAACTGACGTGCGACGTCGTCGCGTTGGTAGCCCAGTTTGCGGACCGCGGCGACCACCCGCGCGGCGGTGCGCGGAGCGACGGCCGCACCGCCGTTGACCACCCGGGACACCGTCATCGCGCTGACACCCGCTTCCGCGGCAACGTCCTTCATGGTCGGCCGGGTGGCTGCCACGCCACGTCCTCCACCTGCGTCACGTTCGAGCGTCGACTCGTCAACGTTACCCACTCGACGGCGTGGCAACAGGCGTGCGAACAAGCGGAATTGGGGAGCGGTCCGGGGCGGTGCGGGATCGGCTGCACCACCCTTGACACCCCGCGGCGGGCGCCCCAAGAATCAGCCAAGCTGTTAACGATACCAACCAGAAGGCACAACATGGCCTCTGCAAGGGAACCACTGCTCACCGCACATGGCGTGGTCAAGCGTTTCGGCCACGTGCAGGCGCTCCAGGGCGCCGATTTCACGGCGTACCCCGGCGAGGTCGTCGCCCTCATCGGCGACAACGGCGCCGGCAAGTCCACTCTGGTGAACGTCCTGTCGGGCGTCCTCAGCCCCGACGCCGGCGAAGTCCGCCTGGACGGCGAGCCGGTGCGGTTCTCCGGGCCGATGGACGCGCAGCGGCACGGTGTGGAGACGGTCTACCAGGACCTCTCGCTCGCACCCGACCTCGACGCGGCGGCCAATCTCTACCTCGGCCGGGAGATCGTGCGCGGCGGTCTGCTCGGGCGGATCGGCCTGCTCGACCGGCCGGCGATGCGCCGGGAGGCGGTCCAGGCCTTCGCGGAACTCGGTGTGGAACTGAAAGATGTGACCGCCGCTGTGACAACGTTGTCCGGCGGGCAGCGGCAGTCCGTCGCGGTGGCCCGTGCGGTCGCCTTCGCCAACAAGGTCATCTTCATGGACGAGCCGACCGCCGCGCTGGGCGTGGTCCAGCGGGCCCGGGTCCTGGAGACCGTCCGCAGGGTGGCCGACCGGGGCATCTGCGTGGTGCTGATCAGTCACAACATGCCCGAGGTGCTGTCGGTGGCGGACCGGGTGGAGGTGCTGCGGCTGGGCCGGCGCGTCGCGTCGTACACCGCCGCGGAGACCACGATCGAGGAGCTCGTCGGCGCGATGACCGGATCCCTGGACGGGCCGAGCGGTGGCAAGGAAGCGGAGGGGGCACGATGACGGCCGAGAGCGAGAAGGTTCCCGTGGCCGCGGGCGGCCGGGCCGGGGCGCCGGACTGGCTCCGGCGCGCGGCGACGCTGAACGAACTGTGGACCTTCGTGATCCTGCTGGCCCTGGTGGTGTTCTTCACCGTCGCGGCGCCGGGCAAGTTCTTCACCACGTACGACATCACGCAGATCGCCGTGAACGCGGCCATCTACCTGGTGCTCGGCGTCGGCATGACGTTCGTGATCATCACGGCGGGCATCGACCTGTCGATCGGGTCGGTGCTGGTGCTGGCCGCGGTGGCGGCCGGTGAGTACAACATCCACCACGGCGGCCCGGCGTCGGGCTGGGGCACGGTCGCGCTCTGTGTCGTGATCGCGCTGGCCGTCGGCACCGCCTGGGGCGCGCTGCAGGGCGTGGTCGTCGCCAGCGGCAAGGTGCCGCCGCTGATCGTGACCCTGGGCGGGCTCGGCGCGGCGCTGGGCATCGCCGAACTCGCCACCGGCGGCCAGGACCCGGCGGGCGCGTCCTCCACCCATCTGCAGAACAGCCTCGGCTTCGGCAAGCTGCTCGGGATCCCGTGGATGGTGATCCTGGCCGCCGTGGTGACCGCGGTCTTCGGCGCGGTGCTGGCCGCCACCCGGTTCGGCGAGCACACTCTCGCGATCGGGTCGAACCCGACGGCCGTACGGCGGGCGGGCATTCCGGTGGGCCGGCACCTGGTGAAGGTGTACGGCCTGATGGGGCTGCTGGCCGGGCTGGGCGCGGTGATGTGGCTGGCCTCCTACGGGACGACGTCGATCGCCGGACACTCCACGGACAACCTCAAGGTGATCACCGCGGTGGTGCTGGGCGGCACCAGCCTCTTCGGCGGCCGGGGTTCGGTGCTGGGCACGGTGATCGGTGTCTTCATCCCGGCGGTGCTGACCACCGGGCTGATCGTGATCGGCGTCCAGCAGTACTGGCAGGACGTGGCGGTGGGCGTGGTGCTGGTCGTGGCCGTCTACGTCGACCAGATGCGCCGCAGGACCCGGGAACGCGCGTGAAGGCGTCGGGCACGGCGGCGTCACGCGGCACGGGATCGCACGGACCGGCCCGCTCGCAGGGGCCGGCCCGGTCGGGCAGGACAACTCGATCGCGCGGGACAACTCGTTCGCACGGGACAAGGAGGACTCTGTGATGGGGAGCATGCGCAGCAGGCGCGGGTTGCTGGTCGCGGTGGGCACGGTGCTGGCCCTCGGCGCGGCCTCGGCGTGCGGTTCGTCGGACAGCGGTGGCGGCTCGGGGAGTTCGGGCGGCGCCAAGGGCAAGAAGGTCCGGCTGATCACGGGGGTCAAGAGCGACCCCTTCTACATCACCATGACCTGCGCCGCCCAACAGGAGGCCAAGGCCAAGGGGATGGACTTCACGGCCGACGGTTCCGCGCAGTGGGACGTGTCGGTGCAGCGGCCGCTCCTCGACTCGGTGGCGGCGGCCCGGCCCGACGGACTGCTGATCTCGCCGGTGGACACCAGCGCGCTGACTCCGTCGCTGAAGCAGATCCAGTCGGCGGGCACCAAGGTGGCGCTGGTGGACACGACGGTCAGCGACGACTCGGTCGGGATCACCCGGATCTCGTCGGACAACGAGAAGGGCGGCCGGGTCGCCGCCGACGCGCTCGCCAAGCTGATGAACGAGAAGGGCTCGGTCGTCGTCATCAGCGTCAAGCCCGGTGTGTCCACGACGGACGCCCGGATCAAGGGCTTCACCGAGGAGATGGGCAAGTACCCGGGCATCAAGGTGCTGCCGACGCTGTACGACAACGACCTGCCGGCCACCGCGGCCTCGCAGATCCAGTCGACCCTCGCCGCACACCCGGACCTGGGCGGCGCGTTCGCGGGCAACACCAACACCGGTACGGGCATCGCCACCGGGCTGAAGCAGGCCGGCAAGCAGGGCACGGTGAAGGTGGCCGCCTTCGACGCCGAGCCCGACGAGGTCGCCGCGCTGAAGGCGGGCACCCTCCAGGTGCTGGTCGCCCAGGACCCGGCGTCGATCGGCCGGCAGGCGGTGGACCAGCTCGCCGGCGCCTTCGAGGGCAAGTCGGTGAGCAAGACGATCGGCACGAACATGGTGGCGATCACGAAGGACAACATGAACGACGCGTCGGTCAGCAAGTACTTCTACAAGTCGCAGTGCTGACACGGCTCTCGGCCGTGGACGTCTGACGGTCGGCCGGGGGGGGGGGGGGCGCCCCCCCCCCCCCCCCCCCCCCCCCCCCCCCCCGCCCCCCCCCCCGGCCCCCCCCCCCCCCCCGCGGCCCCCCCCCCGCCCCACC